>NZ_JACHJW010000001.1:4252494-5702489 GCF_014203835.1 Micromonospora polyrhachis | reverse complement strand
TACGTCGTTGACGACGATCGCGTCCGGAGGTGCCTCGGCCACGAGTTGGGCGGTCCGGGCGCGTACCCGAGGATGGGTGATCGCCTCCAACCGGGCGCGCGCCGCGTGGTCACCGAAGACCACCACACCGAGGGCTGCCCGGTCCAGGCTTCCGTCGTCCTGAAGCACTCCGGAACCGAAGGTGGTGGCGATCTCGCGTAGGCCCTCCGTACCGGGAGCGACCACCTCGCGGGCGATCCGGTCGGCGTCGATGATCACCGCCCCGAGCTGCGCCAGCCGCCGCGCGACGACGCTCTTTCCCGATCCGATCCCGCCGGTGAGTCCGATCTTCAGCACCTGCCCAGTCAACCCGGTACCGTCCCATTCCGCCAAGATCTCCCAGGAACGCGTGGCCAGGACTCCGCACCGATCTCCCGGACGGAACCGGAGAAACATGGCGGCCGGAACCGGAGCGACGGAGCAGGGAACGGACGAAGCGCAGATGGCGGAGGCCCGCCCCGCGACCGGTGTACCGGTCGCGGGGCGGGCCTCCGCGGTGAGCTGACTACTTGCCGCCGGCAAGCTTCTCGCGCAGTGCGGCGAGCGCCTCGTCGGTGGCCAGGGTGCCGGCCGGCTCCTCGGCCTGACGGGCCGGGGCCGGGGTCGACGAGGTCGCCCCGCCACCGGCGCCAGCACCGGCCGGAGCCGGGTTGGCCGCAGCCTCGGCGTCGGCCGCCCGGGAGGTCTGCACCTGCTTGGTGTGGGCCTCCCAGCGGGTGCGCGCCTCGGCGTACTGCTGCTCCCAGGTCTCCCGCTGCTTCTCGAAGCCTTCGAGCCACTCCCCGGTCTCCGGGTCGAAGCCCTCCGGGTAGATGTAGTTGCCCTCGGCGTCGTACGTCGCGGCCATGCCGTAGAGGGTCGGGTCGAAGTGCTCCTCGCCCTCGACGAAGCCCTCGTTGGCCTGCTTGAGCGAGAGCGAGATCCGCCGACGCTCCAGGTCGATGTCGATGACCTTGACCATGACGTCCGAGCCGACCTGGACGACCTGCTCCGGGATCTCCACGTGGCGCTCGGCCAGCTCGGAGATGTGCACCAGGCCCTCGATGCCGTCGTCGACGCGCACGAACGCACCGAACGGAACCAGCTTGGTGACCTTACCCGGAACGATCTGCTGGATCGCGTGGGTGCGGGCGAACTGACGCCACGGGTCCTCCTGGGTCGCCTTCAGCGACAGCGAGACCCGCTCGCGGTCCAGGTCGACGTCCAGGACCTCGACCTCGACCTCCTGGCCGACCTCGACAACCTCGGACGGGTGGTCGATGTGCTTCCAGGACAGCTCGGAGACGTGCACCAGGCCGTCCACGCCGCCCAGGTCGACGAAGGCGCCGAAGTTGACGATCGAGGACACGACGCCCTTGCGGACCTGGCCCTTCTGGAGCTTGTTGAGGAACTCGGTGCGCACCTCGGACTGGGTCTGCTCCAGCCAGGCCCGGCGGGACAGGACCACGTTGTTGCGGTTCTTGTCCAGCTCGATGATCTTGGCCTCGAGCTCACGCCCCACGTACGGCTGCAGGTCGCGGACCCGGCGCATCTCCACCAGGGAGGCGGGCAGGAAGCCACGCAGCCCGATGTCGAGGATGAGGCCACCCTTGACCACCTCGATGACCGAGCCGCGGACGACACCGTCCTCGTCCTTGATCTTCTCGATGGTGCCCCAGGCGCGCTCGTACTGAGCCCGCTTCTTCGAGAGGATCAGGCGACCTTCCTTGTCCTCCTTCTGGAGAACCAGGGCCTCGATGTGGTCACCGACCGACACAACCTCGGCGGGGTCTACGTCGTGCTTGATCGACAACTCGCGCGAGGGGATGACACCCTCGGTCTTGTAGCCGATGTCGAGCAGGACCTCGTCCCGATCGACCTTGACGACGGTGCCTTCGACAATGTCGCCGTCGTTGAAGTACTTGATGGTCTCGTCGATCGCGGCGAGGAAAGCCTCCTCGGAACCGAGATCGTCGTGGGTGACCCGGGTGGCGCTCGAGGAGGCCTCGATGCTGCTCGTCATGTGGGCGGTTGCTCCGGTCGGATGGTGTGTCACAGCTGGCTTGTGTCGCAGTGACCTGTTTGCGCCCAGCGGATCCGCCGCAAACACACCTGTCGATCGCCAGTGAAGACCATCGCGCCACTGAACGACCATGGGTGTGTCCGTCGACCGCGGACCTGCTCCCTGCCGAGGCACGCGATCCGCGAGCGCATCGAACAGCTTACCGTGCGCATTACCACAGCATGCAAGCCCTCCCCACACCTGAAGGCAGCACACTTTTCCCGGACCCGAAATCCGCGACTCCACGTACCGGAAAAGCCTCGGCCGCTGCCGATCCCTGACCCGGTGGGGTCTAGCGTGATCGGGATGAGCGACGACGGCTGGACCGACGACCACCACGGGGTTAGCCGACGCTGGGTTGGCGATGCGGAGAGCCGACGGGCCGCTCGGGGCTGGTGGGACCTGGACGCCGACGACTACCAGGCCGAACACGGCGCGTTCCTGGGTGAGGTCGACTTCGTGTGGTGCCCCGAAGGGATCCGGGAGGCCGACGTCCAGTTACTGGGTGAGGTGGCCGGGCGTCGCGTACTGGAACTCGGTTGCGGCGCGGCGTCGGCCGCGCGCTGGTTGGCCACCCAGGATGCCCGGGTCGTGGCGCTGGACCTCTCCGCCGGCATGTTGCGCCACGCCGCCGGCGCGGCGACCACCTCGGGGGTACGCGTCCCGCTCGTCCAGGCCGACGCCCTGGCCCTGCCGTTCGGCGATGTGTCCTTCGACACGGTCTGTACGGCGTTCGGGGCGATTCCGTTCGTCGCCGACTCGGCCGCGGTGATGCGGGAGGTCTTCCGGGTGCTGCGTCCCGGCGGTCGGTGGGTCTTCTCGGTCACTCATCCGATGCGATGGATCTTCCTCGACGACCCGGGTGAGAACGGTCTGACGGCGGTGAACTCCTACTTCGACCGCCGCCCGTACGTCGAGGAGGACTCCGAGGGCGTCCCCACCTACGTCGAGCAGCACCGCACCCTCGGCGACCGGGTACGCGAGATCGTCGGTGCCGGTTTCTCCCTGCGTGACGTGGTGGAGCCGGAGTGGCCGGAGGGGCACGAGGGAATCTGGGGCCAGTGGAGCCCGTTACGTGGACGTCTCTTCCCCGGCACCGCCATTTTCGTCTGCCACAAACCGGCCTAACCCCCCTTCCCCCGGCGGCGGACCACCGTTTCGTGGTGGAGGCTCCGGGTAGACCGCCACATGGCCGAGCGGAAGAAGCTGCACAGGGGCGACCGGGTCAGCTGGTCCAGCCACGGCTCGAGGGCCCATGGCACGGTGCAGGAGGAGATCACCCATCGGACCCGGGCCGCCAAGCGGGTGGTCGCCGCATCGAAGGACAAACCGCAATATCGGGTACGCACCGCCGAGGGACGCGATGCGGTGCACAAGCCGGAGGCACTCCACCGTGAGCCGGGGTGACGACGGGACGGGCGTACACCGGGACTTCACCGATGCGGTCAACATGAGCCCCGGCGAGTTGACGAAGTGGCTGGAGACCGACGAGTCGCAGGCGGTCGGCCAGCACTCCGCCAGCGGAGGCGAGTCGGTCGGCCACGAGTCGGGCCGGCGGATCGTGGGGCTGCTACGCCGGAAGAAGGCGGAACTGACCGACTGGGACTACGCGCACATGCGCAAGGTCGTCGGGTACGTGCACCGGCACCTGGCACAGCGTCCCAGCGGCGACGTCCGGCACACCCGATGGCGCTACTCGCTGATGAACTGGGGACACGACCCGTTGAAGTGACCCGCCCCCGGCCGCCGGTGACGAGATTCCCCGCCACCGGCAGACCGATCGTCCGGCCGATTCAGTGGTCGGCGCTGTTCCAGTCCTGGCCCACCCCGACCGAGACCTCCAGCGGCACCGACAGCGGGTAAGCCTGCCCCATCCGCTGACGGACCAACGCCTCCAGCGCGTCCCGTTCTCCGGGGGCCACCTCGAAGACCAGTTCGTCGTGCACCTGAAGCAGCATGCGCGAGCGCAGACCGGCCTCGCGTAGCGCGGTGTCGACGTGCAGCATGGCCACCTTGATGATGTCCGCCGCCGAGCCCTGGATCGGCGCGTTGAGCGCCATCCGCTCGGACATCTCCCGGCGCTGGCGGTTGTCGCTGACCAGGTCGGGCAGGTAACGCCGCCGGCCCAGGATCGTCGAGGTGTAGCCGTCCTGCACCGCCCGCTTCACCACCTCACGCAGGTAGTCGCGGACCCCGCCGAATCGGCTGAAGTATTCCTCCATCAGCCCTCGGGCCTCATCCGGGGTGATGCTCAACTGCTGGGAGAGGCCGAAGGCACTGAGGCCGTACGCCAGGCCGTAGTTCATCGCCTTGATCTTGCGACGTTGGTCTGCGGTCACCTCGTCCACCGGCACGCCGAACACGGAGGAGGCGGTGGCGGCGTGGAAGTCGGCCCCGGAGTTGAACGCCTCGATCAGCGCGTCGTCGGCGGAGAGGTGCGCCATGATCCGCATTTCGATCTGGCTGTAGTCGGCGGTCAGCAGGGTCTCGTAGCCCGGGCCCACCACGAAGGCCCGGCGGATCCGCCGCCCCTCCTCGGTCCGGATCGGAATGTTCTGCAGGTTGGGATCGGTCGACGACAGCCGCCCGGTGGCCGCCACCGTCTGGTGGAAGGTGGTGTGGATGCGCCCGTCGTCGGAGATCGACTTGAGGAGCCCGTCCACGGTCGACTTGAGCCGGGCGACGTCCCGGTGACGCAGCAGATGCGCCAGCACCGGGTGCGGCTGCTGCGCGTAGAGCCACTGCAACGCGTCGGCGTCGGTGGTGTAGCCCGTCTTGATCTTCTTGGTCTTCGGCAGGCCCAGCTCGGTGAAGAGGATCTCCTGCAACTGCTTGGGCGAGCCGAGGTTGAACTCCCGGCCGACCACCTCGTAGGCGGACTGGGCGGCGGCCTTCACCTCCGCCGCGAAGTGCGCCTCCAGCTCGGAGAGGTAGTCGGTGTCCGCGGCGATGCCGACCCGCTCCATGCCGGCGAGCACTCGAACCAGGGGAAGCTCCACCTCGGTCATCAGCCTCGCGGAGAGCTCCGCCGAACTGTGCGCGGACACGTCCTGCGGTGCCCCGTCCGCCGGGCCACCCTCCGGCTGCTCGTCCCCCGTCGCTGCCGGGGAAGCCGGGGAACCGCCGTCGCGGGCCAGCTCGACGTCGATCGCGTCGGCGAGGTCGAGGGTGGCGCGGGCCCGGAGCATCAGGTTCTGCTCGACCTCGCCGTCGTTGCCGAAGCCGTCGAGAGTGAGTTGCCCGCTCTCCGGCGCATCGACTCGCAGCTCCCGGTGCAGATAGCGCAGAGCCAGGTCGGTCAGGTCGTAGGACCGCTGGTCGGGCCGGGCCAGGTAGGCGGCGAGCGCGGTGTCCCGGACGACGCCGGCCAGATCCCAGCCGTGGGCCGCGAAGGCCAACAACGCCGGCTTACTGTCGTGCAGCACCTTCGGACGGTCCGCGTCGGCCAGCCAGTCGGCGACCGATGTCTCGTCGGCGGGGTCGAGCTGGGCCGGATCGAACCAGCCGGCGGCACCACCGGCGGTGGCGATCGCCACCCCGCTCAGCGAGCCGGTGCCACGCCCGAAGGTGCCGGCGACCGCCACCCCGGTGGGTGTGCCGGCGGGGGCGTGGGTGGCCAGCCAGGCGGCGACCGTACCGGGACGTAGTACCTCACCGGACAGGTCGAAGCCGGCCTCCGCCTCCGGCTCGACCGCCTCCAGGTACTGGTAGAGCCGGTCCCGCAGAATCCGGAACTGCAGCGTGTCGAAAACCTGGTGCACCGCCTCGCGATCCCACCCGGTCCAACGGGCGTCATCGACCTGCAGCGGCAGTTCCAGGTCGGAGACCAGGCAGTTGAGCTCGTAGTTGCGGATCACATCGGCGAGCCGCTCCCGCAGGCTTTCCCCCGCCTTGCCCTTGATCTCGTCCGCGCGGGCGATCACGCCCTCGACGCCGCCGTACTGACCAATCCACTTGGCCGCGGTCTTGGGACCAACCCCGGGCACCCCCGGCAGGTTGTCGCTCGCCTCCCCCACCAGGGCGGCCAGATCGCGGTAGCGGTCCGGGCCGACCCCGTAGCGCGCGGTCACCGCCGCCGGATCCATCCGGGCCAGGTCGGAAACGCCCTTCCGGGGGTAGAGCACGGTGATCCGGTCACCGACGAGTTGGAAGGCATCCCGGTCGCCGGAGCTGATCAGCACCTCCATGCCGTTGTCCCGCCCCTGGCAGGCCAGCGTGGCGATCACGTCGTCAGCCTCGTAGCCCTCCTTTTCCACCACCGGGATCCGCAGCGCTTCAAGGACCTCCTTGACCAGGCTGACCTGCCCGACGAAGTCGGCCGGCGTCTCCGAGCGGCCGGCCTTGTATTCGGCGTAGCGCTCGGTGCGGAACGAGCGGCGGGAGACGTCGAACGCCACCACGATGTGCGTCGGTTGCTCATCGCGCAACACGTTGATCAGCATTGAGGTGAAGCCGTAGACCGCGTTGGTCGGCTGCCCGGTGGTGGTGGAGAAGTTTTCCACCGGCAGGGCGAAGAACGCCCGGTAAGCCAGCGAATGTCCGTCAACGAGCAGCAGGCGCGGGGTCGAAGCTGTCACAAGATGTGACTCTAGTCCGCCCCTCCGACAGGCTCGGACCCCGGCACGTGCCGGTCCGCCACTCCGGTACGTGCCACCGCCGGGCCTGACCCTCTTCTTGGCACGTCGGCTAGAGGCGGCTAGAGGACCTTGGCAAGGAATGCCTTGGTCCGGTCGTGCCTCGGGTTGGCGAGCAAGTCCCGGGGACTTCCCGACTCGACCACCACCCCGCCGTCCATGAAGACCAGCGAGTCACCGACCTCCCGGGCGAAGCCGATCTCGTGAGTCACGACGATCATGGTCATCCCGTCCCGGGCCAGGTCCTTCATGACGTCCAGCACCTCGCCCACCAGCTCCGGGTCCAGCGCGCTGGTCGGCTCGTCGAAGAGCATCAGCTGGGGCTCCATCGCCAGCGCCCGGGCGATCGCCACCCGCTGCTGCTGACCGCCGGAAAGCTGACTGGGATAACTGCTGAGCTTGTCGGCTAGGCCGACCCGGCCGAGCAGGGACTCGGCCCGGTCCCGAGCCGTCGCCCGACTTTCCCGGCGGACCCGGATCGGCGCCTCGACGACGTTCTCCAGCACGGTCATGTGCGGGAACAGGTTGAACCGCTGGAACACCATGCCGATCGACCGGCGCTGCGCGGCCACCTCCTTCTCCCGCAACTCGTGCAGCTTGCCGCCCCGCTCGCGATAGCCGATCAGCTCACCATCCACCCAGATCCGCCCAGCGTTGATCTTCTCCAGGTGGTTGACGCAACGTAGGAAGGTCGACTTGCCCGAGCCCGACGGCCCGAGCACACAGCACACCTCACCCGGCCGCACCGCCAGGTCGACCCCGCGCAGCACCTCCAGCGACCCGAAGGACTTGTGCACGTTGTCGGCCTGCACCATCAGACCAGCCTGCGCCGACGGCGGGACCGTCCCCCGCACCGCCGGCCGGTCCGCCCCCTGCGCCGTGGCTGTCGTCTCGGTCATCTCGCCTCCGCCCCGGCCGCACCGCCACCGGTCTCCGCGGCGATGCTGCGCAGCCTCAACCTGGCCCGCTCGCTGCGGCCGTACCCCCGGGAGAAGTGCCGCTCCAGGAAGAACTGCCCCACCAGCAGGACGCTGGTCAGCAGCAGATACCAAAGGCAGGCCGCGACGTACATCGGGAAGATCTGGAACTCGCGCTTGCCGACGGCGTCGAGCTGGAAGAACAATTCGATGCTCACCGGTACGTACAGCAGCAGCGAGGTGTCCTTGAGCATCGCGATGGTCTCATTGCCGGTCGGCGGGATGATCACCCGCATCGCCTGCGGTAGCACCACCCGACGCAGCACCTGCCCCCGGCCCATGCCCAACGCGGAAGCCGCCTCGGACTGCCCCGGGTCGACCGACTGGATACCGGCCCGCACGATCTCCGCCATGTAGGCGGCCTCGGAGAGCGCCAAGCCGAGCAGCCCGGCCATGAAGCCGGTCAGCAGGTCGCGGGATTCGAAGCCGAACAGCCGCAACTGCAGACCGTCGATGCCGAAGAGCTGCCCGAGCTGGGTGTCGAAGGGCACCCCGAACTCGACCCGGCTCCAAAGGATGCCGAGGTTTCCGAAGAGCATCAGCAGCACCAGCCGGGGCACCGCCCGGAAGAACCAGGTGAACAGCCACGAGACGGAGCGCAGGATCGGGTTGGTCGACAGCCGCATCACCGCCACGGCCACGCCGAGGGTCACGCCGATCAGCATCGCGCTGACCGTCATGAGGATGGTGCCGCGCAGCAGTCCCTCGATCACCGGTGGACGGAACATGTTGTCGACGATGAACGGCCAGTTGAACTTCTCGTTGGTCACCAACACATGCGCGAACATCGCGGCCAGTACGGCCAGTACGGCGACGGTCACCCAGCGGCCGGGATGCCGTACGGGCACGGCCTGGATCGGTGCCGGCCGTGCCCGTACGGGAAGTGCCTGTTCCTCGGTCGTCATCGCGTCACGGGTTGATCGCCGGATCGGTGATCGCGCCGTCGGCAACCTTCCACTTTTCGAGGATCTTCTGGTAGGTCCCGTCGGTGATCAGCGCCTTGGTGGCGTCCCGTACCGCCTCGGCGAACGCCGTCTGGCCCTTGGCCACCACGATGCCGTACGGCGCGGCCTCGTACATCTTGTCGAGCAGTTCCAGCTGCCCCTCCGCCTTGGTGACGGCGTACACACCCACCGGGTAGTCGGCGAGCATGGCGTCGTCCTTGCCGGACACCACCGCCGCGGTGGCCGCGTCCTGGCCGGGGAACTGGTCGATGGCGATGGCTGGCTTCCCCGCGTCGGTGCACTTCTTGGACCGGGCGGTGATGTCCTCGACCTGGATGGTGTCCTTCTGTACGGCGATCTTCTTGCCGCAGGCGTTGTCCAGGGTCACCCCGGCCGGGTTGCCCTTCTTGGTCACCCACTGGGTGCCGACCTGGTAGTAGCTGACCATGTTGGCCTGGCCCTTACGTTCGTCGTTGATGGTGAACGACGAGACGCCGACCTCGTACTTACCGGATCCGACACCGGTGATGATGTCGCCGAAGGGGGCGGGGACAAACTCCGCCTTCAGGCCGAGCTTGGCGGCGACGGCGGTGAAGAGTTCGGCGTCGAAGCCGATCACCGTCTTACCGTCGGTGTCCAGGAACTCGGCGGGCGGATAGGTCGCGTCCGTTCCGACGACGATCTTCCCGTCCGCCTTGATAGCGTCCGGCACCTTCGCCGCCAGTGCCGAGTCGGCCGCCGCCGTCACGGTAGGACCAGCACCCGGCAGGTCCGTCTCCTCCTTCTCGCCGCAGGCGGCAAGAGAGACAGTGAGCAGTGCCGCGCTGGCCAGACCGAACGCGGCACGCCGGCCGCGATGACTGGTTCTGATCATGCGTTCCTCCCCATAGGTAAGCCGGATACCGGCTAGGCCACACCCAGATACGCCTCTTTGACCGCGTCGTCGTGCAGCAGTTCGAGGCCGGTACCGCTCTTGACGATTCGGCCGGTCTCCAGCACGTACGCCCGATGCGCCAGGGAGAGCGCCTGCTGGGCGTTCTGCTCCACCAGCAGAACCGTGGTGCCCTGCTGATTGATCTCCTTGATGATCGAGAAGATCTGCTGGATCAGCATCGGGGCGAGCCCCATCGACGGTTCGTCGAGCAGCAGCAGCTTCGGCCGGCTCATCAGCGCCCGCCCCACGGCCAGCATCTGCTGCTCGCCACCGGAGAGGGTGCCGCCGGGCTGCTTGCGCCGTTCGGCCAACCGGGGGAACATCTCCAGCACCCGGGCCCGGTCCTTGGCTATCTCCGAGCGGTCCCGCCGGGTGTAGGCCCCCATCCCCAGGTTCTCCATCACCGTCATGCCGGGAAAGACGCCCCGACCCTCCGGGGCCTGGCAGAGCCCGCGCCGTACCCGCAGGTCGGCCCGGAGCTTGGAGATGTCCTCGCCGGCGAACCGGATACTGCCGGAGGCGATCGGTCGGATGCCGGAAATGGCCCGCATCGTGGTGGTCTTGCCGGCACCGTTGGCACCGATCAGCGCCACGATCTCGCCCTCGTCCACGGTCAGGCTGATCCCGTGCAACGCCTGGATCCGCCCGTAGAGCAGGCTGACGTCATCTATCTCAAGCAGCATCGTCCGGCACCCCCAGGTACGCCGCGATCACCCGATGGTCCTCCCGCACCTCGGCCGGGAGCCCTTCGGCGATCTTCTTTCCGAACTCCAGCACCACGATCCGGTCGGTCACACCCATGACCAGCCGCATGTCGTGCTCGATGAGCAGGATGGTCACGCCGGTGTCCCGGATCCGCCGGATCAGTTGCAGCAGATCTTCCTTCTCAGCCGGGTTGAACCCGGCCGCCGGCTCATCCAGGCAGAGCAACGCCGGATCGGTCGCCAACGCCCGAGCGATCTCCAACCGTCGCTGTTCGCCATAGGACAGGTTGCGGGCGTACTCGTGGATCCGATCCCGGATGCCGACGAACTCCAACAGACGCTCGGCCTTCTCCCGGCCCTCGCGTTCCTCCCGCCAGTGTCGGGGAAGTCGGAACAGGGCCGATATCACGCTGGTCTTGTGGTGCGCGTCGGCACCGACCTGGACGTTCTCCAGGGCGGTCATCTCGGGGAAGAGCCGGATGTTCTGGAACGTCCGCGCCATCCCCAGCTTGGTGATCTGGTGGCGCTTCTTGCCGGTGATCCGCTGCCCCTGGAACCGGATCTCCCCCTCGGTCGGCTGGTAGATCCCGGTCATCGCGTTGAAGCAGGTGGTCTTGCCGGCCCCGTTCGGGCCGATCAGCCCGAGGATTTCTCCCTTGTAGAGGGTGAAGTCCACGCCGTCCAGGGCGACCACGCCACCGAAGCGCAGGGTGACGTTGTCCACCTCCAGCAGCGGCTCACGGCCGGACGGGGTCTGCTCGGCAACCGGCGCCGTCTGTCCAGCGGTCGGGGACGTCTGTTCAGCGGCGGGTGCCGCGCCCTGGGCGGGCACACTCGACTTCGGTGCGGTCTCACCCACCGACGGTCACCTCCTTGCGACGGTCCTTGAACTCCGCCGCGCGTCGTCGGTTCGGGACCAGGCCCTGCGGCCGGAAGATCATCATGACCACGAGCACCACACCGAAGAACAGGAATCGATACTCGTACAGCTCCATACCGAACAACTCGATGCCCCGGAACCGCTCGATCATGTACGCGACCAGGCCACCCCCGACGATCGCGCCGACGATGTTGCCGGAACCGCCGAAGATGACGGCGGCGAGGATGATGATCGAGTTGAGCAGTTCGAAGTTCTGCGAGTTGACGAAGTTCTGCTTGCCCGCGAAGAGCGCGCCGGCCAACCCGCCGATCGCCGCGCCAGCGGCGAAGGCCCAGAGCTTGAACTTGAAGGTAGGCACACCCATGAGTTGCGCGGCGTCCTCGTCCTCCCGGATCGACACCCAGGCCCGGCCGACCCGGCTATGGGTGAGGTTCCGGACCCCGATCACCACCAGGATGATCAACGTCAACACCAGCCAGTAGTACGGCCGGGCGTCGAGCACGCCGAAGACCGGGCGACCGTCGTCGTAGCTGCCGGGCGGGTGCGGGATCTGGTTGAAGCCGCGCTGCCCCTTGAGGAACTCCGCACTCGTCGCCGCGATCCGGATCATCTCGGCGAAGCCGAGCGTGACGATCGCCAGGTAGTCCCCACGCAACCGCAGGGTCGGCGTACCGAGCAGCACCCCGGAGAGCATCGTGATACCGATCGCCAGCGGCACCACCGCGAGCCACGGCCACAACGTCTTCAGATCGCTGGTCGGCGAGGTCAGCACCGCGACGGTGTACGCACCGACCGCGAAGAACCCGAAGTAGCCGAGGTCCAGCAGGCCGGCGAACCCGACGACGATGTTCAGCCCGATCGCCAGCAGGACGTAGATCGAAACAGTGAACAGCACCTGGGTGAAGTTCGACCCTGTCGTCGGGATCGGACCGAGGTACTGGTAGAACTCCTTGTTCGGCAGAGCGTAGAAGAAGACGATCACCGCCACCAACAGGGCCCAACGCACCCACCGGGGCGCACCGCGCCAACGCTCGCCCATGGCCTCTCGGCCGGCGCGTACCTTTTCCACAACGCTGGTCATGCCCGCGCCCTCCCCAGTGATTCCCCGAGCAGGCCGGTCGGCCGGAACATCAGCAACGCCACCAGCACCACGAACGCGGCGAAGTCCTTCCACTGCGACCCGAACAGGCCGGAGGCGTAGTTCTCCACCAGGCCGAGCAGCAGGCCACCGACCAACGCGCCACGCAGGTTGCCGATGCCGCCGAGAACCGCGGCGGTGAACGCCTTGAGCCCCAGCATGAAGCCGACGCTGTAGGTCAGGGTGCTGATCCGGACGTTGTAGAGCAGCCCGGCCACGCCGGCCATCGCGCCACCGGCGATGAAGACCATCATGATGATCCGGTCCTTGTTGACCCCCATCAGCGCGGCGGTGTTCGCGTCCTGGGCCACCGCCCGGATGCCCCGGCCGACCCGGCTGCGGTTGATGAAGATGTCGAGGGCGACCATCATCACCAGCGCCGCGCCGACGGTCAGCAACTGCACCGCGTCGATGGGCACTCCGGCAATGGTGAAGAGCGGGGACTTGTCGACCAGTTCGGGCAGCCCCTGGGGCAGCCGTCGGGTATAGACACCGAAGGCTTCGGCGATGGCGATCGACGCGCCGATCGCGGTGATCAGGAAGGCCAACGGCGGGGCGTTGCGCCTACGCAACGGCCGGTACGCCACCCGCTCGATCACGGTCGCGGTGAACGCCGAGGCCAGGGCGGCGACCAACATGCCCACCAACAGATAGAGAGTGATGGTGCCGATCCCGGAGACCACCGAGTCCTGGTTGAGGCCGAAGGCCTGCCAGGCCCACATGGCCCCGAAGGCTCCGGCGATGAAGACCTCGGAGTGGGCGAAGTTGATGAGTCTCAGCACGCCGTAGACCAGCGTGTAGCCCAGCGCGACCAGGGCGTAGATGGCTCCCTGGGTCAGGCCGGTGGTGGTGAGCTCTCCGAAGTTCGAGAGCAGTCCGTCTAGGTTCAAGGTAGGAGCGCCCTATCAGGTTGGAGAAACAACTCGGGTGCGGCCGGGAGCGATCTCCCGGCCGCACCCGCGATCACATCTGCGTTCGCCGGCAGGCGAACCTGCGCTCAGACCTTGGGGATTTCCTGGTCCGGCACGACCTTGCCACCCTGGACCTTGTACGCCCAGATCTTCACCTGGGCCGGGTCCAGCTCACCGGTCTCGGTGAACTTGTAGGTCGCGGCGATACCCTCACCGCTGTAGCCCTTCACGAACGCCAGCATGTCCGCGCGGGTCGACTTACCGGCCTTGATACCCGCCAGCAGGATGTTCGCCGCGTCGTACGCGGTGTCGCTGTAGGTGCCGGGGTCGGTGCCGTTGAGCTTCTTGTACTCCTCGACGAAGGTGCCCCGGGCCTGGGTGGCCGGCGCGCAGGGGCAGGTGAGGATGGTGCCCTCCGCGGCGGCCTGACCGGCTGAGGTGATGTACGCGGCGTCGTTAACGCCGTCACCGGCCACCAACGGAGCGGTCACCCCGGCGGCGCTGAGCTGCTTACGGATGAGGCCCGCTTCCTGGTAGTAGCCACCGTAGAAGATCGCGCCCACTCCGGCGCTCTTCACCTTGGTGACCGCTGCGGAGAAGTCGACCTGCTTCCCCTCGCCCTGCACCTTGTCCGAGCCGACGACGGCAGCACCGAGCACCTTCTTGACCTCGTCGGCCAGACCGGCACCGTAGGCGGACTGGTCGTCGATGACGAAGACCTTCTCGGCCTTCAGCACGTTCTTGATGTAGTTGCCGGCCGCCGGCCCCTGGCTCAGGTCGTTGCCGACCGCCCGGAAGAACGTCTTCCACTTCTGCTCGGCCAGGCTGGGCCGGGTCGCGGAGGCGGTGATGTGCACCAGACCGGCCTCGGAGAAGAGGGGGTTGGCGGCCTCCGACTCACCGGAGTAGGCCGGACCGACGATACCCAGGATCTTCTCGTCGTCGATCGCCTTCTGGGCCAGACCCGGTGCCTGGTCCGGGCTGCCCTGCGAGTCCAGCGGCACCAGCTCGACCTTGCAGTCGGCGTTCTGCTTGTTGTACTGGTCGACGGCGAGTTTGACGCCGTTGTTCTCGTTGATGCCCAGCGCGGCCGAGCTGCCCGTCAACGCACCGAAGAAGGCGATCTTGTTGCCGCACGCGCTGGCCTCGCCCTCGTCACCCCCACCGCACGCCGTTGCACCCGCGACGACAGCCAGCATGGCGACGCCGCCCAGCAAGCGCGAGAACTTCTGCCTCAAGGCCCGAACCTCCTCCGTCCAATGGCCCGAACCACCCGCTGCGGATTGGCCCTTGCGGGGGCGGACGAACCAGACCGTCGTCGCGGTCTGGGGCCGGACGTTATCCCACCTTCCATCCACGCCGATAGACCTCGGAAGCGGCGTTGACCTAACCGTTACACGCCGTGGCTGATCGACCCGCGCCGCTGTAAGAGGCCACCCCTGACCCGCCCGTCACCGGCCATCGCCTGCGGTAACGACCAGATTGGACAACGGTCCTCACCGATAGGCAACTGATGTAACGACCGCTGACGTGAGCGATCCTCACCTATCCAGCGTCGACGTGCGCGTCCACCACAGACCGGCCCCCCGACCGTCATCCATCGAAACCAGCACCCCGTCCCCGGCAGCGGTCACCCCGATGCCCGAATCACCACCGGCCAATACCCCCGATACCGGCTCGGCGAACCGCCGCCACGACCGGCCACGATCGGTAGAGCTCCACAGTTCGTACGTCGTACCGGTCGACACCGCCACCACGAGCCGGCCGGCGGCGACCGCGACCCCGCGTACCGAGGGCGCTCCGGCACCACCGACGGACCCGAACCGGCCCGCCGCCACCCAACCACGCCCGTCGTCGTACCAGGCACCGAAACCGTCGGACCGCAGACCGATCACGACCGGAACGCCGTCGACGACGGTGACCCGCTGCAACATGGCGTCGGCATCGAGATGCGGTACGGCGAACCGCCGCCACGACCGACCGTCGGCCGAGAGCCAGACGAGCGGCCGCGAGTCGATCTGCCCCGCAGGCGTCATGCCACCGACGACCAGCCAGCCCCGGGAGGTCGCGACAGCGTCGAACGCCATCGTCCGGCCGCGCTCGTCACTGGTCAGTTCCGGGGCGCCGTCGACGAGATCGAACCCTGCCGCGTCCACTGCGGAGGTGCCCGCCCGGGGAGAACCACGCGACACCCAGGTCGCCGCCCCCCGCGTTCGGTTCCCCACGATCAGCCAGCCGGTCGGGCCCCCCACGATCCGGGACACGCCCACCGCCTCCGGCCCGCCGTACAACTCGAAGGCGGCCGGCACCTCCACGAGCCGGTCCACACCGACCTGACGCCAGGTACTGACCCGGGGATTACCGTGCGCACCGCCACTCTTCGCCCCGATCGCGGCCAGCCGACCATCCCGGCAGCCGGCCGCGTACAGCACGTTCTGATTGCCGTAGAAGGACGTCCCGGCCACCGTGACCGGGGTCCAGGTCCGCGCGTCCGGACTCGTCCAAGCCGCCGGACGGGTGGTTCCGTCGGCGGCATGCATCGCCCCGACCACAAACCACCGGCCGGCACAGGCGGTGGCGTCACGCAGCACCACCCGGCCGGGAATACCGGTCGGTAATGGCAGCGGCACGGGCCGCCAGTCCGGCCGGACCAGCTCGGCCGAACTCGCGTTACCTGACGTACCGACACCACGCTGCGGGGTACACCCCGCCGAACCGCAGCCGCCGATCGCCACCGCGACCACCCCGACCAGCGCGATGCCCCGCCGCCCCATGCCGGCGATCCTATCGACTGGAGACGATCCCCGACCGGAGAGGCGTGCGGGACGTGGCGATCAGCCCGCGGTCGTCGTTCCCCCATCGACCGTCGAGTCGCCGACGCCCTCGGCGAGGATCCGCTCGGCAACCTCCCGCATCGTCATCCGGTGGTCCATCGCGGTGCGCTGGATCCACTTGAACGCCTGCGGCTCGGTCATCCCGTACGTCGTCATCAACGCGCCCTTGGCACGCTCGACGGTCTTGCGGACCTCAAGTCGGTCGGTCAGCCCAGCCACCTCGGCCTCCAGCGCCGAGACCTCCGAGTAGCGGGAGATCGCAATCTCGATCGCCGGCACCAGGTCGCTCTTCTGGAAGGGCTTGACCAGGTACGCCATCGCACCGGCCGCCCGGGCCCGCTCGACCAGATCCCGCTGGCTGAACGCGGTGAGAATGATCACCGGAGCAATCCGGGCACCGGCGATCCGCTCGGCGGCGGCGAGGCCGTCCATGATCGGCATCTTGATGTCGAGAATCACCAGGTCCGGCTTGAGGTCCTCGGCGAGGCGGACGGCGGTTTCGCCGTCACCGGCCTCGCCAACCACGTCGTACCCCTCTTCGACCAGCATCTCGGCAAGATCCAGCCGGATCAGCGCCTCGTCCTCGGCGATCAGCACCCGCCTGCGCTCAACACCCGCCTGCGTCTCGGCCACGAAAACCCCAACCCCCACCGTTTATCCCTGGACCGCCACCACCCATGCTGCCGCATGAGCCTAGTCGGGTACAGTGATCCCCAGCCGCCGGGATGGAGGAATCGGCAGACTCGGATGCCTCAAAAGCATCTGCCCGAAAGGGCGTGCGGGTTCAAGTCCCGCTCCCGGCACAACTGTCATACGGGTGTTCGAATATGGCTGGATGCACCCACCCGAACTCCGCGCCCGGGTCCGCCAGCAGTTCTTGGCTGGCAAGACCATCGCGGCCATCGCGCGAGAGGCTGGCCTGCCATATCCGACGGTCTGGCACTGGTGTCGGGACCGCCCAAACCCAGCACCGACTGGCACGGCGACCCGGTGCTTCCGGTGCCAGCCCGCATTGCCGGGCCCCGAACATCCAGCCAGCTACAGCTACCTACTTGGCCTCTATCTCGGCGACGGCTATCTGGGCACCTCGGTACGCGTGCCGGTGCTGCGGATCGCCTGCGCCAACGACTGGCCCGGCCTGATCGAGGCGTGTGACACCGCCATGCGGGCGGTGTTGGCTAGCAGCGTGCAACGGGTACGTCAGCAGGGGTGCGTCAGCGTACAGAGCTACGGAAAGCACTGGCCCTGTCTGCTACCCCAACACGGACCGGGCAAGAAACACGACCGACCGATCGTGCTGGCCGACTGGCAACGGGAAATCGTTGCCGCCAATCCGGGCCATTTCCTGCGCGGGCTCTTCCACTCCGATGGCTGCCGGATCGCCAACTCCGTACGCAGGGAAGGTCGCTGCTACGTCTATCCCCGCTACCTGTTCGTCAACCGGTCCACCGACATAATCGGGCTGTGCCAGTGGGCGCTGAACCTGCTGGGCATCCCATGGCGGATGAACCGGCCCGACTCGCTCTCCGTCGCCCGACGGTCCGCGGTCGCCGCGCTGGACCGCCACGTCGGCCCCAAAACCTGACCCGACCGGCCAGCCCATCAGGACCGGTCGGTTACAGCGCCGGGTCCACCAACCGGCGCGCCGACCGGCTTCCGTACCGCATTGACTCGGCCCAGGTTGCTTCGAGGCGAGATAGCCGCACTCCCCTCCGTTAGCCACACCGCCGGAGCGGGCGGAAGTGCTTGCCCGGCGGCGGAATCCTTGATCGGCTTGGCCCATGGCAACGCACATGGACGCCGAGGAGTTCCGCCGGCAGGGGCACGCGGTCGTGGACTGGATCGCGGACTACTGGTCCGGCCTACGGGACCGGCCGGTCACCGCACAGGAACCACCCGGCGCGATCGCCGCCCGGCTACCGGCCGCCCCGCCAGAGCAGGGCGAGAACTTCGAGCAGATCCTGGCGGACCTCGACACCGTGGTCACGCCGGGGCTCACCCATTGGCAGCATCCCGGCTTCTTCGGCTACTTCCCGGCGAACACCTCCGGTCCGAGTGTGCTCGGTGACCTGGTCAGCGCAGGGCTCGGGGTCCAGGGCATGCTGTGGGCGACCGGACCGGCCTGCACCGAGGTCGAGACGGTGATGCTGGACTGGCTGGCCCAACTGCTCGACCTGCCGGCCCGGTTCCGCTCCACCGGCCCCGGCGGCGGCGTGATCCAGGACTCCGCCTCCTCGGCCACCCTGGTCGCGACCCTCGCCGCGCTGCACCGCGCCGGCGGAGGTGACTGGCGGGCGCAGGGCGTGACCCGGCGCTACCGGGTCTACACCTCCACCCAGGGGCACTCCTCGATCGAGAAGGCGGCCCGGATCGCCGGCCTGGGCGACGAGGGGGTCCGGGCCGTGGAGGTGGACGAGTTGTTGGCCCTGGATCCGGTGGCCCTGCGGACGGCGATCACGGCCGACCAGGCCGCCGGGGTCGTACCGGCGCTGGTGGTGGCCACGATCGGGACCACCTCCACCACCGCGATCGACCCGCTGCCCGCGATCAGCCAGATCTGCCGGGAGTACGGCATCTGGCTGCACGTGGACGCCGCGTACGCGGGTGCGGCGGCGGTCTGCCCGGAACTCCGCCACACCCACACCGGCCTGGAGTACGCGGACTCGTACTGCTTCGATCCGCACAAGTGGCTGCTCACCGGCTTCGACTGTGACGCGTTCTGGGTGGCGGACCGGGCGGAGTTGGTCGAGACGCTGAGCGTTCTGCCCGAATATCTACGCAACGCGGCGACCGAGTCGGGCGCGGTGCTCGACTACCGGGACTGGCAGGTGCCCCTCGGTCGCCGGTTCCGGGCGCTGAAGCTGTGGTTCGTGCTGCGCTCGTACGGCGTCGAAGGGCTGCGGGCGCACATCCGCTCGGGAGTGGAGTTGGCCGCCTGGTTCGCCGACCAGGTACGCGCCGACGAGCGCTTCGAACTGGTCGCCCCGCACCCGTTCTCGCTGGTCTGTTTCCGGCTCCGGGCCGGGGACGAGTCGAGTGCCGCGTTGCTGGCCAGGCTGAACGCCACCGGTCGGATCTACCTGACGCACACCCGGGTAGCCGGCCGTTACACCCTGCGGCTGGCCGTCGGGTCACCGCTGACCAGGAAGGAGGACGTGTTCGACGCCTGGCGACTGGTCTCCGAGCTGGCCGACGTTGCCGATCAAGCTGACAGCGATCAACTTTGAGGGCCAGTCAAGCTGAGGGTGGTCAACCTTGAGGGCCAGTCAAGCTGAGGGTGGTCCGTTCCGGCCGGCCGGAACGGTAGCCAGTTCCCGACCGCCCGGTCGGGCGGTCAGGTCCAGGCTGCGGGGTTGGCCGCCAATTCGCGTACCCGCGCGGGAAGTTGGCCGCTGGCCACGTCGGCGATGGTGACCAGTTCCAGGATCTCCCGCTCGCTGGCCCGCAGCGCGATCCAGACCTCCTGCAGGGCGCGGGCCGCGCCCTGGTAGCCAAGGTCCTCGGGGCGCTGACCGCGTACGTGCGACAGCGGCCCGTCCACCACCCGGATCACCTCGGCGAGCGGGATCTCGGACGCCGGACGGGTCAGCCAGTAGCCGCCCTCCGGCCCGCGCTGCGCGTGCACCACGCCGCCCCGGCGCAGTTGCAGCAGGATGCTCTCCAGGAACTTCGGTGGTATGTCCTGGGCTCGGGCGATCTGCTCGGCGGTCACCGGGCTCGGCCGGCGGCCCGGATCGGTGTCGTCGGTGGTCCGTCCGGCCACTACGGCAAGCTCGACAATGGCACGCAACGCGTAGTCGACCCGGGCGGAAAGGCGCATGCCGGAGAGACTAACCGACGTGCTCAGCCCCCTACTCGGCGCAGCAGCCCCTCCTGTACGGCGCTGGCGATGTGCCGTCCGTCGGTGGTGAGCATCCGACCGGTGGCCAGCCCCCGGGAGCCGGACGCGGACGGGCTCCAGCAGTCGTAGAGGAACCATTCGTCGGCCCGGAACGGACGGTGGAACCACAGGGCGTGGTCCAGGCTCGCGCCGACCACCCCGCCCGGGCCCCACACCTCGCCGTGCACCGACAGCACCGAGTCCAGCAGGGTCAGGTCCGAGGCGTACGTCAGCGCGCAGGCGTGCAGCAGCGGATCGTCGGGCAGCTTGCCGTCGATGCGCATCCACACCCGCTGTTTCGGCTCGGCCGGGCGGTCACCGGGGCGTACCCAGCCCGGCTCGCCGACGTACCGCACGTCGATCGGGCGGGGAATGATCGACCAGATGCCGAGCCGCTCGGGATAGCGTCCCAACCGGTCGACCATGGTGGGCACCTCGTCCGGGCCGGGTACGTCGAGCGGGGCCGGCGCGTGATGGTCCAGCCCCTCCTCCACCACCTGGAACGAGGCCGACATGAAGAAGATCGGCTTGTCGTGTTGCCGGGCGACCGCCCGGCGGACCGAGAAGGAGCGCCCGTCGCGGATGTTCTCCACGTCGTAGACGATCGGCTCGGTCGGGTCGCCGGGACGGACGAAGTAGCCGTGCAGCGAGTGCACCAGCCGCTCCGGGTCGACGGTACGACCGGCGGCCACCAGGGCCTGCCCGGCGACCTGCCCCCCGAACACCCGTTGCGGGCCGACCGACGGGCTCATCCCCCGGAAGGACATCTCACCGGTCCGGTCCAGGTCCAGCACGTGCAGGAGTTCGTCGACCGCCGCCTGACCGACGAGGACACCTTCCTCGGTCACTGGACCACCTGGGTCGCGGTGGAACCGTTCAACGAGCCGAGCTGGTGCACCCGCAGGGTGTTGGTGGAGCCAGGCGTGCCGGGCGGGCTACCGGCCACGATCACCACGTAGTCGCCCGGGTTGGCCCAGTCGAGGCCGAGCAGGGCCTGGTCGACCTGGCGGAACATGTCGTCGGTGTGTTGCACGAAGGGCATGAGGAAGGTCTCCACCCCCCAGGAGAGCGCGAGTTGGCTGCGTACCTCGGGAACCGGGGTGAAGGCCAGCAGCGGCAGGTCGCAGTGCAGCCGGGAGAGCCGCCGTACGGTGTCCCCGGTCTGGGAGAAGGCCACCATCGCCTTGGCCCCGATCGCGCGGGCGATCTGGGAGGCGGCGATGGTGAGCGCGCCACCGTGCGTACGGGGGTCGTGCTGCAACCGGGGTACGCCGATCGAGCCCGACTCGGTGGTCTTCACGATCTTGGCCATGGTGTCGACGGTGAGGATCGGATAGCGCCCCACGCTGGTCTCGCCGGAGAGCATCACCCCGTCGGCGCCGTCCAGCACCGCGTTGGCGACGTCGGAGGCCTCGGCCCGGGTCGGTCGGGAACTCTCGATCATCGAGTCGAGCATCTGGGTGGCGACGATGACCGGCTTGGCGTTCTCCCGGCACAGCTGCACGGCGCGCTTCTGCACGAGCGGGACCTGCTCCAGCGGCAGCTCGACGCCGAGGTCGCCCCGCGCGACCATGACCCCGTCGAAGGCGGCGACGATCGCCTCCAGGTGGGTCACTGCCTCCGGCTTCTCGACCTTGGCCAGTACCGGTCGGTGTACGCCGACCTCCTGCATGATGGCCTGCACGAGCTTGATGTCCTCGGGCGACCGGACGAACGACAGCGCCACCAGGTCCACCCCGAGGCCGAGGGCGAACCGCAGGTCCTCGGCGTCCTTCTCGGAGAGCGCGGGCACGCTGACCGCGATGTTGGGCAGCGAGACGCCCTTGTTGTTGGAGACCGGACCACCCTCGGTCACCAGGCAGCGGATGTCGTTGCCGTCGACCGCGGTCACCTCGATGGCCACCCGGCCGTCGTCGATCAGGAGCCGGTCGCCGGCCTGGACCTCCTGCGGCAGCTTGCGGTAGGTGCAGGAAACCCGGTCCTTGCTGCCGAGGATGTCGTCACCGGTGATCACGACGGAGTCGCCGGTACGCCACTCGTGCGGCCCGTCGGCGAACCGGCCCAGGCGGATCTTGGGTCCCTGGAGATCGGCGAGGGTGGCAACCGCTCGCCCGGCCCGCTCGGCGGCCTGCCGTACCAGCTGGTAGACCTGCTCGTGATCGGCGTGGCTACCGTGGCTGAAGTTGAGCCGGGCCACGTCCATGCCGGCCTCCACCAGTCCCCGGATCCGCTCCGGCGACGAGGTGGCGGGGCCTAGGGTGCAGACAATCTTCGCGCGGCGTGTCACGCCCATCAGGCTAGTCTCTCTCCCGGATCGACCCACCAGCCGACCCTGTCGGAATTTTGGATCAGTTCTTCTCAGCGTCACGCGCTACGCGTGGCTGGCCGCCGGGTGGCTTCCACAGGTCACGTGGTGTCGTCACACCGAAGGCGTTCGGGGGCGGGCTTCGTCGACCGCAGCGCCGGAGATCCTACTCCTCGGCGGAACGGCATGCGCGGGGCCTTGCCTGTCGCGCCGAACCCGGCGCACAACGGCCGTGAGGCGGGTTGGCGGACCGACGTACGAGGACGCGGAGCCGTGGATCGTCGTCACCGTCACGTATCCCCGCGTGCACGTCCAGCGCCGGTTCGACACCTGTCTGGCCGAGTTGCCGGAGCGGGTGATGAAGATCGAGCACAAGCTCGGTGCCTGGTGCGGGATCCCGCCCAATCCGGAGCCTATGACTGTCGCCGTGCTGAGCGACCTGCTCGAGGTGGTGCCGGTGGCCCTCCCGGTGGGCCTGCGCCACGACTCCACATCCGATCGACGATCACCGGGTGCGCGCGTGGTGCAACTGACAGAAATGCGACTGACCACATGGGTTTCACAAAAGCGGTAACTACGGTGACGTTCAGGGCTAATGGCCCAAATTGGCACTTTCGCTCGAGTCATGACATCACCCAGTAAGGAGGAGAGAAGATGGCTACCCGGACCGCCTTCGCCACTCTCGCCGCAATGTCCTGCATGGTTGGCGCGACCGTCCTGGCCGCCACCCCGGCAGGCGCCGCCGCAGGTGCCGACCCATCGATGCAGCACTGCGTTGTCAACCTCGACAGCCGGAAGGTCACCTGCGCAGCCGACCAACAGCAGGCCCGGCGGCTCAGTGACGTCACCCCGACCGCGTTGACCATCGCGATCTTCTACAACGGCACCGGCTACACCGGCGCGACCCACACCTGGGTCCAGTCCCGCCGGTGCACTTCGGGATACGACTCCGAGTGGCAGTGGGACGACCTCGGTGACATCGGCTGGAACAACCGGGTCAGCTCGGTCCGCACCTACAACCGGTGCGACGTCAAGTTCTATGACGGCGTCGACTTCAAGGGCGCATCCTCGGTGTGGATCGACGGCGCGTCGAACCTCGGCACCATCGGCACGGGCTGGAACAACCGGGCCAGCTCGGTAAAATTCTCCTAATCGCCCGTCGGGCGCGCACCTCCCCTCGGGCGCGCGCCTTCCGTGGGGTCCAGACCTTCCGTGGGGTCCAGACCTTCCGTGGGGTCCACACCGCCCGTCGGATAGGCAACGCCAACCGGATACGCGGGCTCGGCCGGATCTTCGGGCGGGCCCGCGTAGATCGTGGCCATCTCGGCGGCGGTCTGCGCGATTCGATCCCGCAACTCGACGGGAGCCAACACCTCGGCGGCGGCACCGAGGCGCAGCAGCATGCCGGTGGCGTGCTCGACCGATTCAATCGGGATCACGACCCGGACCCGCCCGACGGGATCGACTTTCCCAGCGCTCTCCCGAGCGGCCAGCGCCACCGCAGGCTCGACCAGATCGGGCAGATGCGGAAGCAGGTCTGCCGACAACCGTACGACTGCCTCGTCGCGATGCCGTCGGGCGTCGAAGTCGTCCAGGTAGGAACGCCAGTGGGCGGTAAGGTCGAATCCGTCCGGCCGCTCGAACCCGGTGTCCAGTGACCAGATCCGGCCGATCTGGGACACCCGATAGGTACGGATCGCTCCCGTGGTCCCCGCCACCAGATACCACCGACCGGCCTTGAACACCACGCCGTACGGCTCCAGGGTGCGGGTCACGTCCTGCGGCGCCGTCCAGCGGTGGTAACGCACCCGGATCCGCCGCTGGTTCCACACCGCGTCCACCACGGCAGTCAGGTGCGGGGTCACGTCCGCCGCCGAATACCAGCCGGAGGTGTCGAGATGGAAGCGCTGCTGTAGCGCGCCGGCCCGATCCCGCAACTCGTCCGGGAGGGCGGCCATCAGCTTGAGCTGGGCGGCGGCCAACACGGTGCCCAGCCCCAGGTCGGCAGCCGGGCCGGGCAGCCCGGCGAGGAACAGCGTCTCGGCCTCGTCGGTGGTCAGGCCGGTCAGTCGGGTCCGGTAGCCGTCGACCAGCCGGTAACCACCGTCGTGACCCGCCTCGCCGTAGATCGGGACGCCGGCGACGGCGAGCGACTCGACGTCGCGATAGACGGTACGGACCGAGACCTCCAACTCGTCGGCCAACTGCTGGGCGGTCAACCGGCCCCGGGTCTGGAGCAACAACAGGATGGACAGCAGTCTGCTCGCGCGCATGCCGGCAAGTGTGCCGCGATCTGCTGACACACCCTGTCAGGGAAGCCTGGCTAGCTTTCCGGCACCGGCCCGCTCGGGCCGGCACCAGACCCAGGTACGTGAGGACGACACAAATGACCAGCCCACCCATTCGTCAGCCCGGCGTCGGCGACTTCGACTTTCTGGTCGGTAGTTGGGAGGTAACCAACCGTCGCCTCGTACGGCCGCTGACCGGAAGCACCGAATGGGACGAATTCCCAGCCACCGCCGTGTGCCACGCCCCGCTGTTCGGCGGCGCCGCCAACCTGGACGAGATCACGTTCCACACCAAGGGCTTCACCGGCCTGACCCTGCGGCTGTTCGACCCGGAACTGCGGGAATGGTCACTGAACTGGGTGAACAGCCGTACCGGCCGGCTGACCCCACCCGTGGTCGGCCGCTTCGACGCGGATGGGGCCGGCGAGTTCTACGGCGACGACACCCACGAGGGGATACCGATCCGCTGCCGCTTCACCTGGTCGGGAATCACCCGGACGTCAGCCCACTGGGAGCAGGCGTTCTCGACCGACGGCGGCCACAGTTGGGAGACCAACTGGACCATGGCTCTGACCCGCACCGGAGAGGCTGGGGTGGCCGCATGATCGCGTCACGGCTCGCCGCAGTCGATCCCGACACGGCCACGGGACTGAACGTGCTCGAACTCCGGCAGTACACGTTGCATCCGGGGCGACGGGACGAACTCATCGAACTGTTCGACCGGGCCTTTGTGGAGTCGCAGGAAGACGTCGGCATGGCCGTACTCGGGCAGTTCCGGGACCTCGACGCCCGTGACCGGTTCGTCTGGCTGCGCGGCTTTCCGGACATGACGACGCGGCAGCAGGGGCTCACCGCCTTCTACGGCGGTCCGGTCTGGGTAGCGCACCGGGAGCAGGCCAACTCGACCATGGTCGACTCCTCGGACGTCCTTCTGTTACGTCCCGAACCGGTGGGTGGCGGAGACCTGACGGTCTCACCAGCGGACCGGTCACCGGTCGGTACGCCTGATCCGGAGCGGCTCGTCGTGGTGGCGACGTGGTTCCTCCCGGCGGAACCGGAGGAGGGTATCGCCCTGATCCGGGACGAACTGGTTCCCACCCTGGCCGGGGTCGGACCGGCACCACTGGCCATGCTCGTCACCGAACCGGCTGCGAACACGTTCCCCCGGCTGCCGGTCCGTACGGGTGAGAACGTGGCGGTGCTCGTCACGTCCTACCCTGACGACGCCGCCTACCGGCAGCACCTCGCCGCTGTACGGGATCAACCGGCCGTACGGGGTGGCCTCTCGCCGCAACTCACCGCGATGCAGGCCCGTCCCCCGCAAATCCTCCGCCTACGACCGACCTCCCGCTCGCTGATCCGCTGACCCACTGACCCACTCTCCCCGAGGGCGTTGATCATGAAGTTATCGCAGCGACACGCGGCTAGCGGTGGCGATAACTTCATGACCAACGGGGTCAGGTCGGGTGGAGGGTCAGGTCAACGGGAGGGCCGGTCAACGGGGCCGGTCAACGGGGCCGGTCAGCGGGGGCCGGTCAGCGGGCGGGGGTCCAGCGGGCCACCAGTTCGGCGCCGTCATCCTCGGTCTCGCCGGTCTCCACGAAGCCGAGCGACGCGTAGAGCGCACGGGCGGCGGTGTTCTCCGGCGGATAGCTGAGCGCCACGTTGGGGCAGTCCGGCTCGGCGGCGAAACGGTCGAGCAGCTGCCGTAGGGCGGCCCGACCGACACCACCACGCTGGGCGTCGGCGTCGACGACGAATCCGCCGATCCACCGGCTCCGGTCGTCGTCGACGCCCCACATGACGAAGCCGACCACCTTGTCGTCCCGGGTGATGGCGAGTGGCTGCCAGGTCGTCCCGTACGCACACAGGCAGAGGTAGTAGGTCACCGGCATGGCGAAGTCGCTCTGCTCGGGGCGTACGCGAAGCGCGGCGCACTGCCGCCAGTTGTCGGCGGTCACCGGTTCGAGGCGGATCACTGGGCTAAGGTCTTCTGACATCCGGGCATCATTATCGGCCGGTGGCTGTCCGGCCAGCGGTTTTCGATCGGTGCTGGCGGCTATCAGCCGCCGGGTCCCTCGGCGAGCACCGGGAACGCCCCGAGGACGCAGGCGGCGAGCGGTACGACGACGAAGCAGATCAGGAAGCCGATCCGCAGATGAGCGGAGGGCTGCTTGCCCACCGCCATGCGTGGCTTGCCCCAGACGTTGAGCACCAGGTAGCCGGCGAAGAACGCCAGCGTGGGCAGCCCGCCGCCGGCCCAGGCGATGGCCGAGAACCAGCGCCCGAAGTCCTCCTTCTCCGCCCGGGTGTCGAGCTGATGGAAGAGCAGCACGCCCATCGCCACGGCGAGCAACGCGAAGCCGCCGTAGATGACGAGTGCGCGGGCGATCGGCGACCAGCCGGGCAGCAGCGGCGGCTGCTGGGCCATCGTCTCGGCCCGCATCGCGGATTGGTCGGCGGCGTCGGCCGCCCGGCGGGCCAGTTCGAGAGCCTGTGCCGGGTCGACCGGCGCGGGCCGGGGGGCGGGCACCGGTCCGGCCGATGGTGCCGCACCGGCCGGTGCGGAGGCCGGCGGGGCTGGCCGCTGTCCAGGAAGCTGGGTAGGCGAAGCTGGCTGCCGTCCAGGGTGCTGGGCCGGGTCGGCGGGCAACGCCAGCCGGGTCGGGGCAACCGGCAGAGCCGGATGTGCGCCGGGGCCGGGCAGGGCCGGGTGCGGTTCGGGGGCGGGCAGGACGGGGTACGGCCCGCCGGGTGACGGTGGTGGCTGCCCCGGTGGCATGGCCTGGCCCGGGACACCCGACCAGCCGGTGGGTCCGGGTCCCGCCACCGGCCGCAGGTCGACCTCCAGTGCGGGCGGTGGCTCACCGATCGCCTGGGCGATCTGGTGCAGCCGCTGGCGCTGCGCCGCCAGCCGCTGGCCGAGCTGATCCGCGCCGGCCACCAGCACGTCGTGTCGCTGGCTGGTCGCCGCCGCGGTCCGCTCCTCGGCGCGCCGCAGTTCGTGCAGTTGCCGGGCCAGCGCCGCGTACTCGTCGAAGCTCGCCACGTCAGTACCCCTCGTCCAGCTCGTGTCCGGGGCGGACATACGGCACGATCAGCCGAGTCCGCTGGTCGTGCCGGTCGACCAGCAGCGCCCGGTTGGCCCGGGGCGTGTACGCCAGGTCGGGCACGCCGAGGTACATACCCAGCTCGGAGCCGGGGACGTTGAGCGCCACCAGGCAGGCGATGTCGTCCCGGTTGTACGCCCCGCCGAGGTCGTCGGCGAGCCGGCGCAGGCCACGCCACCAACCCAACAGGTGTACGCCGTACCCCGGTCCCTGGCGCAGCATGACCCGCAGATCGTCCAGGCCGGACTTGAAGGTATTCACGTCGCTGAGTCCCAGCGCCGCCCCGGCGGCATCCACCCCGAAGACCACCAGGTAGGTACGGCCGGCCCAAGGCTCGGCGGGCGGTTTGGCGTACTCCCCCACCTGTTGGCGCAGCGCTGCCGCGTCGAGCTGGGTCACCTGGTGACCGGCGGCCGCCAGTGCCGCCGAGGTCTCGTCGGCGACCGTGTCGGCGGTGGCGACCAGCGGGGCGAGCAGGAACCGGACGCTGCCCGGCTCGTGTTGCCGGGACACGCTGAGGGTCGCGGCGTGCAGCACGTCGGCACCGGTGGGTGCGGTGCCGACGATCGCCAGGTGCCGACCGGGGGTGGCGTCGAGCGGGAAGTACGCGCTGGACAGGTCCACGTCGACGACCCGGCCCACCAGGGCCAACGGCCGTCGTCCACCGGGCACCAACCCCCGGTACGTCGGATCGTCTTCGACGTGCGTCGACTCGTACCCCTTGAAGACGGCCGGCGGACGCGCGCCCGGCACGCGACGCTGCCACAGCTCGTGCCGCAGCGCGGCGACCTGCGCGCCGTCGGCGTGCGCGTTGGGGAACCGGACGACGGTGTTGGCGCGGGGCAGACCGGCCGACGGGTTGATCAAGGCCGAGCCGAGTGGCAGGCCGCCGGCGGCGTCGTTGAGTGGATCGAGGATGCTGGAGCCGCCGGGCAGCGCCACGCGCAGCGGGAACTGCCCGAAGATGGAGTCCTTCTTGCCGTAGAGCGCCTCGATGCCGGACATACTCTGGCTGGCGAGCACAAGGTGGATGCCGTACGACCGGCCCTTGCGGGCCAACTCCTCCAGCAGGGTCACCGCCTCGCGGGCAACCGCATCGTTGCCGGCGAACAGGACGTGGAACTCGTCGATGACGGCGACCACCCGGGGCGTGGGAGTGTCGCTGTCCCGGCGCAGGTCGGCCAGCTTCGTCACGCCGTGCCGCTTGAGCGCGGCGGCCCGCCGGTTCAGCTCCCGGCGCAGCTCGCGCAGCACCGCGACGCCGTACTCCCGGTCGGACTCGATACCGACCGAGCGGGCGTGCGGGATCCATGACGGGTCCCGGCCGGTCGGCACGAACTCGGCGAAGCTGACACCCTCCTTGAAGTCGAGCAGGTAGAGCGCCAGTTCGTCCGGCGAGTAGCGGGCCGCCAGCCCGTAGAGGACGTCGAGCAGGAAGACCGTCTTGCCGGAGCCGGTCCGACCGCCGACCAGCCAGTGTGGGGTAACGTCGTCGAAGGCCAGCTCGATCGGGGTACGACCGTCGCGGCCGATCATCGTGCGGAGGCCGTCCACGGAGGACTCGGTCCAGGGCTGTTCGGGTAGCAGGTCGGCGAAGCCCAGTGCGCTGGCCCGACGGACAGTGTCGCCCAGCTCGGCGGCGAGCCGGGCGATCAGGGCGGGCGGTGGGTCGCCATCGAGGCGGACCAGGGCAGCCAGCCCACTGCCATCGGCGCTGTACGACTCCCCCGGCGGGTCGCCAAGCTGCGCGTACTCGCCGATCATGCGAATCTGGCTGGTGTTGCCGAGCAGGGGTGGCGTGGCGCTCGCCGGGGACGGTGGCGGGTAGCCGGCGACGATCACGCAGACGCCGGCCGGCGCACCGGCGTGGGTGAGCGCGGCCAGCCGGGTCAGGTCGCGGCCCTGCGGTGTCGACGCCAGCACCAGCAGCAGTAACTCGTCGATGTCGCGGGCGTCGTGCTGCTCCACCCGGGCGTGCTCCTCCGCGATGTCCAGCAGGCCGCTGACGTCCTCTTCCGAGGTGACCGGCTCGGCCAGCACGCCCGCCGCGATCAGCGGCCGAAGCGGCACGAAGGTCCCACCGAGTGCGGCCGTGTCGGCGGCGAGTACCCGGAGTCGACCGGGACGGGCAGCGGCCAGCAGCCGGACGATCAGGCCACGCAGCAGCGCCGCGACCCGGGGATTCCGGGCGTCAGCGTCCAGCGCCAGGTGCGCCCCGCCGGCCAGCGACACCAGCGCCGGGAACATTCCGTGGACCGTGCCGGCCACGCCGAGGCGTACGGCCACCCGCCCGCGTAGGTCCTCGGTGCCGAACGGCGGAGGCTGGGCCGCGCCGTGGCCAAAGGCGGCGCTGTCGCCACCGAGCCAGCCGGTGGCGAGCACTTCGCCGAGGGCACGTAACCGGTGGACAGTGTCGGCGGTGATCCGGGCGGAGTCTTGCCCTGGCTGGCGCATCGCGGCTTCGTCTAGGGCGAGCCGCGCGGCGGCCAGGTGCGCCTGGGCATCCCGATGGGCCGTGACCGCACGATTGAAGGTGGCCTTCAGCCCGCTCACCGCACCCCCACCGTGCCGGCATCCTGTGTAGTCAGAGGAACACTAACCGAAGTTCGGAACAGCGCGCCAGTCCTAGTTGGGCGCGCAATATCCAACGTGCACCCGCTCCATACGGGTTACCCGAACCAGCTATTCAATTTGTCCCCCAGCGCATATCTGGACCAGCAAACCACGGCTCCGAGAGATCGAACAGCGATGGGTCGTCGACTGCCCAAATAGGTTCGCATCATGAGGGATTTCCAACGGAGCACCGCGTCCCCGATCCAAATCACAAGGATAATCGACCAAACTCAAGCCTTTGGGTCAGTGACAGCAGTCACGACGGCAACGAGAGCCACTACGGACGAACACACTCCTCAACTATTTAACCTAGCCACTAATCTTGAACCAACATCTCACGCCAGCCAGGCCCAGAGGTCAGACCGTCGCGTTCATGCATCACTGGGAGATCGGATTGCGAAGTCGCTTGACCAGATAGTCGACCACCTGGGGCGCATCCCCTTCTAATTCGAAGCTGCCGTCGTCACGGTAGATAACGAACCATCCGGGGCCGTCAACGAACACAGCAACGAGAATACCCTCGCTGTGTTCGTTGACGGAAAGCGCAAAACGGTGGTCAAGGTGGGGAAAAAGCTTTCTCAGAAGGTCGTCACGCGAGGCCAGAATCACGAGGTCACGAAAATCTTGCCTCTCTTCTTCTACCTCGCTGAGCAACGCGGCCCATTGGAACTCGACGGCGGTTCCTCGCTCCTAGGAGAGCTGAAGGCCCGAGAACTTAACGAAAGGATGGGCAGCGGCGAGGCTCTCCAGGTCGAAGCCCTCGACCCATCGCCGCGCGGAGTCGGCCGCTAAGGAGATATCGGGCGCCCGTCCGTGCGCCTGTTGCCGCCCGTTCCAGTTGAACGACAGCAGGTAGGAGCCATCGTTCGCAAGCACGTTTACGAACCGGTCCCCATGGGACAGGACGGCTACCGTAGCGTCGGCCGAACTACTCCCCGCCGTAAAGATCAGCGGCGGGGAGTGACCCAATTCGCTGTTGAGCGCACTGACAAGATCTTGTTTGGGCATCAACGTTTTCAATCCCTAGTCCAGCAGGCTCGCTACCTCTCATCAGACGGAGTCTCGGACAGATCTGCCCGGAGCAGGCTGTAGAGCACACCATCGCGCCAAGCACCATCACGGAAGCCGAAGCCACGGAGGACACCTTCGCGGGTGAACCCGGCCTTCTCCAGTGCCCGCTGCTCCGCCACGTTCCCGATCTCCGTACTGGCCTCGACCCGGTTGACCCGGGTGTGGGCGAGTAGGTACTCGGCGAGTAGCCGCTGGGCACGGGTGCCGTAACCTCTGCCCCTCGTCTCGGGTGCGAGCAGCGCCCCGATGTTCCAGCAGTAGCTCTCTCCTGGGGTCAGTATCTTGCGCCAGGAGACCAGGCCGACCCGGTCCGCGCCGGCACTGACGATCAGCAGCCCCCGGTCGTCGGCCAGCAGGCCGTTCTCGGCCCACCGCCTGCGGTACACGTGCGGATCGTGCCAGCCGTTCCACTGGTACGTACCACTCGCGGCGGGATCGTTGCTGAGGTCGTTGAGGAACGTCAGGTCGTCCTCGCGAACCGGCCGCAGTGACACTTCGACATTCATGATCGCCACATTACAACTCCTGATTCAGATGTTCACAGTTGTCGATTAGGTTGGTGGGGTTGTGCGTACCCGACGGAGGGAGCTCTCCCGTGCGACGAAGGATCGTGGCGGCGGTCGCCGCCCTGGCCATGACCGTCACCGGCACCACCCTGGCCGGCACCCCGGCGCAGGCTGCCCCGACGCCGGGCAGCCCCGGCATCGGCGACAGCTACTACCCCGACTACGGCAACGGCGGCTACGACGTCGAGCACTACGACATCCGGCTGCGCTACCAGCCGGGCACCGACCGGCTCACCGGCACCACCACGATCCTGGCCCGGGCCACCCAGGACCTGTCCCGGTTCAACCTGGACTTCGTACTGGACGTGTCGTCGGTGCGGGTCAACGGCTGGAGCGCCACGCACAGCCGCTCCGACGCGCACGAGCTGGTGGTCACCCCGGCCCGGACGATCCGGTCCGGGCAACTGTTGACCGTGGTGGTGCAGTACGCCGGCGTACCGTCCCAGGTGCTGGTCGACGGCTACACCGGCTGGCGGCGTACGGCCGACGGCGCGATGGCCGTCAACGAGCCGGAGTCGGCCTGGTGGTGGTATCCGAGCAACGACCACCCGTTGGACAAGGCCACCTTCGACGTGTCGGTCTCGGTGCCGGACGGCGTAGAGGTGATCAGCAACGGGGTGCAGCCCCGGCCGCCGATCGGCGAGTTGCTGGGCTGGACCCGCTGGATCTGGCGGACCACCAAGCCGACCGCCACCTACCTGTCCTTCCTGACGATCGGGCAGTACGACATCGTCACCGACACCGCCCCCAACGGGCAGCCGGTGGTCAACGCGTACCACGTGGGTCTGGGTGACCTGGCCGGGGCGGCTCGGGCCAGCATCGAGCGGACCGCCGAGGTGGTCGACTGGGCCAGCGGGCTGTTCGGGCCGTACCCGTTCGAGGCGCAGGGCGGGGTGGCCGGTCCGCTGGACGGGATCGGCTTCGCGCTGGAGACGCAGACCCGACCGGTGTACGGGCCGAGCTTCTGGCGGCGCGGCGCGAACACCTATGTGGTGACGCACGAAATCGCCCACCAGTGGTTCGGCGACTCGGTGTCGGTGGCTGACTGGCGCAACATCTGGCTCAACGAGGGCTTCGCCTCGTACGCGGAGTGGTTGTGGTCGGAGGCGCAGGGCGAGGGCACCGCGCAGGAGCTGTTCGACTTCACCTACGCGTACTACCCGGCTGATGACCCGTTCTGGCAGGTCCTGCCGGGTGACCCCGGCCCGAACCGGATCTTCCACAGCGCGGTTTACGACCGGGGCGCGTTGGCTGTCCACCAGATCCGCCTGGCGGTCGGGGACGACGCGTTCTTCCGGATCCTGCGAGCCTGGACGGCGCAGCGGCAGTACGGCAACGGCACGAACGAGCAGTTCCAGGCTCTGGCCGAGCAGATCTCCGGCCGGGACCTCTCGGCGGTCTTCACGACCTGGCTGTTCACTGCCGGCCGTCCGGAGCTGGCCGGTGATGCCACGGCCCAGGCTCGGGTGGCCACGCCGCCCCAACCGAAGTCCTGGGCGAGGATCCAGGAGGCACACCGGTTCCTGCCCCGCTGATCCGGTGGCTGTCCCGGTGTCCCATCCGACGTTCGACTCGGTTGGGACACCGGGCATAGCTCAGACCGGCAACCGGGTGCCGAGGTGGCGGGCCAAAGCGGCGGACAGGTCGGACTCGGGGCCACGCCAGGCGACGTGGCCGTCGGGGCGTACCAGGGTGGGGGGCACTCCCCGATTCACGGGGGTGGCCAGCCGTAGTCGGTCGGACCAGCCGCTGGTCGTGAGGCTGACCGGGGGCGGGGCGAGCAGGACGTATCGGCCCTCGCGTAGCACGGTGTAGAGGCGCTGCCCGTCACGCAACTCGACGTCCCCGGCCCGGGGCGCCCCCGGATAGTCGATCCCGATGCCGGAAATGGTGCCGGCCATGGCCCGGACGATCGGGGGCAGACGCAGCAGCAGCGCACCGAGCACGTTGCGGAACATGCGCCCGGCCCGGGGTCGGACCAGCGCGGCCCGGATGAGCGCCCCGCTGCTGCGCAGTACGGTCTTGCCGACCGGGTGTCGCTCGGTCTGGTACGTGTCGAGCAGGCCGTCGGGTGCCCAGCCCTGAATCACGGCGGCGAGTTTCCAGCTCAGGTTGGCGGCGTCTTGAAGACCGGTGTTCATGCCCTGCCCACCGGCGGGCGAGTGGACGTGTGCGGCGTCGCCGGCCAGGAAAACCCTGTCCACCCGGTAGCGCGGCACCTGCCGCTCGTCACTGTGGAACCGGGACACCCAGCGTGCTTCCTGGAGCCCGAAGTCGGTGCCGAACGCCCGGCGGGCGACTTCGCGTATCTCTTCGATGTCGACAGGTGCGCTGTCGGGAAGTTGGCGGTGTCGGTTCCAGGCGAAGATGCGGTGCCAACCGTCTCCGAAGGGGGCGATGAAGGCGAAGTAATCGCCGACGCCGTTGGCCATCACTACGTCTCGTGGGGCATCGGTCAGCCGGACGTCGGCGAGCATGATCGACCGTAGTACCGACGTGCCGGGGAACGGCAGGCCGACCGCGTCACGGACGGTGCTGTGTACGCCGTCGGTTCCCACGACGTAGTCGGCCCTGGTGGTGATGGTGGTGGTGGTGGTCTCGCCGTCGGTGTGTATGTCGAGTTCGACCCGGTCGGTGTCCTGCCGCAGGGTGCGTAGCTCGGCTCCCTTGATGATCCGCGCTCCGGCCGTCACCGCCCGGTTTTCCAGGATCCGCTCCACGTTGTACTGCGGGGTGACCAGTACGAACGGGAAGCGGCTCGGCAGTCGGGACATGTCGATCTGGATGCCACCGAAGAGGCGGAGGCGGGCAAGCGGGGTGCCGGTGGCGACGAGTTCCTCGGCCAGTCCCCGGGCGTCGAGCAGTTCCATGGTGCGGGCGTGTACGACGAAGGCCCGGCTCAGGTTGGACTCGTGTGTACGGCGTTCCAGGACGGTGACGTCGATGCCGGCGGCGGCGAGGTCACCGGCGAGCAGTAGGCCGGTCGGACCGGCTCCGACGATCGCGACGGTTGGTGGGGCAGGATTGGCAGCCATGTCGACCTCCATTGGGGAGCAGCATTTGCCAACACCTGTTGGCAACGATAGGACTCACTGGATTGGAGTGTCAACGATTGTTGGCAAACGGTTGTTGACCTAAGGTCGGGGCATGTCCGCTGCCCCCCGTCGATCGGACCGCACCAGCCGATCGGACCGCACCAGCCGCTCCGACAACAGCCGTCGATCCGACAGCACCCGCGCGGCGATCCTCGCCGCCGCCCGGGAACGCTTCGCCACCGATGGCTACGAACGCGCCACCATCCGGGCCATCGCCGCGGACGCGAGCATCGACCCGTCGATGGTGATGCGCTACTACGGCAGCAAGGAGAAGCTCTTCGCCACCGCCGCCGACTTCGACCTGCACCTGCCCGACCTCAGCCAGGTGCCCCGCGAGCAGATCGCGACCACGCTCGTCGGGCACTTCCTCAAGGTCTGGGAAGGCGACGAGACCCTTCAGGCCCTGCTGCGGGCGGGTGCCACCAACGAGAGCGCCGCGCAACGGATGCGGGAGATCTTCGGTACGCAGCTCGGTCCGACCGTGGCCAGCATCGTCGCCGACCCGGGCGAGGCCGGCACCCGCGCCGGCCTCCTGGCGACCCAGATGCTCGGCTTCGCCCTCTGTCGATACGTGCTGCGGCTACCTCCGGTCGTGTCACTGCGCCAGGAGGAGGCGGTCGCCTGGCTCGCCCCCACCGTGCAGCGCTACCTGACCTCGGACACAGCATCATCCTGACCATTCGGCAGTCGCCCCTGTGTCCGGTCTCCGTCCGACTGCCGAGGGCCTGACCCTGCTCGGGTCAGACGGCGGTGAGCGGCCCCGAGGCCTTCTGCGGCTGCTTCCTAGTGCGATCTGGTCGCTGATTCCCTCGACGAGCACCACGACTACGGCGGAGTCGACCTTCGCCAGGGCCCGGGCCGACGGGTTGCTCGCCTCGCGGGCCGACGCCGTCGCTCGGATTCAACCACGGACCATCTGGTCGACAGCTCCGCACCCGACACCGCTGGGCCGCTACGCCGTGGCCGACCATCTCCCGGACATCGACCGCTGGGGCGCGGCGTAGCCACCTGTGTTCCTGCTCTGGTGGACCGGCGGGCGGCCCTTTGCTCTGCCTCCGCATAGGAAACAGCCTGTCCGATGATCGGACAATCGCCGTCACCTCCCAGGGAGGCAGAGCAAAGGCAGCCGAGAAGTGCCGGACAGCCGCTACGGGCGCACCGCCAGCGGCCGGGCCGAGGGGGAGACCGGAGCGGGCAGGGTGCCGAGCCCACCGAGGTAGGCGTGGATCGCCGCTGCGGCGGCCCGTCCCTCGGCGATCGCCCAGACGATCAGCGACGCGCCCCGGTGCATGTCCCCGGCGACGAACACCCCGTCGGTCGAGGTCTGCCAGTCCGGGCGGGCGTCGATGGCACCCCGTCCGTTGCGGGTCAGCCCGAGCTGGTCGAGCAGCGGCTGTTCCTCGGTCCCCTCGAAGCCGATCGCCAGCAGCACCAGGTCGGCCGGCAGCTCTCGTTCCGTACCGGGAACCGGGGTGACGATCCGCCGGCCGTCGCGTCGTTGCACGGTCACCTCGGCGATCCGGATCGCCCGTACCGCGCCGGTGCCGTCGTCGACGAACTCCTGCACCGCCACCGCGAAGACCCGTTCGCCGCCCTCCTCGTGGGCGGGATAATCCCGCAGGATCCACGGCCAGGTAGGCCACGGGTCGCGGTCGGCATCCCGGGTACGCGGTGGCTGCGGATACTGGTCGAGCTGGTGTACGCCGGCCGCGCCCTGCCGATGGGCCACACCCAGGCAGTCCGCCCCGGTGTCCCCGCCACCGATGATCACCACATGCTTGCCGGCAGCGTCGATCGGAGTCGATACCTTGCCCGAGCGCGAGGAGTGAGCTTGCGAGCCCCGCAGTCGCGAGGAAACGGCAGGCTCAGCCCCGCCACTGACCACCCGGTTGGCCGCGACCAGATGTTCCATCGCCTGATGGACGCCGCGCAGGGTCCTGCCCGGCGTCTCCGGGGTGTCCCGGCCGGCGAGCGCCCCGCAGGCGAGCAGCACCGCGTCGTACTCGGCCCGCAACTGCTCCGCGGTGACGTGCACGCCGACGTCGACCCCGGTCTCGAAGCGCACCCCCTCGGCGGCCAGCTGAGCGATCCGCCGGTCGATGTGTTCCTTCTCCAACTTGAAGTCGGGGATGCCATAACGGAGCAGGCCGCCGATCGCGTCGTCGCGCTCGTACACGGTGACCGCGTGACCGGCTCGGGCGAGTTGCTGGGCGGCGGCCAGTCCGGCCGGGCCGGAGCCGACCACCGCGACCCGCTTGCCGGTCGCCGGCGCGACCGGTGCCGGGGTGACCAGGTCCCGGTCGAAGGCCCGGTTGATGATCTCGACCTCGACCTGCTTGATGGCCACCGGGTCGTCACCGAGGCCCAACACGCAGGCCGCCTCACAGGGGGCCGGGCAGAGCCGCCCGGTGAACTCCGGAAAGTTGTTGGTGGCGTGCAGCGCCTCGATCGCCGCCGCCCAGCCACCGGTACGGACCAGGTCGTTCCAGTCCGGGATGCGGTTGCCCAGCGGGCAGCCGTCGTGGCAGAACGGGATGCCGCAGTCCATACACCGGGTGGCCTGCTGTCGGGTCAGTTCCTCGTCGGCCGGCGGATAGACCTCCCGCCAGTCGGCGATGCGCACCGGCACCGGCCGGCGGGCCGGCAACTGCCGTCCGTGGCGCAGAAAACCACTGGGGTCAGGCACGAGCCACCTCCTGGGACGCCCGCTGGGCGGGGGCGACCGGTGCGGCCGGGCCGGTCGCCGGGGCGGCCAGCGCGGTCATCACCGCGTCGTCGACGTCGTGGCCGGCGGCTTCGGCGGCCCGCATGATCTCCATTACCCGCTTGTAGTCCCGGGGGACCACGGCGGTGAACTCCTCGACCGTCTCCGGCCAGTGCTTGAGCAGCTGCTCGGCCAGGGCAGAGTCGGTCTCGGCGAAGTGCCGCTGCACCAGGTTGTGCAGGGTCACCCGCTCGTCGTCGGTCAGCGGCGCGAGGTCGACCAGTTCGGTGTTGACCCGACGCCGGTCCAGCCGCCAGACGAACGCCGTACCGCCGGACATGCCGGCGGCGAAGTTGCGTCCGGTCGGCCCGAGCACCACCACCGTGCCGCCGGTCATGTACTCGCAACCGTGGTCGCCGACTCCTTCGACCACGGTCACCGCGCCGGAGTTGCGGACCGCGAACCGCTCCCCCACCCGGCCGCGCAGGAACACCTCACCGGCGGTGGCTCCGTACAGGATGGTGTTGCCGGCGATGATCTGGTCCTCGGCGCGCACCCCCGGGGCGGCGTCGGCGCTGACGAACGGCGCGGCGGCGTCCGGCCGGACCACGATCCGCCCGCCGGAGAGCCCCTTGCCGAGGTAGTCATTGGCATCGCCGTACAACCGCAGGGTCACCCCGGCCGGCAGGAACGCGCCGAGCGACTGGCCGGCGGTGCCGTGCAGGGCGAACTCGATGGTGTCCGTCGGCAGGCCGACTCCGCCGTACCGCCGGGTCACCTCACCGCCGAGCATCGCACCGACGCTGCGGTGCTCGTTGCGTACCGGCACCTCGGCCCGGACCGGCGTGCCGTCGCGCAGCGCCGGCTCGGCGAGTGTCAGCAGTTCGTTGTCCAGCGCCTGCGCCAGGCCGTGGTCCTGGGCCCGGATGCCGCGCCGGGCCGCGTCCGCCGGCAGTTCCGGGAGCTGGAGTACGGGCCGCAGGTCCAGCCCGCTGGCCTTCCAGTGCGCCACCGCCGGGGCGAAGTCGAGCAGCTCGGTCTGTCCGATCGCCTCTTCGAGGGTGCGGAAGCCCAACTCGGCCAGGTAGCCACGGACCTCCTCGGCGAGGAAGAGGAAGAAGTTTTCCACGAACTCCGGCTTGCCGGTGAACCGCTCACGCAGCACCGGGTTCTGGGTGGCGATGCCGACCGGGCAGGTGTCCAGGTGGCAGACCCGCATCATCACGCAGCCGGAGACGATCAGCGGGGCGGTGGCGAAGCCGTACTCCTCCGCGCCGAGCAGCGCCGCGACCAGTACGTCCCGGCCGGTCTTGAGCTGACCGTCGACCTGGACGGTGACCCGGTCGCGCAGCCGGTTGAGCAGCAGGGTCTGCTGCGCCTCGGCGAGCCCCAGCTCCCACGGCGTACCGGCGTGCTTGAGCGAGTTGAGCGGGGACGCGCCGGTGCCACCGTCGTGCCCGGAGATCAGGATGACGTCGGCCTTGAGCTTGGCCACCCCGGCGGCGACGGTGCCGACGCCGATCTCGCTGACCAGTTTGACGTGCACCCGGGCGGCCGGGTTGACGCACTTGAGGTCGTGGACGAGCTGGGCCAGGTCCTCGATGGAGTAGATGTCGTGGTGTGGCGGCGGGGAGATCAGCCCGACGCCCGGGGTGGCATGTCGGGTACGGGCGATCCACGGCCAGACCTTGTTGCCGGGCAGCTGCCCGCCCTCGCCCGGCTTGGCCCCCTGCGCCATCTTGATCTGGAGGTCGTCGGCGTTGACCAGGTATTCGCTGGTCACGCCGAACCGGCCGCTGGCGATCTGCTTGATGGCCGAGCGCCGCTGCGGGTCGTGCAGCCGGTCGACGTCCTCGCCGCCCTCGCCGGTGTTGGATTTGCCGCCGAGGCGGTTCATCGCCACGGCCAGCGTTTCGTGTGCCTCGGCCGAGATCGAGCCGTACGACATGGCCCCGGTGGAGAAGCGCTTGACGATCTCGCTGGCCGGCTCGACCTCGTCCAACGGCACCGGTGGGCGTACCCCGGTGCGCAGGGTGAAGAGTCCGCGCAGCGAGCCGGCCTGGGCGGCCAGCTCGTCGACCTCGGCGGTGTACTGCCGGAAGACGTCGTACTGCCGGCTGCGGGTGGCGTGTTGCAGCAGGAAGACCGTCTCCGGGTTGAACAGGTGCTGTTCGCCGTCGCGTCGCCACTGGTATTCGCCGCCGACGGGCAGCCGCCGGTGCGGCTCGGCGTCGCCGGTCACCGGCCCGGTCCGCGTCGGACCGCCGGGCACCAGGCCGACGGGAGCCGGTGGCCAGGCCAGCGTGTGCCGGGCGGCGACTTCGGTGTGGATCCCGGCCAGGCCGATGCCACCGATCTTGCCGGGGGTGCCGGCGAAGTAGCGCTGCACCAGCCGGTGGTCCAGGCCGACCGCCTCGAAGACCTGGGCACCGCAGTACGACGACACCGTCGAGATGCCCATCTTCGACATGATCTTCAGGACGCCCTTGCCGAGCGCCTTGACGTAGTTGCGGATCGCGACACGCGGGTCCACTCCGGTCAGCGCGCCGGTGGCGATCAGGTCCTCCACCGACTCGAAGGCGAGGTACGGGTTGACCGCCGCCGCGCCGTAGCCGATCAGGACGGCGGCGTGGTGCACCTCCCGACAGTCGCCGGACTCCACGATCAGCGCCACCCGGGTACGGGTCTGCTCGCGCACCAGGTGCTGGTGCACGGCGGCGGTGAGCAGCAGGGACGGGATGGGGGCGAGGTCGGCGGTGGAGTCCCGGTCGGAGAGGACCAGGATGCGGACCCCGTCCTCGATCGCCTCGGAGACGTGCCGGCAGATCTCGGTCAGCCGGCCCTTGAGACCGGCCGCGCCGTCCCGGATCCGGTAGAGCCCGGAGACCCGTACCGCCTTGAAGCCGGGCAGGTCACCGTCCTCGTCGATGGAGAGGATCTTGGCCAGCTCGTCGTTGTCGATCACCGGGTACGGCAGCACGATCTGCCGGCAGCTCGCCGGGCCCGGGTCGAGCAGGTTGCCCTCCGGACCGATGGTGGACTGGAGGCTGGTGACCAACTCCTCCCGGATCGCGTCCAGCGGCGGGTTGGTCACCTGGGCGAAGAGTTGGTGGAAGTAGTCGTAGAGCAGCCGGGGCCGGGTAGACAGGGGCGCGATCGGGGTGTCGGTGCCCATCGAGCCCAGCGGCTCCGCCCCGGTACGCGCCATCGGGCCGAGCAGGATCTTCAGCTCCTCCTCGGTGTAGCCGAAGGTCTGCTGGCGACGGCGTACCGAGTCGTGGGTGTAGACGATGTGCTCCCGGGGCGGCAGATCGGCCAGCTCGATGAGTCCGGCGTGCAGCCAGTCGACGTACGGCGCGGCAGCGGCCAGCTCCGCCTTGATCTCGTCGTCGTGCACGATTCGGCCAGCCACCGTGTCGACCAGGAACATCCGGCCCGGTTGCAGCCGCCCCTTGGCCACCACCGTGGCCGGGTCGAGGTCCAGTACGCCCGCCTCGCTGCCCAGCACCACCAGCCCGTCGGTGGTCTGCCACCAGCGGCCGGGGCGCAGCCCGTTGCGGTCCAACACCGCCCCGACCTGGGAGCCGTCGGTGAAGGCGACCGACGCCGGCCCGTCCCAGGGTTCCATGAGGCTGGCGTGGAAGCGGTAGAAGGCCCGCTTCGCCGGATCCATCTCCGGGTCGTTCTCCCAGGCTTCCGGGATCATCATCAGCACCGCGTGCGGCAGGCTGCGGCCGGCCAGGTGCAGCAGCTCCAGGACCTCGTCGAAGTTGGCCGAGTCGGAGCCGCCCGGGGTGCAGACCGGGAAGAGCCGCCTGATGCTGCCGGGGAGGTCCGGGCTGGCCAGCAGCGCCTCGCGGGCCTGCATCCAGTTCTTGTTTCCCCGGATGGTGTTGATCTCGCCGTTGTGCGCGACGAACCGGAACGGGTGCGCCAGCGGCCAGGAGGGGAAGGTGTTGGTGGAGAACCGGGAGTGCACCAGGGCGATGGCGCTGGCGATCCGCTGGTCGGTCAGGTCCGGGAAGAAGGCCGGTAACTGGTCCGGGGTCAGCATTCCCTTGTAGACCATCGTGCGGGCCGACAGCGACGGGAAGTACACCGGGATGCCGCGCTCGGCGGTCTCCCGCTCGGTCTGCTTGCGTACCGCGAAGGCAACCCGGTCCAGGTCGATCCCGGTCAACGCGTCCCCGGCCCGACCGGCCGGGCTGTCGGTGAGCCGGTGCGCGGCGAGGAAGACCTGCCGGATCGCCGGGCGGGCGTCGAGCGCGGTCACGCCGAGGTCGTCGGGGCATACCGGCACCTCTCGCCAGCCGAGGACCTCAATTCCCTCGACCAGCGCGTACTTCTCCAGTACGGTGCGGGCGCGCGCCTCGGCGGCGGGCTCGGCCGGGACGAAGACCAGGCCGGTGGCGTACTGCCCGGCGGGAGGGAGGGGAAAGTCGACGACCGCCCGCAGGAAGGCGTCCGGCACCTGGATCATGATCCCCGCGCCGTCGCCGGTGTTCTCCTCGGCTCCCCGGGCACCCCGGTGGTCGAGCCGACGCAGCGCGGACAGTCCCTTGGCCACGACGTCGTGCGAGCGACGACCGTGCAGGTCCGCGACGAAGGCCACCCCGCAGGCGTCGCGCTCCTGGGCCGGGTCGTACAGACCGGCGGCCTGCGGAACCGGCTGGTCACGGTCTGGCGTGAGGTGCGGTCGCTGAGGGTACGGAAGGGCCACCGGGCCTCCTGTCGTCACGGGTCTTCATTCCTGGTCGGGACGACGTCGGCCCTGCGGTGTTGCTGAGTCTACGTTAGGGCACAGCCGGCATTACCAGTAAAGATTGATCACACGTCCACGATCTGGGAAGGATGGTCCCGCGCAGTGGCCATGCCGAACGATGAGCTGTTTGCCCGCTTGGAAGAGTTCTATGACGCCCTGCCCCGAGATGGGGGCCATCCGGAGGAGTTCGGAGGGCTGACCCTGTTCGTCCAAGACGGCGATGGTTGGCCGTTCTATGCCCGCCCTCGCCGGGACGCTTCCGGCCCGCCGTCGGCCGCCGACATCCTCGCCGTCCGTCAGCGGCAGCGTGACCTGGGGGTGCCCGAGGCATTCGAATGGGTCCACGAGCAGAGCCCGGATCTGCTGCCGGTCGCTCGGTCGGCGGGTCTTTCCGTACTCGAGGCGCCCCTGATGGTGCTGGACCCCACCGCCCTGCCAGCACCGAGCGAGCTTTCCGACATCCCGGTACGGATCGTGGATCCCGCCTCGGACGACTTCTGTACGGACATCGCCGCCCGGCGGGCCGTCGCCGCCGTCGGATTCGCCGCGGCCGGTACGGCGACCGGTGACGCCGGGCCGGCCGAGCGCGATACCGCCCGCGTCGAGACGACGCCGGAGGCGCTGGCCGAGGAGTTGGCCCGGGCGGAGACCGGCCGACGGGTGACCGCCCTGGCCGAGTCGGCCGCCGACGGCGTACTGGCCAGCGGATTGGCGATGCGGGTCGGTGACGCGGCAGAGATCGCGGGCGTGGCCACCCTGCCGGTCGCCCGACGACGGGGCCTCGGCGCGGCGGTCACCGGCGCGTTGGCCCGGCGGATGCTCGACGACGGCGTGGACCTGGTGTTCCTCTCGGCAGGCAGTGAGGAGATCGCCCGGGTCTACCTGCGCACCGGGTTCCGCCGGGTGGGCACCGCCTGCATCGCCGAGCCCGCCGCCGTACTCGCGCCCTGAGTACGGCGATTGAGCGACCTGCGGAGAGTTGAGTGGTTCCTGATAGGACGGCTGGTTTGTCCAACTGAACACGTCGCGGCGTCCTCCGAGCCATAGAATGCGGCAAACCTGACCGGCCCCGCGGAGGCTTGGATGGCTGTCGTATGCGGTTCCTGTGGGCAACGACAGGACAAGAGCGGCAACCTCTACTGCCGTAATCCGTTCTGCGGCGCGCTCCTGCCCGACGCACAGACCCCCGGCGCACAGACCCCCGCGCCCGCCGACCTAGCCACCACCGCGTCGCAAGCCACCGCCGACCTAGCCGCCATCCCGTCGCAAGCCACCGCCGACCTAGCCGCCACCGCGTCGCAAGCCACCGCCGATCTAGCCGCCACCGCGTCGCAAGCCACCGCCGGCCAGGATGGCGCCAGTCCCGGCGAAGAGGTCGACAGAAAGATCGGCGGACGGCACCGCAAGCCGAACGGCCAGCCGTCGTCCGATGCCCCCGGGAGCGAGAGTTCCGGCGGATACCGACCAGCGGCGAGGCCGAACAGCCGGGTTCGCCGCTGGCTGGTCCCGGTCGCCGCGCTGCTCGCCGCCCTTCTCACCACCGGGGTGGTATGGCTCGCCCGACCCGACCCCGGGTCGGTGGAGGCAGAGCCACCGGCGGATGTCGCACCCGTGGTCGGCGACCCGGAGGCGGCGGAACCAACGTCGTCCACCATCGGGCCGACAGACGTTGCCTCCCCGGATGCGACGGCCACCCCGCCCATCGGGCCCACCTCGCCACCCCGGTCGACACCCTCGCAGCCGCAGGACCCGGCCCCCGGACCGACGCGCTCCTCGGCCCCGCCCCGCACGGCGGCGCCAACGAACGCGACGTTGTCGGCCAGTGCGCGTACGGAGTGTGTCTGGGCGGCCGGCGGAGGCTGGGTGCTACACCTGTCGGGTACGGTTCGCAACGGCACGGCCAGGTCCGCCACCGGTTGGCACGGCAGCACGGGAGGGGTTCACGCGAACAGTTACCGCCTCTCGATCAGCGGCGGTACGACGATATCGGGGACGATTCCGCCCAATGATCCAGACACCAGCGAGCTATTCGGCTCGTCCGCACCCTGGTCGATGACCGTGACGCTGAGCAACGGGCAGACGCTGTCCAACTCGGGAACAGCCAACAATCCGTGCTAGTCAGGGCAAGCTATCCGCGCTAGTCAATAGCGTTCGGCGGAGCAACTTCGTGGAAAGTGTATTTTATAAAGCAGGGCGGGAGACTCGGGCGGTTCTCCGACCCGTCCGGTCTGATCCCAGAGAAAACAGCAGCAACGCGTGCGGCCAATACGGCAAGTCAGCGTCGTACGGTCAACGTCGCTGCGGCGACGGCCCGGTCGACGGCGTCGAGTAGGTCCACCAGGACCTTCGGCAGTAACCGCCGGGCGACCCCGACCCGGTCGGTGACCGACCGGTCGAAGAGGTTCAGCACCCGCGTCATTCCGCCGGCATGCACCAGCGCCGCCAGCGCGGCGGTCTTGACGTCGAGTTGGTCGTGCTGACTGAGCACCGCTCCCAGCCGCACCCTGGGTCGGGCGACCACATCCGGGTCGATTCCCGGCCAACGCACGGACACCCGCATCGTCAGTCCTCGACTCTCCCTGCGCGCCACCAGGCCCGCGTTCGCCAGTCGACGACCCACAAGTTCCCGCACCCGGGGACCGAGGTGCGCCAACCAGGCCTGGATGGTGTGCCCGTCCCCGCGCCGCACCATCTCCGTCAGTACCTCGTCGGTGACCTCCTCCCGCCACAGTCGATGGTCGATGACGTGGATCCTGCCGTCGACGAACTTGATCCGACCATCGAGCGCCAACTCGACCAGGACCGCGCCAGCCAGTGCGGCGTCGAGATTGTGCGGACCGACCAGCGGCTTACCCGTGTGATTGTCATGCGCGATGAGAAAGAGTTGATCAGCAAGGCGCTGGTCGCCGATGAGCCAGTAATCCACTGTATCCCGTCCCTGACGAGGCATCGGGACGCGTTGATTGGCGCCCACATCGATGCCGGACCGTACGGCATGCACACGATGCCTTCAACCCCGATTACCCGATATCCGCATCTCAGATCGGCAACATCGCAAAAACATTTTATAGATCGATAGACATAGATTTGCCGCATTAGCAGGATCCTTCTACTGTTCGAAAAGCCTCGATCGAGACAACCCCTAATCATCCGAGGAACGTCTATGTCTACGGAAATCCCCTCATTCGAGAACGGCCTACGCCGGGGCCGACTCGGCACAGGTCATCTGGTCTTCTTCACCGTGGCGGCCTCGGCGCCCCTCACCGTCCTGGGCGGTGGGGTCACCACGATGTACGCGGTCAGCGGCAACATCGGCGGCGCGGTGTCGTACGTGCTGCTGGCCGCCGTGCTCGGCCTCTTCGCGGTCGGTTACGCCGCGATGAGCCGGCACGTCTCCAACGCCGGGGCCTTCTACTCCTACGTCGCCAACGGCCTGGGCCGGGCCGGCGGCGTCGCCGGCTCCTTCATCGCCCTGGCCGCCTACAACACCATCCAGATCGGCCTGTACGGGCTCTTCGGCGCGATCGTCGCCGACTTCGTCGACACGAAGTTCGACGTCGGTCTGGCCTGGTGGTTCTGGGCGCTACTCGCCTGGGCGGTGGTCGGCATCCTCGGCCTGCTCCGGGTGGACCTCAACGCCACCGTGCTGGCGGTGCTGCTGCTCCTCGAATGCGTCGCGGTAGCCGTCTTCGACATAGCCGCCCTGAGCAACCCGGCCGGCGGCATCATCACCTTCGACGGCCTCGACCCGGGCAACCTCTTCACCGTCGGGCTCGGGGCGGTACTGGCACTGGGAATCGCCTCCTTCACCGGTTTCGAGTCCGGTGCCATCTACAGCGAGGAGGTCAAGGACCCGCGCCGTACGGTCGCTCGTGCCACCTACATCGCCGTCGCCTTCACCGGCCTGTTCTACGCACTCTCCGCGTGGTCGCTGACCGTGGTCACCGGCCCGGCGAACGTCGTGGCCACCTCGGCGGAGGCCGGGGCCGGGGCGATCTTCGGCACCCTGGCCCAGTACGTCGGCGTGCTGGTGGCCGACGTAGCCAACCTCCTGTTCATCACCTCCGTCCTCGCCGCCCTGCTCTCGTTCCACAACAGCGTCGCCCGCTATCTGTTCGCCCTCGGTCGGGAACAGGTGCTGCCCCGCTTCCTCAGCCGCATCGGTGTCCGTACCGGAGCCCCGGTCGCCGGTTCGGCAACCCAGACCCTGCTCGCCCTGGTCGTCGTCCTCGGCTTCGCCGCTACCGGACGAGACCCCGTCATCGATCTCTTCACCTGGTTCAGTGGGCTCTCCGCCGTCGGTGTGGTGCTATTGATGACGCTCACCTCCGCCGCGGTCGTCGGCTACTTCCGTCGACACCCGCACACCGGGGAGAGCGCGTGGCAACGTGTCGTCGCGCCCGCCTCGGCCACCCTCGCACTACTGGCCATCCTCGCCGTGCTGGTCGTCAACTTCGACGCTCTGCTCGCCCCCACCAGTCCCGCCTACCTGGCCTGGCTACTGCCGAGCGTGATCGGCTGCGCCGCCGCCGCCGGACTGTTCTGGGGAATGCTGCTCCGCACGGTCCGGCCGCGGGTCTACGCCGGTATCGGCCGCCCCGCCGACGAATGGGCGTCAGCAGAGCGTCAGCGCGAGCCCGAACTCGTCAGCACTCGGATCGACCGGTGACCATCCGTCCCACCGCCCCGACACCTCCGCCCCTGCCTGCCTGGAGTCACCAGTGATCACCGAGCAACCCCGGGTCCGGCACGCCACCGGAGCCGAACTCGACCAACTGACCACCGTGCTGGCCACCGCCTTCCTCGCCGATCCGGTCAGCGGATGGATCTTTCCGGACGCCGATGAACGGGCACTGCGGCATCCGGCCTTCTTCCGCCCCTTCGTCGAACTCGCGATGGTCGAGGGACTGGTCCACACCACCACCGACCTCGCCGGAGTAGCGCTCTGGCTCCCCGTCGACGTCACCGTCCCGGCCGCTCCCGACGAGCAGTTGACCAAGCATTACGAGACGGTCATCGGTGTTCCGGCCACCGGACGCTTCCGGATCCTGGACGAACTGATGGCCACGCACCACCCGCACCACGTGGACCACCAGTACCTGCCGTTCATCGCCGTCCGACCGGACCGGCAGCGCCACGGCGTCGGAGCGACGCTGCTGCGGCACCGGTTCGAACAGCTCGACGAGGCCGGTCAGCCGGCGTACCTGGAGGCCAGCACGGCACGGAACGCGGCGCTCTACGAGCGACTCGGCTTCACCCGGTTGCCGGTCACCCTCGACCTGCCGGACGGGCCGACCCTGTACCCGATGTGGCGTGCCCCGCGATGACCATCCGCAGCGGTAACGACCTCAGCGGGGCGGTTCCCACTGGGCGGCGGCCGACGCGGCGCTGCCCAGCAGCCTCGGTGTGATCCTGCCCAGGGCGGCGTCCCGGGCCCGCAGGGCCAGCCGGCCCCGGGTCTGTAACACGGCGGACATGCGACGGGTCTGCCGCACCATGGTCGCCGTCCGGGGCAGCCTCACCGTGCTGTAGGACTCCACCGCCGCACACAACGGTTTGCCCGGCACCGCCTCCCGGGTGACCGCCTGCAATGTCGCGGCGTCCTCGAAGGCCAGGCAGGCACCCTGGCCCAGGTGGTGCGGCATCGCATGGGCTGAGTCACCCAGCAGGACGAAGCCACCCGGACCGACCGGGAAACCGTACCGGCGGGGCAACGGCCGCAGCTCGCGTACCTCCTGTTGCACGAGATCGTCCGGCTCGGTCGCGGCCAGCAACTCGCCGATCGGGGCTGGCCAGTCGGCGTACCACCGGCGGAGCAGGGCCAGTTGGGTCTCCGGTGACTCCGGCCGGGACGCCCCGGCCGCGGTCGCCACCCAGTAGATGCCACCTCGGGTGGAGCCGCCGGACGACCCGCGTTCCCCCAGTGACGCCGCCACGAACCGGTAGCCGGCACCGAGCGTCTCACTCCCCACCGGCCGGTCCGGCGGCAGTTGCGGCGCGCGGTACCAGGGGATGACGGCGCGCCAGGCCGCGCAACCGGAGCTGACCACCGTGGCCTCCGGGGCGAGCCGGCGGCGCACCACGCTGTCGACGCCGTCCGCCGCCACCACCAGGTCGGCCTCGACGGTGGACCGCTCGTCGCCCACCGCCGGTCGCTCACCCGCCGTCGTACGCACCGTCCGCACCGCCATCCCGGTACGGATCTCGACCCGGTCGCCGAGGCCGGCGATGAGCGCGTCGTGCAGGTCCTCCCGGTGTACGACCACCGGGGCGCGTTCGACCGCCGTGGCCCTCGGCTGCACCAGCCAGTGCCCGTCGGGCCGGCGGATCCCGGTGTCGGGCAGCGGGGTGGCGATGGCGTCCAGCCCGCCGCCCAGGCCGAGTGCCCGCAATGCCCGGACCCCGTTGGGCCACAACACCAGGGCGGTACGTTCCGCGCGGATCCGGTCGTTACGTTCGAGGAGGGTCACCTGCCAACCGGACCGGGCCAGCGCGCCTGCGGCGGCCAGGCCGCCGAGGCCCGCCCCCACCACCACCGCCGTACGCATCGGTGCGGCTCCTTCGCTCAGCGGTCCCGGTCAGCCGGCCGCGGCACGGCATCGCCGTCGTTGTCGACGTCCCGGTCGGTGTCGGTGTCCCGGTCGGTGTCGGTGTCCCGGTCGAGGTCAGCATCCCGGTCGGTGTCGGTGTCCCGGTCGGCGGCGCGGGTCTCGGCCGTCTTCGTGCCGGCCGCCGGATCCACCTCAGTCTCCGGCGGGACCTCGCCGGTCTCCTGATAGATCCGGTACTGCTCCTCGGTCACCACCCGGTAGCCGAGGGGCACCGCCTCGGCGGTCTCCACCTTGCCGGACACATCCACCTGGCCGACGTCGCTGGTCCGGGCGGGTGGCTCGGTGATGGCCGGGGCCAGCGGGATCAGATACTGGCGGAAGCCACGGACCCGGAGGAAGTAGATCAGCGCACCGAGGAAGACCAGCGCCGCGGTCCAGACGTTGAGCCGGAGGCCGAGGATCTCGTTCGCCTCGTCGGTACGCATCATCTCGATCCAGAACCGACCGGCCGTGTAGCCCATCACGTAGAGCGCGAAGGCCCGACCCCGGCCGAGCTTCCACCGCCGGTCGACCAGGAGAACCAGCACCGCCACCCCGATGTTCCACAGCGCCTCGTAGGCAAAGGTCGGGTGGTAGAGGCCCGGTTCGAGGATCGGCTTGCCGGCCGGGTCGAGCACCGCCTGGTTGTTCGACATCTCGTGCACCTGGAGGCCCCAGGGCAGGGTGGTCGGGCCGCCGTACAGCTCGTTGTTGAACCAGTTGCCGAACCGGCCGACCGCCTGAGCCAGCGGCAGACCGGGGGCCAGCGCGTCCGCGACCACGGTCAGCGGGATGCCGAGCTGCCGGGCGGCGAGCCAGGCACCGACCGCGCCGCCGGCGACCGCACCCCAGATGCCGAGCCCGCCCTCCCAGATGAAGAGGGCCTCGATCGGATTACCGCCCTCGCCGAAGTAGGCCTGCGGTGAGGTGATCACATGGTAGATCCGGGCACCGACGATGCCGGCCGGTACCGCCCACACGGCGATGTCCAGCACCGCCCAGGGGGCCACGCCCCGGCGACGCAGCCGGACCTCGGTCACCACGGCGGCGACCACGATGCCGAGCACGATGCACAGGGCGTAGGCCCGGATCGGAACCGGGCCGAGGTGCCAGACCGCGGTGCTGGGACTGGGCAGGGCCGCCTGGGGGGACAGTGAGGCGAGGTTCACGCTTGCATACGCTACCGTCGCACCCCGGGCCAGCGGCACCCCGGGCTGGCCGGCAACATGGGTCTGCGGCTGTCGGCGCTCACCGGCGGGCGGCGCGTACGCCCTCGGCCAGCTCGGCGCTGAGCCCCCGCAACGCGGTCAACCCGGTCGCCTGGTCGGGTACGTCGAGCAGGCACCGGACCAGCGCGCTGCCGACGATCACGCCGTCGGCGTAGCTTCCGACGGTGGCCGCCTGGGCGCCGTTACCCACGCCCAGCCCCACTCCGACCGGCAGGTCGGTGACCGCCCGGACCCGTTCCACCAGGGCGGGTGCCGCCTCGGAGGTCTGCTCCCGCGCGCCGGTGACCCCCATCAGGGCGGTGGCGTAGACGAAGCCCCGGCAGTGGTTGACGGTCATGGCGATCCGGGCGTCGGTGGACGAGGGGGAGACCAGGAAGGTGCGGTCCAGGCCGTACGTGTCGGAGGCGGCCAACCACTCGTCGGCCTCGTCGGGGATCAGGTCGGGGGTGATCAGACCGGTGCCCCCGGCGGCGGCCAGGTCCCGGGCGAACGCGTCCGGCCCGTACTTCTCGATCGGGTTCCAGTAGGTCATCGTGACCACCGGAACGCCGGTGGCGGCGACTGCCTCGATGACGCGCAGCCCGTCCCGGGTGCGTACGCCGCCCGCGAGCGCGATGTCGCTGGCCCGCTGGATCACCGGGCCGTCCATGACCGGGTCGGAGTAGGGCAGCTCGACCTCGATGACGTCGACGCCGGCCTCGGCCATCGCGATCATCGCCGCGATGCTGCCGTCGACGGTCGGGAACCCGGCGGGCATGCAGCCGACCAGCAGGGCCCGGTCCTCGGCCCGGGCCTTGTCGAACGCGACCGAGATGCTCATGCCTGCTCCTCGTCGAGGATGCCGAAGTAGGTGCCGGCGGTGTGCACGTCCTTGTCGCCCCGGCCGGAGAGGTTGACCACGATGGTGGGTTGGTGCCCGAGTTCCTCGGTCAGCGCCGGGATGATCTGGAGGGTGCCGGCCAGGGCGTGCGCGCTCTCGATCGCGGGGATGATCCCTTCGGTGCGGCAGAGCAGTTGGAAGGCGGCCATCGCCTCGGCGTCGGTGACCGGCAGGTAGCTGGCCCGGCCGGTGTCGTGGAGCCAGGCGTGCTCCGGCCCGACGGCCGGGTAGTCCAGCCCGGCCGAGATCGAGTGCGAATCGACGGTCTGCCCGTCCTCGTCCTGTAGGACGTAGGTGCGGGCACCGTGCAGCACCCCGGAGGAGCCGCCGGTGATGCTGGCCGCGTGCCGGCCGGTGGTAACGCCATCCCCGCCGGCCTCGAAGCCGTAGAGCCGGACGCCCTCGTCGCCGATGAAGGCGTGGAAGATACCGATCGCGTTGGAGCCGCCCCCGACGCAGGCGGTGACCGCGTCGGGCAGCGCCCCGGTGAGGTCCAGGCACTGCTGGCGGGCCTCGACCCCGATGCCGCGGACGAAGTCGCGCACCATCGCCGGGAACGGGTGCGGCCCGGAGGCGGTGCCGAGCAGGTAGTGCGTCTCGTCGACGTGGGCCACCCAGTCGCGCAGCGCCTCGTTGACCGCGTCCTTGAGGGTGCGGGAGCCGGTGGTCACCGGGATCACCGTGGCACCCAGCATCCGCATCCGCGCCACGTTGAGCGCCTGCCGTTCGGTGTCCACCTCCCCCATGTAGACCACGCACTCCAGGTCGAGCAGGGCGGCGGCGGTGGCGGTGGCCACCCCGTGCTGGCCGGCCCCGGTCTCGGCGATGACCCGGGTCTTGCCCATCCGCTTGGTCAGCAGTGCCTGCCCGAGCACGTTGCGGATCTTGTGTGCTCCGGTGTGGTTGAGGTCCTCCCGCTTGAGCAGGATCTCGGCCCCCACCTGCGCGGAGAGCCGTTCGGCCCGGTAGAGCCGGGACGGGGTGCCGGCGTAGTCGCGCAGCAGCGCGGCGAACTCGACCTGGAACGCCTCGTCGGCCATGGCGTGCCGGTAGGCGGTGTCGAGCTGTTCGAGCGCGGCCACGAGCGCCTCCGGCACGAACCGGCCGCCGTAGCGGCCGAAGTGACCGTCGGGGTCAGGTAGCAGGCCGGCCGCCGAGGCCAGCGCGGTCGTGCTCATCGGATCGTCGTCCTCTCACTGACCGGCACGCCACCGACCCGACTCAGCGGACCGGACGGGGGGTGGCCGGGTGGTTGCCCGCGTTGACCAGCTCGGCCACCGCTTCGCGTGGGCTCTTCTTGGTGACCAGTCCCTCGCCGACCAGCACCGCGTCGGCACCGGCCGAGGCGTACCGGATCAGGTCGTGCGGCCCGCGCACGCCGGACTCGGCGATCTTCACGACGTTGTTGGGCAGGCCGGGTGCGATCCGTTCGAAGACGGACCGGTCGACTTCGAGGGTACGCAGGTTACGGGCGTTGACCCCGATCACCTGCGCGCCGGCCGCCAACGCGCGGTCGGCCTCCTCCTCGTCGTGCACCTCGACCAGGGCGGTCATGCCCAGCGACTCGATCCGTTCGAGGAGGCCGACCAGGACGTTCTGCTCCAGGGCGGCGACGATGAGCAGCACCAGGTCGGCACCGTGCGCCCGGGCCTCGTGCACCTGGTAGCTGGAGACGACGAAGTCCTTGCGCAGCACCGGGATGTCGACGGCGGCGCGGACGGCGGCGAGGTCGTCCAGCGACCCGCCGAACCACCGGCCCTCGGTGAGCACGCTGATGCAGCGGGCCCCGCCCGAGGCGTACTCACCGGCCAAATCGGCGGGATCGGCGATCTCGGCCAGCTGCCCCTTCGACGGCGACGAGCGCTTGACCTCCGCGATCACCGCCACCCCTGGCCGGCGCAGTGCCGCGTACGCGTCGCGGGCCGGTGGCGCGGCGGCGGCCAGCTCCCGGATCTGCTCAAGCGGAATCTGCTCCTGTCGGCGCGCGACATCCTCCCGCACCCCGGCCAGGATTTCGTCAAGCACGTTCGCGGACGGTGCCGGACCGGCCGCGTCCTCCCTCGTGTGCCCATGCTCAGCAGTCACCAGCGGACTCCCCTCTCCGGGTGTCATGGGCCGATGCTAGGGGGCGGCAGAGAGTAGTCGCAGCCGGGGGTATGGCGTGCCTCACGAGATGGACTGGTGCATAATGACCGACCTCTCGTAAGCAAGAAATTACTCCACGTCACTACGCACCATCGGCGCGCATCGGTGTCGACAGCTGTGACGCAGGTCAAGGAAGCGCTGGGCGAACCACGATGTTGCTCGATACGGGTTCCCCGTGAGCGACACGACATGTCGACGGCCGGGTAACCCACGGGAAACACCAGCTGGGCAGCATCAGTGTCAGGCAGACTGATGTGCGACAGACTGCCCGACCCGTCGGATCGCTTCTCGTCGTGGAGTGGACCATGAACACCGTCGAGCCCGGATCGACCATCGACCTAGCCGCCATCTCCCGGGCCGTCACCGCGGTCGCCATCGGCGTGGCGCACACCATCGAACGGGCCATGGCCGGGGAGACCGCCGGCCGCACCGCCCAGGACAACGCCTGGGCCGCGGTCTGCGCCGACCGGGACCGAGCCCACCAGCGCGAGGAGGTCCGCCGGATGGTCGCCGCGCTGACCGTGCCGAAGGCCGACGAGTTGACCGGCCGGAGGAACGAGTCGGCCACCAGGAAGCTGGTCAGCTGACCGTCGGATCCTCACCCCGGTCCAGAGCGTCCCAGGCCGCCACCGTGCGCCGGGCCACCACCGGGCCCTTGCCATCGTTCGCCGCCATCGAGCCGGCCGCCGAACCGTCCTGGACCGGTGAGTTCTCCCGGGTCGACCGGCGCTCGTAGCGGGCCCCCATCACCGGCCAGCTCCCACCACGCAGCACGGTGACCGCACCGCCGGCCAAGGCCAGCACCCCACCCAGTACGCAGAGCGCCGGCCAGCCCACCGTCGTGTCCTCGTGGGCCAGTCCCGCCACGCCATAACCACCGCCGACCGCCACCGCCAACCCGACGAGCAGCAACAACACCCCGACCAGTCGTCGCCCCATCCCCCGGGTGGCCAGCACCGCCCCGGCGCCGGCCAGCCCGACCACCGCCAGCGCTGGCAACCAGGGCAGCAGTTCCCCACCGGTACGGGTCACCCGCACACTGGGCAGCGGGGCCGGCCGGGCGGTCACCTCCACCGCCCAGATCCGGGTCGCCGCGAAGACCGCGAGACCAGCACCGACCAAGCAGAGCAGGACGGCGTACGCCAACTGCCGCCGGGCGGCCTTCCCGTGAACCTCGGTGTCGACGGCACCCATCCGTACCGCGTCGGTCCCTTCGTCGTTGCGCACCGCGTCGGTCCTTCCGTCGGCGGCCTCCACCGCACCGGTCCCCGCACCGTCGCCGGCCTCCACCGCACCGGTCCCTTCGTCGCCGGTCGACGTCTCCGGTCCGCTCATCGGGCCGGCCGCAGCGTCTCGGCCGCCGCGATCGCCGCCAGTACGGCCGCCGCCTTGTTGCGGGTCTCCTGCTCTTCGGCGGCCGGCTCTGAATCGGCGACGATACCCGCCCCGGCCTGCACGTACGCCCGTCCGTTACGGAACAGGGCGGTACGGATGGCGATCGCCATGTCCATGTCCCCACTGAACCCGAAGTAGCCGACCGTGCCGCCGTACAGTCCCCGACGGGTGGGTTCCAACTCCTCGATGATCTCCATGGCGCGTACCTTCGGGGCGCCGGAGAGGGTGCCGGCGGGGAAGGTGGCGGCCAGCGCGTCGAAGGCGCCCCGATCGGCGCGCAGCGTGCCCACCACCGTCGACACGATGTGCATGACGTGGCTGTAACGCTCGATCGTGGCGAACTCGGGCACCTCGACCGTGCCCGGTTCGCAGACCCGGCCCAGGTCGTTGCGGCCCAGGTCGACCAGCATGACGTGCTCGGCGCGTTCCTTCGGGTCGGCGATCAGTTCGGCGGCGAGCCGGCCGTCGGCCTCCGGGGTGGCCCCACGCGGCCGGGTGCCGGCGATCGGGTGTAGCAGCGCCCGCTGGGTACCGTCGACCGATCCGGTCACCTTGAGATGCGCCTCCGGCGAGGAGCCCACGATGTCGAAGCCGTCGAAGCGCAGCAGGTACATGTACGGGCTCGGGTTGGTGGCGCGCAGCACCCGGTAGACGTCCAGCGGGTCCGCCTCGGTCTCCCGCTCGAACCGCTGGGAGAGCACGATCTGGAAACACTCGCCGGCCCGGATCGCCTCCTTGGCGACCTCGACCGCCTTCTGGTAGCCGCCCTCCGGGGTGCGAGCGACCACCTCACCGGGGGGTGGGCGCTCGATCGTGGAGATCATCGGCGGGATCGGCCGGGACAGGGCGCTGGTCATCGCGTCGAGCCGGCCCACCGCCTGGTGGTACGCGGCAGCGACCGACCGTTCCCGGTCCGGCTCGTCGGAGACCGGCAGCACCGCGTTGGCCACGAGGATCGCCGAGCCCTCGAAGTGGTCGAGCACCACCAGGTCGGTGGCGAGCATCATGCCCAGTTCGGGCACGCCGAGGTCGTTCTCGGCGAGCTCGGGCAGCCGCTCGAACCGGCGGACCAGGTCGTAGCCGAGATAGCCGACCATTCCCCCGGTCAGCGGCGGCATCGCCGGCCCGTCCCCCGGATCCGCCGGACCGGTCAGGGCCGCCACGGTGTCGCGGAGCACCGTCACCGGGTCGCCGTCGGTCGGCAGTCCGTTCGGTGGGTTACCCAGCCAGTGGGCCCGGCCGTCGCGCTCGATCAGGGTGCCGCTGCTGCGTACCCCGATGAACGAGTATCGGGACCAGGCGATGCCGGCCGAGCCGGCCCCCTGCTCGGCGGACTCCAGCAGGAACGTGCCGGGGCCGCCGGCCAGCTTGCGGTAGACCCCGATCGGGGTCTCCCCGTCCGCGAGCAGCCGTCGGGTCACCGGCACCACCCGCCGGTGCCGGGCCCGGGTGTGGAAGGCCGCCTCGTCGGGGCTCACGGCTCCGCTGGTCACTCGTGCTCCCTCGGAAGGGCGTCGCCGCCCGAGACCGGCAACTCGATCGAGAAGCAGTTCCGGGTGCCGGTGTGGCAGGCCGGGCCGACCTGGTCCACGCTGACCAGCAGCGCGTCCCCGTCGCAGTCCAGCGCCACCGAGCGGACGTACTGGTGGTGCCCGGAGGTGGCGCCCTTGACCCAGTGTTCCTGCCGGCTACGCGACCAGTAGGTGGCCCGGCCGGTGGTCAGGGTCCGGTGCAACGCCTCGTCGTCCATCCAGGCGAGCATCAGCACCTCGCCGGAGTCGTGTTGCCGGACCACGGCGGCGACCAGGCCGTCGGGGGTGCGGCGCAGCCGGGCGGCGATCTCCGGATCGAGCGCGGAGGGCCGCGCCGGGCCGGGCGCCGTCGGCGCGGCCGGGGTGGTGGGGATGCCACCTTCAGTCACTTCGGGTACGGGCACAGTGCCCGATTGTTCCGTACGCGGCGACGCGGGCGTAGCCCTGTCCCATCCGGCGCGGTCCGGGTCACTGGAGCGGGCCCGCAGCGGCCAGGTGGGCGGGGCCAACTGGGCGACGTACCGGTCCAGTCGACCATCGGCCACAGCGGCGGCGAGATCGGCCCCGGCCACCGGCTCGAACTGGTCGGCGTACGGCCGGACCAGGGTGATCGTCCCGGCGACCAGGCGGCCCGCAGCGGCGTGGACCCCGGCGGTGGTCACCGGCCGCAGGCCGAGGCAGGTGAGCATGTCGTCGCGGTAGCTCGGCGGCGCGACCGGCAGATCCAGTGCCGCCCCCAACGCGGCCCGGCGGGACGCGACGGCCAGTGGTGGGTTCGCCAACCGGAGCACCGAGGGACAGGCCCGGGCAAGGTCGCTCGCGGCGAGCCGGGCCCCGATCGCGTCCTCGGCGGCGGTGGCGCTGGCGACCTTGCCGAGGGTGGCGACGAGTTCCTCCAGCCGCGGCTCGCCGGCCGGATGGCACACCACCGCGAGGTCGACCCGGGACCGCCACCGTGGACTGGCCCAGAGCAGCCGGACGGGTGTGCTGACCGGCAGCCCGAACGCCCAGTCGGCCGGCTCTTCGATGCGGGCGAGCCAGGACACCACGTCCCGTACGGCGACCGAAAGGTGGGCCAGCCGGTCCTCGGTGTCCGCCAGGTAGGCCGGTCGCGACGCATATGGCGGGCCGTCGACCAGCACGTCGATATCGATGTCGCTATACACGGTGGCGGCGCTGCGGGCGTGGCTGCCGCGCAGGAGGACGCCGACGACGGGCCGGCTGGAGGTGTGGCGTAATCGGGCCGCCCACTCGTCAAGAAATCCGCTGCGCAGTAACGGACCGTGACCCACAGCGCCATCGTGCCCCAAAGCCGTAGCCGGGCGCAATGTCCGGTCAAGGCCCGGCTGTCCGGTCAGATAGCTACTGTCCCAAAGTGGATTGACGGCCGGGAATGGCAGCACCCCCGCGCAGCCACACGAGAAGATCGTCCGCCACCTTTTCGCTGGCCGCGACCGTGTCCGAGGAGATTGCGCCAAAGTCGAGGTGGTGGACCGAAGCCCGGTCACGGCCGTGTCGACGCATGAACAGGCCACCACCACCGCTGTCGTCACCGATCAACACCCAATGCGGAGCGTAATCGTCGACCTCGTACGTTTCGTTGCGTTCAGTGATGATCTGCGGGCCGTAGATCATCACCCCGTTCGGCAGCAGGACGCCGGGCGTCGAGCGCCAGAGCCGGGCCAGCGCCGGGGTGGGCCCATCGCCGAGCCCAGCGGCCCGCGCGACGGAGATGCTCAGGAACCCGGCGAACGACTCCGCGAACGGTTCCTCGTCGCCGAAGACGTCGCGGCGGACCACCGGCCACTCGGCCGAGGCCACACTCCCCGGCGACCGGTGGCCAGGGTGGACGAAGTGGTAGGAGTCGCCGCAGTCCGGCTCGGCGTAGAAACAGAGCAGGCCGTCGGCGAGCCGCCACGGCGCGGTCAGATCGTCGTCGGCATAGACCCGCAGATTCGGCGGGGCGATCGTCGCGATCCCCGCGCCGCCCAGCGTGCCGCTGCCGTACTCGGTCAACCACCAGCGGTACGACGGCGGCAGTGGGCCGAGCATGGCCTCGACCTGACAGATCCACTCCTCGGGCACGCCACGACCCGGGTGGGTGGACAGGATCGGCGTGCCCTCGACGAGTTCGCGGAGCAGGGTCAGGTCGGGTTCCACGGGAGCCGAGCCTGCCAGAACCGATCAACCACAGTCGGGGCTCGCCACCGGTTCCGACCCACCAAGATTTCATCTAGCGTTGAGTTCAACGTCCGATGAGTTTTCGGGGAGGAACTGATGGAGACCGCGATCGAGGTGCGCGACCTTGTCGTACATCGCGGGAGGCGACGGGTGCTGGACGGCATCTCCTGCGTGATCCCCCGGGGCCGCGTCACCGGGCTGCTCGGGCCCAGTGGCAGTGGCAAGACCACTCTGATGCGGGCCGTGGTCGGCGTGCAGGTCGTCACCGCCGGCACGGTCACCGTGCTCGGCGAACCGGCCGGCTCGACCGCCCTGCGCCACCGGATCGGCTACCAGACCCAGGCACCGAGCGTCTATCTCGACCTGACCGTACGGGAGAACGCCCGCTACTTCGCCGCGCTGCACGGCGTACCCGCGGCGGTGGCCGACCGGGTGGTCGCCGAGGTGGGCCTCGCCCCGGCGGTCGGCCAACTGGTCGGCACCCTCTCCGGCGGCCAGCGCAGCCGGGTGTCGCTGGCCTGCGCGCTCGTCGGCGGGCCCGACCTGCTCGTGCTCGACGAACCCACGGTCGGACAGGACCCGGTGCTCCGGGCCGACCTGTGGGCGAGGTTCCACGAACTGGCCGCGAACGGCACCACGCTGCTGGTCTCCAGCCACGTGATGGACGAGGCCGCCCGCTGTGACCGACTGCTGCTGATCCGCGACGGTCGGCTGATCGCCGACGACACCCCCGAGGCGGTACGCGCCACCGCCGGCACCACCGACCTCGACGCGGCGTTCCTCCAGTTGATCAGGGAGCAGGAAGGGACGGTCATCCGATGAGCCCGAGAATCCTGGCGGCGACCACCGGCCGGATCCTGCGCCAACTACGCCACGACCGACGTACCGTGGCCCTGCTGGTCGTGGTGCCGGCGGTACTGCTCACCCTGCTCTACTACATGTTCGACAACGAGCCGGTCCAGCCGGGCACACCGTCCACCTTCGACCGGATCTCGCTGATCATGCTGGGCGTGTTCCCATTCGTCATCATGTTCCTGGTGACCAGCATCGCCATGCTGCGCGAGCGGACCACCGGCACCCTCGAACGGCTGTTGACCACCCCACTGGGCCGGCTCGACCTGCTCTTCGGTTACGGGATCGCATTCGGTCTCGCCGCGACGGTCCAGGCCGTCATCTCGGCAGCCGTGGCCTACTGGCTGTTCGACCTGCACACCGCCGGCAGCGCCGGGCTGGTCGTCCTGATCGCGGCGGTCAACGCCGTACTCGGGGTGGCGCTGGGGCTGTTCTGCAGTGCCTTCGCCCGCACCGAATTCCAGGCCGTACAGTTCATGCCGATCGTGGTGATCCCGCAACTCCTGCTGTGCGGCCTGTTCGTCGCCCGCGAGCAGATGGCGGACTGGCTGTGGTGGCTCAGCAAGGTGCTGCCCCTGTCGTACGCGGTCGAGGCGCTCCAGGAGGTCGGCGCACACGCCGAACCGACCGGCGTCATGTGGCGGGACCTGGCGGTCGTGGCCGGCGCGGTCATCGCGGCCCTGGTCCTCGCCTCGGCCACCCTGCGGCGCCGCACCGGTTGAGCCGGGACGTCACCCGGATCGGCGCTGGACCGGGGCACGACCCGTACGACACGAAGGATGCTCATGGCACGACGGACCGGACGGCGACCCGGCAGCCCGGACACCCGCGAGGCGATCCTGGTCGCGGCCCGACAGGCATTCGCCGAGCGCGGCTTCGACGGTGCCTCGATCCGGTCGATAGCGGCCGGTGCCGGGGTGGATCCGGCGCTGGTCCACCACTACTTCGGCAGCAAGGACCAACTCTTCCTGGCCACCATGAACGTCCCGTTCGACCCGCGCGAACTGCTGCCGCAGATCACCGACGGGCCACCGGACGCGATCGGCGCCCGACTGGTCCGGATCTTCCTCGGGGTCTGGGACTCACCGGCGGGCGCCGCCGGGGTGGCGCTGCTGCGCTCGGCGGTGAGCAACGAGTGGACCGCCCGCCTGCTCCGCGAGTTCGTCGTCACCCAGATCATGCGACGGGTGGCGGACCAACTGGCCATCGACCCGAGCCAGGCACCGTTGCGTGCCTCGCTGGTCGCCTCGCAGCTGGTCGGGATGGCCACCGTGCGACACATCCTGAAGCTGGAACCACTCGCCTCCACCGCGCCGGAGGTGCTGGTGGCGGCGGTAGGGCCGACCGTCCAGCACTACCTCACGGGCGACCTCTCGGAGGCTGTCGGGTAACCGGTTCCACCTTGGCGGGACCGACCCGGCCAGGCCGACCGGCGAGACCGACCGGGCTAGGCCGACCGTCGTCGGGGTTGCGCGTCCCAGGCTACGGAACCGTGGCGCCGGTGCCCGCAGAGCACCAGGTGCAGCAGCCGAGCCAGGTCGGCCCGGTCCCGTACCGGGCGGGGAAAGGAAAGCCGGGCCTGGAGGCGCGCGTCCGCCGGGCCCACCGTCACCACGAAGCCGTACCGGTCCAGGCGCACCACCTGGGCCGGGAGGCCGTCGGCTGCCCCCGCCAGGTTGCCGAGCCGATCGCGCACGAAAGCTGAGATGGCGGGACCGTGGTGGTCGGCCAGGTCGGCCAGCAGCTCCCGCTCGATCTGATGTAGCGGATCCGGCTCGGCTGAGGCGTACTCCTCCGGGTCGACGTTTATGGTCCTATCGGCCTGCTCCAATCGGACCTCGGCCACCTCGAACCGGTAGAGGGCAAATCCTCGGCCCACATCCAGCAGGTCGCCGCTGGGATCGACGTCGAAGAAGTCGAGGGCCGCCTGTCGGGCTTCCTGACCGTCGAGCACGCTCGCCCAGCCGGAGAGCCACACCCGGCCCAGCGAGGGCGCTCCCGCGCCGGGTGGCAGGTCCCGCACATCCAGCACCATCGCGACATCCTCGGCACCGACCGCCGGCCACAGCGCCATGGCCAGGTCGCTGGTCACCGATACGAGCAACAGCACCCGTCCGTGCCGGTCGACGACGTGCCGTACGGGATGCGGGCCGGGACGGCAGGCGATGTACGCGGTGCCGGCAAGCCGGCCGGCGGACAGCGTCCGGGCGATCTCCGCGGGACTGGGCTGCTGCATGACAGGACCTCCAGGCAGGTTAGGCTCACCTAAGTAAGGGTAGGCTAAACCAGCGAGCTGGAGACGTCCATATGAACCACCCCCGGCCCAAGGCCCGGCTCTCCCGGGCCCTCGGCATCCCCCTCACCCGCAAGTGCGCGAAATACTTCGAGCGCCGGCCGTACCCGCCCGGGGTGCACGGCCGACAGCGCCGCCGAACCTCGGACTACCAGGTACGACTACTGGAGAAGCAGCGACTGCGCCACCAGTACAACGTCAGTGAGACCCAGTTGCGGCGTGCCTTCGACGATGCGGCGAAGGCCGGCGGAAAGACCGGTGACACGCTGGTCGGCCTACTCGAACGGCGACTCGACGCGGTGGTGCACCGGGCCGGCCTGGCCCGCACCATCTACCAGGCACGCCAGCTCGTCGCCCACGGACACCTCACCGTCGACGGAGTCAAGGTGGACCGCCCGTCGTACCGGCTGCGCCCCGGTCAGGTAGTCGAGGTACGCGAGCGCAGCCGGACCAAGCCACCGTTCCAGCTCGCCGCCGCCGGCGCGCACGCCGGGGACGGACCGGTCGTGCCATACCTGTCGGTCAGCCTCGCCGACCTGCGCACCACCCTGCTCCGGGAACCCGCCCGCCGCGAGGTCCCGATCGTCTGCGACGAGCAGCTCGTGGTCGAGTTCTACTCGCGCTGACCCTCCGCCCCGGGGGTGCGGAACGACCCCTCCCCGCGCCGAAGGCGACAGCAGGGGACCCGTCCGCACCCCGGACAGCCGGCACCTAGCGCGTCTGCTCCAACCAGGACGCGTACAGCAGCCCGTACACCGAGGACGGATCCCGGACCAGCTCGTCGTGCGGGCCCCGCTGCACGATCCGGCCCCGGTCCACGACGATCACCTCGTCCGCCGCCTGAGCGGTGGAGAGCCGGTGCGCGATCGCCACCGTGGTACGTCCCCGGGTCACTGCGTCCAGCGTGCGTTGGAGTCGCACCTCGGTGGCCGGGTCCACCGCGCTGGTCGCCTCGTCGAGCACCAGCAGATCCGGGTCGGCGACGTACGCCCGGGCCAACGCGACGAGCTGCCGTTCGCCCACGCTCAGCGCCTCACCCCGTTCACCCACCGGGGTTTCCAGGCCCTTCGGAAGCCCGGCCACCCAGTCGGCCAGACCGAGTTCGGTGAAGGCCTCGGCCAGTTCCGCGTCGGTCAGGCTCGGCCGGGCGAACCGGACGTTCGCCGCCACCGTCGTGTCGAACAGGAACCCGTCCTGCGGCACCATCACCACCCGGGACCGCAACGACGAGAACCGGACCTGGTCCAGCGGCACGCCGGAGAGCAGCACCGTCCCGGAGCTGGGGTCCATCAGGCGGGTGAGCAGCTTCGCGAAGGTCGTCTTGCCGCTGCCGGTCTCCCCCACCACGGCGATCCGGGTCTTCGCCGGGATCTCCACGTCGACGTCGGCCAGCACCGGCGGGCCACCCGGGTACGCGAAACCCACGTCGACGAAGCGGACGTCGATCGCCCCGACCGGCAGCTCCATCCCCCGCTCACCCGGGTCGGCCACATCCGGTTCGACGTCGAGTACGTCGAGCACCCGCCGCCACCCGGCAATGGCGTTCTGCGCCTCGTTGAGGACCTCGGTGGCGATCTGTACCGGCTGGATGAAGAGCGTCACCAGGAAGAGGAAGGCCGTCAGCTGGCCGATGCTCAGCGTCCCGTCGACACCGAGCCGTACCCCGAGCACCACCACGGCGGCCAACGCCAGCCCGGCGGCGATCTCCCCGGTGGAGAAGGCGATCACGCTGGTACGCAGGGCCCGCTGCTGGGCTACCCGCTGCCCCTGGATCGTCTCGTTCAGTCGACCGGCGGTACGGCCGGACACCCCGTACGCCCGGATGACCGGCGCGCCGACCACGCTCTCGGAGATCGCGGCGAGCATGGCCCCCATCCGTTGCCGGACCAGCCCGTAGGTAGCGGCCAGTCGACGCTGGAACAACCGGATCACCAGCAACGCGGGCAGGAACGCGGCGAACACCACCAGGGTGAGCTGCCAGGAGTAGACCGCCATCACGATCGAGGTGACCACCACCTGACCGAGGTTGATCAGCAGGATCACCCCGCCCCACTGGAGGAACTGGGTGATCTGGTCGACGTCGCTGGTGACCCGGGAAACCAGCGAGCCACGCCGCTCGGACTGCTGGTGCAGCATCGACAGGTCGTGCACGTGCCGGAAGGCCCGGGTGCGTACGCCGGCCAGCGCCGTCTCACTGACCGTGAAGAGTCGTCGCATCATCAGATAGCCGCAGAGCGTGGTCACCACCAGGATGGCGGCGGTGAAGGCCACCACCGCACCGACCACACCGAGGTCCGGGCCGCCGGGCACGGTCAGGCCCCGGTCGATGCCCTGTTGGACCGCCACCGGTACGGCTGCCCGCCCGACCATCGACACCACGGCCAACGCAAGGGTGCCGGCCAGCCCCACCCGCAGTTCGGGCGAGAGCGCCAGTCCTCGGCGCAGGGTCCGCCAGGTGCTCTCCACCGGTTCCGTCGTCTCCACCGCCGCGCTCACTGCTCCACCATGATCTCGTCGGTCGGGCGTGGGTTCTCCCGCTCCCGTTCGGCTTCGGCCTTCTCGTAGGCGGTGACCAGGTCGGCGTAGCCGGGGACGGAGGCCAGCAGTCCCTGGTGCGTACCTCGGGCCACGACCCGGCCCCGCTCGACGTAGACCACCTCGTCGGCGAGCGCGATGGTGGCCCGCCGGTAGGCCACCACAAGGATGGACGCGGCCGGGGCATCGTCCTCACCGGCGCGCAGCGCGGCCAGGATCGCCGCCTCCACCCTCGGGTCAACGGCGCTGGTGGCGTCGTCGAGCACCAGCAACCGGGGCCCGCCGGCCAGGGCTCGGGCCAGGGTGAGCCGTTGCCGCTGCCCACCGGAGAGTGAGGTGCCCCGCTCTCCGACCATGGTGTCCAGCCCGTCGGGCAGCGCGGCGACGAACCCGGCCGCCTCGGCCAGCCGCAACGCGGCCCAGACGTCGTCGTCGGTGATCCCCGACCGGTCCAGGGTGATGTTGGCCCGGACGGTGTCGTCGAAGACGAACGGCACCTGTGCCACCAGGGCGCCGTTGCCGGCGAGCGAGTCGGCGGTCAGCGACCGGACGTCCACCCCGTCGAGGGTCACCGAGCCGGCCACGGGGTCGACCAGCCGGACGGCCAGCGACGCGATTGTCGACTTGCCGGAGCCGGTGGGACCGACCAGGGCCACGGTACGGCCGGCCGGCACGCTGAACGAGACGTCATGGAGCACCGGCGTGCTCGGCACGTCGGGGTCGGCGGGCTGGTAGCCGAAGCCGACCTGGTCGAAGGCGAGTTCCGCCGGTGCGTCCACTGGCTTGTCCAGGCTGCGGTCGCCGTACGGCATCCCGCCGGTGGCGGTGAGCACGGCCTGTAGGCGGTCCCAGCCGGCGACGCTGCGCGGCAGTTCGGCGAGCACCCAACCGATCGCCCGGACCGGGAAGGCGAGCACGGTGAACAGGAAGGCCACGCTGATCAGCTCGGTGACGGTGATCGCGTCCTGCCGGAGCCGGATGCCGCCAACCACCAGGATGGCCAGGGTGCCGAGGCTGGGCAGGGTCTCCAGCATCGGGTCGAAGACGCCGCGCAGTCGACCGACCGCGATCAACGCGTCCCGCAGCTCGTCGACCCGGGCGGTGAACCGGGCGGTCTCCCGTTCCTCACGGCCCATCGTCTTGACCACCAGGGCACCGTCGAAGCTCTCGTGGGCGATGGCGCTGACCTCCGCCCGGAGCTGCTGGGCCCGGGTCTGTCGGGGGGCCATCCGCCGCGAGTAGACGACGTTGAGGGTGAACAACGCCGGGAAGATCGCCAGCCCGACGAGGGCGAGCGCCCAGTCGGTGGCGAACAGCGAGCCGATGGCGGCGGCGAGCATCACCACCGTGCCCACCGCGAAGGGCAGGGGCGCGATCGGATACCAGGCCGCCTCCACGTCGGAGTTGGCGTTGGAGAGCAGGGTGCCGGTGGCGTGTCGGTGGTGCCAGGACAGGGGCAGGTCCAGATAGCGCCGGGTGACCCGCTGCCGGTAGGTGGCTTGCAGCCGGTACTGCATGAATCCGGCACCGAGCCGCCGGCCGAAGATGCCGGCCACCTTGACCAGGCTGACCGCGATCAGCGCCCCGGCACCGAGGGCGAGAATCCCGACATCGACCTCTCCCTTGGCGATCGCCGGTACCGCCACCTCGCCGACCACTGCGCCGACCACGTACGCGCTGGCGATGATCATCAGCCCGAAGACGACGCTACCGGTCACCCCGACCGCGAAGATGCGCGGCTCCTCACGGATCGCCCGACCGAGAATCCGCATCCCCCGGACGAGCACATCCCGCTTCGTACTGATCGCCACGCTCTCCCCCGCCGTAAGCCTCAGATCGTCCCCCTCATCCTTACCGAACCGGGCACCGACGACTACCTGGTATCGATTATGTCGGGGTGGTCACAGGACCGGCGCGGCTCCGACCGGGCCGATCGGCCGCCGCCCCGCTAACCGCCCCTGCCGGACCGTTCGGACGTCTGCTCATCACCGCCGCCAGGCCGATCGGCGACGGTCGGCCTACGATCGGAGTCATGCCGAGGTACGCGCAATCGGAACGCCAGTCACTCGCCGCTCTCCTGCTCACCCTCGGCCCGGACGCCCCGACCATCAACGAGGGCTGGCTGGCGCGAGACCTCGCCGCGCATCTCGTGGTCCGGGAACGCCGGCCGGACGCCGCCGGCGGCATCCTGCTCAAACCGCTGCGGAGGCGCACCGAACGCGTCCAACAGGCGGTGGCCAGGCGACCCTTCGCACAACTCGTCGACGAGATCCGCCGCCCACCGTGGTGGAGTCCGGTGAGCAATCCGCTTCTCGACGAGCTCACCAACCTCATGGAGTTCTTCATCCACCATGAGGACCTCCGGCGGGCCCAGCCGCAGTGGCATCCCCGCGACCTGACCCCCGGCCTGACGGCCGCACTGTGGAAGCGGACATCGCCACTGGCCCGGCTCACTCTGCGCCGGTTCCCGGCCAGCGTGCTCGTCCAGGCACCGGGTCGGGGTGAGTTGTCGACCGGCGCGGGTGGCGAGCCGGTACGGCTGGTCGGCCCACCCGGCGAACTGGCCCTCTTCCTGTTCGGACGACAGCGGGTGGCTCGGGTACAGCTGGTCGGACCGGCCGCGCTGGCCGACCGGCTGCGTACCGCGCGGTTCGGAGTCTGAGGACCCGCACCGGTCCGATGCCGCTCGACCTCGCCTCCCGTTGGTCGTGAGCCGGCCATCGGGCGGGACGACCATGCCGATTTCTCGTTGTACGGGCTAGGGTTCACCAAAGTTCAAAGTGGACGTTGGCGGGCGCGGACGTCCCCGGGCGAGAGGAGGCACATGCGCACGCTCGTCGCCACGACACTCATCGGGCCACCGTTCGTGCCGCAGGTGAACCCGTACGCCGGCGAGGTCGGCGCACGGTCCGCTCGGTGGGCAGCCGAGTTCGGCCTGGTGACCGGTCCGGACGCGGCGACCCGACTCGGCCGGGCGAACGCCGCCGACCTGGCCGGACGGGCCTGCCCCGACGCCGAGCCGGAGCAGCTCGCGTTGCTCACCGATCTCGTCACCTGGCTCTTCGCCTTCGACGACAACTGTGACGATGACGGGCTGGGCGCGGACCCTACCCGACTGTCGCCGGCCGTTGCCCGACTGCTCGACGTGCTCGATCGGCTCGGTGGCGATGCCCCGGCCCGGGCGGTGACGACCGCCGAGCCGGCCGCGACGGCGCTTCACGACCTCTGCCGGCGGGTACGGCGGCTCGGCCACCCGAGGTTGCTGCTGCGCTTCACCCGGCAACTGCGGGACTATCTGCTGGCCCTGCTCTGGGAGGCGGCCAACCGGCAACATCAGCGGGTGCCGGCCGTCGCCGAATACGTCCAGATGCGTCGGCACACCGGAGCCGTATACCCCAGCTTCACCCTCACCGACATCGCCCACGGGGCGCTGCCCACCGCCGAGCGGCTCGCCGACCCGGTGCTCTCCGCTCTGGACGCGCTGGCTGCGGACCTCGTCTGTTGGTGCAACGACGCGTTCTCCTACGACAAGGAGCGGCGGCTCGAATCCACCGGCCACAACCTGACCAACGCGATCGCGAGGGAAACCGGTAAGGACGAACGGTCCGCGCTGGCCGAGACGGTCGACCGGTTCAACAGTGGCCTCGCGACGTACCTCCGACTGGAGGCGGAGGTGCTGGCCGGCGACGACCCCGAGGTGGTCCGGTTCGCCACCGCCCGCCGCTGTTGGATCCGGGGCACCTACGACTGGTCGATGGGTGCCAGCCGCTACCACTGAGCGGTCGCGCCGTTCCGGCGAGACAGTACGCGCGAGGTCACGCCTTCGGCTGGACGGGGACGCGCGAGATCGCTGCCGGGTGGCGGGTCAGTCCCAGGAGGCCGCCGGCCTACCGGCCACGCAGCTCAGGTCCACCTCGACCTGGCCCGCCACGCCCTCGAACGTCACCTGGACGTGGGCGTCCGGTTCCCGGTCGACCTCCTTGATGCCGTAGCCCTGCGCCGGTGCCCAGGACACCAGCAGCACCTCGCCCTCCAGGCACCGGGCCACCACCGTCCCGCCAGGGGTCGACATCACCCGGTCCGAGTTCGGATCATCGGTCGGTCCGGCCCCGGGCCGCGTCGGCGGCCCGGGTACGCCGGTCGGCACGGCCGTCGCGGGCGGCGGGGCGGCGGCCAGGGATCGGGCCACCGCCGCCTCGCTGACCACCTCACCCACCGGGCCGGTGATGCCAGGTCCGATGACGTGTACGGCCGCCAGGCCAGTGGCCGTGGCCGCCCCCGCGGCGACCAGCCACCCCGCCACCGCGAGCAGGAATCGGCGGTTCATACCCTCGAACTATGCCCGGTGCCCGGTCGACGGGGGCGCCGGGGAGGCGGCGACATCGACCTGCTTCGACGGCCGGGTTACCGTACGCCGGTGACCCGTCGGGCTACCGTGATTCGGTGGCCCGGCTGCTACTGATCGAAGACGACCCGGCGATCCGGACGCCGCTGATCCGCGCCCTGAAGGACCGGGGGCACGCCGTGGCCACCGCCTACACCGCGATGAGTGGCTTGCAGACCATCCTCGACGAGCGCCCCGAACTGGTGATCCTCGATCTCGGGCTGCCCGATCTGGATGGTCTGGAACTGCTGCGGATGCTGCGGGCGGTCAACCGGACGCCAGTGATCATCGTGACCGCCCGGGACGACGACGCGGAGATCGTCCGAGGGCTGGATGCGGGCGCGGACGACTATGTGGTCAAGCCGTTCACCGCCACCCAGCTCGATGCGCGGATTCGCGCGGTGCTGCGCCGGGGTCCCGGCCGGCCGGACCGAGCCGAGGTGATCGTGGTCGATGGGTTGCGGATCGACCCGGCGGCCCGTACGGCCAGCCTGGGTGAGGTGCCGCTCGACCTCACGCCCCGCGAGTTCGACCTGTTGCACCACCTCGCCAGCCGGGCCGGACAGGTGGTCACCAAACGGGAACTGCTGACCGAGGTGTGGCGAGTGCCGTACGGCGGTGCCGACAAGACGGTGGACGTGCACCTGTCCTGGCTGCGCCGCAAGCTGGGCGAGACCGCGCAGGAACCCCGCTATCTGCATACCGTGCGCGGCGTCGGGGTCCGGTTCGGGACGCTCCCGGACCCGCGGTGAGAGCCCGACTGTCCCTGCTCGTCGCGGCCACCATGTGCCTGGTGCTGCTCGCCTTCCTGGTGCCGCTGGCGGTGCTGCTGCGCACCGTGGCCCGCGATCGGGCGGTCGTCGCCGCCAGCGCCGACGTGCAGAGCCTCGTCTCGCTGGTCGGCACCGCCGAGCCGGCCGCCCTGCGACTCAGCGCCGAGCAGCTGGCGGCCACCTCGCACCGGCCGGTCACCGTCTTCCTGCCGGACGGCTCGGTGCTCGGTTCGCCGGCACCACGTACCGACGCCGTCGAGCTGGCCGTCAGGGGACACAGTCTCACGGTGGACCGGCCGGACGGCTACGAGGTCGTGGTGGCCGTGCAGGGCCGACCGGACGGAACGGTGGTCATCCGCACCTTCGTCTCCCGGGCCGAGCTGACCCAGGGCGTCAATCGATCCTGGCTGGTGCTCGCCGCCCTGGGTGTCACCCTTCTGTTACTCGGCCTCTTCGTCGCCGACCGGCTGGCCCGTAACCTGGTCGCGCCGATCGCCGAGCTGTCGTCGGTCTCCCACCGGTTGGCCCGGGCGGAGTTGACCGCGCGGGCCCGGCCGGCCGGGCCACCGGAGTTGCGCCGGGTGGCGGGGGCGCTCAACCACCTCGCCAGCCGAATCCAGGAACTGCTCCGGGACGAACGTGAGCAGGTCGCCGACCTGTCCCACCGGTTGCGTACCCCGTTGACCTCGTTGCGGCTGGAGGCCGAGTCGCTGGCCGATCCGGCCGACGCCGCGCGGATCACCGCGCGGGTGGACGATCTGGAGCGGGCGGTGACCAGCCTGATCCAGCAGGGCCGCCGCCGCAGTACCGGCGACGCTGCCCGGGTCTGCGACGCGACACTCGTGGTCCGGGACCGGGTGGCGTTCTGGTCGGTGCTGTCCGAGGACACCGGCCGCACGGTCACCCTCGACCTCGTGACGGAGCCGCTGCCGGTACGGGTACCCGCCGACGATCTCGGCGCGGCGGTGGACGCGCTGCTGGGCAACGTGTTCGCCCACACGCCGGAGGGCACCGCATTCGCCGTCACCCTACGGCCAAGGCCCGGTGGTGGTGCCCAGCTCACCGTGGCCGACGCGGGTCCGGGTCTACCGGGGGTACCGGAGGTCCCGCGACAGTCCGGTGGGGTCCCCGCTTCGATGACCCCGGTCATCCGTGGGATCAGCTCCGCCGGTTCCACCGGTCTGGGCCTGGACATCGCCCATCGGGCCGCACAGGCCAGCGGTGGTCGGCTCTGTCTGTCGACCGGGCCGCTCGGTGGGGCGCGGGTGTCCCTGGAACTGGGACCGCCGGCGGATCGGGCGACACCGGGGAGCCCGGCCGCCTTTACCTCCGCTTAGCACTCGCACAGCACGGCACTATCTCCGATCGGGCGAACCTCCTATCAGTAGTCGGAACAACCCATGGAGGTTCATCATGGCTCGCAGAAGTCTGCTGCTGCTCGTCGGCGGCACACTCACCGCCGTGGTGGTCGGTACGCCGGTCGGGGCCGCCCTTGCGACACCCGGTGCGTCGTCGTCGGCCACCGTCACCACGGCGAGCGGCGTCACCGCTCGGCAGGCCGTCGAGATCGCGCGCGGGTACGTCGGCGGCGGCCGGCTCGTCGAGGTGGAGCTGGACCACGAGCACGGCCGTGCCGTGTGGGATGTGGAGATCGCCAAGAGCGGGGTCTGCCATGAGGTGGACGTCGACCGTGTCACGGGTGCGGTCGTCGGGGCGGACCAGGACTCCCCGGACGACGACGGATCATGTGACTGAGCCGGACCGATCCGGACCCCGGGCCGGTCGCCGAGGCGGTGTCCCCGCTCCCGGCGGCCGGCCCGGTGTTCCGTATCCCACGTCCGGTCCCGTGTTCCGTATCCCACGTCCGGTCGGTGAGGTTTGCTCCACCACGCTGGTCGAGCCACCTCGTTCGATTGTCGACAACGGTGGGCATCGCCGCCGAATCGAGGACTAGCCGAGGTCACACCGCAGGCAATACTCTTCGGTAACCGCAAGTTCACGTGACGCCGGTCACGCGCACCCCCTGAAGGCGGACTAAGCGATGGCTCTCGAAGTTCCTTACCGTTCCATCCCCGACATGTTCCTGAAACGGGTCGCGGCCTCCCCCGATGGCGACGCCTTTGGCCATCCCGCGCCCGACGACTCCGGTCCGGTCTGGTTGACCTGGCGGCAGGTCGGCGAGCGGGCCAAGGCGATCGCCGCCGGCCTACACGGCCTGGGTGTCGGCACGGAGGACCGGGTGGCGATCCTGGCCAACACCCGGCTCGAATGGGTCATCGCCGACCTCGGCATCATGTGCGCGGGCGGGGCGACCACCACGGTCTACCCGACGACCGAACCGGAGGGCACGACCTACATCATCGCCGACTCCGGCTCCCGGGTCCTGATCGCGGAGAACGCCGCCCAGGCCAGCAAGGTCACCGGCACCGACCTGCCCGCGCTGACCCACGTCGTCGTGATCGACGGTACGGCGGACCCGGCGGCCAGCCCGCCCCAGCTCACCCTCGCCGAACTGGAGCAGCGCGGCACCGAGGCCCTGGCCGGCGACCCCGACCTGGTCGAACGGATCGTGGCGGAGATCAAACCGGACCACATCGCCACCCTGATCTACACCTCCGGCACGACCGGCCGCCCCAAGGGCGTCGAACTGCTGCACGCCGGCTGGTGCTGGGAGGGGGTCGCCCAGGCCGAGCTCGGTCTCCTCCTGCCGGAGGACCTGCAGTACCTGTGGCTGCCGCTGTCGCACTCCTTCGGTAAGACGCTGCTCTGCGGCGTGATCCACGTCGGCCTGCCCACCTACGTCGACGGTCGCATCGACAAGCTGGTCGACATGCTCGGGGTGGTCAAGCCGACGTTGATGTGCGGCGCTCCCCGGATCTTCGAGAAGGTCTACAACAAGTCCGTCACCACGGCGCTGGTCGGCGGTGGCCTGAAGGCCAAGATCTTCAACTGGGCGGTGCGGACCGGCAAGGAGAAGGTGGCCCTGGAGCAGACGGGCAAGCCGGTCCCGGGCGGACTGCGGTTGCGCTACGGCCTGGCCGAGAAGCTGGTCTTCAGCAAGATCCAAACGAAGCTCGGGGGACGTATCCGGGTGCTGGTCTCCGGCTCCGCCCCGCTGAGCAAGGACATCGCCACCTTCTTCGCCGCAGCCAACCTGCCGATCTCCGAGGGCTACGGCCTGACCGAGAGCAGCGCCGGCAACTTCGTCAACCGCCCGGGCGCGCTCCGCATCGGCACCGTGGGTCAGGCACTGGGCGACCTGGAGTGCCGGATCGACACCGACGGCGAGGTGCTGCTGCGGGGCGCTCCGGTGATGCGGGGCTACCACAACCTGCCGGAGGACACCGCCGCAGCGTTCACCGAGGACGGGTTCTTCCGCACCGGCGACATCGGCGAACTCGACACCGACGGCTATCTGAAGATCACCGACCGGAAGAAGGACCTGGTCAAGACCTCGGGTGGCAAGTACATCGCCCCCTCGCACATCGAGGGCATGTTCAAGGCGCTGTGCCCGTACGTCTCCCAGGCGGTGGTGATCGGCCAGGCCCGCAACTACTGCACCATGCTGGTCACCCTCGACCCCGAGGCGATCACCGCGTGGGCCGCCGAGGGCCCGCTGGCCGACAAGGGGTACGCCGAGATCGTCGCCTCGGCCGAGGCACGGGCGATGGTGGAGGGTTCCGTCGAGGAACTCAACGCCAGGCTCAACCGCTGGGAGACCATCAAGAAGGTGACCATCCTGCCCCGCGACCTGACCATCGAGGATGGCGAGATGACCCCCTCGTTGAAGATCAAGCGCCGGGTGGTGGAGACCAACTTCGCCAGCGAGATCGACGGAATGTACGACGGTACGGTCGCCAAGATCTGACGTCGGGGTCCACGGCGGTCGTGGCCCAGAGCCCCCGGGCGACGGCCGCCGGACCTGACGACCCGGTGGGGCCCGACGATCACCCGGGCCACCCGCCGCGGGACGACGCGTACGGCCCAACACCCGACCCCCGTCACTCACGTCGATGCCGGGCTCGCCACCGCGTCTCCTCCGCCTCCAGTGCGATCTGCTCACTCAGTGCCGCCTCCCGTACCTCGCGGCGGGACTGGGCGGGCCGGAGCACCTTCAACGTCACCAGGCTGACCGAGACGATCACCAACAGCCCCAACGCGATGAGCGCGGGCATCTGGACGGCCAGCGGGGTCAACAGCAGCAGCATGGTGGCCGCCCCCGCCGGGGAGAGTCGAATGGTACGGAACGCCCGCAGCGAGATCGCGTTCAACGCGAGTTCGTAGAGGACCACCCCGCCGTAGAGGACGTAGAGGTCGGCCTGGTCGACCGTGTCCGCCCAGTCCGACAGGGCGGGATCGGCTATCTCGGCGAGGATCCGCTTGAGCCCGAGGGCGAACATGATGATCCCGGCGATAAGCGGAAGGTGCAGGTAGGTGTACGCGTCCCGGGCCAGTGACACCCGCTTCGGCCCCTGCGTCTGGTGCAGGCACTGCTCGACCGCGAGCGCGAGGGTGTCGAAGTACGCCCACCACAGCGCCGCGATCACCGCCACCCCGAGCATCGTCGCCACCAGGATCTCCCAGGTCAGCGGCAGTCCCGGACGCAGGTTCGGCCCGGTGCCGAGCGAGATGACCGACTCGCCCAACGCGACCAGCACGATCAACGCGTGCCGCTCCGACCAGTGTCCCGCCGACCTCAGGGTCCAGCCGGAGCGCCACACCGCCGCACCCACGCCGTACTCGACGAGGAGCGCCACCACCCACAGGCCGAACCGCACCCCGGACACGGCGGCACCCTCGAAGATTCGCGGTGGTAGCAGCGCGGCGACCAGGATCAGGATGGTGCTGATCCACACCGGGAGGGCGAGCAGCAGCCAGCGCCGACGCAGCTCCGACGAACCGCGCACGACCGACCAGAAGACCAGCACCTGCAAGACTCGAACCAGGAAGTAGCAGGATGCGAAGACCAGCGGGCCGGGTAGCCCGCCCGGCTCGTCGATGAACGCCTCCGGGATGCTCAGCCCCAGCACCAGGATGGCGGCCGTACTGGCCAGCCCCGCCAACGGGACCAGCCCCTGGTCGGCCCGAACCGCGTTGCCGACGGTGGCGAACCCGGTCCAGCACCACCAGAGCAGGGCCAGCACCACCAACCCGCTCAGCAACGCGCCCGAGGTCATCTCCTCGGAGGTCAGCGCGGTGACGTTGAGGAACGCGAAGACGAAGACCAGGTCGTAGAAGAGTTCCAACCGGGTCACCCGTAACCCGGGCGCCCCCGGCTGGATTCGGTGTGACCAGCGCGGTCCCTGATCCCCCACTCGGGGATTGTGTCAACCGACGTGACGGCGGCGGTGAGCTTCTGGCATATAGTCCGAGAATGGCATGAATAGCCGTCGGCGTAGGGGCCGCCCCCCATCATGCGATCACGGCTGAGTCCATCCACTGTGGACGCGGGGCGTGGTCGAGGCCGTAGCGGACCGCCGCGATGCGTCGTACCGCGTCGACCAGGTCGTCGGGGGCCAAGGTGAACGGCAACCGGAGGAACCGTTCGAGCGTCCCGTCCAGGCCGAACCGGGGGCCGGGGGCGAGGCGTACACCCACCTCCTCGGCGGCCCGCGCCAGCGCGCTGGAAATCGGTCCGTCCAGCTCCACCCAGAGGATCACGCCGCCGCTGGGCACCCGAACCCGCCATTCCGGCAGCAGCTCGGCCAGCGCCGCCAGCAGCGCGTCCCGCTGGATGGTCAGTTGCGCCCGGCGGGCCGCCACGATCGTGTCGGCGTCGGCGAGCAGATGTACGGCGAGCAGTTGGTCGAGCACCGGGCTGGCCATGTCGACCCCGACCCGAGCGGCGGCCAGCCGCTGCACCTGGGGCGCGGAGGCGCGGATCCACCCGATCCGCAGGCCACCCCAGTAGGGCTTGCTCATCCCGCCGATGGAGATGACCCGGGAGTGCCGGTCGAAGGCGGCCACCGGCGGCGGTACGACGGTGCCGTCCAGGGCGAGTTCGACGAAGGACTCGTCGATGACGAGGTCGGTGCCGGTGGCGTGGGCGGTGGCGACCAGCTGCTCTCGTAGTGGGGCCGACATCAGGTGTCCGCTGGGGTTCTGGAACTCCGGAATCAGGTAGGCCAGTCGGGGGCGAATCTGCCGGAGGCTGCCGAGTAGCAGCTCGGCGTCCCAGCCCGGCCCCTCGATGAGCAGCCCGTGCGTGGCGATGCGGGCCCGACGGGCGGCGAGCGCGGCCAACGCGTTGTGATAGGTCGGCGATTCGACCAGGACGCTGCCGCCAGGCGGCAGAAGCAGCCGCACCACCAGGTCGAAGGCGTGCTGGGTGCCGTTGGTGACCATGATCTGCTCGGGACTGGTGGCCACCCCCCGAGCGGTGTACCACTGGGCGACCGCCTCGCGCAGTTCCACGATCCCGATGGGGTGGTAGCCGGCCCCGCCGAGGTAACGCGGCAGGTCTTCGGCGGCGGCGTGGGCGGCCGGTAGGAGTTCGGCCGGGGCGGCCATCGACGCGTAACCGAGATCGATCATGTCGAGTTGGTCCTGCGGGGTCCACAGGCCGGAACTGGCGACCCGGTGCCCCCCGGGCAGCCTGGTCCAGCTGCCCGCGCCCCGCCGGCTGTGCAGGTGGCCGCTGTCCCGAAGCTCCCGGTAGGCGGCGCTGACGGTGGTACGACTGATGCCCAGCGCCTCGGCGAGCTCCCGCTCGGCGGGCAGTCGTACGCCCAGCGGCAGCCGCCCGTCGGCGAGCAGACCGCGTACCGCGTCGGCGAGCGCACGGTAGTCGGGGTTCCGGCGCCGCCCCGGCAGGGCATGCCACTGCCCGAGAAGCCGAGCCAATTGTGGCCCACGGACCAGCGATGTCATGCCACGCTCCGAATATTGGCTCTTTCCCCACGACAATTGGCTTTTAGGGTGGCACGTGTGACCACGATTGGCAATCAACGCCTGATACGCCGCCTCGCTCAGCTCTACCTCGGGCTGCTGCTCTACGGGACCAGCATGGCGCTGACGATCGAATCGACCCTCGGCCTCAACCCCTGGGACGTGTTCCACCAGGGACTGGCCCACCGGACCGGACTGTCCATGGGCGTGACCACCATCGTCGTGGGGGCGCTCGTACTGCTGTTGTGGATCCCGCTGCGGCAACGCCCCGGAGTCGGCACGGTCAGCAACGTGGTGGTCATCGGCCTGGTCGTCGACGGAGCCCTGGCCCTGCTGCCCACCGTGACACCGGTGGCGGCCCGGATCGGCTTCCTGGCCGCCGGCATCGTGCTCAACGGGATGGCTACCGGCCTCTACCTCGGTGCCCGCCTCGGCCCCGGCCCCCGGGACGGGCTGATGACTGGCTACGTGGCCCGGCGGCCGGGGCGCTCCATCCGGCTGGTGCGGACCGTCATCGAGGTGACCGTACTGGCGGTGGGCTGGCTGCTCGGTGGCACCTTCGGCATCGGCACGGTGGCGTACGCGCTCGCCATCGGCCCGCTCGCCCACGTCTTCATCCCGTTGTTCACCGTTGCGCCCCGCACCGTCCCCGCAAACCGCTCCGGCAAGCCGGGGACCGGCCCCACCGCCGTCGCCGAACCAGTGTGAAACGTCGGCTGTGTACGGTCGTGGCCGAGCCGGACCATCCGGTCTACGAAAGCAAGCGTCTGTTTCGGTAACCAGCCGGCTACCGCCATAATGGACCGATGGTTAAGTGGGAGTACGCATTGCTGGTCCGGCGTCGGCACGCTCAGGGGCAGGGGTGGGGGCTGTCCTACTACTGGTACGGCCCGGACGGGCACCGGCGGGACGTCTCCGACTACGGCGACACCGCGATCGCCCACCTCAACCGGGTCGGCGCCGAGGGCTGGGAGCTGGTGTCGGCACAGGAGGACGTCAACAACCTCCAGGGCACCACCGAGGTGCACCGCTACCACCTGAAGCGCCCGATCGGCTGACCCGATCAGCGGCCGGTCAGGCGGTGGCCAACCCGATCAGCAGCCGGTCAGGCGGTGGAGCGCACCGGGCAACTCCAGGTCCGGTGCCACCAGTTCCGCCGGTCGTGCAACACCACCCGGTCGGGTAGCTGCCCGAGGTCGATGGTCCGTTCGTCGGTCCAGCCTTCGAAGCGATACTCGTAGGCTCCGATCGGCACCAGCGCGGTCTGCGCGCCACCAGCGGTCCGTAGGACAAGCCCCTCTGGCTTCCGCTCCAACCACGCCTGCGCCCGGTCGATCGGCTCCCCGGTCGAGTCCGCCACCCCGGCCGCCGGTCGGGGTACGCCGTCGTGGCACGTGGCGCTGCTTCGACCCGGTCCGTCGTCGTGCCCCGTCTCGGGTAGATGGGCGAGCAGGTCGGTGTCCAACGGTGCCGGCAGCAGGAACTCCGACAGCGCCGGCAGCGGGGCGGGCGTCGTTCTCGGCCGGTTGCTGACATAGGCCAGGGCACCCACCCGATCCCGGAACCAACCGGGGAAGAGGGCGAGCAGTGCGTCGTTCAGCATGCAGTCGACCACCAGGTGCACCCGTCGCTGGGCACCGTCGTTGCGCAGGAAGTGCGGCAGGGCGAAGTTGGCGTACCACAGCTCACCCGGCTTCCAATTGTGCTCATAGCCTTCGATGAACAGCCGCGCGCCCGGGTTGGTGACGATGGGGATGTGCAGCCGCAGCTGGCCGTAGCCGAACCCGATGAACTCGTCGCGGTGCTCGGCCAGCTCCGCTCCCGCGTCGAGCGCGAGCAGGCGGGCGCTCCGCAGTTCACAGGGCAGTTCCCGGAGCACCTTCGCCATCGCCGGCAACGCCGACAACGCCGGGGTGTCGGCGAACGGCACCAGCGCCGGGCCGCCCGGGTCGGTGCGTTCCAGTAGACCACCGGGACTGTGTAGCGGAAAGCAGGTCCAGCCCTGGGCGATCGGCTTTCCCACCTGCCCCGCGGAGTACGGCCGCTGGTGTCGCCAGGGTTGCTGCTCCAGGGACCGTAGCTCTGCCGCCAGTGGCTCGGCATCGAACTCCATCGCGAGTCGTACGGCGGACGCCTCGCCGGCGAGGGTCTCGGGAAACAAGGGGGGCCGGGACATCTGGACCGCTCCTTCCTGTCTGGGCTGGCATTGGCGAGGGGGCGCCGCCGCCGCCGGCATCACCGGCGGCGGCGGCGCGACTGGTCAGATCAGTAGTAGTGGCGCATGAGAAACGCCCCCTTCCCGTTTCAGGACGCTGGCAAATCATCGCCTGAGTCGCCACTGTCAGCGCACCGACAAATTCGCCAACGACGATAGCGTGACCCAACTAATCAGTAGTAGTGACGCACGATAATCCCCCCTTCATCCAGCACCACACGAGGCGAACCGGGCCGATCCCGTTTCGCCTCTTTGTCGAGACAGTGCCACAGGGAGACGAGAGACGCGACCCTAACGCCCGTATTTTTGCCCCCGTTCATACCAGTTAACGAACTATTTACTTTCTCGCAAACCTTGAAGATCTTCGATGGATCCCATCCCTCTCAAGCTCGCCAAACCGGGGAGCACCGCCTAGGGTTGAAACACGTCACCAACACGGTCGACAATCCGTCAGCAATTAACGAGACAATCACTGGGTGCCGCCGAATAACTTCGAAGAACCATTTCGGAATATGCTCGACAATTGCAGGGAGTCCCCGATGGTCACGAACGGTCGCGACAGCAGCCCGGCCGCCACGCCCGAAGAACTCTTCGACCCACTTTCGCCACAGTTCATCGAGGACCCCTATCCGACATACCACCGGCTGCGGACCGACGATCCGGTGCACTGGCACGAGCAACTGGCGTCCTGGGTCCTCAGCCGGTACGACGACTGCCTGCGGGTCATCGAGGACAGCGCCGGGTTCGCGGCCGACTACCGACGGGCGGGCATCCCGGCGGAACCACAGACGATCACCGTGCAGACCCTCGACCCACCGGACCAGCTACCGGTACGCCAACTGCTGACCGAAGCCTTCCGCGCCCAGGGAATCCCGGCCCTTCGCGAGGACCTGCGCCAGTTCGCCGACCGGGCAATCAAGGACCTGCTGCACCACGGTGCCGGAGACCTGGTCACCGACCTGACGGTCCCCGTCACCTCGTACGGGATCGCGCGGATCCTCGGTGGCGACCTGTCACAACAGGAGGACTTCCAGGACGCGTCGCGGGCGGTCGTGCGGAGCATGATGGCGGGCGTCGCACCAGAGACGGAGCAACCCGGCCTGGCGGCGCGGGCCCGATTGAGCGAGCTGATCCGGCAGGCGTACGAGCACCAGCCCGACAGCGGCATCCTCGGCTACCTCCGGTCCCGGGACGCAGCGGCGACAGTCGGCACCGACCTGCTGATGAACTCGTTGCGGGCCGTGCTGCTCGCCGGCCTCAACACCGGCCAACGGTTCCTCGGCAACGCCGCCTACGCCCTGCTCCGTACGCCGGGGGCGATGGCAGGCTTCGGCCGGCTCGCCGAGCGTGGCCAGGCCACCGCCCTGCACGAACTGCTCCGCTTCGACACCCCGTTCCAGGCGCAGGAACGGGTGGCCACCATCGACACCCGACTGGGCACCCGCCGGATCCCACGCGGGGCCCGGGTGGTGGTGCTCTTCGGCGCGGCCCACCGGGATCCGGCGATCTTCCCCAACCCCGACGAACTCGTGCTGACCCGGCACCCGAATCCCCACTTCGGATTCGGCCGGGGCACCCACGCCTGCCTCGGTGCCGCGCTCGCCTTCGCCGAGGCCCGCGCGGTGTTCACCGCCCTGGCCGCTGCCGCCCCGGCGATCCGGATCGCCGGGCACGTCGTACGCGAGCCGAACCCCACCCTCCGCGGGCTGTCCAGCCTGCCGGTCGAGGTCGCCGTCGGCTGAGCCAGGCCGGCTGGGGCCGACCATCGGCTGAACCGGCCGGGTCCCCGCGGAGCGGCCAACCGGCAACCGGCAGCATCGCGGTCACCGAGGACCGGCCGGGTCTGCTCCCGGTCACCGGAACGCGGCCGCCAGTCGGTCCAGGGCCTCGGCCAGCACCGGTCCGGGCAGGGCGAGGTTCATCCGGGTGAAGCCGGCGGTGCCGAACGGTGTCCCCTCGGAGAGGTGCACTCGGGCAGCGGCCAGCAGCTTCGCCGCCGGATCGATGGCGAACGGCGTCACGCGCAGGTCCAGCCAGGCCAGATAGGTCGCCTCCGGCAGATGACAGCGCACCCCGGTCAGGCTGGGCAACGCCGCCGCCAGGTCGGCCCGACGGGCATCGAGGTACGCCAGGGCCGCGTCCAGCCAACCGTCCCCGCCCCGCCAGGCCGCCTCGGTCGCGACGGCACCGAGTGCGCTGGGGGTCGCGCCACGCACGTGTCGGCGGTGCCGAATCGCCATGTGCAGCTCCGGGTCGGGCGCTGCGGCCAACGCGTACCGCAACCCGGCGATGCCGAACGCCTTGCTCGCCGCGGCGAGCGTGACGGTCCGGGCGGCCACCTCGTGCGCCAGGGACGCCGTGGGGACGTGTCGCGCACCGGGCAGCGTCACATCGGCGAATATCTCGTCACTGACCAGCCAGCCATCGTGACGCAACACCACCTCGGCCAACTGTTCCAGCTCCGGCACCGACCAGGACCGCCCGGTCGGGTTGTGCGGCGAGCAGAGCAGCACGAGTCGCGCCCCGGCCCGCAGCGCGGCAGCGATGGCGTCGAGGTCGAAGGTGGGCCGCCCCGAACCGTCGGTCACCAGTGGGACGGGGACCGCGGTCCGCCCCAGGTCCCCCGGTGCCAGCAGGAACGGCGGGTACGCCGGGACCGGCACCACCACCGGCTCGCCCGGCTCGGTGAGCAGATCGATGCAGGCCGCCAGGGCCGCGACGACGTTTCCGTGCTGGCTGACGTGCCGTACGTCCGGAGTCCAGCCGTACCGGCGCTCGCACCAACCCGCCCAGGCCCGTACCGGCGCGCCGTCCTCGTGGGGATAGCCAAGGTCACCCCGCTCCACGGCCGCGCGGATGGCCGTGGTCACCACCGGGGCGAGCGGCAAATCCGAGTCGGCCACCCAGGCGGCTATCGCGTCCGGCGGCGACTCCGTCCACTTCGCACCCCGCTTGCGGCGCAGCGCTTCGAGGGTGATCCCATCCGCCGTCGCCGCGAACGACGCTGGATCCTCCGGCCTGGCCATCGGTTCGGACATCGACATCAGACACGGCCCTCCGGGTGGGTGGTTGAGCCGACACGTCGGCATCCGACCCTGTACGTTCTATCCGAACGAATATCGATGCCGCTAGTTCTATCAATCGATTGGGAGGACACCGAGTGGGCGCGTACCAGGAGAAGCACCAGGTCGACTGGTCCGCACTGGCCACGGAACTCGAACAGCTCGCCCAGATCCGCAGCCCGTGGCAGCGGCAGGCGACAGCCTGGCTACGCGAACTCGTGGTGGCCCGATCACCCGAGCTGGTGACGGACACCGGCCCATCCGCCGTACCGACCGGGTCGATCCTGGATGTCGGCAGCGGCCCCGGCGTGACCGCCTGCCTGCTGGCCCAGGCGTTTCCCGCGGCCCGCGTCCTCGCCGTCGACATCCAGCCCGAACTGCTGGACCGGGCCGCCAACCGGGCTCGTGGCCTCGGGCTCGCCGACCGGATCGGCACCCTCCGCGCCGACCTGGGCGACTCCGGCGATCAACTACCGGCAGCCGACCTCATCTGGGCGAGCAGTGTGGTGCACCACTTCGGCGATCAGCGGGCCGCCCTCGGCCGGCTCGCCGCCGTCCTACGGCCGGGCGGTCTGCTGGCGGTGGCCGAGGGGGGTCTGCCCACCCGGTTCCTACCCCGCGACACCGGCACGGGACGACCCGGTCTCCAGGCCCGGCTCGACGCGTTGATGGAGGACTGGTTCGCCGCCCGACGAGACGCCCTCGCCGGCAGCGTCGCGGTCGCCGAGGACTGGCCGGGTCTACTCTCGGTCGCCGGGCTCACCCCGGTCGGCAGCCGGACGTTCCTCGTGGACCTGCCGGCCCCGCTGGACCCGGCGACCCGGGAACACGTACACGACATGCTCACCCGCCAACGAGACCTACTCGACGACCGGCTCGATTCCGACGACCGCCGGCAGCTCGACCGGCTACTCGACCCGGACAGCGCGCACGGGGTGCTACGCCGTCCGGACACGTTCCTGCTCGCCGCGTCGACCGTGCACGTCGCCGCCCGGACCACCGCCGACGGGGCCACCGACGAAACGCCGGTCACCGGGACGTCGGTCCCCGGCACATCGGTCACCCGGGCGACGGGCTGACACCACCGACGCGTCACCGGAGAACGCCGTACGTCATCCGAAGGGAGCAGACCCATGTCCCACGCCTCCGTGCAGCCGGACGCCGACCCGGAGCAGGCCCCTCGACGGCTGCACCGCCGGGCCGGTGCCCTGGCCGACCGGCTCATAGCCACCGTCGACCCCGACCAGTTCACCCACCCCACGCCATGCCCGGACTGGGACGTCGGCGGGCTGCTCAACCACATCGTCAACGGCAACCACCGGTTCATCGCGATCATGACCGGTCAGCCGGTCCCCGACCGGGAGACGGTGCTGCTCGGTGCCGACCACGTGGCCGCCTTTCGCTCCTCGCTGGCCCGGCTGACCGAGATCTGCGCCGACGACGACGTCCTGGCCGCGGAGCACGCCACCCCGATCGGCACCGAACCCGGCACTCACCTGCTCCAGACCCGGGTGATCGAACTCCTGGTACACGGCTGGGATCTGGCCCGAGCGACCGGACAGCCCACCGACTTCGATCCCGACCTGTGCCGCTCCTGCCTGGACATCCTGCGCGGGCGGTCGCTCCCCCGGGGCACCGATGCCCCGTTCGCGCCGGTCTGTCCCGTCCCGACCAACGCCAGCGTCGCCGACCAGCTCGCCGCATACGCCGGCCGGGACCTCGGCTGGGCTCCTGTCCCGGCGACCGGCGACGCCACAGCGACGCAGGACACCACAGTGGCGCAGGACACCCGGACCGCGATCCGGCAGGAGGAGGATGCCCGATGAAGCTGACCGTCCTGACCGCCGCCACGCTCACCCTCACCCTGGCGCTTCCGGCCGGCACCGGGTCGAACCCGCCAGCGAACCCGTACCGGTTGGCCGACCGGCTCGAACAGGCGGTGACCGGGGAGCAGGCGTTGCGCCACCTGACCGCCTGGCAACGGGCCGCCGACACGCACGGCGGCAACCGTGCCTCGGGGACACCCGGCTTCGCCCAGTCCGCCGACTACCTGGTGCGTACCCTGCGACAGGCCGGCTACCGGGTGACCCGACAAGCAGTGCCCTACCAGGAGCACCAGGTGGACATCGAGCGGGCGGTACGCCTCGACCGCGATGTCCCCGGTCCCCGGGTGCTGCTGATGCGCTGGTCGCCCACCACCCCAGCGGCGGGCATCGAGGCCCCGGTCGTGCTGACCCCGACCATCCAGGACGGCCTGCCGGACCCGACCCCGGGATGCGAGGCCGCCGACTACGCCGGCCTGCCGGTGCACGGCGCGATCGTCGTCGCGCCGCAGACCTCCTGCGGGTTCGTCGCCCAGCAGCGGGTGGCGGTGGCCCTCGGGGCACGGGCGATGCTCTTCTATGTCCGAACCGTACGGCCCGACAACATCTACCGGGCGTACCTGTTCGACCCGGCCGCGATCAGCATCCCGTTGGCCAACGTCTCCCAGCGGGACGCCGAGCGGCTGGCGGCCGACAGTGCCGCGCGGACCGTACGGCTGCGGTTAGAGCTTCGCGCCCACACGGCCGAGGTGGTGACCGAGAACATCCTGGCCGAAACCGAGGGAGGCCGCCCCGACCGGGTGGTGATGGCGGGTGCGCACCTGGACAGCACCACCGAGACGCCGGGCATCAACGACAACGCCGCAGCCGCCGGGGCCCTGCTGGAGACCGCCCTCCAGCTCGCACCCCGGCAACGGCAGATCCGCAACAAGGTCCGGTTCGCCTGGTGGGGTGCGGAGGAACTGATCGAGGTCGGTTCGATCCACTACCTCCGGCAACTCACCCCCGAACAGCGGGCGAACATCACCCTCTACCTGAACTACGAGCTGATCGCCTCGCCGAACTTCGGCCGGTTCATCGTCGACGGGGACGACAGCGACCATCCCGGCACCGGCAGCGGGCCCGGACCACTCGGCTCCGGGGCGGTGGAGGCGGTGCTCACCGGCTACTACGCCAGCCGAGGGCTGGGCTACGAGACGGCCGACATCAACAGCATCGGTTCGGACCACTGGCCGTTCCGCGACGCCGGCATCCCGATCGGTGGCCTGGACGGCGGCACCTACCAGGCCAAGTCCCCGGAGCAGGCGGCCCGGTACGGCGGGCTGGCCGGCGAGATGTTCGACCCCTGCTACCACCAGCCCTGCGACACGGTGGCCAGCATCAACCGGGCCGAGTTCGACCGGAACTGCCGGGCGGTGGCCTGGGTGGTCGGCCGGTTCGCCGTGGCTGTCGGCGACGTGGTCGCTCAACGGAACCGGATCGGTTGACCAGATCGGTGCCGGATCGCCGGGCGGGCCGGTCGATGGCTCGCCCGGCGACACCCCGTCCGGGTCAGCCCGGCGACACCCCATCCGGGTGCACCCCGTCCGGGTCAGTGGGTCGAGGTCGAGGTGAACTGGAACGACGAGAGCCGCAACGGCGGAGCGTACGCGTCTCCGAAGAAGCGCTCGTAGACCACTTCGCCGTCCCGGCCGACCGCCTCGACGGCGGTCAACGCCGCCAGCACCGACTCGGTGAACCGCAGGTTCCGGACCCCACCGACGATCCGACCATCCTCGATCAGGAACGTGCCGTCCCGGGTGGTACCGGTCACCGTCGAACGCACCGGGTGCACGAGGTTCGTGTAGTGGAACCGGGTGACGTAGAGGCCCCGATCCACGCCGCCGACCAGCTCCGCCAAGTCGGCGTCGCCACCGTCCATCAGCAGGTGAGTGGGCTGGCCGGAGAGCGGGTTCGGCGGCAGTAGGGCGTGTCCGGTGGGCTTCGCACCCACGGCTCGGGCGGTCGCCGCGTCGTAGGTCAGCTCCCCGGCCACCCCGCGCTCGATCAACGTGGTCCGCCGCCTCGGCACCCCCTCGGCATCGAACGGTGACCCGGGCAACAGCGGGGAGAGCGGATCGTCCACCAGGGTCACCGACGGTGCGCAGACCTGTTGGCCCGCCCGCCCGGCCAACGGTGAACTGCCGTCGCGTACGGCCCGCCCGGCGAACGCCTGCGCCAGCCGGTGCAGCAGCACCACCGTGGCCCCCGATTCGAGCACCACCGGATAGTCTCCCGGCGGCACCTCGCGGGGCCGGGCACCGAGTCGTACCTTGTCATCCGCCCGGCGGGCCAGCACGACCGGGTTCAGGTCGTCCAGCGCGCTGGCGACCCCCTCGGCGTAGCCGGCCGAGTCCGCCCCGGTGGCCAAGATGTTGATCATCGCCCGGGTGCCGACGTGGTACGCCCGTACGCCGTGGCTGTTCATCACGGCCATCTCGCTACCGGTGGTCTCCACCACGCCCGCCCCGGCGACGCCGACGGAAAGTCCCCTGAGGAGGTCGCCGACGATGTCCGCCCGGCGCTGCGGCGGGCAGTCGGCCGTCCCGTGGTCGTCCCGGCCCGCCTTCGGGTACGCCAGGCCACCCGCTGCCAGCCCGCCGAAGTGCGGGGCGGGGCGGGTGGCGGCGGCTATCGCCGTCGCCTGGCGAGCCGCCTCGCGCAGCCCGTCCGGGGTCAGCCGGTTGGTCGACGCGACCCCCACCCGGACCCCACCCGGCGCGTCCCGCACCACCCGTACCCGGGCCTGGCCGTCCGACCGGTCGGTGTTCTGGTGGATCCGACTGTCCGCGAACCGGGTCAACGCCGTGCGGTCCCGGGTGAGGACCACCTCGACCCCGTCCGCTTCATCGGTCCCCAAAACGGGTACGGCCAGGTCGAAGAGGCGCTCGGCGCCGTAGCGGCTCATCGCACCCCCACCGTGGCCCGGAACCGCCCGGTCGATGCCCCGTGGGCCACCCGGGCAACCTGGGACGGCTGACCCTTGCCACAGATCGGCACACTCCAGATCCGCCAGTCCCGCGCCCCACCGAGGGCGTCACAGGACCGCCAAAAGTCGATGGTCCGGCCGGCGTAGGTGGGGTTGCGATACAGCCGGCCCAGTTGGCCGTGGGAGATCTCGTACGCCGCCTCGCAACCGAACTGGAAGTTGGTCCGCTGGTCGTCTATGGACCATGAGCGGTTCGTACTCAACAGGAAACCCGCCCGGGTGTCCGCCACGATGTCGGCCCGATCCACGTCCTCGTCCGGCCCGGGATGCAGGGAGACGTTGTTCATCCGGATGAGCGGGATGCTGCCCCACGAGTCCGCCCGGGCCGTGCCGTTCGAGATCCCACCCAGCAACGCGGCGGTCTCCCGGTTGGTGAGGAAGCCGACAAGCAAACCGTCGGCGATGATCGGGGCGGAACCGGCCGGCACCCCCTCGTCGTCGTACCCGAAGGTGCCCAGCCCGTTCCGAGTGGTGGCGTCCGCGGTGACCGAGACCAGCGGTGCGGCGTACCGAAGTCGACCACGGTCGTCAGGGCGGACGAACGACCCGCCCGCGTACGCCCGCTCCATGCCGAGGATCCGGTCGAGTTCGAGCGGATGCCCGATCGACTCGTGGATCTGCATCGCGAGCTGCGACGAGTCGAGCACGACGGTCGTGGCCGCACCGACCGGCAGGTCGGGGGCTGCCAGCAGGGCGACCGCCTCCCGGGCGGTCGACGCGGCGTGGCCGGGCAGGTCGAGCGCCAGTATCTCCTCCCAGCCGCCGGTGACGAACTGCCCCCGGAACGACGTCGGGTACGACCGGCGCTGGACCTCGCCACCACCGACGGCGAACGCCGCCAGGCCGCCCCCGACCTGCAGCACGGTCTGCGCCACGGCGGCACCCTCGGTCGAGCGGTAGACGGTGTGCCGCCGCCAGGCATCGGTGGTGCCCTCCACGAAGGACACTCCGGCCACCGTGCGCGCCGCCTCCGTGGCCCGTAGGAGGTATTCCGCCTTCTCCGCGACCGGCACCGTCAGCGGGTCCACGACGTGCGGCGTGGTGTACGTCCCGCAGGCCGGCGGGGTGTCGTCCAACCGGACCGGTGCGCCCGACACCCGGCCACTCGCCCGGGCGATCTCCACGGCGAGCCGGGCGGTGCGCCGTACCGCCGCGCCGTCCTCGTCGGCCGTGGCCGCGAACCCCCAGGCGCCGTCGACGAGCACCCGTACGCCGACTCCCCGGCTCGCGGTCCGGGTGGCCCGTTCGACGCGGTCGTCGCGTACGTCGATCGACTCCGAATCCTCGGCGACGGCCCGGACGTCGGCGAACGCCGGGCCGAGTGCGGTGACCTCGGTGAGGGCCAACTCCGCCAGTTCAGTGCGGTCCATCGACGCACTCTATCTACAACGATCACTATTTGTCGCACCCGTGGCAAGCGCCACCAGCGCCGCCACGAGGGCGAGCCCGGCCGGCGCGACCAGGGTCGCGGTGAGGTGCCCCCGACCGAGCAGGCCGGTGGTGAGCAGCGCGGCGGTGGCCGACCCGAGGGTGTTGGCCGACACCAGCCAGGACTGTGCCTCGATCGCGGTGCCGGCGGGCGCACGCTGCCCGGCGGCCATCGCCAGCGTCGCCAGCACGACCGCGACCGGAAGGCCGGCCAGTGGCGCGAGCCCCAGCAGCACCAGCGGTCGGGCCCCGGCCAGCGGAAGGACGGCCAGGGCGAGGACCAGCGCGCCGAGCACCACCGGCAGCCTGGTCAGTCCGGGCCGGGCCGCAGCCGGCTCCCCGGACCGCCGACCCCAGCGTCCCCAGAGCAGGCCGCCGACGATGCTGCCGACGGAGAAGGCCGCCACCAGCGGGCCGCTGGCCCACCGGGCACCGGCGACCCCGGCCAGGGCGGGCAGCCCCACCGCCACGGCGGCGATCGCGCAACTCGCGAAGAGCATCACCACCAGCAGCCGCCGGTAGGCCGCCGAGCGAAGCGGTCCCCACCAGCCCGGGCGCGGCTGGTCGCCCGGGCCGTCGGCCGGCGCGGGGAGGACGCGAAGGACCGAGAGCAGCAGGTACGCGCCGATCCCGGTGATCACCACGATGGCCAGCACCCCGAGGTACGGCCGGACGGCAACCAGTGCCGACGCGACGACCGGCCCCACGATGAGGCAGACGTCGAGCAGTACGGCGTCCAGGGCGACCCCTACGCGCCGGTACGTCTCCGGCAGGCCGAGCCAGCGGGCCCGTACGGCGGGGCCGAGGGGCGGCATGCTGGCCCCGGCGAGCACGGCGCACGCCACGGTGAGGGGCACCGGCGCGTCCCGGACCGCCGCCAGCACCAACAGTCCGGCGGTGACCAGGAACACGGCCATGCCCACCCGGATCACCCGGTGCGCTCCCAACCGGTCGACCAGTCGGCCGCTCACGGGCGCGACCAGGCCGAAACCGAGGGTGTACGCCGCCACCAGTGCGCCCGCGACACGGACATCCGCCCGATCGGCCAGCAGGAAGAGAATCGAGATACCGATCATGCCCTGGGGCAGCCGGGCCCCCAGCGCGGCCAGGGCGAGACGACGCCCCTCCGGTCGGCCGAGCAGTGCGGCGTATCCACCGACAGCGACGGTGGCTGGCCCGTCCGGCTTCCCGGTCACGGTCGAGAGTGGTGGCGCACAGGACCCGTCACGACCATCTGTCCACCGTGTACCGACAGACCCGGGTTGTCAATGTCGGTACGACATGGCCGAAGGCATCCACCGGATACACCGGTTCCCTCGAAGCCGATCACGCGGCATCATGTTCGCCATGGGGGACGAGGGATGGCGGTTGTCGGACGCTTGGATCTTCGTATCGCTGGTCATCGCGGGCGGAGCGGGTCGCCACCGCCGGTCGGCGTCGACCCGACGACCGGAGGGCGTACGGCTCGCCGACGTCCTCTCCACCGCTGACCACCTCCGGCGGGCCATTCCCGCCCGGCAGGAGGTGGAGATCGCGGTCCAACGGCTCGCCGGAGCGGGGCTGATCAGTGTGACGGACGGCTGGTTCCAGCTCACCCCGGCCGGGGAGCACCTGTGGCGTACCCGGCCACAGGGTGGTCTCGCCGCCGCCGTGGAGACCATGCGCGGGGTGCTCATCCGGCGGCACGCGCCGGGCAGCGGGGACTGGGCGCTAGCCGAGGACGACCACGCCCGGGCGGTGCAGGAATACACCGCCCAGGTGATTCCGAGACCCCGCCGTTCCCCGGAGGCGGACTCCCACTAGCCGGGCTCAGCCGGCGGTGACGCTGTCCCGGACCGGGCGGCCAGCCGCGCGAAGCGCGTCCTTGACCTCGCCGATGCTCAACTCGCCGAAGTGGAAGACGCTGGCCGCGAGCACCGCGTCGGCACCGGCCGCGACCGCCGGGGGAAAGTCGTCGACGGCACCGGCACCGCCGCTGGCGATGACCGGCACCTCCACCACCTCGCGCACCGTCCGGATCAACTCCAGGTCGAAGCCGGCCTTCGTGCCGTCGGCGTCCATCGAGTTGAGCAGGATCTCCCCCGCGCCCAGCTCGGCGGCCCGATGCGCCCAGTCCACGGCGTCCAGGCCGGTGCCCCGGCGCCCACCGTGGGTGGTCACCTCGAACCCGCTGCCCGTGGTGCCCTGCGGGGCCCGCCGGACGTCGAGCGAGAGGACCAGCACCTGCCGGCCGAACCGTTCGGCGATCTCCGTGATGAGTTCCGGACGGGCGATCGCGGCCGTGTTCACGCCGACCTTGTCCGCACCGGCCCGCAACAGGGTGTCCACATCGGCAACCTGCCGTACTCCCCCACCGACTGTCAGCGGGATGAACACCGACTCGGCGGTACGGCGTACCACGTCGAGCATCGTGCTCCGGCCGGCTGAGGAGGCGGTCACGTCGAGGAAGGTCAACTCGTCCGCGCCGGCCCGGTCGTAGGCGGCGGCCAGCTCGACCGGATCACCCGCGTCACGCAGGTCGACGAAGTTGACCCCCTTGACCACCCGACCGGCGTCCACGTCGAGGCAGGGAATCACCCGTACCGCCACTGTCATGCGCCGAGCCTATCCGGCCGCGCCGACCACCATCCGGTCGTGGCTGGGCAAACCTGCCTGGTCACGGCCGAGCCAGCCTGCCTGATCGCGGCTGGACGAACCTGCCTGGTCACGGCTGGGCCAGCACGGCGAGCGCCTCGGCCACGGTGAACGCCCCGGCGTAGAGCGCCTTGCCCGCGATCACGCCCTCCACCCCGATCGGTTCCAACGCCGCCAACGCACGCAGGTCGTCGAGGGTGGAGACGCCACCGGAGGCGATCACCGGCGCGTCGGTGCGGGCACACACCTCGCGCAGCAGCTCCAGGTTGGGGCCGCGCATCGTGCCGTCCTTGGTGATGTCGGTCACGACATAGCGGGCGGCTCCCGCCTTGTCCAGCCGCTCCAGCACCTCGAAGAGGTCGCCACCGTCGCGGGTCCAACCACGAGCGGAGAGCGTACGACCACGCACGTCCAGGCCGATCGCCACCCGGTCGCCGTACTCGCCGACCACCCGGTCACACCAGACCGGGTCCTCCAGCGCGGCGGTGCCGATGTTGACCCGGGCCGCGCCGGTACCCAGCGCCGCCCGCAGCGACTCGTCGTCACGGATACCGCCGGAGAGCTCGACCGCCACGTCGAGCTGCCGCACCACCTCCGCGAGCAGATGCGCGTTCGACCCCCGACCGAAGGCGGCGTCCAGGTCGACCAGGTGGATCCAGGTCGCTCCGTCCCGCTGCCAGGCCAGCGCCGCCTCCAACGGGTCGCCGTAGCTCGTCTCGCTGCCGGCGGCCCCTTGGACGAGGCGTACCGCCTGGCCGTCGGCCACGTCGACAGCGGGAAGCAGGGTGAGGCTCAACTTGGTCTCCTGTCTAGGTACAACGGCGCTAGGTGAGCCGACGCTAGGTACGACGGCCCAGGGCGATCACCACGACCGCCGGCAGCACGAGCAGCATCAACACGATCGACATCAGGCGCAACGCCAGGGAATCGATCAGCAGCCAGATGGCGAGCAGCCCCGCCAGCGACAACACCACCACCCCGGCCCGTTCCCCTCGGCTACGACGGGCGAAGAGCCGTCCGGTACGTCGACGGGGCAGTCGCGGGGTAAGCCGGTGCACCAGAGCCCGCCGTCGCTGCCGCCGGGCCACCCTTCGGGCCCGGCGGACCCGGTCCCGTTCCGCCTCGGCCAGCCTGGCCGCCCGCCGCCGGGCCCGCTCCTTGCTCACAGGGTCGACACCCAGTTGCGTAGCAGGGTCGCCCCGGTGTCGGCGGACTTCTCCGGATGGAACTGGGCCGCCGACAACGCCCCCCGCTCGACCCCGGCCACGAAGCCGGCCTCGTGGGTGGCGGTCGTGACCAGGGCCCCCGCCCCGGTCAACGCTGCGGTGTCGGTGGCCGCGTACGAGTGCACGAAGTAGAACCGGCTACCGGCGGGCAGCCCGGCGAAGAGCACCGAACCGGGTGCCGGGTCGACGGTGTTCCAGCCCATGTGCGGCAGCCGCCGGGCGGCGAGCCGGCTCACCCCGCCGGGCAGCAGGCCCAGCCCCTTGGTGACCACGCCGTGCTCCTCGCCGTACTCGAAGAGCACCTGCATGCCGACGCAGATGCCCAGCACGGGTCGACCAGCGGCGACCCGCTCGGCGATGATCGGGCCGGCACCCAACGCCTCGATCCCGGCCATACAGGCGGCGAATGCCCCGACCCCGGGTACGACGAGGCCATCGGCGGCAACGGCGGCGGCCAGGTCGTCGGTGACCACGACGTCCGCACCGACCCGGGCCACCGCCCGCTGGGCGGAACGCAGGTTGCCCGAGCCGTAGTCGAGCACGACCACCCGGGCGGCCATCAGATGCTGCCTTCCGGCAACAGCCAGAACACCCCAGCGGTCGCAGAGACCACGGCGAGCAGGACGATAACGACGATCGCCTTCGGCGACGCCCCCTGCCGGTACGACGACCAGGCCCCACCGACCAGGATCCCGGCCAGGGCGAGCAGCAGAATCGGCAACACGGCATCCATCAGAGCCCACCTTCATTCGCGACTGCGGGACTCGTAAACTCGCTCCTCGCGCTCATCAGAGCCCACCTTCATTCGCGACTGCGGGGCTCGTAAACTCGCTCCTCGCGCTCATCAGAGCCCACCTTCATTCGCGACTGCGGGACTCGCAAGCTCGCTCCTCGCGCTCATCAGAGCGCGCCTTTGGTGCTGGGGATCGCGCCGGCCGCCCGGGGGTCGATCGAGGTGGCCTCGCGCAGCGCCCTCGACACCGCCTTGAACTGGGCTTCCACCACGTGGTGCGCGTCGGGGTGCCCGCCGGGCCGGGCGGCCCGCAGCACCGTCACGTGCAGCGTCAGTCGGGCGGTCTGCCCGAACGACTCCCAGATGTGCCGGGTCATGCTGGTCGGATAGACCGGCCCGATGTACGGGGTCAGTGGCGGCTCGTCGTGCACCACGTACGGCCGGCCGGAGAGATCGACCGCCGCCTGTACCAGCACCTCGTCCATCGGCAGGGTGGCCGAGCCGTACCGTCGGATGCCCGCCCGGTCACCGAGCGCCTGGTCGAAGGCGGTGCCCACGGCGAGCGCCGTGTCCTCGATGGTGTGGTGCGCGTCGATCTCAAGGTCTCCGACGGTCTGCACGGTGAGGTCGAAGCCGCCGTGCCGGGCAATCTGGTGCAGCATGTGGTCGTAGAAGCCGACCCCGGTGCTGATCTCGGCCTTGCCGGTGCCGTCGAGGTCCAACTCGACGAGGACCTTGGTCTCCGCGGTGGTCCGCTCGACCCGGGCGGTTCTGCTCACTGCTCCACCTTTCCGGACTGATCGATCGCGGCGAGGAAAGCGTCGGTCTCCTGCGGGGTGCCGGCGGTCACCCGCAGCCAGCCGGGCAGACCGACGTCCCGGACCAGCACACCGTGCTCAAGCAACGCCCGCCACACCACGCACTGATCCCCACCGACCTCGAAGAGTACGAAGTTGGCGTCGCTGTCGGCCACCGTGAACCGCCGCCGACGCAGCTCGGCGACGATCCGGTCCCGCTGCTCCTTGATCACCTCGACGGTGCCGAGCAGCGCGCTCCGGTGGGCCAGCGCCGCTCGCGCGGCGGCCTGGGTGAGCGCGGAGAGGTGGTACGGCAGGCGCACCAGTTGCACCGCGTCCACCACCGCCGGGTCGGCTGCCAGGTAGCCGAGACGACCGCCGGCGAACCCGAACGCCTTGCTCATGGTCCGGGTCACCACCAGCCGGGGGTGCCCCGGTAGCAGGGACAGCGCGGTGGGGGTCCCCGGGCGGGCGAACTCGGCATACGCCTCGTCCACCACCACCATCCCGGGTGCGGCGGCCAGCACGGCGTCGACCACCGCCGGGTTCAGGGCGGTGCCGGTCGGATTGTTGGGCGAGCAGAGGAAGACCACGTCCGGCCGGTGCACGCGTACCTGGTCCACCGTGTCGGCGGGACTCAGGCCGAAGTCGGCAGCGCGCCGACCGTCCACCCAGCGGGTGCCGGTGCCCAGCGCCAGCAGCGGGTGCATCGAGTACGCCGGGGTGAAGCCCAGGGCGGTACGCCCCGGGCCGGCGAACGCCTGGAGCAGCTGCTGCTGGATCTCGTTGGAGCCGTTGGCCGCCCACAGGTTGTCGGTGTCCAGCCCGTGGCCCAGATAGTCGGCCAGGTCGGTACGGAGCGCAACCGCGTCCCGGTCCGGGTAGCGGTTCAGGTCCCGCAGCTCGGCGGCGAGCGCCTTGCTGATCGCCTCCACCACCGGCTCCGGCACCGGGTAGGAGTTCTCGTTGGTGTTGAGCCGTACCGGCACGTCCAGCTGGGGCGCCCCGTACGGCCGGCGGCCCCGCAGGTCGTCGCGGATCGGCAGGTCGTCGATGGTGGTCACGATGCCGCCGTCCGCCCGGTCGGGAACCGTGCCTGGACCGCTTGGCCGTGGGCCGGCAGGTCCTCCACCCGGGCGAGGGTCACCACGTGTGGCGCGACGTCGCGCAGCGCCGCCTCGTCGTACTCGATGATGTGGATGCCGCGTAGGAACGACTGCACGGACAGCCCGGAGGAGTGCCGGGCGCAGCCCCCGGTGGGCAGCACGTGGTTGGAACCGGCGCAGTAGTCCCCGAGCGACACCGGCGAGTACGCCCCGACGAAGATCGCGCCCGCGTTGCGGACCCGCATCGCCCACCGGCGGGCGTCCCGGGTCTGGATCTCCAGGTGCTCGGCGGCGTACGCGTCGACCACCCGCAGCCCCGCCTCAAGGTCGTCGACCAGCACCACCCCGGACTGCTCGCCGCCCAACGCCGTGGTGATCCGGTCGACGTGCTTGGTGGCGGCGACCTGCCGGGTGAGTTCCTGCTCGACCGCCTCGACCAGCGCGATCGACGGGGTGACCAGGACGCTGGCGGCGAGCGGGTCGTGCTCGGCCTGGCTGATCAGGTCGGCGGCGACGTGCGCCGGGTCGGCGGTGTCGTCGGCCAGGATGGCGATTTCGGTCGGTCCGGCCTCGGCGTCGATGCCTACCACGCCGCGCAGCAGCCGCTTGGCGGCGGTGACCCAGATGTTGCCCGGCCCGGTGATCATGTCGACCGGTGCGCAGCGCTGGCTGCCCTCGGCATCGGTGGCCGCGCCGTAGGCGAGCATCGCGATCGCCTGCGCGCCGCCGACGGCGTAGACCTCGTCCACGCCGAGCAGGGCGCAGGCGGCGAGCACCCGGGGGTCGGGTAGTCCGCCGTTGTCTGCCTGCGGTGGGCTGGTGACGACCAGCGAACGGACCCCGGCCACCTGTGCCGGCACCACGTTCATGACCACCGTCGAGGGATACATGGCCAGGCCACCGGGGACGTAGAGGCCGACCCGGTCGACCGGCACCCAGCGTTCGGTGACGGTGCCGCCGGGCACCACCTCGGTGGTGTGGTCGCCGCGCCGCTGGTCGGTGTGCACCCGGCGGGCCCGTTCGATGCACTCGGTCAACGCGGCCCGGACCTCGGGGTCCAGGGTCTGCTCCGCGGCGACGAGCGCCTCGGCTGGCACCCGCAACTGGTCGAGGGTGACGCCGTCGAGTCGATGGGTGGCCTCGCGGATGCCGGCGAAGCCATGCTCGCGCACGGCCTGCACGACGGGGCGGATCTCCTCGACCGCCACGGAAACGTCGATCTGGGCACGGGGCAGTAGCTCCCGTGGGTCACGCGCGTCGCCGCGCAGGTCGATCCGCTTCAGCACGCCTGCGAGTCTAGGCGGCTCCCACCTGCCGGACCGAGACTGCCCAGGTAGCGGGATGGTGAGCCGGGCCACCCCGGATACCGTGGCGCATCGGGACCACCGGAGAGGTTAGGCTCGACCGATGGGTGCGCGGCTGCCGATCTTTCCGCTCGGAACGGTGCTCTTCCCAGGACTGGTGCTACCGCTACACATCTTCGAGGAGCGCTACCGGGCACTCGTACGACACCTGGTCGGGCTGCCCGACGGCAGGCCCCGTGAATTCGGGGTGGTGGCCATCCGCAGCGGCTGGGAGGTGCTGCCCCCGCCCGGAGCGGCGGACGATCCCGCCGACACGGTGGTCAGCTTCTACGAGGTCGGCTGCACCGCCGAGGTACGTCAGGTCACCGAGCTGGCCGACGGCAACTTCGACCTGGTCACGGTGGGTCGCCGCCGGTTCCGGATCGTGGATGTGGACGACCGGAGCGCGCCCTATCTGATCGCCGAGGTGGAATGGCTCACCGAGCCGGCGGAGCCGGACGACAGCGCCGACCTGCTCGCGCCCCGGGTGCTCGCGGTGTTCCGGCAGTACCTCGGGCTGATCCGGGTCGACTCGCAGGAGATCTCCGAGCAGTTGCCGGAGGACCCGACCGTGCTCTCCCATCTGGTGGCGGCCACGGCCGCGCTGACCGTGGGTGACCGGCAACGGCTGCTCGCCATCCCGGACACGGCCAACCGGCTCCGGGCCGAACTGCGGTTGCTCAACCGCGAGGCGGCTCTGCTGCGCCAGGTTCGGGCGGTGCCGGTGCCCCTGCCGGAGCTGGCGGTACGGACGAGCCCCAACTGATCGGCTGCGGTCCCGGTCCCGGTTCCGGCTGCGGCCCCGGTTCCAGCTCTGGACGCAGGTCGGGCCAGCGGGACCAACCGGCCAGCAGGGTGTACGTCACCACCGCCCCGAAGGCGGGGAGCAGCAGGTTGCCCTGCACGGTCGGGAGCCAGCCGTAGAGCCACTCGAAGGCACCCGCGCGCAGGTCCGGCGGTTTGTTGAACTGCTCCCCGAGCGGGGCGGTCGCCAGCAGCCGCTGGTATTCGTCCAATCCGATACGGCGACCCACCTGCCACGCGACGACGGCCGCGCCGATCCCGCCGACGGCGAGCAGCAGCAGGCTCAGCGGACCCCGCTGGCGACGCAGGACCAGCCAGAACACGATCGCCGCCAGTACACCGAAGCCGAACCCGAGCAGACTGAACCAGCCGTCGGCCGCGATGAACTCCTCCGGCTGGGGCTGGGTCAGCACCGTACCGGTCTCGGTGCGGACTACCGGAATCTGTGGCGAGACCGCCACCCAGAGCAGGCCCAACGGGACGCCGAGCAGGATCAGTGCCAACAGCGCGCCCGCACCGACCGCGAGCCGCCGTCCCAGGGGCTGCGGCTGCGGCAAGGCCGGAATCCAGTACGGCCCGGCCGGCGCTCCCGGCGGCAACGCTCCCGGCCACGACGGCGTCCCGACCGGGTCGACGGTCGGACCGCCCGCGCCCTCCCGTGCTGGTCGTCCCAGCCCCTGCTCCCGGGTCGGGTCCGGGCCGGTCCCACCCGGTGGTGACGTCCCCTCGGCGGGGCGCTCGTCCGGTGGAGCGCTGTCGTCGGACCGACGATGGTCGGCGAATTCCGGGCTCACCGGATGATCCTCTCAGGCCGAGTCCATCCGGCGGGTGCCGGACCCGGATCCGTCAAACTACCGGGCGCGACATGACTCCGGTGGCCGTACGGCCAACGCATTCCTGGCCGGCTCGCACGGCGGGCGAGCATCGGCGGTCAGCGGACGAACGGCTCCAGCATCACCGACGCCGCCCGTAGCCACGCCTCCCGGGTGCCCTGCTGCAACTGTCCATACTCGATCGACGAACCGACCTCCAACGCCGGGTCGTACGGCACCACCGCCACCGCCCTCGTCCGAGTGGCGAAGTGCCGCTCCAGATCGTCGAGCAGCGGCGAACGGCCGGGGGTGGGGCAGGAGAGCAGGGTCACCGCGTTGTTCGCCAGTTCCCCCATGCCCACCTCGTGCAGCAGGTCCAGCATCCAGTCGGCGGTGAACGCCGCGTCCTCCCGCGGCACGGTGGTCAACACCAGTTGGTCGGCTGCCCGCAGTACCGTCTGCCAGTTGACGCTCTCCACGTTGTTGCCGGTGTCCACACAGATGACCTCGTGGGTCCGGCGTAGCAGGTCGAGCACCCGCCGTACGGTGTGCTGGTCGAGCTGCTGGGCGAACCGGGGGCTCTCCTCCCCGGCCAGTACGTCGTAGGAGCCGTCAGAGGCGTGCCGCAGGTAGTCGTCGAGCCGCGTGACCAGGTCGGCACCGTGCCGCGACTCGACGTCGATAAGGTCCGTGATGAGGTGCCGGATCGTCCGGGCGTGCCGAGCACTGCCCGCCCGCAGCCCCAGCGTGCCCCGTAGCTCGTTGTCGTCCCAGGCAAGTACGCCCCGACCGCGCACGCTACCGACGGTGGCCGCCGCCAGTACGGTGGCGGTGGTCTTGTGCACGCCACCCTTGGGGTTGGCGAAGGCCAGCACTCGGGGCGATCCGAGATCACGTCGTAGGACGCTGACCGCCCGGTCGACCTCCGAGTCGCGGCGGCTCTCCCGCCACTCCATCAGCCGGCGAGGAACCATCGGCTCCCGGGCGGTGGTCCGGGCGTGCTCGGGATAGCCCGGCTCAGCATGGTAGCCAGTCTCCAGTGCCGCATACCGGGACACGCCAGGCGTGGCTTGGCCCGCTGCTACCGGACCCGGACCGAGCTGAGCCGGCACGCCCGGACCCGGACCGAGCTGAGCCGGCACACCCGGGCCCGGACCGAGCTGAGCCGGCACACCCGGGCCCGGCCCGACCTGCCCCGGGGCGGGGATCCCCGGCGCGGACTGTCCCGAGTCGACCGCCGGGGCGTACCGGGGTGGCACGGGCCGGGCTCGACCGCGCTCCACCGGCGCACCGGCGGGCCGGTCCATCGGTCGGGGAAACCCCCGCTCGACCGGTGCCGGGTACGCGCGCTGGGGCGGCGTGGCCTGGCCCGAATCGGCCGGTGTCGGGTACGACGAATCGGCCGGCGGGACGTAGCGGGGCGGCTCGGCTCGGTAGCCGTTCTCCAGCAGGGCGAACCGGGACTCGCCCGGTCGAGGCGGTTCCGCCAGGAACCCTGGTGGCCCCAGGTCATCCGGATGACCTAGGTCGGCCGGACCACCGAACCGACCTGCGTTCCCGACGTCTGCACCACCGGGCTGGCCCGGGTTACCGACCGCCGGCCCACCGGTCAGGTGCTCTTCGTCATGCCAGCGATCGCCCGTCGTACGGGTGCCGCTGTCGTCGTGTTCACCGGTTCGGCCGAGCCGAGCCCGGTCGAGCAACGCGCGCCAGCGCGGTGCTGGTTCCCCAGGTCGGCCCCAGCCCGTCTCGGTGCCGTCCACGGCTCGCCCTCCCAGCGCCATTGGTGCCCCGCCTGACAGGCTACGAAGCAAAGCCTATTCAGGCCACACCCCAGGACGCACCTTGCCGTCGAAATGATCCGTACCCGGAATGATCCCTGGCACGTCGGTCAGTCCCGCAGAATGGTGAGCGCTCGTTGCAAGTCGTCGGGATATTCGCTGACGAACCGGACCTGCTCTGCCGTACCCGGGTGTTGGAAGCTCAGCTCCCGGGCGTGCAGCCACTGACGGGTGAGCCCGAGCCGGGCGGCGATGGTGGGGTCCGCACCATAGGTGAGGTCGCCTACGCACGGGTGCCGCAGGGTGGAGAAGTGCACCCGGATCTGGTGCGTACGGCCGGTCTCCAGGTGAACGTCGACCAGGCTGGCGGCCGGGAACGCCTCGATCGTGTCGTAGTGCGTGATGCTCGGTTTGCCGCCCGAGACCACCGCCCACCGGTAGTCGTGGCTGGGGTGCCGGTCGATGGGGGCGTCGATGGTGCCCCGCAGCGGGTCGAGGTGCCCCTGCACGATCGCGTGGTAGCGCTTCTCCACCTCGCGGAACTTGAAGGCCCGCTTCAGCAGGCTGTAGGCCTGCTCGCTCTTGGCCACGACCATGATGCCGGTGGTGCCCACGTCCAGCCGGTGCACCACCCCCTGCCGCTCGGCCGCGCCGCTGGTGGCGATCCGGTGCCCGATGGCGGCCAGGCCACCGATGACCGTCGGTCCGGTCCAGCCGGGGCTCGGGTGGGCCGCCACCCCGACCGGCTTGTCGACCACCACGATGTCGTCGTCGGCGTACACCACCCGTAGCCCCGGCACCGCCTGCGGGACGACCTGTGGTGCCGCTGCCGGGGCGGGCAGGGTGACCTCCAACCAGGAACCCGCGTCGACCTTCTCCGACTTCGGTCGGGCCACCCCGTCGACGAGGGCGTCACCGGCCTCGACCAGCGCGGCGGCGGCCGTACGGGAGAGGCCGAACAGTCGGGACACCGCCTGGTCCAGCCGCATACCGTCCAGACCGTCCGGCACCGGTAGCGAGCGGCGGTCGCCACTCGGGCGTACCTGGTCAGGTTCGTAGGTCGAGGTCACGCCCGCTCCCGCTGGTCGTCGCTCACGCTGTCGTCGGGGGCCGGTTCGCCGTCGCCCGACCGGATTCGGGTGCCGTCGCGCTGCCGTCCGGTGAACTCCAGCAGGACGGCCAGGATGACGCCGCAGACCAGTGAACTGTCCGCGAGGTTGAAGATCGGAAAGACCTGCCCGTACGGATCAAACACGCTGATCATGTCGACGACGTGGCCGACCAGCACGCCCGGTGCCCGGAAGATCCGGTCGGTGAGGTTACCGAGCGCCCCACCCAGCACCAGCCCCAGGGCGATGGCCCACGGCACGGATCTCAGTCGGACGGCCATCCAGCAGATCCAGCTGACGACGACCGTCGTGATCAGCGGAAAGACCCAGGTGTAGTCGGACCCGAGGCTGAACGCCGCCCCACTGTTACGGGTGAGGCTCAGGTAGACCGCGCCGCCGAGCAGGCGGACCGGTTCGCGATCCTCCAGCGTGGCCAGGGCGAGATGCTTGGTGCCGAGGTCGGCGAGCAACGCCACCACGGCGGTCGCCGCGAGGATCAGGACCGCGCGCCGTCGGGACGGGTGGCCCGGCCGTTCGGCGGGATCGGGAGGGGTGTCGGGGCCGGCGCGCCGTGCTGCGGTCATCTGCTCCCCATCGGTGTTCAGCGGTCGTACCTTCCGTCCGCGCCGGAAGGCTCGCTTCCCGCGCTTACCGTCGCTCCTGCAACTGCTTGCAGGTGACGCAGAGGGTCGCGGACGGGAAGGCGGCGAGCCGCTCCACCGGGATCGGGTTACCGCACTTCTCACACCAGCCGTAGCCGCCCTCGTCGAGCCGCTCCAGCGCCCGCTCCACCTGCGTGATCCGCTCCAGGATGCTGTTGGCGAGGGAGATCTCCTGCTCCCGCTCGAACGTCTTGGTCCCGGTGTCGGCCTGGTCGTCCCCGGCCGAGTCGGTCAGCCGGTCGCGCTGCAGCTCGGCGATCTCGCTCAGCGTCTGATCGTACTCGGCACGCAACTCGTCGCGCCGCGCTGCCAGGGCTGCCCGGATCTTCTCCGTCTCCGCGGCACTGCGGGGGGCCTTGCCCGCCAGCTTGCGGCTGGCGGTGTTGATGTCGGCTGGCTTCGCCATCGTCGCTCCCTTGGCCGCGGGACTCCGCGGCGATCGGCGGTGCCTGGACAGGGCTCCCCGGCGCCTCACGCGATCGGCCAGTGAACCCTATTGGACATGGCCACACCCGAAGGCATGGCCGTAGTGGTGGTGTCGGCGGCGTTCCGGAGCGGTCGTGTCCCGTCTCGCGGCCGTACGTGCCCTGGTCCCCGTTCGGCCATGGCGTCCCCCACTTGCAAAACGGCGCGCGGCGGGACGCCACGCACTCCGAGTTGGCAAGAATACGGAACGTACATGCGTCCGACAACATGCCGCACCGATGTGCCGCCTGACAGCCCGAATCAATCCATAAACCAGGGCAAAACGAACGCTAGCAGATCATTCGCTGCGATCGTCGCCATACTCGCCAAACCACCGGGCCAGTCGTCCCCGCCGGCTGACCGCCCGCAACCTCCGCTCAGCGGCGTCGCGTGTCTCAAAGGTCGCCACGATCAACAGGCTGTCCCCGGTCCGGAGTCGGGTGTCCAGCCCCGGCACGAACCCGGACCCGTCGCGCAGCACCAGGGTCACCGAGGCCCCGACCGGCAACCGCAGTTCGTCGATGTGCACCCCGGCCAGCCGGGAACCCGGCGGCACCGACAACTGGAGCAGGTCCGCCCGCATCCGTTCCAGGGGTGCCGTCTCGACCCGAAGTTCAGCCGCCTCGGCCGGGGCGGTGACCCGAAGCCACCGGGCCACCGGGGCCAGCGTCCCGGCCTGCACCAGCGTGAAGATCACCACTAGTACGAAGACCACGTCGAAGAGCCGGGCCGCCCCCGGCACCCGCAGCGAGAGCGGGATCGTGGCCAACACGATCGGTACCGCCCCGCGCAGCCCGGCCCAGGACAGGAACATCTGGTCCCGCAGGTCCACGCGGAACGGGGCGGCGCAGACCGCCACGGAGAGCGGCCGGGCCAACAGCACCAGTGCCAGACCGGCCACAATCGCCGGCACCACCGCCTCGTCAAGCCGGGTCGGCGTGACCAGCAGGCCGAGCAACACGAACAGGCCGATCTGGGCCAGCCAGGCCAGTCCGTCGGCAAACCCGAGGATGGCCTGGCGATGCGGTAGTCGGGCGTTGCCGAGCAGTACCCCGGCCACGTAGACGGCGAGGAAACCCGAGGCGTGCAGGACCGCGCCGGCGGCGTAGGCCAGCACGGTGAGCCCGACCGCCGCGATCGGATACAGCCCCGACGAGGGCAACGCGGCCCGACGCAGCGTCCACCGACCGCCCAGCCCCACCGCGAGGCCGACCAGCGCGCCGACGAGCAACTCGTAGCCGACCAACAGCACGTCCTGCCACCACGGGTGGGTGGCCTCCGGCATGACGCTGGACAGCAGGATGACCAGCAGCACCACCGGCGCGTCGTTCATGCCCGACTCGGCTTCGAGGATGGCGACCAGGCGGGGTGGGAGCCGTAACCGGCGCAGGGTGGCGAAGACCGCCGCCGCGTCGGTCGAGGAGAGCACCGCACCATAGAGCAGCGCCAGTCGCCAGTCCAGCCCCAACAGGAGGTGGACGGCCACCCCCACCACCACGATGCTGACCGCCACCCCCACCGTGGAAAGCACGGCGGCGACGCCCAGCACCGGTCGCAGCGTGCTCCACCGGGCGGTCAGGCCCCCCTCCGCGATGATCACGACCAACGCGCAGAAACCGAGGGTACGGGTCAGCTCGACGTCGTCGAAACGGATGCCGAGACCGGAGCGGCCGAGCACCATGCCGATGGCCAGGTAGACCAGGAGGCTGGGCAGACCGACCCGGGTGGAGAGACGTACCGCGCCCACGGCGACCAGCAGCACCGCCGCGCCGAGCAACAAGGCGAGGTTGAAGCTGTCGCTCATGGTCGCCCCGGTCGGGCCGGCTCAGTCCGCGGATCCGTCCCGCAGCCGGCGCAGTCGTACGTCGATCGCCGATGCGAGGCCGTCCACCTGGAAGAGCTTGTCGCGGCTGGCCGCACCGGCGCGGAGTTCCACCGCCCGTGGGCGTACGTCCAGCGCCTCGGCCAGCGCTCGACGGGCGGCCTCGGTGGCCCGACCATCGACGGCTGGCGCGTTGACGGAGATGACCAGGGCGGGCCCGTACGGCCCGTCGAATCGGCCGCCCACCCGGGCCCGGGTGGCACCCGGCTTCACCCGGACCGCGACCGTGACCGGTCCGGACTCCGGTAGCTGTCCCGACGACGACCGCATGGTGGTGTTTCGGCTCGACGGTGGGGCCGACGCGTCGGAGGCGGTGGTGGTCATCGGGGAGTCGTCGGTACCCCGCCGCCCGGGTCGACGAGCTGCGGCCGGCACGATGGCGACGCTCAGCCGTGCCGGGTGTCGGCCAGCAGGGTGCTGTCCGGCTCGCAACGGCCACATGGTGTGAAGCCCAACTCCACCGCCTCCTTCACCGGCAGCGCTTCCGCCGTCCGGTCGGAGAGCTGCGGGCAACTGGGCAGGTGGTAGCGGGGCCGCCCGTCGACGACCAGCACCTCGGCGGACATTCGGGCCACCCGCGCGGCGTCCGTCGCCAGGACCTCCTGGGCCGGTGGCTCGTCGGACAGGGCCTCGTCGGCGGCTGCCTCGGCACGGCCGTCCGGCTCGTCCCCGGCGGCTGCGAAACGTGGGTCGGATGGCTGGCCGAAGCCGGCGGAAGTCGGCGTGTGCTGGGTCGGAACGCTCGCCCCGCTCGGGTCGACCGTGCCGTCAGCGGGCCGGCGGCGACGCGACAACCGGTCGTCGTCCGCGCGTCCGGCATCGTCGACGTTGGTCCGGGCGGCGGCCGCCTGGCGGGCTCCCACCACCAGGGCGACGGCCGCCAACAGACTTGCCGCGATGGAACCGATCAGCGCTCCGCTCGATCCGCTGACCAGGCCGAGCACGAGCAGAATGACGGCGACGAGGATGAGCAGCAGACTTGCGAGAATCATGGCTCACCCCCGCCGCGTCGTTCCGGCTTCCGTGGTGGTCGGCGTCAGCGTCCCGCTTCGAGGGCACCGGAGCGGCTGCCGCTGTAGGAGTTGGCCAGACCGGCTGCGGCCAGGCTCGTGGAGCTGCCACCGGACCGATTGCCGTCGGTCCTGGTCATCTCCACCTCAAGGCCCTGCCCGCGCCCGTCGAGGTCACGCAGCTGGCTCTCCAGGTACGCCTTGAGCCGGGTGCGGTACTCCCGCTCGAACTGCTTGAGCTCCTCGATGTGCTTCTGCAGTGCGGTGCGCTTGGCGTCCAGGCCGCCCATCGCCTCCTGGTGCCGCTGACGCGCGTCCCGCTCCAGGGCGTCGGCCTTGGCCCGCGCCTCCCGGGTGACCTCGTCGGCCTTGGTCCGCGCTTCGGAAAGCAGCTGGTCGGCCTCGCGGCGGGCATCCGTCACGTGGTCGTCGGCCGTGCGCTGGGCCATCATCAGCACCCGCAGGGCCTGCTGCTCGCCGTCGCCGCCGGGAACCTGGCCGGTCTGCCCCCGCATCTGCTCCAACTCGGCCTGCATCGCGCGGGCGGCCTGCTCGGCGGCTGCCTTGTCGCGCTGCACCCGGTCGAGTTGGGTCTTGACGTCGTTGAGCTCAGCGGCCAACCTGGGGTCGGCGCCCGGGCCGGCTGGTGCGCCGCCACGTCCGCCGCGCTCCACCTGGGCGCGAAGCTCGTTGTTCTCCTCAATCAGCCGAGCGAGTTCACGCTCGACCTCGTCCAGAAAGGCGTCGACCTCCTCCTCGTCGTACCCCCGCTTGCCGATCGGCGGCTTCTTGAAGGCGACGTTGTGGACGTCAGCCGGGGTAAGCGGCATCGAAACTCCTCGGGTCAGTTGCGGCCGCGTAGCGCGCTGGTGTCACCAGCTGTTCGACTGGTGGATCAACGGCCTTAACACGAACTCCATCAGCACGAACAGGATAACCAGGAGCACAAGGGAGGCCAGGTCGATGCTCACGGTACCAATTCGCAATGGTGGGATCACACGCCTCAACGCCTTGAGAGGCGGATCAGTGACGCTCCACACGGATTCCAGTCCCACCGCTGCTCCGCGGCCGGGCTGCCAGCGCCGCCCGTACTGCAGGACGGCACCTAGGACAAACCTGGCCAAAAGAACCAGCAAAAACACGTAAAGGACCAAGTACAGGACTTGGAACAGGATCGAAAACACGGCAGACAAGATCCCTTGGTCGGACTAACTCAGGCGGTGAAGAAGCCACCCTCAGCGATCTTGGCCTTGTCCTCCGCGGTGACCTGGACATTGGCCGGCGAGAGCAGAAACACCCGGTTGGTCACGCGCTCGATCGTACCGCGCAGCCCAAACGCCAACCCGGCAGCGAAATCCACCAGGCGGCGGGCATCGGCCTCATCCATTTCGGTGAGGTTGATGATCACCGGCACGCCGTCCCGGAAGTGCTCGCCGATGGTGCGCGCCTCCCGGTACGTGGTGGGATGCAGCGTCGTGATCTGGTAGCGCTGCTCCTCCTCGACCACCACCGGCCGCTCCCGCTCCCGAATCGGCGGCTGGGGGGCCAGGGCCAGGTTGTCCCGGGTGTGGTAGCTCAGGCTGGACGGAGTCTCCGGGGTGCTCGGCCGGGTGATCGAACGCACACTGGACCGCTCCGTCCGCTCGGGCTCGGCCCGGTCAAGGTCGGCGGAGCGGACACTGGCCCGCTCGGAGAGCCGACCACGATCACCAACCCGGGCCCGGGGTACGGCGGGCGGGTCGTCCTGGTCGTCGTCCTCGTCGGCGAAGTCCTCCGTGTATCGGCTCTGCCGGTAACGCGAGTCACGGTAGCCACCCTTTTCGTAGCCACCCTCCTCGTAGGCCCGCTCGTCGTCCTCCTCGACGAGGCCGAGCCAGACCCCCGCCTTGCGCAGTGCACCCATCCGCGCCCCTCCGTCCGCCGTGCGGCACGCCCCCCGTGCCTGTCGCTGTCACGCGCGTGAACACTGCGTGCCCACCGGCTTGAGACTTCTCCCCGGCGCGGCTAATCAAAACCGCCAACGCCCGCCGACCCCCGTCGCTGAGGGAAATGTCTCAAACAACACTGATGTAGTTTGACCTTTCGCGGGTCAGGCTACCGCAGCGTGGGACGCATTCCGAGTAACGCGCTGCCAATACGTACATGTGTCGCGCCGTACGCGATGGCGACCTCCAGGTCACCGCTCATACCGGCGGAGATCGCCGTGGCGTCCGGATGGTCCGGGCGCAATCCCGCAGCGATCCCGGCCAGCCGGGCGAAGGCCCGTTCCGGCTCCCAGCCCAGCGGCGCGACGGCCATCACCCCGGCCAACCGCAGCGATCCGCTCCCGGCCACCTCGGCCGCGACCCGGTCCAGCCCCCGGTCGGGGTCGGCGCTGCCGGCGACGGCACCGCCCCGGGCGGGGTCACCGTCGACGCTGACCTGCACCAGTACGTCCAGCACCCGGTCCCGGCCGCGCTCGGCGGCGGCACCCAGCGCGGTGGCCAGCCGGACGCTGTCCACGGAGTGCACCACGTCGGCGTAACCGACCACCGAACGGCACTTGTTGCGTTGCAGCTGTCCGACGAAGTGCCACCGTACGTCGACCCCGGCCGCCGCCACCTCGGCAGCCTTCCCGGCCGCCTCCTGGTCCCGGTTCTCGCCCAGATCGGCGACTCCCAATCCGGCCAGTAGCACGGCGTCACTGGCCGGGTACGTCTTGGTAACCGCGATCATGGTGACCCCGGTCCGGTCCCGGTCGGCGGCGGCACAGGCCGCCACGATCCGGCTCCGGACCCTGGCCAGGCTGCCAGCGAGCTGCGCGCGACGTTCGGTCGACGCCGCGACGGATGGATCGGTCATGGGAAGAACTCAGGAGCCGTTCTTGAGGAAGTCGGGGACGTCCACGTCGTCGAAGAGCACCCGACGGGGCTGCTGGGCGGGCGGCGGGGGTGGGGGCGACACCGGCCCACCACCGTGCGACACCGGAGGCGGACTCTGGGTGGGCTTGCGAGTCGACTCCGCCGCCTTGTAGGCCGGCGCGCCCCCATCGAAGCCGGCGGCGATCACCGTAACCCGCACCTCGTCACCCAGCGCGTCGTCGATGACCGCACCGAAGATGATGTTCGCGTCCGGGTGGGCGGCGTCGGTGACCAGCTGGGCGGCATCGTTGATCTCGAAGAGCCCGAGGTCGGAGCCGCCGGCGATGGAGAGCAGTACGCCCCGGGCACCGTCCATGCTCTGCTCCAGCAGCGGGCTGGAGATGGCCGCCTCGGCCGCCTCCACCGAGCGGTTCTCGCCCCGGGCGCTGCCGATGCCCATCAGCGCACTACCGGCCCCGCTCATCACGCTCTTGACGTCGGCGAAGTCCAGGTTGATCAGACCCGGGGTGGTGATCAGATCGGTGATGCCCTGCACGCCGGAGAGCAGCACCTGGTCAGCCTGGCGGAAGGCGTCCATCATGCTGATGCCCCGGTCGCCGAGGGCCAGCAGTCGGTCGTTGGGGATCACGATCAGCGTGTCGCACTGGTTTCGCAGCTCGTCGATGCCGGACTCGGCCTGGACCTGCCGCCGCTTGCCCTCGAACGAGAACGGCCGGGTGACCACGCCGATGGTCAGGGCACCGAGCTTGCGGGCGATGTTCGCCACCACCGGCGCGCCACCGGTGCCCGTACCGCCCCCCTCACCACAGGTGACGAAGACCATGTCGGCGCCCTTGAGCACCTCCTCGATCTCGTCCCGGTGGTCCTCGGCGGCGTTCTTCCCGACGTCCGGGTTCGCACCCGCACCAAGCCCCCGGGTCAGCTCCCGGCCCACGTCGAGTTTGACGTCGGCATCGCTCATCAGTAACGCCTGCGCGTCGGTGTTGATCGCGATGAACTCGACGCCCTTGAGTCCAACCTCGATCATCCGGTTGACGGCGTTGACGCCGCCGCCACCGATGCCGACGACCTTGATGACCGCCAGGTAGTTGTGCGGAGGTGTCATCGGGGTCCCTTTCCTTCGAGATTGGCGGGTGCCGATCGGTGCGGCCCGCCCAGACCGCGATCGGCATCCCCTCGGTGCGAGGAGAGCGAAGGGTAACCCTCACCCTCTACTAGAGGGTTACAGTTATGTCAACCACTGAATCCTCTCGGGGCAACGTAAGCGCCCGTACCGCGGGAACCAAGGATCTACCCGGCGTGTCGCCACGCCTCGATCACATTCCCACTTGTCGGGTGCGTGACACCGTGCTCGGGTACATCGACACCCCCGAACACGCCTGCCGACTCGACCAGCCCCCCAGTCACCGAATCGTGACCACGTCGGGAGCGCTCACGTCGATGACGTCACCCTCCCGGGACAGCAGCGCACTCACCACCCGGGCCTTGGTGTCGCCATTGGACGCGTCACCCCAGATGACCGTACGGCCACCGCGCAGCAGCACCTTGATCCGCGCCGGCCCCTCCACCACCACCTCGGTGAGCCGCTCCCGCAGCTCGGGAGTCAGGGCGGCGAGCACCTGCAACGCGTTACGGGTGGCCAGGTCAGCCGACCCCGGCTCGGAAACCCGGACCACCGGCAACTGCTCCGGCCGACGGGTCACCGTCTGGAAGACCACCCCCGCGCTGTCGATCACCGCGAACTGCTGCCCCTGCGGCACCACCGCGACCGGAGTCCGTTCCACCACCTCGACCAGGAGGGCGTCCGGCCAGTCCCGGGACACCGTCACCCGGCCCACCGGCGCCAACCGGCCGACCCGCCACTCCACCGCGGCCAGGTCGACCCGGGCCAGTGGTACGCCGTTCGGCACCTCGGCCGCCGCCCGTACCTGTTCCGGGGTCACCAACTGGGCACCGACCACCCGCAGCTCGCGAACACCGAACACCCCGGTACCGAGGACGACCCAGGTCAGGACGGCCGCCAAGGCGAGAACACCGCCGATCACCAGCCACGGCATCGCGGCCCGGATCCGACGTCGTCGGGCGCGGCGCATGAACCGCCGTACCGACGGCGGAACGGCATCGTTGTTGGCCCGGACCAACCGCCAGCGACGCGTACCGCCGGCCCGGGCCCCCAAACCGGACCCCGGACCGCCCGGGGTCGCACCGGCGGAGGCGTCTGACGGGCCGGTGGTGCGGCCCCGACCCGAGCCGGGTGTCATCCCGCGTCGCGGGCCACGACGTCCGGCCCCGACCCGTTCGCCGACGGCCCGGTGCCGACCGGGGTGGCGACGCTGGTCGGCCCGGTGACCCCTCTCGACTCACCGCCCGCACCCTGCTCGGCGAGCGCGGCCAACAGTTCGTCGCCCATCAGGGAGATCGGCGGGGCGCCCATGGTCACCACCAGGTCGCCCTTGCCGGCCCGGCGGACCACCTCGGCCGGTACGTCCGTCCAGGACTCGATGAAGACCTTCCGCTCGGCTGGCAGATCGATCGCGGCGACCAACGCCACCCCACCCTCACCGGGTTGGCGAACCTCACCCGGTCCGAAGACCTCCAGCATCACCACCTCGTCGGCGATGGCCAGCGCGGTGGCGAGTTCGGCCTGCAGGTCGCGAGTGCGATAGACCCGGTAGGGCTGGAAGACGACGATGACCCGACCGTCGCCCGCCACGTCACGCAGGGTCTGCAACGCGGCGGTCATCGACACCGGGTGGTAGGCGTACTCGTCGTAGACCAGCACCCCGGCGGCGACCCCCTTGCGTTCGAACCGACGACGCACTCCCGGGAAGGCGGCGAGTGCGGCCACCGCGTCCGAGAGCCCGAGGCCGAGCTTGCAGGCGGTGAGTACCGCCGCGGCGCTGTTGAGACTCATGTGCCGGCCGGGCACCGGCATCCGGATCTCGCCCAGCGGCGTGCCCTCCAGCGTCGCCAGGTAGCGCCCACCCTGCGCGGACGAGACGATGTCCGACAGCCGCAGGTCCGCGTCGGGGGCCTCGCCGTACGTGTAGACGGTGCGCCCCTCGGCGCGCAGCGTCTCGGCCATCCGCCGGCAGCTCGGATCGTCGGCACAGGTGACCACGAAGCCGTCCGGGTCGGTGAGCCGGGCGAAGTCTGCGAAGGCAGACTCAAGTCCGGCGAAGTCGCCGTAGGTGTTCAGGTGATCCCGGTCGATGTTCGTGATGATCGAGACGAACGGTCGGTACCGCAGGAACGAGCGGTCGCTCTCGTCGGCCTCGGCGACGAAGTACTCCCCGCTGCCGTGATGTCCGTTGGAGCCGACCTCGGAGATCTCCCCACCGATGACGAAGGACGGGTCCTGGCCAGCCTGTTGCAGGATCAGCGTGGCCATCGACGTCGTGGTGGTCTTGCCGTGGGTGCCGGCCACCGCGATGGTCCGCCGGCCGGTCATCGCCGCGGCCAGCGCCTCCGAGCGGTGCAGGATCAGCAGTCCGCGTCGGCGCGCCTCGACCAGTTCCACATGGTCCTGCGGGATCGCGGTCGAGTAGACGACCGTGTCCACCCCGTCCAGGTTGGCCACCTCGTGGCTGCGGTGGATGGTGCCGCCGAGAGCGCGCAGACCGGCCAGCGTCGGCCACTCCCGCAACTCACTCCCCGAGACCGGAATGCCCCGGGTCAGCAACAGCCGGGCCAGGCCGCTCATGCCTACCCCGCCAACGCCGATCAGGTGGACCGTGCCCAACTCCTCGGCGGTCACGGTACCGGCGGGGCTGAACTGCGCGGTGTTCATAGAACAAACCTTCCGATCGCGGTACGCCCGGTCACCGGGCCACCGCCTCGTAGACGAAATCAAGCAACGCCTCGTCACCGTCCCGCCGGCCGTAGCCAGCCGCGGCGGAACTCATCGCCGCCAACCGTTGTGGATCACGGATCAGCGGCAACACCGTCTGCTCGACCCAACCGGAGCTCATCTCGGTGTCGTCGACCAGCAGTCCACCCCCCGCCTCGACCACGGGCAACGCGTTACGGCGCTGCTCCTGGTTGCTGTGCGGGTAGGGCACGTAGATGGTGGGCAACCCGACCGCCGCAACCTCGGCGCAGGTCATCGCCCCGCCCCGGCCCAACATCAGGTCGGCAGCGGCGTAGCCGAGCTCCATCTCCGACAGGTAGGGCAGCGTGACATAGGGCACCGGCAGGTCGTCGGGGACCACCACCGGCTCGTTGCGGGCCCCGATGACATGCAGCACCTGTACGCCTGCGGCCGCGAGCTGCCGGGCCGCCCCGGAGACCGCCAGGTTGATCGTCCGGGCCCCCTGCGAGCCCCCGGCGACGAAGAGCGTCGGCAGGTCCGGCCGCAGCCCGAAGTGGGCTCGGGCGGGCTCCCGCTGTGCCGCCCGGTCCAGGCCGGCGATGGCCCGGCGCAGCGGTACGCCGACCACCCGGGCGTCGCGCAGCGACTCGGCCTGCGCCGGCTGGTGCGGAAAACCGACGGCCACCTGCTTGGTGAACTTCATGCCGAGCCGGTTGGCCACTCCCGGGGGAACGTTGACCTCATGGATCACGATCGGCAGTTCCCGTCGCCAGGCCGCCAGGTAGCCCGGCACCGAGACGTACCCCCCGAACCCGACGACCACGTCGGCGCGTACCTCGTCGATCACCTTGCCGGCGGCGCGGGCCGCCTTCCACATCCGGTCCGGGGTACGCATGAGGTTCATGTTCACCGACCGGGGCAGCTGGTATGCGGGAATCAGCCGTAAGTCGTAGCCCTGAGGCGGGATCAGTTCGTTCTCCAACCCTCGGGGCGTGCCGAGGCAGGTGATCCGTACCGACGGATCATGCCGGCGCAGGCAGTCCGCGAAGGCCAGCAGCGGGTAGATGTGTCCCCCGGTGCCTCCTCCGGCGAGCACCACCGACCGCAGCGGCCCCATCACCCTCTCCTCTCACCGACCGACCCGACGCGTCCGCGGGTCGTCCCGGCGCGGGTCGTCCTCGCTCCGCCGACGCCGCGCGGGTAGCGGCGGCAACGGGGCCCAGACTAGTCGGACCCATCGGGCGGGTGGACGGGCATGCAGGGCTCTCGCCGCATCGGGCTCGGCGCGGGCGAACGATGCCAGTACCCCGATCGCGGCGAGGGTCACCACCAGGGCACTTCCGCCATCGGAGATGAACGGCAGCGGCAGGCCGGTGATCGGCAGCAGCCCGACCACCCCGCCGACGTTGATCACCGCCTGGCTGACCAGCCAGGTGGTGATGGCAGCGGCAACCAGTCGGCGGAACGGGTCCCCGATCCGCCGGGCGATGCGGAACCCGGTGTAGGCCAGTACGGCGAAGAGGGCGAGCACCACGATGCAGCCCACCACCCCAAGCTCCTCGGCGAGGACAGCGAAGATGAAGTCGTTGTCGGCAGCGGGTAACCAATTCCACTTCATGACGCTCTTGCCCAGGCCCGCCCCGAACCAGCCACCGTTGTCGATCGCGTACCGGGCCTGCAACGCCTGGTAACACGGATCGCCGCAGTCCGCCGGGGTACGGAAGAACGAGGTCAACCGCAGCAGCCGGTAGTTCTCGGCATCCTTCTCGCCCGATCCCGCGCCCAGCGAGGCCACCGCGATCAGCAGCCCGACACCGGCCAGGCCGAGCACCGACAGGGTCGCGAAGATCCGTTTACGGACGCCGGCCGCCCAGAGCAGCCCGACCACGATGGCGAGTAGACAGAGCATGGTGCCCAGGTCGTTGTAGCCGACCAGGACGAAAAGGAGGCCGACCACCGGGAACAGCGGGTTGAGCAGTTCCCGCCACCAGCCCAGCGCGGCCCCCTTCTGGGCGATGACGTTGGCACCCCAGAGCACCAGGCCGAGCTTGGCCAACTCGGAGGGCTGCACCTGGATCGGCCCGATGTGCAGCCAGAGCAGGTTGGCCTCCAACGGGCCGATCTTGGCAACCTCGAGGTTGCGCAGCTTCGCCCAGGCCAGCAACGCGTCGAGGATCACCAGCAGGACCAGGGCCGCGCCGAGCACCGGCACCCCGAGATCGCGGAACGTGCGCGCGGGCAGGCGCTGGAAGGCCCAGAACGCGACCAGTCCGATGAAGGCGAAGGCCACCTGCTTGCTGATCGCCGCGAAGGTGTTGCCGTCGGTGGCGTAGGCCTTGACGCTGGTCGCCGAGAAGACCATCGTCAGGCCGATCAACAGCAACAGACCGGCGCTGAAGAGAAGCAGGTAGTAGGAGGCCATCGGGCGGGCCAGTAGGCCCCGTAGTAGGTCGAGACGGCTGGTGGTACCCGGCCGTCCGGTCTCCGCCGGGCCGGCTCCGGGCCCGCTCCCCGATCGGCCGGTGCCCGGCCCGGATCCCGCGCCGCCGCCCGGCCCAGCCCGCTTCCCGGGTACGGACGTGGACGTCATGGTACGGCCGTCGCCGGCCGCCCGCCGTGGTCGCTCACCCGTCATGCCGTCCGCCCCCGGTCCTCCCCATCAGGCCATCATCACCTCGGACACACCCGGCCCGGCGCAGGTGAGCCGGCCGGCGTGTCGGACGGTGACGGTGGCCCGGACAGGTGTGCCCCGGCCGAGGCCGGGGCACACCTGTCCGCAGCGCGGTCAGCTCATCGCGGTCAGGTACTCGCTGTAGAACAGGCCCAGGGCGATGGCCACTCCGATCCCGGCGATGATCCAGAACCGGACGACGATGTTGACCTCGCTCCAGCCGGCCAATTCGAAGTGGTGCTGTAGGGGGGACATCCGGAAGACCCGCTTACCAGTGGACTTGAACGAGATGATCTGGATGACCACCGACATGGTGATGATCACAAAGAGGCCACCGATGATCGGCAGGAGCAGCAGCGTCCGGGTGGACATCGCCATGCCGGCGATCAGGCCGCCGAGGCCCAACGCCCCGGTGTCGCCCATGAAGATCCGCGCTGGTGAGGTGTTCCACCAGAGGAAGCCGACACAGGCTCCGGCCGCCGCACCCGCGATCAGTGCGATCTCCAACGGGTCGCGTACCGAATAGCAGTAGTCCCGGGTGTAGGCCGGGTCCGCACACCAGTGCCGGTACTGCCAGAAGGCGATCAGGGCGTACGCCGCCAGCACCATCACCGAGGCACCGGTAGCCAACCCGTCCAGCCCGTCGGTGAGGTTGACGCCGTTGGTCGCCGCCATCACCACGAAGATGAAAATGATCACAGAGGCGACCTTGCCCACATCCAGGAAGTCGATGTCCCGGATGAAGGAGAGCGTCGTGCTGCCCACCGTCTCGACGTTGGTCGAGCCGCCCTCCGAGTCGACCATGCTGCTCGGAAAGTAGAGCGCGATCACCCCGAAGACCGCGCCGACCAGGATCTGCCCGAACAGCTTGCCCCGCGCGTTGAGGCCGGCACTGTTGCGTCTACGGACCTTCAGGAAGTCGTCGACGAACCCGACCGCACCGGAGAAGACCATCAGACCGAGCAGCACCAGCGCGGTGATCGTCGGTTCCACCTGGGCGATCTGCTGGTCCGGCAGGGTGGTCAGCGCCAGGTGCCCGGCGACGTACGCGATGACCGTGGCGACGATGAACACCACGCCACCCATGGTGGGAGTGCCCTTCTTGCCCTGGTGCATCGTCGGTCCCTCGGACCGGATCGGCTGACCAGCCTTCAGCCGGGTGAAAACCTTGATCGCCAGTGGCGTGCCGAAGAGCGAAACGAGGAAGGCCACCCCGATGGCGACGATGACCGCCCTCACGCTATGACTCCTCCGTTCGCGACTGCGGGGCTCGCAAGCTCACTCCTCGCGCTCACACTGACCCCTCCGTTCGCGACTGCGGGGCTCGCAAGCTCAACTCGCATTCCGGCGCATCCGCGTCCCACGCGAGCCGCCCCGGAACGCTCGCTCCTCGCGCTCACACGGGTCTCTCTGTTCGCGACTGCGGGGCTCGCAAGCTCACTCCTCGCGCTCACGCGGCGCCCTCCTGATCAGCGTCGGCACGCAACGCGTCGGCCACCTCCCAGGTTCGGTACCGCGAGCCCTTGACCAGGACGACGTCCCCTGGTCGTAACTCGCCCCGCAACGCATCAACCGCCGCTGCCTGATCGGGTACCAGCACCGACAATCCTCCCCAATCCTCAACTTCGGACGCGCCTTCGTGGATCGGCGCGGCCGGTTCACCGACCACGAACAGCCGGTCGACGCCCAATTCGGCGGCGAGCCGGCCAACCCCCGCGTGTCCTTCCCGCTCGTACGCGCCCAACTCGGCCATGTAGCCGAGCACGGCCAGCTTCCGACGGTCGTGGCCGAGGCTGGCCAGGGCGCGCAGCGCCGCCGACATGGAAGCGGGATTGGCGTTGTACGAGTCGTCGATGACCGTCACCCCGTCGGGGCGGTCGAAGACGTCCATCCGCCGCGTCGACACCAGCTCCAGTTCGCCGAGGGCGGTGGCCAACTCGGCCAGCGGCATGCCCAGTTCCCGGGCCACGGCCGCCGCCGCCAGGGTGTTGCCGACCTGGTGCCGGCCGGTCAGTCCGAGCCGCACCGGCGCGCGGCCCTCCGGCGTGACCAGCGTGTACGACGGTCGTCCGCGCTCGTCGACGGTGACGTCCTCGGCACGTACCTCGGCGTCGGGGGCCTCACCGACCAGCACCACCCGGGCCTGGGTGCGGGCGGACATCGCCCGTACCCGGGGGTCGTCGGCGTTGAGCACCGCCAGCCCGTAGGCCGGCAGCGCCTCGACCAACTCACCCTTGGCCTGGGCGATCGCCTCCACCGAGCCGAACTCGCCGATGTGCGAGTTGCCGACGTTGAGCACGACCGCGATCCGGGGCGGTGCCACCTCGCACAGGTAGCGCACGTGCCCGATCCCCCGGGAGCCCTTCTCCAGCACCAGGAACCGGGTGCCCGGATCGGCCTGCAACGCCGTGTACGGGTGGCCCAGCTCGTTGTTGAACGACCCGGGCGGTGCCACGGTCGGCCCGAGCCGGGCGGTGAGCTGCGCGATCAGGTCCTTGGTGCTGGTCTTGCCGGACGAGCCGGTCAGGCCCACCACGGTCAAGTCGGGAAGCCGGTCCAGCACCGCGCGGGCGAGTTCGCCCATCGCGGTCAGCGCGTCGTCGACCAGCACCATCGGCACCCCGGCGACCTCCCGGGTGCCGAGCACCGCCGTCGCACCGGCAGCGACCGCCTCGGCCGCGTAGTCGTGGCCGTCGACCTTCTCGCCGGGGAACGCCACGAAGAGCGCGCCCGGGGTCACCTTGCGGGAGTCGAACTCGACCGGGCCGGTGACGATCTGTGCGGTCGGGTCGACGGCGACGAGCCGGCCGGCGACCGCCTCGGCGATCTCGGGCAGGGTTATCACGATCATGGTTGCCTCACCGGACTGTTGAACCGGGCGGCCAGCGCGGAGGCCAGCTCGACCCGGTCGTCGAAAGGATGAACCTGGCCGTCGATCTCCTGGCCCCGTTCGTGCCCCTTGCCGAGTACGGCGATGACGTCACCGGGCGCGGCGAGTCGTACCGCCTCGTCGATGGCGGCCCGCCGACCCGGCACCTCCAGCAGTTGCGCGCCCCCGTCGGCCTGCTCGGCACCGCGCCGCACCTCGGAGCGGATCGCGGCCGGATCCTCGGTACGGGGGTTGTCGTCGGTGATCAGCACCAGGTCGGCGCCACGTGCGGCGGCGGCCCCCATCACCGGCCGCTTCCCCCGGTCGCGGTCTCCACCTGCCCCGATCACACAGATCAGCCGACCGGTGCCGGTGGCCAGCTCGCGCAGGGCGGCGAGTGCGGCGACGATCGCGTCGGGTTTGTGTGCGTAGTCGACCACCCCGCGGACCGGGCCGGGGGCCTCGACCAGCTCCAGCCGGCCGGGCACACCCGGGCAGGCGGCGACACCGGTCGAGGCGGTCGCCGGGTCGACCCCGACGGCGACCAGGGCGGCGATCGCCAGCAGGGCGTTGGCGACGTTGTGCCGGCCCGGCAGGGCCACCCCGGCGGCGACGGCGATGCCGTCCGGGCCGTGGGCGGTGAACCGCTGTGTGTAGCCGGAGCCGCTGACGTCGGCGGCCCGCCAGGTGGCGGCGATGTCACCGGTGGCGGAGTAGCTCACCGTGGTCGGCTTGAACAGCGGACGCAGCGCCGGATCGTCGAGGTTGAGCACCTCGACACCGCACCGCCCGTCGAAGAGCTGTGCCTTCGCGGCGAAGTACTCGGCCGAGTCGGCGTGGAAGTCCAGGTGGTCCTGGCCGAAGTTGGTGTAGCCGCCGACGGCGAACCGGACCCCGCCGACCCGTCCCATGCTCAGCGCGTGGCTGGACACCTCCATCACCACGGCGGTGACGCCCCGCTCGGCGGCGGCGGCGAGCATGGCGTGCAGGTCGGTCGCCTCCGGCGTGGTGCGCACGCTGTCCAGGACGAGGTCACCGAGGCGCGTCTCCACCGTGCCGATCAGGCCGGTGACGTGACCGGCGGCCCGTAGCCCGGACTCGATCAGGTAGGCGGTGGAGGTCTTGCCGGCGGTGCCGGTCACCCCGATCACGGTCAGCCCGCTGGTCGGGTCGCCGTAGACGGCGGCGGCCAACTCACCGAGCACCGCCCGGGGGTCGGCGACGATCAGGGCGGGCAGGCCGGCCTCCGCCGCTGCCGGGGCCCCGGCCGGGTCGGTCAGTACCGCCACCGCGCCGGCCGCCGCGACCGCCGGGATGAAGTCCGCGCCGTGCCGCTGCGCGCCGGGCAGGGCGGCGTAGAGGTCGCCGGCCCGGACCGCCCGGCTGTCGTGGGTCACCCCCGTCACCGTCACGGAACCGGCGGGTGGCGGCTCGATCGCGAGTCGCGCGGCGAGGTCGCCGAGCCGGATCGGAACAACGGTACGGGGACGAGGATTGCCGGGCACGGCGTCAGACCCTACCCGGTCGGGGATGCCGTAACGCACAGCCGCCCCGGTAGTTCGCCCGCACTAACCGATGATGTCGCGTTTCAGCCGGTCAGCGGGGATAGACGACAAAGTTGGGCGGTTTCGTACCGGTCGGTGGTACCCGGTAGTGCCGCAGGGCGAAGCCCATCATCTCCTTGAAGGCCGGGCTGGCGATGTCGCCGCCGCCACCCTTCGGGGTGTGCGCGAAGACCGCGATCACATACCTGGGGTTGTCCGCCGGGGCCATCCCGATGAAGGAGGCCACCTCGCCGGGGACGTACTTGCCATCGACCAGCCGGGCACCGGTGCCGGTCTTGCCGGCCACCCGGTAACCGGGAATGGCGGCCTTGCGGCCGGTGGCGTCCGGGACCGTGGTCACCGCCTCCAGCATGGTCCGCACCGCCGCGGCGTTCTCCGGGCTGATCACCTGCTGGGTACGGGGTGCCGGGGCGGCGGTCCGGCTGCCGTCCGGGGCGATGGTCTCCTTGACCAGGTGCGGCTGCACCCAGGTGCCGTTGTTGGCGATGGCGGCGTAGACGGTGGCCATCTGTAGGGGCGTGGCGTCCACGCTGTGCCCGATCGGCACCGACCCGTACGACGAGCCACTCCACTTGTCGGGTGGGAGTAGCCGACCGGCCGCCTCTCCGGGCAGGCCGACCCCGGTGGCCCGACCCAGGCAGAACTTCTGCTGGTACTCGTACAGCTTCTCCTTGCCCAGCGCGTCGGCGACCTTGATCGTGCCGACGTTGGACGAGTAGGCCATGATGCCGGGCAGGCTCATCAGGGTGCCGGAGGGAGCCGGATGGGTGTCCCGGAACGTCTGGTCGCCCCGCTTGATGGCGGGTGCGACCGGCACCTTCGTGTCGGGGCGGACGACACCCTCTTCGAGCGCGGCGGCGAAGACGATCGCCTTGTGCACCGAGCCGGGGTCGACCACGAAGCTGGTGGCCGCGTCCTCCCGGTCAGTGGGTTTGGTGTTCGGGTCGAGCGGGTTGGCCGCGTCGTAGGTGGGATGGCTGGCCTGGGCCAGCACCTCGCCGGTACGGGCGTCGAGCACGACGGCCGCCCCGGTGCTACCGGCGACCCGCTGCATCGTCTGGCTGAGCACCCGCTGCACCTCGAACTGGAGGTCGCGGTCGATGGTGAGTTGGATCGAACTGCCCGGCTGGGCCTCGGTGATGACCTCGTCGTGGCCGCCCGGGATCGGGGCGGCCAGGTCGCCCTGTCCCACCTCGAACTCCCGCTTGCCGTTGATCCCGCGCAGCACCTCGTCGTAGCGGGCCTCCAGCCCTTCCAGCCCGATCATCTCCTCGCCGACGAAGCCGAGCAGGTTCGCTGCCAGGTCCCCACCGGGCACCTCCCGACGCTCGTCGCGGTCGGTGTTGATGCCGGGGAGTTCGAGCGCCATGATCTTCTTGGCCGTGTCGATCTCCACCCCTCGGGCGAGGTACTCGAACTCGGAGGGCCGCCCGTTGGGTCGGTTCCTCGGTGCCATCCGCTTCAGTAGCTCCGAGCGGGGGATGCCGAGCAGCGGGGAGAGCGCCTCGGCGGCGGCGGCGGGATCTTTCAGCCGGGTTGGATCGGCGTAGACGTACCGGGCTTCCACACTGAGCGCGAGGGCCGCACCGGACCTGTCGTAGATCGCCCCTCGGGGGGCCGGTACGTCCACCTGGACGATCCGGTCCCGGACCCCGCCGTTGGCGTACACCTGGGCCGGTAGCACCTGGAGCACGACGAGCCGGATCGCGACCACGGCGAAGATGACCAGGACGAGCAGGGTGCCCACTCGTAGCCGGCGGTGCGGGTCGGCCAGTCGGGGCGGGCGGGGTGGTTTGCGGGACTGCCGACGTCGCGCCGCCGCCGGAGCAGGCCGCCGAGCTGGACCACCGCCCCCTCCGGGCCGGGGTCGACGGCGGGGTGGCGGTGGCGGATCCGTGACGTCGTTGTCGCCGCGCACCGGTCGTACCGTGCGTCCGGTGCCCGCCGCGCTGGTGGTGGTGCCGACCGCCGGTGCCCGACGCGCGGTACGACCACCGCCGGTCCGGCCGCCGTCGAGCACCTGGAGCGCGGGCCGGAACGGGTCCGTCGACCGGGTGGCCCGAGGGGTACGCCGAAGGTCGGCTGTCTCACGTACGGTCCGACCTCGCGGCGTGTACGCCCGCGCGCCGGAGATGCCACCCATGCCTGGCTCGTCCGGCGGCTGGTCTCCCCGGCTCGCGCTTCGGTCGCTGGCTTCGCGGCCTGTGCTTCGGCCGGTGGTTTCGCGCTCCGCGCCCCCCCGCGACGACTCGCGCCGGGACTGTGGTGTGTCCCGGCGCGAGTCGCCCGATCGCGGTGCCACGGTCAGCCTCCCGTGCCCTGCTGGCTGGTGATGGCCGGCTCGCCGCCGGCCGGCTGCGGAATACCGATCACCCGACCGTCGGGCAGCCGGATGAAGGCCGGCGGACCGGACTCGACCAGGCCCAGCTTGCGGGCCCGGGCGGCGAGGTTGCCCGGCGCCTCGGCCTGGGCGATCTCCTTCTGCAGCTGCTGCTCCTGAATGTCGAGGCTGGCCTGCTGCTTCTGCAGCTTGTCCAGGCGGAAGGCGTTCTCGTTGATCTTGGTGTTGACCACCAGGATGCCGAGGACCCCACCGACCACGACGGCCAGGATCAGTGCCACGAACGGTGCCTGCGGCACCCGTACCGGCGGTGGCGGGGCCACCTTGAGCCGGGGCGGTGCCACCCGGGCCGGCCCGCCGCTGGCCGGGTGCGCCGCGCCCGCCCGGGCCCGGTTGATCCGGTCGCTGACCGCCGACGCCGTCCGGTCGCCGGTGGCCGGTTCCCATTCCTGCGGCTGGAGTGCGGCAGTACCCTGCGTCGGAAACTCGCGGACCCCCCGTGCGCGAGCGTCCCGACCCCGGGTGTTGCGCGTCGGCGAGGTGCCGACGCTCGAACGCGTGGTCCGCTCTGCCACGATCCGGCCCCCCGACCGTGGTACGCGCTGCCCAACGCCGCGATCCGCGCCAAGGTGCTCCCGGCGGTCGCGCTTGCTTTCGTTCATGTTCCCTCCCCCTCTACTTCCGTCCCCGTTCCGTCCTGGGGCAAGCCCTTTCGCTCCACTGTGGAGGCATCACGCAACGCGCTCGGCGTACGCAGTGCCTTCCCGCCTCGGCGGGACCGTTCGCGGTCGGTCCGCCTGGTTCGTTCCGTGCCGGTGACGCTCTCCGGGTCGATCCGCTCCGCCGCGCGCAGCCGCACCGAGGCAGCGCGCGGGTTGGCGGTGACCTCCGCCTCGCCAGGTAGCTCGGCACCGCGACTCAGTAGCCGCAGCGTCGGGCCGGTGCCCGGCAACTCGACCGGTAGGTCGACCGGGCCAGTGCTCCGAGCGCGGGCGGCCAGCGCCTGCTTGGTAATCCGGTCCTCCAACGAGTGGTAGGACAGCACCACCATGCGACTGCCGGGCGCGAGTGCGTCCAGAGCGGCTGGCAGCGCCGCCTCCAGCGCTGCCAGCTCCCTATTTACCTCGATGCGCAAAGCCTGAAACGTTCTCTTTGCCGGGTGTCCGCCCGTTCGTCGGGCTGGCGCGGGGATCGACTCCCGCACCAGCTCGGCCAGTCGGGCCGTCGAGGTGAGCCGGGCCTTCTGCCGTTCCCGGATGATCGCGGCGGCGATCCGGCTCGCGAACTTCTCCTCGCCGTAGACCCGGAGCACCCGAGCCAGGTCGGCGTGGGAGTAGCTGTTGACGACCTCCTCGGCCGTCACCCCCCGGGTCTGGTCCATCCGCATGTCCAGCGGTGCGTCCTGGGCGTAGGCGAAGCCCCGGTCCGGCTCGTCCAGCTGCAGCGACGAGACCCCGAGGTCGAACAGCACCCCGTCGACGTGGGCGTACCCGAGCCGATCGAGGACTTCCGGCAGTTCGTCGTAGACCGCGTGCACCAGGTGGACCCGGTCGGTGTACGGGGCCAGCCGGGCCCGGGCGTGGGCCAGGGCCTCCGGATCCCGGTCCAGTCCGATCAGGACGGTGTCGGGAAACCTGGCGAGGACCGCTTCGGCATGCCCGCCCAGCCCGAGCGTCGCATCGACGTGCACGGTACGATCGCCACGACTAGTTTGGTCGCCACGATTCAGCGCGGGGGCGAGCAACTCGATGCACCGCTCAAGCAGCACCGGCACATGCGTGCCACGACGCTCCCCCATGTCGACCCCCACCGACCCCACCGTCTCTTCGTTATCCGTCTCGCTCCACCACGTCCCGCAGTGCCGCGCCGTCTCCGTCATACCGCCAGATCCCCATCCGCTCTGCTCCACCGGCCGCCGGCATCGGCGGCGACCTCGGATCGCGGCGCCTGGCATCGGGGAAGGGATGCCAGGAGCAGGAGCGGCTGGAGATCTCGCAGTACGTCGGGCGCATCGCCCTACAGTCCGCCCGGCAGCACCCCCTCCTCGATGTCGGCGAATTCGTCTTCGCTCTCCACGAGGTAGGTCTCCCAGGCCCGCTTGTCCCAGATCTCCACCCGGGTGCTCGCGCCGATCACCACCAACTCCCGGTCGAGCGCCGCATAGCCCCGTAAGTGGGCCGGGATGGTGACCCGGCCCTGTTTGTCGGGGACCTCGTCGTGCGCTCCGGCAAAGAACACCCGGCTGTAAGCTCGGGCCGCCTTGTGTGTCACCGGCTGCTGGCGTAACTGGTCGGCAATGCGTTGGAACTCGGGCATCGGAAAGACGTAGAGACAGCGCTCCTGGCCTTTCGTGATCACGACACCCCCCGCCAACTCATCCCGGAACTTCGCCGGAAGAATCAGCCGACCCTTGTCGTCCAGGCGCGGAGTGTGGGTGCCGAGAAACACCGGCCCAACCCCCTCGCCCCTGAGCGGCGATTCGCGTCGCCGCTGACCCCCCGGGCCGGTAGGCCCTTCCGGCCCCACCAATGCGCCCCACTCTACTCCACTTCCCTCCACCCGCAACCAGAATCGCCCGGGAAACGCGCCCGTGTCACGAGCAAAACCGCACGTCAGAGGGGGTGATGCGGAGTGGAGGGGGTGAGCACCCGAGGCACCGTCCGCTTTCCGACATAGATCGACTCGGCCGTCCCGCCAGTCGGTCCCGACCACACCGCGATTGCGGCGACGCGGAAAAACTGCTAGGGCTCCCGACATCGACCGACGTTGACCTGTGCCGACCTGCCATCCGGATCGTGCCGATGTGCCGACCGGACCCGCCGGGAGGGTCCCCCGGTCCGCCCCGGCCCCCGGCGGCCCCCGGTCCGGTAACCTCGCTCGCGTGACGGACGCGAGAATGCCTCTGCGGGCAAAGGTCGCCAGTTCGGTGTCGCGCACCGCAGCGGCGCTGTCCCGGGCCGCCGGCCGCGGCGACGGATCGGTTATCGGCGGTTGGATCGGGCTCAAGATCGATCCAGACCTGCTGGCCCACCTGGCAGCCGGACGGGCCATCGCCCTGATCTCCGGCACCAACGGCAAGACCACCACGACCCGGTTGACCGCCGCCGCCGTGGGCGTACTCGGGCCGGTGGCGACCAACTCCTTCGGTGCCAACATGCCGACCGGGCACACCTCGGCACTGGCCAAGGCGGGCAGCACCCCGTACGCCGTACTGGAGGTGGACGAGCACTACCTGGCCCAGGTCCTCGAGGCCACCGAGCCCCGGGTGGTCGCCCTGCTGAACCTCTCCCGGGACCAACTCGACCGGGCCAAGGAAGTGTCGATGATGGCCCAGCTCTGGCGGGCCGCACTGGTTCGACACCCGGGCATCCGGGTGGTGGCCAACGCCGACGACCCGATGGTGGTCTGGGCAGCGACCCCTCCCCAGCAACGTAGCGACCATCTCCCTCCGCCGTCGATCACCTGGTTCAGCGCCGGCCAGCGTTGGCACGACGACTCGTGGGTCTGCCCGGAGTGCGGCTCACCGATCGAGCGCTCCGGCGAACAGTGGTGGTGCACCGGCTGCCCGCTGCGCCGCCCCACCCCGCACTGGGTCGTCGAGGACGACGGTGTGGTCGACCCGCACGGCGCGTGGCACAAGATCGTTCTCCAGCTCCCTGGCCGGGTCAACCTCGGTAACGCCGCCACCGCACTGGCCGTCGCGGCCCAGTTCGACGTACGCCCCACCGATGCGGTGGGCCGGCTGTCCAGCGTCACCTCGATCGCCGGACGTTACGCCCAGGTGACCCGCGACGGACGCAACATCCGGCTGCTGCTGGCCAAGAACCCGGCCAGCTGGCTGGAGGCGTTCGACATGGCCGAACACGCCCCGACCCTGCTTTCCATCAACGCCCGGGACCCCGACGGGCTGGACACCTCGTGGCTCTACGACGTCGACTTCTCGCCGTTGCGGGGCCGGCAGGTCCTGATCACCGGTGACCGGGCGTACGACCTGGCCGTCCGGCTGGAGGTCAACGACGTGCCATTCCAGCACGTACGGTCCTTCGGCGACGCGGTCGGATCGGTGCCACCCGGACGACTCGAAGTGATCGCGAACTACACCGCGTTCCAGGACATCCGAGCGGAGTTGGACCGTGTCAACTGAGAGCCTGCGCATCGTCTGGATCTACCCCGACCTGCTGTCCACCTACGGCGACCGGGGCAACCTGCTGATCCTCGCCCGGCGGGCGATGCAGCGCGGCGTGCCGGTGGAGGTCGCCGAGGTCCGATCCGACCATCCACTGCCGCACAGCGCCGACATCTACCTGATCGGTGGTGGCGAGGACGGTCCGCAGGCGCTCGGCGCGCAGCGCCTGCTCGCCGATGGCGGACTACACCGGGCCGTCGCGCGAGGCTCGGTGGTGTTCGGGGTCTGCGCCGGCTACCAGCTGCTCGGCACCTCGTTCTTTGCCAAGGGCGCCAAGTGCGCCGGCCTGGAGCTGCTCGATCTGCAATCCGACCGAGGGCCGAGCCGGGCCGTCGGCGAGCTGGCCGGCGACATCGACCCCCGGCTCGGGGTGCCGCAGCTGAGCGGCTTCGAGAACCACGGCGGCCGGACCCACCTCGGCCCGGGGGTGTCCCCACTGGCCCGGGTCACCGCCGGGGTTGGCAATGACGGCACCTACGAGGGTGCCTGGCGTGGCAAGCTACTCGGCACCTACGCTCACGGGCCGGCCCTGGCCCGCAACCCGGCCCTGGCCGACCTGCTGCTGCGCTGGGCGCTCGGGGTCAACAACCTGCCGCCCTTGAACGACACCTGGGCAGAGCGGCTGCGCTCCGAACGCAAGACTGCCGTCGCCGCTGGGCGCCCATGATCGCCGCCGCCCGACGGCTGGTCCGCCAGCGGTCGGGCCGGCGATTCACCCTGCTGCTGGTCATCCTCGCCCTGTTCGGTCTGGCCCTGCTCCTGGTGCCGCTGCCGTCCATGGACGAGGTGCCCGGACTGGCGGACCCACTCGGCCCCTTCGCCCCGGTGGCCGCCGTGCTCGGCGGCGCGCTGCTGCTGGTGGTGCTGATCCCACGTACTTTCATCTCGATGGCCTGGGGAGCGATCTTCGGGTCGCTGACCGGGGCCGGTTACGCGTTGGCCGCCGCCATGCTGGCCGCCGCGCTGGGGTTCGCGGTCGGGCGGCTACTCGGCCGGGACTTCGTGGCGGAACGGGTACGCGGCCGACTGGCCCGACTCGATGGCTGGTTCGCCCGGCAGAGCATCCTCGGAGTGATCAGCGTACGGCTGATCCCGATCGGCGGCTTCGGCCTGATCAGCTACGGCTACGGGACCACCGCGGCCCGACCGATGCCGTACCTGATCGGCAGCCTGCTGGCCTCGACCCCGTCCGCGTTCGGCTACGCCGCGGTGGGGGCGGCGGTCGTCTCCCCCACGGAGGTCAACTGGCTGGCGGTGGCCCCGGCGATCATCGGACTCGTCACCACCAGTTGGCTGGTCAGTCGCTGGTGGCGGTCGGAGCGACAGATCCGGGCAGAGGTTCGGCACCCGGAGCCTGCGCAACGCGGAGCCTGATCCTCGTCTGCTCAGTACTCGACGACGTCGGATGGCTCCTCGGCCAGCGCCGCCGCCCGCAACCGACGCCGCTGCTCGCCGGCCACCCTGACCTCCACCAGTGCCAACGTCACGGTGAGGACGGTGAGTAGGACCAGCGAGTCCATCGCGGGCATCGAGCCGGCGACCGGGACGAGCGCCAGCAACAGCAGCGCCGTGACCAGCCGGGGCCAGATGTTGGTCCGGACGAGACGGGTGATCCGGACCTGGAAGGCGACGTTGCCGAGCAGGAAGAGCGCCGCGCCGCCGTACAGGGACCACAGGGCCAGGCCGGTCAACGCCGCGCCCGAATGCTGTACGTCGGGTTTGAGGAAGTACGGCGTGTGCTTGAGCCCGAGGGAGAAGAGGATGATCCCGGCGACCATCGGCAGATGCAGATAGGTGTAGGCATGCCGGGCGAGATTGGTCCGCTGCTCGGGCGTCGCGTCGATCAGGGACTGCTCCCCGGCCAGCGTAACGACGTCGAAGTAGGTCCACTCCAGTGCCCCGGCTGTGACGACGGCACACACCGAGACCCAGACCAGCCCCCAGGACACCGGTAGGTCCGCACCGCTCAGACCGACTGCGATGATCGACTCGCCAAGCGCGATGATCATGATGAGTCGGTGCCGCTCGGCCCAGTGACCGGCGGCGAAGATGCGCCGCCCCGGCATCGGAAGACCGAGCCCGGTGCCGTATTCGACCGCCACCGCCAGCGCCCAGAAGCCGACCTGCCACAGCTCGACCTGGAACGGATCGTCGGTCAACCGCTGGGGCACCACGGCCGCGACGAAGAGCAGCCCGGTGCCGGCGACCATCGGCACGGTCAGCGCCACCAGGTCGGCCCGGGTCAGGGCCGGCGTGGCGTACAACCGCAGGGCGAGATAGAGCAGCCGGACCAGCAGGTAGCCGATGGCGAACACGATCGGCCCGTCCAGGCCGCCCGGCAGGTCGTTGAACGACTCGCGGATCGTGATGGCGAGCACGAACATGACCGGGGTGGCACCCAGCAGTACCAGCCGGGAAAGGCCGTAGTTGGCGCGTACCCGGTTGCCCAGCCAGGTGTACAACGACCAGGCCCACCAGAGCATGGCCAGGACGAGCAGCCCACGGGTCATCCCCAGCCCGGTGGTGTCCTCGGCCATCAGCGTGGTGACCTGGATGAAGGCGAAGACGAAGACCAGGTCGAAGAAGAGTTCCGCGGTGGTGACCTGGGTCCGTTCGGTCACCGATTGGACACCGGGCGGCAGACCGTCGACCCTCCTGCCGAGCAGGCCGCCTAGGCCACGCATCTGCCTCGCTCCCCGTACGCCGACGACACCCGGTCTATCCGGCGGGGACCGGCCAAGGTGACGGCCGGTACGGAGGAGACAAAACAAGAGGCCAGCTCACCGAACTGGCCTCGGGGCGATATTCGCGACAGGAAGAAGGCTAGGTCACGCCTTCTTGGCGGACTTACCCTTCTTGGCCGCCGGTGCCTCGGCAGCTTCGGCCACGGCTTCCTCCGCTTCGACCTCCGTGGTCTCGGCCTCGGGCTCCTCCGCCTCGGACTCCTCCGCCTCGGTGCCCTCTTCCTCGTCGGATTCGTCGGCGTCGGACGCCTCCGGGGCTTCCGCCGCCTTCGGGCTGGACCAGGTGAACTCGATCTCTACCGAGATCTCGTCGTCCTCCTGCTCGATCTCCAACTCGCATTCGACCTGGTCGGCGACGTTCACCGTGCCGGCAGCTCCGTAGAAGAGCTGGCCGCCCTCCAGTTGGTTGGCCAGTTGACGCAGCCACGCAGCCAGATCGGCGCGCGACACCTCGCGGGTGTCCTCGTAGATTTCCATGCCCGTCATGTTCGCATCCACAGGGGACTGACCGTGAAAGGGGGCAGCCTGGTCTACATTGAAGATCATCCTCGCGAAAGGAAGTGGTCGATGAGAACCTCCCTCCCCCAACGACTGGGCCATGCCGTACTCGCACTGGGCGTGGTAGCCGGGTTCGCCGTAGGGCACCCACCTGCGGCTGCCGCAGCCGTAGTGGCCACCGGCGAGCTGGTCACCAACGGCACCTTCGACAGCGGTACGGCGTCGTGGTGGAACAGCGCCGGCACCGGGGCGACGACCGAGAACGGGCAGTGGAAGATCGACGTCACCGCAGGCGCAGCGAACCTGTGGGACGCACAGGTCGGCCAGAGCGGTATCGCCCTGGCGAACGGTCGTAGTTACACCCTGTCGTTCGACGCGTCCGCCTCGGCAACCGTCTCGGTCGTCGTGACCGTACAGCTCGGATCCGCGCCGTACACCAAGGCCCTCGACCAGCCGCTTACCCTGAGCCCTGGTCGCAAGCACTACCTCTACCCGTTCACCTCGCCGATCGACGCGACGACCGGACAGGTGACGTTCCAGCTCGGCGGGTCGACCACCAACTACACGGCGTACCTGGACAACGTCTCGCTGACCCCCAGTCCGCTCGCGCTGACCAGTGGCTTCTACGTCGACCCGAACTCCAACCCGAAGCAGTGGGTGGCCGACAACGGCGGTGATTCCCGGGCCGCCCTGATCTCGTCCCAGTTAGCCAACAAGCCCGGTGCCCGCTGGTACGGCAACTGGAGCGGCGATATCAGCACCGCCGTGTCCAGCTACGTCGGTGCCGCCGACCAGGCGGACAAACTGCCGATGCTGGTGGCATACAACATCCCGGGACGGGACTGCGGCTCGCACTCGGGCGGCGGCGCGGGCAGCCCGGAGGCGTACCGCACCTGGATCCGTGCATTCGCGCAGGCGATCGGGGCCCGGCCGGCAGTGGTGATCATCGAACCGGACGCGCTGGCTCAGCTCGACTGCCTACCCGCCGCCGAGCAGACGGTACGAACCAGTCTGCTGCGCTACGCCAGCGAGCAGTTCCGCTCCTACGCACCCAACGCGTGGACCTACCTGGACGGGGGCAACGCCACCTGGATCGCTGCGGACGTAACGGCACAACGACTGCAGGCCGCTGGGGTGCGGGAGATCCGTGGCTTTGCGGTAAACGTTTCCAACTACCACACCACCGGCGACTCGATCACCTACGCCAACGCGGTGAACGCCGAGCTGACCAGCCAGTTCGGCTACCGCCGCACGTTCGTGGTGGACACCAGCCGCAACGGCAACGGCTCCAACGGCGAGTGGTGCAACCCCGCCGGCCGGAAGCTGGGCGTCCCGACCCAGGCCGGCGGCGGTGCCGAACTACTGATGTGGGTCAAGGTGCCCGGTGACTCCGACGGTAACTGTGGCATCGCCCCGAACACGCCCGCCGGTCAGTTCGACCCCGACCTCGCCATCCGTCTGATCAACGGCACCTGACCCCTGCCCCGGGCCCATCCTGTGGTGGGCCGCAGTACCCCGGCCGCGCTCACCGGAGAGGGCGTGCATGGTCGTGGTCAGACCATGCGCGCCCTCCGCTCGCTCAGCCAGTCCGTCGAAGCTCCCCGACACCGATCAGGTACGCATCGCCGGGTCATCGGTCGTCACGCACTCGCGTACCGAGCCCGACCGGGCGACCTGGCCGGCCAGAACGGCGGGGCCAGCGGTGACGAAACCCGGTAGATCCGTCAGTGCGCGGCAGAACCGGTCGGCGAGGCACCAACCGGAAAGAAGACCGCCCCGCCGGCCAGGTCCAGCCTGTGCATCGTCTCCGGAAGTGGCCGTTCGGCTTCGAGCAGCAGAATGTCGAAGTTGGACAGGTACAACGCCCGGAACGAACGCCCGTACAGCTCGGCCGAGGGCCCGTCAGCGACGGCTGCTTCCAGCTCGGCCGCGTACCGTCCGATGGCGATATCGTCGAGCGGCTCGTCGGTCAGCAAGGCGATGTTGGAGTCGAGCGCCCTGCACGCGTCGGCAAAGGTGGCCATTGGCGGTGCCAGTTCATAGTCGTTGGCCGCCGGCAGCTTCATGGCCGACTCGAAGTCCTCGGGAGCGAAGGTGAGAAGCAGCGGACCGTGGTCGGTGTCATCGAGATGCCGGGCCACGCAGGGAATACCGACCCAGGAGCCGACCGCCACTCCCCGACCGTCGACGATCTGCAGGTTCTCCACTGCCATCTTGGCGCACGCCAACCGCTGGGTGAGCCAGTCGGTGTAGTCGTCGGACGGATGCCCGATGAAGAAAATTCCCAGTAGTCGGTCCGGCATGTACGACTCCGTCGGTGGTCTGTGGTTTCTAGCTGCCCCTGGCCCGCAGCAGCGCAAGGCTGGGGATGTCGGTCGCCAGTCCCAACTCGGCGCATTCGTTCTTGATCAGGTCGAGCCGATCGAGTCCTGCCTCGACCGCCAGCCGTCCTACCCGGATGCGCCCGATCCGGGCCACGCGTCCCGGCTCGACCATTGTCTGCACTGATAGCGAGTGGTCAGGGAAGTGTTCTTGTAACCGTTCGAACAGCGTGTCCGCGGCTCCGGATCCGGCTCGACCGACCTGCACGGCGAACACCTCGCACACTTCGTCGCCCGGCACCCAGTCGGGCCGCCCGGCCTGGGCGGTCGCATCGGTGGCGACGACGTCGATCGGCTCGGCTCCGGGGTCGGGCACCGGGGTGGCGACGAGCGCCCGGATCGTCACCCGCCAGGAGACCCGGTAGCGATCACGCCAGTCCGAGGCGTCGGGCAGATCGGTGAAGAACGGTGTACAGATGCGCTCGATATGCCAGTCTCGGACCTCGCGGGTCACGATCCCAAGACGGTCCAGGAACTTCAGACACGTCGCCTCGGTGCCCTGATGCAACAGAATGGCTCCCGCTTGAACAGCGTCGAACCTGCATCGAGCCTCGTGACCTGACACATCGATGTCTGGAAACCACAGGCGGAAGTCCGGATTCCGTATCTCCGATCCGACCTTCGTCACCGGCTCATCCTACTCACCGGGACCACGGAAACTCGGCCCGACGTGCGGGTCGTATCGTTCACCGGCGCTACCCTTACTCGAGTTGCACGGCCGACACATGACTTCGAGGTTGCTGATGAGGCTGTAGTAAGCGAGCCGGGCGGCCTGGTTGGTATTGTTCCCACCCCTATTGGTCCAGTGGTCGGCAAGCGACTTCACATGGTCGAAGGTTCGGTCACTGCGGTGCCTCAATCGACGGCAGCTCGGGCAGTAGAAGTAGTCGGCATCCTCGTAGCCGACCTCGTTCTTCAGCTCCGGATGATTCTTCTTCTCATCGGTCAGCCGCACCAATTCCCGGTCGCCCCAGGACGCTACGGCCGCGGAGTAGATCGTGCCGTAGAACTTCTGCCGGATCATGCTTCGCCACTCCTCCCGGATCTCCCCCGCGAGCACGTAGTCGGATGGATGCCTGAGCACTCTGATCGACGGATACCCGTGCTTCTCGGCCTCCTTGACGAACCTCTCCATGATGTTGTTGATCCGCGCTCGGATATCGTCCTCTTGCTGCTTCTTGCCGATCGCCCCGATCCGCAGCTTGGCCTCGATGTCGTCGAGTTCGCCCTTCATTCCCCGCATGACGGAGAGCACTGCCACGCACTCGGGAAGTCGGCGCCTGGTCTCCAGGTCGATCGCGTGCTCCAGCGGCATCTTCACCTGCTTGACCTTTGTGAGCAGGCGGTCAACGGGAAGCTTGGACCGACCAGTGTCGGTTTCCTCCCCGTACTGCCGGATCAGCACCACCTCGCACTGCGCTACGGAACGGGCGGCGATCTTCTCCAGCGGTCCGAGAATGTTGCTCAGCGGCCTGCGCTCCGCTCGCTGCACTCGGACGAGATCATCCAATGCCATCTGCGCCTTGACATCGGTGAGCCGCGCTCGCAACGCCTGGTAGCGCTGCTCATCGTTGCCACCGATCTGATGGCTGTTGGTCTTGGCCGTCTGGACGTGGACGACTTCGCCATCCGGGGTCCGGGATTCGACGACGAGGTGAAGCGGGACCTGGTGCTTACGTCCGATGCTCGGTAGGCGGTCCGCCGCTTTGTCGTGGGAGGGCTTGGTCGCGAGCATCCGCTCGGCGTCGGCGAGCGCTGCCTTCTCACGGGCGGCCTTCCCCGCAGGACTGTCGGGCCCCTTGCGGCTGCTACCGTCCTTGCCCTTCTTGCCCCTCAGCTTTGCCCAGAGTTTCTTGCCGGTGGCGACGATTTTGTCGGTGATCCAGTCGACGGCTTTGCGGATGGGTTTGGTGAGGGTTTGGAAGAAGGATTTGACTTTGTTGGCGATGCCGCCGATGCCGAGGATGGCGGCGAGGGCGCCGATCAATACCGGGATGGAGTTGGCGAGGGCCTTCTCGATGAGTGCGGGGACGCCGCCTGCGCCGCCGCCGGCGATGGCGATGATGGCATCCAGGACGCTGTTGACGAATTGGATGATCTGGGCGCCCTGGTTGACGATGAACATGACGAAGTCGATGATCATTTTGCAGGCGCGGATGAACGCGCTGGCGGGGTTGAGCAGGCTGATGATCCAGGTGATGCCGGCCATGAGGACGGTGGGGATCAAGTATTCGGCGATTTTGCCCAGCAGGTTGCCCTTGAGGTCGCCGACCTGCTGACCGATCTCGTCAGTCACGCCCGCCACGCCTTGGGACTGGAGTTTCTGGGCGACGGGCACGGTTTGCTCGACGGCGGTCATGGCGGGTTCGGGAACACCACGGGACACGATCCGGGTGCGTAGTGCTGCCCAGGTGAGCCCGAGGAGGCTGGCGATCATGGTGATGATGCCGCGTAGGTCGAACTTGGCGGGTAGTTCCAGGCCGGCGCCGGCCATCGCGCCGAGGAGCCAACCGATGAGGCCCTTCTTCAGATGCGTGCCGATGTTGGCCATGAACGCCTTCAGTCCGGCGCCGACGGCGGTGACGAGGTTGCCGAGGAACCCGATCGGGTCCTTCAGGATGCCCATGACGGCGCTGGCGGCCTTGGCCAACACACCCAGCAGCAGGTCCTTGAGTTGCATGATCGTTTTGATGACCCCGGCGACGGCGTCTACGGCCTTGGCGATCAGCCCCTTGTTCTTCTCCTTCTCCGCGGCGATCTCCGCGTCCACCGCCTTCAACGCCTCGTTGTACTTCGACGCGAGGGTGTTGACCAACTCTTTGCCTTTGGCGTCGACGGATTCGGTCAACTCGTCGAACTTGCCCGCGAACTGGCCGGCCGCCTGTTTCCCGATGGCCTGCAGGTCAGCCGGGAGTTTCTTGACCTCGGCCTGTAGCTGGTCCCGGCCGGCGGCGATACGCTGCTTCGCCCGACCCAGTTCCGCGCCGATGATGTCCGCCACGGCGGAGATGACCTGCTGCATCCGGTCGACGTAGCCCTTCCGGGCGGTCACGAAAATCTCGTCGGCTTCCTTCGGCAGACCGGCGAACTTGTCCTTGACCCACCGACCCTTGCCGATCAGCCCCGAATAGCGTTTGTCCTTGTAGGCGTCCATCCGCCGTTTGTGATCAGCGGTGAACGCATCCCGCGCCGTCTTCTCACCCCGGGTGAACGCCTCATCGACCTTCTTGTCCAAACCGGTGAGGATGCCCTCGACGTCCTTCTTCGTCGCGTCGAACACCTTCTGCAACACGGCGGTGACCTGCGCCCGTTTGGCTTCGTCCGAGCCTTTCGCCGTCTCCTTACCCTCACCGACCGCCTGCCCGGCCTGTTTCCGGTCGGTGGCGAGGGCGGTCATCGCCGCCGCACCCGCCGCCCCCGCCGAGGCTTTCGCCCCGGCCAGGGTTTGCGCCTCACCCGCCCGCACCTCACCAGGGGCGGTCGCCGCATGCGCCTCCCCGGCCTTCTTCTCCTTCAACGCCCCGGTGAACTCCGGCTCGTTGGACTTCGCCAACTGCTCCTCGGTGACCTGCGCATCCGTCATCTGCTGATCCACCTGCGCCGGCCCGGCCGAGAAATCAGTCGCCGCAGCGGGGGCCTTGTCCGGCACCGCCTTACCCGAATCCGGCGTCCCGGGTGCACCCGGCGGCCGGTCCGCCACCAACGGCGTGACCTGCTTGTCCTTCGCCGCCGACGTGTCCGGGGGTGCCTTCGTCGCGGTGTCGATCGCCTCCGCCGAGGCCTGTTTCCCGTCGGTGACCTGCCCCTGCACCCGCCCCTTGACCGCGTCGGCCTTACCCGACTCCCCGAACTTGTCCGCCTCATCCAAATTCTTCGGGGCCTGCGCGGCGATCGCCTCGTTCACCGCCGTAACGAACCCGGCCTTGTCGAACCCACCCGGCTTCGCGGCGTTCATCTTCTCCGCGTTCGCGGTCTTACCCTGGGCTTCCTTGTCATCCGAGGGAGGCCTCGCCGCACCCTGCGCCTTCGCCGCCTCCGCCGATGCGGGCGGATGCGCCGACATCTGCTTCTGCTTCGCCCGCACATCCCCGGTCAACACCGCGAACTTCGGATCGGCCGAAGCCGGCGGCCGGGCCACCGGCCCACCATCCGCACCCGGAGCCAACCGCTGCACCGCCGGCAACAACACCGCCTCGGCCCCCGCCGACCCGGCCGAAGACTCCGAAACCGAACCCGAAGTCGAGCCCAAAGCCGAACCCACCTGCTGGGTCGACTGGGCAGCCGCCGTACTCCCACCCGCCGCAGTCCTACGCGCCGACCTGACCGGACGCGTCGACGCCGCCCTACGCTGGGCGATCAACCCCGACACCGCACGATTACCCGCCGCCGCCTGCAACCGCTGCGCCACCGCCGGAGTCAGCGTCCGAGATGGAGCCCCCGGTACGACAGGTGCGGAGACGTTGACGTCAGGTTCGGCTGCGGCGCGGGAGCCTTCCGTGACCTGGTCGGGAACAGACGTCGTGGCACGGCGTACGGGATTACTGCCGGCCCCGAGTTCCTCGGTCGTTGTCCTCACGTCGCGCCCCCAGCCCCGGACCCGCTACGACCACAGCGCACCGTAGGCCGAGTGTTGGGCAACCCCCGCCGTTCGCTCATCGACGCGGGGGCAGCAGCTAGCGCAACCGCAACTGCCCGAGGAGGCACTGCCCGCTACGGTGATGGGCACGCCGGAAGACGTGCCCATCACCGTCACCAGGTCGGCGACGAGGTCCTACCCCCTCGCCAGAGCCCTGACTCCCCCAGCCAGCTCAGAGGACGACGCTGACCATCCGGCCGGGCACCACGATCACCTTGCGCGGCTCCCTACCGGCCAGTTGCTCGGCGATCGCGGCCAGCGCGGCGGCCCGTACGTCATCCTGCGCCGCGTCGGCGGCCACCTCGATCCGGCCGCGGACCTTGCCGTTGACCTGCACCGGGTAGGTCACCGTCTCGGCTACCAGCAGCACCGGATCGGCCACCGGGTACGACGTGTAGGTCAGCGACTCGGTGTGCCCCAGCCGCTGCCACAGCTCCTCGGCGATGTGCGGGGCGAACGGTGCCAGCATCAGCACCAGCGGCTCGGCCACCTCACGCGGGGTGGCGCTCAGCCGGGTCAGCCCGTTGGTCAGCTCGATCAGCTTGGCGATCGCGGTGTTGAAGCGGATCCCCTCCATGTCGCCCCGGACCCCGTCGATCATCTTGTGCAGCAGCCGACGGGTCGGTTCGTCGGCCGGGTCGTCGGTGACCCGCAGCTCGCCGGTCTGCTCGTCGACAATGGCCCGCCAGACCCGCTGCAGGAACCGGTACGACCCGACCACCGCCCGGGTCTCCCACGGGCGGGAGACCTCCAGCGGACCCATCGACATCTCGTAGACCCGGAACGTGTCCGCGCCGTACACCGCGCACATCTCGTCGGGCGTCACCACGTTGCGCAGCGACTTGCCCATCTTGCCGTACTCGCGGCGTACCTGCTCCTCGCCGTGGAAGAAGTCGCCGTCGCGCTCGACCACCTCGGACGCCTCGACGTAGCTGCCCCGGGCGTCGGTGTACGCGTACGCCTGGATCATGCCCTGGTTGAACAGCTTGCGGAACGGCTCGAACGACGACACGTGGCCCAGGTCGAACAGCACCTTGTGCCAGAACCGGGCGTACAGCAGGTGCAGCACGGCATGCTCCTGGCCACCGACGTACAGGTCGGTGCCGCCGCAGTCCCCGGGTGCCTGCGGACCCATCCAGTAGCGCTCGTTGACCGGGTCGACGAACCGGTCGCCGTTGGCCGGGTCCAGGTAGCGCATCTCGTACCAGCAGGAACCGGCCCACTGCGGCATCACGTTGGTCTCGCGGGTGTAGCGCTTCGGCCCGTCGCCCAGGTCCAGCTCGACCTCGACCCAGTCCCGGCGGCGCGACAGTGGCGTCTCCGGATTCGAGTCGGCGTCCTCCGGGTCGAAGGTGCGCGGGGAGAAGTCGTCCACCTCGGGCAGTTCGACCGGCAGCATCGACTCGGGCAGCGCGATCGGCTGACCGGTCTCGTCGTAGACGATCGGGAACGGCTCGCCCCAGTAGCGCTGCCGGCTGAACAGCCAGTCCCGCAGCCGGTAGGTGACCGCGCCGGTGCCATGCCCGTTGGCCTCCAGCCACTCGATGATCCGGGCCTTGGCCTCGACGACCGCCAGGCCGTCCAGGTCCAGGCCGCGCTCCGGCGCGGCGCTGTTGATCGCCGGCCCGTCCCCGGTGTACGCCTTACCGTCGAACCCCTCCGCCGGCTGCACGGTACGGATGATCGGCAGGTCGAAGACCTCGGCGAACGCCCAGTCCCGCTCGTCCTGCCCGGGTACCGCCATGATCGCCCCGGTGCCGTAGCCGGCCAGTACGTAGTCGGCGATGAAGATCGGAATCTCGGTGCCGGTGACCGGGTTGGTGGCGTATGCCCCGACGAAGACGCCGGTCTTCTCCTTCGTCTCGGCCTGCCGCTCGACGTCGGTCTTGGCCCCGGCCGCCTTGCGGTAGGCGTCGACTGCCTCCCGTGGGGTGGCGTGGCCACCGGTCCACGCCTCCCGGGTGCCGGTCGGCCAGGTCGCCGGGACCAGCGCGTCGACCAGCTGGTGCTCGGGTGCCAGCACCATGTAGGTCGCGCCGAAGATGGTGTCCGGTCGGGTGGTGAAGACCCGGACCGGGTCGACGGCGGTCGGGAAGTCGATGTGCGCACCGGTGGAGCGGCCGATCCAGTTGCGCTGCATCAGCTTGATCGGCTCCGGCCAGTCCAGCGTGTCCAGGTCGTCCAGCAGCCGGTCGGCGTAGGCGGTGATCCGCATCATCCACTGCTTCAGGCTGCGCTTGAACACCGGGAAGTTGCCCCGGTCGGAACGCCCGTCCGCGGTCACCTCCTCGTTGGCCAGCACCGTGCCCAGCCCCGGGCACCAGTTCACCGGTGCCTCGGAGACGTACGCCAGCCGGTGGTCGTCGACCACCCGCCGCCGCTCCACAGCGGACAGCTCCGCCCAGGCCCGCCCATCCGGCGTACGCCGGGTTCCTGCCTCGAACTCGGCGATCAGCTCGGCGATCGGCCGGGCCCTACCGGCTGCCGGGTCGTACCAGGAGTTGAAGACCTGCAGGAAGATCCACTGGGTCCAGCGGTAGAAGTCGACGTCGATGGTGGCCACCGAGCGCCGATGGTCGTACCCCATGCCCAGTCGGCGCAGCTGCGCCCGGTAGCGCTCGATGTTCGCCTCGGTGGTGGTACGCGGATGGGTACCGGTCTGCACCGCGTACTGCTCGGCCGGCAGGCCGAACGCGTCGAAGCCCATCGCGTGCAGCACGTTACGGCCAGCCATCCGCTGGTAGCGGGCGTACGAGTCGGTGCCGATGTAGCCCAGCGGGTGACCGACGTGCAGTCCGGCCCCGGACGGGTAGGGGAACATGTCCAGCACGTACAGCTTCTCGGCACCGGCCCGGGGATGGGTCGGGTCGGCCAGCGGCCCCTCCGGGTTGGGCGTGTGGAAGGTGCCACGCTCGGCCCACCTGTCCTGCCAGCGGTGCTCGATCTCGCCGGCCAGCTCGGCGGTGTAGCGGAAGGGCGGGATGTCCACCACCGGCTCGGTTGCCTCAGTCATCGGTCCACCTCGGGTCTGGTCCAGGGCCATCACGTTCGGGCGCTGCGTCGGGCATCGGTTCGGCCGTTGCGGTCGGGCAGCGGTCGGGTATTGCGTTCAGGGCACTGCGTTCAGGGCACAAAAAAGCCCCTCACACAGGAGGGGCGCCGCGCTGTCGCTGTCTGTCGCGTCAGCACGGCTCGCTAAGGAGCAGGTAGGCCCCGGGCATGGCCCGGAGTCTACCTGCTGCTCATCACGCCACCCAACGCGCATTCGGAGCCGCTGCCGAATACGGCTAGCCTGAAGCATGCGGGTGACCCACGCCACTCGGTCGGGTCGTCTTCCCGCGAACCTAACGGCCGACCTCACGGGTCTAGTAAGAAGTCCGTGTAGCGACGAGGAGGTGCCCGTGACACAACAGACCCGGGACGAGCTGGGTGACGTGCTGCCACACGACGAGTTCCGCGCCGCCAGCGATGCGATCGTCACCAACATCGAGAAGGTCATCGAGGGCAAGACCGCTACGGTTCGGCTCGCCCTGGCGGTCCTGCTCGCCGAGGGTCACCTGCTGATCGAAGACGTACCCGGCGTGGGTAAGACCAAACTGGCCAAGGCCCTGGCCCGCTCGATCGACTGCTCGGTACGCCGCATCCAGTTCACCCCCGACCTGCTTCCCAGCGACGTCACCGGGGTCAGCGTCTACAACCAGGAAACCCACGACTTCGAGTTCCGACCCGGCGCGGTCTTCGCCAACCTGGTGGTCGGTGACGAGATCAACCGGGCCTCCCCCAAGACCCAGTCGGCACTGCTGGAGTGCATGGAGGAGCACCAGGTCACCGTCGACGGCACCACCTACGCGCTCCAGACGCCGTTCATGGTGATCGCCACCCAGAACCCGATCGAGATGGAGGGCACCTACCCGCTGCCGGAGGCCCAGCGGGACCGGTTCACTGCCCGAATCGCGATGGGCTACCCCGATCCCGGCGCGGAACTGGCCATGCTCGACGCGCACGGCGGGGTGGACCCACTGCACTCGTTGCACCCGGTCGCCGACGCGGTCACCGTCCGGCGACTCATCGCCACCGTCCGGCAGGTGCACGTCGCCGACGCGGTCAAGCAGTACGCCATCGACCTGGTCACCGCCACCCGGGAGGCCCCCGAGCTGCGGCTGGGCGCGTCGCCTCGGGCCAGCCTGCAACTGCTGCGCACGGCTCGTGCCTTCGCCGCCCTGGAGGGGCGCGACTACGTCCTCCCCGACGACCTCCAGTCGCTGGCCGTACCGGTGCTGGCGCACCGGATCATCCCGACCGCGGACGCGCAGCTCGCCCGGCGTACCACCGACGCCATCGTCGCCGACCTGGTGCACCGGTTGGCCCTGCCACAGACCCGGCAACGTTCGCCCTACGACACCCGCCCACCGTCCGGCGACGCCGGCGGGCGATCCCCGTACGAGCCGCGGCGGCGATGACCGTGCGCGCGGCGCTGGCCGGTCTCACCACCCGAGGCCGATCGTTCCTCGCCGCAGCCGTCGCCGCGGCGTTGTCCGCGGTACTGCTCGGCGAGAAGGACCTGCTGCGAGTCGCGGTGCTGCTCGCCATCCTGCCGCTGCTGGCGGTGCTCTACGTCGGGCGGAGCCGCTACAAGCTTGCCTGCCACCGCACCCTCGAACCACACCGGGTGCCGGTAGGGGCCAGTTCCCGAATAGTGCTGCAACTGCAGAACCTGTCCCGGCTGCCCACCGGCACACTGCTGCTGGAGGACCGGCTGCCGTACGCCCTGGGCAGCCGGCCCCGGGTGGTGCTGGAACGGTTGGGAGCGCAGCAGGCCAGCTCGGTGGCGTACACCGTGCGGGCCGACGTCCGGGGTCGCTACGAGGTCGGCCCGCTGGTGGTCCGGCTGACCGACCCGTTCGGGCTGTGCGAGCTGAGCCGGGCCTTCCCCAGCACCGACCGGCTCACCGTCATCCCGCAGGTCACCCCCCTGCCCACGGTCCGTCTGGCCGGTGAGTACGCCGGCTCCGGGGAGAGTCGTGCCCGGTCGGTGGCGGTGCACGGCGAGGACGACGCGGCGACCCGCGAGTACCGGCGCGGCGACGACCTGCGCCGGGTGCACTGGAAGTCCACGGCCCGCACCGGGGAGCTGATGGTACGGCGCGAGGAACAGCCCTGGGAGAGCCGCGCCACGGTGGTACTGGACACCCGCGCGCACGGCCATCGGGGCGACGGGCCGACCGCGAGCTTCGAATGGGCGGTGGCCTCGGCCGCCAGCATCGCCGTCCACCTGCGTCATTCCGGTTACAAGCTACGGCTGGTGACCGGGTCCGGGCTGGACGCCGACGCGTCCGAGGCCGGCGGCGACGGGATCCTGCTCGACCATCTCGCCGAGGTCCGGCTCGCCCAACGTAGCGACATCGCCGCCCTGGTGGATCGGGTCCGGCAACGGTCCGACGGCGGTCTGATCATCGCCCTGCTGGGCATGCTGACCCCCGCCGAGGCAAAGCTGCTGGCCGCGCTCCGCGGCAACGGGGCGACCTGCGTGGCGTTGCTGTTGAACAGCTCGACCTGGCTCAACCTGCCCGCAGCCGCCCGGGCCGAGGCCGCGCAGACGCGCAGCGCCGCCGTAGTCAGTCTGTTGCAGAGCGGGTGGCGGGTGGTCGAGGTCGAACACGGCAGCAAACTGGCCGCGCTGTGGCCGCAGGCGGGTCGGGGATCACAGGGGTTCGCCTGGCGGGCCGCGCTGGCCGAGACGGTCGCCGGAGGGGTGCGATGAGAGGCAGTCGTCGGCTCGGCCTCGTCGCCGGGGCAGCCACCCTACTGGCCGCCGCCCCGCTCTCCACGATCTTCCGAGACTGGACCTGGCTGTTGCAGTGCCTCATCGTGGTGGCGCTGCTCGTCGCGGTCGGGATGCTGCTGCGCTGGTGGCGGACACCCCTCTGGGCGCAGCCGATCGGTCTGCTCGGCACCCTGCTGATCGCGCTGACCTGGCTCTTTCCCAGCGGTCGCGAAATCCTCGTGGTGCTACCGACCCCGGACACCTTCGCGTACTTCGGCCAACTGATGAGCGGTTCGGTCCAGGACATCCGATCGTACGGGCTCAAGGTGCCCGACACCGAGCCGCTGCTGTTCATCACCGTACTGGGTGTCGGCTTGGTCGCGGTGGTGGTGGACCTGCTCGCGGTCGGGATGCGCCGGCCGGCGCTGGCCGGACTACCGATGCTCGCCATCTACGCGGTGCCCGTGGCGGTCTACGTCGACAGCGTGCCGCCACTGCCGTTCGTCGTCGGAGCGGCCGGCTTCCTCTGGCTGCTGGTCGCCGAGAACGTCGAACGGGTCCGCCGGTTCGGCCGCCGGTTCACCGGTGACGGGCGCGACGTGGACATCTGGGAGCCGTCGCCACTGGCGGCCGCCGGTCGCCGGCTGGCCATCGCCGGGGTGGCATTGGCGGTCCTACTGCCTTTCGTCGTACCCGGGATGACCGGTGGTCTGTTGGACCGGCAGAACTCCCTCGGTGGCGGGGGTCAGGGACGCGGCAGCCAGGGTGGGCCCGCCGGCCGGGTCGACCTCTTCGCCTCGCTCAGCGGCCAGCTCAACCAGTCGACCACCGTCGACATGGTCAAGGTCACCACCACCGAGTCGAACCCGTTCTATCTGCGGTTCGGGGTGGCCGACCGGCTCCTTCCCGGCGGGTTCGCGGCGAGCAATCCGAGCGGACGGCCGGTCAGCCGGGGTCTGCCGGATCCCCGGTCCGGCAGCCGGGCCGGGGTCACCTATCAGCAGCACCGGGCGGACGTGGAGACCACCGCCGGCTTCAACATGCCGTTGCTGCCGCTGTACCTCGACCCGTTGCTGATGGTCGAACTGTCGTCCGGCTGGCTCTACGACACCGACCAGCGGATCGTCTTCTCCCGGCGGGAGCAGTCGAAGGGCAGGAAGTACTCCTTCGACTACCTTCGGGCGGACTACACGCCAGCGGTGCTGGAGGCCGTGCCGACGCTGCCGGCAGACCATCCGATGCGCCAGCGGTACACGGAGACACCGAAGGTCCGCGAGGTCGAGGAACTCGTCGCCCAGTTGACCAAGGACAAGCGGACCGACTACGCCCGGGTACGGGCGATCTACGACCACTTCTCGCAGGACAACAAGTTCCGCTACAGCCTCGCCACCGAGGGTGGCACCAGCGGGCAGGACATCGTCGACTTCCTGACCAACCGGGTGGGCTTCTGCCAGCAGTACGCCTCGGCGATGGCGTGGCTGGTCCGGGCGGCCGGCATCCCGGCCCGGGTGGCGTTCGGGTTCAGCAACGGCACCCGGAAGGAGGGGAACACCTACACCCTGACCAACCGCAACCTGCACGCCTGGACCGAGGTCTACTTCGACGGCGTCGGTTGGGTGCCGTTCGACGCGACCCCGGCGGCCAGTGTGCCTGGTTCGACCCGTACCACGTGGGCACCGAACAGCGATGAACCGGCCCCGGTCACCCCGACGGCGGGACCGAACACCGCCGCCGGTCCGGGCTCCTCGGCCGGGCCGGGGGGTGTCGAGCGCCCCGAGCGGGATGTCGACCCGGGGTTCGACGCATCCGGCGCACCGATCGACCGGCCGGTCACCATCTGGCCCTGGTTCGTCGCCGCCGCGGTGGTGCTCCTGCTCAGTCTGCCGGCCCTCCGGCGGGCTCTGCTCCGCCGTCGCCGCTCGCCCCGGGTCCCGACCGGATCGGCCGCGCTGGCGGCGGCTGGGGCGAGCGCCACCATGCATCCGGTGGCAGAGGTCGGGCTGGTGGTGGACCAGGCCCGGGTAGAGGCACACGCGGCCTGGGACGAGCTGATCGACACCTTGGTCGACCTCCGACTCCGAGTCGACCCGACGGAAACCCCACGGGCGACGGTCGACCGACTGATCCGCGACGGTCACGTGGCCGAGCCGGCGGCCGAGGCCACCCGCCTGCTGGGCCGGGCCGAGGAGCGGGCCCGGTACGCCCGGGAGCCACTGCCCAGCGGCCAACTGATCGGGCCGCTGCACTCGGTACGCCGGGCCCTCGCCGCCGAGACCAGCCGACGTACCCGGATGGTCGCGACGGTTCTGCCACCCTCGGTGCTGATGCGGTGGCGCCGAGCGATCACGGACACCACGACCGGATTCATCACCTGGGTCGGCGGGGTCCGCAGCCGGCTGTTCAACCTCGACCGGCTTCGCCGTTGGCGCACCGGGCGGTTGACGGGCGGCCAGCCGACCCGCTGACGGCTCGCCGCCGGTGAAGGTCGCACCCCGACCCGGGTCAGGAAAGGGCGGCCCGGGTGGTCAGGAAGGGCGGACCCGGCCGGATCATGATCGGCCCGTCACGGCGAAGATCGTGACGGGCCGGACCTGACCGCGAGGTGAACCCGGTTCGCGTGCTTCATCCCATTAGTGAATTCATGCGTCATGCGCGCAAAAGGAACAGGCGCAGCGCGATCATGCCGGACATGCGTGATTCGTATGCGCAGGGAGAGCCAGCCGGACTGCGGCCGCCCCTGCCCACACGAATCACGCACGCGCGAACAACGCCGTTACTCGCTCGTCGCCCAGCGGGTGTGGTCACCCGCAACAGCAGGGAGACAGGTCAGCGGTGGCCTTCCGGCCGCTGACGCCATCTCTCCTCAAGCCGGTCGATCAACGAAGACCGCCGGGCGCGGGTGCGCCGACTGGCGGTGCCGCCAACTACGTGCAGGTCGGGTGACTGGGCCCGACGGTGGGAAAGCACCGCGAACCCGGCCGCGCCGAGCATGACCACGAAGCCGGCCACGCCGAGCAACGAAGATTTGCTCACCGTGCCGTAGACGACCAATGCAAGACCAGCGATGATCACGCCGGCAGCGACGAGTAGCCGACGCCGCGCATGGAAGCGTGGGTCGCTGGCACGCACAGCCGAGGCGAATTTGGGGTCCTCGGCAAGCGACCGCTCGATCTGCTCGAACAGGCGCTGCTCGTGCTCCGAGAGCGGCACGGCACTCCTCCCCGGTCACGTTGGTCGGTCCGGTCGGACCGACAGACCGTGGCAGCCAACCGGCTGCTTACCCGCAAGTCTACGAGGGGGGTCGCGGGTCGGAAAGCGGGACGACCTATGGCCGTGGCGGAATTTCCGTTCGGGCCCCTCCGCCGCCGTCCAACAGACTGGCCGGACGTACCACGGAACGCCCGAATCGGACAGCAGCGGCATCCACGGCCGCCTCGGCGTCCCGCCAACCGTGCTCCGGGGCGCCCAGAGCGAGCTGCTGCGGAGTCGAGCCGGCGGCGGCAAGCCCTTCGACCCGTACGCCCACGAGTCGAATCGGGCTGCTCGGGGCGAGCACACCGAACAACGCCCAAGCGGTCTCGAACACCTCGCGGGCGACATCGGTGGGCTCGGACAGGGTGCGGGACCGGTTCACGGTACGAAAATCGGCGAATCGCACCTTGATCGACACGGTCCGACCGATCTGCCCCGCCCGGCGCAACCGCATCCCCACCTTCTCGGCCAGTGCCAGCAGGGAACGCCGGATCGCCGCCGGATCGGCGACATCGGTGTCGAAGGTGACCTCCGCCCCGATCGACTTCTCCACCTGCTCGGGGTCGACCGGTCGGGAGTCGCGCCCCCAGGACAGCTCGTGCAGGTGGGTGGCGGCGGCCGGGCCGAGGGCGTTGCGCAACATGGCCACCGGGGCGTGGGCAAGATCACCCACGGTCGACAGCCCGAGCCGGCGCAGGCTCTCGGCCGCCCGCTCCCCCACCCCCCACATGGCCGCCACCGGCAACGGGTGCAAGAAGTCCAACACCTGCCCGGCCGGCACCACCACCAGCCCGTCGGGCTTGGCTCGGGTAGAGCCGAGCTTGGCGACGAACTTGGTCGACGCCACCCCGACCGAACAGGTGAGCCCCTCCTGCTCGGCGACTCGGGCCCGGATCAGTCGGGCGATCTCGGCCGGGCGGCCGAACAGCCGCCGGGCACCTGCCACGTCGAGGAACGCCTCGTCCAGGGAAAGCGGCTCCACCAGCGGCGTCACATCCCGGAAGATCTGCATCACGGCGCGGGACGCGGCAGCGTACTGCGAGAAGTCGGGGGGCAGAAAGACCGCGCGGGGACACAACGATCGGGCCCGCATGGTCGGCATGGCGCTGCGGACCCCGTACTCCCGCGCCTCGTAGCTGGCCGAACTCACCACCCCACGCGGGCCGACCCCGCCGACCACGACGGGTTGGCCACGCAGCTCCGGTCGGCGGCGCACCTCGACAGCGGCGAAGAACGCGTCCATGTCGACGTGCAGGATCGGGCAGTCGGTGTCGTCGGCGTCCGCACCGAAGCGCGGATCGTCACCCCGCGGAACGGACTGGCTGCGACCCATGTCGGCAGGTTAACCCCCGGGTGGGACAACCAGCCGACGCGTCCTGGCCGGTGCCGTTCACCGCCCGGGGCAGGAGCCCCGGCCCCGACCGAGCGACCGGTCCGCCGACGACGACCGGCAGCGGTGTCAGCTGCCCCGGACAACCAGCAACGGGATGGTCATCTCCGTCGCCGTACTGGAGCCGTGGTAGGCGACCAGCCGGGCCTCGACCGGGTTGTCGGTCCGGGTGGCCAGCACGGCGTACGACCCCTGGCAGGCCACCACCACGTCGCCGACCCGGGCCAGGTGCGACTCGGGCACCGGCCCGAACCAGCCGGCGGCGACCGCCTCCGCCCGGGTGGCCACCCATGCCGCCTCGCCCAGCACCGCCGACCAGGCGGCCACCACGTCGTCGGTCGCGCCGGGTTCGACATGCAGGTAGCGGACTCGGGGCTCACCCGCCACGACCCGTACGCCGGCCCGCAGCCGAGGATCGGCGTCGAGGTCGAACCGATGGTCCAGCGGCACGTTGAGCTGGCCGTGGTCGGCGGTGACCAGCAGCGCGGCATCGGCCGGCAACCCGGCGACCAGCCGGGCCAGCAACGCGTCCACGTCGGCTGCCGCCGCCCGCCAAGGCAGCGAGTCGACCCCACTGAGGTGCCCCTGGGTGTCCAGGTCCGGGTGGTAGCCGGAGACCAGCGTCGGCCCCGTACCGGCGGTCAGCGCCGCCAGCATCTCGGTGGCCAGCGCGGTCGGATCGGCGGCCCCCCGATAGGTCCCGCCCCGGTTGGCCGCCACCGTCAGGCCGCTGCCGGCGTACTCGGGTCGGCTCACCACCGTCACCGCGACCCCGGCCGCCTTCGCCAACTCCAACTGGGTGGCCACCGGCTGCCACCGCAGCGGGTCCGGGTCACCGAGCCGATCACCGGGCCAGTCGATGTGGGTGAGCACCCTGTCGGTGCCGGGCACGTTGACCCGGAAGCCCAGCACCCCGTGCGCGCCCGGGGCAGTGCCCGTGCCCAGGGTCACCAGGCTGGTCGGCGTGGTGGACGGAAACCCGGAGGTCAGCGGCCGACCATGCCGGGCCGCCAGGTCGGCCAGGGTCGGGGCATACGGGGCCGCGACCGGGATCTGGTACCAGCCCAGCCCGTCCACCAGCAGGACCGCGATCCGGCGTACCCCGTCAAGCTGCCCGACCAGCCCCAGCGGGTCGACGGCACCCGGCACCCCCAGCACCGCCAACGCGCTGGGCAGCACATCGGCCAGGCTGCCCGCGCCGTAGCGGGGCTGGACGGTGTCGAAGGGCTCGGTCATGACGTCCGGCGGGCGAACAGGTGCAACTGGGCGGCCAGATCCCGGTAGGGCGGGTACGCCGAAGCGGCCAACTCCAGGGCGAGCAGCGCCTGCGGATCCCCCTCGGCAGCGGCGGCGGGGATCAGGTCGGCGAAGACACGTACGCCATGGATCTCCTCCACCTGCAGGCCGGCGGTGTCCAGCAGGGCGGTGGCGCTCGCGGCGTCGTACCGTCGGCGCAGTGTGTCCCGGGGCCCGGCGCTGCCCTCCGCGTCGGCGAGCAGCGCGGCGGCGACGTCGAGGTGGCCGTTCATCGCCCGGCCCAGTACGGCGGCGGCCTGGCCGGCGACCAGCACACTGGCCGCGCCACCGGGGCGCAGTGCGGTGGCCACCGCCTCGACCACGGTGGCCGGATCGTCGACCACCTCCAACACGGAGTGGCACAGCACCAGGTCGGCGCTGGCCGGCTCGACCAGCCCGGCCAGGGCGTCACCGTCCCCCTGCACCGCCCGGACCCGGTCGCCGACCCCGGCCTCGGCGGCGCGACGGGTCAACGCGGCCAGCGCATCAGGGCTGGCGTCGACGACCGTCACCCGGTGTCCGGCCTGGGCCAGCGGCACGGCGAAGCCACCGGTGCCCCCGCCCACGTCGAGTACGGTGAGCGGCTCGCCGGCCCGGCGGTCGAGTTCGGTGCGCAGCACGGCCCAGACCACGGCGGTACGGGGGGACGGGTGCGGGCCGGCAGCAGCACCCGGGGCCACCGGTAAGCCGGCGGCGGCGGAAGTCGGCCGGCTCACCGTCGTACCCGGTCGGATGTGAGTTCGCTCCACCCGACCGAGCCTAGTGGGCGAGGCCCGGGATGGGGATTGCCGGTTAGGAAGGGCCTCTTGTTATCGCTTTTTGTATCGAAAGGGGCCCTTCCTAACCGCAAAGCGGCGTCAGTGCTACTCGTGGGCATCAGTGCTGCTCGTGGGTGTCAGTGCTGCTCGTCAGCCGTGTCGAGCATGTGGGTCAGTGCCCGGCTCAGCCGAGTAAGCCATTCCTCCCCGGTCCCGCCCACCCAGGGATAGTCCTTCTGGAAGTCTTCCCAATCCACGTCCAGGTCATCGATCGCGTCCGGAACGTCCTCGGCCGCCAACCACGGGTCCAGCACCTCGTCCAGGAGAGACGGGGACAGTTTCGCCCGGGGGTCCTCCGCGAGCAGGACCGCGTCATAGAGATCCTTCTCGTCGACGAGGCCGTCCGTCACCTTCGGTTGCTGCCGCAACAGGTCGGCCAGGTCGGCATAGAGGCGGTCGGCCTCGATCCTCTGATCAACCCAGCACCCAGTCGAGATCACCCGGCGCACGGGCCTGCTCTCCCGCCCAGGCTGGCGGCAGCATGCTGCCGCGCAGTACCAGCTTCTCCCGCAACGGCGACGCGGCGACCAGGGCAAGAGCATGATCCAGGGCTGTACGTCGCAGGGTCCGCCAGCGGTCCGCCTGCACCGGATCGGTGAACTCCGGCTTGCCGGGACGGATCCTGCGATCTCTGGACCGCTGTCCCGGCGGGGTGATCCAGCCGGGATCCATCGTCAGGCCCAGTCGCGTAACGGCTCGTCGTCACCTGTTCCGCCGTGTCAGGCTCCACCTGTTCCGCCGTCCAGACGTACCGTCAGGCGCGTCTCGAAATCTCCGGCGAAATCCTTCATGTCACTCCATTGTGCTCAGTCGCGGGTCCGGCCGGCCGACCATAACGACCCCCGCCGACAAGATCGACCGTCGAGGCAGGCCTTTCCTCACCCCTCAGCGGAAGTCGCGCGAGGCCGGACTGACCGGCGGGGTGATCGCGTCGAGCCGGTCGGCGGTCAGGTTCGTCACCCCGTCATGCCGTTCCAGCCGACCCCGTACGACCAGCGCGGCACTGGTCCGGGCCACCTTCCGGTAGCGCTGCCACAGCCCCGGTGAGCAGGTCACGTTGAGCATCCCGGTCTCGTCCTCCAGGTTGAGGAAGGTGACCCCACCGGCCGTACCGGGGCGTTGCCGGTGGGTGACGATGCCGCCGACACGTACTCGCCGGCCGGGCTCGACCTGGGCCAGTTTCGCGATCGGCACCGCCCCGAGGGCGTCGAGCTGGGGCCGGATGAACCGGGCCGGGTGGCTCTCCGGCGACAGTCCGGTGGCCCACACGTCGGCGACCAGCCGGTCGACCGCCTCCATGCCGGGCAGCACCGGTGCGCTCGCTCCGGTGACGGTGCCGGGTAGCCGGTCGGGCCGGTCCTGGGCGGCGGCCCCGGCCGCCCACAGCGCCTCCCGGCGGGTCAGCCCGAACCCGGCGAAGGCGTCCGCGGTGGCCAGCGCCTCCAACTGCGCGGCGGTCAGGCCGACCCGACGGGCCAGGTCCGCCATGTCCCGGTACGGTCCACCGGCCGTCCGCTCGGCCTCGATCCGCTCGGCCAACTCGTCGCCGACGGTACGGACACTGCCCAGCCCCAGCCGGACCGCCGGCCCGCCCAGCCCCCACCTGTGCGGTGGTTCACCGGGTGCGCTGCCCCACCGGGTGTCCGGGGTGGACTCCAGCACCGCCTTGGCTCCGCTGGCGTTGATATCCGGTCGGCGTACCTCGACACCGTGCCGCCGAGCATCGTCGACCAGGGTCTGCGGCGAGTAGAAGCCCATCGGCTGGGCGTTGAGCAGCGCGGCCAGGAACGGGGCCGGGTGGTAGCGCTTGAGCCAGGAGCTGGCGTAGACCAGGTAGGCGAAGCTCATCGCGTGGCTCTCCGGAAAGCCGTAGCTGGCGAAGGCGGACAGTTTCAGATAGACGTCGTCGGCCAGCTCGCCGGTAATGCCCCGCTCAGCCATACCGGCGTAGAGCCGGTCGCGGATCTGCGCCATCCGTTCGGTGGACCGCTTGGACCCCATCGCCCGGCGTAGCTGGTCGGCACCGGCCGCGTCGAAGCCAGCCAGGTCGATCGCGAGCTGCATCAGCTGCTCCTGGAAGAGCGGTACGCCCAGCGTCTTCTCCAGCGCGTTGCGCATCAGCGGATGCGGGTACGTCACCGGCTCCTGCCCGTTCTTGCGCCGAATGTACGGGTGCACCGAGCCGCCCTGGATCGGGCCGGGCCGGATCAGCGCCACCTCGACCACCAGGTCGTAGAACTCCCGGGGCTTGAGCCGGGGCAGGGTGGCCATCTGGGCTCGGCTCTCCACCTGGAACACGCCCACCGAGTCGGCCCGGCACAGCATGTCGTAGACCTCCGGGTCGTCCAACGACATGCTGCCCAGGTCCAACGTGGAGCCGATCAGGTCGTGGGCGTAGCGCAGCACCGAGAGCATGCCCAGCCCGAGCAGGTCGAACTTGACCAGGCCGGCGTTGGCGCAGTCGTCCTTGTCCCACTGGAGCACGGTGCGACCGGGCATCCGCCCCCACTCCACCGGGCACACCTCGATCACCGGACGGTCGCAGATCACCATGCCGCCGGAGTGGATGCCCAGGTGCCGGGGAAATGTCTGCAACTCGTTGGCGTACGCCACGACGTGCTCGGGGATGCCCTCGGCGTCCACCGCGGCAACCGAACCCCAACGGTCGATCTGTTTACTCCAGGCATCCTGCTGGCCGGGCGAGAAGCCGAACGCCTTGGCGATGTCCCGTACCGCCGAACGAGGCCGGTAGGAGATGACGTTGGCTACCTGGGCGGTGTGCTCGCGGCCGTACTTGGCGTAGACGTGTTGGATGACCTCCTCCCGACGGTCGGATTCGATGTCCACGTCGATGTCCGGTGGCCCGTCCCGTTCGGGGGCGAGGAACCGTTCGAAGAGCAACTGGTGGCGGACCGCGTCGACGTTGGTGATCCGCAGCGCGTAGCAGACCGCCGAGTTGGCCGCCGAACCACGCCCCTGGCAGTAGATGCCGCTGCGCCGGCAGAACTCGACGATGTCGTAGACGACCAGGAAGTAGCCGGGAAAGCCCAGCTCGTCGATCATCTTCAGTTCGTGGTCGAGCTGGTGGTATGCCTCCGGGTGCGCCCCGGGCGGCCCGTAGCGGTCCAACGCACCGGCCATGGTCAGCTCGCGCAGCCAGGTCATCTCGGTGTGCCCGGGCGGCACCGGGTAGGCGGGCAGTTCCGGGGCGACCAGGTGCAGGTCGAAGGCGAGTTCGGCACCGAGCGCGGCGGCCCGGGCCACCGCGCCCGGATGGGCGGCGAACCGGGCGGCCATCTCCGCCCCGGTACGCAGGTGGGCGGTGGCCGCCGCCGGCAGCCAGCCGTCCAACTCGTCCAGGCTGCGCCGGGCCCGTACGGCGGCCAGCGCGGTGGCCAGTCGGCGGCGGCCCGGGGTGGCGTAGTGCACGTTGTTGGTGGCGACGGTGGGCAGTCCGGCCCGGGCGGCCAGTTCGGCGATGGCGTCGTTGCGGTCGGCGTCGAGCGGGTCGCCGTGGTCGGTCAGCTCCACCGCCACGGATTCCGCCCCGAACAGCGCGGTCAGCCGGTCCAGTTCGCGGGCTGCCGCATCGACCCCCTCGGTGAGCAGCGCAGATGGCACCGGCCCCTTGCGGCAGCCGGTGAGCAGCAACACGTGGTCACGTAGTTCGGCGGCGACTTCGGCCAGCTCGCCGTAGACCGGGCGGCCCTTCTCCCCGCCCCGCAGCTGGGCCCGGGCGATGGTCCTGGCCAGCCGGGCGTACCCCTCCGGCCCTCGGGCCAGGACCAGCAGGTGCCGGCCGTGCGGGTCGGGTTCGCCGGTGCGGGGACCGGGCAGGTCCAGCGACAGTTCGGCACCGAAGACGGTGGGCAGACGCAGCGCCCGGGCCGCCTCGGCGAAGCGCACCACGCCGTAGAACCCGTCGTGGTCGGTGACGGCGAGCGCGGTCAGCCCCAGCCGGGCCGCCTCCTCGGCCAGCTCCTCCGGGTGGCTGGCCCCGTCGAGGAAGCTGAAGTTGGTATGACAGTGCAGCTCGGCATAGGGCACCGCGTCCGGGGGCGGCTCGACGGGTCGGACTGGAATCGTCTCGCGACTCCGGCTCCGGGGCGCTTCCTCGTCTCCGGCGGCGGCCAGTGGGTCCACCACCCGCAGGCGCCCGCCAGGCGTTGCCGGGTCGGCGGTGCTCAGCCCGGGGTCGGTGACGACCCGCCCGGGGTCGGCGGTGACCCGCCCGGAGAGCCGGCGTTCCAGCTCGGACCAGGGCAGGTCCGGGTTGTGAAAGCTCATCGCCGGGTCCCGCTGGGCCCGCCGGCACCGCGAGGCACGCCGACGTGGCTAGTCATAGATGGCCTCTACCGTCCACTGACCGGCGGCGAGGCAGAGCAGCAGAGCGCCCCCGTCGGCGAGACTGACCTGGAACCGGGCCGCCCGGCGGGCCTCGGCCGGGGCCCACCAGCGTTCGTCGACCGGCCACGGCCCGGTCCAGCCGACGATCTCCACGGCTGCGGTCGTACCGACGGTGAGCCGGGCCGGCGCGGCGCTGACCTCCAGTCGGGCGGTCACCCCGACCAGTTGGCCGGTGCTGTCGTGCACGGCGGCCGGCAGTGGCACGGGCAGCACCACGGCCGGAGCGGGTGGCGGCAGCCGGCCCGGCCACGGCGGGGCCAACGGTCGGGCAGGAAGCCGCTCGTCGCCCCACGGCACCAGGCGGGCCTGGTCGGCCGGGGCACGCCCACCACCGAGTACGGCGGTAACCACCGACTCGGGGCCGAGGATGCCCTGCACCCGGCTCAGCGCCCGGTGCGCGCGCTCGCGTTCCGCGCCGGTCTCACCCCAGAGACCGGGTTGCAGGCCAGCCTGGGCGAGCACCCCGGCGGGGACCAGCCGGAGCCGGATGATCCCGGCGGTGGGGCGGGGTGGGGCGAGCCGGCCACCGCCGCCGGGCCGCCGGTTGGTGCCGGAGAGCCAGCCGTCGAGTTGCCAGCGCACCCGGTCGGCGATCGCCGCTGCGGTGAGCAGGCCGTCGTGCCGCCACACCCGGTGCAGTTCCTGCCCGTCGGCGGTCACCGCCTCGATGCCGAGCCGGGTGCAGGCCAGGCCGTGTCCGGCGAGCGTGTCATGCAGCCGTTCGGCCAGGGCTCGGGCGGCGAACGCGGCGGCGTCGACCCGGTCCAGCGGCTCGTCGTACGTCTCGGTGGCGTCCAGGTCCGGCGGTGGGCGACGGACCGCGAGCGGCCGGTGGTCGCGGCCGGCGGCCAGCCGGTGCGCCAGCGCCGCGTCGAACCCGAACCGGGCCAGTACGTCCCCGGCGGGCAGCGCCGCGAAGTCGCCCAGGGTACGCAGGCCGAGCCGGCGCAGCAGGTCGGTCAGTCGGGGCCGACCGAGCGCCTCGACGGGTTGGTCGGCGAGGAAGTGCGGGGTCTGCCCGGGCGGGACGATCCGGCCGGCGCGGGCGGCCAGGCCGGCGGCGAAGACCCCGTCGGCGATGCCGATCTGGCTCTCCACCTCGCAACTTTCGGCGACGTGTTCGACGATCCGTTCGGCGGCCGGTTCCTCGCCGCCGAAGTAGCGGGTCGGGCCCCGGGCGGCGAGCGCGCAGATCCCTGGCCGGAGCACCTCCACCCCAACGGCGACCTCCTCGACGGCGGCGACCACCGGCTCGAAGGCGCGGGCATCCCGGCCGGGATCGTACGCGACGACGGTCAGCTGGGGGCAACGGCTCTGCGCCTCCCGTTTGCGCAGGCCCCGGCGTACGCCGTCGCGGCGGGCAGCCTCGGAGCAGGCGACCACCCGGTTGGCGTGCAGCACCGCGACCGGGTCGACGGCCGGTACCCCGTCGACGATCTCGGCGGCGATCACCGGCCAGTCGGGGCACCAGACGAGCAGAGTCCGCACCGGCGTCCCGCCGTCCCCCATCACACCTCCCTTGACCAGTGACAATGCCAGATTAGAACACGCGTTCGATTCGCGTCCGGCCGACCCGGAAGGAGGAGGTGGAGCACAGCCCATGCGGCTCGCTAGTGTCCTGCGCCAGAAATTCGCCTACAAAATCGTGCGAGTGATTCGAGGATCTCTTCGGCGGTCTTGGTCCAGATGAAGGGACGTGGATTGCTGTTCCAGTCGGTGATCCACGCCCGGATGTCCGCCTCAAGGGACCGGACGCTCTTGTGCGCGCCACGACGGATCTTTTGTTCGGTGAGGTAGCCGAACCAGCGTTCGACCTGGTTGAGCCAGGACGAGCCGGTCGGGGTGAAGTGCATGTGGAAGCGGGGGTGTCTGGCGAGCCAGGCCCGGATGGCCGGGGTCTTGTGGGTGCCGTAGTTGTCGCAGATCAGGTGGATGTCGAGGTCGGCGGGCACGGTCTTGTCGATCGCGGTCAGGAACTTCTGGAACTCGGTGGCGCGGTGCTGGCGGTGGAGTTGGCCGATCACGGTGCCGTCGGCGACGTTGAACGCGGCGAACAGGCTGGTGATGCCGTTACGGACGTAGTCGTGGGTGCGGCGTTCCGGCATGCCGGGCATCATCGGCAGTACCGGCTGGGAGCGGTCCAAGGCCTGGATCTGGGATTTCTCGTCGACGCACAGCACCACGGCCCGTTCCGGCGGGTTGTGGTACAGGCCGACCACGTCAACGACCTTCTCCATGAACTGCGGATCGGTGGACAGTTTGAACGTGTCCGCCCGGTGTGGCTTGAGGCCGAAGTCCCGCCAGATTCGCCCGATGGTGGACTTCGACAGCCCGGATCGCTCGGCCATTGACGTGCGGGACCAGTGCGTGGCGTTGCGTGGTACCTGCTCCAGAGTCGCGACCACCACCTGTTCCACCTGGTCCAGGCTGATCGACGGCGGGCGGCCCGGCCGTTGCTCGTCGATAAGGCCGTCGAGCCGCAGCTTCAGGAACCGCCGCCGCCACTTACCCACAGTGGACAGATGGACACCCAGCTCCGTCGCCACGTCGACGTTCGAGGCGCCCTCGGCACACGCCAGGATGATCCGTGACCGCATCGCCAGAACCTGCGACGACTTCGCCCGCCGTGACCAGCGCGTCAACGTCGCCCGCTCTTCGTCCGTCAGCGTCAACGGTGGGGTCGGACGCCCGGTTCTTGGCATCCTCGTAGCCTACACCCACTTATAAGGCGAATTTCTGGCGCAGGACACTAGTGTCCTGCGCCAGAAATTCGCCTACAAAATCGTGCGAGTGATTCGAGGATCTCTTCGGCGGTCTTGGTCCAGATGAAGGGACGTGGATTGCTGTTCCAGTCGGTGATCCACGCCCGGATGTCCGCCTCAAGGGACCGGACGCTCTTGTGCGCGCCACGACGGATCTTTTGTTCGGTGAGGTAGCCGAACCAGCGTTCGACCTGGTTGAGCCAGGACGAGCCGGTCGGGGTGAAGTGCATGTGGAAGCGGGGGTGTCTGGCGAGCCAGGCCCGGATGGCCGGGGTCTTGTGGGTGCCGTAGTTGTCGCAGATCAGGTGGATGTCGAGGTCGGCGGGCACGGTCTTGTCGATCGCGGTCAGGAACTTCTGGAACTCGGTGGCGCGGTGCTGGCGGTGGAGTTGGCCGATCACGGTGCCGTCGGCGACGTTGAACGCGGCGAACAGGCTGGTGATGCCGTTACGGACGTAGTCGTGGGTGCGGCGTTCCGGCATGCCGGGCATCATCGGCAGTACCGGCTGGGAGCGGTCCAAGGCCTGGATCTGGGATTTCTCGTCGACGCACAGCACCACGGCCCGTTCCGGCGGGTTGTGGTACAGGCCGACCACGTCAACGACCTTCTCCATGAACTGCGGATCGGTGGACAGTTTGAACGTGTCCGCCCGGTGTGGCTTGAGGCCGAAGTCCCGCCAGATTCGCCCGATGGTGGACTTCGACAGCCCGGATCGCTCGGCCATTGACGTGCGGGACCAGTGCGTGGCGTTGCGTGGTACCTGCTCCAGAGTCGCGACCACCACCTGTTCCACCTGGTCCAGGCTGATCGACGGCGGGCGGCCCGGCCGTTGCTCGTCGATAAGGCCGTCGAGCCGCAGCTTCAGGAACCGCCGCCGCCACTTACCCACAGTGGACAGATGGACACCCAGCTCCGTCGCCACGTCGACGTTCGAGGCGCCCTCGGCACACGCCAGGATGATCCGTGACCGCATCGCCAGAACCTGCGACGACTTCGCCCGCCGTGACCAGCGCGTCAACGTCGCCCGCTCTTCGTCCGTCAGCGTCAACGGTGGGGTCGGACGCCCGGTTCTTGGCATCCTCGTAGCCTACACCCACTTATAAGGCGAATTTCTGGCGCAGGACACTAGTGCCGTGACCACGAACGTTCAGAGTGTCGGGGTCAGGCTGCGCGGGTGGCGGGTTGGCCCCATTGTCGTTGTCGTTCGCTGCGAATGCGGGCGCGTTCGCGGCGTTGGGCTGCCAGGACGTCGGGGTGGCGGGTGTTGGCGTTGCGCCAGCGCAGGTAGGTCTGCAGTTTCCGGGTCAGCGTGGGGTGGTTGGGATGGTTCGAGCCGGCGATGACGAAGGTGCGTAGCGGCCCGAACTGGGCCTCGATCGGGTTGGCCCAGGAGGCGTAGGTCGGGGTGAAGCACAACTCGACCTTGTTCCGGGCTGCCCACCTGCGAATTTTGAGGCCTTTGTGTGCGGACAGGTTGTCCAGGATCACGTAGATCGGTGCCCCGTCCGGACGGGCGGCGCGGATCGACTTGAGTGCGGCGAGGGTGTTCACGGCACTCTTGCGGCATCGGACGACGCCCCAGAGTTGGTCGTCACCGATGCTGTAGCAGCCGTGGAACTGCCGGACGCCGTGCAGTTTGTGATAGTTCGCGGGCAGCCGGTGTGGGTGTCGGGCCGGTGCCCACCCGGCGCCGGCCTGCGGGCGGATCGTGAGGGGACCGAACTCGTCGAACGCGAACACCCGCTGCGGGAAGTGGCTGCTCACGTACTCGATCCGGGCGAGTTTGGTGTCCCGGTCAGGGTCGGTGGACTCCTTCCACGTTTTTGTCCGCTGGAAGGTGATCTTCTGCTGGTGCAGGATCTGCCGCAGCCGCTCCCGCCCGATACGGATCGGGCGGGCAGTATGCGAGCCCAGGTAGTCGGCGAGCTTACGCACACTCCAGCGGGTGAACGGTTTCCCCAGTTTCTCGGGGCGGGTGTTGGCCGTCTCGACGATGAACGCTTGATCGTCAGGACTGATCTGGCGGGGACGGCCACCCGCCCACTGAGGGTCCAGGCTGGCCATCCCCATCTCGTTGAACCGGTGGATGACCTGCCGGATCGTGTCCTCGTCGGCTTGGACGAGGCGGGCGATCGCCGGCACCGTGTTCCCGCCGGCCGAGGCGAGCACGACCATCGCCCGCCGTAGTCGGATCGCTGAACCGGTTCCCCGGCGAGTAATTCTGAGCAGCTGCTGACCCTCCTGGTCACTCAGCCGCCGCACACGTACAGGATCTGCCACCGCCACAGCCTGACCGCCACGACGCCGCCCAGCCGACAGGCCGGACGGCGTGTCACCCAACACCGCGAACGTTCGTGGTCACGGCACTAGATGATTGAGTCCTAAATCCCTGCTGGTCAATGGTCGTATGCGATGAGTGATCTTGGGTTGGGTGCGCCGATGTTGGTGTTGTGCCAGATCACGGCAGCCAGGGCGAGTAGGCGTTGACCGACGCGGGCGAACAGGCCGTCGTGTCGGCGGGCTCCGTGTCGTTCCAGGGAGAGTTGGCCTTTCAGGCTCTGGAAGATCGACTCGATCCATTGGCGGGCGCGGAGCAGGGCTTTCTCGGCCGGGGTGCGTGGGGCGTCGGCCTTGGCGTTAGCGCGTTTCGGGCGGACCAGGTGGATGCTCCGCAGGTCGCAGAACTGGTCGAACTCCGGGCTGGCGAAGCCACGGTCGGCCAGGATGACCTGCCCGTCGGCGATTAGGTGGTGGTCGGCCTCGATGAGGGCGGCCATCACCTCCCGTTCGTCGAGTTTCGGGTTGGCCAGGCACCACAGCACGGGCATGCCCTCGGCTGTGGCCAGTAGATACAGGCGCATGCCCCAGAAGTAGCGGGAGTGTGAGGCGCTGTAGCCGTAGCCGGCGTCCCCGGCCAGGTCCGAACGTTTCGTGGTCTCCCGCGAGGTGCCGCACGGTACCGGGGTGGAGTCGATCAACCTGAGGATCGGGGCACTGGTCGGGGTGACATGGGCCAGGGCCCGGAGCACGGTGGCGATGAGCTGACCGCTGCCGCGGACCCGTTTGCCGTAGCCGGACGCGGTCGGCAGGTACGGGAACATGTCGCGCAGGTGGGTGCCGGCCCAGCGGATCCAGTGCCGTTCACGAGGGAAGTCGAACAGGACCTGGGTGATCATCAGGCAGACCAGTTCGGCGTCGGACAACCGCTGGGGCCGGCCGGGACGGCGGCGACGCGGTACCAGGTGATCGTCTACGAACACGTACAGTGCGGTCAGAAGGGTGTTGATGTCAGCTGTCACGAGCAGACAACGACACCCTTCCCTGTACCAGTACGCCGGCACCTCCCACCAGCAAAGATTTAGGACTCAATCATCTAGCACCTGCCGGCCGGATCGGTGACGACTCAGTAGCAGGATCGGTGACGGCTCAGCAGCAGGATCGGTGACGGCTCAGCAGCAGGACGCACGGCGTGTCGTGCCGCTGAGGCGCATCCGATCATGGGAACAACGGAGACGCTCGCCTCGGAGGTGATCCAGGCGACACCCGTACGAGGAAGCCGTTCCAGTTGCCACTCTTTTGCAGTTACTCTTGCGCGGCCAGGCGTAGATGATCTCTTTGGCCCCTGAAGGAGCGGCAGCGATGACGGCAACCACCGTGACCGGCCAGCCGACGCCGCAGCGTCAGCTCGAAAACGGATACCTGATCCGGCCGGCGACCCGGGACGACGTCGGCGCCGCCCGCAGCGTCATGCTCGACACCGTCTACCACGACCTGCGCTCGGGTTACGTGCCGCGCTGGCACGCCGACATCATCGACATCGAGGGCGCCTACCTGGACCCGCCCCGGCACATCCTGCTGGTGGCCGAACGGGACGGCCAGGTTGTCGCCACCGGCGGCGTACGCTCGCACGGCCCGAAGCACCCGCCGAACCCGGCCTGGATCGCGCAGCGCTACCCCAGCGGCAGCACCGCCCAGCTCTGCCGGATCTACGTTCGCGCCGAACACCGCCGACAGGGGCTGGCCCGAGCCCTGGTGACCACGCTGCTCGACTTCGCCGCTGCCACCGAGGGCTACGACACGGTCTACCTGCACACCGACCCGGCCTCGCCGGGTGCGGAGGCGTTCTGGCGGGCCACCGCCCGGCTGGTCTGCGACGAGCGGGAACTGCCCGAACGGCAGGAAGTGGTGCACTTCGAGATCCCCCTGCCGGGCCGGCAACCTGCCCCGCTACCGGAGACGGCCGCAGCAACGCAGCCGGCCACACTGTCGACCAGGTCGGACCGATGAGGGCCGCCGTACGCCGGATCGCCGCGCCCCTGCTGGTGCTGCCCCTGCTCGCCGGCTGCTTCGCCAGCACCGAACCGGACTCCGAGGCCGCCGACCGCCGACTACGGGTCGCCATCTCCTTCGTCCCGATCAAGGGGTTCTCGCTGCACAGCGACGACTCCGTACGGCTCAGCCAGATCGGCGTCGTCGAAGGGCTCACCCGACTCGACGCCGAAGGGGCCGTACAGCCGGCGCTGGCCACCGAGTGGACCCGTACCGACGAGCTGAGCTGGCGCTTCACGCTGCGCAAAGCCACCTTCCACGACGGCACCCCGGTCACCGCCCCGGCGGTGGTCACCGCGCTCACCCGGGCCGATCAGGCCACCCCCCGGCTACGGGTGCTCACCGGCCACCGGTTGACCGCCACCGCCGAGGCCGACGACACGGTCACGGTGCGCACCGACGTAGCCGACCCGATGCTGCCGCAACGCCTGGCCAGCCCGGCGCTGAGCGTGCTGGCACCGAAGGCGTACGCCGCCACCGACCGGGTGGACCCGATCCGAACCGGCACCGGGCCATTCACGCTGACCGGGGTCGAGGGATCGCAGCGGGCCACCCTGGACCGGTTCGACGACTACTGGGACGGCCGAGCCCAGGCGAGCGGCGTCGACGTGTCGTTCATCCCGGACGGTACGGCGCGCGCCAACGCGCTGCGTACCGGTGAGGTCGACGTCGTCGACACGATCCCGGTGGCGCAGGCGGCGGTGCTGGCCCCAGAGAACCTGCGGCAGGTGCCCACCACCCGGACCATCGGCCTGTACCTGAACACCAAGCGGGGGGTCTTCGCCGACCCGGCGGTACGCGCCGCCGCCCGGACCGCCGTCGAGACCGGCCCACTGGTCGAAGGCGTGTACGAGAGTCGGGCCGACGCTGGACAGGGCCTGTTCGGGCCGGCGCTGTCGTGGGCGGCGGGCAAGCGGATCGCCCCACAGCGCACCGCGCCCGCCAAAGTGCCGGTCGGCACCCGGATCACGCTGGCCACGTACACGAACCGGGCGGAGCTGCCGGAGACCGCCACCGTCCTGCAACAGCAGCTCGAACGGGCCGGTTTCGTCGTCCAGCAGGACGTCCGGGAATACTCCCAACTGGAACCGGACGCGCTGGCCGGCACCTTCGACGCGCTGGTGTTGTCCCGCTCCGCCGGTCAGGAGACCGGCGACCCGATCTCCCAACTGGCCAGCGACTTCACCTGCGCGGGCAGCTACAATCTCGCCAAGCTCTGCGACCGTACGGTGGACGACCTGGTGTCGAAGGCCGCCGCGCTGGACGACCCGGCGGCCCGACAGGACGCGATCATGCGGGCCGAGGCGGCCATCCTGGGCACCGACGCGGTGGTGCCGCTGGTACACGAGCGGATCATCCAGGGCGTGGCCGCCGGCATCCAGGGGGTGCTGCTGGACCCGCGCGAGCAGCGGCTGATCGGTCCGGGCACCCGGGCCGGCTAAAGCGCATGCCCCGGCCCGTCCTGCCCGCGTCCCTGGTCCGGCTGGTCAGCCGGGTCGTCGCCGCGGCGGGCCTGCTGCTGGTCATCGGCCTGCTGCCGTGGCTGGCCCGGACCGATCCGGCGCTGACCGTGCTGCGGACCCGCTCCGCCGAGCAGGAACCCACCGCCGAGGTGCTGGCCGCGATCCGACGGGAGATCGGGCTGGACGCCGGGCCGCTGGCCCTGCTGGGCCGCTGGTGCGCCGGCCTGCCGCGCGGTGACCTTGGCACCTCATGGCTCTCCGGCGAGCCGGTGGGGCCCACGCTGGCCGCCGCGCTGTCGGTGTCGCTGACCCTGATGCTCGGCGCGGTACTCGTCACGCTGACGGTGGCCGCGCTGCTCACCGCCCGTACCGCGATCAACGGCGCGCGCCGCCGGGGCAAACCCGGCAGCGGTACGACCGGCGCACTGCTCGCCGCCCTGCCCGAGTTCCTGCTCGCCACCGTGTTGGCGACGGTGGTGGCGGTGCAGTGGGGCTGGGCTCCGGCCCAGGGCTGGGACGGTCCGGCGTCTATGGTCCTACCGTCGCTGGCGCTGGGGGTTCCGGCCGGGGCGATCCTCGGTCGGCTGCTCGGCGATGCCCTGCCCGCCGCCTACGCTGAACCGTGGGCCAGCAGCACCACCGCCCACGGGCTGCCCACCCGGCGGATCGTCGCCCACGCGCTGCGCCGCTGCCTGCCCCCGCTGCTGCCGCAGCTCGCGCTGATGATGATCGGACTGACCGGCGGGGCGGTGGCGGTGGAGAACCTGTACGCCATCCCCGGCCTCGGCCGGCTCACCCTCAACGCGGCGATCGCCGCCGACCTGCCGGTGCTGCAGGGCGCGGCGCTGGCGTTGCTGCTGCTCGGGGCGCTAGTCGGCGGGCTCGCCCAACTCGGCCGGCGACTGCTGCTCGGGCCCGCGTTGCGCGATCACGCGCTACCGGCGCTGCACCCGCCCCGGCGGACGGCCAGCCGCTGGGCAGTCACGGTGCCGGTCGGCCTGCTGCTGCTCCTCGGTACGACCATCGGCCTCGGTCTGCTCCGCGATCCGCTGACCGTGGACCTGACCGCCCGGCTGGCCGCCCCGTCCTGGGCGCACCCGTTGGGCACCGATGCGCTGGGGCGGGACCTGCTCGCCCGGCTCGGCCACGGCGCGCTGCGTACGATCGCCGTCGCGCTCGCGGTCAGCGCCGCCACCCTGGTCATCGGGATACTGCTGGGGCTGCTGCCCCGCGCCACGGTCGGGCTGGTCGACGTGGCCAACGCCGTACCGCCGGTCGTCGCCGGACTGCTGGTCGTCGGGGTCGCCGGACGGGACACCGGCAGCGCCGCGCTCGCCATCACCCTGGTCAGCTGGGCGGCACTGGCCAGTCACACCGCAGCCCTGGTGGAGCAGGAACGGGCCGCCAACCATCTCGTCGCCGCCGTCGGGCTCGGTGCCGGCCGGTGGCATCTGCTGCGCCGGCACCTGCTGCCGGCCGTACTGCCGGCGGTGTTCCGGCACGCCGTGCTGCGTGTACCGGCGATCGCCCTGGCCTTGGCATCGCTCGGTTTCCTGGGCCTGGGCACCCAACCGCCGGCTCCGGAGTGGGGCCGGCTGCTGGCCGAGAACCTGCCGTACGCCGAGCGGGCCCCGTGGTCGGTGCTCGGCCCGGCCGCCGCGCTGGCCCTGCTCGGTGCGCTCGCGGTGGGCACCGCCGCACTGTCGTGGCGGGACCGGCCCACCCGATCGGCGTCTGCCACGCCAGCGGCGGCGCCGGCCCGCTCCCGTGAACCAGCACTGGCCGGTCGTCCGTGAGCGCCGCATCCCCCGATACGGTGACGTCGGCAGAACCCGTCAGTCGTCGCCGCCGCTTCGCCGGCCTGCGGGACCTGCGCGACATCCGGGACCTCCGGGACCTACCGGCGCTGCTCAAACTGCTGATCGGCACGCAGCTCGCGTTCAACGTCGGGTTCTCCGCGGTCCTGCCGTACCTGTCGGTGCACCTCGACCAGGCGCTCGGCCTGGCCGGCTGGCTGGTCGGGCTGCTGCTCGGCCTGCGTACCTTCAGCCAGCAGGGCCTGTTCGTGGTCGGCGGGGCGCTCACCGACCGGTACGGCCCCCGGCCGATCGTGCTGGTCGGCTGCGCGCTGCGCGTAGCCGGATTCGTCGGTCTGGCGTTCGCCGGTGAGGTGTGGTCGGTGACCGCCTCGGTGCTGCTGATCGGCTTCGCCGCCGCGCTCTTCTCCCCCGCCGTCGAGTCCGAGGTGGCCCGCCAGGCGGTCCGCTACGAACGCGACGGTCACCTGCCGCGTAGTCGGGTGCTGGCGCTCTTCTCCGTCGCCGGGCAGATCGGCGCGTTCACCGGCCCGCTGCTCGGGGCGCTGCTGCTCTTCGTCGACTTCCGCGCCGCCTGCCTGGCCGGGGCGGTGGTCTTCGTCGCCATCCTCGCCGGCCACGCCCGGCTGATGCCCCGGCACATCCCGGGCCGACCTCTCGACAGCGCCCCGGCGGCCACCCGTACCGGGCTGCGGCTGCTCGCCGGCAACCGGCCGTTCCTGGTGCTCTGCCTGGCCTACAGCGGCTACCTGCTCGCCTACAACCAGCTCTACCTGGCGATACCGCACCAGCTCGGCTCGTCCGGCGCGCTCGCCGGGCTGCTCGCCCTCTCCTCGGTCCTGGTCATCGTCGGCCAGTTGCCGGTCACCCGCTGGGTCAGCCAACGGCTGGCACCGCGTACCGCCACCCGGGTCGGGCTGCTCATCGTCGCCGCCGGGTTCGCACTGGTCGCCGCCACCTACCCCATCCGGTACGCCTTGGGCGTGCTGCCCACCGCCGGGTTGGTCGTACTGCTCACCGTCGGACAGATGCTGATCGTGCCCTCGGTCCGCTCCTGGCTGCCCGACCTGGCCGAGGAGCACCACCTCGGCCTCTACACCGGGGCACTGTCGTCGATATCGGGGCTGGTGGTGCTCGCCGGCAGCTCGGTCACCGGCCTGCTGCTGGACTCGGTCGGCGACACCCCGATCCCATGGCTGCTGCTGGCCGCCGTACCGGTCGTGTGCGCGGCCATACTCGGGGTCACTCGACAACGTGCCGCTTGATCACGGCTCGACCCTGCGCGGAGCTGCGGCTATTCTCTGCCGGATTCCGGCCCGTCCTCCGCCTCCGCCTGCCGGTGTGCGGGCTGCGGCGTAGTGGGCTGGGGATAACTGGGCTGGGCGAAGGGTGCCCGGCCGGGCTGGGGAAAGGGTGGCGGGCCGGGCTGGGCGAAGGGTGCCGGGCCGGCGGGCGGGTACGGCGCGGGCGGGTACCCGGGGCGGCGGTAGTAACCGGCCTGCTGACGTGCCAGCCGGATTGCGGCCTGGCGGGCGGTGCGGAAGTCTCGGGCGGCGCGGAAATAGGCACTGGACGAGGGGAGCATCAGCAGTACGCCCGTGGCTGCCATGACCCCCAGTGTGAGTACGGCCGTGCCGGCCATCTGCCACCGGTGCCATGGGATCGGGGCGAAAAGGTCGAGCATGAGAATCGACCCGGCGATGACGACCGCGACCACGCTGAAGATCCAGGTCAGCACTCGCCCTGCTGGCCGCCCGTGCGCGTCCAGCAGCGCGAGCAGGATCGACAGTCCAACCGCGAGCACCGCGACAACCACGGCGACGATGAGGAGGAGAGCGGCCAGGACACCGGCGTCGGCGTTCTGCTCCCGGTCGCCGTAGTAGCGGCTGTACTGCGGAATCGCGAAGAGTGTGGCAATCGCGGCGGTCAGCCAGAGCGCGGACGCACCTGAAAGCAGGTAGGCCGCCACGAACAGGCTGAGGGGCTGTCTGGGCGCGGTGACAGCGGGCACCGGAACGTAGGCGACGGGGGCGCTCATTGACCTGCGGGGGTGGTCGGGGCCGGACCCGCCGAAGGCGTGGCGGCCGGTCTCGTGCGGCGACGGATCAGCAGATAGCCACCAATGGTCAGCCAGGTGAGCACCGGCAGGACGGCCAGCACGTAGAACAGGGGGTTGCCGAGCGGTGACCCGGGCATCGGGTGCGGCGACGACAGTGGCCGTTCGGTCGACCGACCGCCGAGCCACATCGCGCCCTTCCCTGCCTCCGTGGTGGGCTTGACCAGGGCGTCGCGGACCGTCGTGTCCAACGTCGGCCGATCGTTGGCGAACTCGGCACCGCTCAACAGGTCTTTCGGAATGTTGGTGAAGTCGACGCCGCCGTACACGTAGAGCTGGGTCAGCACACGGTTCCCCTCGCGGGTGGTCCGCTCGACCCGGAACTCGCCATCCTTGTACGACTTCACAAACCGATCGAAGACCTCCTTCGGGTCCCACGGCACCCGCGACGGCCACGCGCTAGCGTCGCCGGAGTCGACCAACTCGCCGTACGCGGTGGTCTTTGTCTCGCTGCGCTGCCGGTACCACTCGGCGGCAACTCGGCTGACGTAGACCCGACGCAGGTCGGCGTATTCGGGTGCGGTGTTCACCGCCTTCTCCAACTCCGGCAGGATCCGCTGCCGGTAGACCACCTCGTTGTGCTCGGTGTCGCGGGTCGCCTGCCCGGGACAGTTCGCGCTGGTGGCGGCCCCCTCGGTCTTGAAGTATTCGGTCTCCATCTTGACCTCGAGCGGCGCGTCGAGGATGAACAGTTCGTTGCCGTTCTCCCGGACCACCGCCGGTCGCGGCGTGATCCACTGCCGCATCGAGATGCAACTGGTCTCACCCCGCAGGTTGTCCCAGAACGCCCGACCCCGTGCGGTGTCCGGATGGATCAGTTTGCCGACTGTCTTCTTCATCTGTAGGTCCGCCTCGAGCAGGACCCGGCCCGCGTCGGTCCTGCCGAGCCGCGCGTCGATGATCCGGTTCGGTTCGTCCGGGTTGAGGTTGACCGTGAAGCTCTGCGGTGGCAGGACCAGCCAGGTGAAGAAGGAGTCCGCCGCGAGCTGCGCCGACTCTCGCCCACCGTAGGAGACGGCCACGCCGGGCTTCGCGTCCACCTGGTACGCGTACTGCACCCCCGTGCCGACACCGCCGTCGTAGGTGTCCGAGACGTACCGGAGTTCCAGGGTCGAGAAGTCGACACCGCCAAGCGGCTCTTGCGTGAGGTCCGCGTCCTCAGCGTTGGCATAACCCAGGTCTCTGGCGGCCTCCTCGATCGTCTTCGCGGTCTCGGCGGCGTCCTCGGGGGAATCGGGAGAGCCTGTCATGGCCTCCGTGACCGCGCTCTCGGCCTGGTGCTGCCCGGTGGCGTTCAGCGCGCCCGGCGGCGGCGGGACGACCGGTGGCGGTTCGGCCCCCACGGCAACACCGCCGGCCCCGTCGGGCGGGTCCACCTCCGCCTCGGGCAGGGCACGCACCGGGACCGCCTCGGCTGGCCAATAGCGGACTTCGACCAGCGGGTACGGTGCTTCGCCGGCTTTGACGCGGTCTTCGTTCAGTTTCCTGATCTGGCCGTTGGCTTTTTCGATCTTCTTGAGCTGATCCGCCGCCTTGGTCTTCTCCGGCTCCTCGACCGGCAGGACCCCGATCGCGTAGGTCAACCGCCCGCCGCCCAGTCGCCGTAGGTGCGCCAGGTAGTTGTTCAGCTGTCGTTCGTTGATCCTGACGAAGGCGAGGCTGAACTTGCACTCGACCTGCTCGACCGCGTCAGGGTGGAAGAAGTCCGGCCGGGCGCGATCAGTGGTGTCCGGGTACGTCTCCTCCGACTGCCAGCCACCCCCCACCAGTCCGGCCGCCGCTCCGTACGCGGCCTGGTATCCGGCCCCACGGGAGTTGTTGTTCCAGGCGGTGATGGTCGAGTTCTCCCACTTCAACCACGTCCGCTCCGTCTCGCGGTCCCTCGCTGCCTGCGATGCGTTCTTGAATTTCTTTTCAAGCCTTATCTGCAAGGCTGCCCGCGCACTGCTTTCCCACCATGCGGAGAGAAGGTGGTTCACCGTGCCCGTCCGATACGCCTCGTGTGGTTTCAGCTTCGACAGAGAACCGTCATCCAGCCTCGGCGAGTCCCACGGAATCCGACCTCGAAGGTAGTCATAGCTCGGGTATTCGAACGTGCGCGCGAGATCCTCGGCGGACGGCGCGGCAGTGACATCGATGCCGGGCAACGGGATCGGCGACGGGGCAGCGTTGGCGGCGGGGGCACCCGCAAGCCCCACGAACGCGCACAGCAGAGCCAGGACCAGGGCGACCGCTGCCCCGGGCCGCCTGTGCGATCGGATCATATTGATCACCCCTGTAGCCGGCGACTCCACGCGCCCACAGGATATACGGTGACGTCAATGATCTACGCGTCCAGAAAACGTGTCGTAGTGCGCGATCAGATGCCCCGGCTGATCAATTGCGTTCCCCAGGGTAAGCGCGGGAACGATCTTTCCCTCGTACGGGCCCACCCGGCGGAGACACCTGCCACCCGGATTGATATCCGAGGATCCTTCAAGCATCCACTGACCGCCGAGTTCGCGGCGTATCACCTCACCCAGATACCACGATGCCCCGTCGAGGAATTCACGATTAGCTGTTGACACCAGGTCCTCCCGGGTGGGCACGGCCCGCCGGACCGCCTCCTCCAGTGCATCGAGTGATTCTCGGGAGAAGTCCAGGGTCGCGCCGGGTGCGTAGGCTGCGGTCCAGTCTGCGAAGTCGGCCTCCCGGCGTACGAGCCAGGTGGGGAGGTCCGCCGTGTCGGCTGGTTCGAGCAGGTCGAGATCCGTCGGCTGCTTCGCGGGGTGCCACGAGGGCCGTTCCGTTCTTGCCCGCCGTACCGCCGATTCCCACCTCAGGTAGAGCGCGCCGAACTGTTGCCCGTCGCCGACCCGGACCGCCGTCATGATCAGGTCGATCGGCGACACCGAGTCCAACTCGAGCACCGGATCCGCCACCACGAACGGCACGTCGTGGCCTCCACTGTCTAGATAGTCGTGGCCTCCGCTGTCGGGGCCGTCCGGCCAGGCCCAGGACCCGCCGGCGAGTCGCAGCAGCACCTCGCCCAGGTAGCCGGCGACGCCCAGCACGAAGTCCTGCTCGTCCGGGTCGTGGACGTCGTCCGCAAAGTCGAATCGCTCCAGCATGGCCGCTTCCAAACGGTCGAGCGACTCCCCCGAGAAGTCCAACTCGATGTCCTGGGCCAGTTCGCCATCCCGCAGCGACAGGAACCGCTCCAGGAGAGAGTCGAGCCAATCCTCTAGCGGATCTTCCTTCGTCTCCATCCCGCTACCTCCAAGGATCAGCAAGCGCCAGTGGTAAATGTACCGGCGGGCGCACCATCCCGGCAGCCACCCGTTACGGTCAACCCGACCGGGCTTGCCGGTTCAGAAGGAACGCATTGTCGGCTGCAACAGGAACACCTGGTCAGCGGCCCCGGTGCAGGTCGATTGGGCGACCTCGGCTCCGTTCTCCACGTCCGCCAGACCGCCGAGAATTCCGAGGCAAAGCCCGCTGTGAGTTGGTCGGATTCGATACCCGTTCGGCGCCGGTGTCTGAGCCGGCTCCAGTTGGTAACGCTGATGGGGTGCCCCGGTGCACTTGTCGGGTGCTATCAGCGCCTCGTCGACTGTTAGCGCTTCGTCGACGGTGAGGCATCCGACGCCTTTCTCCCGATGATGCCATCGGATCTCGTAGACCCCACCGATACTCGTCGCAGCGAGGTAGGTGTCCGGAACAATCGCGGCGCATGGACGTTGGACGGCAAGGGGACGATCGGTACGACGGTTGCGTTCACGGCCCTCGCCGACACAGAAGCCATGGTCGGGGATATGAGCGGGCTGGATGAGGAACCAGCCTTCAGCGAGCAGTTCGGACTTGGCACCAACGCCCTCCCCTTGGCTGCCAGCTCGCTCGGACAGCAGGACCGCCGCGAAACAGATCACCAGCCCGACGACACCCAGGCCGACCACCGCTGACCACAACCGCAGGCGTCCCTTCACCTGAGGATCCGTTGGCACCTGCCCAGCGCTGCTGCCTGACGGCGGTTCAAGCGGTTCGGGAGACCTTGATGCCGGGTGTTCGGATCCCATGGCGATACTGATGCCCACCGCAGTCCAGCGGTCAGCAGCGTCCTGATCCAGGCCGCAGGCTAGGACGAACGTCGCGATCAGCGGGGCCCGGGGCAGGGTGTTTCGGCCAAGCATCGTGGCGACGGTGCTCGGCGGAAGCGAACCTCCCGATGCCCGTGCCTTCGCGGCCAACTCCCGATACGACAGCCCTGACCACAGGCGTAACGCGTGCAGGGCCGCGACAAACTCTGGGGCGTTCATGGATGGATCGGGCTCCGGTGGCATCGACACAGGCCACTCCCCACTTCCAGGTGGTCCGATTCAGTTGGAACCATCAGCACTCAGATGGCCAGACATTCACAATCTCGGATTCTCAGCTTGGTGGCTACCAGCAACCGTCGTCACCTCGACCGCCAAACGGCAGGCGCCATGGTCGAATCGGCGCATGCGAAACTGCCCCACCCCAGCTCAGCCCCTTTCCCGCCGGCCACCACGTGTGCAGCCCGCCGAGGCGATGCCAGAGGTACGGAGATAGTGAGGAGCCCGGCGTAGCCCGCGAGGCCGCGAGGCCGCGAGGAGCAACCGGCTCAGCGGTCGCTGTCTTGGCCGACCGCCTCGGTGACGATGCGGTCGACCTGGGCGCGTACCGCCTCTGGCGTTGTTTCCATCACCACGGACACGTTCGCGGCGGGAGCGCCGCTACCGACGGTCACGAACCGCGCGGACGGGAACCGCGCCGCGTTCTCCCGTACGGCACCAACCGGTGCCGTACCGACCGCCAGCACCAGGTCACACCGGTTCTGCACCAGACTTCCCAGGTAGGTACGCGCGTTGTCGATCGTCTGCGCGCCGTCGACCTGAAGGAACTGGACCTTCGCGCGGGTACGCAGTGACGCGTCCTGCATCCCGGCCCAGACCACGGCCGCCTCTGCCCCGGTTACACCCTGGTCATCGGTGAGCAGACAAGCGGTGACCTCCCGGTACTGTCGTGCTCGGGGCTCCGGTTCGGGGTCGGGCCACAGTGCCCAGGTCACCGCACCGGCCACCACCGCGAGCAGCGCACCCGCCGCCCACCAACTCTGGCGCCGGGGGGGCTGATGCCCGCGCCACCAACGCGCAATCGCTGTCCCGCGACCGGACCTTCCACGCACCTGCGCCCGTCGCCCCACCCCGCCACCTAGCACGGCGAGAGACTACCTGGATATGAATGGGGTCATTACCCCGTCAAGGTCAGCATCGTCCGTCGTGGAGGGGACGACGCCGGGGGCGCGTCCGGGATGCGTCGTCCGGAGCGGTCGCCGGGGAGCCAGACCCGGATCTCCTTCGGCCGTGCTGCCGCCCCTCGTCCCCGAGCGGAGATGGTCACTTCCCGCCGGCGGAGCCGTCCCCGGCCCTGGCCGAGCCCTTCCCAGGCTCCGCGCATCACCCGCAGGGTGACGTCGGCACCGTCCCATTCGCCGTACGGGACGAGCACACTGCCACGCTGGCGGGCCCGAGCGGCCAGCCGAGTCACCACCGAGGCGCTGACCGTTCCCGGTACGGCGGTGACGACGACGTCGACCCCGTCGATCAGGGCGGCAACCACGGTCGCCCACTCCGGGCCGGGGTGTGGCACGAGGGCGAGCCGGTCCAACGCGATGCCGAGATCGGCTGCCGCGACCGCCCCGAAGGTGGGTACGCCGACCACGGCGCACCAGGAGCCGGAACGGGACGCCTCGGCGAGCAGCGCCAGCATCAGCGATGTGCCGCCGCTGTGCGCAGGCCGGCCGGCGGCGACGGCGACCGTGCTGCCTCGGCGCAGCCCTCGGTTGGGCAGTAGTCCGGACAGCTCGGGTAGCACCGGCAGCAGCCGGTGGGCACCGACCGGGTCCGGTGCGCTCGCCGCGCGGACCAGCCCCGCCAATGCGGTGGAGCCGACCACCATCCGGCCCGCCATGGCCAGCCCACCCCCGTCGTACCTGGATCGTTCTGGTTGTCCTGGATCGGGCCACCGTGTTGGCGATGGACCGATGTGCTGTCTTCGTCGTCGGCTTGGGTACGAGCGGCAGCCGGTCAGGCGGCCAGCCCGTCGAGGGCGGGCTGGTGGGCGACGCCGAGTGCTGCCTCAACCACCGCCACGAACTGTTCGGCCGCGCGCAGCAGGTCGTCGGCTTCCCGGGCGGTCACCACCCGGGGGATGCCGGCCTCGGCTGCGGCCCGTTTGGTCGCGCCGGTGGCGAAGAAGTTCGCCCAGTCGCCCAGGTCCGGGGCGACGATGACCAGTAGCGCCCAGACGCTGGTGACCCGGTTTCGGCGGGTGGGGGCGGGACGGGCCCGCGCGGCGAGCATCGCTGCGGCGGCACGCAGGGCGGCCAGGTGGGCGGCGGCGTAGCGCAGGCCGTCGGGCCGGGTCTGGGCGGCTTCGGCCAGCCCCTGACGGGCGATTGCCAGCAGTTGGGCCGGAGTGCGGTGCGGCAGCATGTGCGCCGGCACTGTGGGGGCCGGAACCGGAGTGGTCGGCATGGGATCGTCTCCTCCGCGTCGCCAACGTCACGCGTCCCCGGGAAGCGGCTGGAGCCGGTGGTGACGCGCTGGACCTGCTAGCCCTGTGGTGCGTGGGGAGACGCACCGGTAGGTCGCCGGCCGGATGTGGACGCTTCCCCACACCACACCCGGCCGGCTGAACCGGGCTGGTCCGCGGCTCGCCGCCCGGGGGTCGTGGGCGGCGAGCCGCGGTCCTGCCTGTAGGGGGCTGGGCTCGCGACTGCCCAAGCCCACGCGGTCCGCGGAACCGCATCCGGAACCGACGCCGCGAAACGCCGTCCCGGAGGCTTGAACGAGCATCCGATCGAATCGAACACACGTTCGAACTACTGGAGACAGTACACCTCCCCCCGGACAAAAAAGCAACCTTCGCCGCACGCCGGGCCGGTCGAACGCGTCGGCACGCCGCCCCACCACGGGTTCCCGCCCACCCACGCCGCGTGGTCCACCGGTCACGATCAGATGCCCATAGACGGATCGCTCGACACCCGGCAAGATCGATACACCTAACCGGACAGCCGATCCCAACCGGCTGTTCGGTTCCTGTCATCCGCTGTCGGGAGGATGCCCGACGGGGGATGCGGCCATCAACAGGAAGCGGGGAAATGGGACTTCCACACATCAACAGTCGCCGCCGCTGGCAGGCGCTGGGCCTGCTCACCGCGACGGCGGCGGTCACCGCCATCGGCGGGCCGGCGGTGGCGGCACCGGTGAGCGGAGAGATCCGGCTCGCCGGCACGCCGAACGCGGTGCCGGGCAGCTACATCGTGGTCCTCAAGGACACCATGACCGCCAGCACCACCTTCAGCGATCGAGCCCGCGCGGTGGGCGATCGGGCACGGACACTCGCCCGGGGTCACTCCGGCACCGTGGGGCACGTCTACTCGGCCGGTCTGACCGGGTTCGAGGTGAAACTCTCCGAGGCGGCGGCCCGACGGCTCGCGGCCGACCCGTCGGTGGCGTACGTCGAGCAGAACCAGGTGGCCTCCGGCACCGGTGGGACGCAGCCCAGTCCCCCGTCGTGGGGGCTGGACCGGGTCGACGAGCCGACCCGCCCGACGGATGGGGTCTACACCTATCCCAACAAGGCTGGCTCGGTGCACGCGTACATCATCGACAGCGGCATCCGGACCACGCACACTGACTTCGGCGGCCGGGCCAGCAGCGGCTTCGACGCGGTCGACGGCACCGGGGTCGACTGCCACGGGCACGGCACGCACGTCGCCGGCACGGTCGGCGGCACGACGTACGGGGTCGCCAAGAGCGTCCAGCTCGTCTCGGTACGGGTGCTCAAGTGTGACAACACGACCACCTCGGCCGAGACCATCGCCGGGGTGGAGTGGGTGACCGCCAACGCGATCAAGCCGGCGGTGGCGAACATGAGCATCGGCTTCTCCAGCGGCAGCACCACCGTGGACGCCGCGGTGTCCCGGTCGATCGCCTCGGGCGTGACGTACGCGGTCTCCGCCGGTAACTCCAACGCCAACGGGTGCACCCCGTCGCCGGCCCGGGTGCCGGAGGCGATCACGGTCGGGGCCACCACCAGCACCGACGCCCGCTCCTCGTTCTCCAACTACGGCACCTGTCTGGACCTGTTCGCACCAGGCAGCGCCATCGTCTCGGCCACCAACGCCAGCGACACTGCCAGTGCCGCCTGGAACGGCACCTCGATGGCGGCACCGCACGTGACCGGGGCGGCGGCGCTGATCCTGGCGGAGAACCCGACGTTCACGCCGGCCCAGGTGCGTAACCGTCTGGTCGCCGGGGCCACCTCCGGTGTGGTGACCAGCGCCGGCACCGGTTCGCCGAACCTGCTGCTGCGGGTCGAGGGTGCGCTACGCAACCAGTACACGCCGGCCGAGGCGTGCGGCAGCGGCTACCAGGTGATCAACTCCCGGCCACTGTCGACCAGCACCGGCAGCCTCCAGGGCCGGGTCTACCTGCTCTACAACAACAGCAACGCGAACAACTGCGTGGTCACCATGAAGGCCACCTCGCTGGGCACCGCGACCGCGGTGGCGGCCTACCTGGAGGTGCAGGGGTCCACCCGGCGCACCGACAGCGGCTCGTTCTCCTACTACGCCGGACCGGTGACCCAGGCCGCCGCCGGTAAGTGCGTCAAGTGGGGCGGAACGGCCGGCGGGGTCAGCTACAACAGCCCGTTCGAGCACTGCGGCTGACCTGCCGAGCATCGCGACCGACTCGCTGAGTTACCCGGATCGCCCGGCCGGCACCGGCCGGGCGGTCCGCTCACCCGGCAAGGATGGTCCACTCACTCAACAGAGGCGGTCCGCTCACCCGGCAAGGATGGTCCGCTCGGCGTCGTAATGGCCGGTACGCGTTTCACCCCTGTCATCAGCGTGGGTAGCCTCAGCTGGTGACGACTCCCCGCCCGGCCCTGGGCATCGCCATGGTGCTCGGCTCCGGTGTGCTCTTCGCCGTGAACGGCACCATGTCGAAGCTGGTGCTACGCGCCGGCATCGAGGCACCCCAGCTGACCCTGCTGCGGGCCGCCGGCGCGTTCGTCGGCCTGCTCGCGCTGAGCCTGCTGCTGCGTCCCGGCCCCCGCCGGCTCCGGATCACCGTCGGCCAACTCCCGCTGTTGATCGGCTACGGCCTGACCGGTTTCTTCCTGGTCCCGATGCTCTACTTCGTGGCGATCTCCCGAATGCCGGTCGGCATCGCGCTGCTGTTCGAATACACCGCCCCGCTGCTCGTCGCGCTCTGGGCCCGGTTCGGCCAGCACCAGCAGGTCCGCCCCCGGCTGTGGGCGGGGCTGGCACTCAGCCTCGTCGGGCTGGCCGGCGTCGCCGAGGTGTGGGGCGGCCTGCGACTGGACGGGCTCGGCGTACTCGCCGGCTTCGGCGCGGCTGTGCTGCTGGCGGTGTACTACGTACTCGGCTCGCACGGGGTGCGCAGCCGCGACAGCCTCTCCCTGACCACCTGGGCATTCGGCACCGCTGCCGTGGCGGGCCTGCTCACCCGGGCGGTCACCGCCGGCACCGGCGGCTGGGAGCCGCTGGGCCAGAGCAGCGGCGGCGTGCCGGTCATGCTGCTCTGCGGGTACGTCGTCGTACTCGGCTCGATCGCACCGTTCCTGCTGGTGGCCGGGGCACTACGGCACCTGCCGGCGACCAGTGTGGGAATCATCGGAATGGTCGAGCCGGTGCTCGCAGCCGCCGTCGCCTGGGTCACCCTGGGCGCGGGCGAGGCGCTCAGCCTGGCGCAGCTCACCGGCGGCGCGCTGGTGCTGGTCGGCGTGGCGATCGCCGAGACGGCCCGGGTCGCCCCGACATCCGCCCCGCCCCCCGCCCCCGACCCGCTCTTGAGCACCAGCGGCAGGGCAAGATGACGGGATGCAGCCACATCCGAACGTGCAGGCGGTCCAAGACGCCCTCGATGGCACCACCGCCCTGGACGGCTCTGGCGCGCCCAGCCTGGTCCGGGTACTCCCCGACGCGGTACACACCGCTGCCGCGGCGGCCGCCGCGCTCGGGGTCGAGGTAGGACAGATCGCCAACTCGCTGATCTTCGACGCGGACGGTGACCCGCTGCTGGTGCTCACCTCCGGCGCGCACCGGGTCGACACCGCCCGGGTCGCCGCCGACCTCGGTGTCACCCGACTCAAGCGGGCCACCCCGGAGTTCGTCCGGGAGCACACCGGTCAGCCGATCGGTGGGGTCGCTCCGCTCGGGCACCCGAAACCGATCCGTACCCTGGTCGACACCGCGCTCGCCAACTACCCCGAGGTGTGGGCGGCCGGTGGCGTACCCCGGGCGGTCTTCCCCACGACCTACGCCGAGCTGCTGCGAATCACCACCGGTCAGGCGACCGAAGTAGCGTGACCGCCCCGGCCAACGACCATCGTTGGTCGGCGTTGGTCGACCACTGGTCGGCTGCGGTCACGGCGGCCAGTGCGATCAACCCGGCCGAGGTCACGGCGGCCAGTGCGATCAACCCGGCCGAGGTCACGGCGGCCGGCGCGGCCAACCCGACCAGCATCACGGCAGCCGGGCGTGACCTGCTCGACCGGTGGGGTGAACCGCAGCGGCACTACCACACCGTGGCGCACCTCACCGCCGTACTCGCCGTGGTGGACGAGCACGCCGGCCACGCGGGCCAGCCCGACCTGGTACGGCTCGCCGTCTGGTTCCACGACGCCGTCTACGATCCTCGCTCCCCCGGCGACGCCAACGAACGCGCCAGCGCCGCGCTCGCCACCACCATCCTCACCGACCTCGGTGTGCCATCCGACGCCATCGCCGAGGTCGCCCGGCTGGTCCGGCTCACCGCCGGGCACCACGCCGCCCCGGCCGACCGCAACGGTGCCCTGCTCTGCGACGCCGATCTGGCCGTGCTCGCCCGACCACCCGCCGAGTACGACCGCTACGCCACCGCCGTCCGCCGCGAGTACGCCCACGTGCCCGACGACCTGTTCCGCGTCGGCCGGGCCGCCGTGCTGCGCCAACTACTCGACCTGCCGATGCTCTACCGGCTGCCGGCGCTCGCCGACCGCTGGGAGGAGTCGGCCCGCGCCAACCTCACCCGCGAACTCGCCACGCTGGTTTCGACGACCGACTGAGCCAACATCTGCGATGGCTTGGCCACTAGCTTCGACGGCCTGGCCAGGTGCTTTGGCAGCCGTAGTCCGGAACGGTAGAGCAGTTCGACGATCTCCCGGCTCGACACCACCTGGGCACCGAGCCACACCGCCCGGACGAACCGCTCCGCCGGCAGGTCGTAGTGGTCGCGGTCGAACGCCCGCCGGGGAGCGCCGAGCATCTCGGCGAAGGCGTGCAGTTCCGCGTACGACACGTCACTGACCAGGTGCGACCAGAGTCGCCCGTGGGCGGGCCAGGCGGGCTGATCGACGTACAGCATGCTCAGCACGGTAGTCGGCTCGATGCCCGGACCGATCGGCTGCCTCGGCCGCCGACGGGTTCGGCCAGGGGGGATCAAGCCACGCTGAGGTCGTCAGTACGGTGACCTTCTGATGGAGCGAAACCGTGGGGAGTCGGCGAGCCCGACGTCGGACCTGGTCACCCTGCACGTCTGGCGGGTGTCCCGAGGCGCACTTCCCCGCGCGCTGACCCGGATGGCGTGGGGGCCACGCCGACTGCGCAACACGCCCGGCGTACGGTTCGGCAAGCTCCTCGGGACCGGCACCGGGACCGGCTTCGGACCGACCGACGCGGACCTGACCCGGTGGGCGGCGCTGGTGGTGTGGGCTGATCCGACCCGCGCGGCCGCCTTCGACGAGACCCCGGTCGGCCGGTCCTGGGCCCGGCTCGCCGAGGCGAGTGCTCGCCTCGACCTGCGGCCGTTGGCCAGCCGTGGGCAGTGGTCCGGGGTCGAGCCGTTCGGGGCCGCGCCGCTGCCCACGGCTGCGTCCGGCACCGGAGCATCCCGACCCAGCTCACCGGGGAGCGCTCCGGTGCTCGCGCTGACCCGGGCCCGGCTGCGCCCGCGTCGGGCGGTGACCTTCTGGCGGGCCATCTCACCGGTCGCCGCCGCGCTACGCGACGCCCCGGGCCTGCTCGCCCGGTTCGGCATCGGTGAGGCGCCGCTCGGCTGGCAGGGCACGGTCAGCGTGTGGCGCAACAGCGCGGACCTGGTCAACTTCGCGTACCGTCACCCGCAACACCGCGCGGCGATCACCGCCACGCCGGTCCGGCGCTGGTACGCGGAAGAGCTCTTCGCCCGGTTCGAGGTATGCCGGGTCAGTGGCGACCGGGCGGTACTCGGCTGGGCCGCCCCAGGTGACGATGGACAGGTTTCCCCAGGTGAGCAAGGACAGTGAGGAGCGGACAGGCATGAGGTTGGTGCCGTGGCAGCCGGACGATCTCGCCCGGCGGTTGGACGACGTCATGGCGGTCTACGGCGAGGCGATGGGTTACCGGTCCGAGTTGCTGGAGGCCCGCCGGGGTTACATCGCCAGCCACGCCCGTCGCCCCGGGTTCCGGGCGGTCGCCACCCTCACCAACGACGGCCACCTGGCCGGCTTCGGCTACGGCTACCTCTCCCACCCGGGGCAGTGGTGGCACGACCAGGTCTACAACGCGCTGGACCCGGCGGCTCGGACGGCCTGGTTCGCCGACTGCTTCGAGGTCGTGGAGCTGCACGTACGGCCACCGGCCCAGGGGCACAGCCTGGGGGCCCGGCAACTGGCCGCCCTGCTGCGGATGGCGAACGGCAGCACCACCCTGCTGTCCACCCCGGAGGCGGACGAGGCGACCTCCCGGGCCTGGCGGCTCTACCGACGGTTCGGTTTCCGGGATGTGCTGCGCGGTTTCCGCTTCCCCGGCGACGAGCGGGCGTTCGCCGTACTCGGCCGGGAACTGCCGTTGACCCCACCGGCGTCGTGACCGGGCTGCCCGCCACTACGCCGGTCATCGGCTCGAACCGGGCGCGGCTGTCCTGGCTGCTGCTGGTCGTACTGGTGGTGGTGCAGATCGGCTATCCGCTCACCGAGGGCATCGACCGGGCCCGGCTGACCGTGGTCACGGTGCTGCTGGGCTACCTGCTGTCAGTCGGCCACGCCCTGGTCACCCGGGGTCCGCGTACCGCCGGGGCGCTGGTCCTGATCACCACCGGCGGCGGGCTGGCGGTGGAGGTCGTCGGGATCGCCACCGGCGTCCCGTTCGGCGTCTACGAATACTCCGGCCAGCTCGGCCCGGCGGTGGCCGGCGTGCCACTGGTGATCCCGCTGGCCTGGACCTGGATGGCCTGGCCGGCCTGGCTGGTGGCGGTACGCCTGACCCGCCCCGGCTTCGCCCGGATCGTACTGGCCGGGTGGGCCCTGGCCGCCTGGGACGTGTTCCTCGATCCGCAGATGGTGTCGGAGGGCTACTGGACCTGGCGGGATCCGACTCCCGCCCTGCCCGGCGTGCCGGGTATCCCACTGGGCAACTACCTGGGCTGGCTGCTGGTGGCGGTGGCGTTCGCCGGGCTGCTGCGGCTGGCCGCCGGGCCGGGTGTGGCGGTGGTCGGCGACGCGGACGCCCCGATGTACGGCCTCTACCTGTGGACCTTCGCCAGCAGCGTGCTCGCCCACGCGGTCTTCCTCGGGCTGCCCGCCTCGGCTTTCTGGGGGGCGCTGGCCATGTCGCCGGTCGCCGTACCACTCGCGGTCGCCGTGGCCCGCCGGCACCGGGCCGGTCGGGTCCGGCCGGCGACGTGACCTGGCTGGCCGTCGGGGTGGTCGGGCTGACTGTGCTGATCGCGGCGCTGACCGGGCACAGTTATGTCAACGCCACTCGGTGGTTGCGCCACCTGCCGTCGACGCCACCCGGCGATGAGCCAGCCACCGCGGCCGAGCCGTCCAGCGCCCCGGTCACCGTGGCCGAGCCGTCCAGCGCCCCGGTCACCGTGGCCGAGCCGGTCGCGGTCCTGCTTCCGGTACGCGACGAGGCCGACCGGGTGACCGGCTGCCTCCGGTCACTGCTGGCCCAGCGGGGCGTACCGGAACTGGAGATCGTGGTGTTGGACGACGGCTCGTCCGACGGCACCGCCGAGGTGGTCCGCTCGGTCACCGCCGATGACCCCCGGGTACGACTGGTCACCGGAGCGCCCCTGCCGCCCGGCTGGCTCGGCAAGCCGTACGCCTGCCAGCAGCTCGCCGAGGCGGCCGGGCCGGATGTGGGCGTACTGGTCTTCGTCGACGCGGACGTGGTGCTCACCCCGTACGCGGTGGCCACCTCGGTGGCCGCGCTGCGCGCGGTCCCGGCGGCGCTGCTGTCGGCGTACCCCCGGATCGTGGCCGGCTCGGCGGGTGAGCGGCTGGTCCAGCCGCTGTTGCAGTGGTTGTGGCTGACCTTCCTGCCGCTGCGGGCGATGGAGCGCTCGGCGCGGCCGTCGCTGGCGGCGGCCGGCGGTCAGTTCCTGGTGCTGGACCGGGCTGGCTACCAGCGGGCCGGCGGGCATGCGGCGGTGCGGGACAAGGTCCTGGAAGACATCGAGCTGGCCCGGGCGGTGAAACGTTCCGGCGGCCGGATCGCCCTGGCCGACGCCTCGGCACTGGCCGACTGCCGGATGTACGGCTCGTGGCGCGAGCTGCGCGACGGCTACGGCAAGTCGCTGTGGGCGACCTTCGGCTCGCCGGTCGCGGCGGCGGCCGTCGTGCTCGCCCTGCTCCTGCTGTATGCCGCCCCGCCGGTGCTCGCGGTGGCCGCCGCGCTCGTCGGTGAGTTGTCGATCGCGGCGCTGGCCCTGGTCGCCTACCTGCTCGGGGTCGCCGGCCGGGTGGTCGGTGCCCGCTCGACCGGTGGTCGATCGTGGCCGGACGCCCTGGCCCATCCGCTGTCGGTGGTGCTGCTCGGCTGGCTGGTCGCCCGCTCCTATCGGCTGCGGCGGCGGGGACGGCTGTCCTGGCGCGGCCGACCGGTGCGCTAACCGCTGACCGCTGACCGCTGCCTGCTGAGCGCTGTGCGGCGGATCGTGGTGGTGAACAAGTGCTCCTGCCCGTGGCGCATTGGCCCAGTCGACCGGGACGGAATTGGATCTTCCGAATGGGCCGGTCCGCTCCGTAGGGTCGACTCCGCAACATGAGCAACAATCCGCTGAGGTGACCCGACGATGTCCTATCCACCACCCCGGTATCTTGCCGACAGTGGCACGGTCAGTGCCGTCCACCGGCCCGCCACCGTCGAACCGGACCTCACCATCGGAGTGAAGTCGAAGGTCGGCTACCTGGCCACCGGCGACACCACCGACGGCGAGTTCGGCCTGTACCGCTGGGACATGGCGGGTATCCCCAACACGCCCGGCGCGCACTACCACCGGACGATCTCCGAGTCGTTCTTCATCCTGGCCGGCACGGTGTCGCTGTACGACGGCGGGAAGTGGATCGATGCCACGCCGGGCGACTTCCTCTACGTCCCGCCCGGCGGCGTGCACGCCTTCAGTAACAACTCCGGCGCACCGGCCTCGATGCTGGTGCTCTTCACCCCGGGCGCGCCCCGCGAGACGTACTTCGAGGAACTCGCCGAGATCGTCGCCTCCGGCCGGCAGCTCACCGCTGAGGGGTGGACCGAGTTGTACGCCCGGCACGACCAGTACGCGGTCGAGATCTGATCCGGGCACCCAAGCTCGTGTGGACGATCAACGCTGGGAAGGGGCCTTCCTAACGTCTGCAGAGAAAGGGGTCCTTCCTAACCGCTGGGTATCCGCGTTTCGAGAGCGGACTTCCCGGGTGCCGGGACCTGGATCACTCGCTCGCCTGGGAGCTGGCCGAGGGCTGGGCTGCCCCGGCCGGTTCTCCGTCGGTTCAGCTGTGCATGGACCAGGTACACCGTCGTGAGGGCGAGAATGCAGGTGCCCAGGGAGACGACGACCGGGCTGACGTCGTTACGTACCCACACCAGCAGGATGTAGCCGACCATGCCGATGGCGTGATCACCGATCGAGCCGGCCGGGCGGGTGTCCAGCCACGCCACGAACATGCCGATCAGGGCCAGCACCACGATGATGCCGATCAGGCCCGCTGCTCGGTACGCCTCGGCAGCCGGCGATCCACCGATCGCGCCGACCCGGTCGGCGATCGTGGTGGAGAAGACCCGCGCGTCGGTGTGCACCGACGGCGCATCCAGCCCGAGCAGCCGGGAGAAGAGGATCCGTTGCAGCGGAGCCCAGTAGGTGCCCCAGCCGACGAACGACTCGCCCCACTCGTCATGCCACCGGTGGACGAGCACGAGCGGGCGGATGGAGGCACCCAACTCCGCCAGGCCGTCCAAGGGGTTGACCTTTATGTCGCCGAGACGGGCGGCGGACAGGCCGGCGTCCCGTAGCTGCCGGATGATCGAGCCCGCCGACAGACCGGCGAGCAGTAGCGGCCCCATCCACCACCGTATCCGGATCTCGCGCCGTCGGGCTGTCGTGACCAGCCATGCCGCCAGCGGGAATATCACCTCGCCGCGAAGTCCGACGAGGAACGCCGGGATCGCGAAGACGGTGAACACCACCAACCCCCATCGGCGCAGTACGACACTCGGGGCGAGCCCCAGGGCACCCATGCCGATACCGGTGAACAGGTTGGCGAAGGCCATGGCGTTGTCGTCTGCCCCGGCCCGAAAGTCCAGGTAGGGCAGGGTGACGAAGCCCAGCCCCGATCCGGGCGTGTTGGCGAACCACAGGACGACGCCGGCCACCAGCAGGACGAAGCCCAGTATTCCCACCTGTCTGGTCCGCTCATCCTGACCGGCTGGGCGGTCGTCCGCACCGCTGTCTCCCTCGACCGGGCGCGCCAGCGGGACAGCCGCTTCCTGGCAAGCCAGCGGGGCCGCCGCGCCACCAGCCGACCGCACAGCCGCGCCACCAGCCGACCGCACAGCCGCACCACCAGCCAGCGAGGCGGCTGCCTTCTTGCCGTGTTGGTGCAATCGCGTGAGGAGAGCGGCCGGGTAGCCGGTCAACAGAGCCGAGTAGCCGATCAGGAACGCGAGCACGCCCACCGCGACGCTGACGATCGCCGTACCCGTCGTGCTGAGCTGCCACCAGGGCTCTACGCCGTTCAGCAGCGCCGTGGGGGTCTGCCTGGTCGCGAGATAGGGCAGCAACCCCGCATGAAACAGCCCGAAGAGCAGCAGGTAGACCGACGCCAGCGTGATGCGGCGACCGACGACCATCCGGGCGGCGACGACTATCACGATCACCACCAGGACCGTGACCCCGGCGGCGGCGACCTGGGGGTGCTGGCTGATCGCCGAACGGAGGACCAGCACGCTCACGAGCAGGCTCGCAGCGGCAGCCAGCACCCAACGCGGCTCGGTTGATCGGGACGGCGTCATGAGTTCCCCTCCGGCCGCAGTCCCTGCTGATACATCGCGACATCGTGGGCAACCGCGAGCTCCAGCGAGAACGGGCTCGACCGGAACCGGGCCCGTGCGAGGTCCCGATCACGTGAGGTCGGCCTGTCCCCGCTGATGACCTCGCGAATGGCCGCCGCCCAGGCGGAGATCGGCGCATCGCGGTCGACGACAGTGACGCCGGGCAGTTCGTCGGCGATGAAGCAGACCCCGGGAAGATCTGAGGCCACGACCGGGGTGCCCAGCGCCGCTGCCTCCAGTACGACGCCGGGCAGACCTTCCCGGTCCGACGGTAGGACGACTACGTCTGCCTGACTCATCAGGGTGCCCACATCGTCGCGGGAACCGAGCAGGTGGATCCGGTCCTCGACCCGGTTGATCCGCGCCGCCTCGCGTAGCTGGGCGTCGTCGTCGCCGTCGTACGGGCCGACCAGCACAGCACGGGCCGCGACACCACTGGCCCGCAACTCAGCGATCATGGGCGGCAGCATCCAGCGGCGTTTCTCCGGCGCGGGCCGCCCCACGTGCAGGCAGACGACCTCCTGCGGGGCGGCTCCGATCTGGCGCCGCAGGTCGGCACCGGAGTCGCGATGGAGCCGATCCAGGTCCAGCCCGTTGGGCACGACCCGACAGCGGGGGTCCGACTGCCAGGTCGGCAGGTAGCCGTGGGTGAGGGTGCCCGGTGACACCCCGGTGATGTCGGTGGCGAAGGTGTGGATCAGTCGCCGCATGGTCCAGCGCTGGGCGCGGCGTCGGAGGCTGTTGCCATGGGTGTCGCCGTCGCTGCGGAACTGCGCTACGCGTACCGGGACCCGGGCGGCGGCGGCCAGCAACAGCGGTGCGCCGGAGAAGGTGGCGAGGTCGGCATGCACCGCGTGTGGGCGGACGCGTCTCAGCAGGGCCAGGAAGTTCCGTGGAAAGTCGAGCCCGAGCGAGAGTGGGTGGACGGTCGCGCCGTGCGCCTGCGCGACCGGGGCCAGGCTGCCGGGCCGTCCGTTCAAGGTGACGAAGTGGACGACGACACCGGCCGCTACCAGCCGGGGCAGGAGATCGAGCGTACGCAGTTCGGCGCCACCGACGTCGAGCGTCCCGAGGACTCGCATGACCACACATTCGGGGGCGGATACCGCCAACCCGCCGACGTTTCCGCGCGTCGGCGCACCGCCAGTACGGCAATCGGACACCGGAATCCTCCCACTCGTCACCTGGTTCCATCAGCACAGGCGGACTCTCATCGAACCTATCGAGGACTTTATCGAGCTATTTGCTAAATAGGAGTTTTTTAGCTCTTTACAGCTAATGTCGGCTTTGCCGCTTCTGTCGCCATACGATCTGCGACCCGCTCCGCCACCGCCAGCCGCCGACGCAGCAACCTCCAGGACACAAGAGACATTCCGCCGTAGAGCGCAACCGACGCGAGCGCGGCACCGTAGGCACCCCAGAGCCGGACCCCGACGGCGAACACCCCCGCCGCAGCAACGCCCGACCCGACCCCCAGCACACCAGCGGTGCCCATCCAACCGCCGCCCAGCAGAGCGCGACTGGCCACCGCGAAGGGCGCGAAGGCCACCTCGGCCACCAGCAGCACCAGCAGCAGCGGGCGGGCATCGGCGAAGCCCGCGCCGAAGACCGGGACGATCAACAACCAACCTCCGGCGGCAACCCCGAGACCGAGCACGATGGCCGACCACACAGCGAGCCGCCGGGCCCGCAACGCCACTCCACGCCCGCCACCCGAGGCGACCTCGCGGTTGAGGATCTGCCCCAACGCCGTCGGGATGAGCCGTGGCATCCCACTCAGCGAGGAGGCCACCGAGTAGACGCCAACCGTCGCCGGACCGGCGAACGCACCGAGGGCGTACCGGTCGGCCGCCAGCGTCACGGCCAGTCCAGTGGTCAGCCCGAGCGCCCAACCACCGCTGCACAACAGGCTGGACAGCTCCGTACGGTCCCCGGCCCGAGCCGCCAGCAGCTTGACGACGGACAGGTGGGCCGTCTGCACCGCCGCGACGACGAGCATGCCCACCCCCTGTGCCAGCAACAGCACCCAGGCACTGCGAGCGGTGACCGCTCCACCCAGTACCCCGGCCAGACCACCGGCCGCCACCGCAGCGGCCCAGCTGCCCCCGGCGCGGAACCGCCCCGCCGCATACCAAAGGTCGGGAAACTGGACCAGGGCGACGTGCCCGACCGTGACGACCGCGATGGCGACCAGAAAACGGGGCTCGGCCAGTTCCGGATCGATGACGCGCGCCGACAGGACCGAGCCGATCGCGGCGAGTCCGGCGGCGACCACCACGGCCAGCATCGACCACTGGGTGAACGTGGCGAGCAGGCGTCGCCGACGTACCCGGGTCGCGGTGGGCAGGCACGCGCGCAACGCCGGACCGGTGCCCATGCCGGCGAGCAGCGCGGCGATGCTGGCCATCGTCGTACCCAGCACCATGAGGCCGCGACCGTGCGGTCCGAGCAGGCTGCTCGCCAGCAGCGCGGCCAGCGCATTGGTGCCCGCCTGGATCGCGCCGGAGCTGGTCAGCAGCGCTACGGTCCACCGCCGACCCGAGGTCACGAGGTCGCGCTCGCTGGTAATCGTTGCCTACTGGCGCCGGCCACCAGCCGGTAGTACGCGGCACGTCGTCGGGTGAGTTCCTCGGCGGAGAAGTCCCGCGCCCGGGCGAGGTTGCGGGTGGATGCCGCCGCCATCCGATCCGGGTCGGTCACCAGGCGGCGGATCGCGTCCGCCAGCCGGACGGGATCGTCCGGGGCGACCAGGTGTTCGGCCCGCAACAGCTCGGGGATACCGCCGACGGCGGAGCCAATCGCCGGCAGCCCGCGCGCCATCGCCTCGACGAGCGCCCGGGGCAGCCCCTCCGTTCGGGAGGGCATCACGAACAGATCGGCGGCATCGAACTGCCGACGGATGGCGTCCCCGGGGGACAGCCATCCGGTGAAGGTGACCCGGTCGGCCACCCCCAGCCGTACGGCGAGCTGCTCCAGCAGGGGGCGGAACCGGCCGGCACCGACGTGCACCAGCCGCAGCGACAGACCGGATCGTACGAGGATCGCCAGCGCCTCGAGGAGGGTGTCGATCCCCTTGTACATCTGCTCAAGTGAGCCGACCGAGACCAGCGTGTCGGGCGCGCGAAACCGGTCGGCCGTCCGGGGATACGGGACGTACGAAACGTCGTCGAGGTCCACGTCGGATACCCCGAAGCTCGGTGCCATCCGCCCGGCGGGATACCGGGACTGGAGGGCCCGTTCGGTCACGTACGCCGCCGCGACGGCGTTGTGGCACTGCCGCCGGAGGTTGGCCGTGGTCAGGTTGCGCAGCATCGGCCGCAGCGGATGTCGGATGGTGCCCGGGGCCAGCAGGTCGTACGGATCGCCGATCACCTCCACCGCGTACGGCCGGCCCTGCCGGTCCAGCGCCGAGGCGAGCAGGGTCCCGATCGGCGACGGGACCCGTAGGATCACCGCGTCCGCGTCGGTCACCGCAGCGGTCACCGATCGGCGGATCCGCGCTCGCCGGAGCAGGTACTGCCGTGGCCCGAGGTAGTACGGCACCGGCCAGACCTGCACCCCGGGCCCGTCGACGCGTACGGCGTCGTCATCGGGCACCGCGACGTCGGCGACCCGCGCGACGACCCGGACCGTGTCGAAGGCCGACAGGTAGCCGGTCCACGCCCGGTATGCCGGCGGGATACGGGTCCACACCGCCCCGTCCGGGGTACGCAGGAAACGTACCTCGGTCGTAACCGCCACCCTCATCGGTCGACACCTTCGGCGGCGTACTCCAGGATGTCCACCACCTGCGCGACGGTCACCTGGCCGTCGAAGAGGTGGGCGGCGCGCCGACGGGCGTGGCCGCCGCGCTCCGTCAGGCGACCCGTCGTGAATTCCTGGTACGCGGTCTCCAGCGCCGCCTCCAGCGCGGCCACGTCCCCGCGTGGTACGACCCAACCGCTGCGCTCGTCGACGGTCTCGGGTAGTCCGCCGGCGTCGCTGACGATGCTGGGGATGCCCATGGCACCGGCCTCCCGGGCGGCACCGTGGGCCTCCGACAGTGATGGGCTGAGGCTCACGTCGGCCGCGCCGTAGTACTGCCGGACGTCGAGCACCGACTCCGCCCAGGTGATGCTCGGGTCCGCCGCGACGTCGAACCGGTCGAGGAGCTTCTGGCGGTGCTTCTCGCCGACCTCGGTCCAGCCCGCGCCGACCAGCAGCAGGTGCGATTGGGGATGCCGGGCGTGGAAGGATCGCCACGCTGCCAGCAGTAGCTCGTGGCCCTTGTGCCCCTGGCTCCGGTCGACCAGGCGCTTCGGCGCGTAGACGTACGACACCATAACGGCGACGAACGCATCCTCGTCGATGCCGATCTCGGCGCGGGCCTTCGCGCGCTGTACGGCCCACCCGGGTGATCCGGCGGTGTGGCCAGCCGCGAGCCAGGTCGGGGTGAAGCGATCCAGGTCGATACCGAAGTGCGCGATCGGGCGGCGGTGCTCAGGGCAGCCGAGTTGGCCGTAGCGGCGTGAGATGTCGGCGGTGCTGCACAGGGTGACGTCGTCCAAGCGCCACAGCACCCGCTCCACCTGGCAGATCGTCCGGGACTCCAGATACAGCGGGCCTGCCGAGGTGTAGACCCTGGCCAGCGGCAACCCGATGGTGGCGAGGCGGGCCGCGAGGGCCGTCGCGTGGAAGTGATAATGAAGGACGTCGACGCGCAACCGCTGGACCAGGCGACGTAACCGCCACAGTCCGCGCACCGTGGCGACGTTCGGTCGGAACGTGAAGTCGAAGGGTGCCTCGACCACCTCGAAGCCGTCTGCGGCGAGGGCCAACGACAGCCGACCGTTGCCGGGTGGCAAGATCACCACGACCTCGTGGCCACGCCGTCGCATCTCCTGAGCTTCCAGGAGGATCCACGGCGCGCCAGTGTTGATCTTGCACAGCACGGCGATCCGGAGCCGTTTCATGTTGGCCTCTCAACAGTCCGGAGATGTCACTAATCGCATCTGAGCGACCACTCTAAGTAGCTTCATTGGGACATTCGGGGCGAACTGACAAATTGCAAAGACTCTCGCTATCGCTGGTCAAGCCACCACCGCCTGCCCGCTGTCAGGGGGCCCACCGCTCGCCGATCAGCGGCCAGAAGCCGCGGACCAGGAAGACACCGAAAGCCAGGATCACCAGCCCGCCCAGCGCCTCGATCCAGACGACGAGGAAGTCGGGCCGCTGCCGGGCGTCCTGGATCGTGCCGGAGGGGTCGGTGGCTGCGTACCGCACCCGCATGGTCCCGCCCTCGACCGGTTCCGGGTCCACCCGGAAATCATGGACGTCGGTCTCCACCCGCCGGCCGTCCGCTGTCGTGAAGGCGACCCGGACAAAGCTGTCATCACCCAGCCGCGTCACCTCAAGGACGACCGCCGGCCCCACGATGCCGTGGTCACGAAGGGCGACCGCCTGCCGGTATGAGCCGAACGCGGTCGCCCACAGGATCACGGCGACCGCCACCGCGATGAGCCCCGTCGCCACGACGGAGGCCCGGGTCACTCGGCGAGGTCTCATCGTGGCGACCATCCCTGTCTACGAGGCGGGTCGCAACGCTACCCAGCCGGCTCGCTCGATCGTTACGAGGTCGGCTGGTGGTCGTTACGAGGTCGGCTGGTGGTCATACCCGCCCAGAGCCTCGACGCGGCACCCAGTGCGGCCATGTCGCCAGTGACACCGACGGCAGCTGCCCAACCGACGTAGCCGTCGGGGCGTACCAGCACCGCATCCGCTCCCAGCCCAGCCGTGACGGAAACGTGGTGGACGCGGGTTCCCCAGGGCGCGACTACCTCGGCGAACGCAGCCGGAGCCACCGACGTCAGCAGAAGTGCCCGCCCGTCGCGCAGTAACCGGGCCACCCGGTCGGACCCGTCTGGCGTTTCCAGGTCGAGGTCCGGCAGGTGCCGACCGAGCAGCGGATGCGACGGGCCGGGCAGGTCGTAACGGATGTCGAGACCCGAGATCATGCCGGCGACGATCCGATTGGCCTCCGGCACGCCCAGCAGGTCGGACACAATGTCGCGCAACGCGAGGTTCTCCTCGTCGTGGACGAGTAGGACCGCCTGCGCCCGGGTGTTCGCCAGTACCCGGGCCGCCACCGGATGCCGCTCGGCGTGGTAGGTGTCGAGCAGGCCCGGGTGCGCCCAACCGTGCACCTCCGCCGCGAGCTTCCAGCCCAGGTTGAACGCGTCCTGGAGACCGAGGTTGAGTCCCTGGCCACCCATCGGCGAGTGGATATGCGCGGCGTCCCCGGCGAGCAGGACCCGGCCATGGCGGTACCGTTCGACCTGCCGGGACGCATCGGTGAAGCGGGAGGCCCAGTGGATTCCGGTCAACTCGACGCCGGGTCCGACGGTGTGGTGCAGCGCCCGGCCCACCTCGGCCTCGCTGATCGGGGTGTCCCGGGAGAGTGTCTGCTGCTCCGCCCCGTAGAACAGGAAGCGGTGTACGCCGTCACCGATCGGGGCCAGGTAGCCCTTGCCGGTCCGGTCCGGGGTCATGACCGGCAGACTCCAGGTCGCCGACACGGCACCGTCCGGATCATCCAGGGTGATATCGGCAACCACCGAGAGCAGACGACCGTCCAGCCCGGAAAAGTCGATACCCAGCAGCTCGCGGACCGTACTGCGCCCACCGTCACAGCCAACCAGGTAACGGCCCCGCAGCCGGGTCTCGCCGTCCGGCCCGTGTACGGTCGCCTCGACCCCGTCGTCGTCCTGTGCCAGGGCGGTCACCTCGTACCCGCGTAGGACCGGGACGCCCAGCGCGGCAAGCCGCTCCTCCAACAGGGCCTCGACTCTCCCCTGCGGTATCCCGATCATGTACGGGTGCCGGGTGTCCCAGGTGGTGAAGTCCAGTCGTAGTCCGGCGAAGTGGCCACCCGGCACCAACTGCACCGCCTGATCCATCAGCGGTTCCAGCAGACCGCGTAGCTCCAGCACCTCCGCCGATCGGGGCTGGATGCCGAGGGCCTTGGACTGCCCGCTGCGCTGAAGCAGCCGTTCCACGACGACGGCGCGGACGCCAGCCAGGCCGAGTTCGGCGGCCAGCATGAGCCCGGTAGGCCCGGCACCGATAACGATCACTTGGGGGTTCGTCACAGCGGTCCTCCGTCCGACAGCGCCGGTGCGCTCACCGGCCGCCGCGAGACGGTAGAACGAAAGGGGCCACTTCCCGCAACGATACCGACGGGCCAACGGCGTAAATGCTGTTGAGCGGGCCGCACGGATGTGGAATCGTCCGATCGTGACGGACTACCGTACGGTCAACCGGGCCAACTGGGACGAGCGAGCCCCCGCGCACGCGGCCTCGCCGGACTACGCCGTGGACCGCTTCCTCGAAGATCCGGGCTACCTCAGTCAGGTAGTCCAGTTCGACCTGCCGCGTCTCGGCGAGGTCGCCGGCCTGCGGGCCGTACACCTGCAGTGCCACATCGGCACCGACACCCTGTCACTGCACCGGCTCGGTGCCCGGGTCACCGGACTCGACTTCTCCGGTGCCTCCCTGGCGCAGGCCCGTAGCCTCGCCGCCCGTACCGGCGCGGAAGTCGACTTCGTCGAGTCCGATGTGTACGACGCACCCCAGGTGCTGGAGCCGGGCAGCTTCGACCTGGCCTACACCGGGGTGGGCGCGCTGTGCTGGCTGCCGGACATCCGACGCTGGGCGCAGGTGGTCAGCACGCTGCTGCGGCCGGGCGGCCGACTCTTCCTCCGAGAGGGCCACCCGATGCTGTGGGCGCTCGACGAGCCCCGGAGCGACGGCGTGCTCGCCGTGAACTACTCCTACTTCGAGCGCCCGGAGCCGGTGGTGTGGGAGGAGCCCGGCACCTACGTCAGCACCGACACGACCTTCACCCACAACGTGACCCACGAGTGGAACCACGGGCTCGGCGAGGTCGTCACGGCGCTATTCGAGGCTGGCCTGGACCTGACCATGCTGGTGGAGCACGACAGCGCCCCCTGGGACGCCATACCCGGCCATTCGGTCCTCGACGAGCACGGCGAGTGGCGGTTGGCCGACCGGCCCTGGCGACTGGCGCAGACCTACACCCTGCAGGCCCGCAAGCGCTCCTGATCCGCTCGTCAGTGTGGGTCGACCACGACGGCACCGGGCGGTACCGTCTCGGCCTTGAGTTGCTGGATCCGGTGCCGTAGGGACTCTTCGGTCTCCGGCGAAGGCGGGTCACCCTGCTCGCGACGCCAGCGGGCGAACACCAGGTCCACCTGCGCGGCGTGCAGGCGGTGCAGCCGCAGGTAGTCGCGATGGTTGCCACGCCACAGTGCCTGCACTCGCGCCCGGAACCGCAGCGACGCGTTCACCAGGACCGGAACCTCGGCCGGGGTGACCGCACCGTGCCGGCTGTCGGCTTCCGCCCGGAGATGCCGATACAGCGCCCGGGTCTCCAGGCGCAGCGCGATGACGACGAGAAGAAGCAGTACGGCGAAGGCCGGGCCCTTGAGGACGATCAGGTTCAGCGGCTGCACGACGAAGAGCTGGAGCAGTGAGTTGTCCGACTCCCAGTAGAGCCGCCCCATCGCGAAGATGTCCCAGACCAGGTGGGCCGCGACGGCGAAGGCGAAGCCACCGCCGGCACAGACCACCCGCTTGCGCCAGTCGGTGAGCTGCATGGCGAGCCCGACACCGGCACCGATGATCCCCGTGTACGTGGCATGGCCGACCAGCAGGCCGGTGACCTGCCGATACCAGTGCTGGTAGAGCACGGTGTCGAAGCCGCTCGTCATGTAGGTCATCGACTCGACGAACTGGAAGCCGAGGCCGACGCAAGCGCCGATGACGATGCCGCCGAGCATGCCGTCGATCCGCCGCCAGGCGAGCAGCACGATCACGACGACGCCCGCCCCCTTCACCAGTTCCTCGGGCACTGCGGCGGCGGCGGCGTGCGCGATGATCGCCGCAGTGCCCGGCAGCACCTCCACGGTGATGACGACGTGCAGTACCCCCTCGACTATCTGGGAGAAGTAACCGGCGACGAGCACACCCCAGGCGAAGGCGACCAGGACCAGTAGCCACGGCGGCTTGCGGTTGCGCTGCATCCGGCGGAAGGTCAAGAGCGCGAAGACGGTGGTGGGGATGCTCAGGAGCGTGCCCTGCCAGGCGAGCCCGGCCTGTAGAAGCGTGACCAGGACGAACAGGGTGGCCGGGATGGCGAACACCAGTGCCCCACCGATGGCCCAGGTGAGAAAACGAGCACGCGGGGATCTGCCGGATATCGACACCATGATGACGATGGCGGCAGCCACGACGGCGGCGAACATCGCGATGCCGGTGACGACCATGTTGATCACGCCCAGGACGCGTACCCCGGGGTCGTCGTTGCGGATGATGCCGACGGCCGACGCCGCGGCGATCAGCAGCAGCAACCCCTCACCGATCGTGAAGGCGGCCCCGAGCCGGTCGAGCCGGTATCTCTTCGGTTCCTCCGCCGGCGACGCCCCGGAGCTACTCGGCTCCGGTACGCTGCTCGGCTGCGCTGTCGGCTCGGTCATCGCTCGATCTTCACGTGCACCCAGGCGAGCACCTCCTCCAGCCGGTCACCCTGGACGGTGGCCAGCACGAACTGGTACGTCCCGGCCGGCACCGCGCCGGTGGTGCTCAGCAGCACCGGGTCGGTGCGCAGGTCGGCGAGCTTCGACAGGTCGACGCTGTTGGTCTGGTGGCCGACCGCGTCGTACCAGCTCGCCCGTACGCGTTTCCGGCTCACTGCCCCGACTGCACGTTCCTCGACCGTGGCGACCGGCACCTGTCCCAGCTTGAACGTCTGCTGTGGACGCTCGGTCATTCTTGCGCTCATCGGATCGTATGCATAGAGCAGGATCGGCAGCGCGGACGAGCGCTTCGGAGTGGTCGGCCAGGAGACCGCCAGTGCGACGACGGAGGCGAGGAGGGTGACCACCGCGAGCAGGCCGAGGATCGCCACCACGCGTACCGGTAGGCGGGTCTCCACGGACTCGGTCCCGTCTGACATGACCTCCTCCAGCTCCACTCCGGTGGGTTACCCTAACCCACGCGGACGCGATGGTTGTAAATCTGTGCGTGTACTGGTGACACTCGGTCGAATCCCGTCATGTCAAATCCCGTCACCCGGAATGGGAGGCCATGCTCGGAGCGGACTCTGTCGGCAGCTTGGCCGATGGCGTACCCATCGACTGCGGCGGAATGGCCGACGGCCTGGCCGGCTGCTACGGCGCGCTTCCGGTCGTCGGCATCGCTGCGGCCGTTGCCATGGGTGGTGCCACTCTCGTCGGCTACACACTCTTCTCCGTATTCTTTCCGCAGGTGCTCAACGCTCTGCTGGGCATGCCCACTCCGACCGTCGCGCCGACTACGAGCGCGGCACCCACGGGTACCGCATCGGTCGCTCCGGCGATCGCTACCGCGATCAACACCGGACTCCCATCAGGCACCCCGACTGCGACCACCGCCACCTCCCCGCCTCCGGCCTCGACCGGGGCGGTGGACCCGGCGAGGCTGCGTCGTTCTACCGGTCCGACCGGTAAGGGCACGCACAGTTGGCAGCTCGAACCGGCCACAGCGGAGGGTGCTGCTGCGAGCCCAAGGGCGGCCGAGCAGGCACTGATCGAGGTGTCGCGGTCGATGGCGGATGCCATCCAGCAGGCGGTCGACACCGGCAGTATCTCCAAGAGCAAGCGACCGGGCATGGCCGGGGCGTTGATGATGCCCAACGGTGAGATCACCGTCCACACCAGCATGACGGCGGACAAGAGCACGACGCCGGCGACCCAGCCGTCGGTGCATCCGCTGCTGCGAGCGTTGCTCGACCAGACTGCGCAGCAGCTGCCCAGAGTCGGCGCCGGTCACGGCAAGTGCTCGGAGGTGGCCCTCATCTCCGACCAGCTGTACCAGCTCGAACAGCAGTGGATCAACGAGGGCAAACCGGGCACGCTCGACGCGTACGCACGCAGCAAGTTCGACGGCGCCAAGATCGTCACCCATCAGCTCGGTCAGGCGTTCAGTGACGGCACCGAGTACCACCACGGTGACTACCGGCCGCCGTGCCGCTCCTGCGAGGTGTACGTACCCGCGCTGGGCATCGAACCGATCACGGACCCGGAACGGGTTGTCGCCCCGGAGCGGGTCGCCGATCCGAGTCCACCCCCGGAGACGGGCGTCCTGGGCAACGATCAGACGCTGGTCGAATCCCGCCCGTACGACGACCCGCAGGGCCTGCTCACGCCATCCCAGGCGGACCAGCAGGCGCTGGAGAACGCGGTGCCCAAAGACGCGGACAACCAGCCGGAGGTCCACCCCGATCCCCGGGTCGGCCAATGGGCGTACCTGGTCAACGACGGTGGCCCCACGAAACCAGGGCGAGACAACAACTGTGCCGACGTGGGCCTGTCATTCCTCTCCACCTGGTACGGCGATCCGCAGGTCGCGGCCAGCACCGCCGACCCGACGACGGCGGAGGCGGGCAGTACCGCCCGCCAGCAGCAGTGGCTCGGCACCAACTTCAACTCCCACGGCACCGGCTCGGCCGCGTTGGACGCGATCGCCGACCGGCTCCGCCAGGCCGGCCCAGGCTCCTCCGCGCTCATCATCACCAGCTGGACCGCCGAGGCCGGGGGCGGTGCCCACACCTGGAACGCGGTCAACCACGACGGCACGATCATCTGGGTCGACGCCCAAAGCAGTACGGTCTCCGACACCGGGCCGATCCACACCACCGTCGTCGACGGAGTCTGGTCCATCATCCTCGACGCCAATGGCGCCCCTTAAGCTAGTAGTGCTTTGTTAGGTTGGGACGAGTTGGCGGCAGTGAGGTTCCCCCGGTAGTTCGGAGACTTTGATGTTCCCCGGGTTTGGTGGAGTCGGTTTGGTTGACTTTCGTGCGGTTCGCTCGTTGAGGAGTGACGTGCCGAGGAGTTACCCACCCGAGTTCCGTCGCAAAGTTCTGGATCTTCTCAAGGCTGGTCGGTCGGTGGCTGACCTGGTCCGGGATCTCAACCGGCAGCGCTGGCGCACCCGCATCGAGCTGGCCAACGCCATCTTCGAGTACCTGGAAATCTTCCACAACCGACAACGCCGCCACAGCTCACTGGGCATGCTCAGCCCCACCGAGTACGAGAGAGTCCGACCGATATCCCTGTCCGTGGCATGAAACCAACCACGACGACTCCGTGAAACCCGGGGAACATCAAACCCTCCGCGTTATCGGGGGAACCTCAAGTTATCGGATCCGTAGGTCGGGGACCTGGCGACTCGCGAAAACCATATGAATTCGACTCCGACGCTGATTGACAGCCTGGCGATCCCAGCCAGGCGGTGACCAAACGGGAATGTCGCAGAATCCTCCGCCGCGTTGCCAGGCGGATCGATCAACCTGACAGCCTCCCCATCCGCAAGTGGTACGGCGTGTGGCATCATGTGCTGCCTAGAAGTGTGGAGTCCATAGTAGGCCGAGGTGGGGCGGGTTGATGAGGGCTCACATGCGGCGATACGCCGTGATGCCGACGTCGGTGTCGATGATGTTGGTACTGGCCGCATGTGGTGGTGGGGACTCGGGAGACGACGCAGCCACGCGACCGACCGCTGCTGCGTCCAGTGTGGGAACCAACCCGGATGGCCAGCCCGGGCGCTCGCCGGACGATCCGGCGGGGGCCACAGCGATGGAAGCCAAGCTGAAGGGCATCATCCTGACCGCCGGCGACCTCGCCGAGTTTCAGATCACCGAGGTGCCCGATGGGAAGCGGGACGTCCCGGTGAGCACGGCAAGCCCCGCTGCCTGCCAGCCGGTAGAGGACACCCGCCTCGACGCGTACACACCCGAGCCCCAGGCGACGGTCCGTCGCTATGCGGTGGCAACCAGGGGCGACTACCGGGGTGTCGGGTCCACCATCACGTTGGCCGCGTTCACTCCTGCCGACGCCAAGCAGGTCATGGCGAGCGTGCGTGCGGCGGTGACGGCCTGTGGGGAAGGCTACGCCGGAGGCGCGCTTACCTTCACCCAGGTGAGCACAGTGGATTCGGTTCCCGTTGGCGACGAGGCCGTGTCGTTCCAGTTGGTCGGCCGGGGTACCCAGCCAACGTGGTACACGATCGTCCGCCAGGGCTCGACCCTCGTTCGTTTCGCCTCCTCCACGACGAGCGGCCAGGCTGGACAGGTACCGACCCCGCTGGTCGTCCAGCAGGTGATGAAGCTCACCGCGGCCGCGTCCGGCTCCTAGCGCCACGCCGGCGGCTACCGGATCGGCACGCCACGCTTCGGTCGCCGTCAAGATGCTGTCGGCAGCCCTAATCCCGCACCTCGACGTGGCCATGACGGGCCCGTGAGAATCCGCTTGCAAAAATGATTGATCGGAACGGATGGGTAGATGAGGTCGACCCTGTTGGCGGTCGTGGTGCTCGCGGTCGCGGTGCTGGTCAGCTGGTTGGCGAGCCGGAGGGTGGGGCGCCGAGGTGGAGGCCGGATCCGACAACCACGGATTCCCCAGCCGGGCGAAATCTGGTGGGCGTACGTACCATTCCGGGAGATTGACGAGGAAAAGCACCGCCCGTGTCTGGTGTTGAATGTCACCGCCAACTACATCGACATTCTGAAGATCACTAGTCAGGACAAAAGCCACCGAACCGACCACATCGAGATCCCGACCCGGAGTTGGAGTCCCAACAGCACCAAGAACAGTTTCTTGGATCTGTCAGCCCCGATTCGGATTGGCTGGGCGGACCTGGACCGGCGGGCCGGCGTAGTCGATGCCGGCCCGTGGCAACGCGTCTGCCAGCTTCATCAGGTGGGACGCACTATCCCCCAACCCCCTGCCGAATATCTCGCCCCGCTACCGCGCGAGCGTACCAATCGGCCCGTGGCACGTGTGCTCGTTGCTGTCGTGACGTTTTTCGCCGTACTGTGCGTGTGCGGGCCATGTTTGAATAACTTCGTGCCGTTCTTTGGCAGCTCCGGGAACGTCGATGGCAGCCAGGGCGATACCCACCTGTACCGGCTTACGGTGGTGGCGGGTGACGCCAGCCGGTCCGGATATCGCATCGACAGCACGCTTGCCGGCGATCGGTATCCGAAATCCACCGCGTTGTGGGTCGGCTGCGACGGCAAACCGCTCACCATCAGCTACGAGATCGACGGCCGATACAAACGCCTCGCTGCTACTGCCGGGCTTGATGCCCACACCCCAGCGGGTCTGGCAGCGAAGATCGTGGTCGCTGGCGACGGCAAGACACGCAAGAGTGTCACCGTCACCCGAGACACCACGGCAGCCATTGACATCGACGTCACCGGCGTGCGCCTTCTGACGCTATCCGCCGTGCGCACCAAAGGCAGCTGCGAACTCGCATCGCGACCGTACGGCGCGCTAGGCGACGCCCTGCTCATCCGGTGAAGCGGTCGGACGAATCAATGGGTAGGTCACCGACCGGGCAGAGCGAAGGGGAACGCGCGGCCATGGACATGAGCGGCTGCGGCAGCGCCTGATCAGCCGGGGCGTCGATCTGTTGGGCGGACCGCACCGAGAGTCGTCCTCGGAGGGCGGTCAATGAGCCTGGGTCCGATGCGAGTACGGCATGGGTGAGAGATGGGTCCCTGGTGCTACTTCACCGCTATTAGCGAAGGTAGCTCCTATTCGGGATCGTCGGGATCGTTGCCCTCGTAGAGCTCGAAGTTCTCCGTCATGTTCAGCTCGCGACCCTCTCGATCGGGATAGCCTTCACAATGTGCTCGACGACTTCTACGGTTCTTTCCACTGACCGACGGATTGGTATTCGACGGCGACGAGTAGGTGGTCGGAGGCAGCCCAGCCGAGGGTGGTGTCTTCGACGGTGTGTCGGTGTACCCGGCCGGGGTGCGCTGGGTCGGTGCGGTGGTGGATACGGTCGGGGCGTTGGTCGCCGTGTAGGTGGCCGGTGGTGGGTTGCCAGGGCCCGCCGCAGGTGGTGGCGGTGTCGTGGAACCCGGCGGCGTGGCAGGATCCGCTCGGCTTCCGGGTCGCTGGTGGTGGGCCAGGTGCCGCCGAGGAACACGTTATGCTCGTGATGACCGAGAGCGGTGGTGAGGAGTTCTGCTTCCCGCTGGGCCTGGTGGGCTTCGCCGGCCGGTGGTGCGTGGTAGTTGGCGACGGTTACCCGGTGGCCGTGGACGTCGAGGGTGAGCCAGGTCAGGCCGTACCGGAATGGTTGGTCGGTGGCGGGCCGCCAGGTGCCGGGTACGGGTCGGATGCCGGGCCGCCACAGGATGCCCAGGCCGACACCACCGGCTGCCGCGATCGTGGGGATGCCATCGTGGGTGCGGCAGTCCAGGCGGGTCTCAAGGGCCATCCGGAACAGTGCCGATTCTCCGGGGAGGCCCTGTACGGCGATGATGTCGGCCTCGGAGTCGAGGATGACCTGTTCCATCAGTTCGTCGCGCCTGCGGTCGGGCCGGTCCGAGTGCTGGTAGTCGCGCAGGTGGTAGGTGGCGATGACGAGCGGCTCTGCCATGATCAGTCGCCCTCGTCCTTGTCGTCTTCTGGTGGTGGGGATGGTCGCCACATGCCGTGCAGGACGAGGCCGCCTCCAGCGGGTGTCTTGTTGTGGGGTGTGTAGCCGTGCCGGGCGTACCAGTCACCGACCTGCTCGTCAGCGGTGACGGTGTAGGCGTGGATCCCGGTACGGTCCAGCCGGGCATGATGATGGGCTAGTAACGCATGGTCGTGGCCCTGCTGCTGTGCTGCCGGTGTGACGGCGAGCCAGGCCAGATGGTGGTGGGCTTCGGCCGGGTGCTGTTTGGCGAGTAGTTCTTCCAACCGGGTGAACCGGTCGGCGTGTCCGCCGCAGGTGTCGGCGAGCCGGTGCGGATAGCCAGCCGGTGGTGGAATGGGCCGGTAGCGGTGCAGCCACACCGCCGCCCCCACCAGGCCACCAGTCTCGTCGTCGCGGATGACGTCGATCTCACCGAACATCAACGCGTGCTCGACGTGGATACGCAGATAGGCGGTCAACACCGCCGTCCGCCACCCCGGATCGGAAACAAGCCAGCCGGCGGCAGGCAGGTCACGCATCGCCGTCGCGGCCAGGGCCGCGAGTGCGCCGATGTCACCCCACCTTGCGCGTACGACCTTCACGAGTGCACTCATCAGAGCCTCTTTCGGATTAGGGTCAGCGGGGCGGGGCGGACCCCGGGCTTCCGGACCACGACAGAACCCTGTTGCCGCAGGGATCGTCGTCGCAGCCGGGTCCGCCCCGCCCCCGTCTGGGTTCTCCGGCGCGTAGAGCGGCCAGCCGTCGCTAAGTCGGCTGGTCAGGTGTGTTGACGGCGGCCGATGGTAGAGAAGACCGTGTCGCCCAGCAGCACGGTCTCCGGATGCGTCAACACCTCCGCCAACGCGTCCAGGTCCTCGGCGTCGACACCGGCCTCCAGCAGCGGGCCGCGCAGCGTGCGGGCCACCGTCAACGGCAACAAACACCCCGCCGTGCCGCCCCGCCACGACCGGGCATAAACAGCGGTGTCGACATCCACCAACCCCGCATCCACCATCGCCTCGGCCGTGTGAGTCACCCAATACAGGTCACCGCCCGACTCGGTGAACACCTCCGCGAGGGCGGAACGAAACCGGCAGTAGATACCGGCCGCGTCCGGAACCGGGGACGACAACACCAGCCCCGACCAGCGGCCCCAGTCCTCGATTACCAGCGGCTTTCCTGGGCCGAGCGCCCGTGCGTACCGGTGCACGAGTTCCCACCTCTGTGGCCAGCCGGCGAACACCAACCGGGCATGCACCAAATCGAACACCCCACCCAACAACGGATCACGCTCGTCGTTCCGGCCGACCACCGTCACCCGAGGATGCGACCGGACCAGATCCGGACAGAGCCCGGTGGCGATTACTTCACCTGTCGGACCGATCCGATCCCCCAACCAGCCGGCCACCGACCCGTTCCCCGCACCCACCACCCAACACCGACCGCCCCAGGCAACCCCCGCCCTGCCTAACCGGTCGCAGGTGAACCCGTCCAGGACCGTCGACAGGTAGTCCAACACCCGCCGCCCGCCCTGCTCATCACTGTCGAACACCTGACGCAACGCAACAGCCGTCATCAAACCCCTCTCCGAGCCATACGCATGAACAGAGCGATCACCGCAGCGGGCCACCCGGCGGCAAGCCCGCCGGACGCGCCGGCTGGGTCGAACAGTTCGGGCAGGTCAACGTCACACCGCAGACCCCACACCAACGCCGAGAAGCCCGGTACGACACCAACCCAGCCGCGAACCCCAGCAAGATCCCGCCAACCGCCACAACCAGATGAAGCAACCGACACCTCCGCTTCTTTCTGTGAAGCGATCAACCACGATCCGCTACTGGCTTAAGCCAGATTGCCTACCCGAAGCACTCTTGTCAATGGGCTGGCTTAAGCCACCTGAGATAGTCTGGTCCGCATGACATGGGGAGGATCGGCATCATGAGTGATCGGGCAGACCGACGGCCTCCCAGCCGCCGGATCGCCGACGAGCTACGGGCCGCGATCATGGACGGCACCCTTGCGGAGGGCGATCAGCTCCCGTCCGAGCGAGAACTGGCAGCGAGGTATGCCACCGCTCGGAACACTGCGCGTGAGGCGTTGAACATCCTGCAAGCTGAGGGCCTTGCCGTGGCTCAACAGGGGCGAGGTGTCTTCGTACGTCGGCGTCGTCACCTGATGCGGCTCGGTCGGAACCGATACTCCCGGCAAGCCCGGGCCGAAACCGGACTGTCGCCGTTCCGCATCGAGGTCGAGCGTCAAGGCCGGACTCCGCACACCGAATGCCGGTCGGTGACAACAAACTTGCCACCTGCCGATGTCGCCGAGCGGCTGAACCTGGCCGATGGCCAGGAGATAGTTCGCCGAGAAAACTGGTACTTCGCCGACGATGAGCCTGTCCAGATCGGGATCACGTACATCCCCGTCGCCGTGGCGGCAGAGTCAGTGCTGGCCACCGAGAAGAAGCTTGGCAAGGGCAGCATCTATCAGCGCTTCGAAGACTTGGGGTACCCGATCGTCCGCATCCGCGAAGAGGTCAGCGCCCGCATGCCCACGCCGGAAGAGGTCGAGAACCTCGCAATGCCGCGTGGCGTGCCCGTAATCGAAGTACTCCACACCAGCATCGACAATCAGGGCCGACCGTTCGAGGTGACCCGCTTCGTCATGCGTGCCGACCTGAACGGCCTGGACTACGAGATGTCCGTTGATGACTGACAGTCCGACCATCAGCCGGGCAGGGCTGGTCCGGGTAGCGACCCTGGCACTGCTGTGGGGATCGGGCTTCCTCTGGATCAAGCTCGCACTGCGCGGCTTCAACCCGGTACAAATCGTCTTCGGCCGGCTCCTGCTCGGGTTCGTCGTACTGATGCCCATCGCCCTGTCCCGTGGCCTACGTTTCCCACGAGGCTGGCGCATCTGGGGACACCTGTTCGTCGCCGCCCTGATCGCCAACGCGATCCCCTACGTCCTGTTCGGCGTAGCCGAGGAAACCATCGGCTCGAACGTGGCCGGCGTGCTCAACGCAACGACCCCGCTGTGGACCCTGCTACTCGCCTTCACCATCGGGGTCGACCGTACGGTCACCAGGTGGAAGGCCGCCGGGTTCGCCCTCGGGTTCCTTGGCGTGGTCGCCATCTTCTCGCCCTGGAGAACCGCAGACGAGATCGCAAGCTGGGGCGGTGTCCTCTGCCTCGCCGCCGCTGCCAGCTACGCGGTCAGCTACATCTACATGAGCCGCTATCTCACCGGCCGGGGAATCAGCCCTCTCATGCTGTCGACCAGCCAACTCGGCGCAGCCACCGTCCTGCTTGCTGCGGCGATCCCAATCGCTGGGCTGGAACCACCCGCCTGGCGAGCCGACGCCGTGTTGAGCCTGCTCATACTCGGTGCACTCGGCACCGGGATCGCGTACGTCCTGAACTACCGGATCATCCAGGACGAGGGACCAACTGCCGCCTCTGCCGTCACGTATCTCCTGCCGATCGTCGCGGTGTTCCTCGGCTGGCTCGCCCTGCGCGAAGCAATCACCATCTGGATCGTGCTCGGCACCATCCTGGTCCTCGTCGGCGTCACACTCAGCCGGAGGCAGCCAACGAGCGCCAGCGGCAGTTGATGAAGGCAGACACACGAGCGGGAGGTCACGTTGCAGGTCGATGCAGGACGCGCGATTCCGTGAGGCATGGGTCGCCGGCCGGCGCGGACCGCGAGCGGTCGAGATCTCTTCGTGTCACATCGCGTCGTATCACCGATGATGCATACACTCGCTGGATGTTCGCCCCCGGATACCCCGCATCAACCCGGCCGCCGATGGTTCGCCCGCTCTGGTCGCTTCCTGGGCCAGCCCTCGGCGCGCTGCTCGGCGCCGCACTGCTCACCGCGCCGATCGGACCGCTGGGCAGCGCGATCCAGCACGACCTCGGACTGACCGCCGCAGCCACGGCGGCGACCATGATCGCACCGTACGCGGTGGCAAGCGCCGCCCTGATCGTGCCTGGCTACCTGCTCGGCCGGCGATGGCCCACCGCAGTTGTAGTGCCGGCGCTGCTGTTCCTGCTCCTCGGGAGCGTGGTGAACGCCTTCGCGCCGGGGGCTGCGGTGATGGCGGTCGCTCGGGTCGTCGGCGGGCTGGGCGCCGGGGCCGTTCTCGGCGTCGTTCTCGGCCTGTCCGGTCAACTGGGCCGCATGCGTTCTCAGGCCCGACTGGTGCTCGGAATCACGCTCGGCGCTGCGCTCCTGCTCGGCCCCGTCGTCACCGGCATCCTGACGCAGATACTGGCCTGGCGATATGCGCTATTGATCCCCGCACTACTGGTTGTCGCCATCGCACTGGCCGTTACAGTCGTGACCGGCATCGTCATGTTGGTTCAGCGCGGGTCCCAACCAAGCCCGCCGGCCGCCCCGGCCACGACAACGCCACTCCCCAGCGAACCCCAGTCTCCGCTGGCAGATTCAGCCGGTCGCTGACAAGCCGAAGAACGTACCAACAGCCACATCGCCCCGCAGAGAACTAGATTCTCCGACGTCAAGACCGAGGGGGTACGGCGGTGAGCGGGCGGCGAGACTACTACCAGGATCCGGACGCGCCAGCGGCGAACAGCCTCGTACCGGGTGGCTCCGCGCTCGTCACCGACGAGGCAGGTCGGGTACTCATGTAACGCCGTACGGACTCGGGCAACTGGTCCCTGCCCGGCGGGATCATGGAGATCGGCGAAACCCTCCAGCAGTGCGTCGTACGCGAAGTCAAGGAAGAGACCGGCCTCGACATCGAGATCACCGGGCTACTCGGTATCTACACCGACCCGAACCACGTCATCGCCTACAGCGACGGCGAAGTCCGCCAGGAATTCAACCTCACCTACCTGGGCCGCATCGTGAGCGGCAACATCACGGTCAGCGACGAGTCGAGCGAGGTCCGCTTCATCGACCCCACAGAGTTCGACCACATCCCCATCCACGACACCGTACGACTACGCCTGCACCACCACGCCCAGGATCGCGAGACACCTCACCTGGGATAGCCGGACCAGATAACGGCCGATAACCGCACTGCGGACGCCCCCCTCCTAAGCTGAACCCGATTACCGTGCCACCAGGAGGACACAGGTGAGCATCGCCGAAATCGGTGCCGCGCTGCAGGCGGTAGTAGACGCTGTCACAGAACAGCGAAAGGGTCTGGTCCACGTTGCCGATAGCCTCCAGCAAGCCCGCGACCGGTTTCACGCCATCACCGCCACCTCAGGGCATCATCTCGTCGGCGAGACGCTACGCCAACAGACACAGGCAATAGACCGGCTACGAGAGGCAGAGACGCTGCTCAGCGCCGTACCGGCAGCGCTCGCCGAGTTCGCGACAGCGATCGGAGCAACCGTACGACTGGTAGGACAACACCGGCCGACGGTGCCGAGCAGCTATGGCGACAGCCCGACGCCCGTTGCGGTCACCTCCGAACCGCCCGTTCCGGCAGCGGTAGTCCGTCTTGCCGGTTGGCTGACACCTTGGCGCGAGGGGGAAAACGTCAGGGGTTACGCCTTCGACAGCGACCGCCGGCACCTGAACAACGAGCTCTTTTCCAGTGGCCGACTGAAGGCCGCCGCCCACGGTCTGCGCCCGGTACGCGGCGGTGGTCATCCCGTCACGGTCACCGACCATGTTGAGGGTCATGTCGCCGCGCGCCTACGGGCAGAAAACGGTCCCCGAGATGTCACTCTGGTGATCAACAAGCGCCGTGTGACGACCGGCCGTTCGGCTGTGACCAGCTCCTACCGCACGTCATCCCGTCAGGTGCACGTCTTACCGTGTACGTGGTGGACGCCAGTGGACTTCGGCTACACCGCATCTATGAGGGCACCGGGAAGGGAATCGCATCGTGACCTTACAGATGATCTGGACCGGCAACCGCCGAACGGTGTCGACTCCCAACGAGGTCGAGGCGGCTCTTGACGAGATCCTTGCCCAAGCAGCGGTCAGCGTGCTGCCACTCGCTGTCACGGTCATCCCGCCCAGCGGGTCAGACCACTCCCCGTTCGATGAGGATTTCCCTGACTGCCTCGAAGTCGGCCTCGGCCACCCGGACCGAGCCTTCGTCAGGTGGATCGGTGCAGGTGGCGGCTACGGGTACGAACCTGCCCTCACCGCCGGCCCGGCGGATGTCCGATTCGACTACGGCGGGCAGCCCATACACCCCGATCCCCACGAGCTTCGGGTAAGCCCATCCGTCGCCCGACGCGCCGTACACGAATTTGCCGCAACCGGTAAGCGCCCCAACCTCTTACAGTGGCTCCGGGAGGGTGACGACAACCGCTGACACCGCATGGGAGTTCGTCCATATCTTCAAATATTTGCCCTGTCGTTAAGGCCGCAGACCGGTGATGCCGTGTCGGGGGTCTGGGTGGCGGCCAGCACGGCAGCTGGGCTGATCAGTCATCTACCACTTGTTGAGCTACGCCTTCGACATCGAGAACGTAAGAATTTCAGCGGGTTGTCGCTGGATTCGTCAGGATCGCGCTGGCGATGACGTCGAAGAGGTGATCGGCACGGGGTGCGAGCGCGGGTTGGTCACCAACCCACGCGAGCGCTCCGGCCAGCGCGTACAGGTCGGTGCCGTCGATGTCGGCCCGCGCCGCGCCTTCGGTCTGAGCGCGGGTGAGGAGCCGGGCGCCCGCAGCTCTCATCGCCACACACGAGGCGTGCAGCGCGGATTCCGGGTCCGAGATGGCGGCCACCATCGAGGCTATGACGCCCCGATAGTTTTCTGCGGACGCGACGAAATCGCGTAGCCACGACACGAGGGAATCCCCGGCCGAGCCCGACGTCTCGAGTTCGGCTGCCTTTGCTGCCAGCTCGTCGAAGCTCGTCCGAAGCAGGGCCTCAAGCAGGGCTTCCCGGGTGGGGAAGTGGCGGTACAGCGTACCCAGCCCGACGCCAGCCCTGCGGGCGATGTCGCGCAGCGACGCGTCGGCACCTTCCTCGGTCACGACAGCGCGCGCCACCGCGAGTAGCTGGTCGTAGTTCTTCCTGGCGTCAGCTCGCATACACCCCACCTTGACAACCGGAGCACTGCTCCATACATTCGGAGCACCGCCCCGCTTAGGGCATTCTATCCATGCTGAATCGAGGAAGCGATGCCACCGAACATGATGAAGGCAATCCGGCTGCATGAGCACGGGGGCCCCGAGGTGCTGCGTTACGAGGAGGTCCCGGTTCCCGAGCTGAAGCCGGGTGAGGTGCTCGTCCGCGTACACGCGGTCGGCATCAACCCTCCCGACTGGTACCTGCGCGACGGAATGGCCAACCTGCCTCCGGAGACGAGGCCGAAGTTCGACCTGCCCGTGATTCCCGGGACGGACGTGTCGGGCGTCGTCGAAGCCATCGCCGCAAATGTGGACGGCTTCTCGGTCGGCGACGAGGTATTCGGGCTCCTTCGCTTCCCCAGCTTCGACGCCAGTGCCTATGCCGAGTACGTGGCCGCGCCCGCGTTTGACCTGGCACGCAAGCCGCCCAACATCGATCACGTACATGCCGCAGGAGCGCCCATGGCGGGGCTCACCGCGTGGCAGTTCCTGATCGAGCTCGGACACGATCATCCGTCGCCGTTCCAAGCGGCCCGGCATCACCCGGTCGCCCTCGATGCCGGCAAGACGGTGCTCGTCAATGGCGCCGCCGGCGGCGTGGGGCACTTCGCGGTGCAGTTGGCGAAGTGGAAGGGTGCACGCGTCATCGCGGTGGCATCGGGCACACATGAGTCGTTCCTGCACAAGCTCGGCGTTGACGAATTCCTCGACTACACCAGGAGCCGTCCCGAGGAGACCGTGCGCGACGTCGACCTCGTTGTCGATACGGCCGGCACTCGCGAAAGCAGTCGTTTGCTTCGCACACTCAAGCGTGGCGGCGCGTTGTTCCCGGTGTTCTTAGGTAAGTACGACTCCGAAGAGATCGCAAGGCGGGGTGTCACAGTCTCGGGCACCCAGGTTCGCCCGAACGGTCCGCAGCTTGCCGAACTCGGACAACTGCTCGACGCGAGCACGGTTCGCGTCGCCATCGACAGCACGTTCCCGCTCGCCGAGGCGCGAGCGGCGCACGAACGAGCCGCCCGGGGCCACATCCAGGGCAAGATCGTGCTCACCGTCGCGTAAGGATTGGCTGGCTTGGTCAGGCGCGACGTGGGAACAGCATCCGAGCGTTGCGGTGGCCGATTTCGGCAACGGCCTTGTCCACATCGGGCAGGGTGAGCGTAGCGAACAGACCGAACCTGCTTGTTGGCTCTTGACCCCACCGGCTCCGAACTCGTTCGTAGCCGGTGGGGTCATGTGTGTGGACGTCGATGTGTATCCGGTCAAGTCTGCACCTCGCTCTCGGGCTGGAGCAGCCGGTTGGCGTGGCGGATGACGTTGTCCAGGTATCGGCGCGTGGCGGCGGGGTCGGTCGCCGCCGTGGGGTCGATGAGCATGCGGTACATGGCCGCGCCCACGACCATGTCGACGACAGCGGCGATATCGGTGTCCTCGGCTAGCTTTCCTTCCTTCTTGGCGTGCTCAAGCGCGGTAAGGATGAGCTGGCGCCGGGGCTGGATGTACTGCTCGCGGTAGGTGGCAAGCAGAGCGGGGTGGCTGACGCTGGAGCCGATGAGTTGGGCGAGTGCGGCCCGGAATCGCGGGTCGCCGAGGGTGCCCGTCCAGGAGTACATCAGCCGCTGATCGGGCTGCTGCGCTGATGTGTCCGTCGATGCCCAGATCTCTGCTTCCGGGACGAGGGTACGGGCTTGCTCGATGGCCTGGGTCAGCAGTTCCTCTTTCGAGGACCAGCGTCGGTAGATCGTCACCTTGGCCACTCCGGCACGTTTGGCGATCTGCTCGAAGTTTGCGCCCTCGACCCCGCGTTCCACGAACAACTCCAGCGCGGTCTTCATGATCAGCTCGTCGGCGTGGGGGTCGCGGGGCCTGCCCCGGGAACGGCTGGTCATCGGAACTCCACCCGTCCCGCTTGGGCGAGGTGTGGAGTGTGTCCGGGGCGTAGTCGCCAGTCGGAGGTGAGGACGGTGTTCATGTGCTGGCGGAGCCTCCTGAAACCCGCTGCGTCCGGTCGCCCGTGTGAGAACGCGGAGTCGACCAGTTCGAGCTGGTAGGGCGTGTTGTCGTGGGCGAACATCGGCACGGTGTTGGGTGCTTCGGTGAGTAGTTCCTGGATACGTCGGGCCGCGTCGATCTGGTGGACGGTATCCGTACCGCCGATTGTCATCTGCCGGACTTGGTCAACTGCAAAGTGGGGAAGTGTGTAGAGGGTGTCGCCCATGAACAGCGCGTTGCCGTCGTCCATGTGCAGCAGCACGCACATGTGTCCTGGTGAGTGTCCGGGGGTCGGCAGCAGAATCAGACTGCCGTCGCCGAAGTAGTCCTGGCTATCGGGAAAGGCATGGAACGCGCCCGAGTCGAATCTCGGGAAGGCAAGGTTGTCCTTGACCAGGTCGAAGGAGTACGGATACACCACGCCGTGCTCCCAGTCGCGCCGGTCCATCACGACCGTGGCCTGGGAAAGGTGGCGCAGGCCGCCGGCATGGTCGTCGTGAACGTGGGTGAGGAACACGGTCGTGACGTCCGTGACGTCGTACCCCAGCCGAGCCACACGGACCCGCAGGTCCTGTTCGGAGGTCATGCGGTACTCGTCACGGTCGCTCAGCAGACGCGACACCATGGCGTTGTGGTTGTAGTACCCGTCGTGGTCGTGTGCCTGTTCCCAGTTGATCCCGGCGTCGATCATCATCAGCCCGTGTCGGGGGTGATCGACGAGATAGGCGTAGACCGGCACCGTGATCAGCGTCTTGTCGAGCAAAGTCCGCAGGTAACCGTTCACCCCGTCCCAGCCGTCGAATCCGCCGTAGAACTGTCCGAAGGTGACCACGGTGTCGCCGGTGTGCAGCGGGAAGACGCGTACTGCGCCGTCGGTGATGCGTTGCCGCCGACCGGGAGCGTGGATCGCCTCCTGCCGTATCTTCTCCGCCTGCGTCAGCTGGTCCTGGCGATGCCGCTCGACCCTGCCGACCGACAGCCCGCTCAGGGTACCCAGCGCGACACCGACGCCACCCAGCACGAGCGCTCGCCGGGAGCGACTGGCGGCCGGTTTCGCCGTACCCCGGCGTCCGCGTAAGCCGGTAACCAGCGCTGCGGCTAGGGCGGCTGCGGCGGCTAGACCGAGGAGTACGGGGACATCCGCGATGTAGAAGACGACGGCGAAGTACAGCCCGAGCGTGCCCAGACCCGCCGGCACGCCGATGAACTTCCCCACCTGAGTACGCCCGAACCGCCGTCCGTACACGCCGGGCCAGATCAGCCCGATCACCAGGCCGAGCAACAGCAGGCCGTAGACCACGAGTACGGGCACCGCCACGTCCTTCAGTCTGAGGATGATGAGCCAGGCCGCCGCCACCACCAGGCTCAGGACGAGCAACAGGACCTTCCCCAGGACCCTGCTCAGGGTCTTCGCCATCGGTGGCCCACCACCTTTCGGATATGCAACCGTAGGCGTTTGCATATTAGGCCACGACGGCAAACGAACGATCACAGCCATCGAAGTGGAGAACGGTGCACCGATGGCTTGCATCGCCACCAGCCGGCTTGCATCATGCAAGCATGATCGATAACCGAAAGGCTCATGCCGCGTAAGCGCCCCGCTCAGCTACGACGGCTGTCCGCCCGGCTCCCCGTGATGGACCATCCACTCCCGAAGATCCCCCACCTCTCCCGATCGACCGTACGCCGACTGGCACTGATTGAGCACTCCCAGGGCTGGCAGCCCGATACGCTCGCCAGGCTGCTGCACGCATGGAGCCAGATCACGCGAGAGCCCGACTATCCCCTGTGCCCGCCGATCCCCGTTTGCAGCTGCTACGGCTGCGATCCGGTCAGCGCACGCTTCGACCTTGCCTTACGACTGGCCGAGTTACCGCATCGCGACCAGCTGATATTGCTGGCGGCCCTCCGGCGCACCGACCGCTGGTACGCCTCCCGCACGCTGCCCGATCCGCACAGCACCTCGCATCACTGGTTCGATAGACGGCTGATGGAACAGAACGGCTGGGGGCGGTTGAACGCCCGCCTGTGCTGACCCGTCAGCGATGCTGGCGAAGTGACCACCATCCGCACCGTCATCCTTGTCGGGTTGTTCTCGGCCAAGGTTCGCGACTACCAAAACCAACTCGACACTCTGGACGCCGAGGTCACCGCACTTGGCGGCCGAGTCCTGGCCCGCTTCGTCCAGCGCCGAGGCGTCTCTGCCGGCGGGGTACGGCTGCTGGCCTCACCGCTGTCCCGACGATTTCTCATCGGTCGCGGAAAGCTGGAGCAGGTCGCCGCAGCAGGTAAGTCCTTTGACGTTGACGCAGTCGTGTTCGTCAACGAGCTGACCACGTACCAGCGCAGATGGCTGTCGGCCCGGTTCGGACGCCTGGTTCTCACCCTGGCCGACGTGGCTCGATCAACCTCGGCCCTGACCGTACCGACCCAACCCCGACGCCTCACCCCCGACAGAACGGCAAAGCCAAACCGCCACCGCCGCTAGTGTCCTGCGCCAGAAATTCGCCTTATAAGTGGGTGTAGGCTACGAGGATGCCAAGAACCGGGCGTCCGACCCCACCGTTGACGCTGACGGACGAAGAGCGGGCGACGTTGACGCGCTGGTCACGGCGGGCGAAGTCGTCGCAGGTTCTGGCGATGCGGTCACGGATCATCCTGGCGTGTGCCGAGGGCGCCTCGAACGTCGACGTGGCGACGGAGCTGGGTGTCCATCTGTCCACTGTGGGTAAGTGGCGGCGGCGGTTCCTGAAGCTGCGGCTCGACGGCCTTATCGACGAGCAACGGCCGGGCCGTCCGCCGTCGATCAGCCTGGACCAGGTGGAACAGGTGGTGGTCGCGACTCTGGAGCAGGTACCACGCAACGCCACGCACTGGTCCCGCACGTCAATGGCCGAGCGATCCGGGCTGTCGAAGTCCACCATCGGGCGAATCTGGCGGGACTTCGGCCTCAAGCCACACCGGGCGGACACGTTCAAACTGTCCACCGATCCGCAGTTCATGGAGAAGGTCGTTGACGTGGTCGGCCTGTACCACAACCCGCCGGAACGGGCCGTGGTGCTGTGCGTCGACGAGAAATCCCAGATCCAGGCCTTGGACCGCTCCCAGCCGGTACTGCCGATGATGCCCGGCATGCCGGAACGCCGCACCCACGACTACGTCCGTAACGGCATCACCAGCCTGTTCGCCGCGTTCAACGTCGCCGACGGCACCGTGATCGGCCAACTCCACCGCCAGCACCGCGCCACCGAGTTCCAGAAGTTCCTGACCGCGATCGACAAGACCGTGCCCGCCGACCTCGACATCCACCTGATCTGCGACAACTACGGCACCCACAAGACCCCGGCCATCCGGGCCTGGCTCGCCAGACACCCCCGCTTCCACATGCACTTCACCCCGACCGGCTCGTCCTGGCTCAACCAGGTCGAACGCTGGTTCGGCTACCTCACCGAACAAAAGATCCGTCGTGGCGCGCACAAGAGCGTCCGGTCCCTTGAGGCGGACATCCGGGCGTGGATCACCGACTGGAACAGCAATCCACGTCCCTTCATCTGGACCAAGACCGCCGAAGAGATCCTCGAATCACTCGCACGATTTTGTAGGCGAATTTCTGGCGCAGGACACTAGTGCCGTGACCACGAACGTTCGCGGTGTTGGGTGACACGCCGTCCGGCCTGTCGGCTGGGCGGCGTCGTGGCGGTCAGGCTGTGGCGGTGGCAGATCCTGTACGTGTGCGGCGGCTGAGTGACCAGGAGGGTCAGCAGCTGCTCAGAATTACTCGCCGGGGAACCGGTTCAGCGATCCGACTACGGCGGGCGATGGTCGTGCTCGCCTCGGCCGGCGGGAACACGGTGCCGGCGATCGCCCGCCTCGTCCAAGCCGACGAGGACACGATCCGGCAGGTCATCCACCGGTTCAACGAGATGGGGATGGCCAGCCTGGACCCTCAGTGGGCGGGTGGCCGTCCCCGCCAGATCAGTCCTGACGATCAAGCGTTCATCGTCGAGACGGCCAACACCCGCCCCGAGAAACTGGGGAAACCGTTCACCCGCTGGAGTGTGCGTAAGCTCGCCGACTACCTGGGCTCGCATACTGCCCGCCCGATCCGTATCGGGCGGGAGCGGCTGCGGCAGATCCTGCACCAGCAGAAGATCACCTTCCAGCGGACAAAAACGTGGAAGGAGTCCACCGACCCTGACCGGGACACCAAACTCGCCCGGATCGAGTACGTGAGCAGCCACTTCCCGCAGCGGGTGTTCGCGTTCGACGAGTTCGGTCCCCTCACGATCCGCCCGCAGGCCGGCGCCGGGTGGGCACCGGCCCGACACCCACACCGGCTGCCCGCGAACTATCACAAACTGCACGGCGTCCGGCAGTTCCACGGCTGCTACAGCATCGGTGACGACCAACTCTGGGGCGTCGTCCGATGCCGCAAGAGTGCCGTGAACACCCTCGCCGCACTCAAGTCGATCCGCGCCGCCCGTCCGGACGGGGCACCGATCTACGTGATCCTGGACAACCTGTCCGCACACAAAGGCCTCAAAATTCGCAGGTGGGCAGCCCGGAACAAGGTCGAGTTGTGCTTCACCCCGACCTACGCCTCCTGGGCCAACCCGATCGAGGCCCAGTTCGGGCCGCTACGCACCTTCGTCATCGCCGGCTCGAACCACCCCAACCACACCGTCCTCACACGCCGGCTGCAGACCTACCTGCGCTGGCGCAACGCCAACGCCCGCCATCCCGACGTCCTGGCAGCCCAACGCCGCGAACGCGCCCGCATTCGCAGCGAACGACAACGACAATGGGGCCAACCCGCCACCCGCGCAGCCTGACCCCGACACTCTGAACGTTCGTGGTCACGGCACTAGTGTCCTGCGCCAGAAATTCGCCTACAAAATCGTGCGAGTGATTCGAGGATCTCTTCGGCGGTCTTGGTCCAGATGAAGGGACGTGGATTGCTGTTCCAGTCGGTGATCCACGCCCGGATGTCCGCCTCAAGGGACCGGACGCTCTTGTGCGCGCCACGACGGATCTTTTGTTCGGTGAGGTAGCCGAACCAGCGTTCGACCTGGTTGAGCCAGGACGAGCCGGTCGGGGTGAAGTGCATGTGGAAGCGGGGGTGTCTGGCGAGCCAGGCCCGGATGGCCGGGGTCTTGTGGGTGCCGTAGTTGTCGCAGATCAGGTGGATGTCGAGGTCGGCGGGCACGGTCTTGTCGATCGCGGTCAGGAACTTCTGGAACTCGGTGGCGCGGTGCTGGCGGTGGAGTTGGCCGATCACGGTGCCGTCGGCGACGTTGAACGCGGCGAACAGGCTGGTGATGCCGTTACGGACGTAGTCGTGGGTGCGGCGTTCCGGCATGCCGGGCATCATCGGCAGTACCGGCTGGGAGCGGTCCAAGGCCTGGATCTGGGATTTCTCGTCGACGCACAGCACCACGGCCCGTTCCGGCGGGTTGTGGTACAGGCCGACCACGTCAACGACCTTCTCCATGAACTGCGGATCGGTGGACAGTTTGAACGTGTCCGCCCGGTGTGGCTTGAGGCCGAAGTCCCGCCAGATTCGCCCGATGGTGGACTTCGACAGCCCGGATCGCTCGGCCATTGACGTGCGGGACCAGTGCGTGGCGTTGCGTGGTACCTGCTCCAGAGTCGCGACCACCACCTGTTCCACCTGGTCCAGGCTGATCGACGGCGGGCGGCCCGGCCGTTGCTCGTCGATAAGGCCGTCGAGCCGCAGCTTCAGGAACCGCCGCCGCCACTTACCCACAGTGGACAGATGGACACCCAGCTCCGTCGCCACGTCGACGTTCGAGGCGCCCTCGGCACACGCCAGGATGATCCGTGACCGCATCGCCAGAACCTGCGACGACTTCGCCCGCCGTGACCAGCGCGTCAACGTCGCCCGCTCTTCGTCCGTCAGCGTCAACGGTGGGGTCGGACGCCCGGTTCTTGGCATCCTCGTAGCCTACACCCACTTATAAGGCGAATTTCTGGCGCAGGACACTAGAGACAGCGCTCAAACTGTGTGGTGACACGATCGAGGGCTACGCCGATGGTGACCACATCGGGTTATCGAAGGTATCCGATCGGCCTGTTCGCGTTGCCGCACGGTGACCGGGGTGGGCAAGGCTTGACAGATGCTTCCGGGGAAGACTGGCGCTGGGCTGCTGGCGTTGTGGCGTACGGCGACGCACCCGGCTGTCTGGTCGTTGCCAGTAATGGCGCTGCTGGTGTTCATGACCATGCCGTTCAACGACGAGTTCTACAACCTCTGGATCAACTACGACGCGCAGGGCGACGACCAACAGCTCGAGCAGTTCTACACCACGCGGATCTTCCAGCACACCGCTGGCGTCCTGTGCGGACAACTCTTGGCGCTACTGGCCGGCGCAGCCCTCGCCCGCCGGCACACACAGACGAGGGCACTGGCGGTGGCGATCCCGCTCGCCGTACTCATGGCAGGCGTGACCTTTGCGGTCGCGTACCCCCTCGCCCAGGCGCGTGGGAGCACTTACTGGCCCGTTACGTACCCGCCCAGCGCGCCACTCGACGACCCCGTCCTCGTTCAGGTCCTCCTGTGTGAGCTGGCCACCTACCCGCTCTACACCGCTGCTGGCGTCGGTCTCGGCGCGCTACTCGGCAGGCGCCTGGATCGGCGTGCGACGCGCTGGGCGCTCGTAGTCCTTCTCCTGCTGGGCTGGTCGGTCACCAACATCACCGGCTTTCTGCAGGACCACCAGTTCAACGGACTGTACGCGCTGCTGTGGGTGGTCCCACCGATCGCGGCGAGCACGGCAATCACGCTGGCGGGACTGTCGACGGATGTCTGGGCCAACCCGCCCGTGCTGGTCGGCTACTGGGGGTACAGCGCCAGCGCCACCCTCCTGCTGGGTGCTGCGGCGTACGCCCTGGGGTTCAACTGGCTCGCCGCCCGAGCCAGACGTCGGCATCAGCATTCGCCTCAGCCTCAGCCTCAGCTCGATGCCGAAACCGGCACGTCGTAGTGCGGATCTACCCCGTCGCATCGGTGAGTGCCTTGTTGATGTTTCGCTCGGCAAGGTCCAGCATCCATTGCCGATCGGGGAAGTCAGTGTCCGCGATGCGCAGCGGCCCCTCGATCAGGGACAGCACCTGGGCGTACCGGTAGAGCGCCAACCGGTGCGGGTCGAGGTCGACGGGGCGCAACAACGGGTACGCGTCACCGAAGCGCATCTGTAGCCAGGCGTGCTCCCATTCGACGTCGAAGTACGTCAGGCCTTCGACATCGATCATGACAGGTTCACCGGCCGGTGTGACGAGTACGTGATCTGGCCCGAGCTCGCCGTGCACCAGCCCGTACGTCTGACGGTCCGTGATCGCGTCACGGAGGCGACGGACATGTCCGGCTATCCGGTCGTGTGCCGTGGCCAGCCGAGGATCGCGGATGGCCACGGCGTACAGCTGACTGAGCGCCTGGTCGAGAATGATGTCCTCGGCGCGTCGGCTCTGGGACGCTTCGGCGATGGCGGTGGTGGCGGCGAGCCTGCCGCATTTCGAGCTGAACGTGGTGTGCATACGCCGCAGGGCGTCACCAAGCATGGACAGTGGCGTGGCGGCGGCAACCGGATCACGCTCGATCAACGTTTCGAGCTTCACCGCGCCCGCATCCTCAAGTAATGCGATATCGGCGTCGAGGTAGCGGCCATCGCGGTCGAGCATCAGCAGCTGCGGAATCCGTACGTTGACGGCGGCGAGGGCCGCGTGGTTGGTGGCGAACAGTTCCGCGCCCGATGCGTCGGTAAACGGATCGTCCGGGACAGCCGGCAATGGCGGCCAATAGTCTTCGCCGGCCGCCCACACGTAGAGGATCACGCTCGTCTGATCGTCCAGGCTCAGCCGGTATACGCCTTTCTTGGTGCCACCCGTCAGTCGGTCCAGCGCGGCGATCCGGCAACTGACGCCGAACTGATCCGTCACCAGTTCACGTACATCCTCCGGTTGCAGGAACACGCGTTCCATGATCACCTTTCGAAGACAGGAAACAGCAGGTCACGAGCGCTGCTGCGCAGTCGCCCGCTGGTAGGGTCAGCCGAGTGTGGCCCGTTCGGTGACTAACGTGGAAACTCTTCCGGCGCACAGGCCGGACAAGTTTCCACGATCCTTTGCCCGGTCCACCGGGAAGCTGGTCCACCGGGTTGCCCCTGAAAGGCATTGGGCAGAGCAGCATAAGGAGACTGCCATGGCTCGGATAGCGGTCGTGGGTGCCGGGGTGGGTGGGTTGGCCACGGCGGCCCGGTTGGCCGCCACCGGACACGAGGTCACCGTCTACGAGCGCTCGGACACCGTCGGCGGCAAACTCGGCCGCTATTCCCGGGAGACCCCGGACGGGACCTTCCACTTCGACACCGGCCCGAGTCTGCTCACGTTGCCGCAGGTCTTCACCGAACTGTTCGAGGCCACCGGCGCGAAGCTGGACGAGTACGTCGACCTGGTGCCGCTCGACCCGATCGTGCGGCACGTCTTTCCGGACGGCACCCGGCTGGACTCGTGCGCCGAGCCGACAATCTTCGCCGACCGGATCGAAGAGGCGTTCGGCGCACCGGCCGCCACCGACTGGGCGCGGCTGTGGCGGCGAGCCGAGCGGGTCTGGGACGCCTCGTGGCGGGACATTCTGCGCAGCCCGGTCGACTCGCCGCTCTCCCTGGCCCGGCTGGCCTGGCGGCTGGGTGACCTGGCCGCGATCGCCCCGGGCCGGACCCTGCGGGGACTGGGCCGCCACCACCTGCGTGATCCTCGGCTGCGCATGCTGCTGGACCGGTACGCCACCTACACCGGGGCCGATCCGCGCCGAGCCCCGGCCGCGCTGGTCGCCGTGCCGTACGCCGAACTGGCCTTCGGCGGTTGGTATCTGCGCGGCGGCCTGGGCACGCTCGCCGACGCGCTGCTGTCCCGCTGCCTCGACCTGGGCGTGGTGGTGCAGACCGGCACCACGGTCACCCGCATCGAGGCCGCCGGCGGCCGGGTGCAGGGTGTACGACTGGCCGGCGCCACCGCCCCCGCCCGCGCGGACGTGGTGGTGGCGAACGTCGACGCGCTCACCGTCTATCGGGACCTGCTCCCCTCCCCCAGCCGGCTGACCGGGCTGACAGACCGGAGTCTGGCCGGTTTCGTCCTGCTGCTCGGCGTACGGGGATCATCTGGACTGGCCCACCACACCGTGTTCTTCCCCGACGACTACGACGCCGAGTTCGACGCGGTCTTCGGCCACCCGGGGCGGGGTGTCCCGGCCCGGCCGGCGCTGGATCCGACGGTCTTCGTCACCGTGGCCGACGATCCGCAGGTCCGCCCGGACGGGCACGAATCCTGGTTCGTGCTGGTCAACGCCGCCCGCCACGGTCGGAGCATGTCGGGGGTGGACTGGCGGCGGGCGGGGCTCGCCGAGGCGTACGCGGATCGGGTCCTCGATGTGCTCGCCGCGCGCGGGGTCGACGTGCGCGATCGGCTGGTGTTCCGAGAGGTCCGGACCCCGGCGGACCTGGCCTCCGACACCGCCGCCCCGGGTGGCGTGATCTACGGTACGGCCGGCAGTCTGCTCCGTCCGGCCAACCGAGGGCCGGCACACGGGCTCTTCCTGGTGGGTGGTTCCGCGCATCCCGGTGGTGGCCTGCCGATGGTCACCCTGTCGGCGCAGATCGTCGCCGGCCAGATCGGCCCCGCCTGACCGCTGTCCCCGGCTGCCGGTCCTGGTCGAGTCCGCGTGCCGACTCGTCTAGATAGGTCAGGAACCGGGTCAACGCGGGTGGCTTGGCTCGCCCGGCGACGGTGGCGGCGTAGATCTGCCGGACCGACTCGTCCTGCGTATGTAGGCGCAGCAGCGCGATGTCGGTCGGCGTGCCCCGAACGGCCAGCGCCGGGACGAGCGCGACGCCCAGCCCGGCGGCGACACAGCCGAGCTTGCCGGTCCACTCGGCCGCGACGATGTCGATGCGCGGCGGGAAGCCGCTGGGCAGGCTGGCCCGCAGCAGGGTCTCCTCGGCGGTCGACGAGCCGACGATGAACGCGTCGTCGGCGAGTTCGGCGAGCCGTACCGTGCGTCGCCGGGCCAGCCGATGCTCCCGGGAGACGGCGACCAGCAGCCGCTCGTCCAGCAGGTGGTGCAGGTCGAATCGACCCTGGTCGAGCAGGCTCGTCGGGGACGTGCTCACCACGGCAACGTCGGCGTCCCCGGCGACCAGCCGCTCCAGCAGCGCGGGGGTCAGGCCCTCCACCAGGGACAATGCCACTTCCGGGTACGCGGTGCGGAACGCGGCCAGCGCCCGGGGTACGAGGGCGGCGACGGCGGTCGGGAACGCGCCGACGCGCAGCCGTCCGCTGCCGAGGCCGTGCAGTGCGTCGAGGTCCCGCCGGGCGGCGGTGAGCCGGTCGAGGACGGCCTCGGCATGGCCGAGCAGTATTCGCCCCTCCTCGGTAAGCGTCACGCCCCGGGGCAGCCGGTCGAGAACCCGCGCTCCAATCTCCGTCTCCAGCGTTGCGATCTGTCGGGATACGGCCGACTGGGTGTAACGCAGGACGCGGGCGGCGGCCGTGATCGAGCCGTACCGGGCGACGGTCCGGAACACCTCCAGGAGTTGGGTATCCACATAATCATGCTATCGCCGCATGGCAGCGATGCGAGACATTCGTTGGTCGCATACCAGCGTCAGCCCTAGCGTGGTGGCCATGTCAGAAATCGCAGTGCTGGGCACCGGTCAGATGGGGTCGGCGATGGTCCGTCGGCTGCTGGCCACCGGTCATCGGGTCACCGTGTGGAACCGCACCCCGGGCCGCGCCGCCGCGCTGGCTGAGGCGGGGGCGGTGCTCGCCGCCGCCCCCAGCCGCGCAGTGACCGGGGCCGACCTGGTGATCACCATGCTGACCGATGCGGGCGCGGTCGAGGCCGCTCTCTTCGGTTCCCCTACGTCCGGCAAGGGCGACGCGGTGGTGCACACGCTGCGTCCCGGCACGGTCGTGGTGCAGATGTCGACGATCAGCCCGGACGAGGTACGCCACATCGCCGACCGCCTGCCCGACACGGTGTCGCTCCTGGACGCGCCGGTCGGCGGCAGTGTCGACGCCGTCGCGGCCGGCAGTCTCACCATCTTCGCCGGTGGCCCAACTGCCGCCCTGGACCTCGTCGAACCCGTCCTGCGGCACCTCGGCACGATCCGTTCCTGTGGCCCGGTTGGTGCCGCCGCCGCGCTGAAACTCGTGGTCAACACCGCGATGCTCACCGCTCTCGGCGCGTTGCGCGACACCCTGACCGTGGCCGACGCGCTCGACGTCGACCGGGCGGTGGCGTTCGACGTACTCGCCGCCGGGCCGCTGGGCGGGGCGGTCAGGCGGGCGACCGCCACCGGCGCGTCGTTCGCGAACGCCCTGGCCGCCAAGGACGTACGGCTCGCCCTGCGCGACGTGACCACCAACGTTCCGGTGGCGACCGCCGCCCTCCAACTCCTGGTCGCCGCCGATCCGGCAGCGGACATCTGCACCCTCGTCAGTACGGAGCCCCGATGAATCTCACCCTGGACAACCCCTCGACCGTCGCCGCGCCGTTCGGCGACCGCTTCGCACACATCGCTCGGGTCGATCTCCCTGGGGGCGCGCTGCTCATGCTCTCCGGGCAGGTCGCGGTCGACGACATCGGCGAGGTGGTCGCACCGGGCGACGCAGCCACCCAGGCGGAACGGGTATTCGAAATCATCGACGGAGTACTCGCCGCCCACGGCGCGACGCTCGCCGACGTCCTGCACATCCGTACCTTCATGACCGATCTGGACGACCTGCCCGCCTACGGTGCGATACGCCGTCGACTCTTCCCGGCCGCCCCGGCAACCACTCCACCGGCGAGCACGACCGTCGAGGTCAGCCGACTCTTCCTGCCCGGAGCGGTGTTGGAGGTGGAGGTGACCGCAGTAGTGAAGGCATCGAAATGACGCGGCACCGCTGACGGTTGTTGTACTCCGCTGACTGTGCGTGGGCTCCGTTGCCGGTACCCGCCCCACCGTGGTGGATGCTGCGGGGAGGCACGGATGAGGGGCGTCTGCGAACATCGATGAATGGCTAAACCGCGTACGACGACCCCCAGCACCTGGCGGCGCCGGCTGGTCGAGGGGCTCACCTGCGGGCTGGTAAGTGCGCTGGCTGTTGTCGTGGTCGCCCTACGCCTCACCGATGAGGACTGGCATAGTTCCCCTCTCCCGATTCCCGTCCTGTGGCTGGCCGGAGTGGTGACCACCGCCGTACTGGCGGTCGTGGTCCTTCTGCTGGCTGGCCGCCGCCGCTCCCACCCGGTGCACCTGCTCGTCCCCCTTGCTTCCATGGTGGTGATACCGATGGGAGTGACGGCGGGCGGGCAGGCCCGGGACAAGTGGGCGATCGCGATCTGCTGGGCGGTTGTCGTGCTCGTGGTGCACCTCGCCCTGGCCATGGCGGCCCGTCCGGTCAGCGCCCGGCGGGCATTGCTGGCGGCGCTGGCGATAGTCGTCGCGCCGACTGGAGCCGTGTTGGTCGAACGGTTCAGTCAGGTCGCCTGGCGGGCCGACGACTTTCGGGCGGTTGGCGTACCGCTGGTGATGGTGGATGTGCCCGGATTCCACGCCGTGCGCGCCGGTGCCGGCAACTACAGCGTTGCGATCGTCCTCTCCGATCACCACAGGGCGGATACCTCCACCGGGCCCACCCTGAGAGTCGTCATCGAGCCCGCGCGGGGCCGTGAGAGGTGCGACGGTACGACCGACCGGGTTCTGATCGAGCCTTCATATGATGACCGGCTGAGCATCGTAGAGTTCTGCCTGGGCGATGCCCCCTATGAGATCACTGTGACGAGCTATTCGGCCGCCGATAGTCGGGACAGCTCGGATCGGGAGCAGTGGAGCCTCGGGCCGTTGATGAACCTGATGGCCCTACGACCGGTGTCCGCCGAGGACCTGGCCCGACTGCCGCCGGCCAACGTCTCGGAACCAGACTAGCTTTCTCCTGCGTTGACCGTTCTCAACGTACGTAGTCGCTGAGCAGGGCTGGGGTCAGACCGGCCCGGTGGATGGCGACGAGCGCGGCGATGAAGTCCTCGACGAACGCCGGGCGGAAGTGCATCAGCAGGATGTCGCCCGCCTGGACCGTCTTTCCCTTCTGGTAGCGGACCTTGCCCTCGTGCACCGTCTCGGTCCAGAAGAAGCCCGCCTTCATGCCACAGTCCCGGGCGGCCTTCAGGGTGGTGGTGTCCTTGTTGCCGAACGGCGGCCGGAAGAAGATCGGCCGGCGGCCGTACCACTTGCCGAGCTGGTCGGCCGATCCGCACAGCTCCCGGCGTTGCAGTGCGTACGACTGGCCGCGCAGGGACGGGTGACTGATCGTGTGCGCCTCGATGGTCACCTTGTCCGACTGGAGCTGTCGGAAGTAGTCGGGGTTGTCCTTGATCGAGTCGATGGTCAGGAAGAGCGTCACCGGCACCCCGGCCGCCGCCAGCAGTTCCCGGGCTTCCGGATGCTTCACCCAGCCGTCGTCGATGGTTATGAACGCCACCGGTTGACTGGTCGGGATCCGGTGGTACCAGGCCGCGTTCGGACCGTCCGGCACGGTGACCGGTTCCGGCGTTGGCGGGGCCGAGAACTGGGGCAGCCGGGCCGCGTACTTGCTGGCTGGCCGGGTCGGCGTGGGGGTGGCGGCGGTGGGCTCTGGACTGCCGCTGGCACCCGGCTGGGCAACGCCGGAGGGCACCGCCCGTGCCATGGTCCGCTGAACGGTCGCCCCTGGCACCCCGGAAACCAACAGGATCGCCGCCAGTACGGCGACTGCGACCGGCACGATCCGCATGTACCACCGGCTTCGCGGTCGCCGCCGTCCACTCTGATCTGACCCGGCATCGCTATCGCGAGATTGACTCACGTGCTGACTCTAGTGGTGGTGGCCCCGCCAACTCGTCGCGGGCGGGGCCAGGTCGATTCAGGAGGTCGATGAGGATCGCCGCCGCAGGACATTCCATGCGGAGCACTTGCCGTTTAGCGGAGTGCGTTACGGCAGCAAATCAACACCCACAAAAATCAGCACGTGGCGAATTCGTAGAGTCCGTTGCCATTATCGTCATGATAGTAGTAGCCGACGTTCCCGTCGTAGATCCAGCCATAAACATTGGTGCCCTCTAGGCGGCCGTAGTACCACACGTTGCCGTATTCGTTCTGATACTCGCAATGGAGCCAGATCTTTTTGCCAGCGCCGATCTCGAGGTTGTGCGAACACGCGGCGCGTGGACCGGTTCGCAGATACGTCATATGGTTGGAGACGACGTAACCTTCACCGTTTATCTGGGGAGCCCATCCGCAGTAGGCCTGGGCCGGCGAGGCGACCACAGCGGAGCCGAGTAGCGCCACGACTGTGGCTGCGAAGGCGACCAATATTCGCCGCATCGGGTGCAAGCGTTGCTGCTTTGGCATACTTTTCCTTCTTCTTGCTCACGGTTTTCGTGCGCCATCCTCCATTGTGGATCTTTGGCCGTCAACCCCACACCTGGCCGGTGTTTCCGACGCGCATCTTGACCAGCTCACTCACAGTCAGGTCAGTCAGTTCTCCAGGATGCCTGACCAAATAGTGGTATTGCCGCACACGGCGAGGGACTCACGATCGACAGATCACTGCTCGACGTTGGCACCTCAGGCCAGGGAACGGCGGACGACGGCCAGCAGTTGGGCCAGTCCGAACAGGGCGAGCAGGATCCACACGGCGCTGACCACCGTGATCGTGCCGGCGGCCAGGTCCGGCTGGATCAGACCGGTCACCCCGGCCGCCAGCAGCCCGACCAGCCCGACCGAGACCCGGGTGGGTCGCTCCCCGGCGGTCACCGTGCCGATCTCCTTCATTCCCGCCGAGACGGCACGAGCCCGTACGTACTCGTGCAGCCAGGACAGCGCGCCGGCCGCCACGACCAGGATCCCCGGCGCACCGACCAACCAGAAGGCGACCAGCCAGCAGGCCTCACCGAACCGGTCGGCCACCGAGTCGTAGACGTAGCCGAGCCGACTGTAGCGGTTGGTGACCACGGCGAGCGCGCCGTCGACGCTGTCCGCCACCGCCGAGAGCACGACCAGGCCCGCGCCGATGAGCGGTCCGGTCGGGGTACGCAGCACCGCCACCGGTACGGCGACGGAGAGCAGCACGCCGACCACGGTCACCGCGCTCGGGGTCACCCGCAGCCTGGCGAGCAGATAACCGATCCGGTATGCCATCCGCAGCCAGCCGCGTACGCTCGGCGCGGCCAGTCGGGGGTCGAATCCCCCGTGTAGCCGCGCCCAGATGGCCGCGTAGTCGTCCCAGCTCAGTCTCACCCGTGTGCCCACCACCCAACTCAACCTGTCAGCGGCGGCTCAGGTAGCGCGCCAGCCCGGATTACACCCGAGCGGCGAGCTGGAGGTTATGCCAGACCTTCCGGGTCGCGGTGGACCGGTTGAGGGTGATGAAGTGGATGCCCGGCACGCCCTCGTCGAGCAGTCGCCGGCACATCTCGCTGGCCTGTTCGATACCGAGTCGACGTACCGCCTCAGGATCGTCGGCGATCCGCTCGAAGCGGGTGGCCAGGGCCGGTGGGAAGGGGGCTCCGGAGAGCTGGACCGAACGTTCGATGGTGCCGATCTGCGTCACCGGCATCACGCCCGGCACGATCGGCGTGTCACAGCCGGCGGCGGCGACCCGGTCCCGCAGGCGCAGATAGTCGTCGGCGTCGAAGAACATCTGGGTGATGGCGAAGTCGGCCCCGGCTCGGCACTTGCGGACGAAGTGGGCGGTGTCGGTGGTGATGTCGGGTGACCTGGGGTGTTTGTAGGGGAAGGCCGCCACTCCGACACTGAAGTCGCCGGACTCCCGTACCAGCCGGACCAGTTCCTCGGCGTAGAGCATGCCCTCGGGATGCTGGATCCACTCACCGGTCGGGTTGCCCGGCGGGTCACCCCGCACGGCGAGGACGTTGCGCACCCCTGCGCCGGCCAGTCGGCCGATGACGTGCCGCAGTTCGGCGACGGAGTGGTTGACGGCAGTCAGGTGCGCCATGGGCAGCAGGGTGGTCTCGGTGGCGACCCGCTCGGTGGCCGAGACCGTGGTGTCCCGGGTCGTCCCACCCGCGCCGTAGGTGATCGACACGAACGACGGCCGCAACGGCTCCAACTCCCGGATCGCCTGCCACAGCTGCCGCTCGCCCTCGGCGGTCTTCGGCGGTAGGAACTCGAACGAGAAGGTCGGGCGGGAACCCTGGATCAGCTCCCCGATCGACGGCTGCGACTGAGGGAGAACGGAGGGAAGACCGAGTGCCACCCTCCGACCCTACCGGTCCGGCGGCTCCGACTCACCGGATTCCCGGTGTCCTTCCCACCCGGTGGACCGGGGCAGGTCCTGCCAGGCCGAGATCAGCCCCCGCTCGGCGAGGCGGCGGCCGTAGCAGGGCCACGGCTCACCGCAGGTCTGGCAGGCCGGTGGCTGAGCTGGATCGCCCACCACAGGAACATGATCGCGGTACAGCCGGATGGCCAGTCGCCACGCCATGGGCCTCGGGACTCCGGCCGGCGGCTCGTCGGGCGGGTTCTCCAGGTCGAACGGCAACTCGCTCATCGGCTCACTCCTCGCGGTCGTTCGGATGACGTGGGTTTCCACGACGTCCGCCAGCAAACCGCCGGAGGGGCAAGCAGGGAGGAGCCAGCACAGGGGGCCAGCCGAGCTGGCCCCCGGGGCCAGCTACGTCGGCCAGCCACCTGGGCCGGCGGATTGTCGTACCAGTGGGGTAGAAGGGAACACAGCGTGTACGGGGCAGCCAGCTGTCCCGGGGGTCGCACGCGGGGGTCACATCCAGTCGCGGACCGCGACCGGCTGCCCGACGCCGGCTCACCTGGCGTCGGGCGGGCCAGGGAACCCGGTTCGCCGGAGAAGCCGGTTCACCAGGGAGCCGGTTCGCACGACAGCTCAGCGGGAGGACCCCCGTGACACCGCCCGATCCATACCCGTGGCCCGACCGGTCGACGCTCCTCGGCCCGCTGCTCACCCAGCTTCGGCTGGCCCATGGCTGGAGTCAGCTCGACGTGGCCGAACGGCTGTGCCAGGCATCCGGCCTGGCCACCCTGAGCCGACACGAGATCTCCCGCTGGGAACGGCAGCAGCGCGTGCCCGGCGACTTCTGGCTGGGCTGGCTCGCCACCGTACTGGAGGTGCCCCTCGATTGCCTGACGGCCGCTGCCACGGCCACCCTGAGGGTGCGGGGCCGCTCGGCCGGGCCCGGCCCGACCCCGATGCCGGACCGGCAGCGCCTGATCACGCTGGCCCACGCCTGGCTCGCCGACCCGACCGGTCCACTCAGCGCCGACCTGGGCGATTTGCCCTTCCCCCCAGCCACCTCGACCACCGGCCCGACAGGTGGCGCAGGAATCACCATGGCCGACATCACCAACCTACGGCGGCTGGACGACCTGGTCGGCGGGGTGGACCTGCTGCACCAGGGCCTGGACCAACTGGCCCGGGCGCGTTCCGTACTGGCTGGTCCCGAGGCGGCCACCCGCCGTTCGGGCCGCTCCCTCGTCGCCACCGCCGGGCAGCTCGCCGGCTGGCTGGCCGCCGACGCCGGAGCCGAGCAGACGGCGTGGGACGCGTACCGGTTGGCCCTGGTCACCGCCGCCGCCGACGGCGACCGATGCCTGGCGGCGCACGTCCTCGGCTCGGCCAGTCATCTACTCGCCAGCCTCGGCGAAGCGGCCGGTGCCCTGATCCTGGCCCAGACCGCATACGCCGGGTCGCGCCGACGGGCGACCCCCGGCGTACGCGCGCTGCTGCTGCACCGGATCGCCTTCGCCGCGGCTCTCGACGGGCGAACCCGGGCCGCCCAGACCGCGCTCACCGCCGCGCATCGGGCCGCCGACCGGCGCGATCCGGCCCACGACCCGCCGTGGCTCTACTGGCTCGACGACACCGAACTCACCGCGATGACCGGCCGCTGCCTGGCCGCGTTGCGTCGACCGTTACGCGCCGAGCCGCTGCTGGCGCAGGCCCGGCACCAGGTGGCACCCGGTCGAAGCTCGGCGGTCTACGGTGCCTGGCTGGCCCGCACCTACCTGCGCCTCGGCGAGGTGGAACAAGCCTGCGTGATCGCGGACGCGGCGCTACTCGACGCCATCCGGGTCGGGTCCGTGCGAGCGGCCACCGAACTGGTGCGGGTACGCCGGCAACTAGCGCCGCACCGGGATGAACCGGCGGTACGGCAACATACCGCCCTGGTCGCCGCAGCCCATTCCTACCTACCGACACCGGTCGTACTTCGATGACCGCCGTACCTGCCGGGCATCCTGCGGTCGGGGTCGCAACCGGGGCGAGCATGTCCAACGGCTAGCGTCATGGCGTGACCCACAAGGATCCCGTCCCCCTGCTGGACCGCGCCGGTCTCCGGCAGCGGGTCGACAAGGCACTGACCGAGTTCCTGTCCCACCGACGTAGCTGGCTGACCAGCGTCGATGACGGGCTGGTGCCGGTCGCCGACGCCGTCGAGGCGTTCGTGCTCCGGGGCGGCAAACGACTACGCCCCGCCTTCGCCTACTGGGGCTACCGGGCCGCCGGTGGAGTCGACTCCGACCACGTCGTGGCGGGGCTCGCCGCCCTGGAACTCGTACAGGCCAGCGCGCTGATCCACGACGACCTGATGGACCGCTCGGACACCCGACGCGGTGAACCGGCCGTACACCGACGGTTCGCCATCGCGCACCGTGCGACCGGGTGGAGCGGCAACGCCGACAGTTTCGGGGAATCCGCAGCCATCCTCCTCGGTGACCTGTGCCTGGTCTGGTCGGACGAGCTGCTGCACAGCAGCGGGCTCGACCCGGTGGCACTGGCTCGGACCCGCCCGGTCTTCGACGAGATGCGTGCCGAGGTCACCGTCGGGCAGTATCTCGACGTGCTCACCCAGGCCACCGGGGACACCTCGGTGGCGCGGGCCAGCAAGGTGGCCCGCTACAAGTCGGCGAAATACACGGTGGAACGGCCGCTACTGCTCGGTGCCGCGCTCGCCGAGGCACCCGCCACGATCCACCACGCCTACTCCGGCTACGGGCTACCGCTGGGCGAGGCGTTCCAGCTCCGCGACGACGTGCTCGGCGTCTTCGGTGACCCGGAGCAGACCGGCAAACCGGCCGGGGACGACCTACGCGAGGGTAAGCGGACCTATCTCGTGGCCGCGGCCCTGGCAGCGGCCGACCGGGCGGGCCGCGTGCTGCTGACCGAACGGCTGGGCGACCCGGGGCTCGACTCGGCCGGCGTCGACCAGCTCCGGGAGATCATCAGGGCCAGCGGGGCGTTGGAGCGGACCGAGCAGCGGATCGCCAGCCTCACCGAGACCGCGCTGACCGCGCTCTCCGGCGTCGAACTGGACAGCGAGTCCCGGCAGATGCTGGTCGAACTGGCGGTCGCGGCGACCCGTCGACGGGACTGACCCCACTGGCACCCGGTCCCGCTGCTCGACTCCGAGCGACACTCGCACTGTGGGATCCTCGGGGCGTGCCCGGTCCCGTTCACCTCGTACGGCTCCGGATGGCCGGGCTCGCCGCGACCACCCTGATGGCCGTCGGCGCGTACTGGGCGGGGGCGACGCCCGACGCGGACCCGGACGCCGCTCTGCGGCCTGCTGGCCCGCTGGCCGACTCCTGGCCCTACTGGCTCGGGCTCGCCGGCTGGCTCACCGGTCTGATCGCCCTCATCGTGACCTGGTGGCGGCTCGGCGGGCGGCTGCGCCCTCCCCCGGTGTCGGGGGCGCTGCCGGGGTCGGTATCGCTGCGCTGGCTGTTGGGGACCGGCGCGCTCTGGGCGGTGCCGTTGCTGGTCGCCCCGCCGATGGGCAGCCGGGACGTGTACGCGTACGCCTGCCAGGGGGCGGTGTGGCTGGACGGCACCGATCCGTACGTCGAGGGGGTGGCGGCCGGCGGCTGCCCGTGGGTGGAGACCGTGCCACCGCTGTGGCGGGACACCCCGACACCGTACGGCCCGCTGGCGGTCGCGCTGGCCGGTGCCGTGGTCGCCGTCGCCCGGATGGTGGCCACCTCGACTGACGGACAACTGCTCGTCGCGCTCGGCCTCTTCCGGGCCGTCGCACTGGCCGGCAGCCTGCTCGTCGCCGGATACGTACCGCGCCTGGCCCGACTCTGCGGTGTCGACCCGGTGGCCGCTGCCTGGCTCGGCCTGGTCTCCCCCCTGGTCGCGGTGCACGTGGTGGCCGGGGTGCACAACGACGCGTTGCTGGTGGGCCTGCTGCTGGCCGCCCTGGGCATGGCCGCCGACCGACCACCCTCCTGTCAGACCCGGGAACGAGCGCTTCGTCGGCACATTGTTCTGGTCGGCGCGGGGGCGGCGGTGGGCCTGGCCATCGCCATCAAGGTCACCGCGCTGGTCGCGCTGCCGTTCGTCATCCTGCTGGCCACGGTGGCCGGCTCCCGGTCGCAGGCGGGCCCGGGGACGACGGTGGGCACCCCTCGATCGCGGGCGCGCCTGGGAGCGGCGGCACGTGCGTCAGGGGTGGTGCTCGCCGGGGCGGTGCTGGCATTCGCCGGCCTGAGCCTGGTGACCGGTCTCGGTCTGGGCTGGCTCGGAGCACTGCGCGACACCGGTGAACTGGTGCAGTGGACGTCGCTACCGACCGGCCTGGGCATGTCCGCCGGCTATCTGCTGCGGCTGGTCGGGCGACCGGAGGCATTCGACAGCGCGGTGACCGTCGCCCGGGTGCTGGGCTTCGCCACCCTGGCGGCGGTCTCGGCGGCGCTGGTCGTACGCGCCTGGCGTGCGACCGCCGAGCCGGGAGCACCCGGCCGACGGGGGGTGCTGGTGGCCGCTGGAAGCACCCTCGCCGCGCTGGCCCTGCTCTCCCCGGTGTTCTACCCCTGGTACGGCCTCACCGCGATCGCGGTGCTCGCCGGGGCGGTGGCAGACCACCGCTGGCAGCGGCGGCTCGCGGGAGTCGTCGTGGTGCTCAGTCTCCTGGTGCTGCCCAACGGGCAGGGCGTGGCGGCGCTGACCAAGCTGCCCGGTGCCCTGCTCGACGTGGTCCTCGTCGTTGCGCTGATCGTGGTCACGGTCCGCCGAGGTGCGGGGAAGAGCCCCTCCCAAGGCAAGATGCGATAGCAAGGGACTTCGCGACACCGCACATCTCACCCCTACCGCCCTACGCTCACGTCTAGCGCCGGGCGCGCTGCACGCCTCGTCGGCCCAGCCAGACCCACACGGACAGGGTCAGCAGCACCAGGGCGAACCCGAACAGCAGGTCCTCCACCGGGGCGTAGACCACCCGCAACCCGATGATCGCCTCCGGGTCGTACCGGACGATGTCGCGACCGGTCAGGATGCCGTTGGAGATCAGCTGGAAGAAGATGATGATCGGATAGGTCGCCCAGAACACCGCATGCCGCACCAGCCGGGTACGCAGCACGAAGAGGTCGACCAGTACGGCGCCGACCACACCGAGCAGCGCCGCGACCGTGTACGTCACTCCTCGTCACCTGCCGGCCAGCCGCGCACCACCCGTACCGCCTCGAAGCCGAGGATGGCGCAGATCGGCACCACGATGAAGAAGAGCAGCTCGTCCAGGGGCAACCCGCCGGGCAACATGACCCCGGTGATCTGCTCCGGGTCGAAGGTCCAGTGTCCGGCGGCGATCGCCGCCAGATCCCACAGGACGAAGATCACAATTACCGGCACCAAGGTGAGCAGCAGGCGCTTCCAGCGCCGCAGAACGCCGACCCGGAGGACCGGCTCCAGCCACAGGGCGCAGAAGGCACAGCCGGCCAAAACGGCAAGGTAGGCGAAATGTCCCATGCCGGGGTGGTCAGAAGCCCAGCGCCTGCGCCCGACGCTTGACCTCTCGGGCGCGGTCACCACCGAGCGCCTCCGCCGGGGTGCCAGGCAACGTGGCGTCGGCCAGGTAGAGCCAGCGCAGCGCCGCGTCGTCGTCGTACCCCGCGTCGTACAGCAGGTTGAGCACACCGGGCAGGTGCTTGCGCACCGTACTGTTCGCGACCAGCTCGGCGGGCACCCGGCGGATGCCGTCCTGGCGGACCGCGATCAGCTCCCGCTCGCGGATCATCTGGTGCACCTTGCTGATGGACACGTCAAGGCGTTCGGCCACTTCCGGCAGGGTCAACCAGCCGGCCGGGGCGACGGGTACGGGTTCGGTCACCCGATCACCCTGCCACGCCCGCCCCGGGCCCGGTCAACGGGCACCCTCGTCAGAAAGGGGCCCTTCCCATACAAAAAGTGATGACAACGGGCCCTACCTTACGCCTCGGTCGGCTGGGCTGGGCCTGTCGCCGGACACCACCTGTGGCATCCTGTTCTGCCTTCACCCTCCGGACACATAGACTGCCTGCCGATGGACATTCAGGTCGCCGATACGTTGCTGGGTTCGCTGGTCGACGGGCGCTACCGTATTCGCGGTCGCGTGGCCCGTGGTGGCATGGCAACCGTGTACACCGCCACGGACGAGCGGCTGGACCGCACCGTGGCTCTGAAGATCATTCACCCGAGCCAGGCGAACGACGCACAACAGCGCCCGGGTGGATTCCTGGACAGGTTCACCGACGAGGCCAAGACCATCGCCCGGCTGACCCATCCCAACGTGGTCGCGGTCTACGACCAGGGCACCCACGCCGGCCTGCCCTACCTGGTCATGGAGTACGTCCGGGGTCGCACCCTGCGCGACATCCTCGTCGAACGGCACCGCCTCAAGCCGGACGAGGCACTGGCGATCCTTGAGCAGATGCTCGCCGCGATCGCCGCTGCCCACCGGGCCGGCCTGGTGCACCGCGACGTCAAACCGGAGAACGTACTGGTCGCCGAGGCGCCCAGCGGCGGCACCGGTGATCTTGTCGACAGTGTGGTGAAGGTCGCCGACTTCGGCCTGGCCCGCGCGGTGGAGGCCAGCTCGGACGAGGATGCGGGCGGCCAGCTGTTGGCGACCGTGGCCTACGTCGCCCCGGAACTGGTCACCGACGGCCACGCCGACCCTCGCACCGACGTCTACGCGGCCGGGATCGTGCTGTTCGAGATGCTCACCGGTCGGGTCCCGTACGACGGTGACCGACCGGTCGACGTGGCGTGGCAGCACGTCGACCGGGACGTGCCGCTGCCCTCGACCCTGGTCCCCGGGCTGCCCCCGGTGCTCGACGAGCTGGTGACGCGCGCCACCCGACGTGATCCGGCCGCCCGCCCCACCGATGCCGGCAGCCTGCTGACCGAGGTGCAGGCCGCCCACGAGAACCTGGGCGGCGGCACCAGCAACGACAGCACCACCGTGCTCCGGCGGGTGACCGACCCCACCACGGCGATCGCCCAGCCGACCATGGTCGTCTCGGCGGTACGCCCCAGCGATACCCGGCCGTCCTGGGCCCGGCTGCCAGAACAGACCGGGCAGACCCGGACGCACCGACGGCGGGCGGCGGCGCAGTCGTCCGGGTTCGGCGGGCGGCTACTGGAGTTCCGCGACCGGGTGATGGCCCATCCCCGAGGCGGCGTCGCGGCGATCGCCACCGTCGTGGCCCTGGTCCTGGTGGTCGCCCTGACCGGCTGGTGGTTCGGGTTCGGCCGATACACGGTCGCTCCGGAACTGGTCGCCATGACGAAGGCAGATGCCGAGTCGACAGCGACGAAGGCCGGACTGTCCCTGACCTACGGCACCCCCCGCTACGACGCGAAGGCCGCCAAGGACACGGTGATCAGCCAGGACCCGCCGTCCAGCGAGCGAATCGTCAAGGGCGGCACGATCACCCTGATCCTGTCCCTGGGGCCGGACCGTTTCCCGGTGCCGGACGTGGTGGGCAAGACCCTCGAACTCGCCCAGATCGACCTGGAGGCCGCAGGTCTGGTGGTGGTGCAGGGTCCCCAGCGCTACGACGACAGCCTGCCCGCTGGCGTGGTCGTCGCGGTGACTCCGAAGGTGGGTGCCGAGGTCAGCCCCAACAGCAAGATCACCGTCACGGTCAGCAAGGGTCGGGCCCCGCTCTCCGTACCGAACCTCGTGGGCAAGAGCGTCACCGAGGCAAGGTCGATGTTGACGCAGCTCGGACTGGTGCCCGTGGAGACCTACAAGGACTCCGACAAGCCGAAGGACCAGGTCATCGGCCAGAGCCCGGCCGATGGTGCCGGGGTGGAGAAGGGCACCGAGGTTAAGCTGGAGGTCAGCAAGGGGCCGCCGGCGGTGGTCGTGCCGAGGGTGGTTGACCTGCCGTGCGCGGCTGCCAAGCAGCAACTGGAGGGCCTGGGCTTCCCGGTCAACGTGCAGTTCAACCCGAACGGGACTGTCCGCTACCAGAACCCGGGCGAGAACGCCCAGGTACCCCCGGGTACCCAGATCACGATCGGATGTCTCTGACATGTCACTGAACCGGCCGGTGGGGTCGCACACTCCCACCTCCGGCGGGCTGGCCAAGGCCGCCCTGCCGTACCTGGACGCGGCCGGATCCGAGGTGGCGCAGATCTACGTCGGCAACTCCCGGGGCTGGGCGTTGCCGGCCGGCAACCCGGCCCAGGACGCCGCGTTCCGGGACGGCTGCGCCGAACGCGGAATCCCGACGTACATCCACGCATCCCTGCTGGTCAACCTCGGTTCGCCCACTCCGGCGACGGTGGAGAAGTCGACCGCCACGCTGGCGCACGCGCTGCGCCGGGGGGCGGCGATCGGCGCGGCCGGGGTGGTCTACCACGCCGGCAGCGCGGTGGACGACGGCCACGCCGACGCGGCCATGCGACAGGTACGCGAGGCGCTGCTGCCGCTGCTCGACGAGGCGGCCAACACCGAAGGGCCGAAGCTGCTGGTCGAGCCGAGCGCGGGCGGCGGTCGGTCGTTGGCCTCCCGGGTCGAGCACCTGGGCCCATACCTGGATGTGGTGGAGTGGCACCCGTGGCTGGGCGTCTGCCTGGACACCTGCCATGCCTGGGCGGCCGGGCACGATCTGGCCTGCGAGGGTGGAATGACCCAGACGATCGACGATCTGGTCGCCACGGTCGGATCCGACCGGCTGTGGCTGGTGCACGCCAACGATTCGATGGACCTGCGCGGATCGACCCGGGACCGGCACGAGACGATCGGTAAGGGCAGCATCGGCGAGCCGGCGTTCGCCGAGCTGATGACCCATCCGGCCACTGCGGGCGTACCGGTGGTGGTGGAGACCCCGTCGGAGGGGCACGCCGGTCACGCGGCGGACATCGCCACCCTCAAGCGTTTCCGCCCCTGACGCGTTTCCGTCCCGGCGTTGACCCTGACCCTGGCCCAGCCAGGGGCAGGCCGGGCCGGGGTCAACGCCGGAAGATGCCGGTGAGTACCCCGACGGCCCGGTCGATCGCCGCGTCGTCGAGGTCGAGGTGGGTGACGAGCCGCGCGGTCCGTGGCCCGAGCACCGAGACGAGTACGCCCGCGGCGCGGGCCCGCGCCGCCAGGGTGGGCGCGTCCAGGGCGCACTTGGTCAGGTCCAGCGGCACGATGTTGGTACGTACCGTGCCGTCTCCGGCCACCACGGCGAACGGGGCCAGTGCCTCGGCCAGTCGGGCGGCCCGTGCGTGGTCCTCGACCAGCCGGTCGAGGTGGTGCCGCAGCGCGTACCGACCGGCGGCGGCCAGGACGCCAACCTGCCGCATGCCACCACCGAGCCGCTTGCGGATCTGTCGGGCCCGTTCGATCTTCTCCGCGCTGCCCACCATCAGGGAGCCGACCGGGGCACCGAGCCCCTTGGAGAGGCAGACCGACAGGCTGTCGAACAGCTCGCCGTAGCTGGCCAGCGGCACCCCGTCGGCGATGTGGGCGTGCCAGATCCGGGCACCGTCGCAGTGCAGCCCCACCCCGGCGTCGTCGGCGATCCGGCGCAGCTCGCGCAGGGTCGTCAGCGGGATGACTCCGCCGCCGCCCCGGTTGTGGGTCTGCTCCACGGCGATCGCCCGGGTCGGCACCGCGTGGTAGCCGTCCGGCCGGACCATGCCGGCCACCACCGCCGGGTCGATGGCCGCGCCCACCGCCGACCAGGTACGCGACGAGACTCCCCCGTACGCGGCGGCGGCACCGACCTCGTACGTCACCACGTGCGCGTCGGCGTCGCAGAGCAGTTCGTAGCCGGGTGGCACCAGCACCTGGAGGGCGATCTGGTTGGCCATCGACCCGGTCGGGGCGAACAGGGCCGCCTCGTGCCCGAACATCGCCGCGACCTCGGCCTCCAGGGCGTTGACGGTCGGGTCCTCGCCGTACACGTCGTCGCCGACCTCGGCCTCGGCCATGGCGACGCGCATCCCGGCGGTGGGCCGGGTCACCGTGTCCGACCGCAGGTCGACGAGGCGGGGAGCCGCACCTGCGGGTGCCGGTTCAGCCACGCAGCATCTCCGCCACCAGGAAGGCCAGTTCCAGCGACTGCTGGGTGTTGAGCCGGGGGTCGCAGGCGGTCTCGTACCGGTCGGGCAGGTCGAGGTCCTCGATGCCCTGCGCGCCGCCCAGACACTCGGTGACGTCCTCGCCGGTCAGTTCGACGTGCAGCCCGCCCGGGTGGGTCTCCAGGCCCCGGTGCACCTCGAAGTAGCCGAGCACCTCGTCGACGATCCGGTCGAAGTGCCGGGTCTTGTAGCCGTTGGACGACTCGTGGGTGTTGCCGTGCATCGGGTCGCACTGCCACACCACCTTGGCCCCGGCAGCGGACACCTTCGCCACGATCGGCGGCAGGGCGTCCCGGACCCGGTGGTTGCCCATCCGGCTGATCAGGGTGAGCCGGCCGGGAATGTTGTCCGGGTTGAGCTTCTCGCAGAGTTCGAGCGCCTCGTCGGGGGTGGTGGTCGGGCCGAGCTTGACGCCGATCGGGTTGGCGATCCGGGAGATGAAGTCGATGTGCGCCCCGTCGATCTGCCGGGTGCGCTCACCGATCCAGAGGAAGTGGCCGGAGAGTCCGTACGCCCGGTTGGCGGAGACCCGGGTGAGCGCCCGGTCGTACTCCAGCGCCAGCGCCTCGTGCGAGCAGTAGAGGGTGACCGTACGCAGCGCCTCGTCCTGGGTCATCCCGCAGGCCCGGATGAACGCCAGCGCCCGGTCGATCTCCCGGGCGATCGCCTCGTAGCGCTCCCCCGCCGGGGAGGTCTTGACGAAGCCCTTGTTCCAGTCGTGTACGGCGTGCAGGTCGGCCAGCCCACCGGCCAGGTAGGCGCGGAGCATGTTCATCGCCGCCGCCGAGTTGGCGTACGCCCGGATCATGCGCTGTGGGTCGGCGACGCGGGCCTCCGGCACCGCCTCCAGCGAGTTGATCATGTCGCCCCGGTACGCGGGCAGACCGCGCGCATCCGTCGGCAGCGACCTCGGCTTGGTGTACTGGCCGGCGACCCGGGCCACCTTTACCACCGGCAGCGACGCCCCGTACGTGAGCACGATGGCCATCTGCAGGAGGGTGCGCGCGTTGGCCAGGAGGTGGCTCTCGGTGTTGTCGGTGAACGTCTCGGCACAGTCGCCGCCCTGCAACAGGAAGGCCTTGCCCTCACAGACCAGGGCCAGCCGTTGCCGCAGCTGGTCGACCTCGTACGGCGCAACGACCGACGGGACATTGTCGAGGATCTTGCACACCTCGTCGACCACCGCCGGGTCGGGCCAGGGCGGAGTCTGGGCCCGGGGCAGGTCCCGCCACCGGTCAAGGCCGAGGGCCTCGTCCTCGGCCGAGTCGATGGTGGGGCGGCTGGTCTGCAGACCGGGGTTGTCCACCCCCGGGTAGCTCAACTGGTGCCACTCTTGGCGCATGTAGGAAAGCGTACGGCGACGGTCGCGGCCCCGGGGCGGCGAGGGGCACCGTTCCGGCTCGTGGGACCCCGCTGGTCAGCCGGACCAGCCGGACCAGCCGGGTCGACTGCGGTTGGCCGGGTCGGCCCAACGCTCCTCGTTCGGGGTAGGACCGGCGGTGCGACCAGCCCCGCTGACTCGGCCTCCGGTGGCCGGGAAAACCGGGGTACGGCTCACGCCAACCGCAGGCGCACAGGTCACCGCTGCCATGACCCACGGCCGTCGCGCCCAACGGACCGTGGCCGGGGAGTGCCGAGCAGGTTCCGGCTCCGGCGGTTCGGGGGGCAGCGATTCGACTATGTCAGCTCCGATGATCAATAGGGAGCGTCAGCGTAGCGACAGTGAGGGGCATCCACCAGGTTGATTCGCCCTCACGTCAGGGCAGCGGGTGGGCGATGTCCCGGGCATGGTCGGTGACCGCCCCGCCGACCACCGTCGCCTCGACCGGAAGCACCTCCAGACAGCGCCGCACCGCGACCCCCATCAGCACGTTCGGCACTCGCATCGAGAGTGTGCAGTGCGGCACCCAGCGCCCCGGCTGGTAGTGCTCGGAGAGGGCGAGCCCGGCCCGGGTCAGCCGGACATACACCGAAGCCTGGTGGGCCAGCAGTTCGGGGGTGGGCACCAGCCCCAGCCACAGCACCCGGCCGACGAACTGGCCGGCGTACTGGAACGACAACCGTAACGGCGGGGCCACTGGTGCCCCGGCCAGTGCTCCGGCGACCTGCTCGGGGTCGAGCCGGGGGGCGACCGCCAGCGAGACGTGCGGCCGGTGCCGCTGCCCAAGCAACGAACGCATGCTCTGCACGCCCTCGGACTCCAGCGCGTTCCACAGCACCCGGATCCGCCGGGTGGCGTCGGTGTCGAGAAAGAGTTCCAGTGCCGCGACCACCGGCCCACCCTAGGGGAAGGGTCCAGGGGCACCCGGCGGCAGTCCGTTCCGGCGGCTCGGGACGACAGTCCGTTCCGGCGGCTCGGGGCGACAGTCCGTTCCGGCGGCTCGGGGCGACAGTCCGTTCCGGCGGCTCGGGGCGACAGTCTGCTCAGGTGAGGACGTCGTCCTCGTCGAGGGTGAGAGCCTCCTCCATGCAACGGAGGAACCGCCGGAACGTCGCCATGAAGGTGCGGATGGGCAGACCGCCGGTCACGGTGATGTCGCAGTCGAAGCAGAAGCTGCCTCGTTCGGTCACCGAGGCCCGGACCAGGACCATCACGTCATTGATCTTGTTGGCCAGCTGGAGTCGGTCTTCCAGCGCGGAGTCCGGGTCCACCCCGAACATGGACATGAGACGGATCCGCTCACCGTTCTCCCGCGGCAGGACCAGCACCCGGTAGTTGTCCCGCACCACCAGGTCGCCGTCGTCGTCCAGGGATGTCTCCAGGTACGCGCTATCGAAGATCCTGCGTAGCCCCTCGGTGGTGACGTCCTCCGGATCGAGTGTCCCGCCTGCCATCTGTCGTCCTCCCCGAGTAGACCCACCACAAACCCAAAACCGCTGATATCTCATGTCACGCACTTTCGAAGCCTGCGCGGGCGCTCACAGGCTACTTGGGACAGTCGAGCGCACTCAAAACGGGCGGGGAGCCGGCGCAGCCAAGACGGGCGGGGGCCGGGTCGCCCGGCCCCCGCCACGCGTGGGGTACTTCGTCGGACTGCGGCCTAGCCGAGGCCGCTCTTGATGGCACCGATCAGCTCACCGTTGCTGGTGTCACCGGAGAGCTCCCAGAAGAAGGATCCGCCGAGGCCCTGACTCTTGGCATAGGCCATCTTGCCGTTGATGGTGCTGGGAGTGTCGTAGCTCCACCAGTTGCTGCCGCACTTGGCGTACGCCGTACCGGCCACGGTGCCGGTCGCCGGGCAACTGTTCTTGAGCACCTTGTAGTCCTCGATGCCCTGCTCGTAGGTGCCCGGGGCCGGGCCGGTGGCCGTACCGCCCGGGGTGGCCTGGGTGACGCCGGTCCAGCCACGACCGTAGAAGCCGATACCGAGGAGCATCTTGTTGGCCGGAATGCCCTTGCCCTTCAGCTTCTGGATCGCCGCGTCGGACCAGAAGCCCTGTTGCGGAATGCCGGTGTACGAGTGCAGCGGAGAGTGCGGAGCGGTCGGCCCCTGCGCCGCCCAGGCGCCGAAGAAGTCGTACGTCATGGGCATGATCCAGTCGAGGTGCGGCATCGCCCCGGCGTAGTCGGTCGCGTCGATCTTGCCGCCGCTGCTGCCGTCCGCCGTGATCGCGGCGGTGACCAGGTTGGCCGCGCCGAACTTGGCGCGGACCGCGGCGACCAGGTTCTTGAAGGCGTTCGGCCCGCTGGTGTCACAGGTCAGGCCGCAGGCGTTCGGGTACTCCCAGTCGAGGTCGATGCCGTCGAATACATCCGCCCAGCGCGGATCCTCGACCAGGTTGTAGCAGGACTGGGCGAACGCGGCCGGGTTCTGCGCGGCCTGGGTGAAGCCGCTGGACCAGGTCCAGCCACCGAAGGACCAGATCACCTTCAGGTGCGGGTACATCTGCTTGAGCTTGCGCAACTGGTTGAAGTTGCCGCGTAGTGGCTGGTCCCAGGTGTCGGCGACGCCGTCGACACTGTCCGCCGCCGTGTACGCCTTGTCGTAGTCGGCGTAGCTGTCCCCGATCGAGCAGCGCCCGCCGGTGGTGTTACCGAAGGCGTACATGATGTGGGTGAGCTTGGCGGCCGAGCCGCTGGTGTGGATGTTCTTGACGTGGTAGTTCCGGGCGTAGACGCCCCACTCGGCGAAGTAGCCGACGACCTTGCCGTTCCCGCCTGGCGGGTCGGTCGGCGGCGGGGTGGTGGGCGGCACCGACGTCGGCGGGACGCTGGTCGGTGTCGCGGTCGGCGTGCTGCCACCGGAGCAGGACGCACCGTTGATCGTGCAGTTCAGCGGCGACCGGTAGCCGCCGCTGCCGATGTAGCCCCAGTTCGCGGACGCTCCGGGGGCGAGCGCGCCGGCCCAGCTCTTCTTCACCGCGACGTAGTGGTCGCCGGTACGGGTCACGTCGGCGTCCCAGAAGCTGTTCAGAGTGGTGCCAGCGGGCAGGTCGAACTCGACCCGCCAGTTGCTGACCGGGGCGTCGGTGCCGTTGGTGACCGTGACCCGGACCTCGTGGCCGGAGCCCCAGTCCGAGGCGACGGCGAAGGTGGTGGTCAGATTTCCTGCTCCGAGCGCCGCGGTGACCGGCACCGCCGCGACGGCCAGGACCATCGCGGCACCGGCCCAGAGGGCTCGACGGAGGGATCGCTTCATGTGACTCTCCATATTAGTTAGGAAAGTTTCCAGAAAGTTAAGGAGACGCTACTCACGCCCCATCACCCCGTCAAGATGCAAATTTATCGATTTCCTCGCGCGGGTCGGCGGCCTGTCACCAGCCGGCCTCCTCGGCAAAGGCCCGCCCCACCCGCGCGATACCGGAAGCGGGCAGGTCCATCGCCCACAGCACTCCGGTCAGGTAGTCCACCACCCGCCGGTGATGCGCCTCGGTCAGTCCCAGCCCACGCCAGGCCCCCACCACGGGCCGGACAATGTCCCCGGCCGGGCCGCCCAGTGCCGAGGTCAGCAGCAGCGCCAGATGCCCCGCCAGCCGGGGCACGTCCACGCCCACCAGGTACGGTGCCAACTCCGCGTCGGCCGACACCAGCCGAAGCCACCGCCGGACCGCGTCCCGTACCGCCGCCGGACCGCCCAGCCAACCAAATCCCGAACACCGATAGCCACCGTCGAGGACCGGCCCCGCCGCCACCGCGGCCGCCGGATACGTCCCCGCCGGACTCCCCGCCACCGCCGGGTACGTCACCACGCCGCGCCCGCTCACGGCCACGGCGAGGCGTACGGATCGCCCCCGGCCACCAGCAGGTGGATCCGCTCCTCGAAAACGCCAGCGGCGAGCAGCACCCGTCGACCCCAACGGGCCAACCGGCACGGGTGCGGTGCCCGGTCGTTACGGCAGACCGCCCCGGCCGGCCACTCCTGCTTGGCGTGCACGACCACCGCCCGTACCGCCAGCGGAACATGTTCGGGGCGGACCGGCACCAGCACCGGCAACTCCCCCAGTGCGGCTCCGATCGGATCGGCGGTGACCCTGGTGGGCCCCGCAGCGGCGATCATGCTCATGACAGGTCTCCTATCAGCTCTGTCGGCTGGCACCGGTCCGGCCGGTGCCCGGATGCCGGGATCAGTCCGGCACCCTCGACAACAGACGCTAGAAGTTCCACGTTGGAGCACGTCGCACAAACTGTCTACCCGTGCGTGATCGTTTCGCTACACCTCGACCATCGACCAGCCACCAGGCACGACAGGTCGGGCGGCGACAACATCGAATCAGGCTGCCGGCGACACCGGAGCTGGCCGGCGGCACCATCCGAGTCGGGGCGTCCAAACCCGCCCTACCTGCGATATCGCAAAGCCGTGTCTTGAAGATGCCTCGGACTTCAGGCTAGATTCCCATTCTTGATCATGACCAGCAAGCGCCCCCGGGCTTCTGGTCAACGCCCCCGAACATGGAGGACATGCGTGGACAACCAGACCGCATCCCCCACCGACAACGCAGAGCGTGCCGCAGAATCCTGGCTGAACCGCCGTCGCATGCTGACCGTCGCCCTCGGTGGCGCTGCCGCCGTGGCCCTGCCGGCCCCGGCCTGGGCCGCCACCGACCAGCGGCCCGGTGCCGCCCGCAAACCCCAGCTCACCACCACCGACCGCATGGTGGTCAACCGCGTCTCGGCCGAACGCGCCCTCCGGCACCTCCGGGTGCTCTGCGAGGATATCGGCCCACGGATCGGCGGCACCCAGTCCGAGCGCACCGCCGCCAACTACATCGCGCGAGAGCTGGACCGGCTCGGCTACGACGTCGAACTACAGCCGTTCGCGGTGGCGGACAAGTTCACCGCCCAGCTCAGCTCGCCGGCTGGGCTCCCCACCGACCTGTGCTGGCAGGTTGGCGCATCGGCGCACGCCGCCCTGGACACCAGCGTCCAGGGTGACGTCGTGGACGTCGGGGCCGGTGAGGTGGCGAACTACCCCGCCGATGTCACCGGCAAGATCGTCCTCATCGACTACGTCGCCGCCCAGCGGGAACGACTGGTCGAGATCGCCGTCGCCCGTGGTGCCGCCGCAGTCATCCTCCTGGCCGCCGACGCCACGCCGCCCCGAATGGCCGGCACCTTCAACCCGACCCTGCCCGGCTCGGCGTCGAACCCGGTGCGCATCCCCGTCGTCGGGATCGCCCAGGCGCAGAAGCACCGGCTGCGGGCCCTGCTCGCCACGGGCCGGCTCAGCCTGACCGTCGCCACCACCGCCCACCGGGGACTGACCTCCCACAACGTCATCGCCGAGACTTCGAAGAACAAGAAGCTCAGGGGCAAGAACCCGGTCTCCATGGTGAGCGCCCACTACGACACGGTGATCGGCGCACCGGGTGCCAACGACGACGGCTCGGGCACCGTACTCTGTCTCGAACTTGCCCGGGTGCTGCGCGAGGTCCCGACGGACTCGACCTTCCGCTTCGCGTTGTGGGGCTCGGAGGAGCAGGGCCTCATCGGCTCCCGGCACTACGTACGCGAACTCCCGCAGGCCGAGCGCGACCGCCTCCTCGCCGTCTACCAGAACGACATGGTGGCGACGAGCTGGGACCCGGCGACCCGCTACTGGCTGCTCTCCTTCACCGGCCAGTCGAACCGGGCGACCGATGAGGTGGCCGCCGCCGCGACCCGGCTGGGCTACGAGCCCCGCATCTCGCCGGTCACCCAGCGGGGCTCCAGCGACCACCAGTCCTTCCAGGAGGTCGGCATCGCCAGTGCCAACTTCTCCTGGCGGGGTGAAGAGTCGCCGGCGCTGCTGGAACCGCCGTACCACAGCCCCGAGGACACCATCGCGAAGAACATCAGCCTGGAACGGCTCCAGGTGTCGCTGGAACTGATCGGCTGCGCCGCGTACGCCACCGCCGGCAAGCGGTAACCCCGCCGGCTACGTTCCGATCAGGCGGGCACCGGATCCGGGCTCAGGCTCGGGTCCGGGCTCGCCGCCCAGCGGTAGCTGGGCAGCGCCGCCGCCCGAGCGGTCAACAATGGACGGACCTGCTGGTCGAGCAACACCGCATCGGCCGCCGGGAGGGACAGCAACGCCCGGCGCAGATAGACGCTCCACGCCTGTGGTTTGGGAAAGACGCTCAGCCGCTCGACCAGCGGAGCCAGCTCAAGCCCACCCGGATACGGCACCAGGCCGTCGATCGCCAAATCACAGCCCGAGACGAAAGCGCGGCCACCGATCTCCACCGGCTCGTCGAGTGTTTGCACGGCGGTGCGGACGGTCGCCGTACCGATGATCCGTCCCCGGTCCCGGGTCGGATTCCGCCACGCTCCCCGGGTGGCGTAGAGGAACAGCCGATCATCGACTGCGAGCGCGGCGACCTCCGCCCGCGGCGTCGCCGGAAAAGCCATCCGCTGCTCGCGCAACACCCAGCCGATGGCGTCACGGTCGCCGAGGATCAGTAGGTAGGAGCGGGACATTCGGTCAGCCTACGACGGTGTCCGAGTCGAGTCGCCTAACACTCACCTGAACGCCAGGTACGTCACTCCACTCGGCTGAGGTGCGTGGCGTTCAGGTCGCGCCATCGATCAGGCAATGAGGCCAGGGCTTTCGCGAGGTAGGCCCGGTCTGGCGGGGCCGAGGGCTTGACGGGGCCGGGCGGCGACGCGAGGGGGTGCTCGCCGCCCGACAACCGTTCGGTTCTGGCTGGTCAGCCGGCAGCGGCACGGAACGCCGGGAGGTAGCCGCCCGACTGTCCGGTGGCGAACGGGTGGTACGAGATGCCGATGTCGGCGAAGTTCAGCGCATGCAGCCACTTGTCGCCGCTGCACAGCTGGTGTCCGACGAAGTTGGCGCGCACGTCGGCGAACTTGAAGCCGTGCCGGGCGGCAGCCTTGATGAGGACACCGTCGAGGATGTTGATGCCCTCGTTGATCTTCGCGCGGGAGGTCTCGCTGAGCCCGACGCAGACCTTGCCCAGTTCGTAGAAGACGGGGTAGCCGACGACGACGACCTTGGCCGACGGAGAACGCGACTTGATTCCGCTGTAGACCTTGTCGAGCAGGCCGGGCAGCTCGGTGGTCGCCTTGTTCTGCGCGGCCTGCACGGCGGCCACGCATTCGGTGGTGCCCTTCAGCACGCAGGTGGTCATGATGTTGGCGAAGCCGACGTCGTTGCCACCGACCGTGATGCTCACCAGCGTGGTGTTGGTGGCCAGGGCCGAGAGCTGTGTGTTGACCACGCTCGTGGTCGTCGCGCCCGAGCAGGCCACCGACTTGTACGACGCCGGGGCCTTGGCGGCGGCCCACAGCGCTGGGTACGCGTTGGTGCTGCGCTTACAGGTGCCACTTTCGCTCGTGTAGCTGCCTGCACCGACACCGGATGCGTACGAGTCGCCGAGCGCGACGTAGCGAACGGTGGACGCCGCCTGGGCGGGTACGGCCAGCACGAGCGAGGCGAATACCGCCGCTGTCGCGCTGGCCAGGATGGTTACGAGACGTGATCTGCGCACGTCGTCCTCCCGGGGGTTGGGATGATCAGCCTCGTATAGGTATCACTAAATATGTTCGAGTGGAAGACCAAGATCGTGTACGTGTGGTTACCGACCGGTACGGGCGTGGCTGCCGCATGGGCACCGCGGCCGTACCGGTACCGCCGGGTCAGCTCTGTCGACGGGCGATGCCCAGGGCCAGGGCGGCGATCGCGGCGGCGCCGAAGGCGGCGAGCAGACGCTCGAAGAGCCCGGTCAGGCTGGCAGGGCCGCCGACGAAGGCGAACAGCAGTACGGCGAAGCCGATGCCGACCCCGCGAAACGGCCACGCCCAGCGTTGCCAGCCCGGCGCGCGCCTCATGGCCGCGGCCAGCACGAGGACCGCAGCCACGAAGAGCAGGATGCCGGTCGGCGTGATCATCGTGTCGATCTTGCCGCCAAGGTTGGCCCGCTGGTCGGGACCGGTGCAGCCCGCGTCGGCCAGGCGGCAGCCCTGTCGCTCGGCGGCGGCTAGCAGGTCGCCGAGGCCGAAGATACACAGGGCCAGCAGGACGGCACCAACGGTCGCGGCGCGACCGCCCGCGCGCAGGGCTGGGCGCACCGACAGCCACGCGAACAGGATCGTGGCCAGGCCGCACAGGGTGAACACGACGACGAGTACCGCAGCGGCCGGCGCACCGTAGGCGAGCATGTCGCTGATGGTGTGCTCCAACGTGGAGTAGCTATCACCCTGCCAGGCGGCTGCGATCAGCCAGCTACCCACGAACAGCACCTGGGCGGCGAAGCCCACCCATGCCCACAAACGCACCCGGTCGTCGATCATGCGGGCAGTCTAGGCAACCGTCGTCGATGCGTCCTTAAGGGAGTGTGCTCTCGATTGGAAACTCAATAGGTAGCGGTCATCGATCGTGGCAGCATGACCTCGCAGTTGGGTGCCTGTTGACCAGAAGCCGGACTCAGCCAGATGCTGCCTGATGCGCCGGGAGGCGAAATGAAGTCACGACTCCGGAAGCTCCACGCACACGATCGCCAGTTCACCTGGACGGCTCGGATCACCCACGTAACCGTCGATCAGCTCTGCCACAGGTGCATCCGATTGCGCATCTGGGGCGCGGGAAAGAACAGCCAGGCCCTACAGGCAGACCTGGTGTCCACCGCCCCGCCGACCCCATGGGGCAACCCCTGCCTCACCGATGGCACCTACCCAACCCCTCGGGAGGTACTGACGGTCATCGACCATGCGCTTGCGCACGGCTGGCAGCCGGACGCGCTCGGCGGGACCTTCGTACTGACCGAAGCGCAGCACGCCCACACCTTGCAACTGCCGAACTTCACCCTCACCGATCGGCTGGCCATCGCCCCACGGCTGACAGCCGGGCGCTCATAACCATCCGGAAACTCGTCCGGCGTAGCGGACGGACGAGTTTCCGCATTGCTCCGATCGCGGCTCTGCGAAGCGGTGGTTGGCCTGTTCGGTGTGCCAAGCGCGCAGGGCACCCATCTGCGCCGACTCCGCCGCACACTCGCTGGAACACCAGGTACGTCATTTCAGCCGGATAAGGTGCGTAGCGTTCCATCCACGACCTCGATCAGAGCAGGCCGCCGAGGCTTTCGCGAGGTAAGCAACCACAACGCGGATGCCCTTCCCGCCCGCTACGCGGAAAGGGTATCCGCTGCCCCGGCCCTCCGATCGCTGCTCACCGGAACTGGTGGTTGGCTTGGTCGGTTTGCCAGGTGCGGAGGGCATCCTTGATCCGGTCGTTCTCGGCCTGGAGCAGTCGGATCTGCTGGCAGCGGTCGGCGGTCTCCGCCGCCAGCCGGGCAAGCAGGGCATCGACCTGCGCCGGCTGGTAGCCACGCCGACCCAACCTCGCGTACGGCAACCGCGCGTTGCGGATGCCGTCGGCGGTCAACGGGCCGCCGTTACGACTGTGGTAGGTACCCATGGTGCAGACTCTCGTACTCGTCGGGCAAGTAAATCCGCTCGGCTGGCACCCCGGCAACGAGCAGCCGCAGCAACGCGGTCCGGTTCATCGCCGGCGGACCACACACGTACACCTCCTGCCCCGGCCGATAGTGCGCCACGGCGAGGCTCAACGCGTCACCCCGCTCCTCCGGCTCGGTGTTCTCCAGGTCGTGCGACACCGCCGGCACCAACGTCAACCAGTCATGGGCACACTGCAGCTTGTCCAAGCTGGTGGCGTCGTACAGGTCCATAAAGTTGCGTGAGCCGACCACCAAAGTCACCTGCCGAGGCGCCTCCGGGGCGGCCGCGACCTGCTCCACCAAGGCCCGCAACGGTGCCAGGCCAGTGCCGCCGGCCACCAACAACAGATCTGTGCCAGGGTCCGGGTCCAACAACAACCCGATCCCGTACGGCGGCCCCAACCAGACCCGATCACCTGCGCACACCTGGTCGACCAGGGCATGGGACACACTGCCGCCCGGGACCGCCCGCACATGAAGTTCGAGGGTGCCATCTGGGCGGGACGCGTTCGCCGGGGCGTACCAGCGCCACCGGCCTGGCACCTGCGACACCGTCACCGGCACCGCCTGACCAGGACAGACAGGCAACGGCCGCTGCGGTCGTACCGTGAGGATCGCGATCCCCGGCGCGGGCCGATCGTGGTCGACCACCTCGCCCGGCCACCAGGCCGGCCCCTCCCCCACCCGACGACCCACCCGGGCCAGGGCCAGGATCGTCGGCTCGTACAACCGCTGCCAATCCCTCGCCAGTCGCGGCGACCACCACGGGCGGGCGAACCTCGCCACCGTGTCGATCAGCGCGTCACCGATCGGCAGATGATGCGGGGTGAACAGGCGCATCCGCCGATACGCCCGACCCAACACCGCCAACAGAGCGGCCCGGCCCGCCGCATCGTCCCCACCACTAACCAACCTGCCCAGACCAGCGAAGAACAACGCAGCATCGGGCAACGGCAGTAGACCGGGGCGAGACTCATCCACTGCCCGCCAAAAGAACTCCCCCGCCACCTCGGCATGCCGCATCGTCGCCGACCACGACGCCACCAGCTCGGGTCCGTTACCGGCACTCATACCGGGGTCTCCTCGGTGAACATCTGACCGGCCCGATCAGCGGCCGGGGCAGGGACGCCCATCGCCCGCAGGGTGCCCACCAGGTAGTTGACCGCCCGATGCCGCTGGCCCTCCGACATCCCAGGCCCTGCCAGGCACCTGTGCACGGACGGGCAACATCCCCCGCCGGACCACCCAGGGCTGCCGTCAGCAACAACGCCAAATGCCCGGACAGCCGGACCCGATCCAACCCCACCAGGAACGGCTTCAGCTCGGTGTCGGCCTCCACCAGCCACAGCCAGCGGCCCACCGCATCCCGTACCCCCACCGACCCCAACCGGCCGAACCCATCGCCGTCCACACCCACCACAAGCGCTCACCCCTGCACCATCCCGACAACCTGGAACGGCACCGGGACGGGCGGGAACAGCGACACAAACGATCAGGGAATCGCCCCGCCACCGGAGCCAGCACCCGCCCCGGGCCATGCACCAAGATTTCGACAAGGCGGGCACCATCGGCATGATCACCGACAGCAGATCACCAGAGGCGCTCCGTATAACTCGATATCACTCAGCGCATTCTTGTCACTTGTTGCGACCGCGCCAGACCGTGGCCATCAACGCATGGACCAACGAGGGCTGGCACAGCACTGCCGTGCTGTCCACATACTGGTCGATGGCACCGATCGGCGGCAGCCCGGCAATGTCCGGGTCTTCGATCCGGGCCAGCAGCGCAGTGGCAAACCGACCGGCGTCGATAACCCGATACGGCCGGTCGAAGAACGGGCGCACGGTAGCGCCGACCGCATCGGCTAGGCCAAGGCTGTTCTGCCACTCGCCTACCGCCTCGTAGGCATTGCACAGGGCGGCCTGCCGCCGAGCGTCGGTGTCGGCCTTCATCGCCGCATCGAGGGCGGCAGCGATGCCCGCCGCGTCCGGCAGCGCCGCGAAGGCCGTGCCCAACCACTTGCTGTACGGCGGAAACCGTCGAGTCAGCAGCAGGCAGAGTCGCATCAGCTCCCGCACCAGCCGCGCCGTGACCACCCGGCTGCCCAACTCGTCGCCAGCCTCGGCGGTACGACCGACGAACGCCTCCTCCTCGCCGATCCGCAGCCACTGGCACGCGAGCAGGTAGCGCCACACATCCTCCGGATACCACCGAAGGCGTTCCCGCAGCCCGCTCAGCTCGCCAATGCTGTCGTGGAAGACCGCCCCGCCGGTGACCTCGGCCAGCCGCTGCCCCGGTGTCGCCAGCCAATCCAGGACCGTGACGCCCTGCCGCGGATCGAAGCCCAGGTAGTCATCGCACCAGGTGCCGACATCGGTCACCCGCACCCGATGCGCCACCGGCCCATCGGTCGGTGCCATCGATCGCACCCGTCCCTGCGGCGGCTCGAAGTGCGTCGACCAGCCACGAAACTGCTTCGGCAGCCGCGCCGACAGCAACTCCGAGATCCGCTCGCCATAGCGAACGACATCATCGGCGGCCAGGAACAGCTCCAACCGTGGTCCCCAGTCGTGGTCGACCGAGCGTTCCGTGTCGAAGCCGAGTACGTCCGAGCCCGTTCCCAAGCGCCCCGCCGCGTACCGCAGATCCGGGTATGCCTCCACCAGCAGCGGACGCACCGCCTCGACATAGAACAGCTCACATAGCCGCAACCCCGACATGAACGACTCCTGCACACCGCCACCGTACGAGCCATGAGATCGACGCCGCCCGGCAGGGATGGACGATATACACAACGCGTATAGCGATCTTCAGCTCAGCGTGTTGACTGGATAGGCTCGAATGCAGACCACAACGGACGGAGCCGCCCACCATGGCGAGGACGCCGGCACGACACCACACCTGCCCACGCTGCGGAGCCCGACTGGCCCGCGACAACGACAGCGGACGCTGCACCCCCTGCCACACCGCCGAACGCGACCGACTCACCACACCACCCACACTGCCGGCCACCTTCTGGGACCACGAACCCATCCGCCAAGCCCTACACGAACGCCACCTCGGCAAAGTCGTCCGCGCCTACCGCTACCACCCCTACCACGGCCGACTCGCCCTCCCCCAAGACCTCGTCGCCCGCTGGCTCGGCATCACCCAAGCCCAACTCAGCCGCGCCGAAAACAGCCCACCCATGATCCACCTCGACCGCCTCATCCACTGGGCACAACTCCTCCACATCCCCGCCCACCTACTCTGGTTCAAACTGCAGGACACCAGCGACGGCAGAAATGACGCCAGCGCTCCGGCCCCTCCTCCGACCGAGTTGCGAGGCGTGCACGCGGACCTGGAGCTCTCAGGCGTGCAGCGCGAAATGAGGCCGATGGATGGCCAGGGGCTCAACAAGCGATCTATCGTAGATGGATCGCTGAGCGAGGTGATCATGATGGCCACTGAAGAGTCGGCACGTTTCGTTCGTCGGACTACCGGTGTTGTCGATCTCTCTATAGTCGATCAACTTAGCGCGGATGTCCGCCAACTGGCCGTTGACTACCTCTCACGCCCGCCGTACCTGATGCTGCGCCCACTGGCCCAGCTCAGGAGCAACGCCTTCGCGCTTCTTGAGGAACGGCAGCGCCCCCACGTGCTAACTGAGCTCTATCGGGTCGCGGGACAGCTCTGTGCCCTCCTCGCTCATGCTTGCACTGATCTTGGCCAAAGTCACCCGGCCGAGACCCACGCACGCAGCGCCTGGTTGTGCGCGGAATTCGCCGATGACAACCCACTCCGGTCCTACGTCAGGTGGGTGCAGGCGAACCTCGCCTATTGGAACGGCGACTACCGGCAGGCAGCGGAAATCGCGCACAGCGGGCAGCGTTACGTATCTGCCGGCAGCAGCCTGGTTCGGCTGGCCAGCCAGGAAGCGCGCGCACACGCGGCAGCAGCAGAGCAGCGTTCAGCCGAGCGGGCCCTCTCGATCGCACAGGATGCCCGCTCGCACGTCACTTCGGACACCGACGAGCCGGCGGGGGTGTTCCACTTCGCCCCTGGCAAAGCCGCGTACTACGCCAGTGAGGTCCTCATCGCACTCGGCGATGAGGATCGGCTACGACGCGCGGTCACCGAGGCACAACACGCACTCGAACTTTTCGCTGCCCAGCCACCCACAGAGCGCTGCCCGGAATTCATCGCAGCCGCCCAACTCGACCTCGTCTCCGCGCACCTCGCGCTGAATGATCTTGACGGCGCAACAGAACACCTACGTCCCGTGCTCGGGTTGCCCACAGAAAAGCGGACCCTTCCGATTGCTCAGCGAATGGCGAACACTGGCAAGACACTGTCCGACACCCGGTTCGCCGGATCCATCTCCGCACGGGACCTGACGGAGCAGATCGCTCTTTTCTGCGCATACCCGGCGACTCGGGAGCTGCCCTCGCTACCAAGCTAGAGACTCGACTACGCCATACGATTGGCCCGCCTCCTACAAACCGAAGTGATGCTCACCCGCGCCGATCACGGCCTACCCATCAGAAACGTGACCTGATGCCCAATACACCGACTGCTCTGATTCTCGACTTTGGCGGCGTGCTCACCAGCGACCTGTGGGATTCGATACGAGCATGCGCTCGACAAGATGGCTTGGCCGACAATGCTCTCTTGGATCTAATGCGCCACGACAACGAAGTGCACCGGCTCTACATCGGCATGGAGCGCGGCGAGGTCAGCCAGGATGATTTTGAGAAGGGCTTGGCAAACGCCGCCAGAATCAGCCCCGACGGCCTGCTTGCTCGAATGTGCGCCAACCTCAGCCCTGATGACCTGATGCTCGATGCCGTGGCCGATCTGCGATCACGTGGCACGCGCATCGGAGTACTGTCAAATTCGTGGGGCACAGGCCACTTCAACCCATATGACGGTTACGACCTGGACCAGCGCGCAGATGCCTTGATCTTCTCGGATCAAGTAAAGCTTCGCAAGCCTGAGCCCGAGATCTTCCTTCTTATGCTCGACATGCTCGGCGTCTCGGGACCTGAAAGCGTCTTCGTTGACGATATTGCCGCCAACCTTGCACCCGCCCGGGGACTAGGCATGTCAGCAATTCACCACCTGGATACCCACGAAACCATTGCCGAACTCCGACGCCAGTTCACGACGTGGGCTAGGAGTTCAACTTAGCTATGTGGAGGAGACCGAGTGACTTTCCAGGTTGCCGTCTGTGGCCCTCGGTTCTGCACTGAGAAGGACAAGGCCCAGGCCTACCGGGTAGGTGAACTGCTTGCCCAGCAAGGAGTCGCGACGATCTGCGGCGGGGGCACCGGCGTCATGGCGGCTGTCGCCGCTGGCGTACGCGCACATGGCGGGGTGGTCGTTGGCGTACGCCCGAACGACACCCGGGACGGGGCCAGCGAAGACCTCTCCATAACGATCGTGACCAACATGGGCGAGGCCCGAAACGCCATCATCGTCTGGAGCGCAGACGCGGTCATCGCCATCGGCGGCTCATGGGGAACCCTCAGCGAAGTCGCCCTCGCGATGCGACGCGGCACCATCCCGGTCATCGCCCTCGGCGGGTGGCGCGTAGTCACTCCAGACGGCGAACTGGTCCCCGGCGTCCGCTACGTCGACACCCCCGAGGACGCCGTACGACAAGCCACCGAGCCGCCCGAAGCCACCACAGCTGGCTGAACATGAGCAGTAGTGGCGTACGGCAGGTCGGATCGGCCACCGCATGACGACAACTGGCCGATTCACCAGGCAGGCAATGACCGATGCCATGCACCAGGTTGCTCGGCAACTCGGCGTACCTGTCAATGATGCTCGACTGATACGGCTGACCAACAACGCCGTCTTCGCACTGCCCAGTGCTGGGCTCGTCATCCGCATCACCCGGAGCCATCAGCTTCACGACCGGGTGCACAAAGTCGTACGACTCGCACAGTGGTTCGCCCAGATCGACGCTCCGACAATCCGGCTCGCACCGGACATCGCGCAACCCGTTCAGGTCGGCAACCTGCTGGCCTCCGTCTGGCGATATGTACCGTCCGCACCGCAGGAACCAACTGTGGAGAACCTTGGCACTGTTCTCCGCGAGTTTCATGCCCTCGGCGCGCCGCCGTTCCCGCTCGCCGCCTGGGACCCTGTCCGCGATGCGCGGCTACGGATCAGTGACGCGGAAGCCCTGAGCGACAGCCACCGCGCCTTGCTCCTGGGCTGGTGTAACCGACTTGCTCCCCAGGTCGCCGCCCTCAACAGACGGTCAGGCGAACAGCAGCTGATCCACGGTGACGCCCACGTCGGCAACCTGCTTTGCCAACCCATCGGCCACGTAGTCCTGTGCGATTTCGACGCCACCTGCATCGGCCCCTGGCAAGCCGATCTTGCGGCTGTTGCCGTCGGCGAAGCTCGCTTCGGCCGTACCGCTGCCCACAGCGTCCTCGCCGCAGCGTACGGCTACGACGTCACCACCGACCCCGACTGGCCGCTACTACGCGATGCTCGGGAACTGAAAATGATCGCTGCTGCGGTCCCGCTACTCGCCAGCTCGGCCGGCATCGCCGCCGAGTTCGACACTCGTCTTCGATCCATCGTCGAAGACGACCAGCACGCGCGATGGACGCCGTACGCCCAGCTCAGCCACTGACGTTGGCGGGGCGGGGCCGCCGCAGGCGTACAGATGGGTGCGTCCGCGGCGGCTATTCGTTCGTGCGACGACGGTCGCGCCAGGCTTCCTGCTTGGCGCGGTTACCGCATACGCGCATCGAGCACCACTTGCCGGTGCCGGCGCGTGAGGTGTCGTAGAACGCCCAGTGGCAGGCGTCGCTCACACACACCTTGAGCCGGGGCCAAGTGCCGGCGGTCATCGACTCGGTCACGCGAAGGACGAGTTCACCCATCGCACCATCAGCGCCCTCCGCCCGAGCCATCGCGCGCCAATAACGGTCTGGTGTGAAGGACAGCAGAATGCCGGCACGCTCCACAGCGTCGTTCAAGACGTCCAGCACACCCGCAGGCAATGCGGCCTTGTCGTGGTTCGCAGTAGCCGCCGCCCGCAACGCCTCGCACAGGCCACGCGCCCGACGGAGCTCATCGTCGCTGACCTGTCCGGTAGCGATCGGGGCGGTGTAACCGCTGGCGGCATCGGCTCGTTCCTCGGTGCCTGGTTTGGTGCCCGGTTCTCCGCCCGCTTCGGTTACGGCCGGGTCCTAATCGTCACGCTTGTCGTCGGTAACAGCGCATCTCTGGGCACGCTACTTGTCAACTGGGCCGGCTTCAGACTGTTGCCGCTGCTCTGCGCCATCTTCGTCGTCACAGGCATCGGCACCGGAATAGCCAACGTCCACGCGGTCAGCCTGCGCCAAGCCGCGATACCCGAAGATCTACGGGGACTGGTCAACTCCGGATACCGGCTGATCTCCTGGGGCGCCGTGCCGGTGGGTGCCGCTATCGGCGGTGTCATCGCAACGCAGGCAGGCCCGTACGCGGCGATGGCGATCGGTGCGGTCGGCATCTCGCTCTCCACGCTGTGGGTGGCCCTGTCACGGGTTCCGAAACTGGCCAGCATCCACGACGCGGCCCAGCCGTAGCAGGCCCTCTTCGAGCGAACCCGCCGGCGCAGGCAGGCCAGCGATCGGTCAGCGCAATGGTCCTGCCCTGCGCCGGCGCTGCGTACGCACTACGGCGACCAGCACCGTCACGATCACCCCGATCCCGACCAGGCCAACCAGCATGATGACGCCCAGAATGGCCAACCCTGCCGAGCTGTCGTCCTGGTCCCGTCGTGGCCCGGGGTCGCCGAGTGGATTCTTCGCGACCGGTGCGATGTCCGCCGTCACCGCCGCCCCCACGTCCAGCAGGCCGTAGCCGTAGGTCGGGTCCGGTCCCGGCGCACCCGCGTCCTTTGCCGTGGCCAACAACCGGTTGATGACCGACGCGGCGTTCAGGTCGGGGTACTTCGCCCGTACGAGGGCAGCAGCCCCGGTGACGATCGCCGCTGCCCGGTTACCGGGGTTCGCCAAGACAGGAAAATAGGTCTTACCGGCGACTGGTGCTGCCATCAACCCGATGAACTCGTCGGCGATGCCGGGTGCACAGAGGTTGATCCGACTTCGATCGGCGTATCGTTCCTCTACTTCTGGGCGCTTTCCGTCCCGATCGACACCGCCAACCACCAACAAACCTTGCGAGATGACGGCAGGGGTCCCGTCGACCGTCATCGCATCGACGATGACGACCACATCCTTGGCGAGGGCATAGCGAATGCCGTCCCAGGTGTCTCGCTGACGGGCGGGGATGGCACCGAACCCCGCAATGTTGATAACCCGGGCCCCCTGGTCGACAAGCCAGCGTACGGCGAGCGACATACGGTCACCATTGCCGAAGTGGGCAAAGGGCTGAATCTCCGCACCGGGCGCGACCCCGAGAAGCCCACTGCCGCCACCCGCCACTATCAACCCAGCGAGTGCGGTCTCCGAGTTGTTGACGGTGGCGTGGATGCGGCCCGTCAACGGCTCGACGACATTGCCTTGTCTGAACGTCTGCCGCTGACGAACCCGGCCGCCCAACTCCGGATGGTCAACGTTGACCCCTTGCGACAGCATCCCAATCAGCACGCCCTCACCGGTTGTCGCCGCATGTGCGCGGTCGATCCCTATCTGGTCGAGGTACCACTGCTCGTCTCTTGGAGTTTGCGCGGCGGCTGGCGCAGCACCGGCGACGACCAGTAGGCCAAGGACAAGCGCGGCCGCCGCATGCCGGGCGAAGGCGCAGCGAGACATGGTTCTCCTTCTACCTGTAGACGGCCTGGGGCCATTTCCCGTCCGGGAAGAGGCTGTTGTCGCTGATGATCGTCTGCGCATCGCCGAGTTGTTGGGCAGTGGCATAAACGTGCGCAGCCGCCTTCGTGGCAATGTCGATGATCGCCGTCGAGGCTTTGGCAATCGCGTCTGCGGCTGTGTCGATGGCTTCCAGTAGACCGATCACCGTAACCAACTCGATCGCGATCTCGACGATCGATTCGGCCAGGTCAACCACAGGCTGCGCTAGGTCGATAAGAAACTTGGCGTTGAGAGCAGCCACGTCGATGAGCCAGCTGCCGGCGTCCTTGATCACATTGGTGAGCCCTTGCAGCCCGTCCCGTTGACCCCAGCGCTTCTCCAGGTACGCCTTCGCCGCCGGGCCTTGCCATGCATGCAGGGCCTGCGGTTTTATATCGCGAGCGATGCCCACCATACCGCTCACTCCCGGCAGCACCGTCTTCTGCCAGCCGAACCCCACCCTGAGCAGCGAATAGACGGGCGTAGCCGCTTCCACGTACTCATTGCAGACATCCTTCAGCTCTCCGATTCGCTGGCACAGCTGACCGACAGCTGCGGAAACCTTGTTATGTAACGCAAGGGCAATGACTGGCGAGAGGAAACTCGTCTTCCGCATCGCGGAGTTGACGGCACTGACCAGCTGCCGCTTACTGCTGTCGAGCGCCGTCAACCCTTGAGCAACTTTGTCGATTGCTTCCTTGAGGCTGTTTTCTGCGCTCGCTTGCTTGTCGCTAGGCACCATCACGGTCCCCCCGAGATGTCTTCGTCTCTGCCACTGCCATAGATGGCCTCGAGCGTCTGCGCGGACTGCTGGTCGCTGCCGTCGTAGCGGTCGGCCGCAATCTGCAGTGCCCCGCCGATCTGGTCGAATTCTTGAGCCGCGTCGGTCATCAGCTTGCCGATGAGCGCGTAGATCTCGTCATAGGACCTGGAGAGCTGCAGGGCGGTCGCTGGCTCGCCACAGAAGAAGGCGGTCGGCATCAGGTTCAGTCCGGCCATCTTGCCCTTGAGGACAGAAATATCGCCGGCCAGCTTGAGCCATTTCTTCTTCTCCACATCAAACGCCTCGAAGACGACGGTTAACTCGTCTTTATCGGTGGGCACGTCAGGCTCCCAACTTGCCAAAGGCGGCTACGGCATCCTGCCTCACCAGTCGTACCTGGCTACGGGTGACATGGCTCTCGACCCGGATCGCGGTGATGGCACCGTCGCGGACGACGATTGTGACGAGAGAATATGGGCCATGGAGGACCCGCTCCCCGTCGGGCGGGGCAGCAGTGCGATGCTCACGACGCTCGGCCAGCCCCCGATCGAAGGCGCGCAGTGCTTCCTCGACATCGTCGAACGTGACGTACGAGAAGGGCTCTACGGATGGCGTAGGAGTGCTTGTTTCGACGAACGAGGGGCGGCCTTCCTCCCCAGCCTCCTCGATCCGTTCCACTGCGCCACGCAACACCTCGGCCATCGCCGCCTGATATGCCTCCAACAACGCGGGGCCGAGCCCGGATGCGCCGCGCCCGTGGAACCAACCCTCGTCGATGTCAACTGCTTCGACGCGACCATTCCCACCGGCTGCCACCGATACCAGGCGTGTGGCGTCACGGCCTCGGTAACGGGGAGTGGAGTTGGTGGCCGCCCCGATGACCCGACGCAATGCGAGTGTCCTGTCCCGAAGGTCGATGAGTCTGTCGATCGGGCTAGCAGACTCGCGTTGTCGCGCGTTGCGCATGCGCATCCTCCCCGTAGACGCGAAATACGCCCCGGAGTATAGGCCACAAGATCAAGAGGATTTCGTCATCGATCTATCAATTTCGGACATCACTCGCCTGTCAGTAAATTGACACACGCAGTCAGCACAGCAGCGGTAGGCACTAGACGGAGGCGACCAAACTACCGATGCGGACACCGCATGTGCTACGCCAGAGGACATGCGCTATGCCCAGGCGGTCGGCTACTCCGACTGGGCGGCGAGTTCCTGGGCCCGGTTGCGGGCGGCTTCGAGGGCGGCGAGCAGCGCGGCGCGTACCCCGTGGTTTTCCAACTCACGGAGGGCGACGCTGGTGGTGCCGGCCGGGGAGGTCACCGCCTCGCGCAGCTTGACCGGATGCTCGCCGGAGTCGCGCAGCATGGTGGCGGAGCCGATCGCGGTTTGCACGATCAACTCGTGGGCGGTCGCGCGGGGCAGGCCGAGCAGGACGCCCGCGTCGATCATCGCTTCGACCAGCAGATAGAAATAGGCCGGGCCGGAGCCGGAGAGTGCGGTCACCGCGTCCTGCTGTGACTCCGGCACCTGGATGGTGGTGCCGAGCGGGGCGAACATCGCCTCGGCCAGGGCGAGGTGCGCCTCGGTGGCGTGCGGACCGGCCGAGATCGCGGTCATCGCCTGGTCGACCCGGGCCGGGGTGTTGGTCATCACCCGGACCACCGGGGTGCCGTCGACCAGGCGCCGGCCGAAGAAGCTCGATGGCAGCCCGGCACAGAGCGAGATCACCAACTGGTCGGCGGAGATCTTGGGGCCGATCTCGTCGAGCAACGCGGCCGCGTCCTGCGGCTTGACGCCGACGGCGAGCACGTCGGCGTCGGCCACCGCGGTGAGGTTGTCCACCACCCGTACGCCGTAGCGGGTGGCCAGTTCGGCGGCGCGTTCCGGGCGGCGGGCGGTGACGAGCAGCCGGTCTACCGGCCAACCGGCGCGCAGCAGGCCGGAGAGCACCAGCTCACCCATCTTGCCCGCACCGAGCACGGCAACGGTCGACACCGCCGAGTCACCGGACGTCATCTGCCGTACCCCTCTCCGCTGGTCCGACCGGACGGTGCCGGCCGCAGGCGGGCGGCCCGTCGCATCGTACGACGAGGCCGCCCACCGATCGATCTTCCGTTGTCGACCTCAGCTACCGAAGAAGACCTCGGCTTCGGCGTACCGCTCCAGCGGCACGGTCTTCAGCTCCCGGGTCGCCTCGGCCAGCGGCACCCGCACGATGTCGGTGCCCTGCATGGCCATCATCTTGCCCCAATCGCCCTCGTGGACGGCGTCGATCGCGTGCAGACCGAGCCGGGTGGCCAGCACCCGGTCGAACGCGGTGGGTGTGCCACCGCGCTGGATGTGCCCGAGTACGACCGTCCGGGCCTCCTTGCCGGTCTTGGCCTCGATCTGCTCGGCGAGCCACTGGCCGATGCCGCCGAGGCGGACGTGGCCGAACGCGTCGAGTTCCTGGTTGTGCAGCTGCATCTGGCCGTCGAGGGGGTGGGCGCCCTCGGCTACCACCACGATCGGGGCGTACTGCTTCTGGAACCGCTTCTCGACGTAGGTGGCGACCTGCTCGACGTCGAACTGCCGTTCGGGCAGCAGGATCACGTTGGCGCCACCGGCGAGGCCGGCGTGCAGCGCGATCCAGCCGGCGTGCCGGCCCATCACCTCGACCACCAGGGTGCGGTGGTGGCTCTCCGCCGTGGTGTGCAGCCGGTCGATCGCCTCCATGGCGATGTTGACCGCGGTGTCGAAGCCGAAGGTGTAGTCGGTCGCGCCGAGGTCGTTGTCGATCGTCTTCGGCACCCCGATGACCTGGACACCCAGCTCGTAGAGCTTGGTGGCCACGCCCAGGGTGTCCTCGCCGCCGATCGCGATCAGCGCGTCGACGCCCTGCGCGGCGAGGTTGTCCTTGATCCGCTCGACCCCGTTCTCGATCTTGAACGGGTTGGTCCGGGAGGAACCGAGGATGGTGCCACCCCGGGGCAGGATGCCGCGTACGTCCGCGATACCGAGCGGCCGGGTCAGCCCCTCCAGCGGGCCACGCCACCCGTCCCGGAAGCCCACGAACTCGTGTCCGTAGACGTCCACGCCCTTACGCACGACCGCCCGGATCACCGCGTTCAGACCTGGGCAGTCACCACCGCCGGTGAGCACGCCGATACGCATGATCTGCTCATCCTCCAGGAGCTATTGGGCAGACCCAGTAGAGCCCCAGGGTCGAGTCACGTCAGACCGTCGGCGTCGTTGCCGGCCCGGGGCGGGCCGCCATTGCGCACTGTAGTCGCCCGTCGAAGGCCAGGCCAGCGCACCCCGCCTCCCGTACGCGGAAGAGGTGCCTTGATCAGGCACGGGCAGCGGGACACGCCGACCGGCGCGAACTCGCGCGTCGACCGCGTGTCGCGGCAACACTGGTCAGCCGCCCATGGCCCGCCAGCGGGCCAGGTTGTGTCGGGCGTCGACCAGTGCGTCGTGCCGCTCGGCCGCCGCATCGGGCAGTGGGGGTCGCCCCTGGTCGTCCCAGACCTGGCGCAGATCCTTGGTGAACCGGGGGATCTCCCGGGGCAGCTCGGTCATCGAGCCCCAGAGCTGGGCCAATGCCACGTGGTCGTACGCGGCGTACCAGGCCCACAGCTCCAGCCGTTCCGCCGGCCGATCCCGCACCGGCTCCATCAAGAACTCGTAGAGATCGTCCCGGATGCGCTGCCGGGAGCGCCACGCCCGGTCGGCCGGCGAGGGCAGCTTGTCGAGGACGTTACGGCGCACCCAGGGCACCGCCCGGGAGTCGTCGAACTCGGTGGAGACCGCGTAGAACTCGCGGCCGTACTCGTCGACGACGCCGATCGACACGAGGTCGATGATCCGGCCGTCCTCGATGAACTCACAGTCGTAGAAATAGCGGTAAACCATCGGCGTCATCCTCGCCGATCCGGCTTGATCGCCGATCACCGGGGCCACGCTGGGCCGAATCAGGGACAAATCCGAAAGCGCGGTGACCGCCCTCCCCAACGGATCACCGCGCTTTTGGTTACCGATCTTTACCGCTTGCCGATCTTTCCATTGGTCGATCTTTTGGTGGCCTATCGTCGCGCGAACCACACCGGCAGTCGGTTGGCAATGCCGTCGCGACCTCCCCCTCATCGGCCGATCGGCCAAATGCCCGTGCCCGGCCGGAGCAGGTGTCCATTCCTACCCCGGCCGGGCCACGGCACCCCTCGGCCCCGATCCGCCACCGCCCCCGTACGGCCCCCACCCAGCAGCGGATCCGGACTCCAGAATGACCGTTGCCAGGACTCAGGACTGTCACAGAAGTGATTGGAGGGGTGTACAGCACGCGACAGGACAGCCATGATCTGATGTGTACCGCTACCGGACAGGTAACCGGTGTCAGTTCACCTTGCACCCGGGCGACACAGGTCCGGCGAGGAGCAAGATGTGGTCCTAAACCGGGGAGGGGTTGGGCCGTGGAGGTTCGCCTGTCGGAGCCAGGTGACGCGCTCACTGGTGTCGAGATGTTCGCCGGCCTCGAGCCGGAGGTGCGCCAACGGGTGATCGCCGCGGCGGTGCCCCGGACGTACCGCAAGGGTCAGCTGCTGTTCGTGGAGAACGACCCGGGCGAGTCACTCATCGTGCTGCGCCGGGGCGCGGTGGCCGTGTTCCGTACCGCGCCGACCGGCGAGCGGGCCGTGCTGAACGTGATCCGCCCGCCCGACGTACTCGGCGAGGTGTCCCTCCTGGACGCCTCCACCCGGTCGGCGTCAGCCGAGGCGATCGAGGACTGCGCCGCGTTGGCCCTGTCCCGGGGTGCCTTCATGGAACTGGTGCACTCCAACCCACGCATCCTCGACGCCGTGATGCGGTCGCTCGGTGGCCTGATCCGTCGGCTCACCGAGCAGAACGCCGACCACGTCTTCCTCGACCTGCCAGGGCGGGTGGCCAAGACCCTGGTCCGGCTGGCCGGGGAGAGTCAGGCTCCGATGATCACCATCGAGCTCAACCAGAGCCAGCTCGCCGAGATGGCCGGCGGTTCGCGGCAGAGCGTCAACCAGGCCATCGGATCGTTCGCCAGCCGAGGCTGGCTGCGTACCGAGGGGCGACGGATCGTCGTGACCGACGTGGGGGCGCTGCGCCGGCGAGCCGGCATGGCCGACCGCTGACCGATCGTTGGACGCTGCGCCGGCAAGCCGGCATGGGGCCCGATAACGCCCGACCGCTGACCGATCGTTGACAGACTGTCGAAAGAGAAGACGTCCCGGACACTGCGGTGTCCGGGACGTCTTAGTTGCGGCTCGTCAGTCCGCAGCTCACGGCTGGGTGCTGGTCGGCCCCGCCCAGTCCGTGCCTTCCTTGCCACCGGTCGGGCCGGCCCAGTCGGTCTTCTCGCCGCCGACGATCCCCTCGGCCTGCAGCTTGGCCAGGGTGGCCGCGTCCACGTCGACCATTTCACCCGCGGAGTGGCTGACTCCGTCGCCGTCGGTCCACTCACCGTCAAGCCGGACGTACACCATGGCTATCTCCCCACGTGTGATCACTCATTTTGGCCGCTCGACTGTAGCCCGATTCACCACTCGTTGGACTGTCCACTAGCCAACAGCCGGGTTCCCGACAGTGGTCGAGTACACCCATACTCACTCTCGTAACCGGCCGATCGTCAGAATGTGTCTGGTCGGACCGACCAGATACGACAGCCCCGATCAGTTGGAGGAAACGACATCCCCGCTTCGTGTGCCCAGTGCGGCCGGACCGCCGCTGCCGGCGACCGTTTCTGCGGTGGCTGCGGGACCGAGCTGACTCCTGCCTGTGCGCATTGCGATCGTCCGCTCGTCGCCGATGCGGCGTTCTGCACCTCCTGCGGTAAGCCACGGATGGGCGGGCCGCCCCGGCCAGCGTCGACGGCCCAGGAGGACCGACGTCGGGTGAGTGTGCTCTTCGTCGATCTGATCGACTTCACTCCGTACGTCGAACGCGCCGACCCGGAGCTGGTCCGGGGCATGCAGACGGGGTTCTTCTCCGCGGCCCGGCGGGTGGTCGGGCAGTACGGCGGGGTGGTGGAAAAGTACATCGGTGATGCCGTCATGGCGCTCTTCGGTGCACCGGTGGCGACCGAGAACGACCCGCTGCGCTGCGTACGCGCGGGGCTGGAACTGCAACGGGTGCTGACTCGGTACGCCCCGACCGGCACCGACGAGTTGCGGTTCCGGGTGGGGGTGGCCACCGGGGAGGCACTGGTCGACGTGGCCGCGGCCCGAGACGGGGGTCAGGCCATCGTCGCCGGTGACGTGGTCAACACCGCCTCCCGGCTCCAGTCGATGGCCCCGCCCGGCGGCGTGTTGACCTGTGGCGTCACCTACCTCCTGACCAAGGATGCGGTCCGCTACGAGGAACAGCCACCGGTGACCCTGCGCGGCCGGTCGTCGCCGACCGAGGTCTGGCTGGCCCGGGCCCCGGTGGCCCGGCAGCCACCCGATCAGGAGCCCGACTCCACGCCGTTGATCGACCGCGAGCATGAGCTGGGCCTGCTGGTCAACGCCCTGCACCGATGCACCCGGGATCAGGTCCCGCAGGTGGTGGCGGTCTTCGGGCAGGCCGGGATCGGCAAGAGTCGGTTGATCCGGGAACTGTTCCGGCACGCGGAACGACTCATCGACCAGCCGCTGACCTGGCGTACCGGGCGGTGCCCGCCGTTCGGGGAGAACGTCACGTTCGCCGCGCTGGCCGACATCGTCAAGGCCGAGGCGGGCATCCTCGACACCGACCTGGCCACCGCCGCCGCTGCCCGGCTTCGCTCGGCCGTACACGAGCTGGTGGGGCCGGGTGAGGCGGACCGGCTCGTGGACGCACTCTGCCCGCTGGTCGGCCTGCCCGGTCCCAGTCTGCCGGCCGAGGAGACCGAGTCGGCCTGGCGGCGGTTCCTCATCGCGCTGGCCACGCGCCGGCCGACCGTACTGGTCTTCGAGGACCTGCACTGGGCCGACGAGGCGATGCTGCGCTTCGTCGAACTGCTCGGCGCGTCCGCCCGCGATGTGCCGTTGCTGCTGCTCTGCACCGCCCGACCCGAGCTGGTCAACCGTGATCCCAGCTGGGCCGGCACCATCACCGGTTCGCTTACCATCACCCTGCCGCCGCTACGCAACAGTGGCATCGCCTCGCTCTACGCGCACATGTTCGGGCAGGCGACGTTCACCGCGGACATGCTCCACCCGCTGGTCGAGGTCGCCGATGGCAACCCGCTCTATGCCCACGAGTACGTCCGGATGCTGATCGAGCAGGGCACGTTGCGCCGGTCGGTCCAGGGGTGGTCACTGGAGAAACACCACGGCCTGCCGATGCCGGACAGTGTGCACGCCGTCATCGCCAACCGGGTCGACCTGCTCGACACCCAGGACCGGGCGGTGCTGCTCGCCGCCTCGGTGGTCGGGATGCAGTTCTGGCCCGGTGCGGTGGCTGCGGCCCTCGGGCAACCGGTGGAGTCCGTCGAACGGGCGCTGCGCCGCCTGGAGCAACGCGACTTCGTACACGAGCAGCCCGGCTCGACCATGGCCGGGCAGCCGGAGTTCCGGTTCCGGCACATCCTGGTCCGCGACGTCTGCTACCAGCGGCTGCCGCGGACCGAACGGGTCGCCCGGCACGAACGTACCGCCGACTGGCTGGACACCCTGTCCCGGAGTCGGGCCACCGATCTGGCCGAGGTCCTGGCCCACCACCGGTGGGCGGCGCACGAGATCGCCCGCACCCTCGACATGCGGACCGACCGGTACGCCTCGGCCGCCCGCGAGGCGCTGCACCGCGCGGCACGGCGGGCGTACGCCCTGCACGTCCTCGACGCCGCGGCCAGCCACGCCGGTCGGGCGCTCGCCCTCGCCGGCGACGCCGACCCGCTCAGCCGGCTGCAACTGGAACTGCTCAGCACCGAGATCGCGTTCTACCACAACGGCAGCGCCTTCCTCTCCGGTGGCGGCACCGAGCAGCTCACCACCCTGGCCGACCAGTTGTTCGCGTACGGCGACCCGGCCTGCGCGGCTCGAGCCTGGACGCTGCTGGGTCAGGCGGCCTGGCTACAGACCGACCGGACCACCGCGCTGATCAGGCTGGACCGGGCCGTCGAACTGTTCGATCCGCTGCCGGACACCGCGCAGAAGGCCCAGGCCTATGCCGAGTTGGGACGGCTGCACATGCTCAACTACGAGCGTGATCCGGCGATCGCCGCAGCGGGGGCCGCAGCGGAGATCGCTGAACGGTTGGGACTGGTCGAGACCCAGACCGATGCCCGGATCACCATGGCCGTGGCCCGCTACCAGGCCGGTGACCGGGCCGGGCTGGACGAGCTGCACGCCGCCACCCAGTTCTGCCAGAAGCACCAGCTACTCGCCCTGCAACGGGCAGTGCAGAACCTCGCGTACGCGATCCGCGAGGAGGGTGACTGGATCCGGTCCAACAATCTGCTCACCTCGGCGTCGACCGCCAACGGTGCCGCTCTGACCACCGGCTACTCGGCAGAGGCGATGCGCGCCTACTTCGACGGCGAGTTCGGTCGGCTGCTACAGGCGGCGGATGCCTTCGTCGACACTCCCGCCGGCGCGTGGGACATGCAGGTCCGGGGGCTGCGGGCCTGCCTACGGGTACTGCGCGGCCAGCCGGTTCCCGCCGCACCGACAAGTACCCAAGGAGCAGGGGCCGAGACGGGAGCCGAACCCGGAGCCGGTGCCGGTGCGGTGGTGGCCGAGCAGCCGGCTGGGCTGCCGTCGGACGATGTCACGGACGCCCTCGACACCGCCCGGCGCAGCGGCTTCCATCGGCTGCACTGGACCATGCTGGGCCTGGCCGCGCTGTGCCGGAGCCTGGAGGGTCGCCGGGCGGAAGCCGACGCGCTCCTCACGGAACTGGCCGAATCATGGCTGAAGGTGCCGGCCCTGGCCAGCGGTGAATGGGTCGCCGCCGCCGCGTTCGCTGCTGCCCTGGCCGGTCGGGACGCCGCCGTACGGGTGCGCGGCATGCTCGACCGGGTCGGCCACCGTACGCCGTGGGCGGACGGTGCCCTCCAGACGGTGACCGCCGCGGTGGCCGCCGCCGACGGGGACCACGCCCGGGCGGCCCAGCTCTACACCGCCGCGGCGGAGATCTACACGCAGATCCCGGCCATCACCGACCGGATGCTGGCGCTGGCACTGGCGGTCGGGGAACTGGACCGGGCCGGGGACCGGGTCTTCGGGCAGAACACGCTCGCCGAGGTACGGGCGTTCGCACACCGAAACGGCGCTCCGGGCCTGCTGCGGCTCAGCCGACCCGGCACCTGACCCCGCTGCGCGGTCCCCGGCGAGCCGCCGACCTTCGAGGAGCGCGCCGATCGGACTGTCAGGCCGCGATCGGCTCGACCGGTTCGGTGGTACTCGTCGTGGCCTGCTGGTTCTTCACCTTCTGGGCGTACATGTCGACGTACTCGCGGCCGGAGAGTTCCATCAGTTCGTACATGATCTCGTCGGTGATGGCGCGTTCGACGAAGCGGTCACCGGACATCCTGGCGTAGCGGGAGAAGTCCAGCGGTTTCCCGAACCGGATCTTCACCTGCCGGATCTTCGGTATCAGCTTGCCGGGCGGCTGGATCTCGTCGGCATTGAGCATCACCACCGGAATGACCGGGGCACCGCTGTCCAGGGCGAGCCGGGCCACGCCGGTCTTGCCCCGGTAGAGCCGGCCGTCCGGCGAGCGGGTGCCCTCCGGGTAGATCCCGGCGATGTTGCCCTGGCGCAGCACCTGCAACTGGGTGTCCAGGGCGGCACGGGCGGCGCGACCACCGGAGCGGTCGACCGGGATGGTGCCGGTGCCGACGAAGAACATCTTCGTCAGCCAGCCCTTGATCCCCTTGCCGGTGAAGTATTCGGCTTTTGCCACAAAGGTTACTTTGCGCTTGACCATCAGGGGCATGAAGATCGAGTCGGAGAACGACAGGTGGTTGCTGGCAAGGATCGCCGGCCCCGTGTCGGGGACGTTCTCCCTCCCCTCGACCTGAGGCCGGAAGATCAGCTTCAGCCAGGGGCCGAGGATGATGTACTTCATCAGCCAGTACAGCACCGGTGTCCTTCCCGATAGGGCCCGTGTCCTACGCCGGCTGGCTGCTCCACGACCGGCTGCAGGCAACGCGGCCGGGTCGGAAACAGGGTCAGGCGGGCGGAACCGTCGGCCCTGAGCCTACGAAGCGAGCACGGCACACCACAACGCACTCCCGGAACCAGTGGCCGCCGTGTCACGATTCAAGGCACGACGTGTGTGGGTTTCGTTGGTCGACTCGTCGGGTCAGGCCAAGCGTCGTACAGAATGGTCGGGGCGCTCGGTTCGCCCGGGGAGGGAGGGTGTCCGGTGTCAGCGGGTGGCGCCCGTCGTGGGCGACGGGACAACGGGCTCGACGCGACTGAGTACGCCGTTGCTGGCGACGTGGACCCCCGAGTCGGCGAACACCTGCTCGATGTCCTCGCCGCAGGCGGTATCGCCGCCTACCTCCAACCATCCGCCGACCTCAACCCGGTGACCCGGACCACCACGGTCCCGTCCCGTCCCACCGACCGGCTCTACGTCGACCGGGTACACCTCGCCACCGCCCGGGACTACCTCACCCAACTCGCCGACGAGGACCTACCCAAGGGCAACAACGAGCCGGACATCGAAGCCGAGTGGGCCAAGATCGTTGCCGGCTACCACACGGAGGTGACACCCGACACCCGCCCATGGCCAGCGGTCGAGGACGTACCAGCGACCAAGGAAGTGGTCCCCGACAAGGAAGTCGCCGTCGACCATGCCGGCGACGAGACGGGTGATCCGCCGGCCGGCGGCACCGCCACCGCCGTCCGCCCCGGACCAGCCACCACCGGCGTGCGGCCACTGACCTCGGCCACCGACATCTCCGGTATCTCGGTAGGCGGCCGAGCCGACGAGCCCTCCCTACTCGATGGTCTGGACACCTTCGGCCGGGACCTGCCGGACGACCCGAACGAGGGCTACACGCCCCCGCCCCCGCCACCGCTTCCTCAGGTGTCGAAGTTCGCGGTGGCCGCCGTCCTCGGCATCATCGTCGGCTTCGTGCTCCTGCTCTTCCCGACGCTGCTGCCCATCGATCGCAGCCTCACCACGACCGTCGGATTCGTCGGAATCCTCACCGGCTTCGTGACGCTGATCTGGCGGCTACGTCCCGGCGACGAAGAAGAGGACGATCCGGACGATGGGGCCGTGGTCTGACCCAACCGCCCGAATGGCGAGACGTTGGGTGCCCCAACACACGTGTGTAACACTCGTGTAACTTCGCGTCAGTAGGAATACTGCTGTAAGTCACCTCCCCCTCACGGTCACCGCTAACCTCATGGCGGTGCGCCCTCGCCCGGAACACAGGTGCCCGGATGCGACAGAGTTCCCTCGTGGTGGTCTCCAACCGCCTACCGGTCGACGACAGCGTGGCCCCCGACGGCGTCTGCGAATGGCGGCGCAGCCCCGGCGGCCTGGTCACTGCCCTCCACCCACTCCTTCAGCACATGCCCGCCACCTGGGTCGGCTGGGCCGGTGGCACCGGTCCCGCCCCGACCCTCGCCGACATCGACGGCGTACACATGCACACCGTCCCGTTGAGCCACGAAGACGTACAGGACCACTACGAAGGCTTCGCCAACTCCACGCTGTGGCCGCTGTTCCACGACGCTGTCGAACAGCCGGTCTACCACCGACGCTGGTGGGAGGCCTACCAGCGGATCAACCAACGGTTCGCCGACGCCGCAGCCGAGGCCGCCGAACCCGGGGCGGTGGTCTGGGTGCAGGACTACCACCTGCAACTCGTCCCCGCGCTACTGCGCGCCCAGCGCCCCGACCTGCGCATCGGCTTCTTCCTGCACGTACCGTTCCCACCGCCTGAGCTGTTCATGCAGCTGCCGAAGCGCGCCGAGCTGCTACTCGGCATGCTCGGTGCCGACCTGGTCGGCTTCCAGCGCGCCCAGGCCGCGCACAACTTCGCACAGCTCGCCGCCAAGGTGCTGAACGTGCCCGCGACCGACGACCAAATCTCGGTAGACGGCCGGGAAGTACACGTCGGCGCGTTCCCGGTCTCCATCGACATGGCGGAGATGGAGGCACTGGCCCGCCGACCGGACGTGGTGGCCCGTGCCCAGCAACTGCGCCATGACCTGGGCAACCCGCAGCAGGTCATCCTCAGCGTCGACCGCATGGACTACACCAAGGGCATCGAGCAGCGACTCAAGGCCTACAGTGAACTGATCGCCGACGGCCACGTCAAAGTCCGCGACACGGTGCTGGTCCAGGTGGCCGTGCCGACCCGGGAACGGGTCGGGCAATACCAGATCCTGCGGGAACGGGTCGAACGCGAGGTCGGCCGGATCAACGGCGAGTTCGGCCGGGTCGGGGAACCGGCCATCCACTACCTCACCCAACACTTCGACCGGGCCGAACTGGCCGCCCTCTACCGGGTCGCCGACGTCATGGCGGTCACCCCGTTACGGGACGGCATGAACCTGGTCGCCAAGGAGTACGTGGCCGCCCGGGTCGACGACGACGGCATCCTCGTACTCAGCGAATTCGCCGGCGCGGCGGCGGAGCTGTCCCAGGCGTACCTGGTCAATCCGCACGACCTCGACGGCCTCAAACTGACCCTGATCCAGGCGTTGCGGGCGGAACCTGCGGACGGCACGAACCGGATGCGGGCGATGCGCGCCCACCTGCGCCAGCACGACATTCGGGCCTGGGCACGCGACTACCTGACCACGCTGGATCAGACCGGCTCGGTGGCCGCTCGGCTGACCGTCGGCTAGCGCGGTTAGAAGGGCCCCTTCTCATCGCTGCTTGCCTTGGAAGGGGCCCCTCCTAACCACAAGGCGGGGTGGGACATCAGCGTTCCTTGTCGAGCCAGTCCAGGATGGCGTCGATCGGCTCCCGCCACCGCGCGTCGAGCATCAGGTCATGGCCCATGCCGGGAAAGAGCAGCGGCGCGGCACCGTAGCGGCGGGCCGCCCGCCCCAACGCAGCGGCCGACACCACCCGATCGTCGGGACTGCCCAGCACCAACATCGGCGGGTTCCCCACCGCCGGCTCAGGCTCACGGTGCGTCAGCAACTGCCACTGGGCCCGCTTCCCGGCCCGGCCCAGCCGTCCGGTGTAGCCACGGGCCGCCGCATCCGGCAACTCCCGGCTGAACAACTGCCGACGACTCAACCGCAGCCGACCACCGAAGATCGCCGGCAGGGTACCGACCGGATTACGCAGCAGCGCCACGCCCGCCGTCCCCCAGCCACCGAACACCGGCGCGACCAGCACCCCGGCGCGGGCCGGGTAGCGCGCCAGGGCGTGGGTCACCACCAGGGCACCGGCACCGTGCCCCACCAGCACCGCCTGCCGGGGCAGGCTCGCCGCCACCTGCGCCACATCATGGGTGTACGCCCGCAGCGTCGCCTCCGGCGCGGGGCCGCTGCCGCCGTGCCCGCGCAGGCTCATCGCGTGCGCTGGGAAGCCCCGCGACGCGGTGTGCTCCAGCCAGTGCTCGGTGAACGCCCAGGCACCATGGCCGAACCCCGGTACGAACAGCACCGGCGGCTTACCCTCGTCGACCTCAGGGGTGGCGGTCAGCACCTCCCGGCGTACCGCCCGCACCGGGTGCGTCCAGTCCTTTACCCGCATCACGCGGACCTGTCCGCCCTTTGCGCTCATGATGTTGGCCTTCCGTTCGCGACTGCGGGGCTCACTCGCTGCGCTCGCTCACTCCTCGCGCTCATGATGCTGGCCTTCCATTCGCGACTGCGGGGCTCACTCGCTGCGCTCGTTCGCTCCTCGCGCTCATGGTGCTGTCTCCAACTCGTCGAGGGTGCGTTGCAACGCACGCAGGTAGTCGACGTGCCCGATCTCGAACCAGTGCCGGCTACTGTCCTTCACCTTCGCCCGGTTGAAGCGGCGGCCCGCGTCGGTGTCGATCCGCGCCGCGAAGGAGGTCGCCCGCTCAGGTGCGGTCTCTCGCAACCGCAGCCAGCGGGCAATCGCCACGGTCTGCCAGTGAACCAGGGGAAACACCCCGGAGTCCGGTTGCAACAGGCCCGCCACGGCCAGCGTCGGATGACGGCGCGGAAAGGCGTTGAGATAGAGCGCCGGTCGGCCGTCCGCATTCGTCCCGAGGATCTCCGGGGCCAGGAACTCGAAGCGGGGCAGGTAACCGGTGGCGAAGACCACCAGGTCCGGCTCGATCTCCTGCCCGTCGGAGAGTTTCACGCTGTACGACCGGAACTGGATGATCTCCGGCACCGGCGTCACCGCCCCGTGCCCGATGTAGTAGACGAGTTGACTGTTGGCAATCGGATGCGTCTCGTAGACCTTGTGATCTGGTCGGGGCAGGCCGAACCGGGTCAGATCACCCACGGTCAGTCGCAGGGTCCGGTGGAAGAGCCACTGCCGCAGCCACAGTGGTAGCCGCATTGCCAGCACACGGTCGTTCACCTGGTCGGTCGGCCGACCGAACACGTACTTCGGTGCGTACCAGTAGCCGCGTCGGCTGGAGTGCCAGCACTTCGCGGCCTGCTGTCCGGCCTCCACCGCGATGTCGCAGCCGGTGTTGCCGGCTCCCACCACCAGCACCCGCTTACCGCGAAGCTGGGTCGCCTCCTTGTACGCCGAGGCGTGCATGACCTGGCCCCGAAACTCGTCCAGCCCCTCGTACGACGGCAGTTTCGGGGACCAGTTGTGTCCGTTGGCGACCACCACGGCCGCATATCGGGAGGTACGTTCGGTGCCGTAGCCACCGGTGCTACGGGTAGTGACGTCCCAGCGGTGTCCGTCAACCGGTTCGACCCGGACCACCTCCGTGCCGAACCAGATGTGTGGCCGCAGGTCGAAATGGTCGGCGTAGCGGTCCAGATAGGACAGCAACTGGCTGTGGTGCGGATAGTCCGGCCAGGAGTCCGGCATCAGAAAGTCGGGGAACTGCGTGAACGGTTTCGACGAGATCAGGTGCGTGCTGGCGTAGACCGGACTCCGGTCGTGCCGCCAGTTCCACGCCCCTCCGACGCCCGTCTCCCGCTCGTAGCAGTCGACGTCGAAGCCGTACTCTTTGAGGTTTTTGATGGCCGTCAGCCCGCTGGCGCCGGCGCCGATGACACAGACGGCACCGCCTCGGTCGTAGACCGAGCGGCCTCCCGGGTGGCTGGCGGCGCTCCCGGATTCGTTATCGCCGAACGAGAAGTCGGGGCGGTCATGGTCGGCGGAGGTAGACACCAAGTTTCTCCTTGTTTCCGCACGAAAGCCGAACTGCCGCCGAATCCTCTCGACTCGGGTCGCCCTTTGTCCAGCCCGGCGGAGCACCAGTTGCCGGATGTCAATCTGTCACGACGACTCCGCACCCGATGTCCGCACCGCTGAACGCCCGTTCCGCGGTCACCGCGTCGCCGCACCTCGAAGCACGACGAGTGGGTGAAGTTCGAGCCATGCTGGTGGCCTGCGCCGAGCCTTGGGAGGGGCCCCTTCCCAGTGCAAGAAGCGACAAGAAGGGGCCCTGCGTGCATCGGTTGGCGGCGTCAGGGGGCGGCGTACTGGGAGGCGAAGGACTCGCTCGGTGGGATCGGGGTGATGACGTCGATGAGCACGTCATCGGGGGCGGCGACGATGAAGTGGCGCTGCCCGAACTCCTCACTGCGCAACGGGAGTTCCAGTTTCAGGCCGGCCTGGACCACCAGGCGTTCGTACTCGGCGTCGACGTCGGCCACCTCGAAGTTGAGGATCAGCCCCCGCACCGGGTGCCGGTAGGCGGCCGGCAGCGTCTCGTGGGTGTGGTCCAGCAGCGCCAACTCGTAATGCGGGGATTCGGGTCGACGGAGGCTGACGTACCAGTCGGCCTCGAAGGTCACCTCGAACCCGAAGTGCTCCGTGTAGAAGGCCCGGGACTCGGCGACCCGCCGGGCGCAGATGACCGGATAGAAGCTGGTCAGGGTCATGTCTTGGACTCCTCCACAAGTTACGTACCCAGAGTATGTTTCTTGTCGAGAAGGTAGACGCGTACCCTGGGTATGTCAACGGGAGGCACAGTGGGTACGACATCGCGGACCAAGGCCGAGCAACGCCGGGAGAGCATGACCGCTCTGATCGCCGAGGGGCGACGGATGTTCGCCCAGGACGGCTTCGCCGCGGTGAACCTCAACGAGGTCGCCCGCGCCGCCGGGATGACGAAGGGGGCGCTCTACCACCATTTCGGCAGCAAGACCGGCCTCTTCCGGGCCGTGGTCGAACAGGTACAACGCGACGTCGCCGACCGAGTGGCCGCAGCCGCCGACGCGGAAGGCGACCCCTGGTCCCAGCTACTCGCCGGGTGTCAGGCGTTCCTCACCGCCGGCTCCGACCCCGAGGTGCAGCGGATCATGCTGCTGGACGGTCCGACCGTGCTCGGCTGGCAGGAGTGGCGGGCGATGGACGAGACGTACTCGGCGCGGCACCTCACCGAGGCGCTCACCGCACTGATGCAGGACGGAACCCTGGGCGAGCAGCCGGTCGGGCCGCTGACCCGGCTGCTCTCCGGGGCGATGAACGAAACCGCACTCTGGCTCGCCCAGTCGACCGATCCGTCCGACCTGGCCGATGCCAGCGCCGCGCTGACCCGGCTGCTGGAGGGAATCCGCCAGGTGTCCCCCGGCCGAGCCGCACCCCCGCCGTCAGACCAGCGGCACCGGGTCGGTTCCTAGGCCGGGCTAGCCGGTTCGTAGGCCGAGCTGCGGCCTCAGGCGCGGGTCACCGGAAGCAGAAGGTCGACCAGGACCGGGAAATGGTCGCTGGCCCGCCGGGTCTGCTCGGTGTCCACCACGTCGTAGTCGACGACACGGAACTGCGACGACACGAACAGCGCGTCGATCCGGTCGCGCGGATTGGCACACGAGTACGTGCATCGGTCGGCCCGGTCAGCGGCTACGGCGGCGTCCGTCAAGCCGTCGGCGAGCGTACGCCAGGCGGCACCACCGGAGTTCTCGTTGAGGTCCGCGCCGAGGATCAGGGGCAGGTGCACCGCAGCCAGATCCGCCTTGAGCAGGGTGGCCTGGCCTGGCCGCTCCGTCGCGTCGGTGGACAGGTGCGAGCCGGCGACAACGAACCGGGCCGAACCGATCGCGCATTCGGCGAACGCCGCACCGCGCATGTGTCGTCCCGGCGTAAGCGGAAACTGCCGGCACCAGGTGCGCAGGACCTGGACCCGCAGGTTGGTCAGCAGCAGGTTGCCCAGGGACGGGAGGCCACCGCCGGCCACCACCAGCGCGAGCCGGTCGGCAAGCGCGGCGCACCGCTGTCGCCAACGGAACCGACGTGGTGCCTCCTGGACGATCACCACGTCCGGCTCGACACTGCGCACCGCCGCCGCCAGCGCCGCCGTGTCGTCCCGCTGACCGTGCACGTTGTACGACAGCACCCGCAGGCGGACCGCCTCGGGCTCCTGGTCGACCGGTTGTGCGTGTACCACGTCCTACCTCACTCGTCCCGGGGCTACCGTCGGCGGGCCAGGTCGGCCGCGCCGATCACACCCGCACTGTTACCCAGTTCGGCGGGTCGCACCTCGGCCACCGGAATTCGTCCCCGCTGCGCCAGGGAGTCCATGAAGGATCGTGTGGTGGGCCCGAGCAGGAGATCACCGGCGTCGACCACACCACCGCCGACGACCAGCACCTGCGGGTCGAGGATCTGCGCCAGGTCGGCCAGCCCGATGCCGAGCCACCGGCCCAACTGGGCGAACGCCTCGATGGAGACCTGGTCACCGGCCTTGGCGGCGGCGGTCACCATCGGTCCGGTGATCGCGTCGACGTCGCCGCCGCCCAACTCCAGCAGCCCGGACGCCCGGCGCGGCTCCTGTCGGGCACCCGCGCGGGCGAAGCGGACCAGGGCGCTGCCGCTGGCGTACTGCTCGATGCAGCCGAGTCGGCCGCACCCACACCGGTGCCCGTCCGGCACCGCCAGCATGTGCCCCAGTTCGGCGGCGACGCCGTGGGAGCCGCGTACCAGTTCACCGCCGAGCACGATGCCGCCTCCGACGCCGGTGCCGATGGTGAACATGACCATCGAGTCGTCCGCGTGCCGGGCCGCGCCGTAACGGAACTCCGCCCAGGCGGCCACGTTGGCATCGTTCTCCACGATCACCGGCAGCTCGACCGCCGACCGGACGTGATCGCGTAGCGGCTCGTCGCGCCAGGCCAGGTTGGGCGCGAACAGTACGGTGGAACGGGTCGCGTCGATCCAGCCGGCCGCCCCGATGCCCACCGCCTCGATCTCGCGGCCGGCGGCAAGTTCGGTGACCACCTCGATAATGACGTCGCGGGTCTTCGCCGCATCGTCGGCGGGGGTTTCCCGGCGGGTCTGTGCCAACACCACACCGGCGTCGTCGACGACTCCGCCGGCAACCTTCGTGCCACCGACGTCGACTCCGATGGTCAGCGTCACCGCTGCCGCTCCCCTCTGCAATGCTGCACGTTCATCCCGCCGGCGGCTGATCGGCCGTCGAGGGTCCAACTCCTCCGTGGTCAGGCGTCGTCGCCTGACAGGTCGTCCGCACCGGTCCCGGACGTCGGCGTCCGCGAGGCGGGCACCACCGGCCGATCGACCGCCCCGTGGGCCGTCGCGCTGGTCCCGGCGGACCGGATTCGCGTCCGGGCTGTGGGGCCGGCGACATCGGCGGTCCCGGTGACGTCGGCCGTACCCGCAGCGTCGGGGGTTGCGGCCGCGTCGGTGGGTGCGCCGGAGCCGCCCAAAGGTTCCGCCCCGTCCCTACGCGTCGCGGCGGCCCAGACGTCCGGCTCGGGCGCCGCCCACGAATCATGCCCGGTACGGGTCGCCTCGCGCCACATCTGGTCCCCCCCTGGCTCGCCACCGGCAGCCGGTGTCTGGCAGGGTGCACCCGTTCCGGCCGGAGTGTCCGGTCCGCTCGGGTGCTGCGGTCCGGCTGCCCGGACCGGCTCTCCGGCTGCGGCTTCCGGTCCAGCATCGGAAGCCGTCGGGCTCGCGGAAGCCGTCGTGGTGACGGTGGAGAAGGCACGCAGCAGGCTGGCCACTCCGGCGGCGAAGTCACCGGCTCCGGTGGCGAGCCGCTCGCTGAACTCCGGGCTCGGGTCGCGCAGCGCCACGATCGCCCGACAGATCGGACAGACGCAGCACTCCGCCGTACCGGTCGCGAAGTGCCCGCCACCCGGCACGGCACCCGCCCTCGCGGTCTCTGAAGCGTCGCCCTCCACCGAGGGCTCGGGGCCAGCCGAGGCACCGGCACCCGCCGCCGGGGGTCCGGCAGGGGGAGGCCCCAGTACGCCCGAGATCATGTCGCCGAACGAGCCGAGTGAGCCCAACGGACCGGACGGGCCGGACTCGCTGCCACCACCGGCGGTCCCGGCGGCGGCCAGCCGGACGGCAGCCAGGGCCGTGGTGACCAGGCGCTCGGCCTCCTCCCGGGCCGTACCCGGGTCGATTCCTCCCATGTTCGGCTCCTCTGCCCGGGCGGTGCTCGTCACGAGCGGCTCACTGCGCCGTAGCGGATGTCTCCACCCGCTGCTTGAGCTGCTTCAACGCGGCATCCATGATCATCTTCTCGGCCTTGCGTCGGAACATCCCGAGCATGCCGACCGAGAGATCGACCGCCAGGGTGTAGGTCACCGTCGACGTGCCGTCACCGTTGTCCTCGATGTCGTACGACCCGTCCTGGGCCTTCTGCATCTTCGAGGGAGCCGCCAGGTGCCACTGGATCCGCGAGATGTCCTCGGCGTACTCGTAGGCCAGCGTGTACTCGTCGGTCAGGACGCCGGCGTCGAGCACGAACCGGACCTGACTGGCGTAGCCGTCCTCGTACTCCTGCACCACCTCGACGCTCTTGACGGCCTCGGTCCACTCCGGGTAGCGCGCGAAGTCGCAAATCACCGCCGCGACCCGTTCGGGAGGTGCGGCGATGACGATCGACTGGGTGGAGAAGTCCGTCATGTGGGGCAGGCTACCCGGTGATCCGGCCGGTCCAGCCGGCCGGATCGTCCCGACTCGCCGGTTCCCGCCGCCTACCAGGCAACCTGCCTGAACAGCCCGCGCGGGTGGGCGGGTAGGTTCGGCAGTGCCGGACCTGTCGTCGACGGCGGCGCAAGCCCCACCGGCCGACGGCGGGCCCCGTCACCCAGGACGGCAGACCGGCCCAGTACGAGCGCGAGGAGTGCAGGTGCGTGAGTTCTCCGTGCCACCGGTCGTCACCATCGGTGAAGCGGCCAACCTGACCGATCCGGTCTGGGACAACGCCGAGACGGCACCGGACGCGGTGCAGTTCGTCCGGCGGGCATCGGAGGGGACTGACGGCTGGGTGGACGTCACCTGCCGCCAGTTCCGCGACGAGGTCGCCGCGGTCGCCCGGGGGCTGGTCGCGGCCGGCATCGCACCGGGCGCGCGGGTCGGGCTGATGAGCAAGACGCGTTACGAGTGGACCCTGTTCGACTATGCGATCTGGGCGGCCGGCGCGGTGACCGTGCCGATCTACGAGACCTCCAGCGACGAACAGGTGGCCTGGATCCTCTCCGACTCGGGCGCGGTGGCGTGCCTGGTGGAGACCGACGGCCACGCCCAGTGCGTGGCAGAGATCCGGGACCGCCTGCCCGACCTCGGCCAGGTGTGGCAGATCGATGCGGGCGACCTGGTCAGGCTCATCGAGCAGGGCAGCTCGGTCGACCCGGCCCAGATCGACGAACGGCGCACGAACCTTCGGTCCTCCGACCCCGCCACGATCATCTACACCAGCGGCACCACCGGTCGGCCCAAGGGCTGCGTGCTGACCCACCGCAACATGTACGCGGACATCGCCAACGCCGTACCGGTGCTGCCCAACCTGTTCAACCCGGGCGCCTCGACCCTGCTGTTCCTGCCCCTGGCCCACTCGTTCGCCCGGCTGATCCAGATCGGTGTCGTACACACCCGGTCGACGATGGCGCACAGCGCCGACGTCAAGAACCTGGTCCCCGAACTCCAGCGGTTCCGCCCCACCTTCATCCTCTCGGTCCCTCGGGTCTTCGAGAAGGTCTACAACGGGGCCCGTCAGAAGGCCCAGGCCGAGGGCAAGGGCAAGATCTTCGACCGGGCCGAGCAGGTGGCCGTCGCCTACAGCGAGGCGCTGGACACCCCGTCCGGGCCGGGCCTGTGGCTGCGCCTCCAGCACGCGCTGTTCGACCGGCTGGTCTACCGCAAGCTGCGGGACGCGCTCGGCGGCCGGTGCCGGGACGCGATCTCCGGCGGCGCACCGCTGGGCGCCCGGCTGGGCCACTTCTTCCGGGGCATCGGGGTGCCCGTGGTGGAGGGCTACGGGCTGACCGAGACCTCGCCGGCCGCCGCCGCCAACCTGCCCACCCACACCCGGATCGGTACGGTCGGCCGGCCCCTGCCCGGGGTGACCGTCCGTATCGCCGACGACGGCGAGATCCTGATCAAGGGTGACCTGGTGTTCCAGGGCTACTGGCGCAACCCCGAGGCCACCGCCTCGGCGCTGACCGACGACGGCTGGTTCCACAGCGGTGACCTCGGTGAACTCGACGGGGACGGCTACCTGTCCATCACCGGCCGAAAGAAGGAGATCATCGTTACCGCGGGCGGCAAGAACGTGGCCCCGGCGGTGCTGGAGGATCCGGTCCGCGCGCACCCGCTGATCAGCCAGTGCGTGGTGGTCGGTGACCGGAAGCCGTTCATCGCCGCGCTGATCACCATCGACGAGGAGGCCTGGCCGAACTGGCTGGCCGGTCACGGGCATCCGGCCGGCACTCCGGTCGCCGAACTGGCCGAGGACCCGATCCTGCGGGCCGAGGTGCAGAGCGCCGTCGACTCCGCCAACCAGCTGGTCTCCCGCGCCGAGGCAATCAAGTCGTTCCGGATCCTCTCCGGCGACTTCAGCGAGGCCACCGGCGAGATGACCCCGTCGATGAAGGTCAAGCGGGACGTCGTACACAGAAAGCACGCGGCGGAAATCGCCGCGATCTACGGAAGCTGACTACGATCCGTCAGGTGCCCGCATCGACAGTCCCCCTGCCGTTCCTGCACCCGCTGGCGGTAGCAGCCCGGGTGGTGATGCTCTGTCTGGTCGCCCTACTGACCCTGATCGCCACCCGGGACGTGACCCAGCTCTGGTGGATCGCCCTGCTCGCCGGGGCCGGCATTCCCGCCGTGATCGCTCCACGGCATCGGATCCTCGCCCCGCTCGGCCGGTTCGCCGAGGTGGTGATCGTCGCGATGGCGGCCAGCCAGGTGGCCGCCTCGGCGGTCCAGGGCAGCAACCTCGGTGCGGCGGCGATGCTCCCCTACCTGGCCGTGCCGCTCACCGTGACCGCCATGAACCGACGGGTACGAGAGGGTGCGGCCCTGCTCGGCGTCGCCGCCGTCGCGCTCGTCGTCAGCGGGCTGGTCACCGAGACCGCCGCCGGCCGACAGCTTGAGCAGGCCAATTACCTCGCCGTCTGCGCCCAGTGGTTGACCCTGGCCGTGCTCGGCACGATCGCGGCCAGCACCCTGCAACGGATCATGCAGGTCCGGGGCGAGAGCAAGCCCCAGCCGTACGCCGAGGCGACCCGACTGCTCACCCAACTGCGCAGCGTCGCCCGGCAACTGCCCGGGGCCACCCTCGACCCGGGTGGCATCTCCGAGCACCTGCTGGAGGAGTTGCGTACGGTGGCCCGTACCGACCGGGGGGCCGTGCTCTCGGCCAGCGGCGGTGGGCGGTTGGTGGTGCTCGCCCAGGTCGGGGTGGACCGGGTCGACTGGGAGACCACGCTCGACGCCGACTCGGCCATCGCCGATGCCTGGGCCACCCAGCAGCCGCAGACGGCCCACCGTTCCCAGTCCCGCTCCCACTCCGGTCCGGAGGTCTCTGCGCTGGTCGTACCACTGGTCGCCGGGGTGCGTACGGTCGGCCTGGTCACCCTGGAGGCGGACGTGGCAGGGGCGTACCCGGCCGCGGTGGTGGACCAGGTGACCGCGTTGACCCGGCCGGCCGCGCTGCGGCTGGAGGCCGCGCTGCTCTTCGACGAGGTCCGATCGCTGGCCACCAACGAGGAACGGCAGCGGCTGGCCAGGGAGATCCACGACGGGGTCGCCCAGGAACTCGTGATGGTGGGGTACGGCATCGACAACGCGCTGGCCACCCTGCCCGACGACGCCAAGGAGACCGCCGAGGAGCTGCGTACGCTGCGCGGCGAGGTCACCCGGGTGATCACCGAGCTGCGGTTGAGCCTGTTCGAGCTGCGCAGCGAGGTGGACCGGCACGGTGGGCTGGCCGCCGCGATCGCCGAGTACGCCCGGACGGTGGGCGCGTCGGCCGGACTCCGGGTGCACCTTTCCCTCGACGAGTCCACTGCCCGGTTGCCCGCCGCCACCGAGGCCGAAATGCTCCGCATCGCGCAAGAGGCGATCACCAACGCCCGTAAACACGCACAGGCCACCAATTTGTGGGTAACCTGTGCCGTCGACCCGCCGTTCGCACAGATCGAAGTGTCGGATGATGGTCAGGGCATAGCTGACCAGCGGCCCGACGGGCGCTACGGGCTTGCGATCATGGCGGAGAGAGCGGAACGTATCCGAGGCCGCCTGGAGATCAGACCGCGACGCCCCAGCGGCACGACCGTGGCGGTGGTACTCGGAACCTTGCCCCGGCGCGATAGCGTCCGCGATAGCGTCACCGCACCAGAAGGGGAGTAACCCGAGCATGACCACCAGCCCCACGCCGACGACCCGTACCAAGGTCCTGCTTGTGGATGATCACGATCTGATCCGCAAGGGACTGCGCCACGCCTTCGAGCGGGATCGGCAGTTCGAGGTCGTCGGCGAGGCCGCCACCGCCGCGGAGGGGGTCCGGCAGGCCGGCGCCCTGCAGCCCGACGTCGTGATCATGGATCTTCGCCTGCCGGACGGTAGCGGCCTGGAGGCCACCCGCGCCCTGCGTAAGTCCAGCGCCACGATGGGCATCGTCGTGCTGACCATGTACGCCGGTGACGACCAGCTCTTCGGTGCTCTCGAAGCCGGGGCGAGTGCCTTCGTACCCAAGACCGCGCCGGCTGACGAGGTGGTCGCCGCGGCCCGACACGCCGCCTCCTCCCCGAGCGCATTCACCGCCGCCGACCTGGCCGAGGCGATGAAGCGTCGGCTGGCCCCCTCCGGCCCGCAGCTGTCCCCCCGCGAGGGCCAGGTGCTGCGCCTGCTCGCCGACGGGATGAGCGTCGCCGGCATCGCCAAGCAGCTCTTCGTCAGCGAGTCGACGGCCAAGACCCACATCTCCAAGCTCTACGAGAAGCTGGGGGCGGCCAACCGCGCCCAGGCCCTGATGACCGCGCTGCGGCTGGGGCTGCTCGAAGCACCCGACGCGCCGAAGTTCTGACCACTGTCGCGGTCGGGCAGGGCTCGGCCCGGACCGACCGCGACACCGGGCGGAACAAGCAATCGATATATCTCATCGCGCCGGCCGGTCCGGGTCCGCGGCGGCGGCATCGCCGCTGCTTGACCCCGCCAGCCGCAGACGCTGTCACCCGCACTCGCGAACGCTGCTACCCGTCTCCGCGACAGATGCGGCTGGACGAACTTGCATCGCTCTGGATAGTCGGGCACGCGACGGGCAGAATACCGGGGAACACCTGGCAGGCAACAAAGTGTCGCGTACCGCGCAAAAGGGGCAGCTATGCAGCGGCCGGACTGGGCACCGGAGAAGATCGACATCGAGCGGCCCAGCGTGGCCCGCATGTACGACTACTACCTGGGCGGTTCGCACAACTTCGCGGTCGATCGAAGCACCGCGCAGGTGCTGATCGACGCGGTTCCCGATGCACCCCTGATGGCCCAGGCCAACCGGGCCTTCCTGCGCCGGACCGTGCAATACCTGGTCAAGGCCGGCATCCGACAGTTCCTCGACATCGGCTCCGGGATCCCCACGGTCGGCAACGTGCACGAGATCGCCCAACAGGTGACCCCGGAAGCCCGGGTGGTATACGTTGACATCGATCCGGTGGCGGTGGCGCACAGCCGGCAGATCCTGCGCGGCAACGACCGGGCGACGGTGATCCACGAGGATCTACGTCGCGTCGACCACATCCTGACCCATCCGGACGTACGCGGGCTGCTCGACTTCGACCAGCCCATCGCGGTCCTGGTCGTCGCGGTCCTGCACTTCATCCCCGACGCCGACGACCCGGCCGGTCTCCTACGCACCATCCGGCGGACCCTCGTACGCGGCAGTTACCTGGTCCTCTCCCAGGCCAGCGACGACGGTCGGACCAACACGGAACGGCGCGATGCCGAGACGGTCTACCAACGTACCGACAACCACCTGGCCCCCCGTGGTCGAACCGAGATCGGCAAGTTCTTCGACGGCTTCGACCTGGTCGAGCCTGGCCTGGTATGGGTACCGCAGTGGCGGTCCGACTGCCCGGAGGGCGCGGAGCACGCCGAGCGTGCCGCCTTCCTCGGTGGAGTGGGCCGGCTCGGTGACTGACCAGAAACGGACCACGGCCTCGGTACAGCCCGGGGCGAGCGCCTTCGCCCGCGCCTGGGGCAAGGCGGTGGACGACACCAGCTACATCCCGATGACCCCGGCCCAGCTTGAAGCCTTTCTCCGCCGGCTGACCATCCGGCTGGCGCGGTCACTGCACGCCGAACCATTCGACCCCCGGGTCGGCATCAAGGTCGGCACCGACCTCGTCACCCACCACATCGCCTCCGCCGAAGGACTCGGCCGCACCATCGAGATCATCCACCTGCGACTGCTGCGCGACCTCGGTCTCTCCGGAGAGGACATCGAGGACCGGTTGGCCCGGCTACTGGCCAGCATCGCGACCGGATACGCCCGCGCACTACGCGACCGTACCCTCGACGAACAGGAGTCCATCCGGCAGGCCGGGATGGTCGCCCGGGAGCACGCCGAGCAGGCGCTGCGGGACAGCGAGTCCCGGTTCCGACATCAGGCCACCCACGATCCACTCACCGACCTGCCCAACCGGGCGCTCTTCACCGACCGGCTCGCCGCCGTGATCGCCCGGCCACTCCGAACGGACGCACGCGTGGGTGTCTGCTTCGTCGACCTCGACCGGTTCAAGGAGATCAACGACACCCGGGGCCACCAGGTCGGTGACCGGCTCCTGGTGGCGGTCGCCGAGCGGCTACGCCGCGACGTGGGCGAGCATGTCGTCGCCCGGTTGGGCGGCGACAAGTTCGCCATCCTCGTCGAGGAGTCCACCGGCACCGCCCACATGTTGACGGTGGCCGAACGTGCCCTGGCCGCCAGCCGCGAACCGTCGTACGTGGATGGTCATCTGCTCAGTGTCACCGCGAGCGTCGGCATCGTCGAACGACCGGTCGACGACGCCACCCCAACCGAGATCATGCGGGCGGCGGACGTCACCCTACGCTGGGCCAAGACCGCCGGGCGGGGACGGTGCGAGGTGTTCGACACCAAACGCAACGAGCAGGAACAACTCCGGTACGCGCTCTCCGCGGCGATGCCCGACGCCCTGGACCGGGGCGAGTTCTTCCTCGACTACCAGCCGCTGGCCTCGCTCACCGACGGTGGGGTGCTCGGGGTCGAGGTGCTCATCCGCTGGCGGCATCCCGAACTGGGTCTGCTCCGGCCGGACGCCTTCATCGCGCTGGCCGAGGAGACCGGGTTCATCGTCCGGCTCGGCGGCTGGGTGCTCGCCGAAGCCTGCCGGGAGGCGAGCGGCTGGACCAGCCGATACGGCCCGCCCCCGTTCGTCAGCGTCAACCTGGCCGTACGGCAGGTGCACGATCCCGGGCTGGTGAACGAGGTCGTCCGGGTGCTGGAACAGACCGGGCTACCCCCTGAACGGCTGCAACTGGAGATCACCGAAAGCGCGATGATGAGCACCGCGGGAGAGCCGGTGCACGCCCTGCGTACCCTGGCCGACCTCGGGGTGCGGATCGCCATCGACGACTTCGGCACCGGCTACTCCAACCTCGCCTACCTGCGGGACCTGCCGGTCAACGAGCTGAAGGTGGCCGGGTCCTTCGTGGCGGGTCTACGCGCGCCGGCGGACGATCCGGCGAGCCACGTCGACGAGCGCATCCTGGCGACCATGGTCTCGCTCGGGCACGCCCTCGGTCTGACCGTCACCGCCGAGGGGGTGGAGACCGCCAACCAGGTCGAGCGCCTCCGGGCCATCGGTTGTGACGCCGGCCAGGGCTGGCATCTGGGCATGCCGGCACCAGCCGCCCGGATCACCGAGCGGCTGGACCGGGACCGACCGTAGAGCTAGCTGGCGGGCTGGTGCGGGCTGGCGGCCGTGGCGGGCCGGTGCTGGCTGGCGGCCGTGGCGGGCTGGTGCTGGCTGGTCCAGAAGGCCAGGCGATGCTCCGCCGCGTAGTCGACTGCCCCGATGCAGCCGGGGGCCAACGACTGGACGTACGGCACCGGCTGGCGACCGTCGAACCGCGACCAGCGGGGCAGGCCGGGACCGTTCGGATCACCGGTACGGGCGAAGTTGCTCCAGTAGCTGATCATCCGATCGGAGAGCCGGAGCTGTTCGAGGCTGGCGGCCGAGGTGAACTGCTCGTCCCGGAAGACGTACGACGTGTCCGCGGCGTGGTAGGCGCCCGGCGGGAAGTCCGGCGGGAACGGCAGGGAGACCGGCGGGAACGGGTCGGCGAACTCGTAGGCGTAGGTCGGCATCCTGGTGGCGAACAACTGGTTCTGTTCGAAGGTGGACTTCGCCCAGAGCCGGTCGGTGAGGACCCGGGCCCAGGTCAGGCTGGGCGACTCAGCATCGGTCAACGGATAGTTCAGCATGATCGCCGGAACCTGCTCTGATCCGAACGCCTGGGCCAGCAACTTCGGATAGTCCGCAGCGGAAACCGGATGGCCGGCGAGCACCCGGAACATCCCGACGAAGGTACGGTGCTCGTCGCGGGTGGCCCCGGAGATGACCGGGACCCGGTGGAACCGACCGGCCCGCAATGCCTGCGCCGGCAGGTCCGGCAGGGTCTGACCGCCGTACGCCATGCTCTGGAAAATGTTCATCACCTGCGGAAACTCCAGCAGCCTTTCGACTGGCAGGGTACGCAGGCAGGCCACGGCCTGGGCCGGCTCGCTCGGGTCACAGCCGAGTTCCCCGGCCACCCAGGCACCGATCTCGGCGACTTCCGCTTCCGGCCGCCAAGCCCACCAGGGCAGCGCCTCGCCGCCCGGGTGCATCGACTCGGCCGGCATGTCCATCAGGGCGAAACCGCTTTCGACGATGGCCCGGTCGAACAGGCCCGCCGATCCCGGTGCGGTCAGGTGTGCGGTGGTGGCCGTTGCCCCGTAGGAGACCCCGAAGAGGGTCACGTTGCCCGGGTCACCACCAAAGGCGGCGATGTTGCGCCGTACCCAGCGCAGCGCCGCCTGCTGGTCCTGGAGGCCGAAGGTCCCACTGCCGGCGAGTCCCGGCAGGCCGAAGCCACCGAACACGCCGAGCCGGTAGTTGATGGTGACGACGACACTGTCGCCGTCGGCAGCCAGCCGGTCGGCGTCGAAGAAGTGCCCGGCCCCGACCGCACCGTCGCCGTGGATCCACACCAGCACGGGCTTGTGAGCACCCCGGTACGCGTCTCGCGGCGCGGTGATGTTGAGGAACAGACAGTCCTCGTCGACGCTACTCACGTCCGCGTAGGACGATGGCAGTTGTGGGCAGGGACTGCCCGGCTTGGTGGCATCCCGGGGCGCCTGCCACGGTACGACCGGCTGCGGCGCCCGCCAGCGCAGCTCACCGGTCGGCGGTGCCGCGTACGGAATGCCCTGGAACTTTCGGTGCTCGCCGGTCCGCCAACCGCGCACCGGACCACCCTCGGTACGCACCACGATGCTGTCGTTGCTCTCCATCCTGTCCCCCTCGATGCCGGTAGCCGCTGTGACTGTGGCTGCCGTGGCTGTGGCCGCTGTGGCTGCCGTGGCTGTGGTCGTGACGATGAGCCCGGCCAGTACGGCGGCCAGTGCGCTCCGGTAGCCCGTCACTGTCATGACGTCTCCTTCCTGGTCGCCAGGTCGACTAGCGTCGCCAACTCCCGCCGGTAGGGCGCGAGGTCCAGATGGGGGTCCTTGGCGAGTTGGGCGACGACCGCGTCCCGCAGCGCGAGCACCGCCACCGCGAGGACCCGGGTGTCGAACTCCCGGAACTCGCCGGCACGCTGTCCCCGGCGGAGGAGTTCCGCCAACCCGGCAAGATCGGACTCGGCGATCGCCGTTGTCTGCGCGGCGACCTCGCCGGTGCCACGCGCGTTGGCGGCGATCTCGTTCAGCGCCACCAGGTGGGCGCGATGCTCACGCATGAAGTCCACGTTGGCCTCGATCAACGCACGCAACTCACCGGCGATGGTGTCGGCCACCGCGTGGCGCTGCACGAAGGCTGCGAACTCCGCCAGCACCGTCCGCATCACCTCGACCATCAGCTCGTCCTTGCCGGCAAAGTGGTAAGAGATCAGCCGGGTGCTGCTCAGCCCGGCACGCTTGGCGATCTGCGCGAAGGACGCACCGGCGTAGCCCAGCTCGGCGATGGTCTCGATCGCGTACGCGATGATCTGCGCCCGCCGGGCCTCGTTGGTGACGGTACGACGGTTCGACGGACCACTGTTTACTTGCATGAGTAAAAGCTACCACGAGCAGGTAAGAGCACCGCTGCATACGGGTTGACTGCACCTCAGAGCGGGCAGCCCGGATTCCAGGACGCCCTACGCCTGCGCGGCACGACGGAGCATGGCGGCCATACACACCAAGGCGAGGAACCTTCTCAGCGCCAATCGAACTCATAGCGATAGGCGCTTCGATCAAACGTCTCGCCGACGGCGCAACGCCACCACCCGAGCGCTCTTCACGGGCAGTCCAGGCGCGATGCCAACTCTTCGGCCAGCTATCCACATCTGGCGCCATTGATGGAAACTTCCTCTTCACCGAATCAGCCAGATCCGAGCGCCCTCATCGACATCGACGATCCACGAAAGCGACAAGAGTTGCTCGGAAAGGTATCCGGGAGGCAGGTCAGGGCTCCGGCAAAGTCGGGCCACTAGACTCCGCGCATGCAGCATTGCCGACTTTCCTCCGCAAAACGCACAGCGATCGGAGCGTTACTGCTGGTCTTGACCGTAGCCGGCTGCGACTCCAAGGCGGAATCGTCCTCCGATGCCACGTGGTCGAGCCCTGACACCGCCGCTACCGCGACCGCCTCCCGCGCTGCTTCCCCCCCAAGTCCCCGTGACGCCGAACCTTCCGCATCTTCCTCCCCCACCGCGGACAAGTCACGGGAGACCGAAGCGGCACAGAGGACGGAGGCGCCGAGCGGGGGCGGCACCAAGTACACGGCGTGTGCCGACGGCGACTGCAAAGTGTCCTTCTCCGGTTCGGTCAAATTCCCACTCGGCAGGTGGACGGTGTCGTCCTCCGTGGAGGATGGCGGTGTCAGGGTGCGACTGACCGACGCCAATGGCAGGGGCGGCGGTGGCGGCTTCATGGCAGGGCCCGGGTGCACTGTGGCGATACACGCCGACGGCGGCGGGCGAGTCGGATGCGACCAACCCGGAGCCGAACCCGAACCAGGAGGGTGGGTCGTACGCCTGCTGGAACTGGACGGGGACGCCGCTGTCATCCGAGCGACCCTGGGCTGACTGCGAGGATCGCTGTCGCGGCCTGATTGTGCTGGGCTGTGGTCTGGTGGCCGTGCGTGTGACCCTTGGTCTGAATGGTCTCGTACCTTTGAGCTGACTTGTCCACGCACGGTCACCGGCCCCGGCCGGGTCTGCTGTACGGATAGGTGACACCTGACTTGTAGCGCTGTGTGGCGCTGCTGAAAGGATGTCTCCCGTGCCCAAGTCCCGTCCCAAGGAGTTCCGCGAGGACGTCGTGCGCGTGGCCCGCCATCACGAGCCGGGCGTGACGATCGCGCAGATCGCCAAAGACTTCGAGATCTCCGAATGATGTGATCGTTGGAGGGGCTGGCGGAGTCTTCGTGGAGGTGACGACCGGTGGGGAGGGCGAGGGTCTCAGAAGATCATCAAGGTTCTCTACGCCATGCTGATCGCCCAAAGTGAGTCATGCCCACGCTGCCATCATCGCTGATCTCGTCCCTGTCCTGCGCACCGGCTCTAACCGTTGCCGAAACCGCTGGTGGGCTGCCCGAAGCGCTCGCCTCTCCGCCTGATCCACCTGCCAGGCGAGGTGTCCGGCATCGGCTGACGGTCGTGGTCACCGCAGCCGTATGTGCCGTGGTCGCCGGCTACCGCTCGTACGCCGCGATCGCCGAATGGGTCGCCGACGTGCCGGCGGCAACGGCGCTCGCCCTGGGCATGGCTGCCGACCGGCGCCCGTCGGAGGCGATGATCCGTCGGCTGTTGCAGGCCATGGACCCGCAGCTACTGACCGCGGCGATCAGTGTCTGGCTCGCCGGTCGGGCCACCGCCACCACCTAGACGGCCGGCCGGGCGATCGCCATCGACGGCAAGACCCTGCGCGGCTCCCGCAACACCGAGACCGCCGCTCGGCGCACGATGACCGCCTGCGACCAGGCCACCGGCGTGGTCCAGGCCAGCATCGACGTCGACGGCAAGACCAACGAGATTACCCGATTTGCGCCGCTGCTCGACCAGATCAGCGACCTGCGCGACACCGTGATCACCGCCGACGCCCTGCACTGCCAACGCGAGCACGTCACCTACCTCGCGCAACGCGGCGCGCACTGGATCCTGACCGTCAAAGGCAACCAGCCCCACCTGCACGCCCAGTTCACCACGCTGCCCTGGCGGGCAGTCCCAGAAGCCACCCGCGACACCGATCGCGGACACGGCCGCCGCGAGATCCGCAGCCTGAAGATCCTGACGATCTCCACCGGCATCGACTTCCCGCACGCCGCCCAAGCCATCCAGATCCGCCGCCGCAGACGCCGCCTCGACCAGCCGAAAACTTCACCACCGAGACCGTCTACGCCATCACCGATCTCCGCGTCCACCAGGCACAACCGGCACAACTGGCCAGCTTGATCCGCGGGCACTGGTCAATCGAGAACAGAATCCACTGGGTACGCGACGTCACCTACGACGAAGACCGCAGCCAGATCCGCACCGGCACCGGACCCGAGGTCATGGCCGCGTTACGCAACGCCGCGATCGACGCCCTACGCCTGACCGGAGTCACCAACATCGCCGCCGCCAACCGACATCACGCCCGCGACAGCACCCGCCCGGTGGCACTGCTCGGCATCACCTGACGACTTTGCCGGGGCCCTGGGAGGCAGGTGGGGATCCCTGTGCTCCACCAGATAGTCCATGACAGCTTCGATGTCCATCGGGGGGTCACTCCTCGGCATCGCCCAGCGCCTGGTCCACCCGCTCCCGACGGCCGTCCTCGTCGCAGTACCGGTCGAGTTCGAACCAGTCGCGGCGCCACTGGGCATACCCGCTCGACCCGCCGAGCGCCTCGCGTACGGTCTCGACCGACCTGATGAAGCTCGGCTTGGTGGCGCTGCCTACCACGTTCGCGTCCCCGCGCTGCCCACCGTCGTCACCGACTGCGGCGAGCCAGCTCGACATCGCCGTCACCGCGTCATCGTCGAGCGGATTGGCCGCGACACACGGATCGAAGACGCTATCCGCCGCGAAGTCGTATCCCGGCGCGAGCAACGCGAGGTGTAGACGAAGCTGGACCACCGACCGTTCGTGGTCCCCGAGCAGGGGCCACGGCTCGCCGTTCTCGTTGTGCACCGGCCGCTCGATGTAGCGATAGGCATCCTCGAAGCGCTTCAGCAGGTCGGCCCGCGCCTCAGCCCAGGTCTCGAAGCCGTCGCCCGGCAGCCGGCCCAGCGCCTCCATCTCCGGGCTCATCGAGATCATCAGCAGGATGGCCCGAGCCGTCATGATCGCGGGTAGCCGGTAGCTCGTCGGCAGGGCCAGGCGATCCTCGCTCACGTAGTGCGTGAAGCCCCAACGTTCCTCGATGCCCCGGGCGATGTCCAGGGCTCGGGCACCGATCGCGGCTCCGTCGGCCAACTGGCGATACATGCGCTGCGTCCAACGAGCACTGTCCGCCTCGGTCCAGGTCCCCTCCACCTTGCCCTCGGCCCATCGCCCGAGCACGCGTTCCGCCGTACGGCAGGCCGTGCCCGTCTCGGCCAACGCGAGCTGCAACAACACCTCACCGAGGTCGCGAACGTAGCGCTCGCGGGCCGGGTCGGTGCCGTGGCTGTCCAGATAGCTGGCGTGCTTCGCCTTGGCCTCCTGGTGGAGAATCCAGGCGTCGTCGTAGCCGCTCTCGGTGTCCCGTTTCGAGGCGGCGAGCGCCTGGGCACGGATCGCCCCCAGTGCCCGTGGCGCGAACTCGGGCCACGGCAACGACCTAGCGGCGTCCCCCGCCCGCGCGATCAGCTCGACGGCGGCCTCGCTTCGGTCCCGCTGCGGGCCACTCAGCACCTCGTAGCCGGCCGTGATCTCCCACAGTCGCGACAGTGACGCTTCCAGGATCAGCCAGCCCATCAGCGGCAGCAGCTCCGCCAACTCCGCCGGTGGCAGTTGGGGCCGAGGGTCACGAAGATAGCTGCGGTACTCCTGGACGTCCGCCTCTATCATGTCGATCAGCTGTTCGTCGACGGTCAGTTGGTGCCGGCGAATCTTCGGGCAGTAATCGCGGAGTTGCTCCACACTCATCACGACAGTTCGGCCCTTTCCCGCTTGATTTGGTCCAGCAATACTCGCCGACTCAAGCAACCGCATCAATAGTCGGATCGACCTCGTCCGATATCCGACCACACCGGGCATTGACATCCCGCCCGGAAGAACACAAGCGTCCATGTTGACCAGCGCTGCTAGCATTCACCGCAAGCGATCATCGCAATGGGGAGAGCATGGCGAAACAACTGTACCGAGACCTGGTCATGTTGAGAAACCTCCTCGAAGCCGCCGCCAACTGGCGGCTCACTCCGGACGATTGGCAACTCGCGGCGAAAGCGGTGGACGACCTGGCTGCCGCGCTCACCGCACCGGATCTGCGCGACCTCGATGACGTCGTCGAACAGTTCGAGGCGATCGTGCCCGGGGCTCGGGCACCGGTCATGAGCATGGACGACCCGAGGCTGACCGCCGCCCCCCGCAGGATCGAGCCACGGATCAACGAGGTCATCCCCCTCATCACCGATGTGATCATCCGGGTTGACCGGGACGGTCAGGGCAGCGACACCCGACCGAGTGCCGCAGATGTTCGTTAGTCGCGCCCTGCTGACGCACGAGTTCACCCGACTCGACCAACCCACCGTCACCCCGGCCCTGCTCGACACCTGGCAACACCTCGTCGCCACCCTGGAAATGCGGTCGGACACGGACAGCGCCACCCTGGCGCTCGGCGTCGACGTACCCACCGGCGGGCTGGCTGTGCTCGGCTACGCGAAGCGGTCCACGGAGGACATACCCGTGCACCAGGCGGCGCTGTCGAGCACGGGCGACGCCGCCTGCCTCACCGTGTTACTGGCACCGCAGGATCCGGACCGCACCTGGGCCGCCATGGACAGCGAACTGGCCCTGCTGGATCGAGTGGCACCGGGCACCGACCACCTGGGCAGCGCCCGGGTCTACATGGGGCTGGTGGACGCCCCACTCGACCCGGAGACGATCGTGGCGATCGAGAAAACCCTCGGCGGCGAGTTCCCCGAGGTCGGAGAAGGTGCCTGGACCCGGCATCGGTCGCGAACAACCGAGGGCTTCCTGATCTGGGAGGTGCCCACGTCCCCAGCCCGGCAACGCCGATTCGTCCTGGTCGCCGAGCAGAGCGCCGAACTGGCGCTGGACGCCTTCGCCTGGACCCCCGGAGATCGGGAGCTCGGGCCATTCGTCCAATACCTACTCGACGCCGCGAAGCTCCGATACCAACACGCCGACCATCGGGCGAGCGCCACAGCGATCCGACGGCTGCGACTGGAAATGGACAACACCGTCGACGATCTGCTGGACCTGCACAAATCCGCGACCACCGCGCCCGGCCAACTGGTCGCGGCCGACGCCAGCCTCACCGACCTCCAGGTACGCACGCACGGCGTCATCTTCACGCTCGCCCAGCTACGGAAAACGGCCCGAGGCATCGAGGCGGCAGAAGCGAACCTGCGCGCCACCGTCTCACTCGACCCTGCGGCCCCCGGGCCACTCGCCGCCGACCTGGCCCTGGCGCAATCGGTGTGTGAGCGGCTGGCCGACGACATCGCCTACCTGGAGATCTCCCAGGAACGCGCCGAGAAGATCTCCGCCCTGACCGCAGTCGCGGTCCAGCGTGGTCTCGGCACCCATCAGCAGCAACTCCAACTCGTCCAGGCCTCCGTCATCAGCTCCATCCTGATGATCCTCGCCGCGGTGCAGGCGTTCGGCACCGTCCTGCCCATCCCACGCGTACTCCAGTTGCCGATCATCGCCTCCCTCGGCGCGCTCGCCCTGGCCCTGCCCACCATCGTGCTGCGACTGTCCCGGCGGGTACCGCGCGACCTACCACTGCGATCGGTCGACTACCTGGCGGCCAGCGCGCTCGGCGCGAGCACCGGCTGGCTCTGCGCCCAGGCCCTCGCCCACCTGGTCCTCCACCGCCCGCTCCACCCCTGGTGGGCCCTGCTGACCAGCGCCGGGCTCGGGTCGATCCTCGCCGCTGCCGTCTGGCTACGCTCCCGACGGCCCGGCCCGTCCACCGCCCGCCGGCTGATCCCGCGACCACGGCGACGTCGGATACCTTGGCGGGCGCACCGCACCAACGGTCCGGTGCGCGGCCTGCCACCCCGGGAGGATCAGCGGCCAGCTACCCCGGCAGGATCATCGGACGTAGGCGCTCAACAAGGCCCACCTGGCGTTGGGCTGGCGGGCGGAGCCGAGCTGGACGGCCCGTAGCGCGACGTCCAGGCGGACCGAGCCATCCCGTACGGCGTCCACGATCCGGCCGGCCGCCCGGCCGGTCCACACGTCAGGAATCCAGTCCATCCCGGCGACCACACACCGCGAACCGCCGGTCAGTAGTGCCATGACGAAGCTCAACGGCTCGGCGTCCTCGGGATTCACCAACCGCCCGACATGACACGACGCCATCAGCACCGAGGCCGGCCACTTCATACCCAGCGCCTGCGCCGCCGTGAGTTCCCGGGGAAGTTGGAGGTACTGTCCCAGCCCCTGGCCGCCACCGTGCGCCGCGACATGCACGAACCCCCAGCCGGCGGTCGAATCCGCGAGGGCCGCCGGCACGTCGGCATCCAGCGCGACGGGCGACGACGCGCGGTCCGCCGCGCATCGGCTGAGCCGCACCCGCCCCCGCTCCTCGCCCAGGTCCCAGGCCAGCCGCTCCTGGTCGATGTTCACCCCACCCTCGGCCACCGAGACGAGCCGGACCAGCGCGGGGCCGGTCACCACGGGCGGTCGCCGGTACGACAGGCAGGTCAGCGTCGGACACTGGGCGATCACCGCCCGCTCGACCAGCGGTGTGCCCGCGTCGTCGATCCGCAGTGCCGCCCACGGCAACAGGCTCAACGCGGAGTGGCCGGAGATCAGCAACTCCACCGGGTCGGTCACCGTCCTGGCGCGTACCTCGGCAAGCAGGGCGGCCGGCAGCAGTTCGTGGGCGAGGCCCTGCCAGTCGGGCTGCTCCGTCGTGGTCGCCCGCTCCAGCCGATCGAGCCATGGGGCCTGCCCCCGCCGGCTGTCCTCGCTGCCCTCGCTACCCTCGCTGTCTCCGCCGGCCGCGCCGGCCACGCTGCCCTCGCTGCTCCCGCTGCCCACGCTGCCCTCGCTGCCCTCGAAGAAGGCTGTGTAGGCGGGGCCGGGCTCGAACCGCTCGAACCCGATCGGGCGATTCGGTTGGATGATCGCCCGGAACCAGTTCTTCCGGTGCCCGCTCAGTGTGTCCGGCAAGGCGACGAAGTCCACGGCGTGGCGCTCGCCGATCAGGTCGACCAGGCGGTGCAGTTCGGTGGGTACGGGAAGGACGGTGTCCGCCAGCATCGGCGACACCTCCTCCTCGATCCGGACCCGCAACTGCTCCAACTTCTCGTCCCGGGACGTCCGGTCACCGCTGGTCAACGTCTCCACCGGCGGATCCTCGAGGTCGACGATCTCGTCCAGCAGTCCCCCGACATGCGGGCTCATCAGGAGCCGGCCCTCGCGTACCCGGCTGGCGAACCCGGTCTGCTTCGCCGACAGGGCGACCCGGAAACCGAGGGCCGCCGCATCGGGGCCGGGGAGGCGCGAGGCCAACAGGGCGATGTCGCCGTAGATACGGCGGAACGCCACCGCCAACGGCGTACGCGACCGGGCGATCACCCGCCACCGGCCCCGGATCTGCTCCGCGACCTCCAGTGCCTGGCCGCCCAGGTCGACCACCTCACGCAGCCGTGCTTCGGTCGGCTCCCCCAGGGCCAGGGCCTCGGCCAGCCCCAGGGTCACCGACAGCCGCTGCACGTCGCGCGCCTCGTCCAGGGACGCACGCAGCGAGTCCACTGCAGCCGGCCCTGCGGTCCGGTCGGTGGTGCCCAGCCGGTCCGTTGCCATCCGCAGACCGCACAGCGCCTCCGCCGGCTCCCCCCGCTCCCACTCGGCCAGGGCCAGGACGAAGTCGAACCGATGCCGGGTCGAGAAACCGGCCGCCCGGGTCCGTTCCCAGTACTGCCGCTGCTCCCCCAACGCGTCCGGCACCTGCGCCGCCTGCCCGTTGGAGATCAGGCAGGCCCCGAACTCGAACAGGTAGTGCCCCCAGTGCGGCTCCGCCCCCGTACCGAACAGGTCGGTCGGCGGGACCACGACCAGGTTCAGCGCCTCGGCGTACCGGCCGGTCAGCCGCAGGTTGCGGGCCCTCCGGTGGGTGTTGAAGACACCCAGGGTCAGGTCCTGGTCCAGTCGCCTGCCGTCGACGACGTTCTCCGTCAGTTCGCGGGCGGCACTCGCGTACATCTCCTGGGCCGAGTACGGCGTCTCGATCGGGATGCCGACCAGGTCGCAGAAGCACACGATGGTGGCCGCGTACGACCAGGCCTGCGCCCGAATCGCCCAGCGTCTCGATTCGACCTCGTTCAGGTAGTGCCGCAGCGCCACGGCGAACACGTCGAGCCCGCGCTCGGCGCTACGCGCCAGGCTCTCCCGTTGGCGGACGATACCGACGGCATCGTCCGCGTCTGCCGCCAACTGGAGCAGGTCGTCTCGGGCCAGCACCCGGCTGACGTGCAAGGACGTACCGGTCATCGGGTCATCAACTCCGCCAGTTCACTCAGTGCCTCGAAGCTGTGCCCGGCCACGTTCACGTCGACGAACCGCTGGCTGGCCACCAGCCCCGGGGCCATCGGTTGGTAACCGGGCCAGCCCTGTTGGGGATTGGCCCAGACGAGAAGTTGGGTCAGTTGGGACAGTCGTTCCACCTGACGGGCCAGGACCACGGCCGGACCGAAGTCGTGCCCGTCGGAGGCGATGACGACGTACGCGGACCGGACGACGTTGCGGCCACCCCACTGCCGCAAAAAGTCCCGGAGGGTGGCACCGAGCAGCGTCCCGCCGCCCCAGCCGGACTCCAGCTCGGCCGTCGCACGCATCGCGCGATCCGGGTCGGGCGTCCGCAGCGCTGGCGTGAGACGTACGCACCGGGTCCCGAGGGTGAAGACCTCGGTGGTCGCTGGCCGGACGGAGAGGGCACCGTGGGCGAACCGTACGAATGCCTCTCGGTAGACCCGCATCGACTCGCTGACGTCGATGAGCAGGGTCAGTCGGCGCGGCTTGGGTGTCGTACGCCGGAAGCGTAGCTGGGCCGGTTCGCCACCGTTGCGGATCAACGTGCGGACGGTGCGGTTTCCGTCGATCATCCGCCGACCGCCGTCCCGGTAGCGCCGCGACCGGTACGTCGGGCCGACCGCGCCGAGCAGGGCGATCCAGGCGTCCAGCTCGGTCCGTTCGGCGACGCTGAGCGTACGTAGGTCGCGGCGAGCCAGCGCCTCGGGCGCGGTCGCGTCCCCGCCCGAGGCGATCGCGACCCAGGCCGGGTCGCTGGTGCCGTCAGCTGGGGCGGTAGTGCCGGCCGCTGGATCGCTGGCGTCGTCGGCTGCCGCGTTGGCGTCGTTGCCCCGATCGACGACCGGGCTGCTGGAGCGGTCAGCGGACGCGGGAGTTGTTCCTTCCGGGAGCGCTGTCGGCGCGTCGGCATCCGGGATGCTCGGCGCGTACGCCTCGAACCAGCTGGCGAAGGCCGCGTCGAACACCGGCAGGTCCGCCTGTTGCGTGCAGAGGGTGAGTCTCGTACCCCAGTAGACGGCCGCCCGATCGAGCGGATCGAGGTGGGTGAGCGCGTCCATCGTGACGAGGACACGACCGGTGTCGACCTGGATGCCGGCGGCCCGGAGTGCGCCCACCAAGCCCATCAGGTCGGAGATCGCGTCGGTTCCGGTGCGGCGGGCCCCGTCACGACCGGGCATTCCGGCCCTGCCCGGGGAGAAGCTCGCGACGTACCGTGGCCAGGTCTTCCTGGTGTTTCGCGACGGTGCCGAGCGTGGCGTCGACGATCTCCGGGGTCAGGCCGCTCCCACCGAGTTCCAGTACGGCACGCGCGAGGTCGAGCGATTCCGCCACCCCGGGCGTCTTCACCAGGTCGGCGGAGCGAAGCCGAGCCATCGCGGTCGCGATATCTTGCGCCAGGGACTCCGGGAGGTCGGCGACCCGGCGGCGCAGGATCTCGACCTCGCGGCTCACGTCCGGATGGGCGATCCAGTGGTAGAGGCAGCGACGTTTGAGGGCGTCATGGACCTCCCGGGTACGGTTCGAGGTCAGGATGATCAGCGGTGGCTCGGCTCCCCGGATGGTGCCCAACTCCGGAATGCTCACCGCGTTCTCCTCCAGCACCTCCAGCAGGAACGCCTCGAAGTCGTCATCAGCACGATCAATCTCGTCGACCAGGAGAACGGAAGGGCAGTTCTCGATGGCGCGCAGAATGGGTCGCTCGACCAGAAAATCGCGACTGTAGAGCGAATTCACCACTCCCGCCACGTCGACCAGCTCACCGGTGGCCCGCAGGTGCAGGATCTGCCGGGGAAAGTTCCAGTCGTAGAGCGCCTGGGACGCGTCGATTCCGCCGTAGCACTGCAACCGGACCAGGTCGGCGCAGAGAATCTGCGACATCGCCTGGGCGAGTGCGGTCTTCCCTACGCCGGGATCACCCTCCAGGAATAGTGGACGGCGCAGTCGTACCGCGAGAAAGACGGCGGACGCAAGACCATCCCCTGGCAGATATCCGACATTCTCCAACGCCTGACCAAGGGCCGCCACGCTCGACAGGGGCGGTGCGACCATCCGCCAAGTATGCCTTCACGATCAGACACTGTCGATAAAGGGATGAGCCCATTGGCGGAACGTCCGGCCTCCCATTCTTCGCGCAACAGACAAAAGATCTCGCCATCCACTGCTGTGATAGTCCACCCTGGAAGGTATGGTGACGCCCATGAGCCACGGCATCGATCTCGCCGCCGCGCTGGCGCTCGGAACAACAGCGGTCATGCCATGACGCAGTTCCCGATCGTTCACCTGCCGGCGTGGCCGGTCGGCGGTGCCGCACCCGAGGCACTGGCCCACGACATCGCACAGTGGATCGGCTCGGCGGCCATGGCCGCCCTGGTCCGCGCCTTCGGCGGTGACCTCCCGGCGGGCGACGTGGACGCTCGCCTGGCGTACCTGGAAGACTTCTCGATGGTGTGGGACAGCCGCGCCGGCGGAGAACGTGTCGACGCGCGGTATATCGAGCGGGACGACGCCACGCGGAAGCTGATCGAGGCAGCCGCACCGGCCCTCGGACTCGCCGGACGGCAGCGCCCACCCGTCGAACGCTACGACCACGTCCTGATCCTCGGCGGCGGCCGGATCACCGGCCGAGCGCGGGCCCAGTTCGCCGCAGAGCTGCTGGCCAGTGGCACCTCGACCGGCACCGTCACCGGACTGGGCAGCCTCCGCGAGCTGCCAGCGCGTCCGGGCCAGCAGGATGACCCCGAGATCACCACCGAGGGCGACGCCATGCTGGCGGCGGTACGGCAGGCATTCCCGCCGGCCGGGGAGATCGTCACTCGCACCGGGACCACCGCGGATGGCAACGGCTGGTGGGCCAAGAGCTATCCCTCGGACGATCGGCAGATCAACGTCGTCGCCGCGCCACCGACTCGCCCCGGCCAGCGGGCGAACACCCCGGACACCCTCACCGGCTGGGCCCGGTTCGTCACCCGCCCCGCCCCCACCGACCGCGTACTCTTGGCCACCACCGACCTCTACGTGCCCTTCCAGCACGCCGAGGCGATCCGGGTGCTCGGGCTCCCCCACCGCTGCGGCATCGACACGGTCGGCTTCGACACCCGCAGCTTCGGTGCCTGGCCGAACGGACCGTCACACCCGGGCGAACTGCTCCAGGAACTCCGGTCCGCCATCCGGTCGCTACACACCCTCCACCGGCAGACACTGCACGTACAGCTCTAAGATCCCGGCGACGGCTCTGGGGGTTAGGTTGGCGACGATGGACGTCAGCTTCGCCACCGAGGCGTGCCCCGGGCGGGACAACCAGGACTACGTGGTCGCGTCGGATCGGTTCGCGGTCGTACTCGACGGCGTCACGCCACTGCCCTACCTCGACAACGGCTGCGTCCACGACGTGCCGTGGCTGGCACGCACCCTGGGAATGGTCCTCGCTGACCTCTTATCTCGTCGTGGAGACGAGTCGCTGACCGGAATCGCTGAGGAGGCGATCGCGGTGCTGCGTACCCGGCACGGAGGAAGCTGCGACCTCGACAATCCGGACAGCCCGTCGGCAACCGTGGCCATGCTGCGCGTCCACGCGGACGCCGTCGACCACTTCGTCCTGTGTGACTCGTCCATTGTCTTCGACATGGGCAGTGGTTATCGGGTGGTCACCGACGACCGGACGGCCAGGCTTCCGGCGTACGACGCCGGCACGGTGGCCCGGCTACGTAACGCACCGGGTGGTTTCTGGGTCGCGTCCACCAACCCGGTCGCAGCCCAACACGCGCTGACCGGCAGCACCCCACTTTCCGACGTACGCCGGGCCGCCGTACTCACCGACGGTGCCGCGCGACTCGTCGAACGGTTCGGGCAAAGCTGGCAGGACGTGTTCTCGATCCTGGACAGGGCCGGGCCACGCGGCGTGCTCGACGCGGTACGGACCGCCGAGCTGACCAAGCAGCCAGCCGTGCCGGGTCACCGAGGCAAGCAGTTCGATGACGCAGCCCTCGCCCTGTGCGAATTCCGCGCGTCGGTAAGCGACTGAGCCTCATGGAGAGGCGACGCGTTGGTCGTCTGCGCGGGTTTAACTCAGGGCCAATTGGTCGATCTGGTCGTCACGTAGAGCAGTGGTAAAGGCCATCCACGCATGGGGGCGGAAGGTCAGGGCCGGACGTGCGGGTCCTTGCTGTCCCGGACCGCGATAGTGCCGGGCAGGTTGTCTGCCACCTCGACGCACGCGCCCTCGTTGCCGCTGCGGGTGCTCTTGCGCCAGGTGGCGATGCTCAGATCAGCCATTGGTGAGCGTCTCCAATGCCTCGATGATCAGCTTTGTCGACGAGTCCTCGTCGAGAGCTCGGCTCTCCAGATCCTTCCAGATCAGCTCGTACGCCTGCACTTCTGTGGCCTTGTTCAGATGGAGCGCGCCGGTGAACGTGTCCACATAGATCAGTGGTGGCTCCATGCCCACGGGCAAAACCACACCGCCACAGCAGGTCAGAACGGATCTCCTGCTGGAGTACTAACGAGCCCAACCGAAATCAGGATTCGCGATCAATTCCAAGATCCGGCATCCGGATTAGCCGTTCAAGACTACATGGCGGGACACTGAGGTGATCTCAGCAGCGCGAAAGGGTTGATTGGTGCGACACGGGCGAAGGTGTCGATTCAGACGGTGATGGAAACAGGCGTGGAGCCATCGATAGACACGTCCTTGCGACAGAACCACGTCTTCGAGAGGGCTCCACGTGATTGCCTATCGTGCCATGGCTGACGTCCCGAGGGAACTCGTGCGGTACGTGGGTCAGCTGCTTGCCGCTGAACGCCGGGCTCGGGGCACCCGTGCTGGTTCCCGTGCGTTGACCTGCTTCTACCAGGCGCTGCTGGTGCTGGTCTGGTTCCGCAAGGGGAAAGATCCGACGCTGCTGGGTGCGGGGTTCGGTGTCTCCCGGGCCACCGCGTACCGCTACCTTGCCGAGGGCATCACGGCCTCGCAGCCCAGGCCCAAGACCTACACACCGCCCTGCGCAAGGTGGCCGCCGACGGTTGGTCCCACATCATCCTGGACGGCAAACTGTTCGACTGTGATCGGCTCACCGAAACCACGCTCAGCGTCAAAGGCGAGGTGATCGACGCCTGGTATTCCGGCATGCACCGCGACTTCGGCGCGAACATCCAAGCAATCATGCGCCCGGGCGGGCTGCCGATCTGGACATCCGAGGCGATGCCCGGGCACCTACACGACATCAACTGCGCCCGGCAGTTGGGCATCACTGCCGCGCTGAACTGGGCCGCCACTGAACTCGACCTGCCCACCTTGGCTGACTCCAGTACGACGGCGCAGGTCACGGCATCAAAACCCCGGTCAAGCAGCCCACCGGCGGCCACCCGCTCGCCCCCGACAACCGGCTGCTACGCGGACTGCGCTGGCAAGGCGAACTCGGCTTCGCGATCCTGGTCGGACGCTGGAAGACCCTGCGCCACACCACCGTCAGCCCACGCCGGACCGGCGACATCGTCGCCGCCGCGCTACAACTGACCCATTTCGAATACAAATACCTACCGCAGAGTTGTTGAGATCAGCTCACTGGATTATGCGAAGCCGCTAATATCTATCAAGCCACTCCCAGTCTCCCGGCAGGCTTCGCAATTTGGGTAGGCAATACTCTAGCACTTCTCGCAAGGTATTGAACTCCGAGTGGAGCGACCGAAGATCACCCAGTCCCGGCCCCGAGAGCACGACCGTCCAGGGCTTCTGCCCGAATCCGAGACGCTCATGGTCGACCTTCAGAAGCATAGTCACGCCATGGCGAGCAAGCTCTTCCATAAGTTCTGGCAGACCAAACCCCGTCTCAAGCACTAGAAGCCTCTCAACAAACCTGCGATTTCACCAATGTCCATGGTATGACCCTTCTTCCTGGAATCACTCACGCGGGCGATCACCATCCAAAGCCCGTCGGAATCCGGACCAGTCATAACATTATTCCTTCGCATCAACTCCGACACAACCGCATGAGCCGTACGCTTATTTCCGTTGTTATACATGTGAGAACCCGCGATATCCCGCACCAGCACGGCCGATTTCTCCCAAAAGCTATTGTAGCGAGATGCATTGGTTAACGCATTGGCAGCGGATCCATTGTGTTCATGAGTACCACCGAAGCTGCGATTAATCTCATCAATTTCATCCGCGGAGACACCCTTCTTAAACCCTCCGCCGCAGTTATGGACGAGGACTGACGTATCAGCGGTCACCACATAGTACGTGTGGGTGTTGGCGACGGTGAGGTTGTGGACCGTGGCCTGGGGGGCGGTCCAGCGTTCGATCGCTGCGATCTGCACCCAGGTGCCGGCGCTGGTCCGCAGCCACTGGCCGGACTGAAGGTCGGTGGCGTCGACCCACTCGCCCAACTCCGGCACCCAGAATGGGTGACCATCGGTCGCGGTGACCTCGGCCGTTTCCGAACCCTGTTCGCCATCGGTGTCGATAACGACCTTCACCAGGTGCTTGACGCCATCACCCGTGATCGCCGCCGAGACAGTCTCCACCTCGGTCCGACCGGTCTCCGGATCGGTGACCACGACCTCGTCACCCGGCTTGACATCCTCGATCGGCTTGGTGGAGCCGTCGGCCATGAGCACCCGGGTACCGGGGACGAAACTGTTCCTGTCCGTCGGGCATGAGCCACCACCGCCACCACCGTCGTCCGTCCGGCCGGCACCGCCGCTACCACTGGAACCGCCGTTACTACGGGCGGAACCACCCGACGAACCACCAGGCTTCGACTCCTTGCCCCCACCACCGCCGGACTTCCCACCAGCACCGCTGGAGGCGGCAGAGGAGCCCTTTGGGTTGGACTTGGCCTGCGCCTGTTTCTGTACCGGGTTACCGGTCTTCTTCGTCGCGTTGGAAGCCTTGTTGCTGATCGTATTGACCTTGTCAGCGGCCTTCTTCTTCGCCGCCTGGGCCGCCTTCTTCGCCCGCTCGATCGCCAACTTCTTCGCGTTCAACGCCGCAGCCTCGGCCGCCCGAGCAGCCGCCAACACCGCCTCCGCGGCCCGCTTCGCCGCCTTCCACGCCTGGATCGCCGCGATCGTACGATCGATGGCCTTCACAATCTTCGGAAGCTTAGCGATCTTCCCCCAGGGAACCGCCCCGATGATCAAACTGCCACAGGCCCACATATCACCGGCAAAGCAGTTCATCGCATCGTTGATACCGATGAAGTCCTTCAACATGGACCACGCCGCGTCCATGATCACCGACATCAACGACCGGCCCATGTTCGCCTGCGCCTCGGCAACCTGCGCCGCCGTCAGACCCGCACCCGCCAACGCCGCCGCCATCTCCGACGGCGTCAACGAAATCGACAGACCAGTCGGGTCCGAATGCGTCACCGGGTTGTTGTGCGCATACGCGTACCCGTTGGACTGCACCGGATCAGCCAGGTCCAACACCGGGTCGGCAGACAGGAACCGCCCCACCACCGGGTCGTACAACCGCGCACCTAGTGGCGTGTAACCGGAGGCGTCATCCTGTATCGCACCAAGGAACCCGGCGTTGGCCTGCAAGTTCATGCCGAGCGGCGCAGCACCCCGCTGGTTACCGAACGGATCCTGCTTCCGGAACCGCGTCGACATCGTGTCGGCGAGCAACACTTCCGCATACGAGCTGCCCTGATGGTCCCCAGCAAGAGCCGCGAGTTTGGGATACCCGGTCCCGTACGCGTAGCGCAGCACCGCGCCGCCTGGAGCGGCGTACGAGCGCTGGGTGTTCACCAACACCCCGCCCCGCTGGACGGTCACCTGCGCCTCGCCCAGGTTCAGCGTGGCCTGCTGGCCCTGCACCGTCAGCAGGCGGTTGCCGCCTGGCCCGTAGATGTGCCGGGTCTCGTCCTGTGCCTCCCACTGCTGCGCCTCAGCAGCCGCGTCACACTCTGCCAGCACGATCGGGGTGGAGTAGGGCGTACCTCCGTCCTTGGCCGTCAGGCAGAGACCGGAAGCCGAGTGCTTGAGGTGGCCGGTGGCCGTACGCTCCAACTGCTGGCCGGTCGAACCGTCACACCGCTGGATCTGCAACGCCGACCCGGCCGTGCTGCCGGCCGGCTGCACGCACCAGTTGTCGTAGATCGAGAGAGTGCCGAGGTTGGCATTGGCCTGGTTCGGGGCTGGCGTGAACGTCCACTTCTGCGCGACGGTGCCGTTGCAGCCGTACAACTGGATCGGGCGGGCGGGCTCGGCGAGCCCATGGGTGAGGTCCAGACACTTGCCGGCCACGCCCACGTACGAGGTACGGCCCTTGCTGCCCGCGCCGGTGATCCGCTCGACCTGGCCGTCGTAGGTCCAGGACAGCGTCTGCTGGTCACCGTTTTGAATGGAGGTGACGGACTTGGTCTCGCCGGTCAGCTCGTACAGCCGCTCCGCCTCGGCAGTGACCGCCGCGCCGGCCGGGGTGACGTAGCTCTTGGCCACCTTGGTCAGGGTGCGCGGCTGGCTGCCGTCGGCCTTGCCGTAGGTGTAGGTGGTGGTGGCGTCCTTGGCGGTGTCACCGGCAAGGTTCTTCTCCACCAGCTTCTTACGGTTACCGAGCAGGTCGTACTCGTACTCCTGCCAGTACCCTGCGCCATCCGGCCCGGCAGCCACATTCACGGCACCGTCCGCGCCGACCGGACCAGTACCACAGGACGTCAGGTCGCTGGCCGTCCACGCCTTCGCCAACTGACCGAGCTGGCCATAGCTGAAGCACTGCCGCTCCTGGATGCCGGCGGAACCCTCACGGATCGCGGTGACGTTGCCGGCGGCGTCGTACGCGTAGGAGCGGTGCGAGACGAGGTTCCCGGTGACGATGCTCGCGTCCCCGGCCTGCTCACGGTAGACCTGCTGGTCGGTGAGGGCACCACTGGCATCGTCGTACGAGGCCATGGTCCACACCCGGTACGGCTGCGCACCGAGCGTGGAACGCAGCACCTGCCCGTACGGCGAGTAGATGGTCTCCGCCCCGTACCAGTCCGTGCCGGAGACCGACAGCGGAAGACCGTCCTTGCTGTAGCGGTACAGAATCTTTTCGCTGGGTAGGGCACCGACGGCGGGCAGGGTGGTCGACTCGGGCAGACCGGTGTCGGTGTACGAGTAGTCGTACCGGTAGGACGTCTGGAGACCCCACGTGTCGGCGATCGACTGCGGCAGCAGGAGCGTGGTGGACGTCGGCTGGTAGTCGTCGGTGTAGCCACCGATGGTCTGCGTGTACGCCAGCCCCTCGGTGTACCGGGTGGCGATCGCGGGCAGGCCCTTGCCGCCGGGAACCGAGTCGTAGGTGAACTCGGCCAGCAGTGCACCGCTGTTGTTTCCGAGCCGCTGTTGGATCGGGCGGGACAGTTCGTCGTACCCGTTCCAGGTCGTGACGTTGCGGGCGTTGGTGGTGGTGAGCTGCCGGTCCCGATGGTCGTAGGTGAAGCTGGTGGTGCCGGCGTCCGGGTCGGTGGTGGTCACCATGCGACCGCGCTGGTCGTACGCCCAGGTCCACGGGTGGGTCGGGGCTGCGGAATGGGTGGCCTTCACCATCTGGCCGCGCGCGTCGAACTCGTACCGCATGGTGGTGAACTCGGTGCGGGCGGCGTCGGTGAAGGTGTCCACCCGGGTGGTCCGGCCCACCGCGTCGGTGAAGAGCCGGTACGACGCAGCACCCGCCGGGTTGATCACGGTGGAGTGGTCGGCGCCGTATTCGTAGTTGGTGGCCCGCGACGGGGTGTCGACACCGCGCAGGACGGGCAGTTCCTTGGTGACCCGGCCGAGACCGTCGTAGGTGTAGCGGGTCATGTTGGGTACGACGGTGTCCGCGAGCGGCGTGAAGAGCGTGCCGACCGGTGACCCGTCCGCGAGGTAGGCGTTGTTGGTCTGCCAGATCTCGCCGGAGCTGTTGTAGAGCGTGTCGGTGATCAGCCGGCCGCCGCCGGTGGCCTGCTCCTGGATCTGCCGCTCACGACCGAGACCGTCGTAGAGAGTGACGGAGACTTCGATCCGACCCTCGTGCCCTCGGCTGTAGGTGGTGATGTACGGCGGCTTGCCGACCGGAATGGCGTACTCGGCCCGGAAGTCCGGGGTCGCCGTGCTGGACGGGGTACGGCCGGGTCCCCAGGCTTCGACGAGGCGACCGAGCGGGTCGTACTTGGCTTCGCTGACCCGATTGTTGGGGTCGGTGGTCTTGACCGTGACGGCGCGTCCCGGGTCCAGTTCCTGGACCTGCTTGTGCCCGAGCGAGTTCTCCTCGGTGACCTTGAATGCCTGACCGGTCGGCGGGTCATATGTGATCTTGGAGATCTTGCCGTCCACGTCGGTACGCGAGACCACACGGCCGATCGCGTCGAAGCTGGTGCTGCCGTCGGGCTGGAAGCCGGAGCCGTCGGCCTTCAGCGACCACGTCTGCGAGGCCAGGCCGCGCGTGTCGTTGGCCAACTGAATGCCGTACGCGGCACCGTCGTAGGCGACGCGGCCGGCGGCGCTCAACGTCGTCAGGACATTGAAGTCGGCGTTGGCGCAGGTCGTTGGACTGCTCCGGACCTGGCTGGTCAGCCCGATGATGTTCTTGCCGGTGTGGTGGACGTACTCGGTGTACGTACATGACTCGTCGCCGGTCTTGCCGGTGTCGCCGAGGGACTCGATGTACGTGGGCAGCCCGTGCGTCGCCTCGAAGGTGGTCTTGGTCTCGACCATCCGGAGGGTGCGCGCGTCGTCGCCGGTACCCGAGGACTTGGTGTACGAAAGCTGGCGCGGCTCGGTGACCCGCCAGGACCGCAGTGGGCTGAGACCGTCGTCGCGGGTGCGCTTGGCCAACTCCAGAGCTTCGGGATAGGTGACGCTGCGGGTCAACCAGTTCTCGTCGGCGTCCTCGGCACTGGCGTACGTCAACTCCTCGGCGACCCGACCGGCGAAGGGCTCCCGGTCCTTGGCGATCTCGGTGCCGGTGATGTCGTTCATCGACACGCCGTCACCCATACCCCGGAAGTAGCGGGTGACGGACTTGGTCACCTTGCCGCCAATATCGGGATCATCCGTCCCGGTACGCACGGTGACCTGCTCGAACCCGGCGAACTGGGAGTAGGTGCGGGTCGACTTCTTGGTGAACTCCTGCTCGGCGAGCTTCCAACCCGGATTGGTAAAGCCATACCGGGTGACGGTGCTGAGCGCGCCGTCCACGTTGGGAAGTTCCTCGACGCTCTCGACGACGTACTTGTGGAACCAGTCGATGTCCTCCACCGCCGGGTCCGGGTGCCAGAAGCTCGGATAGCAGAGCCGGTTGTTGGCCTTCAGCGCGGCGGTGTCGTTCTTACCGGGCAGGCCGGTGCCGGTGGCGCAGGCGTCGACCGGCTGTTTGTAGGTGACGACGGTCTCGCCGCCGTACTCGTTGATGACCCGGGCGATACGCAGGCGGGAGAAGCCGGGGCGGGCGTCGTTCTTGACGCGGTTCGGCATGTCCTCGGCGTTGTGCTCGAAACGCACCGCGTTGAGCGTGGCCTGGTTGCCGCTCGCGCCATCGCGGCCGTAGCCAGTCCGCTTGATCGATTCCAGCCAGAGCGCCGTGTTGGGGCCGGTCAGCAGGACCGGAAAGGACTGCGTGAGCTGGTATTCGTCGACGGCCTGACGGTCGGTCGTGTCCGTACGCCGCTGCGCCGACGTGGTGATCTTGTCCAGCCGTTTGCGGGTGAAGAAGGACGGCCCGGCGTTCCAGCACTTCTCGCCGGAAGTGCACCGCAGGTCGGCCGGGGTGTCGTACCAGATGCGGTACTTGCTGGGATCCTTGCTGGTGAAGTTGGCCTCGGTGCAGGTGAGGGAGCCTTCGGCGAAACACCGCTCCTCGACGGTGAACGAGATCCTCGCCGGGGCGACGGCCGAGAAGATGTTGTCCTTGCGCTGCCCGTAGTCGATGTGGGTCAGGTAGCCGCCCCGGTCGTACTGGACCGGCTCCTTGAAGTTGAAGTTCCGGGCGTAGTAGTTGGTCTCCTTGGCCCACCACAGGCTCATCGCGTTGCCGTGGATGTCCTCGACGTAGTCGAGGGACCACCGCCAAGCCTGGATGCAGTGGGAGCCGGCCCAGTTGCCCGCCTTGTAGCACGGCTCGTCCGCATGGTTGCCGTACACCGGCACCGTGAGCACGGAGTTGGTGACCGGGTCGTCGGCGGCGGCCCCGTTGTCCGACCAGCCCGGCAGGCGGTTGAGACCGAAGTGGTAGCGAGTGCCGTCGCGGGTGGTGACGATCCAGTACTCACCATCGGCGTCGCCGTTGGCCTTGGCGGTGTCCTTGATCAGCTCAACCTTGGAGCCGTCGCCGTTGGCGGTGAACCAGGCATTCTTGTCCTTGTCCCAGACCAGCTCGGTGGTCATGCCACCAAGGGACAGGGTGGCGTTGTCGGAGCCCCAGCACTGGTCGGCGGTGCGGTGCTCCTTGTTGTTCGAGCCGGCCTTCTTCGAGTCCTCCCGGCAGTTGGCATAGCTGCGGCTGATCGCCCCCGCGTTGTAGTCCCAGCCGTCACCAATCCAGGAGGCCTGGTTGTTGCTGGCGGAGGTACGGCCGTCCACGGACTGCGAGGAGTACGACAGGGCCACCTTCGGCATCAGACCGCCGGCCGTCTCGGGCACATGCACCTGGTACGAGTAGGTGAACGCACCCGAGGAGGAGCCTGCGGCCCAGGAGCCCGAGGAGAGCAGCGGGGTGGCGGTGAAGTCACCGGCGGCCGAGGCCCCGGTGTCCAGCACACCAACGACGTTCGCGCCCGCACTCGACGTCGAGGACCCGGCGGTCGCGGCGGGGCCACTACCGGCGTCGCGGAGCGCACCGACCGGCACCTTGCCGAGGACAATCCGGCGCTGGGGCTGGTCCTCGGCCGCCATAATACGGGCCGGAGCCTTCGCCGCCGGGACCAGCTTCACCTGGCTGGACAGGGTCTGGGCGGCGGCCGGGTCGCCGCCGGTGGCGCAGTCGCCGCTGGTTGGGGCGTCGTAGACGCAGTCGGGCAGGAGCATGACGCCGAAGCGGTCGGCGGCCTGCGGCCCGTACAGGTCGGCGAAGGGCGTGTAGTCCACGCTGAGGGCGACCTCGGCGGCCGGATCGGCGGTGGCCGGTGGCGTGATCTTCATGATCAGACCGGGTACGCCAGCGTCCTGGGAGGCCTCGGGAGCAGCGAGGTCGACGGTCCACGCGCCAGCAAGTGCGGCCGGATCACCGCCGGCCGGCACGCCGAGGGCGACCGGCAGGTCGTCGACCGGCTTGGTGGTGCCCGGCGCGAGGCCGGTGAGGTCCACAGTGCCGGTGTCCTGCTGCCACGGCGTGACGGCTACCGGCTCGTACGGCACCACGTCGACCGGGTCGGCGGTGGTCAGGTTCGTCTCGGCGGTCTCGTCCTGGCCGACCCGCACGCTCTGCGGGATGTCGGGCAGATCGACCCGGGCCTGCTCGCGACCCATGCCCGGGCCGGGCAGAGCGAACGCGGCAGCGGGCAGGAGCGTCACCGTCAACGTCGTCGACAGCACCACGACCAGCGCGGAACGGGCAGGACGTACCCACCGACGGCGTGACCGCGTCGGGGTGCCTCGGCCAGGCAACCGCCGCCAGGACAGCAAACCGGAACCACGCATTGGTGTTGCTCCCACCCAGGTGTGCAGACGAAAGAAACGGTGCGGACATCCGCGAAGACACGGGCCGCTACGACACGTGCGCGAGCATTCTCAGTCGGTAGGGGATCTCTCTCAAGTCGCGGAAAGTAGTCAGAGTGAGACGCTAGTGATGTGCGCCATAACAACACTCGGGACCAACAGGGCTAGATGGCAGAGCTGCCGCCAATGCGACACAAGCCCTCGAGGGCGGCATCTCGCGTCGCGGAAACACTTCCAAAAAGCCTCCTATATGGATGAAGAGTACAGATGATCAATGAGTAGGGATCTCAGATTCGTAACGGTCCTGGGATAGACGGACGCCGAGGACCATGCCAATGTGTGCCCCGCGTTCTGCCCGGCGGTCCGCCGGACGGCGCTGCCTTTCCGCGTCCTCCTATCCGCCCGGCCCAACGGGAGTAGACCGCCGTGACCTCGCCTCGCCTACTCAGCCCGCTCGTACGCACGCGTACCCGGCGGACCCTCACCCTGGTCACCCTGCTGGCCGTAGTCGCCACATCCCTGCCGCTGTGGTGGTGGTCCCAAGTCGACGATCTGCGAAGGACCGCCCTCGGTGCCGTGCCCGTCGCCCCCCTCCGGGATGAGGCGACCGCCATGGCCGAGGCGCTGCGGACCGGCAAGGAGGTGCTCGTGGAGACCGCCACCAGCGCCACCTCGCTGACCTGGGCACTGCCGAGCGGGAGGCTTCGCAGCACGATCCACGCCACCCCGCAGCGGACCAAGGACGCCAAGGGGCAGTGGTCACCGATCGACATCACGCTGACCCACACCGGAGAAGAGGCCGGCGGCCTCGGCGTCCGGCCCGTCAACGCCCCTACTCCGGTCCGCTTCTCCAGCGGCAGCGGCGTAGCCGGAGGTACGGACGGCAGCAGCACGGACAGCACGAGCGTGCTGGCCGAGGTGAACATCGACGGGCACACCGTCGCGTACACCTGGCCGGGTCTGCTGCCCGAGCCGGTGCTCGACGGGCCACGTGCCCTCTATCCCGAAGTCCTTCCCGGGGTGGACCTACTCCTCGTCGCCCGCGACGATGGCGGTTTCGGGCAGCTGCTGATCATCAAGAATCGCGCTGCGGCCACGAATCCGCTCGTCAAAGCCCCAACCTACGGCCTACGGTCCGCCACGGCGGTCTTCCGGCACGACGCCACCACCGGCGGCGTGCAAATCGTCGATCGCGGCAGCGGACAGGAGATCGGCTCGATCCCCAGCCTGTTCGCCTGGGACTCCGCAGGTCAGGACCCAGCAGCCCCGGAAGCCACCCCCCGCACCTCGGTGGCCACCACCGCTGACGTACTCCGGCTCTCCGGCCTCAACGGCGTCGAGCCGGGCGCACAGCACGCCCAGATGCCCACTCGCCTCGACGGCGACGGCACGGGTGAGGCCCACCTCCACCTGGACGCCGCCGCCACCGGCCTACTCACCGACGAGAAGGCACTCTTCCCGGTCTTCCTGGACCCGCCCCTCAACACCAAGACGCAAGCCTGGGCAACCGTCTACAAGCAGCGCCCCAACACCAACACCTGGAACGGCACCAACTTCAACTCCGGCAGCACGGACGCCCGGGTTGGCTATGAGCAGAACACACCCCTAACGACCCGCTCCTTCTGGCGGATGGGTTACAGCACCAGCCTCAAGGGCGCGACGGTCAGCTCGGCCGCCTTCAAGGTGCTCAACAACCACTCCTGGAACTGCGACGCCAGGGAAATGCAGCTCTGGCTCACCGGATCGATCTCCTCGGGCACCACCTGGAACAAGCAGCCGGCCTGGAAGACCTTGCAGCAGAAGCTGTCCTTTGCCCATGGCTACGACGGAAAATGCGGCAACGACTACGTAAGCTTCGACGTAAAGAACGCGGCCCAGCAGGGGGCCACCAATGGCTGGTCAACCATCACGCTCGGCATGCAGGCCACCAGCGAGACCGATACGCATACCTGGCGTAGGTTCCTGGTTTCTTCGACGGTGCTGGAGGTCGAATACAACCGGCCGCCCACGGAGCCGACGAAGGTCAGCTCGGCACCCGGCGGTGCCTGTGTGGTCGGGCCGGGCAATGGTGTCACGGTCGCCAAAACCAACATCGTCCTCTCAGCGGCCGCCACCGATCCCGACGGTAATCTCAATGGCCTGCGTTTCCGCTTCTGGAAGACGGGTGCCACGCCTCCCGCTGGCACTCTGATCACCAACCTGACCGGCGGCGAGGGGAGCCTGACAATTCCCTCCAACACGCTGGAGAACGACGTCACCTACTCGTGGGACGTACGCGCCGAGGACAAGTCCAACGCCTCGTCCGCGTACGCGCCGCCCGGCGACCAGCCCTGTCAGCTCACCATCGACGGCCAGGCTCCCTCCACCCCGACCGTCGCCAGCGACGTGTTCAAGGAAGCCACCAGCAACGGCCTGACCTGGGCGACGGTGAAGTTCGGCGGAACCGGCGCGGTCACCTTCAGCGCTGCGGACGCAGTGCAGTTCAAATACTCCATCGGGGGCATCGGCACCACGTACGTGCCGGCCACCAACGGTGTTGCCACCGTGCCCGATCTGCGACCGCGGCACTCCGGCCCCAACACCCTGGAGGTGTACGCCTACGACGCGACCGGCAACCAGAGCCCTGTCAAGCAGTACACCTTCTACGTGCCACCGCGCGACGCGGCCGACGGCCCGGGCGACACCGGCGGCGACGGAATCCCCGACCTGATTCTCATCGACGGAGGGGGCAAGCTGCAGACCTTCGCTGGCGACGTCGACGGCGAGTTGTACAGCGGGCTTCTCGCCTCCTACACCACCGGCAACCACCTCAACCCGCCCGGCCACTGGTACGACCCGGTCACCGGCAAGGCCGCCCTGATCACCAAGCACTCCGACGTCTATCCGGGCGACGGCGCGACCGACCTGTTCGCCCGGACCCCGGACGGCGGCTTCTGGCTCTACCCCGGTGACGGGTACGGCAGTTTCAACGTGGACCACCGGCTGCGGATCCTGCTGCCGTCCAATGTGCCTGCCCCCGCGACTTGGACGCAGATCAAGGCGGTGGGTGACATCACCGGTGACAAGCACCCGGACCTGCTCGTGCGGGTCGGCACCCAGTTCTGGACGCTGACCGGCTACACCGGGGCGAGCTTCCAGGAGGCGATCCTGATGGAGGGCAGCGCGTGGGCCCGGCAGGAGATCCTCAATATGGCGGACATCGATCTGGACGGCACCCCCGACCTGCTCTGGCGCCACCTGGACAACGGCAACATGTATATCCGGCATGGGAAGCCCGGCTCAGTGGCGGGGAGCGTCGACCTGAACTCGCTCAAGACGGCAGCCAACTCCCGCAGCGGAGACGTTTCCTACGGAACGGACTGGACCGAGGCGAAGGCAAGCGCGATCGTCAGCATCCCCGACGTCAACGGCGACCGGATACCTGACCTCTGGGTCCGATCCGGGGAGGATGGACGAGTCCGGGTCTACCATCCGTCCACGACCAACGTCGGCGCGCCGGTCAAGATCGTCCTGTCGACGAACCTGACAACGATCAAGGCCTTCGGCTGACGAAACATGCACCGGCAGTGTCACGTTTCGGCGTGACGCTGCCGGTGTTCGTTCTCCTGGTCAGGGCGTCGAGTCGGCCGTCCGCCCCATCAGCTCGGCCATCCGGGCGGCCTGGATGCCCCAGTGCCACTCCTGTTCCACCCAGGTACGACCGGCGGCTCCCATCCGTCGGGCCAGCTCCGGATCGTCGAGCAGGGGCACGATCCGGTCGACGAGTTGGGCAACACTCCGACCGTCGACGACAAACCCGGTCTCGCCCTCACGGACCGCGTCGGGTGCGCCGCCGGAGTCACCGGCCACCACCGGCAGGCCGGTCGCCGAGGCTTCCAGGAAGACCATGCCCAGCCCCTCCACGTCGAGGCCACGGTTACGGGTCCGGCACGGCATGGCGAAGACGTCCCCGGCCGCGTAGTGCGCGGGCAACTCAGCCCACTCCACCGCGCCGGTGAAGAAGACGTCATCGGCCGCCCCGGTCTGTCGGGCGAGCTTGCCCAGCGCATCACGGTAGGGCCCACCACCGACGATCAGCAGCGCCGCGTCGGGCACCCGACGACGGATCTCGGGCAGCGCCCGGATCAGGGTATCCTGCCCCTTACGCGGCACCAGCCGGGACACGCAGACCACCACCGGCCGGTCGGTGAGGCCGTACCGGGCGCGCACCTCGGAGCCGTCCACCTCCGGGTGATAGACGTCGATGTCCACTCCGGGGGCGAGCCGACGCAGGTCGGTGAGGCCGTGCAGCGCCCGGTCGAGCCGTACCCGGGTGTATTCGCCGAGGTAGGTGACCACGTCGGTGTCCCGGGCGATCCGCCGCAGCAGGGTTCGCGCTCCGGGCAGCGCGGCCCAGCCCACCTCGTGGCCGTGGGTCAACGCCACCACCCGCTCGATCCCGGTGCGGCTGCGCAGTCCTCGGGCGAGCAGGCCGAGCGGGGCGGCGGCCCCGAACCAGAGCGTGTCGCAGTCGTGTTCGACGGCCAGCCGGGCTGCCCGGCGCGCCACCGCCGGGGTGGGCAGCAGCATCTGGGTGTCCTCGCGAATCACTTCGAACGGCTGCTCGGCGTCGAACTTCTCCGCGCCGGCAAAGGTCGAGGCGTAGACCACCAGTGATCCGGTGGGTTGCCGGATCGCCAGGTTGTGCACGAAGGACTGGATGCCACCGGGACGCGGCGGGAAGTCGTTGGTGACCAGTAGCGTACGGGTCACCCGCCGCCTCCTCGGGCATGGGCGCGGGCGGCGGCCATCCGCTCCACGGTGGACGGATGGGTCGCGGAGTAGAGGTATTCCCAGCGGGGCGGGTCCGGGTCGCCCAGGTTGATCGTCGCCAGCCGGCGCTGCATCGCCTCGAAGGTGGCCGGGTCGCCGGTCAGGGCCAGGGCGTGCGCGTCGGCCCGCGCCTCGACGTGCCGGGAGACCAGTGCCTGGGCCGGGGTGGCCACCAGACCGGCCACGGTGATCAGCCCGAACAGCAGCGGGAACGCCCTCGGTTCGGCGATCGACTCGACCCCGGCCAGCCGCAGCAGCGCGCCCCAGGAACCGAGCAGATAGAGGGCGACGACCGCTGCCGCCGCACCGAGCGCCCCGGTCAGGGTTCCGGTGAGTACGTCCTTGTCCTTGGCGTGCCCCAGCTCGTGTGCCACCACACTGGCCACCTCCGCCGGTGGCGCCTCCCGCAGCAGGGTGTCGTAGACGACGATCCGGCGGGTCGGCCCGAATCCGGAGACGTAGGCGTTGACCGCCCGGGTACGTCGGGATGCGTCGGCCACCAGCACGTCCCGTACCGGTACGCCGTCGCGGGCGGCGAGGGTCGTCAGTTCGGTGCGTAGCGGACCCGGTTCCATCGGGGTGAACCGGTTGAAGACCGGCTCGACCAGAACCGGCAGGATGAAGGAGAGCAGTACGACCAGCGCGGCGGCACCGGCCGCGCCGAACGCCCACCACCAGTGGGGGGCGAGCCGGGTCACGGTGTAGAAGCCGAGCAGCACCACCGCGCCGATGATGGCGCTGACCGCGTACGACTTGAGCAGGTCGACGGTCCACCCACCCCAGCCCTGGGTGGAGAGCCCGTAGCGGGAGACGATGGCGTGTCGCCAGGCGGCGAAGGGCAGGGTGACCAGGTCGGCGACCAGCACCACGGCCATCCCACCGAGCACCGCCTGGGCGATCCAGTGGTCACCGAAGGGGCGTCCGACGAGGCTGACGAGTTTCGCGCCCAGCGGGGTCAGTCCGAGCAGCAACGCGATCAGCAGGCCGATGGCCAGCGCGCCGTAGCCACCGGGGCGCAGTGCGGCGCGGAACTCCCGTCCTCGGGCCACCTCGGCATGGGGCAGGTCTCCGAGGGCGGCGAGCTGATCCGATCGGGGGGCCGGTGGCCGTCCCCAGGGCACGAGTAGCACGGCGGCGGCGAGCAGTGCGACGACCAGTCCGACGAGCGTCACGGCTGCCCAGATTCGGGGGGTCACGTCGACACCTTGCCACGGTCACGGTCCGGGTTGCGGCCATGGTCCGGGTCGGGCTCGGCACAGCCACGGTCCGAGGCGTCCGGGTCGCGGCCACGTTCTGACTCGGCCTCGGCAGCGGCCAAGAACCATCCAGTCCGCACGCCGTTCCTCCTCCTCGCCGGGCACCGCGCCGCCCATCCTATTGCCCGGCACCCGGAAACCGGGCGGGCGAGGTACGGGCGACGCGGCGTCAGGCGACCTGCCGGGGACGGCGGGTGCGCGATCGGGATCGGGGGCGGCTGGTGGGTCGGGCCGGCATGGACGGCAGGGGCGCCACGGGTATCGGTGTGGGTGGGACCGAGCCGCTCGTGTCGTCGAGCACCTGCACGTCGAAGCCGGCCAGGCCGAACGCCTCGATCGCCCGCTGCTCGTCGGCGGTGAGGCGAGCCTCCACCGGGGGCGCGTCGAGCAGCGCACTGACCAGGCAGTCACCGCAGGCCGCTCCGTGTCCGGTACAGCGGTTGCAGTCAATGATCATGGTTACCTCCTCGATGATGGAGGTGACGGGTCACAAGTCGCAACCCGAACACCGTCGGTTACATCGACGGTAGTTCGGGGGTACGACAAAACCGACGGGCCGGGTGAGTCGCCCAGGATCCGGCTGGACCGGACGAGTCGCCCCGCGATGGTCAAGGCGGGCGGCCGGCAGCAAACGACAACGACCGGCGGCGACCGATCAGGATCGGGCGAGTCGCCGAAGCAGCGAGTCGGCCCCCAGCGGATACGCCCCGTGTCGGCGTACCCCATCGGCGACCTCCCGGTCCGAAGAGACCACGACGATCGGACGACCCCGGGGCTCGGCCCGGACCAGCCGGCGGATCAGCTCGTCGGCGGTCTCCCCCTTACGGGAGAAGAGCACCCGGACACCGCGCGGCGTGGGGGGAAGCCCGTGCATCCGTTCGGCTCCGTCGAAGACGACGGTGACCTCGTCGCCGGTCTGCGCCGCGAGACCGCCCAACCCGGCGATGAGCCGCTTACGCTGCTGTTCCAGGGACATCTCGCCGAATCCGCGCTTGGTGACGTTGTAACCGTCCACCACCAGGTGTGCCCGGGGCAGGGCAAGCAGTTCGTCGAGCCGGGCCGGATCGTCGGTGTCCCGTGCCCGGCTGGTCGTCGCGCCGGTCGGCCCTTCGGCGTACGCCTCGGCCACTGAGTCGGCCGGCAGCCAGTCGACCGGGTCGAGCGCCAGCTCCCGGCGCAGCCCGGCGGAGGCCCGGCCAATCGTTTCCAGCAGCAGCCAGAGCCGGGCGTCGTCGACCGAGCGCGCCTCCTTGGCGGTGTGTCGCGCCGCTCCGGCTACTGTCTCGGCCTCGGCGAGTTTGGCGCGTAGCCGGCGCAGCTCGGCGTCGTGGTCGTTCGCGGCCCGCGCGGCCCGACCCTTCTCGGTGGCGAGCATTTCGGTGGCCTTGCGTTCCCGGCCCTGTGTCTCCCGTAGCGACCGGCTGAGCGTCCGGGCCTCCTCGCGGAGTTGGCCCAGTTCTTCCCGGACTCGGGCCAGCTCGTCCCGCAGCTTGTCCGCCTCCACCTTGGCGACGGCCCGGTCGTGCTCGGCCCGGGCCACCCGTTGCTCGGCGCTGCGGACCAGTTCGGCGACGACCGCACTGTCGACGTCGGCCTGCACGGCGGCACCGGCGGCCTCGACCTGGTCCCGCCAGCCGGGTGGGCGGACCAGGTAGGCGAGCGCGGCCACCTCCACCGGGTCGGCGGCGGCCGGTACGACTCCATCGACCACCGCCGCACCGAGGTCACCGGCCTCGGTCAGGATCCGGCTGGTCACCCGCTGTCGGAAGAGTGGATCGCCGGCGAGCTGGGTGGCGATCGCCCCGCCGCCGAGGCGGGCCCGGCGGTTGGGCGCGAACTTCGCCACCCGGCGCAGCGGGGCGGGTAGTTCGTCGGCCGGCAGTCCAGGTAGGGCCGCTGCGGTCAGCGTGACGATCCGCTGTCGGACCGGCTCGGGCAACGTCGGCTCGGGCAACGTCGGCTCGGGCAGCGTCGTTTCCGACACCTCCGGCACGGACGAGTCCGACACCGTTGAGTCCGACACCGTTGAGTCCGGCACCGTCGAGTCCGACGCTGTCGGTTCAGGCGGCATCGAATCCGGTAGGGCAGAATCGGGCGAATCGGTGTGATCATCCACCACGCCGTCCGCGCCACCGCGTGGGTCAGCGGCGACTGCCGCCTCGTGGAGGCGGTCGTCGGACGGTTCGGTGAGGGGCATGTGACCAGTCTCCCACCGCGAGTAGGTTCACCGCTCAGTGACACTGATGATCTCACGGCGTTAGCCAGCCGGCACTGTCGGTACCGCTGGGACGGAAGTGTCAGGTGGGACCCGTACCCTGCCGGCGTGGCTCAACCCGGATATGTGCAGGACACCCTGGATGGACTGCTGCTCGACGACGACGGCAGCCGCGCGGCCGACGCCCTGCCCTTGCACCAGACCACCTTCGTGGTGGTCGACCTGGAGACCACCGGCGGAGCCCCGGACGGCGGGGGCATCACCGAGATCGGTGCGGTGAAGGTACGCGGTGGCGAGCAGTTGGGCGTCCTCGGCACCCTGGTCAACCCGGGCGAGGCGATCCCACCGTTCGTCACCGTGCTGACCGGCATCACTCAGGCCATGGTCGCCCCCGCACCCCGGATCGAGGCGGTGCTCCCCAGTTTCCTGGAGTTCCTGCGGGGGGCGGTGCTGGTCGCCCACAACGCCCCGTACGACGTGGGTTTCCTCAAGGCGGCCTGTGCCCGGCACGGCCATACCTGGCCCAATCCCCGGGTGGTCGACACCGCCGCGCTGGCCCGCCGGGTACTGACCCGTGACGAGGTGCCCAACCGCAAGCTCGGCACCCTGGCCGCCTACTTCCGGACCAGCGTCCAGCCGACCCACCGGGCGCTGGACGACGCCCTGGCCACCGTCGACGTGCTGCACGGCCTGATCGGCCGGCTGAGCGGCCACGGCGTGCACACCCTGGGCGACACGATCGAGTTCGCCAAGGCGGTCACCCCCACCCAGCGCCGCAAACGGCACCTGGCCGACGGTCTGCCCCGGGTGCCGGGGGTCTACATCTTCCGGGCCGCCGACGACCGCCCGCTCTACGTCGGTACCTCGGGGGACATCGCCACCCGGGTCCGCAGCTACTTCACCGCCTCGGAGAAGCGGGCCCGGATCTCCGAGATGCTCGCCGCCGCCGAGCGGGTCGAGGCGGTCGAGTGCGCGCACGCGCTGGAGGCCGAGGTACGCGAGTTGCGGCTGATCGCCGCGCACGCGCCGCCGTACAACCGCCGGTCGAAGTATCCGGAGCGGGCGGTGTGGCTGAAGCTGACCAGCGAGGCGTACCCGAGGTTGTCGGTGGTCTGGTCGATCGGCCCGGACGACGACGCCTTCCTCGGGCCGTTCACCTCCCGGCGTACGGCGGAGCTGGCGGCGGCCGCCGTCCACGACGCGCTGCCGGTACGACAGTGCACCCATCGACTCTCGACCCGGACCACCATGCCGGCCTGTGCACTGGCGGAGTTGGGCCGCTGCCCGGCTCCCTGCGAGCACCGCATCTCCGTGTCGGACTACGCACATCGGGCGGCCGACCCGTTCCGTACCGCCATGACCGGCGACCCGCAGTCGGTGGTCGACGCCCTGCTCGCCCGGATCGACGCGCTCGCCGCCGACCAACGGTTCGAGGAGGCGGCGGTGGTACGCGGCCGGCTGGCCGTACTGTTGCGGGCCGCCATACGGATGCAGCGACTGGCCGGGCTGACCCGGATCGGCGAGTTGGCCGCCGCCCGACGGCGGACCGACGGTGGCTGGGATCTCGCAGTCGTCCGGCACGGTCGGTTGTCCGGGGCGGGTGCCACCCCGCCGGGGATCGACCCACGTCCCACCCTCGATCTGGTCCGCGCCACCGCCGAAACGGTGCTGCCCGGCCACGGCCCGGTCCCCAACGCCTCGGCTGAGGAGTCCGAACGCGTCCTGTCCTGGTTGGAACGACCGGACACCCGGCTGGTCCACACATCGACCGGTTGGGCGTCACCGATCAGGGGTGCGGCCCGCTTCCGTGACCTGCTTGCCAAGGCGGAGGCGGCCACTTTGGCGCGACTCTCCACCGAACGCCCATAAGCATATGGCCGATCGGATAACGTCGACTCACATAGGGTGTTAAGGAAGTGCAGTCCTGCCCGTTTCGTGGCCTGCTTCCGTTCGCCTGGTCGCACCAGCGGGAAGCTGCGTAAGGAGGTGTCTCCACGTGGACCTCGACGCCGGCCACGGGGCCGCCATTGGCGGCGCCCGGCTGACGAAGCCGACCGAGATCCCGCTGACTCGACGCCTGCGCGCCCTGTTGTCGCGCCCACCGGCCCAGGAAGATCCGGTGGCCCGGCTGACCCAGAGCCACCGCAGCATCCACCCCGGCACCGACACCACTGTGCTGCGTCGTAGTTACGCCATCGCCGAGAGCATGCACCGGGGCCAGTTCCGCAAAAGCGGGGAGCCCTACATCACCCATCCGCTCGCGGTGGCCGAGATCTGCGCCGACCTGGGCATGGACACCACCACCCTGGTCGCCGCCCTGCTGCACGACACGGTGGAGGACACCCACTACACGTTGCAGGCCCTGACCGAGGACTTCGGCCCCGAGGTGGCCCACCTGGTCGACGGCGTCACCAAGTTCGACAAGGCGTTCTACGGCAAGGCCGCCGAGGCGGAGACCATCCGCAAGATGATCATTGCGGCCGGCAAGGACGTCCGCGTACTGATCATCAAGCTGGCCGACCGGCTGCACAACATGCGTACCCTCGGCGTCCGCTCCCCCGCCTCCCGGGCCCGGATCGCCCGCGCCACCCAGGAGGTACTGGTCCCGCTCTGTGACCGGCTCGGCATCCAGTGGCTCAAACGCGAGCTGGACGACGTGGTGCTCGAACACCTCGAACCCGAGGAATACGAACGGATCGGCCGTCACGTCAAGGAACGCGGGAGCTGGGACGGTTACCTCAAGCCGGTGATCGCCCCGACCGAGGTCGCCCTCAAGCGCGACCGGGTCGTCGCGACGATCACGCCCCGGCCCCGGCACTACTACTCGATCTGGAAGGACACCGTCGCCGGGCAGCACATGACCCCCTTCGACCTGCCCCGGATCGCCATCGTCGTGGACGGGCCGGAGACCGACTGCTACGCAGCTCTCGGTGCCGTCCACAGCATGTGGCGGCCGGTGCCCGGCCGGTTCAAGGACTTCATCGCGTCCCCGAAGAACAACCTCTACCGATCCCTGCACACCAGCGTCATCGGTCCGGACGGCACGACCGTCGAGGTACTCATCCGCACCGTCGACATGCACCGACTGGCCGAGTACGGCGTCGCCGCGCAATACCGCTTCCCGCAACCGAACGCCTCCGCCGCCGCCTCTGCCGCCGCTCGGACCGAGCAGCTCGACTGGCTGCGGCGTGTCCTCGACTGGGAGCCGGACACCGCCGATCCGGCGCAGTTCCTCCAGTCGCTGCGCTGTGACCTCTCCGAAGCCCAGATCCAGGTCTTCACCGAGGGCCGCCCGGTCGTGCTGCCAGCAGGTTCCACCCTGGTCGACCTGGCCTACGAACTGGGCACCGAACGCGGTGACCACTGCCTGGCGGCGAAGATCAATGGCCGGTTGGCCCCGCTCTCGTCACAGCTTGACGAGGGCGACGTGGTGGAAATCTTCACCGAGGCCGACGGGCGCACCGAGTTCGACGTCGCGGTCGCCCGGCCCGGCCCCCGTCGGGAATGGCTCGGCTTCGTCAAGTCGCCTCAGACCCGGATGCAGATCAACCGGTGGTTCGCCGAGCACCACGAGCCCGGGATCTCGGTCATCGACAAGATCCGGCTTGGCCGCTCGACGATCGGGCTGGCCCTACGAAAGCACAACCGCGGCCTGAAGAACGACACACCGCTGCGTCAACTCGCGGAAGAACTGGGCTACCCCGACCTGGACACCATGCTGGTCGCGGTCTTCGACCGGGCGATCGAGCCCGATACGGTGGTCGAGCAGCTCATCGCCCAGGTCGACCAGCGTCCCTAGCCCCTGACCGCCCCAACCCTCACCCGCCTGCCCGCCGACCTCTAGCCTGGCCTCGTGATCATTCGCCGCTCACCCGCCCGTGCCCTCCTGTACGGCGTCTTCTACCGGCTGCCCGTCCCCGTACGACGGCGGCTGGTCCGGCTCACCGTGCGAAAGTACGTCGTGGGCGCGGTCACGCTGGTCTTCGACGCCGAGGCCGAGCCACCCGGCCGGATCCTGCTGCTCCGCCAGCCGTCCGGACCCGGCTGGGGACTGCCCGCCGGGCTGCTGAACCGTGCGGAGGCACCCATCGTCGGGGCGGCGCGGGAACTACGGGAGGAGACCGGCGTCGCACTCTCCCCGACGAACCTCCAGCCGGCCGTACCGAACGCTGTGGTGCACGCCAAGGGTTGGGTGGACGTGGTGTTCGAGGCTCGGGTGCCGGCGTCGACGACCGACCTGGTGGTGGACGGTGCCGAGGTGTACGAGGCGGCTTGGCATCCGCTCGACGACCTGCCCCGGCTGACCCGGGCGACCGCCGTCCTACTCGGCCATTACGGCATCGGCCCGCGAGCCGGGGAGTTCGGCTCCTCCCCCACCGCCACATGAGCACCCCGGCGGCCCCGAACCCGGCGACTGCGTTGCTGCCGGACGGGATCTGCGCGGTGGTGGTCGCCGCCGGGGAGGGCACCCGGCTCCGGCCGTTGACCGAGCACCGACCCAAGGCACTGTGCCCGGTGGGCAACGTACCGCTGCTGGACCGGGTGTTGGCCCGGCTGGCCGGACTCGGACTCACCGGACCGGACCGGGTCGCCGTCAACGCCTGTTACCTCGGCGAGCAGGTGGTCGAGCACGTCGGATCGCGAGCCCACCTGTCGGTGGAGTCCGGTGGTCTGCTCGGCACGGCCGGCGCGCTGGCCAACCTGCGGGACTGGATCGACGGGCGCGGCGTGCTGGTCGGCAACGCCGACGGCTATCTCGCTGATCCGCCGGCACCGCCCGGGGCGGACATCGCTGCCCTGCTCTCCGGCTGGGACGGCCGGACCGTACGGCTGCTGGGCCAGCCGATCACCGGCCCGGACGAGCCGGGCAGCTTCAGCGGTCACCGGTTCGCCGGCTGGTCGCTGCTGCCCTGGCACCGGGTACGGGAGCTGCCGCTGGAACGGGCGGAGCTGGTTCGGACGGTATGGCGGCCGGCGGAGGCCGCCGGCGAGCTGACCGTCGTCAGTTTCTCCGGCACCTATCTCGACACCGGAACCCCCGCCGACTATCTGGCCGCGAACCTGCACGCGGCGGCCGGAGAGAACCTGATCCATCCCACCGCGACGGTGACCGGTGCCTGCCAGCAGTCCATCGTCGGGCCCGGGGCGGTGGTGCGGGGCACCGTCACCCGCTCCGTCGTCTGGGCCGGCGCCGAGGTGGCCGAAGGCGAGCGGTTGACCGAGGTGCTACGCGTCGGCCGAGACGTGACCGTGCCGGCCGGGGCCCGGTAACACGTCCAGGCCGGGTAACACGTCCAGGCCGGGTAACACGTTCAGGCCCGGTAGCACGTTCAGGCCCGGTAGCACGTTCAGGCCCGGTAGCACGTTCGGGGCGGTAGCACGTTCGGCGGTCTGGTCGACCATCTAGCATGGGCCACGATGCCGACGTAGGCCGCGAACGGGAGGACCACCTTGATCACCGCGATCGTCCTGATCGACTGCGCCACCGACTCGATTCCCGAGGTGGCCGAGGCGTTGGCCGCCCTACCCGGGGTCAGTGAGGTCTACTCGGTCGCCGGCCACGTCGACCTGATCGCCATGGTCCGGGTACGCGAGTTCGACGAGATCGCCAAGGTGATCGCCGGGCGGATCTCCAAGGTGCCGGGAGTGCTCAACACCGAGTCGCACATCGCGTTTCGCGCCTACTCCCAGCACGACCTGGAAGAGGCGTTCGCCATCGGGCTGGCCAACGCGGACTGACCGGCCGTCAGCCGCCCTCGTACCGCGCCGGCCGTCAGCCGTCGTACCCTGTGCCGGTGGAAGTTACTCCGGAGTACGCACAGGAGTTCGTGGACGTGCCCGGCGGACGCCTCGGGGTGCAGATCTATCCCGAGCCGGAGGGCGTGACCGGGGCACCAGTCGTGGTGATCTGCCCGGCGATGGGGGTACGTGCACGCTACTACCGGCCGTTCGCGGTGGCACTGCGCGAGGCCGGGCTCGCCGTCGTGGTGGCCGACCTGCGAGGCACCGGAGCCAGTACGCCGGCACCGAGCCGCGCCGACCGCTACGGCTATGCCGAACTGGTCACCGACGTCGGGGCGGTGCTGGAGAGCCTCAAGTCCCGGCTGGACGGTCGTACCCGGCTGCTGCTGGGACACTCGCTCGGTGGGCAGGCGGCCCTGCTGCACGTCGCCCTAGCCGAGGAGACGATGGTGGACGGCCTGGCCCTGTTGGCCGTCGGCGTACCGTACTGGCGGTCCTATTCCGACCTGCGACGCTACGGTCTGCTGCCGTACAGCCAGGGCATTGCCGCCGTTTCGACCGTGCTGGGGGTCTGGCCCGGCTGGGGTTTCGGTGGCCGGCAGGCCCGCGGGGTGATCCGCGACTGGGCCTACACCGCGCGCACCGGCCGGTTCCCGATCCTCGACGGAGTCGACCCGGAGGTGGCCGTCCGTTCGGTACGGACCCCGGTCCTGGCCGTGAGTATGGACAACGACCAGTTCACGCCGCACGAGACGCTCGACTATCTGTGCGGCATGTTGACCGCCGCGCCGGTACACCGCGAGCGTTACACGACGGCAGAGGCCGGCGGCCCCCTGGATCATTTCACCTGGGTACGAGCTTCTGCTCCGCTCGCCGCCCGGGTGGCAGGGTTCGCCGCCGGCCTGACCGCCGTTGATCCACAGATCAGCTGACCGAGATCAGCTAACGGTCGGCGCTGGCACCGTCGGGGTGACGCCAGGTCCCTGGGTACCCGTACCGCCTGGGCTCGGCGTGCCCGGAGTGGGCGTGCCAGTGCCCGGAGTGGGCGTGCCAGTGCCCGGAGTGGGCGTGCCAGTGCCCGGCGTAGCCGGCCGTGGGGTGCCGGTACCACTCGGACTCGGTGTGCCCGGCACGGTCACGCCCAGCCGCTGAGCCAGTGCGATAAGTGCCTCATGGTGTGCCTGGAGCACCGGCAACGCGTCCTGTGCCACCTGTTTCACCATCGAATCCACGCCCTGGGCCAGCTCGGACTGCACCAGTTGCACAGCCTGCGCGTGCCCGGTCAACTGGGACGAGACCCACTGTGTGTCGAACGCCTTACCGCTGAGCCCGCGCAACTGCTTCAGCACAGCCTCCTGCTCGGCGTTCGGCGCGTTCGGCAGGCCCACCCCCACCGACTTCGCCGTGTTCTGCACCGTCTGGTCCAGCTGCGTGTGGTCCGTCACGAACCGCGCCCCCAGGTCCTTGACCTGCTGGTTCGCACCCTTCTGCTGGGCCAGGTTACCGGCGGCGATCTCCATCAGGTTCACCTGGTGGATGGCCTTCAGGAACTGCTGGTCCTGAGTCGACGGCGCTGCCGCGTGCGGTGCCGACATGGCACTGTGCGCTGCTGTCGCCGGTGCCAGGCTCAGCACTATCAGCCCGGCCAGTGACGCCAGGCGTTTGACCCCCAACATTCTGATCCCCCCTCGAATGGCTGAACCTCGGGCGTACCCGCGTGTTAGGCATCCACGCGGGTTCAACCCGGACCATCCTGATGTAATCGGGGAGTCGCGAAGTCCTGCTACCGAAAGTCCGACTTGTCCGGAGTCCGACGATAGAGGGCAGTCGTCGGTTATTCGGCGGCCTGGGCGGCCCGAGCCACCTCGATCCAGCGGTCCAGCACCTGGCCGGCCGCGCCGGAATCGATCGCCTCGGCTGAGCGCCGCAGTCCGGCCCGGATCGCGGCGGAGAGGTCGCCGCCGAGGCCGTCCTGGGTGGCCAGTGCCACCGCGGAGTTGACCAGGACGGCGTCGCGTACCGGTCCCGTCTCACCGGCGAGGAGCCGGCGCGCGACGTCGGCGTTGAACGCGGCGTCACCACCGCGCAGGTCGCCCGGGGCGGACCGGGCGACACCGAGGTCGGCGACGTCCACCACGCTCTCGGTCACCCGACCCTGGTGGGCCACCCAGACCCGGGTGGGTGCGGCGGTGCTGAACTCGTCGAGCCCGTCCTCCCCCCGCATCACCACCGCCGAGTCGCCCCGACCGGCGAAGACACTCGCCATCACCGGGGCCATCCGGGCGTCGAAGCAGCCGACGGCGGCCGAGCGGGGGCGGGCCGGGTTGGTCAGCGGGCCGAGAAAGTTGAAGGCGGTGGGCACGCCGAGCTCGCGTCGAGGGCTCGCCGTGTGCCGGTAGCCAGGGTGGAACCGGGGGGCGAAGCAGAACCCGATCCCGGCCTCGGCGACACACCGCGCCACGCCCGCCGGGCCGAGATCCAGCGGTACGCCCAGGAACTCCAACAGGTCGGCGGCACCGCAGGAGGAGGAGGCGGCCCGGTTGCCGTGCTTGACCACACGCACCCCGGCACCGGCCACCACCATGGCGGTCATCGTGGAGATGTTCACCGTGTGGGCCCGGTCACCACCGGTACCGACGACGTCGAGGGCGGTCTGCCGGAGCGCCTCCGGAAGGTCCACCGGGACGGCCTCGGCCAACATCGTCTCGACCAGACCGGCCAACTCGGCCGGGGTCTCCCCCTTGGCCCGTAATGCCACGGCGAACCCGGCGATCTGGGCCGGGGTCGCCGACCCCGACATGATCTCGCCCATCGCCCAGGCGGTGTCGGCGGTAGAGAGCTCCTCGCTGCCCAGCAGCGCGTTGAGCAGGTTGGACCAAGTCCGTTCGCCCATGGTGGGCCTCCCGATCGGGCGGTGGATCGGCGGATACGGCGGTACGGCCGCCAACGCTGCCGGGTCAGGCAGCGTTGGTCGTGCCGGTGTCGGTGGAGCGCAGCAGGCTGGCCACCGTCTGGCCGGTGGTCACCGGGTCGAGCGGGTGCACCAGGGTCGCGTCGACCTGGGCGTACGCGGCGAGCCAGCGGTCCGCGGACCGGGCGATCACCACACAGGTCGGCGGAGCGTCGGTGCGGTCGTCCTTAATCTGCCGGGCGATGCCGAGGCCGCCCGCCGGCTTGGCCTCGCCGTCCAGCAGCAGCAGGTCGATCTCGTAGTCGTCGACCAGCTGGAGGCACTCGGCGTAGCTGGCCGCGTCGACGAACTCGACCTTGAGATCGCTGGCCGGCCGGGTACCGATGGCGAGCCGCATCCGGTCCCGGACCTGCGGGTCGTGGCTGTAGAGCAGGACGGTGTAAAGACGATCGGTCATCAGTCGCATGGCTCCCGCGTCGGTGGGGTGATTCACCAGGTCCAACGGACTTGGGCTGGTGGAACGACCCCGGCGTGCCCGCCGATCGTACCGGTCGAGGTCGGGCCCCGTCGTCCCGGCCGGGTCGACCTGACGAGGGCCCGGCTGGCATCCCTCGTCAGGCCGCTCGGTGGGCCGACGGTCAGCCGATGGGGACCGACGGAGAGGCCGGCTCGTGCGCCCCGACCGGGGGTGGGACTCGGTGTACGCCATCAGCGGACTGACCGGGTCGTACCCGCCGCAGGGCGAGCAGGGAGACGACGGCGGCGACGGCCATCACGACCGCGGCAGTGACGGCTGCCACCTGCATCCCGTTCACGAACGCCAACCGAGCGGCGGCGAGCAGCGCGTCACCGGCCGGTCCGGGCAGGCCTTCGGCGACCACGGTGGCACCGGCCAGGGTTTCCCGTACGCCGGCCACCGCCTCCGCGGGCAGACCGGCGGGCACGCCGGCGGTCACCTCGTCGCGGTACACGGCCAGGCCGATGCTGCCCAACACCGCCATGCCGAACGCGCCGCCGAACTCCGAGGAGCACTCCACCAGTGCCGAGGCGGTGCCCGCCTGTTCCGGCGGGGCGGCACCCACGACCAGGTCGGTGATCAGGGTCATCACCACGGCGGTGCCGGCGGCAAAGACCCCGGCACCGGTGAGCACCACCCACAGGGGCGAGTCGACCTGGACCTGGGCCAGTACGACGAAGCCGACGACCGCGATCAGGAAGCCGGCGCTGATGAGGTAGGCCCGGTTGATCCGCTGGGCGAGCATTGGCGACAGCGGTGCCGCCACGCTTACCCCGAGCGAGGGCACCAGGCTCCACAGCGCCGCCTCCAGCGGGCGCATGTCGAGCACCGACTGCAGGTACTGCGTGGTGAAGATGGCAAAGCCCACGATCGCGAACATCGCCACCAGGTTGGTGAGGACCGAACTGCCGAACCCCCGATTACGGAACAACGCGGGGTCGATCATCGGGCTCGCGGCGATCCGCTGCCGCCAGACGAACACGGCGGCGAGGACCAGACCAGCCGCGATGATCAGAATTCGGGTCAGGTCGACACCGTGCGCGGCGATCTCCTTGATGCCGTAGATCACCGGCAGGACGGCGGCGAGGGAAAGCACCGCACTGATCCAGTCGAACCGGCCAGCCCGCGCCGGCTTGAACTCGGGCACCAGCACCGGTGCGAGCACCAGCAGCAGCACCATCGCCGGCAAGTTGATCAGGAAGACCGAGCCCCACCAGAAGTGGTCCAGCAGCAGGCCGCTGATCACCGGGCCGATCGCGACACCGCCGGTCAGTACTGCGGACCAGATCGCGATGGCGGTACCGCGCTGCTTGTCGTCGTGGAACATGTTGCGGATCAGCGCCAGGGTCGACGGCATCAGGGTCGCCCCACCGATGCCGAGCAACGCCCGGGCGGCGATGAGCAGTTCCGGGCTGGTGGCGTACGCGGCGGCAACCGACGCCAGTCCGAACGCCGCCGCGCCGATCATCAGCAGCCGACGACGACCGATCCGGTCACCGATCGCCCCCATCGTGAGCAGCAGCCCGGCTAGCACGAATCCGTAGATGTCGAAGATCCACAGCTGCTCGGTGCTGGTCGGAGTCAGCTCCCGACTGATGAACGGCACCGCGAAATACAGCACCGACACGTCCATGGACACCAACAACAGCGGCAGGAGCAGGACGACCAGCCCGATCCACTCCCGCCGTCCCGCCCTGGGTCGGATAACCGTGCTCATCCGGATACACCTCGTTTTTCTGTCACCCACCGCAATGGCTGCGTATGACGTACGCGTTGATGCGTACGCCATACGCTCTTTTGCGTACCTTATACGCACCACTAGGATGGCGGTCAACCCGAGGAGAGCGAAGGCCATGGAAGTCGACAGCAGCACCGCCCTGCCGCCCGGCATCGAGGCAGCCTGGGGGCTGCGGGAGCGACCGCCGAAGGGACCGAAGCGGGGCCTGAGCCTGCCGCGGATAGTCGACGCGGCCATCCGGGTCGCGGACAACGACGGCCTCGCTGCGGTGTCGATGAGCCGGGTCGCCACCGAACTCGGCGCAGCACCGATGTCCCTCTACCGCTACGTCGTCTCAAAGGACGAACTGCTGGTACTGATGGTGGACGCCGCCTATGGGAGGCCGCCAACGCCGGACAGGTCGGACCACGACTGGCGGGCCGGACTGACCCGCTGGTCCTGGGCCGAACGGGAAGCACTGCGACAGCACCCCTGGGTGCTCCGGGTACCGATCAGCGGACCACCGGCCACCCCCAACAACCTCCTCTGGTTGGAGGAGGGCCTGCGCTGCCTGCGCGACACCGGGCTCACCGCGGCCGAGAAGTTGTCGGTGATCCTGCTGCTCACCGGCTATGTTCGCAACGTCAGCGCCACGGCCGCCGATATCGACGCCGCCGCCCAGGCTTCCGGCATCATGCTCGCCCAGGTGATGACGGGCTACACCCAACTGCTCCGGAGTCTGATCGACAACCAGCGGTTCCCAGAGCTCAGCACGGTCGTCGAGGCCGACGCCTTCGGCAACGACGGCGACCTCGACGAGGAATTCGTCTTCGGTCTCGAACGGGTGCTCGACGGGATCGAGGCACTGATCCGGGCACGCGGCTGACCAGCGGCGGTAGCGCAGCTCCGGGCTGGGCAGCTCCGGGCCGGAAGAAGATCAGGCGGGCGTCGCCGGCTCGACGGCGGACTCGCTGCGAGTTTCTGCGGCCTGCTCACCAGCCGGTGCCGTGGCCCGATCCCGATACTGCGGCTCCCGCTGCTCCTGCTGCTCCTGCTGCTCCCGGGCCTCCTGGCGGTCCAGTTCCCGGTCGAGCCGGCGGGCTTCCCGCTCGGACTGCCGAATCCACTGCACGACCAGCACGGCGAGCATGGTGATGCTGACGAACTCGCCACCGGCCCAGAGGATTCCGCCAGCCACCTCCTGGTCGGACCAGGGATTGGACCAGTCGAGGCCCAACGACGGATACCAGTCGCCGCCGAAGAGTGTGGTGCTTTCCATGATGGTGAGCCCGAGCACGGTGTGGAACGGCACGGAGAGCACCATCAGCAGAGCCCGGGCTGGATAGGGCCAACGTCCCGGCAGCGGGTCGTGCCCGACCAGCGGCCAGAAGAAGAGGCAGCCGGTCAGGATGAAGTGGGCGTGGACCACCTCGTGCGCGAACGCGTTCTCCAGCGACAGCCGGTAGAGGTCGGTGAAGTAGAGCACGAACGGGTTGATCACGAAGATGGCGAACGCGTACAGCGGGTAGGTCACGACCTTCGCCACCCGGCTGTGCAGGATGGCGAGCAACCGGCGGCGGGGGACGCCGGGCAGCGTACGCAGCGCGAGGGTCATCGGCGCACCCAGCGCGAGGAAGATCGGGGCGATCATGGAGAGCACCATGTGCTGGACCATGTGCACCGAGAGCAGCGTCGTGTCGTAGGCGCCCAGACCGGTCAGGGTCACCGCCGCGATCGAGCCGAGCCCGGGACCGAGGAACAGCACGGTCCGTGACACCGGCCAGTGGTCGCCGCGCAGGCGCAGCCGGTGTACGCCGTAGAGGTAGCAGCCGGCCACCAGCACGAGCATGACCGCCAGCCAGTTGTTCAGCGTGGACTCGGTCAGGATCGCGGAGACGGTGAAGGGTGGCGGCGTCCCGTCCCCGCCCGCCGCGACGGCGGACGCCAGGGCCGGCACGGTACGCAGACTCGGATCGACGTGCAACACGCATTTCAGGCTATGCCAGGGTCCTCATGCCTGGTCGACCGCCCCGCAAGACTGGTCATTTGGCCACCCCGGCGTCCGGCGAGGCTGATCGCGGGCAATAATGACCGCGTGACTGCGGCCCCAGCCATTGACAAGAGCCGGATCCACTCGCTGACACGTCCAAACATGGTCAGTGTCGGGACGATCGTGTGGCTCTCCAGCGAACTGATGTTCTTCGCGGCGTTGTTCGCGATGTACTTCTCCATCCGTGCGGCTGCTCCCGAGCAGTGGGAGAAGCACACCGAGGTGCTCAACGTCCCGTACGCAACGACCTTCACGGCGATCCTGGTGCTCTCCTCGGTCACCTGTCAGATCGGCGTGATCGCTGCGGAACGGGGCAATGTGCACGCGCTTCGGCGCTGGTTCACCATCACCTTCGTGATGGGCCTGATCTTCATCCTCGGCCAGCTCAACGAGTACCGCGAGCTGGTGCACGAGGGCATCAAGATCAATGGAGACGGGTACGGATCAGTGTTCTACCTGACCACCGGCTTCCACGGTCTACACGTGATCGGTGGCCTCATCGCGTTCCTCATCCTCATGATCCGCACAACCATGGGTCGGTTCACCCCGGCTCAGGCGACCTCGGCGATCGTCGTCTCCTACTACTGGCACTTCGTTGACGTGGTGTGGGTCGGGCTATACCTCATGATCTACTGGCTCCAGTGATCTAGGGCCACCCGCTACGCCACTGTGCCGTCCCTGAGACAAGCTGCTCCGTCCCTGGAACAAGGTCGAGAAAACCGTTAAGGACACAGGCCATGACTTCTGACATCCCCGACGCCCGTCCGGGCGCGGCCGCATCCTCGGCGAGCCGCCCCGAGACGGGCGGGCGAGGCGTGCTCGCGCGGCTACGCCGTGGGCGATCCACACCACGCAGCCGGGGCCGCCGCCGGCTGGGTGCCGCGGTACGACTACTGGCTGCGCTGACCCTGGCCGGCGGCGCCTACACCGTCTTCGCACCGGGTCTGCAGGCGCAGGACACCCCCCAGTTGACCGGTGCCGCCCAGGACGGCAAGGCGCTGTTCGACGTAAGCTGTGTCTCCTGCCACGGCAGCGACGCCCAGGGCCTCGAAGGCCGTGGCCCGAGCCTGATCGGCGTCGGATCGGCCTCCGTGGAGTTCCAGGTCGGCACCGGCCGGATGCCGATGGCCCGCCAGGAGGCGCAGGCCGAGCGGAAGCCCCCGGTCTTCACCGACGAGCAGACCCGTCAGCTCGGCCAGTACGTCCAGGAGCTCGGTGGCGGCCCGCAGCTGCCCGAGGGTACGGACCTGGCCAAGGACGGCGACGTGGCGGCGGGCGGCCGACTGTTCCGGATCAACTGCTCGTCCTGCCACTCCTTCGGCGGCGGCGGCGGTGCGCTCTCCTCCGGCAAGTTCGCTCCGGGCCTCGGCCCGGCGACCGACCGGCAGATCTACGCGGCGATGCTGACCGGCCCGCAGAACATGCCGGTCTTCGGCGACAACCAGCTGCGGCCGGAGGAGAAGGCCGACATCATCGCGTACGTGCAGGAGACCCTGAAGAACGACCGTGACCCGGGTGGCTTCAACCTCGGCCGGCTCGGTCCGTCGACCGAGGGTGTGGCGATCTTCCTGGTCGGCATCGTGGCCCTGGTCTTCGCCAGCCTCTGGATTGCGGGGAAGTCATGAGCACGCAGGCATCCCAGGCCGGCCAGGAGCCGGTGGACCTCGACGACCCGACGCTGACCCGGTTCGACGTCCTTAAGGAAGGGCTCCGCCGGGACGACATCGAGATCGTCCACTACGAGCCGCAGTTCCCGGTCCCGGGGACCAAGGGCGAGCGTCGGCTGGTCCGTACCGTCGTGTTCTTCTTCCTGCTCACCGGCCTGGCGGCTACCGCCTTCCTGGCCATCTACATCTGGTGGCCGTGGGAGTACCGCGCCGGCACCGGTCAGGACAAGTGGTTCACGCCGCTGCTCGGCCTGACGCTGGGCGTCGCGCTGCTCGGCGTCGGCTTCGGCATCCTCACCTGGGGCAAGAAGCTGCTGCCGAAGGAGGTGGCGATCCAGGACCGGCACGACGGACCGTCGAATCCGGAGGACCGGAAGATCACTGCCGGCACCATGGCCTACATCGCCGACGAGCTGGGAGTACGTCGCCGGCCGCTGCTCGGTGTCTCGCTGCTAGCCGGTCTGGCTCCGGTCGGTGCGGTCGCCGCGGCACCGCTGATCGGTGGTCTGATCAAGCAGCCGCACGAGAAGAACCAGATGTTCACCACCGGGTGGGCCCCGACCGACGACCACGGCACCAAGAAGCTGATCCGGCTGACCCGGGAGGACGGCAGCCCGATCCGCCCCGAGGACGTGAGCGCCGGTGGCCAGATGACGGTCTTCCCCGGCATCCCGCACGGTGCGACCAACAAGCACGCCGACTCCCCGACCCTCCTGATCCACCTGCGCGAGGACGACGCGCAGGACGCCCGCGAGGCGAACGTACGGGTGGGCAAGGAAGAGTACATGTTCGGTAACTACGTCGCGTACTCGAAGATCTGCACGCACGCGGGTTGCCCGGCGAGCCTCTACGAGCAGCAGACCAACCGTCTGCTCTGCCCGTGCCACCAGTCGCAGTTCCTGATCACTGACAACGCCAAGCCGATCTTCGGTCCCGCGAGCCGCAGTCTTCCGCAGCTGCCGATCACGGTGGACGAGGAGGGCTTCTTCGTGGCGAAGTCGGACTACACCGAGACCGTCGGGCCCGACTTCTGGGAGCGGCCGTGACCGAGCCCATCGAGCGGATCAGCCCGCTCAGCCCTGATGACCGTGGCGACGACGAGCGCAGCGAGGAGATGCGGTGAAGCGTCGAAAAATGGACGTGGCGGCGCTGCCAGGCAAGGCAGCCAGCCAGGTCGACGACCGGCTCCAGGTAGCCACCCCGCTGCGGCGGCTGCTCAACAAGGTGTTCCCGGACCACTGGTCGTTCCTGCTCGGCGAGATCGCGCTGTTCTCGTTCATCGTGCTGCTGCTGACCGGCGTGTTCCTGACCTTCTTCTTCGACCCGTCGATGCAGGAGGTCACCTACAACGGCAGCTACGCCCCGCTGCGCGGGACGCACATGTCGGCGGCGTACGCGTCGAGCCTGGACATCTCGTTCGACGTCCGCGGCGGCCTGATCATGCGGCAGATGCACCACTGGTCGGCCCTGCTGTTCATGGCCTCCATCGTGGTGCACATGCTGCGGGTCTTCTTCACCGGCGCGTTCCGCAAGCCGCGTGAGCTGAACTGGGTCATCGGTTCGCTGCTGTTCTGGGTGGGCTTCCTCGCCGGTTTCACCGGCTACTCCCTCCCGGACGACGGCCTCTCCGGCACCGGTCTGCGGATCGCCTCGGCGATCATGCTCTCCATCCCGGTGATCGGGTCCTGGGTGACCTCGTCGATCTTCGGTGGCGAGTTCCCCGGCGACATCATCATCAGCCGCTTCTTCATCGCCCACGTGCTGCTGGTCCCCGGCCTGCTGGTCGCGCTGATCAGCGCCCACCTGGGGCTGGTGTTCAAGCAGAAGCACACGCAGTGGCCCGGCCCCGGCCGGACCAACAAGAACGTGGTCGGCGAGCGGATGTTCCCCCGCTACGCGATCAAGCAGGGCGGCTTCTTCATGGTCGTCTTCGGCGTGATCGCGCTGCTGGGTGGCCTCTTCCAGATCAACCCGATCTGGATCTTCGGGCCGTACGAGGCGGCGGTGGTCTCCGCGGCCAGCCAGCCCGACTGGTACGTCATGTTCCTCGACGGATCGACCCGACTCATGCCGGCCTGGGAGATCGTCATCCCGATCGGCGACGGTTACGTCATTCCGCCACTGTTCTGGCCGACGGTCGTACTCCCCGGCATCCTGGTCGGACTGTCGCTGGCGTACCCGTTCATCGAGGCGCGACGCAACAAGGACTACGAGCGGCACAACCTGCTCCAGCGTCCGCGTGACGTCCCCACCCGGACGGCCATCGGCGCCATGGCGGTCACGTTCTACCTGGTCCTGACCCTCTCCGGAGCCAACGACGTCATCGCCGAGAAGTTCTTCATCAGCCTCAACGCGATGACCTGGGTCGGCCGGATCGGTCTGCTGATCCTGCCTCCGCTGGCCTACTACATCACCTACCGGATCTGCCTGGGTCTCCAGCAGCACGACCGTGAGGTGCTGGCGCACGGCGTGGAGACCGGCATCATCCGCCGGATGCCCGACGGGCGCTTCGTCGAGGTGCACCAGCCGCTCGCCGCGCCGGACGAGCACGGTCACGGCGAGCTGGACTACGTCGGTTGGGTCGTACCGAAGAAGATGAACCGGCTCGGCGCGCTGGGCCCGGCCATCAAGGGCTTCTTCTACCCGATCGAGAAGCCGGTCGAGGCTCCGGTCTCGCCGGGTCACCCGCCGGTCGAGCCTCGGCCGGAGCAGAAGGAGGTCGGCAGCAGCGGCAAGTAAGTCGTAGCCGACAACGCAGTCACCGACGAGTGGCGCCCGCCGATTCCGGCGGGCGCCACTCTCGTTTCGTGGCCAGTCGTCCGGCGTGGCATGCTCCCCGGCGTGGCGAACCTGCACAACCAAGTGGCGTACTGGAACTCCGCCGGAACGACGAAGTCCTTCGGCCATCCGCCGGAACCCTCGTGGTGGGACCAGATCGACCGTCACGCGCGTCTCCTCGACTATGGCTGCGGCTACGGGCGGCTGGTAGGGCTGCTCACCGAATGGGGCTTCGAGAACGTCGAAGGCGTGGATTCCGCTGCGCAGCTCGTCGCCCGGGCCCGGAAGGAGCAGCCGGACGCGCGGTTCACGGTTCTCGACCATGCGCCCCTGCTGCCCCATGCCGACGGGAGCATCGACGGGGTCCTGCTCTTCGCGGTTCTGACGTGCGTAGTAACCGATGCGGGGCAGCGCGAGCTGATCACGGAGCTGCACCGCGTCCTGCGGCCGGGCGGATTCCTCCACATCAGCGACCTGTGTCTCCAGGCAGACCAACGCAACCGCACCCGGTATCAGGAATTCGCTGGGAGGTACGGCACCTATGGTGTCTTCGAGACCGGCGACGGCGCGGTCTGCCGACACCACACCCTGGACTGGCTGTACGACCTGCTGGCTGACTTCACCCTGGTTGCCACCCGTGAGATCGCCGTGGAGACTATGAACGGCCGTCCAGTCGTTGCGACACAGATGCTGATGTCCAAGCCCTGAGCAGCCTCCTCAGGCGGCTGGAAGCGCCATCCCGGCAAGCAATGACGCGTGGTCGTCGCTGGACAGCGTCTATCTTCTCCGGAAACGACGTTGCCCCGGCCAGCCAAACGGCTGGCCGGGGCAACGGCAGGATCGAACTCAGTGCTCGGCGGTACGCCGGGTGCCGGAGTAGTACTCGAAGAGCAGGCCACAGGCGGCGAAGATGATCGCAACCGCACCGGCGAGGAGCAGCCAGATCTGCCAGAACGCCAGGCCCGCGCCGGCGATCGTGGCGGCCAGCGCCAGCCCGAGGGGCCAGTAGCTACCCGGGCTGAAGAAGCCGACCTCGCCCGCCCCTTCGGCGATCTCCGCGTCCGGCCGGTCCTCCGGCCGCGGGTCGATCCGGCGGGAGACGAACCAGAAGAAGCCACCGCACATCGCACAGAGCAGGGCGGAGAGGATCAGGGCCGTGGTGCCGGCCCACTCCACGTGACCGAGCTGTCCGTCGGTCCACACGGCGTAGACAATCGAGACAGCGAGCAGGAAACTCGCAACGATACCGAAGATCCGCCACTCAGTCTTCATGCCTGGTCCTCAGTTTCCGATGCCGGCAGCGCTGGTCTTGTTGAAGTTCTGCTCGTTGCGCTTGGTGTCGAACGGGTGCGTCGTGGTGGCGTACGGCGCCTCACCGATCGACTCCAGCGCGGCCTGGGTCGTCATTCCGTCCCGCTTGGCCGCGACGAACCGGTCGTACTTCTCCGGGGTGACCGCCCGCAGCTCGAAGTTCATCATCGAGTGGTAGGTGCCGCACAGCTCGGCGCACCGACCGACCCACGCGCCCTCGGTCTGGAGGTTGGTCACCTCGAAGACGTTACGCGCCTTGCCCGGGAAGACGTCCCGCTTGAACAGCATCTGCGGCACCCAGAACGAGTGGATGACGTCGCGGCTGGTCTCCTCGAACCGGATGGTCCGGTCGGTCGGCAGCACCAGCACCGGAATGATCTCGGTGGTGCCCGTGGTGGAGGCGACCGTGTTGGCGTCCACCCCGATGCCGTCACGGTAGTTGAACTGCCAGTTCCACTTGAACGCCACGACCTCGACGACGACGTCCGGGTTCTTGCCGACCTTGTCGACGTTGGTCTGCACGATCGCCGTGTAGTAGAAGAGCACGGCGACGACCAGGATCGGCGCGATGGTGTAGAGGAACTCCATCGGCATGTTGAACCGGGTCTGCACCGGCAGCTCTTCACCCCGCTTGCGGTAGCGGATGACGCACCAGAAGATCAGACCCCAGACGAAGATCCCGACCGCGAGGGCGGCGATGGTCGAGGCGATCCACAGGTCGTACATCTTGTTCGCCTGAGGCGTGATGCCATTCTGCGGCCAGCCGAACCCGTCGAACGTCTTGCCGACATCGCAACCGGTGAGCAGGACGAGCAGCGCCGCCCCACCAGCACCGAGACCGGCAAGCCGACCAACACCACGCCGTGGGCCACGCCCAGCGGCTTTCTGGGGAGCACTGTGTCGTACAGCCGAAGGCTGTACCTCCGAACCCCTTGAGACCACCTGGTCCTGCCTCCCTAGCGCGCCGCCCGATGTCTGCTTCGTCAGCACCAGCGGCAAAGGCGTCACCGACGGTCGCAGATTACTCGACCATGACAGCCTGGGCAGCCTTGGGGTGGCCAGGTCATCCGGTCGGGGATCTTGGCCACCCTGCGACGCGCTACCGTTTCCATCGTGAACGTCCCACCGGTCTACCTCGACGCGGCCACCGCCGCGCCACCACATCCGGTGACCCGGCAGGCGCTGCTCGCCGCCCTGGCGGACGGCTGGGCCGACCCGGGCAAGCTCTACGCCAAGTCCCGTCGGGCCCGCCAACTCCTGGACGCGGCGCGGGCCACGACCGCCGAGATTCTCCGGGTACGCCCCGACGAGCTCTCCTTCACCGCCAGCGGTACGACTGCGGCGCACGCGGCGGTGCTGGGCGGACTGGCTGGCCGCCGACGTACCGGCGTCGAACTAGTGCACTCGGCGATCGAACACTCCGCCGTGCTGCACGCCGCACAGCGACACGTCTCGGGTGGCGGATCGGCGGTGTCGATCCCGGTGGACTCCCTCGGCCGGCTCGACCTGGCGGCCTGGTCGGCGGCGGTGGCCGCCCCGGGAGTCGCGCTGGCGGCACTGATCAGCGCCAGCCACGAGGTCGGTACGGCGCAACCGGTGGCCGAGGCGGCACAGGTGTGTGCTGACGCTGGCGTGCCGCTCTACGTCGACGCCGCCCAGTCGGTGGGCCGGGTACCGGTCCCCGAGGGCTGGTCGGTGCTGACCGCCAGCGCCCACAAGTGGGGCGGGCCGCCCGGCGTCGGGCTGCTGGTGGTCCGCAAGGGCACCCGCTGGGAGTCGCCCTATCCGGCCGACGATCGGGAGGCCGGTCGTACGCCGGGGGTGCTCGACCTGCCCGCGATCGTCGCGGCGGCAGCATCGTTGCGCGCGGTGGTCGCCGACGCGACCGCCGAGGCGACCCGGCTCTCGGCGTTGGTGGACCGGATCCGGGCGACCGTGCCGGCGACGGTGCCGGACGTGGAGGTGGTCGGTGACCCGATCGACCGCCTCCCCCACCTGGTCACCTTCTCCTGTCTGTACGTCGACGGCGAGGCGCTGTTGCACGCGCTGGACCGGCGCGGCTTCGCGGTCTCGTCGGGTTCGTCGTGCACCTCCTCGACGCTGCGGCCCTCTCACGTGTTGGAGGCGATGGGCGTCCTCTCCCACGGCAACGTACGGATCTCGCTGCACCGGGAGACCACCGAGGCCGAGGTGGACCGTTTCCTCGCCGAGTTGCCGCAGGTGGTGGCCGACCTGCGGGCCGAGGCCGGGGTGGTGGGACTGTGAGCGAACCGCTGGAAGACCTCGACTGTCGCGGGCAGCGCTGTCCGTTACCGGTGATCGCGTTGGCTCGCAGGTTGCCCGAGCTGCCGGTCGGCACGGTGGTCCGGGTGCTCGCCGACGACCCGGCCGCCGCCGTCGACATCCCGGCCTGGTGCCGGATGCGGGGACAGGAGTTCATCGGCGCGACGAGCGTGGCCGGCTCCCCCGCCTACGCTGTCCGCCGCTCGCACTGACCGGCGTCAGCCCGCCGTCTCCACCCTGGCCTCTCCACCGCCCACTGGTTCAAGAGCAGCCGCAGCACCAACAACGGCGACTGTGTCGAGTGTGCCCACCTGCCTGGCCAGGTGGCCGTACGCGACAGCAAGGCCCCCCGCGCAAGCAACCCTCGTCTTCACGTCGACCCGGTGGTCCGCGTTCCTGGTCGCCATCAGGTCGGCAGGGTTCGCCAGCCACCAGATCAACTGATCCGTCGGGCAGCTGACTCACTCGCGACTGTGTGCATCTGTGGTAGCTGGAGCTACCACAGATGCACACGAAGCCCGGGGCCGACTGCACCGACCCGCCACCGACCGCACTACCCAGAACCGGGGTGGAGCCGGTGCCGAAAATCAGCCGATGCCGAGAAGATGCTGCCGCACCTCGTCGGCGGCGGTGTCGCCGTACGACTCGGCCAGACGCTTGACGAAGACGTCGCGGCGTACCTCGTACTCCTGGGTGCCGACGGTCTCCAGGATCAGCGTGGCGAGCAGGGAGCCGACCTGGGCAGCCCGCTCCAGGCCCAGCCCCCAGGAGAGGCCAGCCAGGAAGCCGGCCCGGAAGCCGTCGCCCACCCCGGTCGGGTCGAACGCCTGGATCTCCCGGGCGATCGGTACGTGGATCGGCTCGAAGTCCCGTCCGGCGATCTCCACGCCGCGCTTGCCGAGCGTGGTAACCCGGATCTTGACCCGGTCCAGGAGCTGGTCGTCGGTGAGACCGGCCTTGCTCAGCAGCAGCGACTTCTCGTAGTCGTTGGTCATCAGGTATTCCGCGCCCTCGATCAGCCCGAGCACGTCCTCGCCGTCCATCCGGGCGAGTTGCTGGGACGGGTCGGCGGCGAAGGCGTACCCCCGGCTCCGGCACTCCTCGGAGTGGCGGAGCATCGCCGCCGGGTCGTTGGCGCCGACCACGACGAGGTCGAGCCCACCGATGCGCTCGGCGACCGGGGCCAGCTCGATGTTGCGGGCCTCGCTCATCGCCCCGGCATAGAAGGAGGCGATCTGGCACATGTCGAGGTCGGTGGTGCAGACGAACCGGGCGGTGTGCGCGATTTCGCTGATGTGCACCGAGGTGCAGTCGACACCGTGCCGCTCCAGCCAGGACCGGTAGTCGGCGAAGTCCGCACCGACCGCCCCGAGCAGCACCGGGTTCAGGCCGAGCTGGCCCATGCCGAAGGCGATGTTGGCCGCCACCCCGCCCCGGCGCACCACCAGGTCGTCCACGAGGAAGGAGAGTGACACCTGGTGCAGTTGGTCGGCGATGAGCTGATCGGCAAACCGACCGGGAAAGTGCATCAGGTGGTCAGTGGCGATCGAACCGGTAACGGCGATCTTCATCTCGGTCGGCCCTCGAAATCGGTTGCGGACAGCTCAGCGCCGGTCAGCCTACCGGGCCGGGCACCGGATCGATGCCATCTGGTTGCTCAATCGTGGGTTGAAAAGCAGCGGGGCCACCCGCAGTACGCCGATCCACCCGGCCCACCGGACAGGTCCGGTCACCGGGGGAGTCAGCGCCTGCGGATGGCCCCGCCAGGCGAATCAGAGGTCGACTCAGTGGAAGGAGTCGCCGCAAGCGCAGGAGTTCTGCGCGTTCGGGTTGTCGATGGTGAAGCCCTGGGCGTCGATGCGGTCGGCGAAGTCGATGGTCGCGCCGGCCAGGTACGGGCCGCTCATCCGGTCGACGACGACCTCGACACCGTCGAAGTCGGTCACGATGTCCCCGTCGAGCGAACGCTCGTCGAAGAACAGCTGGTACCGCAGGCCGGAGCAGCCACCCGGCTGCACCGCGACCCGCAGCCGCAGGTCGTCGCGGCCCTCCTGCTCGATCAGGGCCTTGACCTTCTGCGCCGCGACGTCGGTGAGGACGATGTTGGTCGGGGCCTGGGCCTCGGTCGACTCGGTCTGCGCTGGCGTGGTCACTTCTATTCTCCCTGCGCGCGTTCGGTCTGGACGTACTGGCCAACGCTAACCGCATAGCCAGTGATTCCCAATCAGGTGCCGCCTCGATTGTAGGTCGGTGCGGCGTACGTCACCCGGCCGACCGAGCCTTGGGTGTCAGGAAAGGCCCTTTATCCACAAAAAACGACAGGAACGGGTCCTGCCTGACACCCTCAGCGGCTCCACTGGCCCGCCAGTCGGGCGGCGATCGCGCGGAGTCCCTCGGCGGGACGGGTCAGGGCCTGCTCGACGCCGCCGCGTTCCTCGCCGCCGAAGTGGTCCACCAGGCTGTACGACTCGGTCACGCCAGCCGAGGCCGCCTCCCGCCGACCGGTGCTGCACCGCCCGGCGAGCACCACGCACGGCAGCCCTCGGTCCCGGGCCGCCCCGGCCACTCCGGCGACCAGCTTCCCGCGCAGCGACTGGTGGTCGAACGACCCCTCGCCGGTGATCACCAGGTCGGCCCGGTCGACCGCGGCGTCCAGCCCGATCAGGTGACTCACCAGCCCGATGCCCGATTCGCACCGGCCGCCCAGCGCGAGGATCGCCGCGCCGAGCCCACCGGCGGCCCCGGCTCCCGGCAGGGCGGCCAGCCCCGGCGGGCAGGACGACAGGTCCCGTTCCAGCACCGCACCGAAGCGCTCCAGCGCGGAGTCCAGCAACAGTACGTCCGCCCGGGACGCCCCCTTCTGCGGGCCGTACACGCTGGCTGCCCCGTACAGGCCGGTGAGCGGATTGTCGACGTCGGTGGCGGCCACCAGCTCCACCCCCCGTACCCGGGGCACGCCATCCAGCGCGGCCACGGCGACCAGGGCGGCACCGCCGTACGGCAGGGCGTATCCGGTCTCGTCCAGCGGGGTGGTGCCCAGCGCGGTGAGCATCCCGGCACCGCCGTCGTTCGTGGCGGACCCGCCCAGCCCGATCACCACCCGCCGGGCCCCGGTCTCCACGGCGGTGGCGACCAGCACGCCGAGGCCGTACGAGGTGGTGGCCTTCGGGTCACGTTCAGCGTCGGAGAGCAGGTGCAGCCCGCAGGCCTGGGCGCTCTCCACGTACGCGGTGCGTCCGCCCGCTGCCGGATCGTCGACGACCAGCACCTCGCCGGTGACCGGACGGCCCAACGGGTCGGTGGTGGCCACCGGCAACCGGTGACCGCCGAGCGCCTCGGCCAGCACCGCCACGAAACCGGGCCCGCCGTCGGAGAGCGGACGGGAGACGATCTCGTCCTCCGGGGCAGTGTCACGCCAGCCGGCGGCCACCGCCTCGGCCACCTCGGGGGCGGAGAGGGTACCGGCGAACTTGTCCGGACAGATCAGGATCCGCATGCTCGGCAGTGTGACAGCCCACATGCCCTTAGGCTGCGTCCGGACCGCCGGGTGGGGGACCATGAACGGGTGACTTCGACCTGGGTTGAGCCGTCTGACACCGCTACCGCACTCCTGCTCCTCGGACGGGGTTCCGACCCTGCCACCGAGCGTGGTGTCGAGTGTCCGGGGGAGTTGCCCCCGCCCAGTGACCCGGACCTGGTCGCCCGGGCCGCCGTCGCCAAGGCCAAGCTCGGTCAGCGGGTGTTCGTGCTGGGGCACCACTACCAGCGCGACGAGGTGATCCAGTTCGCCGACGTGACCGGCGACTCGTTCAAGCTGGCCCGGGAGGCCGCCGCCCGGCCGGACGCGGAGTACATCGTCTTCTGCGGCGTGCACTTCATGGCCGAGAGCGCCGACATCCTGACCACCGACGCGCAGCAGGTGGTCCTGCCCGACCTGGCCGCCGGTTGTTCGATGGCGGACATGGCGGCGTTGTCCCAGGTCGAGGCGGCCTGGGAGGTGCTGACCGACGCCGGGGTGGCGGAGATGACCGTCCCGGTGACGTACATGAACTCCTCGGCGGACATCAAGGGGTTCGTCGGGCGCAACGGCGGGGTGGTCTGCACCTCGTCCAACGCCAAGCGGGCCCTGACCTGGGCGTTCGAGCGTGGTCAGCGGGTGCTCTTCCTGCCCGATCAGCACCTGGGCCGGAACACCGCGGTGTTGGAGATGGGCTTCGACCTCGACGACTGCGTCCTCTACGACCCGCACAAGCCCGGTGGCGGGCTCACCGCGCAGCAACTGCGGGAAGCCAAGATGATCCTCTGGCGTGGGCACTGCTCGGTGCACGGACGGTTCACCCTCGACAGCGTCAACGAGGTGCGGATGCGGGTGCCCGGGGTCAACGTGCTGGTCCACCCGGAGTGCCGCCACGAGGTGGTGACCGCCGCCGACCGGGTCGGGTCGACCGAGTACATCATCAAGACCATCGAGGCCGCGCCGGCCGGTTCGGCCTGGGCGATCGGTACGGAACTCAATCTCGTACGGCGGCTCGCCCTCGCCCACCCGGACAAGGAGATCATGTTCCTGGACCGGGCGGTCTGCTACTGCTCGACGATGAACCGGATCGACCTGCCGCACCTGGTCTGGGCACTGGAGGAACTGGTCGCCGGACGGGTGCCGAACCAGATCGCGGTCGATCCTTCGACGGCCCGGCACGCCCGTACGGCGCTCGATCAGATGCTCGCCCTCCCCTGACCGGTTCGATCACGTTAAGTAACTACTCTTGTACGGATAACTACGGTGATCGCCGATTCGCGCCCTCCTACACGCTCTGCCCGGGTCGCCGCGCTTACCGAGCGCTATGCTGCGCGAGCGACACAGAGCCAGCCGCACGCCCCGCGGCGGCGCCCCGGGCAGCGATCGGAGTGGATCGCCTGCCCGAGCTGACCCCTCTCCCCGAGCCGAAGCCCGGTGACACCGACGCGCTGGAGGTTTGCGTTGACTGACGACGTTTTGGTCGTACATGGTGGTACCCCCCTACACGGACGGATCCGGGTCCGAGGCGCCAAGAATCTCGTCTCCAAGGCGATGGTCGCCGCCCTGCTCGGCGACGAACCCAGCCGGCTGTACGACGTACCGCGCATCCGTGACGTCGAGATAGTCCGGGGCCTGCTCGGCCTGCACGGGGTCAAGGTCACCGACGGCGAGGAGGACGGCGAACTCGTCCTCGATCCGGCCAACGTCGAGAGCGCCTCGACCGACGAGATCAACGTGCACGCCGGTTCCAGTCGGATCCCGATCCTGTTCTGCGGCCCCCTGCTGCACCGCCTCGGCCACGCGTTCATCCCCGACCTGGGTGGTTGCCACATCGGCCCCCGGCCGATCGACTTCCACATGCAGGCGCTGCGCGAGTTCGGCGCGGTGGTCGAGAAGCAGCCCAAGGGCCTGCACCTGACCGCCCCCAACGGCCTGCACGGCACCAAGTTCGCCCTCCCCTACCCGAGCGTCGGGGCCACCGAGCAGGTGCTGCTCACCGCGGTCATGGCCGAGGGCGTCACCGAGCTGCGCAACGCCGCCGTGGAGCCGGAGATCATCGACCTGATCTGCGTCCTGCAGAAGATGGGCGCGATCATCAAGGTGCACACCGACCGGGTGATCGAGATCCAGGGCGTACCACGGCTGAGTGGTTATTCTCACCGCCCCATCCCGGACCGGATCGAGGCCGCCAGCTGGGCCGCCGCCGCACTGGCCACCCGGGGCGACGTCGAGGTGCTCGGCGCCGACCAGGTCGACATGATGACCTTCCTCAACGTGTTCCGCTCGGTCGGCGGGGCGTACGAGGTCGTCGACGCCCGCCCGCCCCGGGGCAACTCCCCCGGTCAGGAGGGCGGCATCCGGTTCTGGCACCCGGGCGGCGAACTGCGCGCCGTGGCGCTGGAGACCGACGTGCACCCCGGCTTCGGAACCGACTGGCAGCAGCCCCTGGTGGTCGCGCTCACCCAGGCCCGGGGCCTGTCGATCGTGCACGAGACGGTCTACGAGCAGCGGCTGGGCTACACCGACGCGCTCAACAAGATGGGCGCCACGATCCAGGTCTACCGAGACTGCCTGGGCGGTACGCCGTGCCGGTTCGGCCGGCGCAACTTCAAGCACTCGGCGGTCATCGCCGGGCCGAGCAAGCTGCACGCCGCCGACCTGGTGATCCCCGACCTGCGTGCCGGGTTCAGCCACCTGATCGCCGCGCTCGCCGCCGAGGGGACCTCACGGGTGTACGGCGTGGACCTGATCAACCGGGGCTACGAGGACTTCGAGGCCAAGCTCGCCGCCTTGGGCGCGCACATCGAACGTCCCTGACCCCCTCGCCCCACGCCGGTCGGGCCGAGGGCGGACAGGTTACCAGCGTCCAGGGCCAGGGGTCGGCGGCCGCCGTACCGTGATGTGCGGTGGTCGCCGACCGTTGGCTACTCTTCATGCGTGCCGTCGCTGTTTCGCCGCAAGTCCGCCAACCTCGCCGAGGAGACCGTAACCACGGTCACGTCCGACGAGGAGGCCGCTGCGTCCGCCCGTACCCGGGGTCACACACCTAGCAAGCGAGAGCTTGGGCAGGAGACTCCGAAGCGCCCCACCGCGAATCGGCGGGTGGCCACCTCGACCAAGCCCCTCACCAAGCAGGAGGCGCGGGAACGGCGGCGCGAGTTGCGAGCCGAGTCGGCGGCCGAGTTCCGCCGCGAGGGCGGCCCCCGGGACCAGGCTCCGGAGCGGGTGCTGGCCCGTAACGTGGTCGACTCCCGTCGTACGGTCGGCACCTGGTTCTTCGGCGGTGCGCTGATCGTGCTGGTCGGCTCGTCCCCGGGAATGCCGCCGATCGTGCAGCTCGTCTCCAACCTGCTGTGGGGTGCCCTGGCGCTCGGCGTGGTGGTCGACTCGATCCTGATCTCTCGCAAGATCAAGAAGCTGGTCCGCGCCCGGTTCCCCAAGACCGACCAGCGGATGGGCTCCCTCTACCTCTACGCGATCATGCGGGCCATCACGTTCCGCCGGATGCGCACGCCGGTCCCCCGCGTCGAGATCGGCGACGCGATCTAGGGCAGCCCAGCCAGGCGGATCAGGGCGCTCGGACCAGCAGACGAATCAGGGCACTCCGGCCAGGCGGAGCAGGGCGGTCGTGGCGGCTGCGGCGACTACCACCAGCACGAACTGTGCCCGAAACCAGGCGAGCCCCAGGCCGACCAGCACCCCGACCGGGCGGGCAACACCCGCGAAGGCACCCCCCTCCGTCAGGGTCGCGGTGGCGGCGAGTGCGGCGAGCAGCGCGGCTGCGGCAACCGGGAGCAGTTGACGCAACCATCCGGGCAGGTCCAACCGGTCCTGTAGGAGCACCCCGACCAGCCGGAAGGCGTACGTCCCGACCGCGAGCGCCAGAATCACCGCGACCAGCACGACCGGCTGCGGCGATGCGGTATCGGCGGTGGCGCTCAGGCCGGTCACCACGGCCACTCCCAGGCGCGGCGGGGCAGAAGCAGTACGGCCAGACCGGCCAACGCGAGCAGGACGGGCAGCCCCGGCGGCAGAATCGGTGTGGTGAGCACGGCGAGGGCGGCACCGGTCAACGCCACTCGACGGGTGCGTGGCTCACGCAGCGCCGGCATCAGCATCGCGATCAGCCCGGCGGGAAAGGCGGCGTCCAGCCCGAACCGCTGCGGATCACCGACCCGGGCACCGAGCAGTACGCCGACGACCGTGCCGAGGTTCCAGGCGAGGAACCAGCCGCTCCCGGCCACCCAGTAGGCCCGTCGCCGGCCGCTGCCTGGCGGCTGCGCCAGCGCGAAGGCGGTGCTCTCGTCGGTCATCAGGTGGCTGCCGAGCAGCCGGTCCCGCCAGCGCGGGGCGATCGTCTCGGCCAGGGCCAGTCCGAACGGCAGATGCCGGACGTTGAGCAGCAGCCCGGCGAAGACGGCGGCGACCGGGCTGCCCGCCGCGATCATGCCGACGGCCATGAACTGCGCACCACCGGCGAAGACGATCACCGACATCGCGATGGCGGCCCATGCCGGTAGGCCAGAGGCCACGGCGATCGCCCCGAAGGAGGCACCGACGGCCAGCATCGCGATGCCGATCGTGGCCACGTCCCGGACCAGCGACAATCGAGGTGTTCGTTCTGCCGTACGCATAGCCCAAAATAATGAACACATCCACTGATGTTCGTCAAGGCGAACAGATTGACCGATGGAGCGAACATGCCCGTCACGCCCTCGCCCCCCGAGCAGCCTGGACCCGTCGGCCCAGCCACACAGTCGCCCGTGGCCCACCTCGCCGCCACACAGTCGCCCGTGGCCCACCTCGCCGCCGCGCTACGCCGGGAACGGGATCGGGCCGGGCTCTCCCTCACCGAACTGGCCCGGCGCGCCGGGATCGCCAAGTCGACCCTCTCGCAGTTGGAGGCGGGCAACGGCAACCCGAGCGTGGAAACGGTGTGGGCACTCGGAGTGGCGCTGGGAATACCGTTCAGCCGACTGATCGAGCCACCGTCGCCCGCCGTACACGTGATCCGGGCTGGCGACGGTCCCCGGCTCCGCTCCGATCAGGCCGATTTCACCGGGACCCTGCTCTCCCCCGGCTCGTCCCACGTACGGCGGGACATCTATCTGATCGAACTGGAGCCGGGCGTCGGGCGGGAGGCACAGCCGCACATCCCGGGCAGCGTGGAGCACCTGGTGGTGGCGGCCGGACGGATGCGCACCGGCCCTGCCTCGGATCCGGTGGAACTCGGGCCGGGCGACTACATCGCCTTCGCTGGCGACGCGCCGCACCGCTACGAGGCGCTGACCCCCGGCACCTTCGCCGTGCTGGTGATGGAACACCCCTGACCTGCACTGTTGATCATGAAGTTATCGCCCCGCCCCGTCCGGGGCCGCTACAGCTTCATGATCAACGGGGAGGGTGGGAAGGGTGGGGGCGACGATCGGCTCCGGGGCGGTGTAGAGGCGGGCCACCACGTCCTCGATGTCCGGCTCGACGATGGCGATGTCCCGCAGGGTGGCCAGCCCGGACAGGCGGGCCACCACCTCACCGGCCGTCACCGACTCGCAGGCGAAGACCAACCGCCGGCCATCGGCCTCGGTACGGTGCAGCGGCGCCCCGGACAGCACCGGCGGCTCCGGCAACGGCTCGTCCAGGTCGACCACGACCAGCCGGTGCGAGCCGTACCGCGCGTGCAGCGCCTCGATGCTGCCGTCATGCACCACCCGACCGTGGTCGATCACCACCAGCCGCCGGCACAGCCGCTCGATGTCGGCCAGGTCGTGCGTGGTCAACACGAGCGTGGTGTCCCCGGTGCGGCCCAGCTCGGCGAGGAACTCGCGTACCGCCCGCTTGCTCATCACGTCCAACCCGATCGTCGGCTCGTCGAGGAAGAGCACCTCGGGACCGTGCAGCAACGCGGCCGTCAGCTCGCCGCGCATCCGCTGCCCGAGCGAGAGCTGCCGCACCGGGACGTCCAGGAAGTCGTCCAGGTCCAGCAGCGACCGGCAGCGGCGCAGCCGGGCCGCGTGGTCAGCCGGCGGCACCCGGTAGATGTGCCGGAGCAGGTCGAACGAGTCCCGTAGCGGCAGGTCCCACCAGAGCTGCGACCGCTGGCCGAAGACCACGCCGATCCGCAGCGCCAGACGGGTCCGCTGCGCCACCGGCCGCAGGCCGCAGACCCGCGCCTCGCCGGCCGAGGGCATCAGCACCCCGGTCAGCATCTTCAGGGTGGTCGACTTACCGGCGCCGTTCGGACCGATGTAGCCCAACATCTCGCCCCGAGCCACGGTCAGGTCGACCCCGTCGACCGCGGAGACCACCCGCTTCTCCCGGCGTAGCCGGCCGGCTCGTACCCGTACGGTGAAGTCCTTGCGCAAGCCGCGCGCCTCGATGATGTTCATGACCCCGTACTCCGGTAGTGCCTGATACCGATCCGCCAAGCGATGGCGGCAACGGTGGCGGCGACGACGGCGGCGGCTGGCGAGACCCAACCCACCCAGTCCGGCAGGCCGAGCGGGTCGGCCCGGCCGAGCAGCGCCAGCGCCGGGTAGTAGCTGACGAAGGCAAACCCCAGACCGTACGCGAAGATGGTTCGAAACCATCCGCTGTAGACGGTGATCGGGTACGCAGTGAACTCACGTCCCCCGTAGGTGAAGGCGCTGCCCACCTCGCCGGACTCGATCCACCAGAACGCCACCGTGGCGGCGGCAACGAAGATCGAGCCGAAGAAGACCACCCCGGCCAGCGGGGCCACCACCACCAGCGCCACCCGCCCCGGGGTCCACTCGATTCCGGCATAGGCCAGCGCCGCGACCAGCACCGCCAAGCCGAACAGCGACCGGGAAACCTTGCGGAGCGGCACGTCCATCAGCAGCAGTTGCGGCAGCGCCCCGAGGGGCCGGACCAGTACCGCGTCCAGCAGGCCGGTGCGGACGTACTGGCGGATCCGTTCGATGTTGCCGACAGTCAGGTCGGCGGTGGCGAAGGCGAACGCCGACAGGCCGACCATGACCGTCGTCTCGCGTAGGTCGAACCCACCCAGAGTGCCGGTCACCCGGAACAGCACCAGTACGGCCAGCACGTCCAACGCGACGACGCCGACGTTGCTGACCAGATCGATCACGAACGACGTACGGTAGGACGCCTGCGAGCGGGTCTGGGCACGGAGCAGGGCCCGATAGGGCCGAGTACGCGGCGTCACCAGGTCAGCCACCCTGCACCACCAACCGTCGTTCCGCCCGGCGCTGGACCAGCCAGCAGGCGACCAGGATCAGCCCGGCCCAGACCAACTGGATGCCCACCATGCCCACTTGGACATTCGCGGTGTCCCGCTCCACCAGCACGTCGAGCGGAGTTTGCAACAGACTCGGGAAGGGTGTGGCCAACCACAGCGGCACATAGACCCAGTCCGGCAGGAAGCGCAGCGGGAAGTAGAGGCCGGCGAGCACTCCCGAGGACAACGTCCAGAACATCATCGGACCACGGATGTCGTACAGCCAGTAGGCGGTCAGGTTGACCAGGTAGCGACAGCCGAAGCAGATCACCAGGGCCAGCGCCAGGGAGAGCACGAACAGCGGCCCGGTGTACCAGCGCTTCGGCAGGTAGACGTCGAAGAGGAGCAGTCCGACCAGGACCGGCGGCAGGAAGCGGGTCAGTAGGGCGTACCCCGCCCGGCCCAGGTCCGCCGCCAGATAGTTGACCACGGGGTGCACCGGGCGCAGCAGGTCACTGACCACCTCGCCAGTACGGATCCTGTCAGCCAGCTCGGTCCAACCCCAGAGCAGAATCACGGCGAGCATCCCCTGCCCCACCCAGACGAAGGTGGCCAACTGTTCTCGGCTATAGCCGGCGGCAAGACCGCTGGCCCCACTCGCCACGGCGAGCAGTACGTAACACTTGAGAAAGCCGAAGACAGTATTGGTAAAGGCGCCCGCAATCGTCGCTTGACGGTAGGTAGAGTAGCGACGGTAACCTGATCCGGTTATCGCCGCAAATGTCCAAAACTGCGCGATAACGTTTCTATTCAGGGACAATCCCACAGTGGCGGCGGGCAAGCTCACGCCGTTACCCTCCTTCCACAACCACGCTGCACAGAACCGGGTGACTCTACCCGGGGCCGCCGACTGTCCAGCGAGATTTTTCAACGAGGTGACACCGCCGTGAGCGAGCCACGTGAGCCGTTCTCCCGGCCGCACCGCGCGCCCCGGCCCGAGGGCAGCTCATGACCGACCGCTACGCCGACCTCTGGCGCGATCCCGCCGAACCGTCCTGGGTGGTGCAACCGACCGCCGAATGGCACGCGCAGTTCCCCGGGCAGCGCTATCCGGGCGACATCGGACCGCAGCGGACACCCCGGCGACGTACCCCGACCGCCTCCGGCCGGGCCGAAGTCCACCCGCCGCAGAACCGCCCCACCTCCCCCGCCGGGCCGTACCCGCCTGAGGGCCGCCCCACCTCCCCCGCCGGGCCGTACCCGCCTCGGCCACCACACCGATCCGGACCGGACGGTCGACCGCCGCAGGATGGACAGTGGTCGCCGGCGGGTGGCCGCGCCGGCTCAGGCTCCCACAACCGTCCTGGCGACTCGGGTAGGGACTCGGGTAGGGAGCAGCGGGAATCCGCGCGACGGCCGGACTCCTGGGACCGCGAGCCCGGCCGCACGTACGGATCCCACCGGGATCGGGAGACGTACCGTGAGCGGGAGCCGCGACCGGACCACGACGCGTACCGGGACCGGGAACGGAACCGTTGGGAACACGGGACGCCGCAGCCCGACTCCCACGACCGCCCCTCGACCGGGCGTACCTATGGATCGAGCGTTGACCAACGGTCCGGTTGGCTGCCGGACACGCCACCAGAAGCGATCCCCCACGACCGTCACCGGGGTCCGACCGAGGAACGGACGGCTCCCTCGAGCCGACGCGACCTGGGTGAGACGAGGCGGCCGGTCGAGTCGAACTGGACCGACGGTTGGGCCGAGCCATCGCGTCGAGGCACTCCCGGGTACGACGAGCCGGCGCGGTCCCGGGAACCGGAGGCACGGGCCGACCGTCGTGCGCAGAACGACTGGCCTGGCCAGACTGAGCACGGCTTTTCGCCACCGGTCACGCCACGGTCACGCCCCGCCCAGTCGCCGCCGCACCCCGTGTCGGCACCCCCGCACCCCATCTCGGTGCCGCCGCACCCAATCTCGGCACCACCTGGCCCCATCTCGGCACCGCCACATCCGGTCTCGACACCACCCGGCCCCATCTCGGCACCACCGCACGCCGCCTCGACGCCGTCGCGTTCCACCCGGCCACCAGACTCCGAGTCCGGCTGGATGACGCCACATCGACCGGCCCCGGACCAGGCACCACCCGTCGGGCGTCCTCCGCTTGGCGCACCCCCCGCCGATGACGAGGCATCGGCCTCGGCCGGCTGGTTGACGCCGGCCGTCCGGCCGACCCGACCGCCTGCCATCGAGCCGGAGCCGGAGCCGGCGCGTCAGCCGAAGGCGGAGTCTCGTGCCGAGACAACCGAACGGCCGCGCACACCACCCGGAGACGAATCCGGCAGGAAGCCACGTCAATCCATCCCGCCACCACCGGTTACCGGGCTACGCCTGGAGTTCCTGCCCGCATCACCGCCGCCCTCCGCCGGAATGCGGGCCGTACCGGCTGGGCCAGACACCCCGGCAACGCCGGCGGAGACCGCTCTGCCCGCCCCGGTCGCCGGCATGCCACCGGCCGCACCCATTCCAGCCCCGCCGGCCTCAGCCGTGCCGGTGTCAGCCCCACCGGTGTCAGCCTCTTCGGCCGACGAGCCGGTCATCGACCTGGCACGGATCGATGAATCTGGCGATTCGACCACCGTCTACCCGCCGTCCACCGAGACCACCGCCGCCCCCCTGCCTGCGACCGAAGGTGCCTTGCCGGTCACGACGGCAGCCGGTGCGACTCCGGATGCCGATCCAGTCGACGCCGAATCAGCCACGTCGACCGGCAACGGGCCCAACGCGGATACGACCGTGGCGGCAGCCATTGCCGGAGTCGACATCGTCGACCCCGCAACCACCGAGCCAGTGCCAGAGCCCGAGCCGGAACCCGAGCCGGAACCCGAGCCAGCGTCCGAGCCCGAAGCGGCGGTGCCAGCGGCCGAGCCGGAACCCGAGCCAGTGTCCGAGCCGGAACTGGTGCCCGAGGACAAGTGTGCGGACGAGGATGGGCCCGCCGACCCGGTCGACGGTCACTCCGGGTTCGATCAGGGCAGTGCGAACGAGGACATCGTCGCCCCGGACGACGCGACCGGGACGGACACTCCGGCTAGCACCGCACTGGCCGAGGAACTACCGGCCGAGGAGCTGCTAGCCGAGGAATCGCTGGCAGCCTCGGCCGTACCCGAGCCGGTCCGGGTCGACGCGACACCGGCTGCGGCCGTACCGGATGAAACGGTGCCCACCGACACACCGGACACCGACGACGCTGTGCCGGTCTCCGCTCCACCCGGCGTCTGCCCGCCGGGATCGCCGGTCGCCGAGGCGAGCCCGGACACCGTGCTGCCCGGTCCGGATGGGCCGGCTGCCGGGGCGGCCACCGCGCTCCGTGCACCGACGATGCTCACCCCCATCGTCCAGCCAGACGAGACGGAGGAACCCGAGTCGGCCCCGGCGACGCCGGCCACACCCGCACCACCGGCCGCCGACCCGGAACAGGTGCTCGCGTCGTACCAGTGGCGGTTCCACCACGAGACCCTGCGTGAGCTGGTCGAGGACCCGGACGAACTACGGGCCATCCGTGACCGGCTGACGGAGAAGATCGAACCGGCGACCGACAACCGGACCCGGGCCCGGCTGCTGAGCCTGCGCGCTGTCGTCTCCCGGATCCTCGGCGACCTGGGCAAGGCGCTCGCCGACGGCAAGCTCGCCCTGGCCCACGCCGAGGCCACCGGTGAACTACGCCGCATCGCCATCGCCCAGGCCCGGCTGGCACACGTACACCAGTGGCGAGGCGACTTCTCCGAGGCGGACCGGTTGTTCGAGGAAGCAAACTCCTCGGAGCTGCCCGACCGGCTGCGCGCCACAATGCACGAGCATGCCGGTCGGTCCTGCTACGACCAGGGCCGCTACATCGAGGCGTGCAACCACTTCGAACGAGCGTTGGAGCTACGCAAGGTCGAGGATCCGGACCTGATTGCCCGTACCGAACTCGCCCTGGACGCCGTGTTCGAGAAGGTCGCCAAGAACGGTTGGGGTCCGTATCCCCGCCACCGGGACGAGATCCTTCAGGCGCATCGCCCGCCGGTGCCGGCCTTCAACGAGAAGGTCCAACGCTGGGGGTACGACCACCCTGACGGCGAGCCGGCGATCGCCCCGAGCTACGCGGACGTACAGCCGTTCCACGACGGGGTGGCCTGGGTACGTCACCCTGAGGCGCGGACCTGGGAACTCATCGACGAGTTCGGCGAGACGGTGATCGACGAGTCGGCCGGTTACCTCGGGGTCGGCTCCTACTCGGACGGGCTGGCCTGGGTCTCCACCGATGGCGCAAGCACCTGGATCGCCATCGACAAGACCAACAAGGTGGTGGTCCCGACCGGCTACGACGACGTGCGCCCGTTCCGCCGTGGGGTTGCCGCAGTCCGCCGCGATGGCGGCTGGGGCGCGGTCGACAAGGCGGGACGGGTCGTCCTGCCCACCCGCTACTCCGGTTTCCACACCGCGTTGACCGATGGCCGCTACCTGGACGGTTTCACCGACGAGGGCCTGGCCATCGTGGCGGCGGGCGGGCACAAGGCAGTGGTGGACCGGACCGGGCTGGTGATCGTGCCACCCGCCCATCCGGCACTGGTGATCCACCCGGTCGCCTTCCTGGTCGGCGACAACAACGGCCGGTGGGGGGCGCTGGACCGACACGGCGAGCCGTTGATCGATGTGACGCATCCCAGCCGTAGCGACGTGATGGAGGAGATCGACCGGCTCCTCGCCGACACCAAACCGGTGCTCTGACCCGGCGGTGGCGACGGTTCGCGGCGGTTCGTCGCCCTGCGTGGCAGCCCCGACCCCCGACGGTTCACCGTTCTCGGTGACGCCCGGTGGCCGGGTTAGGGTCAGGACATGGAATTCCGTCACCTAGGCCGTTCCGGCCTGCTGGTCAGTGAGATCTCGTACGGCAACTGGATCACCCACGGTTCGCAGGTCGAGGAGGATGCCGCCCTGTCCTGTGTCCGGGCTGCCCTGGACGTTGGCATCACCACCTTCGACACCGCCGACGTCTACGCGAACACCCGCGCGGAGGAGGTGCTCGGCCGGGCGTTGCAGGGCGAGCGGCGGGAGAGCCTGGAGATCTTCACCAAGGTCTACTGGCCGACCGGTCCCGGTCGCAACGACCGTGGCCTGTCCCGTAAGCACATCATGGAGTCGATCAACGGCTCGCTGCGTCGTCTACAGACCGACTACGTCGATCTGTACCAGGCCCACCGGTTCGACTACGCCACTCCGCTGGAGGAGACGATGGAGGCGTTCGCCGACATCGTGCACTCCGGCAAGGCGCACTACATCGGCGTCTCCGAGTGGCGGGCCGAGCAGATCCGGGAAGCGTACGAGCTGGCCCGGCAGCTGAAGATCCAACTCGTCTCGAACCAGCCGCAGTACTCGATGCTGTGGCGGGTCATCGAGGCCGAGGTGGTGCCGACCAGCGAGGAACTGGGACTCGGGCAGATCGTCTGGTCGCCGATGGCCCAGGGGGTGCTGACCGGCAAGTACCTGCCGGGGCAGCCGCCGCCGGCCGGTTCCCGGGCCACCGACGAGAAGTCCGGTGCCGGCTTCATCCAACAGTGGCTGACCGACGAGGTCCTCTCCACCGTGCAGCGGCTCAAGCCGCTGGCCGAGCAGGCCGGGCTGACCATGGCCCAGTTGGCGATCGCCTGGGTGCTCCAGAACCCCAACGTCTCCTCGGCGATCATCGGCGCGACCCGGCCCGAGCAGGTCCACGACAACGTCAAGGCCGCCGGCGTGAAGCTCGACGCGGCGCTGCTCAAGGCGATCGACGAGATCGTCGACCCGATCACCGAGCGGGACCCGGCCAAGACGCAGAGTCCGGCCGGACGTCCCTGATCCGGCATCCGTAGTCCAGGGGCGGTGCGCGCCGAGCACGCCCGCCCCTGGCCGGACGCCGCATCCAGGGAGACCCGGATGGGGAAATCGAAGTCGACGGTTCCCTAGGCATTGAAAGTCTACATATGTAGACTTCGAACATGCCGAGAACACCTGATACGTCCCCACAGACCCTGCGCGTCTTCACGGCGCTGCTCGCCGACCCCACGGCATGGCGCTACGGCTATGACCTCAGTCGGGAGACCAAACTCGCGAGCGGCACGCTCTATCCGATCCTCATGCGACTGGCCGACCGCGAACTGTTGGAGACCCGTTGGGAGGAGGCCGCCCAACCCGGCCGGCCCGCCCGGCACACCTACCGGCTGACCTCCGATGGTGCCGCCCTCGCCCACGAACGGCTCGGTAGTCACTCCAACACGCAGGTCCAGCCGACTCCCCGACCCTCGCCGCAGCCGCAGACCGGGACCACGATCCGGCCGGCAGGTGCGGCATGACCACGCCGGACCGGGCCCTGCGCAACTGCTGTCGCTGGCTGCTCCACCGAGTCGTACGCGGTCGTCACGCAACGGGCAGCACCTGGGGCGAGGCGATAATCGGCGAGTTCGAGACGACCACCGGAAGCCGGGAAGCCCTGAGCTGGCTGGCCGGCGGCGTCCGGGCGACCTGGCACGAACGGCGACAAGCCCGAGCCGCTCGACGTCGGTCGGAACCACTGCGGCTACGTGTCACCCGCCGGCTGGTCGCCACGACGGTCGTCGCGGTAGTCGCCGGAGTCATCGTCAACCAGTTTGTCCTGACCGTCAGCTACATCCCCTCGGCGAGCATGGAGCCGACCATAGTGGCCACCGATCGAGTGCTGGTCGATCAGCTGAGCCACCACTGGCTCGACCTCCGACACGGCGAACTACTCATGCTGCATCACGACGGTGACACCGCGCCCGACACCTTCACCGCGCCGTACCGCCTGATCGGCCTCCCCGGGGACCGCATCGAGTGCGAAACCGGCCGGGTTCACCGCAACGGCAGCGTCCTCGACGAGCCGTACCTGCCGACCGGATCCCGTACCGACTGCGATCCGCTGACCGTTCCGACAGCCACGGTCTACGTGCTCGGGGACTCACGGTCGACCGCGCGGGACTCCCGGGAATGGGGTCCGGTTCCGGCCGACCAGGTGGTCGGTCGCGTCCTCGGCGCGGGGTGGTAGGGCATCCGCTCGTCCAACGGTGGATCAGCCCTGCCAGAAGCGGATCAGTCGCAGCCCCTCGGCATAGAGCGGGGCGGGCAGCCCGAGCAGATCACCGACGGTGAAGACCGCGTCGAAGAACCAGCCGCCGATCCTCGGGTTCCAGAGCAGGGCGAAGAGCAGGATGAAACCGTACGGGGCCATCAGGTCGTAGCCACGCCGCCACTGCGGGGACAGCCACGGTTGGATGATGTTGCCCCCGTCCAGGCCGGGCACCGGCAGCAGGTTGAGCACGCTCGCGGTCAACTGGAGGAAGGTGAGCAGCGCCAACCCGGCCCAGAACTCCTGGTGCGCGGCCACGTCGGTGGCGAGCACCAGCGGCACCACCAGCACCAGGGCGAAGACGACGTTGGTCGCCGGCCCGGCGAGGCTGACCAGGCTGTGCCGTAGCCGCCCGGGAATCTGGTGCCGGTCGACCCAGACCGCCCCGCCCGGCAGGCCGATACCGCCCAGCAGCACGATCACCACGGGGAAGACGATCGACAGCAGCGGGTGGCTGTACTTGAGCGGATTCAGCGTCAGATAGCCCCGATGCGCCACCGCCCGGTCGCCGGCCCGGAACGCCACCACGGCGTGGGCGTACTCGTGCAGGCAGAGCGACACCAGCCAGCCGGAGACGACGAAGAGGAAGACGTCGAGCCGGACGTTGCCGAAGCCGTTCCACGCCATCACCCCGCTGGTCGCGAAGAGTGCGACCAGCGCCAGGAAGATCGGGCTGGGCCGAAATGCCTGCCGGGGCACACCGAGGATCAGATCGTCCCGGCGCGGGCGGTCGATCCCCATCCCGGTCACTCGGCCGCAGGCAGCAGGCTCATCCGGTATTCCTCGCGGTCGTCCTCGATCAGGACGACCGAGGCGACGCCGGTGGACGCCAACTGCCGCCAACTCTGGCCGATCCAGGACTCGGCGTCGGCCTGGCTGCCGAACGTCTCGGTCGGCCCCTCCACCGGGCCGCCGTCCGTGCCCTCGTACCGCCAGCTCCACGGCATGTCGCGTCTCCCCTCGCCGGAGTCCCGTCGATCAACTCTCGCCAGCCTAGTCGGCGCAGCGGTCCGGCGACCCGTACCGTCCGGCTGCCGGTGCCTCGCACGGTGCGGCTCCAGCAGGGCGACCGGGGCGCACCCTCGGGCCGAAAACCCGTGCTGTTGGCTCTAAGGTACGAGCATGTCCGTTGACGGGTGGAACACCATTCTCGTGCTCGGCGGGATCCGGTCCGGTAAGTCGGAATACGCGGAGTCGCTGATCGGCGATGCGCCGAGTGTCCGGTACGTCGCCACGTCGGTCGACGCTGGCCCCGACGACCCGGACTGGGCGGCCCGGATCGAGCGTCACCGGACCAGGCGACCGGCGACCTGGACCACCGAGGAGATCGGGGCCGACCCGAACCGGCTCGCCGAGGTGATCGCCACCGCGAAGATGGACGAGACACTGCTCGTCGACGACCTGGGCGGTTGGGTGGCCGCCCTGCTGGATCCGGCCCGACAGCCGGCCGACGACCTCGCCACGATCGACGCACTCGCCACCGCGATCCGCGGCTGCGCGGCGCAGCTGGTGCTGGTCAGCCCCGAGGTCGGGCTCTCCCTGGTGCCGACGACCCCGGTGGGCCGGGCCTTCGCCGACGCGCTCGGCGCCACCAACCAGGCTGTCGCCGCTGCCTGTGACACGGTAGTCCTGGTGATGGCCGGCCAGCCGTCCCGGCTGAAGCCGGAGACGACGGCCACCGTCACCGCCCCGGCATCCGTGACCCTGCCGATGCAGGCCGCCCCGACCCGGATCCGGCCGACCCAGCCGTCGCCGGACGTACTCACCCCGACCGGCGCGACTGCGACGCCCACCGGGGAACTCCTGCCCACCCCGGCACCGGCCGACACCGACGTGGTGATCGAGCCCGGCATGGATCTTCCCCTGCCCGACGAAGACGCCCGAGCCCAGGCGCTCGACCGGCTCGCTGCCCTCGACGTACCCGGGGCGGGGCTGGGCGACCTCGAACGGGTAGTCGCCTTCGCCGCCGCCACCCAGGGCAGCGCCACGCCCACCCCGTGGCAGTCGGTACGCGTCCTGCTGCTGCACGGCGACCACGAGGGCGGATCCGCCGCCGGCTCCATCCCCGGCGAGTCGGCCCGGCAGGCTGCCCAGGCCCGGGCCGGCATCGGTCCGCTGGCCCGCCAGGCAGCCGAGGTCGGTGCGACCCTACAGGTCGTGGATGCCCCGTCGGCCGCCCCGATCGAACAGGGGCCAGCCCTGTCCGCCGAGGCCGTCGAGGCGGCCCTACGGTACGGCTGGCAGCTCGCCGACGAGGCGGTGGACGCGGGCGTACGACTGATCGTGCTGGCCGCCTGCGGTGCCGGCAGCGAGTCCGCCGCCACGGCGGTCCTGGCTGCCACCGTCGGCGCGGAACCGGTGGCGGTGCTCGGTCGGGTCGTCGTCCCCGGCCGGCAGGTCGACGACGCGGCCTGGATGATCCGCTGTGGCGCTGTCCGCGACGCCCTGCACCGGATCCGCAACAGCGGCCGAAGCGCCCAGGAGATCCTCGCCGAGCTGGGCGGGGGCGACATCGCGATCGCCACCGGCGTGCTGCTCGGTGCCACGGCCCGGCGCACGCCGGTGCTGCTCGACGGCCCGGTCGGGCTGGCCGCCGGTCTGGTCAGCCGGGACCTCGCCGGGCAGGCCCGACACTGGTGCCTGCTGCCCGACCACGGCCGGCGGCCCGGGGTCCGGCTCGCCGCCGAGGTACTCGGCCTGGAACCGCTGCTCGACCTGCGCCTCGACCTCGGCGAGGGGGCCGCCGCGCTGGCCGCCCTACCGCTGCTGCGCTCGGCGATCGCGCTGGCCGGTGCGCTCGCCACCCATCCGCTGCTCGGCGGTACGGACCCCGAACCGGACGGATCGCCCGACACCGAGACCGATACCGGCCCGGGTAACGGCGGCGGTAAGCCCGGTCCGGGTGACGGTGGGACCGGCGAGGAGAGCGGCGAGGAGTTCGCCGAACCTGAGCCGGCCGGACCGGGACCAGCAACGTCCGATCCGGCGACGCCCGCGTCCACCTCCCCGACGAACGACCACGCGACCGCGTCGGCCTCGCCCGCGACCGACAGCACCACCGCGTCGGCCTCGCCCACGACCGACAGCGTTGCCGCACCACGTGGTGCCTGACGGCCGACTCATCGCCGGGCTCCGGCTGGCGTTCACCACCTTCACGATCCTGCCGCTGCGCGCCGGTCGGGTGGACCGGCCAGTCGCGGCGGTGGCCATGGCCCTGGCCCCGATGGTCGGGGCGGCGCTCGGGATACCGCTCGCCGCGCTCCTGATCGGCACGGCCGCCGCCGGGCCGGCACTGGTCGCCGGGGCACTCACCGTCGCGGCCGGAGCGCTGCTCACCCGGGGGCTACACCTGGACGGGCTGGCCGACACGGTCGACGCGCTCGGCTCCTACCGCTCCGGACCGGGCGCGTTGGAGATCATGAAGAAGCCGGACGTCGGACCGTTCGGGGTGGCCGCGATCGTGCTCGTCCTGCTGATCCAGGCCGGGGCGCTGGCCGCGCTACCCGACCGCCCCTGGCCCGCGGTCGTCGCCGGCGTGGTCGCGGCCACCGCCGCCGGCCGGCTCGCGGTGAGCTGGGCCTGCCGTCGGGGCATACCGGCAGCCCGGCCGGAGGGGCTCGGCGCGCTGGTCGCCGGAACGGTCAACCGGCCGACCCTGGTGGTGGCCACGGCCGCCGTCGCCGCCATGGCCGTACCCGCCGTGCCGGGCCGCCCGTGGCAGGGGCCGCTCGCCGTCGTCGCCGCCATCGCCGTCGAACTGCTGGTCCTGCGGCACGTCGTACGGCGGCTCGGCGGGATCACCGGGGACGTGCTGGGCGCGTCTGTCGAGATCACCGCCACGCTGGTCTACCTCGGTCTCGTCCTGACCGGCTGACCACACGCCGCGTCGCGAGTAGCGTTCGCCACGACAACACCAACACCCTCCTTCGGGGACACAACATGCTCATCACGGACGACTTCCTGCCCGTCCCGGTCCCGGAGACGCTGAGCGCGACCTATCTCGTGCCCACCTCGACCGTGCCCGGGACCACCCCGGCCCAGGCCGTCGCGGCGCTGGCCGGACGGCTCTCCGGCCCGGTCCACGACCTCGCCCGGCAAATGCTCGACAGCCCACTGATGACGGTCGACACCCGACCCGTGTCGGAATTCCCCCACCTTCCGCCCGACCTGCTCACCGCCTTCGGTGCCACCGAGGAGCAGCTCGGCCGGTTGGCGGCGGCCACCGATCTCGTGGTCGTCCAGGCCACCTACCGGCCCGGGTGGCCACCCGCCCACGAATGGGCCGCTCGTACGGTCGCCGCGGCGATGGCCGAGGTCGTCGGCGGTGACCTGGTGGACGTGTTCGGCCTACAGTTCCTCGACCCGGCCACTGCGCTGCGTTCGCTGCCCGACGACGAGGGCCGGATGCGGCTGGTCGACTGGGTGCTGGTGCCCTACTCCTCCGACGAGGAGGGGCTCTGGTTCACCACCAAGGGGCTGCGCCGGTTCGGGCTGCTGGAGTTGCAGGCCCAGGGAGTTCCCGCACACCTCACCCGGGCCTGGGGCGCGGTGATGACCGGGACAGCCCGCCGGCTGCTGCGTACCTGGGTGGACGGGTTGACCGACGAGGAGGTCCCGGCCTTCGTCCAGTTGCCCGTCCTGACCGCCGTCACCGGACACGACATCGCGGTGGCCTACGGCAACCCGGAGCGGCACGACGCGACCGGACCCGCCCTGCTGCGCCTGGAACTCGACCCGGCCACCGACCCGGAGGCCGACTCGTTCCTGAGTCTGCGCCCGCCCAGCGGTCACGACGGACCAGCGGGTCGATACTTCGCCGCGGTCTGCGCGACCGTCTTCGCCGCCGCACAGTCGGACGTACGCTACGCCCGCCCCGGGGACGCGATGGCTCGGGCGGTCGCCACCGCCCGCAGCGGCCTGCCCAAGATCCGCGAACGTTTCCTCGACGGTGGGCTACCGGCCGAGGCGCAACTGGTGGTCAAGTACGGGCTACCCACCGAGGAGGGGCCCGAGTTCGTGTGGGCCGGGGTGACCGACTGGTCGACCACGGACCGGATCCACGGAGTCAGTGCCAGCGACGCCGCCGCCGACCCGACGATACGGATCGGCGAACCGGTCGTGATCGACACCTGCGACGTGGTCGACTGGGCGCTGCTCGACGGCACCGGAGTGGTGGAGGGTGGCTGGACCCAGGCCGTGCTGGACGGCGGCAACCACCCCTGACCCGTGGGGATGGTTACTTCACCGAGGGCTGGACGAAGGGCGGGCGGACCACCCGCATCGGATAGCGCCGGCCGCGTACGTCGACCTCGACCGGCGAGTCGACGCCGAGTTCGGCGGCCCGGTCCAGCAGCGCCAGGGCGATGCCGACCTTGCGGGTCGGCGAGAAGGTGCCGCTGGTCACCTGTCCGACCACCTGGTCACCGACGTACACGCTCATGCCGGGGCGAGGGATGCCCCGCTCCACCGCCACCAGGCCCCACAGGGTGCGCTTGGCCCCGGCCGCCTTCTCGGCGAGCAGCGCCTCGCGTCCCCAGAACGCCGGCTTGTCCCAGCCGACCGCCCAGCCGGACCGGGCCTGCACCGGGGTGATCTCCAACGACAGGTCCTGCCCGTGCAACGGGTAGCCCATCTCGGTGCGCAGGGTGTCCCGGGCACCGAGTCCGCAGGCCCGGATGCCGTACGGCTCACCGGCGGTGAAGAGCGCGTCCCAGACAGCGGTCGCGGCAGCGGCCGGTACGACCAGTTCGTAGCCGTGCTCGCCGGTGTAGCCGGTGCGGCACACCACCAGCTCGGTGCCGTCGAACGCGGCGGTGGAGAAGCTCATGTACGAGTGACCGGTGGGTAGCTTCAGCGCGTCCAGCACGTCGGCCGAGCGCGGTCCCTGCACCGCCAGTACGGCGTACTCCTCGTGCTCGTTGGTGACGGTGACCGACTGCGGTGCCACCGCGCGCAGCCGGCGTACCACCTCGGCGGTGTTGGCCGCGTTGGGGATGAGGAAGACGTGATCGTCGGCGTACCGGTAGGCGATGATGTCGTCGACGACGCCACCGGTGGCGTCGTCACAGCAGAGCGTGTACTGCGCCTGTCCCGGCCCGATCCGGTCCAGGTCGTTGGTGAGGCAGGAGTTGACGAACTCGGCCGCTCCGGTCCCGGTCACCCGCGCCTTGCCGAGGTGGGAGACGTCGAAGACGCCGACCGCCGTGCGGACCGCGGTGTGTTCGGCGAGCACTCCGCCACCGGCGTACTCCAGGGGCATCTGCCAGCCGCCGAAGGGGGCGAACTTCGCGCCCAGTTCCGCGTGCCGCTCGTGCAGCGGGGAGCGGAGCGGCGCGGCGGTGGGAGCGGCGGCGGTCACGTCGGTCATGGGTGGCAACTTACCGGGGATCTACCACCTGGTTAGCATCGGCGGGATCCCCCGACCGGCAGTCGGCGGGACAGCACAGCGTCCGGCGGGTAGGTTGCGCCGGAGAACATCATCGCCGGACCGCTCAGAACGCGGCCGGCCAGGCCCGCCGGAGACGCCGAGTGACATCGCCCAGCACCACCCTCAGCCTGGTCGACACGGACCCAGCCGAACTTTCCGTCGACGCGATCGTGATCGGCGTGCACAGCCGGACCGGCGCTGCGGACGGCTCTGATGCCGGCCCCGCCGGGTTCGCCGGCACGCTGCTACTCGCCACCGGCGCGGAGAGCATCGCCGCCGCCTTCGACGGCCGGCTGACCGAGACCCTGGCCATGCTCGGCGCGACCGGCTCCCACGGCGAGGTGGTCAAGCTCGCCACCCTGGGTACGGTCACCGCCCCGCTGGTCGCGGCCGTCGGTCTGGGCCCCGAGCCGACCGGTGCCGCGCCGGCACCGGAGACACTGCGCCGGGCCACCGCCGCCGTGATCCGGGCCCTGGCCGGCTCCGAGCAGGTGGCGCTGACCCTGCCGGTGCCGGACGACGCTGACGCTCCGGCGGCGCTGCGCGCGGTTGCCGAGGGCGCACTGCTGGGCACCTACCGGTTCGCCGGTTACAAGACCAAGCCGCAGCCGACCCGCCGCCCGCCGGTCGGTTCGGTGGCGGTGCACGTGCCGGACGCTGGCGACCAGGCGGCCCAGGCCGAGATCGCCCGTGCCCAGGTGGTGGCCCGGGCGGTGCTGCTCACCCGGGACTGGGTCAACACCGCCCCCAACGAGCTACGGCCGCCGTCGTTCGCCGACGCGGTCGCGGAGACGGCCCGCGCGGCCGGGCTGACCGTCGAGGTCCTCGACGAGGCGGCGTTGGCCGCTGGTGGCTACGGCGGCATCCTCGCCGTCGGGTTGGGCTCGGACGCCCCGCCCCGGCTGGTGAAGCTGTCGTACGAGCCGACGCCGGAGGCTGCCGGCAAGGACGGCGCCGACATCAAGCGGGTCGCGCTGGTCGGTAAGGGCATCACCTTCGACACCGGTGGTGTGTCGATCAAGCCGGCGCAGGGCATGTGGGAGATGAAGTCCGACATGGCCGGCGCCGCCGCCGTCGCCGCGACGATGCTGGCGATCGCCGAGCTCAAGCCGGCCGTGGCCGTGCACGCCTACCTGCCGATGGCCGAGAACATGGTCTCCGGTACTGCGTACCGGCCAGGTGACGTGGTCACCATGTTCAACGGCAAGCGGGTCGAGGTGCTCAACACCGACGCCGAGGGCCGGATGATCCTGGGTGACGCGATGGCTCGGGCCTGCGCCGACGGCTGCGACTACCTGATCGAGACCTCCACCCTGACCGGCGGTCAGGTGGTGGCGCTGGGCAAGCGCATCGCCGGGGTGATGGGCACCGAGGAACTGATCGAGCGGGTCCGGACCGCCGGTGACGCGGTCGGTGAGCCGACCTGGCCGATGCCGCTGCCGGAGGACGTGCGCAAGGGCATGGACTCGGACGTGGCCGACATCTCCCAGGTCAACGCCGGCATGGACCGGGCCGGGCACATGCTCCAGGGCGGCGTGTTCCTGCGCGAGTTCGTCGCCGAGGGGGTGTCCTGGGCGCACATCGACATCGCCGGCCCCAGCTACCACTCCGGCGAGCCGACCGGTCACTGGACCAAGGGCGGCACCGGTGTGCCGGTGCGTACCCTGCTCGCTCTGGTCGACGACATCGCCGCCAACGCCTGAGGTCAGGAAGGGCCCCTTCTATCGCCTTCTGCCTTTGGAAGGGGCCTTCCTGACACCGGTGGCGTGACGAACTCGGCTCGGTCCGGCTCGGTCCGGCTCGGTCCGGCTCGGTCCGGCTCGGTCCGGCTCAGTTCGGCTCAGTTCGGCTCGGTTCGGCTCGGTTCAGCTCGGGCGGCGCTTGCGGCGCTCGTTGAAGTCGCGCCAGCGTTGCGGATAGCCGACCAGCCCCACGTCGTAGACCGGAATGGCGAGCCGGTGGGCGAACCGCCGGGCGGCGTCCGGCCCGTCGATCCGCCGCCGGGTCCACTCCCCGTCGTGGGCGACCAGCATCACTGTGGTCTCGGTCACGGCGGTACGCGGCTCGATGAAGGCTTCCACCCCTCGCCGCGACCTGACGAACTGCTCAAGGTGGTCCAGATCGGCGCGATTCGCTGGCCGATCTCCCGCTGCGGCGCCTGCCTTCTTGCGTCGTCGGAACCAGGCCACCCGATCTTCTCCTCCCCGTCGTCCGTACCGCTCGTCATGAATGTGACTGCGGCAAGCGTACGTCCCGTCGACGTGTCCTTGGGCACCTCGTGGCGCGGCATCGCGGCGCAAGTGACAAGATGACCGAGGCGAGTATGCCCCTACCCCGGCATGACCCTCGTTAGCAGCGACGCGACCTGGGAGATAACTGTGAGCGAGCCGAACGGCGCAACCTTCGACGTCGTAATCCTCGGCGGTGGCAGCGGCGGATACGCGACCGCGCTGCGGGCCGTGCAGCTCGGCCTGTCGGTCGCGCTGATCGAGAAGGGCAAACTCGGCGGCACCTGCCTGCACAACGGCTGCATCCCGACCAAGGCGCTCCTGCACGCCGCGGAGATCGCCGACCAGACCCGTGAGTCCGAGCAGTTCGGCGTCAAGGCCGAACTCGTCGGCATCGACATGGCGGGGGTCAACTCCTACAAGGACGGCGTGATCTCCCGGCTCTACAAGGGCCTCCAGGGCATGATCAAGGGCGCGAAGATCACCCTGGTGGAGGGGGCCGGCAAGCTGGTCGCCCCGAACACCGTCGAGGTGGACGGCACCCGCTACACCGGCCGCAACGTCGTCCTGGCCACCGGCTCCTACTCGCGTAGCCTGCCCGGCCTGGAGGTCGACGGCGAGCGGGTCATCACCAGCGACCACGCCCTCACCCTCGACCGGGTGCCGGCCTCCGCGATCGTGCTCGGCGGCGGGGTCATCGGCGTCGAGTTCGCCAGTGTCTGGCGTTCCTTCGGCGCGGACGTCACCATCGTCGAGGCGCTGCCCCGGCTGATCGCGGCCGAGGACGAGGAGTCGTCCAAGGCGCTGGAGCGGGCGTTCCGCAAGCGCAAGATCGGTTTCAAGACCGGCAAGCCGTTCGAGAAGGTCGAGCGCACCGAGACCGGCGTCAAGGTCACCATTGCCGGGGGTGAGACCCTGGAGGCCGAGCTGCTGCTGGTCGCGGTCGGCCGGGGCCCGAACACCGCCAACCTCGGCTACGAGGAGCAGGGCGTCAAGATGGACCGGGGCTTCGTCCTGACCGACGAGCGGCTGCGGACCAATGTGCCCAACGTCTTCGCCGTCGGCGACATCGTGCCCGGCCTTCAGCTGGCCCACCGCGGTTTCCAGCAGGGCATCTTCGTGGCCGAGGAGATCGCCGGCCTGAACCCGACCGTCATCGACGAGCTGGGTATTCCCCGGGTCACCTACTCCGACCCAGAGGTCGCCTCCGTCGGGCTCACCGAGGCCAAGGCCAAGGAGCAGTACGGCGCGGACAAGATCAAGACCTACAACTACAACCTCGGTGGCAACGGCAAGAGCCAGATCCTCAAGACCGCCGGCTTCGTCAAGCTGGTCCGGGTCGAGGAGGGTCCCGTGGTCGGCATCCACATGGTGGGTGCGCGCGTCGGCGAGCTGGTTTCCGAGGCTCAGCTCATCTACAACTGGGAGGCCTACCCGGCCGAGGTGGCGCAGCTCGTACACGCCCACCCCACCCAGGGCGAGGCGCTTGGCGAAGCGCACCTGGCCCTGGCCGGTAAGCCGCTGCACGCACACGCCTGAGCCCAAACCATCCGCGTCGTCCGGCTGACCGGTCGGACGACGGGTAAGGCCACGAAGGAGTCTTGAAACATGCCGGTATCGGTCACCATGCCCCGGCTGGGCGAGAGCGTCACCGAGGGTACCGTCACGCGCTGGCTGAAGCAGGAGGGCGACCGGGTCGAGGTCGACGAGCCGCTGCTCGAGGTCTCGACCGACAAGGTCGACACCGAGATCCCGTCCCCGGCGGCTGGCGTGCTGAGCCGGATCGTGGTGGGCGAGGACGAGACCGCCGAGGTCGGCAGCGAGCTGGCCGTCATCGCCGGTGAGGGCGAGGCCGCCGAGGAGAAGCCGGCCGCACCGGCCGCCGAGGAGAAGCCCGCCGCGCCCGCCGCCGAGGAGAAGCCCGCCGCCGAGGAGCCGGCGGCACCGAAGCAGGAGCCGGCACCGGCCGCCGCCCCGGCCGCTGAGGCCGCTGGGGGCGAGCACACCGTCGTCAAGATGCCGGCGCTGGGTGAGAGCGTCACCGAGGGTACGGTGACGCGCTGGCTCAAGGAGGTCGGCGACACCGTCGAGGCGGACGAGGCGCTGCTGGAGGTCTCGACCGACAAGGTCGACACCGAGATCCCCTCTCCGGCGGCGGGCACGCTGCTGGAGATCAAGGTCGCGCAGGACGACACCGCCGAGGTGGGTGCCGCGCTGGCCGTGATCGGTGCCGCCGGGGCCACTCCGGCCGAGCAGCCGGCCCAGCCGTCTGCTCCGAAGGCAGAAGCTCCCAAGGCAGAAGCTCCCAAGACGGAGGCCCCCAAGGCCGAAGCTCCGAAGCCGGCCGCTCCGGCCAAGACGGAGGCGAAGCCGAGCACCCCGGGCGCGTCCTACGCCACCCCGGCCCCGGCAACCAAGAAGTCCGGTCAGCCGACCCGCACCGAGCAGGCCGCGCAGCCAGCCCCCGCCAAGGCCGCCGCTCCCGCCGTGGCCCCGGCCACCAGTGAGGACGCTGCCGGCTACGTCACCCCGCTGGTGCGCAAGCTCGCCGGTGAGCACGGTGTCGACCTGTCGACGGTCAACGGCACCGGTGTTGGCGGTCGGATCCGCAAGCAGGACGTGCTGGACGCGGCGCAGCAGGCGAAGGCGGCTGCCGCCAAGCCGGCGGCACCGGCCGCCCCGGCAGCCAAGGAGCCGGCCGCCAAGCCGCAGCCGAGCCCGATGCGGGGTCGTACGGAGAAGCTGCCCCGGATCCGGGCCGTCATCGCCAAGCGGATGCAGGAGTCGCTGCACGAGACGGCACAGCTGACCACCGTCATCGAGGTGGACGTCACCAAGGTGGCGCAGCTGCGGGCACGGGCCAAGGACGCCTTCCTCCAGCGGCACGGCGTGAAGCTGTCGTTCATGCCGTTCTTCGCGCTGGCGGCGATCGAGGCGTTGCAGACGTACCCGGTGGTCAACGCCCGGATGGACCTCGACGCCGGGACGATCACCTACCCGGAGGCAGAGCACCTGGGCATCGCGGTCGACACCGACCGGGGGCTGATGGTGCCGGTCATCCACAACTCGGGTGACCTCAACCTCGCCGGGCTGGCCCGGCGGATCGCCGACCTGGCCGAGCGGACCCGGACCAACAAGATCAGCCCGGACGAGATCGCAGGTGCGACGTTCACGCTGACCAACACGGGTAGCCGGGGTGCCCTGTTCGACACCCCGATCGTCCCCGCGCCGCAGTCGGCGATGCTCGGCACCGGCGCGGTGGTCAAGCGTCCAGTGGTGATCACCGACCCCGAGCTGGGTGAGGTCATCGTGCCGCGCTCGATGGTCTACCTGGCCCTGTCGTACGACCACCGGCTCATCGATGGTGCCGACGCGGCCCGCTTCCTGAGCGCCATCAAGGAGCGGCTGGAGGCCGGCAACTTCGAGGCGGAGTTGGGCCTGGCCTGATCCACCCCGTAAGCCGAGGGAGGGCGCACCGGTCCGCGGACTGGTGCGCCCTCCCTCGCTTTCGCGGGTGTCCCTGCCGAGCCTGCGCTGCTTCTCTCCAGTCCCAGTCCCGTCCCCGCCCCAGTCCTAGCCTTTGCCAGGAACGGCGGCCGGGGTGCTGCGGATCCCGGCCGCGAACCGAAACAGATCCGGCTCCGAAACCGTGATGTTCGACGGCAACTGGATGGTGATGGCCCGCTGGTCAGGCTGTTGGACCGAGAGAATGGTGTGGCCGGACTCCTGGTAGAGCACACCCCGCTGCTGCCCCACCCGCACGCTACGGCCGGCCGCCGTCGGAAACGCCTCGTCGAACAGGACCACCAGCTCGAACTCGAAGCCGGCACCCGGCGGCGCGTCGGCGGGCCGGAACGTGATCATCGACGGTGCGACACTGTCGACCGTCAGGTTGGCCGACACGTACTCGAAGGTGAACGGCGAGACGACCGGCATCGGGCGGGAAGTCATGCCTTCCACGTACCCGAGCAGATCGTCGATGGTGACCGTGGCAGAGCCCTGTACGGTGATCCACTGGGCTGCTCCCTCCTGCCACCACATCGTCCACTCCCCCTCCGCGCCAGGTGGCAGAGAGACGTAGTTGACCGTCCGCCCCCGCACCTTGAAGCTCTGGGCTGCGCCCTTCATCCCCCTCGGCTCGACGGCACCGACCGATACGGTCGCCCAGTGCACACCGCCCTCCGGGCCGTCATATCTGATCGTGGGTACGCCCTCGACGAGTTGCACCGTCGGCTGCAACCCGGGCAACTCACGGGTCGGGGTGAACGGGAAGGCGTCGACCATCAGCGGACCCGGCTGTAGAACCAACGCCACCGACGCGCCCGGCGACGGTACACCCGATGACGACAATGACGACTCGACGGGGGCGACGGGGGCGACGGCCGGCTCGTACACCACGGCATGGTCCGGCCCATCGGGCCACCGCTGCACGCCTACGACCAGTACACAGAGCGCCATGGTCAGGCCGGCGGCGAGCGCCATCATCTGCCGTCGCTGCCGTTGGCGAGTCCGTACCTGGAGACGGCTCAGAAGCTGACCGCTGGACGGTGCCTCGTCGGCATGCCGGGCCAGCGACTGCTGGAGGAGTTGTTCGAGATCACTCATGACGGACTCCCATGACCGCCGGTTGCGTCGCCAGCGCGGCGCGCAGCTTCGCCAATGCCTTGAACGCGTGGACCCGTACCGTCGCCTTGGCGCAGCCGAGCAACACGGCGATGTCGGCGTCGGAAAGATCCTCGTAATAGCGCAGCACGACAACGGCCCGTTGCGTGCGCGGCAGTTGCCGCAGTAGCAGCCACATCGCGTCCCGTTCCACGACGGCATCAGGTGGCTGCTCGGCTCCTGGCCGGTCGGGCAGTTCGGCGTACGACAGCTCGGTACTCGACCGGCGTCTACGCCAGGACAGATAGAGGTGCAAGATCGCCTTGCGCACGTACGGCTCGGGGTTGTCGGTGCGCTCCACCGCAGACCATCTCCGGTGGGATCGCAGCAGGGCCTCCTGCACCAGGTCCTCGGCGAGATACCCGTCGCCGGTGAGCAGGTACGCGAACCGGAGCAGGGCGCGGCCCCGCGCCACCACGAACTCCTCGAAGTTGGCCTGCATCCCCATCCTTCGCCATGGCTACCGAAAGGTAGACATGCTGACCAGGGCTACCGGTTTATCGGTACGCCAAGAAAATTCGAACGGGTCACGCCTGCGGCACCGGATCGTCGTACGCGCCGGACCGACCCGAATGGCGGCGCCCGCCGAGATACACCCAGGGATTGGCGACACAGCCGTGCAGGCCCAGCGTCTGCTGCTGCATCACCGGTGCCGGCCGCCCCTTCCCCGGGCACAACTCGTGGCCATGCCCGAGCCGGTGCCCGACCTCGTGGTTGACCAGGTACGCGCGGTAGGCGATGAGGTCAACACCGTAGTGGGGTACGCCATTGGCCCAGCGGGCCACGTTGAGTACCACCCGAGCACCGTTGCGACACGAGGTGTATCGGTCGTACCCATCACCACACAGGACGTCTCGAGTTGCCGGTGTAGCCAGATGCACCGTGAAGTCCCGCTGTTCCCCCGGCCCCACGCGCTGGAACCGGAACTGGCCGCCGGCCGTCCAGCCACGGGAATCGCCGAGGGTGGCGAGCACCTCCGCAGCGAACTGCTGCGGGTCGATGCCGACGATCCCCTTCTCCACCGTTACCTGGAATCGCATCAGTCGTCCGGCATGCCCCTGGATCGCGGTACGTCCCGTGGCGGTCGTCCACTTCCCGCTGCCGACCTGCGGGTAACTGACCTCCGGCGGTGGTGGCACCGGATGATGGGACGGAGAATTGCCGGGCCCGCCCGGCGTGGGCCCGCCCGGCGTGGACCCGTCCGGGTTGGACCCGCCCGGTGTGGACCCGTCCGGGGTGAACGCGGACGGGGCGGGCCCACCCGGTGTCGGCACCGATGTCGTTGTCAACGTGGAGCCGGACGAGCTTCGAGAAGGGCCGAGCAGGCCGACGGTCAGGCCACCGGCACCCAGTAGGAGGACTCCGAACAGGCCCGCGCACCGCAGCCGCTTTGTGGACATGAAAACACCGAATCCGTCGTGACGATCATTGAGCGGGCGACTCGTCGACAGACAACACCCGTCCTGCGGGCTTCTGCCGACGTACCCGTGGAGAAGGACGCGCTCGCGGACCCGGCTTGTTTATCGGTGCTGACGTGGGCCGGCGGTACGGCGTGGGCGAAGATACGGACATGCGGATCCTTACCGCCGGCGCGTCCGGCTTCCTCGGCACTCGGCTGGTCGACCGTCTCCGCTCCGACGGGCACGAGATCGTCCGGCTCGTCCGTCGGCCAGCGACCCGCCCCGACGAGGTCCGGTGGCAGCCGTCGACCGGGCAGCTGGACCCAGCCGCCCTGGCCGGGGTCGACGTGGTGGTCAACCTGGCCGGCGCGGGCGTTGGCGACAAGCGGTGGACCAGCCACTACAAGAACGTGCTCCGGTCGAGCCGGGTCGACACCACCACCACGTTGGCCCGCACCATCGCCGGCCTGGCCCCGGCCGACCGGCCCCGGGCCCTGCTCAACGCCTCGGCGGTCGGCTGGTATGGCGACACCGGCGACCAGCCCGTCGAGGAGGACGCCCCGGCGGGCGAGGGCTTCCTCTCCGACCTGTGTCGGGTGTGGGAGGCGGCGACCGGGCCAGCCGAGGACGCCGGGGTACGCGTGGTCCGGCTGCGCACCGGCCTGCCCCTGCACCGGGACGGTGGCCTGTTGAAGCCGCAACTGCTGCCGTACCGGTTGGGCATCGCAGGGCGGTTCGGCAGTGGCCGGCAGTGGATTCCGTGGATGTCGATGGCCGACTGGCTCGACGCGATGCTGTTCCTGCTGGACCGCGAGGACATCGCCGGCCCGGTCAACGTGGTGGGTCCGGCGCCGGTCACCAACGCCGAGTTCACCAAGGAGCTGGCCGCCGCCCTGCACCGGCCGGCAATCGTGCCGATCCCGAGCATCGCACTGCGGATCCTGCTGGGAGAGTTCTCCGTCGAGGCGTTGAGTAGCACCCGGGTCCTGCCGGGGGTACTGAACCGGGCCGGCTTCACCTTCCAGCACCCGGATCTGGCGGGGGCGCTGCGCGCCGCGCTCTCGGATTAGGAACGGGCTCCTTCCAGGAAAGGAAGGAGCCCGTACATCCTCAGCAGTCGCGGAGTTCCGGTGACTGGTTACGTACCTGGGCCAGCGGTGAGATGAACCGCTGGTAGGTCTCGCCACCGACTGCGGAGAGCCTGAACGCGGCCACCCGGTGGCAGTTCTGGAAGGCCAGTTTCACTCCGAAGTGGCGTTCCAGGCTGCCCCGGATCGCGTCGCTGGCCAGGGCACGCAGCAGTTGGCCCCGCTCGGCCTCGCTCGGCGGCGGTACGGCGTGGTCGGCGAAGTCGGCGATCGTGCCGCGTGAGCGGTCCGCCACGTCGGACACCACGGCCCAGGCGTATGGCAGGGACTGCCGGACACAGTCGACGAACTCGGCGTCGTCGACCTGACCGGCCTCGGCCCGCTCCAACAGAGCGGCGGATACGTCGAGGGACATCTTCTCTCCTTCAGTGTGGATCAACGGACCAGCGGTTCCGGCCCGAGTACGAAGTCCGGGTCGACCTGACCGGCGAGGTCCTCGCCGACCCGGTCGTTGGCCCAGGCGGTGGCGTTGCGCAGGTGGAACTCCACCGCCTGCCGGGTGTAGGTGGCCCAGTCCTTGTCGACGGTGTCGACGGTGTCGCGCATGAGTTCGAGGGCGGCCCGGTTGGCCGGTTCCAGCGCGGCGATCGGCTGCGGTGCGCCGCGCTCGGCGGCCTTGACGTAGCCCGAGCGGCCGATCCAGGTGAGCAGGTCGGCACCAACGTGCGCCCGCAGGAACTCGACGTCGGTGTCGTCGTCGACCTTGTTGCCGACGACGTGCACCCGGACGCCGAAGTCGCGGGCGTGGCCGACGTACTGCCGGTAGACGCCGACGCTGCGCAGGGTCGGTTCACAGACCAGGAAGGTCGCGTCGAAGCGGGTGAAGAGCCCGGAGGCGAACGAGTCGGCCCCGGCGGTCATGTCCACGACGACGTACTCGCCGGGTCCGTCGACCAGGTGGTTGAGGATCAGTTCCACCGCGCCGACCTTGGAGTGGTAGCAGGCCACCCCGAGGTCCTCGCTGGCGAACGGGCCGGTCACCGCCAACCGTACGTCGCTCACCTCGCGGAAGAGCATGTCGTAGATCGGGTTGATCCCGGTGACGGAGAGCAGCCGTGACCCTCGACCGGGTGGTGTGGTCTTCACCATCGCGGCGGTCGAGGTGATGCGGGGGTTGTCCCCGCGCAGGTAGTCCTTGATCTCGCCGAGGTGGTCGCCGAGCGCGGGCAGTCCGGTGGCCTCCGCATCGGTAGCCCCGAGCGCGGCGGCAAGGTGCTGGTTGATGTCGGCGTCGAGGGCGAGCAGCGGTGGGGGCCCACCCTCGGGCGGGGCGGCGGTGGCCGCGAGGTGCCGGATGAAGAGGGCGGCCAGGGTGGTCTTGCCACTACCGCCCTTGCCGACGAAACAGATCTTCACAATGCGCGTCCTTCCAGGCGCTTTCGGTTGCCACCTGAAGTGATAGTCATTTTCAATAAGCTCGTCAAGTTGTCGCACGACATGGGCGTGTCGCCTGACTGTTGGTAACCTCCGGCCGTGCCGATCCCGCCGCCCCCGCTCGCCAAACCGTCACCGGAATCGTCGAGCGCCCCGCCCGCCCCCCGGCGGAACCGTCGGCTCGACCTGATCGCCGTGGTCACCGCGTTGGCCCTCGCGGTCTGGGTGACCAGTGGACTGTGGGGCGCGCCGAACCAGCGGGCGATCACCGTGAACTCCAGCGACCAGGCCCTCTTCGAGTGGCTACTGGCATTCGGCGCGCACGCCCTCACCCACGGCGAGAACCCGCTGTTGACCTACCTGATGAACGTCCCGGACGGGGTCAACCTCGCGGTCAACACCTCGATCACCGTGTACGCCGTGGTGTTCGCCCCGCTGACCTACCTGATCGGCCCGCCCGCCACCTTCCTGGTGATCCTCACGCTCAACCTCGCCGCCACCGCGCTCGCCTGGTACTGGCTGCTCTCCCGGCACCTGCTGCGCAGCCCACTGGCCGCCCTGATCGGCGGCCTCTTCATCGGCTTCGCGCCCGGCATGGTGTCGCACGCCAACGCCCACCTGAACTGGTCCGCCGGGTGGCTGGTGCCGATCCTCGTCTGGTGGGTGCTGCGGCTGCGGCAACCGGGGCGCTGGCTGCGCAACGGGCTCGTGCTCGGCGTACTCATCGCCGTCGCCTTCTCCATCGCCGCCGAAGGGCTCTTCTTCACCGCCCTGGCCCTCGGGGTGTTCTGCGGCGTCTGGGCACTCACCCCGTCCCGGCGCGCCGAGGTCCGGGCCGCCCTACCCGACTTCCTGCGGGGCCTCGGCATCGCCGGCGCCACCGCCTTCGTGCTGCTGTCGTACCCGCTGTGGCTGCACTTCTTCGGGCCGCAACGGTTCCACGGCACCGGCTTCGACCCGATCATCCACGCCGAGGACATCGCCGCCTACGGCGCGTTCCCGCAACGGTCACTGGCCGGTGCGCTCGGGTGGGACACTTCGCTGGCGCCCAATCCGACCGAGGAGAACTCCTTCCTCGGCATTCCACTGCTGCTGCTCACCATCGGCTGCTTCGTCCTGCTGTGGCGGCACGCCGACGCCGGCCGACGCGCCACGCTCCGCGCGCTGGGCGTCACCGCGCTGACCTTCACCGTGCTGTCCTGGGGACCACGCATGAAGATCTTCGGCGAGCACACCGACGTGCCACTGCCGTACGCCCTGCTCGGGAAGCTGCCGGTGGTCAATGCCGCGCTCCCCTCCCGGCTCGCGTTGGTCGTGGCACCGCTCGTCGGGCTACTCCTGGCGTACGCGGTGGACCAGCTCGTCGCCAACCGGCCGCAGCGCCGTCCGGTACGCCTCGGCTGGGCGGCGGCGTTCGCGCTGGCCCTGATCCCCCTGCTGCCCACCCCGCTGCTGACCGTCGAGCGGGAGCCGATCCCGAGGTTCATCACCTCCGGCACCTGGCGGGAGTACGTCTCCCCGGGCGGGGTGCTGACGCCACTGCCGCTCACCCTCGACGTGACGCCGGACGGGCAACGCTGGCAGGCGTACGCCCTCTCCCATCGACAGGGTGAGTTCGCCATCCCGTCCGGCTTCTTCCTCGGGCCGGGCGGGCCGGACGGCCGCGGCAGGATCGGCCCGGTGCCCCGCTACACCGACGCGGTGCTGCTACGCGCGGCCGAGACCGGAATCGTGCCGACCATCACCAACGCCGACCGGGCCGAGGCCCGCGCCGACCTGCGCTACTGGCGGGTCGAGGTGGTCGTCCTCGCCGACCAGGTGCACGGCGCGAAGTTCCCGGTCCACACCGAGGCGCTGCGGCAGACCGCGACCGAGCTGTTCGGCCCGCCGGAACGGGTCGAGGACGTCTGGCTCTGGCGCGTGCCGCCCGCCTGACCCAGGCCACCGACCGCCGACGCGACCGCTGACCTGCGGCACGGCCACCGGTGACCGCCGTCACCGGCGTCCGACTCGGCGAACAGGGCTAGGCTGGGCGTCGTGACCAGTACGATTTCCGGCTTGGCGGCCGTACGACTCGGGGTTGTCGAATATCAGGCCGCGTGGGACGAACAGCGCAACCTGCACGCGGCGGTGGTGGCTGGGGAACGACCCGACACCGTGCTGCTGTTGGAGCACCCGAGCGTCTACACGGCGGGCAAGCGCACCGAGCCGTGGGACCGGCCGATGGACGGCACCCCGGTGGTCGACGTCGACCGGGGCGGCAAGATCACCTGGCACGGACCGGGGCAGTTGGTCGGCTACCCGATCATGAAGCTCCCCGGGGCGGACAGCGGACAGCCGGTCGACGTCGTCGCCTACGTCCGCCGGACGGAACAGTTGCTGATCGACGTCTGCGCCGAGCTGGGCCTGGCCGCCGGACGGGTCGAGGGTCGCAGCGGGGTCTGGGTGCCGGAGGACGACCGGGGACCGGCCCGCAAGGTCGCCGCGATCGGCATCCGGGTCGCCCGAGGCGTCACCCAGCACGGCTTCTCCATCAACTGCGACTGCGACCTGACTGCCTTCGACCGGATCGTCCCGTGCGGGATCCGGGACGCCGGCGTCACCTCGCTCACCGCCGAACTGGATCGCCCGGTCACCGTGGCCGAGGTGCTACCGATCGTCGAACGCCGCCTCCCCACACTGGCTGGCTAGCCCAGGACCAGCTCGCCGAGTACGGGCCGACGTCTGATCCGTTCATGGGCGAGGTCGACGACGCGTCGGTCGCAGCGTGGGGGCGGCAACCGCAGCGCCCGATGCGGACGTCGCGCCCCTGGTAGTCGCGGACGTAACCTCATTCGGATAGCTCTCACGCGTCCCCGGCGGCACGGTTGCGGTGCCCGCGTCACGCGCCGCTCGGTCGACCTGCCTTCCCCATGGGGCGAGGTATGTTCACCACCTCGGCGGCGTGGGGGCCCGGAATCTCCCCCGACCCGCGCGTGACGAGCGTCGTCGGGACCCTGAGCGTCTCCAGTTCGAGCGGCTTGCGCGCCATTCGTGCGAGTAGACGCTCGGCCGCGAGCTCGCCCAGGCGATGTGGGTTCTGGGCAACGACGGTCACGCCCGGATCGAGCAGGTCGAGAAGCTCGACATCGTCGAACCCGACCATCGCCACCCGGTGCTGAACGCCACGCTCATGCAGCGCACGCACGACGCCGACGACCAGGCGGTTCTGCGTCGGGAAGATCGCCGTCGGCGGATCGGGGGCGTCGAGCATGGCGTGCGCCGCGAGCCGCGCCTCTTCCTCGCCGAGTAGGCCCGTGACGTCGTGGGCCGGTGGGCATTCGATGTTCCAGCGGTCGAGCTCGTCGAGGAAGCCGCGTCGCCGTTCACGGAGCGTCCAGATCTGCTGGTTGCCGCCGATGAAAGCGAGCCGCCGATGGCCGTGTTGCAGCATGTGGCGGGTCGCGATGAGCGCACCGTCGAAGTTGCAGGAGACGACCGAGTCGAAGGCGACGGACACGGCGGGGCGGTCGACGAAGACGATCGACGTGCCTCGGGCGACCTCGGCCGAGAGGTATGCCTGATCGCGGGAGACGGTGGTGAGGATGAGGCCGTCGACGCGCCGTCGCAGGAAATCCTTGACGACGGTTCGCTCCCGGCCCGGGTCCTCGTCGAAGCTCTCCGCGAGCACGACGATCGAGTGTCGGCGCATCACGGTCTCGACGCCTCGATGGATCGCGGCGGAGAAAGGATTGTCGACGCTCTCCAGCATCAGCCCGATCGCATTGGTGCGCGCGCCTGCGCGCCGCAGGCCTCCGGCGTAGACGTTGAGCTCATAGTTGAGAGCGGCGGCCGCGCGATTGACGCGCTCCCTCAGTTGATCGGAAACGTTCGGCTCGCCGTTGAGCACTCGCGACACCGTCTTCACGCCGACTCCCGCCAGCGCCGCGACTTCGCGCATCGTCGCGTAGCGGGGCGCCTCGAGTCGGTTTGACATCGATGCCTGTCTCCTCATAGATTCACTCATGGAATCGCAACATCGATCTCCGGATGCGACAGTCCATATTAGCGGCGGCGGCCTCGGACATGGCAAGCGTGGCCTCGGACGTGGCAAGTACGGCCTCGGACGTGGCAAGCACGGCCACAAGCATGGCAAGCACGGGCTCGCTGATACCGTTGCCAGCATGGCGGATTGAACGGTCGACGGTCAGTCGCATCGCACGCCTCAGCCCTGCTCCGGATGAGCCGGTCAGCCCTTGAGCGCCAGATGCACCAACAGAGTCGTCGGCTGCTCGGACGTGGACCCGGTGATGAAAAGGCGGATCCACGTGCCGAACCCGTACAGTTCCACGTCGATCAGCGAGCGGTCGCTTGGCAGGGTCAGCCGCGCACCGCGGTCCAGCCACTCCACGCCGTCGGGTGAGACCTGCGCTTGAATGGTCAGCGTGGGATGGGGCCCCTCGGTCCGCACGTAGAACAGCGCCTCGGTGGCCCACCCCGCCTCGTAGGGATGCGTTCCGAAGTCGCCCGTGAGCACCGTGCGTCGCTCGACGAGCGTGGTGGCGGAGGTGAGCATCAGACCGCTCCTCGCTTCGCGGGAAAAGTGGCACCGGTCGAGTAGACGACCGAGTCGATGTACATGTTCACGATCCGGTCCGCTCCCGCCTCGATGTAGAACACGGGATTGATGAGCTGGGTGATGCCGGCGTACTTGGGCGACAGGGTGGCCTTGAGCCCGCGCAGGTCGAAGACCTTGTCGACGCTCTGGAACTCGACATACTCGCGAGCGACGACGTCAACGGTCAGCCGCATGTACATCCAGTTCAGCTTGTCCGGGCTCTCGTTGTAGACGAGTTGCTGCGCACCACCCGGGATCCACTGGAAGCCGTCGGCGGAGCCGTCACCGTAGCGACGACCGCACCAGAGGGCATCGATCCCGACCTGCTCCCACCCGTGCTCCAGCCCGGTCCACTGCTCCCGGGTGACGCCGTCGGAGACCTGCCAGTACTGCCACTTCTTGACCAGCTCGCCGTTGACGGAATTCACGTACCGGACCCCGGGCTGCCAGCGGTGCTCCCCGTCCTGGATGTCGAACCACATCCCGAAGGCGCGGATGTCCTCCTCGCCGAGGCCCTCGCGGTCCTGGTGCGGCGTGTAGCTGTACCACGCCTCAAGTTGCACGTACCGCGCGTCCGGGTCGTTGAGCGACAGCCGCTTGATCGCGGTGCTCATGCTGCCGGCGATCGGCGGCTGCTCGTACGGGCCGGCAGCCGCCCGGGTGGGAAGCTTCAGCGAGTACGTGCCCTCCATGGAGCCGTGCGAGGCGGCGAAGCGCATCGGTGCGGCACTGAGTTGGGCCGGACCCCAGGAGCCGAGGTCGAGCCGCGACGACTGTTGCTGGAACCCGGGACCGACGAAGTTGGGCGTCAGGTCGAGCCAGCCGTTGAAGCCGAGGTCGAAGTCGTCGTAGACGACGACGTTCTCCAGGGGCTTGAACCTGCTGAGCCCGCGCTCGAACGAGATTACCTTGTGCATGACAACCGCCTTACTCGATGCCGTCGATCAGCGCGTCCGGGCCGCCGCGATCGAGGAGGTCGGCGGCGCGTTCGAAGGCGGCGACGAAACCCGGGTTCGCGGCGAACGGGGCGAGGGTGGGAACCTGCGTGAGGAAGTCGCGCTGGTCGCCGCTGGCGGCGGCGACCAGCAACGTGGCGTCCGCGTCGTCGAGGGTGAAGCGTCCCTGCGCCGCCAACCGGCAGCCGGCCCGCCAGGCCGCGATCACGGCCGCGCCGACCGGGCAGGACGAACCGGCGGCGAGCCGGTCCGCCACGACGGGCAGCAGGAACTTGGGGATGCGGTTGGAGGTGTCCACGGAGAGCCGCGCGAGCGGGTCGCGCACCTGTGGGTTGCCGAAACGTTCGAAGAGCTGCTCGATGTAGCCGGGCAGGTCGAAGCCGTCAGGCACGGTGAGGGTCGGCACCCCCTCGCGCTCGATGTACGCGCGCACGAAGCCAGCGAACCGCGGGTCGGCGCAGGCCTCGTCCACATAGGTGAAGCCGGCCAGCTGCCCGAGGTAGGCCATCGCCTGGTGCGCGCCGTTGAGCAGCCGCAGCTTGATCGCCTCGTACGGCTCGACGTCGCCGGTGAGGGTGACGCCGACCTGCTCCAGGGGCGGGCGCCCGTTCGGGAAGTGGTCCTCGACGACCCACTGGGCGAACGGTTCGCTGGCCACCGGCCAGGCGTCCTCGACCCCGAGCGTCTCCCGGACGCGGTCGAGGTCGGCCGGCGCGGTGACCGGGGTGATGCGGTCGACCATCGTGGCGGGGAAGGCGACCTCGGCGGCGATCCACTCCGCCAGCTGCGGGTCGACCAGGCGCGCGACACCTTCCACGGAGAGCCGGCTCACCTGCCCGTTGCCGGGGATGTTGTCGCAGGACAGCACCGTGAATGGGGCGATGCCCCGGGCCCGCCGTTCGCGCAGCGCCGCGACGATCCAGCCGAACGCGGTACGCGGCTGCGCCAGACCGCCGGCGACCTCCGCCGCGACGAGCGGGTCGTCCTCGGGGTTCCTGCCGTTGATCGGGTCAGCGACGTACCCGCCTTCGGTGATGGTCAGCGAGACGATGCGCACGTCGGGGCAGACCAACTGTTCCAGCACCGCCTCGGGCTGCTCCGGGGCGTACAGGAAGCGGGCGATCGAGCCGATGACCGAGATCTCGTCGGTACCGTCGGGGTGGCGCAGGGTCAGGGTGTAGAGACCGTCCTGCCCCCGCAGGGCGTCGCGCATCCGCGCATCGCCCTCCAGCAGGCCCACCCCACAGATCGCCCAGTCCCGGGCCAGCCCGACGTTCATCAGCCGGTCGAGATACATGGCCTGGTGCGCTCGGTGGAAGTTGCCCACCCCGAAGTGCACGATCCCGACCCGTACGTCCTGGTCGCCGTACTGCGGCACGGCGACGTTGTCCGGCAGCAGGCCCAGCACGGACCTCCCCAGACGTTTCACCGCTACCTCACTCCCTGGTTCACGTTGTCGAAGTCGACGACTGCACCCTGGTCGATGAGCCGCTGCCGGAGCACGCCGAAGTCCACGTCCGACATGCGGTAGCCCTTCTCCACACCGAGGGCCGCCGCGGTGCCGGCCCCCTGCCCCATCGCCATGCAGGTCGCCATCACGCGCACCGAGCCGAATCCGGGCCCGTCGGCGGAGAGACACCGCCCAGCGGTGATGAGGTTGATGCTGCCCCGGGGCACAAGACACCTGAGGGGGACGTTGTACTCCTGCCTGGGGAGCTCCAGCTCGTTCTGGTCGTTGCTGTCGTTCTGGTGGATGTCGATGACGTGCGCGCCCTTGGCGATCGTGTCGGGGAACGCCTTGGGATTGAGGACGTCGTCCTTCGTGAGTTGGTACATGCCCACGATGTGATAGGTCTCGCGTACGCCCGTCTGGATGCCCGACTTCGCCAGCCAGCAGTCCTTGAACTCCGGGAAGTTCTCGCGCATGACCTCGATGATCAGGTGCAGGTTCTCGCGCAGGCTGCATTCGGTGCGGGTGAACCACTCGGGGTCGCTGGCGTCGGTGGCCTCCCGCAACAGGTTGATGCTGACCATGCCGTCGTGGAAGAACCCGTTGATCCACGGGCCACCGAAGACCGGGATCTTTCCCTGTGCGTTGAGCTCGGCGAGTCTGCCCCGGATCACGTCGGAGACCGGCAGGACGCCGTCGACGGCGTCCTCGAAGAGCGGGGACAGCGCGTCGGTGTCCACGCCACCGAGCTGGAACCACAGGGAGGCGGGCTGCAGCACGTCACCCTTGACGGTCTCGAAGCCGGCGGCCCGCACGATGTCGGCGTCACCCGTGCAGTCGACGACCACCTTGCCCTCGTAGGCGACCCGTCCCGCCTTGTTCTCCACGATGACGTGGGTGACGCGGCCGTCGTTCGTGATGCAGCCGGACACCCAGGAGTGGTAGAGCAGCGTCACGCCACTGTCGAGCAGGAGCCGCTGCGCCGCGAGCTTCAGGATCTCGTCGTTGATCGGGTAGTTCCCGCTGTCGCGTGAGACGTCGGCGCCGCCCAGCTCGGCCGCGTTCCGCAGGAGTTCGAAGGGGATGCCGCCGATGTGTTGTTTGCCGTTGTGGCGGAACTCGCTGATCGGAGTGACCAGCGCGCTGGTCGACATGCCGCCGATGAAGCCGTACCGCTCGATCAGCAACGTCCTGGCACCGTTGCGCGCCGCTGCCACGGCGGCGGTGAGGCCCGCGGGGCCGCCGCCACACACGACGACGTCATAGCTGCCGACGACCGGAACGTCCCGGGGTGGTTCGGTGATGAACACTCTTCGCTCCATTGATGCGGGGCGGAACATGGCGGCGTGGTCGCCGCCATGTTCCGCGCCCTGCTCAGCCCTTGAGATTCACGTGCACGAGCACCCGCGCGGGCTGCTCGCTCGTCGCACCGGTGATGACGACCCGCAACCAGTTGCCGAACGACGCCACGGGCACGTCCACGAGCGACTGCGAGGCAGGGAGTGTCGCGCCCGCCCGACGGATCCAGTTGACGCCGTCCGGCGAAACCTCCACCGCGACGGTGAGGTCGGGATGGTCGCCCTCGGTCTGCACGAAGAACACCGCTTCGGTCGCCCAACCTGCCTCGTAGGCGAGCGTCGCGAAATCGTCGGAGATCCTCACCCGCCGGGCGAGAACCGATGTGTTGGTTGTCTGCATTTTTCCTGTCTCTCAGAGGTGACGGTCCGGACCCTGCATCACTCGGTCGAGTACACGACGGAGTCGATGTAGAGATTGACGGAGCGGTTCGTGTCGGTCTCGACGAAGAAGACAGGGTTGATGAGGTTGTCGATCGAGTGGTAGCCCGGCACGAGGGTGGGCGAGATTCCGCGCAGATCGAAGACCTTGTCCATGCTCTGCAGTTCGACGTACTCGCGCTTCTCGACGTCCACCGTCAACCGCAGGTAGAGCCAGTTGATCTTGTCGGGGCTCTCGTTGTAGAGCAGGTCCTGCTCGCCCCCCGGCACCCACTGGTACCCGTCGGCGGAGCCGTCGGCGAACCGCCGGCCGTACCACTGGTTGTCGATCCCGGGGACGCACCAGCCGTCGGCGACACCGAAGTTCCAGTCCTCCGGCGTCACATCCGGGCCTACCTGGTAGAACTGCCACTTCTTGACGAGTTGGCCGCCGAGCGAGTTCACGTAACGCACGCCGGGCATGTACCGGTACTCGGGATCCTGCACGTCGAAGAAGAAGCCGATCGCGCGGATGTCCTCCTCGCCCTTGCCCTCACGGTCCTGTACGGGTGTGTACGAGTACCAGGCCTCGATCTGGATCAGGCTCGGGTTACCGAAACTCGAGAGCCGCTTGATGGCGTGCCCCATCGAGCCCGGCGCCGGCGGTTCGGTGTGTGCCCGTCCGGTCGGTGCCGTCGTGAGCTTGAGGGAGTAGGTGCCCTCCATCGAGCCATGCGACGAGGCGAACCGCATCGCCCCCGAGCTGAGCTGGTTCGGTGCCCAACTCGAAAGGTCCACGACGCTGGGGAACGACTCGTAGTTGTCGTAGACGTAGTTCGGTGTCAGGTCCAACCAGCCGTTGAACCCGGTGTCGAAGTCGTCGTATGTGATGACGCGAGCGAGCGGATTGAAGCGCTCGAGGCCGCGGTCGTAGCTGAGGAATTTCTGCATCGAGGGGCTCCACGTTCAGGATCTGACTGCGGGACAGTTGGAGACTGCGGCCATGTGGGCGTGGGGACGGTGGCGGGTGTGCTCGCCCCCACGCCCACCCGGCTCGGACTAACTGGTCAGGTAGACCGTGCTCCAGTCGTAGTTCTCCGTCGGTGTGAGGTTCAGGCCCTGCACCGTCTTCTTGGCCGCCACGTTGATGTTGTTCTCGAACAGCCCGATGCCGGGCACGTCCTCGGCCAGGATGTTGGCGATCTGCTGGTACAGCGGCTTGCGCTGCTCCAGGTCGGTCGTCTGGCGGGCCTTGGCCAGCAGCGCGTCCAGTTCCGCATTGCAGTAGCCGAGGCGCTTCGCGCTGCACGGGTACAGGCGGTTCAGGGTGAAGTCCGCGTCACCGGTGGTGGTCAGGTTCGAGTTCACGATCATGTCGAAGTCGCCGGGGCTGGCGATGTTCTTCAGGAAGGTCGCCTGGTCGTCCGACTTCGGGGCGACGGTGACGCCGATGGCCTTCCAGTCGGAGATCATCGCCGCGATGATCTGGTCGTAGCCCGTGTTCGCGACGCTGTAGTCGATGGTGGTGCTGAACCCGTTCGGGTAGCCCGCCTCGGCGAGCAGCTTCTTCGCGCCCTCCGGGTCGTGCTTCGGGGCGTTCGTGGGCGACACACAGCCGAAGGCCGCGGAGGGGCAGAGCGCGGTCATCGTGTCCGCTGTCTCGCCCAGGAGCGCCTTGACGATCTTCTCCTGGTCGAGCGCCTGCCACAGGGCCTTACGCACCTTGACGTCGTTGAACGGGGCACGGTTGTTCTGGAACCACAGGAACGTGTACGTGTAGCTGGGGATCTGCGAGAAGGTCACGTCCGACATCTCGCGTACCGTCGGGATCTGGTCGTTGGTCACGCCGGCGACCACCTGCGCCCCGCCGTTGGCCAGCGCCGTGATCCTGGCGTTCGTGTCGGTGACCACCTTGAACGTCAGCGTCTTGAGGTTCGCCTTGGTGCCCCAGTAGGTGTCGTTCCGGGTCAGCGTGATGTGGTCGTTCGCGACGAAGTCGCTGATGACGAACGGCCCGGTGCCGATCGGCTTGGCCCAGTAGCTGTCCTCGCTGGCGTGCGCCTCCTGGCCGATGAAGATCATCGAGAGGACGCCCAGCAGCGTGCCGGTCGGAGCACTGGTGCGGATGGTGAAGGTCGTCGGGTCGTCCGCGGTGTAGGACGAGACGACCGCCAACTGCGTGGCGAGCACCGACTTCATGGCGATGTAGCGGTCGAAGGTGGCCTTGACGTCGGCGGAGGTGAACGGCGTGCCGTCGCTGAAGGTCACCCCCGTGCGGAGCTTGAACTGCAGCGTGGTCGGGTCCGTCCACGTCCAGGAACTCGCCAGCTTCGGCTGAGGCTGTGACTTGCTGTCAAGTGTCACCAGCGTGTCGAACACGTTGGTGCTCATCTGCATACGGCAGTTGTCGAAGTTCTCGGTGGGGTCGAGGCTTGTGCATCCATAGTTCAGGACGTACGTCAGGTTCTGCTGATCGTCCGACAGCCGCGTGCCGGACGTACCGTCGCCGCTGCCGCCGCTGCCGCAGCCGGCGAGCGCCAAGGCGAGGGCGGTGGCCGCCGCAGCGAGCCCCGCCAGTCCCTTACGGGAGCGCACCATTGCTTCTCCTTCGTAAATATGCCTTTACTTCTGCCCGACCTAGGCTGCGGGTTCACCGGTGGGGTGACGGCCTTCGTCGGCCTGCTCCAGCCATGGGCGCACGACTGGCACGGCGGCCAGTAGTGCTTTGGTGTAGTCGTGTCGGGGGTGTTCGAAGATCTCGCGCGCATTGCCCTGTTCCACGACGTGGCCGTGGTGCAGGACGAGTACGCGGTCGCAGAGGTGTTCGATGACGGACAGGTCGTGCGAGATGAAGAGGTAGGCCAGCCCGAGTTCTTCCTGCAGGTCGTCCAGCAGGTTCAGCACCTGTGCCTGGACGGACACGTCGAGCGCGGAGACCGGCTCGTCACAGATGATCACTTTGGGCCGCAGGGCGAGCGCTCGGGCAATCCCGATGCGCTGTCGCTGACCGCCGGAGAACTGGTGGGGATAGCGATCCGAGTAGTCGGGGTTGAGTCCGACCCGATCCATCAGCTTCTTGACCTCGGCCGTCCACTGGTCGTGCGGCACGATGTCGCGGTGCACCCGCCATCCCTCGGCGATCAGGTCGCGGACCGTCAGCCGAGGGTTCAGCGAGGCGTACGGGTCCTGGAAGACCATCTGCATGTCGCGTCGGACGGGCTTCAACTGCTTTCGGGAGTAGCCAGTGATGTTCCGCCCTTCGAACTCGATCACGCCGTCGTCCGGCTTCACCAGGCCGATCACGGCGCGCGCGACCGTCGACTTGCCGGAACCCGACTCGCCGACGAGACCGACCGTCTCGCCCGGGTTGATGTCGAAGGTCACGTCGCTGACGGCGACGTTCGCACTGATCTGCCGCTGGAGCAGCGACGACCGGATCGGGTAGGCGACCTTCAGGTGCGCGACGCGCAGCAGCGGAGCGGATTCGGTCTCAGCCATGAGTCAGCACCTCCTCGGAGAAGTGGCACGCCGCCTCGTGGCCGGCTGGCCACGTCGTCGGGGTGCGCAGGGCCGGCACCTGCTCCCGGCACAGGTCGGCCGCGAACGGGCACCGTGGGTTGAAGGCGCAACCGCTCGGCAGGGCCAGGAGGTTCGGCGGCGACCCGACGATGGGCTTCAGCCGTCCCCCGATGCTCGTCTGGCTCGGGATCGACTCGAGCAGACCCTTGGTGTACGGGTGCGCCGGGTGGTCGTACATGTCCCGCACCGTGCCCGTCTCCACGATCCGACCGGCGTACATGATGGCCGCACGAGTGGCCACGTCGGCGACCACTCCGAGGTCGTGGCTGATCAGGATCATCGCCATGCCGGTCTCTGCCTGGAGGTCGGCGAGGAGCGACAGGACCTGCTTCTGGACGGTGACGTCCAGCGCCGTCGTCGGCTCGTCCGCGATGAGCAGCTTCGGCCCGAGCGCGATCGCCATCGCAATCATGATCCGTTGCCGCTGACCCCCGGAGAACTGATGTGGGTAGTCGCGGATCCGGGTCTCCGCATCGGGGATGCCGACGCGCTTGAGCAGTTCCAGGCTCTTCGCCCAGGCCTCCCGGCGGCCCATTCCGCGGCGGCGCCGGAACGGCTCCGCGAGCTGGGCGCCCACGCGGAACACCGGGTTCAGCGAGCTGAGCGGGTCCTGGAAGATCATGGCGATCTCCGTGCCGCACAGTTCGCGCACCGCGGGGACGCGCTCGGCAGCCAGGTCGCGTCCGCCGTAGAGGATCTTGCCACCGACGATCGAGCCGGCGGGCTTCGGCAGCAGCGCCATGATCGACTGGGCGATGGTCGACTTGCCGCAGCCGGACTCGCCGAGGACGGCGAGCGTCTCGCCGGCCCGGACGTCGAAGCTGACGTTGTGCAGTGCGCGGGCCACCCCCGCCGCGGTGGAGAACTCCACCGTCAGGTCCTGCACGCTCAGCAGTGGCGCGTCCGTGGGCGCGGCGGACGGGGCGGTGCCCGGTGGTGTCTTCGTCATCATGCGCTCCGCAGCCGGGGATCGAACTTGTCACGCAGGGCGTCGCCGAGGATCCCGAAGGCCAGCATGAGGATGACCAGCACGATGCCGGGAAGGGTCGAGATCCACCAGGCGGTCGACAGGTACTGCGTGCCGTTGTAGATGGTGCTGCCCAGGCTCGGGGTGCCGAGCGGCACGCCCACACCGAGGAACGACAGCGACGCCTCGGTGAGGATGACCTGGGCGAACTGGGTGGTCGCCACCACGATGACGGGCGCCATACAGCCCGGCAGCAGCGTACGGAACATCAGGTGCCAGTTGCCGGCACCCAGGGTGCGGGCCGCCTCGACGTACTCCCGGCTCTTCAGTCCGAGGACCTGGCTACGGGCCACCCGGGCGAACACGACCCAGTTCGAGATCGACAAGACGATGATGATGTTCCCGACGCCCTGGCCGAGCACCGAGGCGACGAGGATCGCCAGCAGGATGGAGGGGAACGCGAGCTGGATGTCCGCGATGCGCATGAGCGCCGCGTCGAGCCAGCCACCAAAGTGTCCGGCGAGCAATCCCAGCAGCACCCCGACGATGCCGGAGATGACGAGCGTCGCCACACCGACGAGGAGCGAGACCCGAGCGCCGGCCATGATCTGCGCGAAGAGGTCCGAGCCGATCTGGTCGGTACCCAGGATCGCGGTGCCGCCCTCCGACGTCACCGTCCCCGGTGGCTTCAGCCGGGACAGGAGGTCCGCCTGCAGCGGGTCGTACTGGTAGACGAGCGGAACCACAATGGCGCCGACCACGATCAGGCCGATGACGACCAAGGGCACGACGATGCGGACGGTGACGCCCCGGCGGGCCCGGCGGGCGCGCCGCATCGTCGCGTTGACGGCGGGTGCGGGTGCGGGTGCGGTCACTTTGCGAGCCTCACTCGTGGGTCGAGGAACCCGTAGGTCAGGTCCACTACGAGGTTGATGAGCACAAAGACGGCTGCGATCACGAGGACACAGGCCTGCGCGACGTTGTAGTCCCGCCCCTGGAGGGACATCACGAGGAGCCGGCCGATCCCCGGAAACGTGAACACGGTCTCGGTAACGGCCGCACCGCCGAGCAGCGTGCCGAACTGCAGACCCACGATCGTGACCACGGGGATCGCCGCGTTCCGGATGGCATGCGGGAAGATCACGATCCGTTCCGAGAGGCCCTTCGCCCGCGCGGTCTGGATGTAGCCCTCGCCCATCACCTCGAGCAGACCGTTGCGGATCATCCGGGTCAGGACCGAGACGAACGGCAGCGCCAGCACGATCGTGGGCAGGATCAGGTTTTTCCAGCTGTCGAGGCCCACGCTGGGCAGCCACTTCAGCTTCCGCGAGAAGACCAGCAGCAGTACGACGCCGATCCAGAAGTTGGGCAGCGCCTGGGTGAACAGCGACCCGGTGGTCACGGTCCGGTCGACCAGACCGTTCACCCGCAGCGAGGCCAACAGCCCGAGGGGGAAGCTGAGCACCAGGGCGAGGGCACACGCCAGGACTGCCAAGAGGGCGGTGTTGGGCAGCACCTGCCCGATCAGGTCCATCGCCGGGACCCTCTGCTGGTACGAATCACCAAAGTCGCCGGTCACGGCACCGCCGAGGAACTTCCCGTACTGCACGAGTATCGATTCGTCGAGGCCCATTTTCTGGCGCAGTGTGGCGAGCTGCTCGGGGGACGCGTCAGAGCCGGCGATGAGCAGGGCCGGGTCAGCCGGGACGAGCCGGACGATGACGAAGACCGCGGTGGCCACGCCCCAGAGCACGAAGACGGCGAGCACCAGACGCCGGATCACGTAGCCGAGCACTACTCACCACCTCTTCCTCGAAATCCGGACCGATCCCGAAACCGCCGGGCGTCCCTGACCCCGGGTCTCGTCGCCCGCGCAACCCCGGTCGTCGTGACGGGACCCGAGCGCTGGATTGACAACGGTGTCACGGCCGGAACAGTAGTCGACCGTATGCCGCAGCAAAAGCACCGATGCTGAACTGAGATATTGCCTTGACTCGCACCCGGCACGTTGGGGGGCCCAGTCATGACAGCGGTGTCAGGCGGCCTACCCTCTCCGGTTATGGATCGATCCCGGGGCCGTCTTGTCGCCGTTGGATGCCGCCGTCACGGTGTCCAACACGGTGACGGCGGCCGACTCCTATCCCCGGTGTGTCCCGAGGTCACTACGTGGCGTCACGAGGATCTTGCCTACGCTGCCGTTGGCCGCGGCGACGAAGGCCGCGGCGGCCTCCTCGACCGCGAAGACCGTGCTGACGATCTGTTCGCTGGGAAGTCCCCCGGCCGCGGCGATCGCGATCGCGGTCTGCATGTCCGCCGCGGTGTAGTTGGCGCAGCCCTGGATGCGCATCTCCCAGTCCTGCACCTCCGGCAGTGGCACGCTTCCCGCACGTGGCGGCACACCGACAACGAGCAGCGTCCCCGCGCGTCGCAGCACGTCGAATGCCTGACGGATCGACACCTCCGTGGCAACGCAGTCGAACACCACGTCCGCGTGCCCGCCGTCGTACGCCCGGCGGACCGCCATGGCGAACTGCGGGTCGGCGGCGTCCACGGCCGCGTCGGCACCGAGCTTCAGTGCTCGCTCGCGCTTGGCGGGCTCGAGGTCGGTGACGACGATGGTGGCGGCACCCGCCGCCCGGGCCGCGACGACGCAGAGGATCCCCACCGTGCCGGCACCGAGAACGGTGACGTTCGCGCCGCGCAGGTCGCCGGCGATCCGGGCCGCGTGCACGGGCGTGGCGAGGCACTCGACCAGCGCGGCGTCGAGGTCCGAGACCTCGTCGGGCACCGGGATGATATTGCGCGCCGGGGCGACGACGTAGGCGGCCATGCCACCGGCGAGCTTGCCCGAGGAGTCACACCCGATCCAGGCAAGCTGCTGACAGGCGTTGATGCGGCCAGCCCGGCAGTTGACGCACTCGCCGCACTCGACGTTCGGCCTGACGACGACCCGCTTGCCGACGAGGGAGGGGTCAGCGCCCGCGCCGACGCGGTCGACGACGCCGCACAGCTCATGCCCGGGCAGGTAGGGCGGGTGCAGGAACGGGTGATGACCCGCGATGGCGTGCGTGTCCGAGCCGCAGATGCCCGCATAGGTCACCGCCACTCGCACCTGGTCTGGTCCAGCCTCCGGGACCGGCGAGTCGACGACCGTCACGTCGTTCAGCCCCGCCACCCGCACCTGACGCATCGTCGCGCTCGTTCCCACCGCTCCGCCTTCTGTCCCTCGCACCACCAGGGCTTTCGACCCTGGTCCCGTTCCTTTCTCGGGCTGGGCACTACTCTCCAGCGGACGAGCCGGCCAGGGTATGACCTCGCAAACCGAGTTCTGGTACTTTCTTGCGGGCCTCGACGGCTGGATCGGTGCCATCGCGCCAGAGGGGACCAGGACACCGGACGGAATAGGCCAAATGTCCGAAAATAGCACCGCAACCATCGCCAAGGCGAAGCTCCGTCGTCCCGCATCCCGCGAAGTGATCACGCTGGATGGCACCTCGTCGTTCCGGTTCTACGTGCACGACGAGCCACACCCGTTCGCCTCGTGGAACTACCACCCCGAGTACGAGGTGCATCTGATCCTCAGGTCATCGGGCCGCTTCGTCCTCGGCGACGCCATCGGGTCCTACGTTCCCGGTCAGCTCATGCTGATCGGGCCGAATCTGCCGCACTCCTGGATCGCCGACCGGGAACCCGACGAGCACCTGACGGACGCCCACGCCGTGCTCCACTTCACCGACGGCTGGATAAGGGCATGCCAGGCGGCGATGCCGGAGCTGCGGGTGCTCGACTCTCTCCTCCGGCGCTCCGGTCGGGGAATCGAGTTCCACGGCACGGCCCGCACCCGCGCCACGGAGGCGCTCCTCGCGATCCGAGACGCCGCCGAGGGCGCGGAGCGGGTTGTCCGGGCCCTGGACCTCCTGCGCATCCTCGCCGAGGCGTCACTCAAGGACGCGACGCCCGTCGTACGAGCCTGGGTGCCCCAGCTCGACGACGGAGGTCCCTCCGAACCGATGAGCCGCGCGATCGACTACATATTCGAGAACCTCGCCACCGGCGTGCGACTCCACGACGCCGCCAGGATCGCGACGATGAGCGACTCGGCGTTCTCTCGGTACTTCAAGGCGCGCAGCGGCCAGAGGTTCACCGACATGGTGCGCCAGTTGCGTCTGACACACGCCTGCCACCTGCTGAAGAGCACCGACAAGCCGATCACGACGATTGCGACGACGGTCGGCTACTCAAATCTGTCCAACTTCAACCGGCAGTTCCTCCGGACCTATGGCAAGACGCCACGTCAGCAAAGAGCGGAGTCACGATGAGAGCAGACCCAAAGGCGAACGACTGGCTGACGAGGAAGCGGCTCGCAAACGCTGTGCTCCAGCACGGTGGCACGAATGCACTGATCGGAGACTTGCGGTGATGCCGTACGCGGTGGTTCTGGGTGAGGCGCTGGTCGATCTCTTCGAGGTCGAGGTCGCGGGCGAGCGGGTCTTCCGGCCGATGGTCGGCGGCGCGCCCCTCAATGTGGCCTGCGGGATCGCGCGGCTCGGAGCCGAGGCCAGGTTCGTCGGTTCGCTCGGCTCCGACGCGTTCGGCGACCGGATCCGCGCTCTACTCACCGAGCAGGGCGTCGATCACAGCGGCTGCGTCAGCGTCGACGTGCCGACCACACTCGCGGTGACGAGCCTGCACGGGGCGGAGCCGGAGTTCGCCTTCTACGGCAACCCGCCCTCGTACGGGTTACTCGATCCGGTGGACCTCGACGTGATCGCCGGGGCCGGGACGCTCTACTGCGGGTCGATCGCCCTGCTGCAGCCGACGACCCTGGCCGCAGCGAAGGCCGCATGGGCGACCCCGGGCCCGTTGCGCACCATTGACCCGAACGTACGGCCCGACCTGCTCGACGACCCCACGCCGCTGCGGGCGACCGTCGAGTGGTTCGCGTCCACCGCCGACCTCGTGAAGCTCAGCGAACCGGACGCGCGACTGCTCTTCGGCCTCGACGCCACCGCCGCGGCGAAGCACCTGCTCAGCCTCGGCGCGGGAGCCGTGGTGGTGACCCTCGGCGCGCGGGGCGCGCTCGGTTTCGTCGCCGGTGCCGAGTTCTCGGTTACTCCCCCGCCCGTCAACGCGATCGACGCCACCGGCGCTGGGGACGCGACCATGGCCGCGCTGAACTTCGCCCTCCTTACCGGTGGCCTTCCCGCAACCGAGGAGCAGTGGCGCGACGTCGTCGCGTTCGCCATCCGCGCGGGCTCACTCGCCTGCGAAACCAGGGGTGGTGCCACCGCGATGCCGCCCCTGTCCCGGCTACGGGAACCCGCGGCCGCAAGCTGACCAGGAGGGGGAGGAAACACCCCAGTCCGTACGTTGTGGAACATCCGCGCAGGTTGCTGTGCGGGGATGTTCCGGCGGCGGAGGTGGATGATGCCCGCGCTTGCCGCGCGCAAGCTGAAGGATGTCGTGGCGGTCGTCAGGGCGGCCCGCGAGGACAGGGGCCTGAGCCGGAGTGAGCTGGCTAGGCGCCTCGCATTCTCGCGGGACTGCCTGATGACCTCGAGTCCGGCAGGTTGACCCTGAACGTCCCGTCGTGGGACTGCCCTTGTGGGGCAGCCCACGACCGGGACGTCAACGCCGCCATCAACGTGTTGGCCGCCGGGCAGGCGGACAACTCAAACGACCGTGGAGCACGGGTAAGACCGGGACTCGTCCCGGCACCGCGCCGTGAAGCGGTAACCCACCCGGACGCCGCGTGTTCCACACACGGCGTGGAGGGAATCCCCCCTACAGGGCGGAGAGAATGTCAATCGCCGTCGACCGAGTCGGGACGCCCGATCCGCACCCGCCAGGTGCTCGGCCCCGACTCCAGGTAGTCCCAGCTGAACTGACCCGCGTGCTCGGCCGCGAACTGGTAGTGGAGCGGCTTCGGGTCATGGTCGTTGACGAGCACGAACGCCTCCCCCGCGCCCAGTGCGGCGTAGGTGCTGAAGATCAGGTCGTGGCGCCGGGCGGGGGCCTCGGTGCGGACGTCGAGCTGTCGGTCCTCGGTGGTCATGACGGGTCTCCTTGCTGCTGTCCGGATCCGTCGACCTGGACGGACCCCGGTGGTGCGGCCCGCTAGCCGGCACCCGTCTCATTTATACGACACAAGTTTGTGAAAACAACCGTCGGGCCACTGTGACCCTAATCCCGAGCCCTCCCCCGTCATCCGCGCGCCCCGGCCGCCTCGCCAGGCGCCTCGGCCAGCACACGACGACCCTCGGTCGACCCGAGCCGACCGTCCACAATGAGAGTTGTCACAACTCAGTTTGTTATTACTACAAATCATCGTACTCTACGGCCGCCCGCTGAAACTCGGGCCGCGCAGACAACACCCGCGGCCCGCGTACGCCAAGGAGGACGAATGGCGTTATCGGATACCGCGCCGCGACAGGGGGGTTCCCCGGAACCCACCACACCAGCGGCCGGCTCTGCCAAAGGCAAGCGACCCCGCCTCATCGCCCGAGGCTGGGTGCAGGCGGCCATCCTGGTCACCCTCGCCGGCTTCTTCGTCCTCGGATACCTGGCGATCCGCACCTACCAGGCGCAACCGCCGATCCCCGACCGGGTGGTCAGCGCCGACGGAACTGTCCTGTTCACCGGCGAGGACATCAAGCAGGGACAGGAGGTGTTCCTGCGCAACGGCCTGATGCAGTACGGCTCCATCTACGGGCACGGCGCGTACCTGGGCCCCGACTTCACCGCGGACTACCTGCACCGCTCCGCCACCATCGTGCAGGACCAGTACGGCGGTGCCGAGGCCGGCCACGCGCGTACCGTCGACGACTACCGGATCAACCGGTACGACGAGAAGACCGGCACACTCCAGTGGAGCGACGCTCAGGCAGTGGCGTTCCGGCAGCTGATCCCCCACTACGCCGCACTGCTCGGCTCACCCGACGGCAAGCAGGGCCTACGGCCCAACGCGATCACCGATCCCACCGAGATCCACCAGCTGACCGCGTACTTTGGCTGGTCGGCGTGGACATCCGCAGCCGACCGACCCGGCGAGAGCTACTCCTACACCAACAACTGGCCGGCCGAGCCGCTGGTGAAGAACGAGCCAACCGGGCACACCGTGGTGTGGAGCGTACTGTCGTTGATCTTCCTGCTGGTCGGTGTCGGCGCGCTCTTCGCCGCCTTCGGCCGCTGGAACTTCCTCGGCTGGCACGGTCGTGACCAGCGGCAGCTGCGCTTCCACGCCCCTCGCGACGTGAAGCTGACCCCGGGGCAGCGGGCCACCGCCTGGTTCTTCCTCATCATGTCCGGGCTCTTCCTGGCCCAGACCCTGCTCGGTTCCGCCACCCAGCACTACCGGGCGGACCTGGAGTCGTTCTTCGGCTTCCCGCTCGACGAATGGCTGCCCTACAACCTGACCCGCACCTGGCACGTCCAGCTGTCGATCTTCTGGGTGGTCACCTCCTTCCTCGCGATCGCGATCTTCCTGGCACCGCTGATCAGCCGGGGCTGGGAGCCTCGCCGCCAGGCGTTGCTGACCCGGCTGCTGCTCGGCGCGCTCGTCGTGGTCGTCGTCGGCAGCCTGATCGGCGAGTTCGCCGGCATGCGCGGTTGGCTGGGGCCGCTGTGGAAGTACTTCGGTAACCAGGGCTGGGAATACCTCGACCTCGGCCGGTTCTGGCAGGTGCTACTCACCCTGGGCATGGTCATCTGGGTGGGGATCCTGTTCCGTGGGCTGCGCAAGCGCCTGCGCACCGAGCACATGGCCAACATGCCGTGGCTGTTCTTCCTCGCCGCCCTCGCCCTGCCCGCGTTCTATGCCGTGGGGCTGCTGGCCGACACCGACTCCAGCTTCGTCACCGCCGACTTCTGGCGGTTCATCGTGGTGCATCTGTGGGTCGAGGACTTCATGGAGTTGTTCACCACGGCCACCGTCGCCTACCTGTTCGTGCTGCTCGGTGTGGTGCGCGAGCGGGTCGCCCTGGCGGTGATCTACCTGGACATCGTCCTGTACGGCGCCGGCGGCGTCATCGGCACCATGCACCACCTGTACTTCTCGGGTGAGCCGGCCGAGCACCTCGCCCTCGGTTCCGTCTTCTCGGCCCTCGAGGTGGTGCCGCTGCTGTTCCTGACCGTCGAGGCGTGGGGCTTCCTGCAACTCGGTGCCCGGCGGCACAGCCCGTCGAAGACGCCGTTCCCGCACCGCTGGGCGGTGATGTTCCTGGCCGCGGTCGGGTTCTGGAACTTCCTCGGTGCCGGTGTGTTCGGCTTCCTGATCAACCTGCCGATCGTCTCGTACTACGAGATGGGTACCGGTCTGACCGCCAACCACGCACACGCCGCGATGATGGGCGTGTACGGCATGCTGGCCGTCGGCTTCGCCATGTTCGCGCTGCGCTACTTCATCCCCGAGGAACGCTGGTCCGACCGGCTGGCGGCGATCTCCTTCTGGTCGCTCAACCTGGGCCTGGCGTGGATGTCGTTCGCCACGCTGCTGCCCGCCGGGGCGCTGCAACTGTACGAGGTGCTCGACGCCGGGTATGCCGACGCCCGAAGCCTCGGCTACCTGCAGGGCGGCACGAACGTGTTCCTGGAGTGGATGCGCCTGCCCGGTGACGTGGTGTTCATCGGCGGCGGGGTGCTGCCCCTGCTCTGGATGACCTGGCAGGGCGTCCGGTATCGGAGCAAGAAGACCCGCCCACCGGAGGAGCAGGAGCAGACGCTGCTGTTCACCGAGATCGTGCCCGACGACGAGGCCGATGGCGGCCAGCTCGCCGGTGGTACCAGCCCGGACGGTACCGATCCGGACGGTAGCGGACCCGACGGCCGCGGACCGGACCACGACGGTAGCCCGGACGACGGCGACCACCGCGACGGCGGGGGCACCGACGTCGCGGACGCGCTCGACGAGGCCCAACCCGCCGGGCGGGCCGCGCCGTGAGCGGCGAGGCGGGCTTCGCCGCCGGGTACGCCCTGGTGCTGCTCGCCGTGGTGGGGGCGCTCGAGTTGTATGGGCGGCAGTCGACCAGCGCGTGGTCGTCCCGGATCTTCGCCGGCTACCGTCGGGCGGTGCCCGACCCGCCGGAGCCGGCCGAACGGGAGGACTGGCCCCACTCGGAGGTGGGCCGGTTCCATCGGGTGCTCTCGCTGTCGATCTCGGCGGTCGCGGTCGTGCTGCTGGCGGCCGAACTGTTCCGCCACCATCGACCGGTGGAGGTGGCTGTCCTGGTGGGGATCGCGATTCCGCACTGCGTGCTGCTCGTGCGGATGGTGCAGCAGCTAGCCCGGGTCCCGGTGCCCCCACCCGGCTGACCCACCCGGCTGACCTCGGCCCGGCTGAGCGGGCCGGTTGAGTACGGGCCGAGGTCAGCCCGAAGGTGCCTGCTGTCCCCCTCCAGCGGCACCCCAGGTGGGGGCCGGACGCCAAGGCGTCCGGCCCCCACCAGAAATGATCGATGATAGTTTATACAATCGACACGGAGTAAAATGCCCTGATGGACAGGTGGCAGTGGGGTGACCGACACGACAGGTCACCACTCGGTGAGCGCCGCGCACAGATCCTCGACCTGCTTCGGGCGGCACGGACACCACTGGGTGTCCAGGAGATCGCCGAAGGCACCGGGCTGCACCTCAACACGGCCCGGTTCCACCTGGACGGGCTCGTCGACGCCGGCTTGGCCGAACGGGAGACCGAAAGCCGCGACCAGCCCGGTCGGCCAAGGGTGGTCTACCGAGCCGTACCGACCGACCCCGACCCCGGCACGGGCACCCGCAGCTATCGGCTGCTCGCCGAGATCCTCACCGGCGTCACGGCCCACGCCACGCCCAATCCATCGGTGGTCGCCTCCGAGGCCGGACGGACCTGGGGACGCTACCTGACCGAGCGGCCCGCTCCGTTTCAGCGGATCACGAGGGACGAGGCCATCGGCCGGCTGACCGGGGTCCTCACCGACATCGGGTTCAACCCGGTGGTGGGTCCGGTCGAATCGCAGCCACAGATCCTGCTACGACACTGCCCGTTTCGGGAGATCGCCGAACACAGCCGGGAGGTCGTCTGTGCCGTACACCTCGGCCTGATGCAGGGGGTGCTGAGCGAGCTTCGGGCACCGGTGACCGTCGACCGGCTCGACCCCTTCGTCGAGCCACGGTTGTGCCGAGCCCACCTGACCGACAGCGTTCCCACCGACACCGACACCGCTGACGCTGGTCCGGCCGATGCGCGCGCGGGTGTCGGTGACAGCGACAGCGGTCTCACCAACGGCAACGGCAACGGCGACAGCGGTCTCACCAACGGCAACGGCGACAGCGACGGCGACTGATCCCGCCGGTCGAGGACTCGAAAGTCCTCGACCGGCGGCCTAGCCACGGGGGGCAGGATCCGCTACGGCGTCAAGCGGTGCAGGTCGCGGGGAAAGGCGGTCACCTCACGGACGTTCGCCGCACCGACGAGCCGGGCGACGAAACGTTCCAGCCCGATCGCGAAGCCGCCGTGCGGGGGCATTCCGTGCCGAAACGCCTCGACATACGACGCGTACGGCTCGACCGGCTCGCCTCGGGCGGCCAGCGCCGCCAGGTAGTCGCCGTACCGGTGCAGCCGTTGCCCGCCGGTGACCAGTTCCACGCCCCGGAAGAGCAGGTCGAACCCGTTCGAGTACGCCGGCCGGTCCGGGTCGGGGTGGGTGTAGAACGGCCGTTTCGCCATCGGGTATCCGGTGACGAACAGGAAGTCGGAGCCGTGTTCGGTCCGGGCCCACTCCCCCAGGGTCCGCTCGTGGGCGGGCGCGAGGTCGGGCTCGTCGGGCGGTGCTCCGGCGATGGCCAACGCCTCGGTGAAGTGCACCGCCGGAATCCAGGCCGGTACGTCCGGCACCTCGACACCGAGCGTGGCCAGCGGCACCGCAGCCCGATCGGCCACGCCGGCGAGCATCCCGGCGAGCACGTCCCGCAGCACGCTCATCACGTCGCGGTGGTCGGTCACGAAACCGAGTTCCACGTCGAGTGAGGTGTACTGGGCCAGGTGCCGGGTGGTGTCGTGTGGCTCGGCCCGGAACACCGGGCCGACCTCGTAGACCCGTTCGTGCACGCCGACCATCAGCTGCTTGTAGAACTGGGGTGACTGGGCCAGGTAGGCCGGTGTCCCGAAGTAGTCGATGGCGAAGACGTTCGCCCCGCTCTCGGTCGCCGACGCAACGACCTTCGGAGTGTGGATCTCGACGAAGCCCCGCGCGTCCAGGGTGGATCGGAAGCCGGCCACGGCAGCCGCCGAGATGCGCAGCGCCGCGCTGCGGGCGGGGTGCCGGAGTGCCACCGGCGCGTGGTCGAGCTGCGTCGGCAGGGTCGCGGTCAGCCCCGGCCGGTACAGGTCGAACGGCGGGGGCACGGCAACCTCACCGAGCAACCGTACGGTGGGCTCGATCACCTCGACCCCGGCCGGCGCGGCGGGATTGGCGGCTACCGTGCCGACCACCTCGACGACGGTCTCCTCGGTCAGCGTGGCGAGCCAGGTCCGGCTGTGCGGTTCGGTGACCACCACCTGGGCCAGCCCGCCGGCGTCCCGCAGGATCAGGAACGCCACCGACTTGAGCAGCCGGCGGCGGTGCACCCAGCCGGCGAGCGTCACCGTCTCGCCGACGTGGTCGGGCAGGGTCGTGGAAAGGATGCGTTGCATGGGGCGTACCTCCTCGTCGAATCGCAACGCGATCCCGGGAGGTGCGGGCGAGCGGGTCCTCGCGGTACCACCGCACCTTCGTGCCTGGCTGACGCCGGGCACCTCATTCGTCGCCCGATCACGGGGGCCGGCCGGCGGGGTCTACTGAACGCCGGGTGCTGGTGCCGCCCCACCCAACGCCGTTCTTCCCGCAGCTCAGGAGGGTCTTCACGGCCCGGCCGGAGACCACCTTCCCAGCTGCCGGTGGTTCTCTGGACTCCGGTGGTCGGGACGCTAATCGGCTCCGTCGTCGCTGTTGCCGGCGAGGCTAGCAGCCTTCGGGGCGTCGGCGACAGGTAATTGGCGATACGACGTGAGCAGGCTCATAACCGGCTGCGCCGGGGGTGGCGGGGTGGTGCGACATCGTGATGGACTTCGATGATGATCGATGTCTTGTTGAGTGTGACCCTGGACGCCCACACCCTTGCCCGGCAAGCCGCAGCACACCTCGCGGACGCCCCGCTGACCGAGGTCGGCGTCGGTCGCGCACCGGGCGGTCGCCCCATCCTGACCGGCGCCGGCGCCGGGCTGGAGGTGTCGATCAGCCACTCGCACGGAGTCGCGGTCGTCGCCGTGACGGCCGCCGGGCCCGTCGGAGTCGATGTCGAGCAGGTACGCGACCTGCCATCGGTCGAGCTGGCCGCCCGCTGGTTCACGCCGCAGGAGGCAGCCTGGGTGGCCCGCCACCCGGACGACTTCCTCCTGCTCTGGACGCAGAAGGAGGCGACCGGCAAGGCGTACGGTCGCGGGCTGCGGGACGGCGGGCTGCGCCGACTCATGCCCTTGCCGCCCGCAGCCAGCCGCCACGCTCCGCTCCCCCGGCCCACAGCAGCCAGCTGGCCCGGTCCGCTCCTCCAGCCTGGCGGCTCGCCGGAGATCGCGCTCACCTCGTGGTCGTACCGGGTGGTCACCCGGCCAGCGACGGAGGTGGTGATCTCGGTGGCGACGATCGGCACACCGATGGCCGGGCAGGTACGGGTCGACTTCCGCGACACCAGCCCCACCGCAGCCGCCCGCGACACCAGCCCCACCGCAGCCGCCCGCGACGCCAGCCCTACCGTTGGCACGCCGCCCGTCGGGTCCGGGATCTGCCCGGCCAGGACCGACCGGGTCAGCCGGGCAGCACCTTGACATCCGGCCAGACCAGCGCAGCCGCACCCCAGGTGGCACCCGCGCCGAAGGCGGGGGTCACCACCCGGTGCCCCACCCCCAGCCGACCAGTCGTCACGCCGTGATGCAGCGCCAGGGGAATGGAGGCCGCCGCCGTGTTCCCCACGGCGTGCAGGTGCACGATCGCCGCCGACTCCGGCAGGCCGAGGTGTTTGACCAACGAGTGCAGGATCCGGACGTTGGCCTGGTGCCCGACCACGCGGTCCACGTCGGCCAGCTGCCACCCCACCTCGTCCACGGTCTGTCGGGTCACCGCCTCCATGTGCGACACCGCCGCCATGAAGGTCGACCGTCCCCGCATCCGGATATGGGCTGGCCGGTCGTCACCGGCTGCCCGAGCGCGGGCTCCCCCACCAGCGACGGTGATCAACTCCGCGAGCGACCCGTCGCTGTGGACGTTGACCGCCCGCAACGCGCCCGGCTCGTCGGAGTGCCCGGCCCGGAGCACCACGGCACCCGCCCCGTCACCGAAGATCGGACGGGTGTTCCGGTCCTCCGGATCCACCAGGGTGCTGAAACTCTCCGCCCCCACCACCAGCACACTCTCCGCCAGTCCGGCCAGGACCAGCGCCCGCCCCGTCTGCAACCCGTACAGGAAACCGGAACAGACCGCGGAGAGGTCGAAGGCGGGAATGGTGCCGAGCCCCAAGCGGGTGGCCACCTCCGGCCCGGTGGCCGGACAGAGCCGGTCCGGAGTGGTGGTCGCCAGCAGCAGATAGTCGACGGTGGCCGCACCCGCGCTCTCCAACGCCCGACGGCCCGCCTCGACGGCCAGGTCGCTGGTACACATCCCGGCGCTGATGATGTGACGCCGGCCGATACCGGTGCGGGTTCTGATCCACTCGTCGGAGGTGTCGAGTTCAGCGGCCAGCTTCTCGTTCGTGAGGGTGCCCGGCGGCACCCAGGCACCGAGGCCGGACAGGACCGCGGCTCTAGGCATGTCGCTCCCCGTTCTACTCGTCGTGCTGGGACCGGTCGTCGTGCTGGGACCGGTCGTCGTGCTGGGACCGGTCGTCGTCCTAGAAGGCGAACTCCCGGCTGGCCTCGACGATCAGCGCGACGAGGCGTTCACACTCCTCGGTGCTGTGGCCGGCGGTGATCCCGATCCGAAGTCGCCCGGTGTTCTGCGGCACGTGCGGGTAGACGAAGGTGGCGGTGAAGATTCCCCGCTCCATCAGCCAGTTGGCGACGGCCACCGTCTTGTCCTCGTCCCGGACCAGCACCGGAACGATGTGGCTGCGGGTGTTCATCAGGTCTATGCCGGCAGCCCGTAACCCGGTGAGCACCAGCTGGACGTTGACGTCGAGGCGACGACGCAGGTCGGCACCGGATTCCGCGAGCAGCCGCAGCGAGGCGAGGGTCGCCCCGGCCGCCGCCGGGGCCGATCCCCGCGAACTCGTGTACGACGGGGCCATGTAGCGCAGTTGACGTTCGATCTCGCTGTTGGTCAACACGAACCCGCCGGTGCTGCCGAGCGCCTTGCTCATCGTCGCGACCACCGCGTCGACCCGATCCAGCACGCCGTAGTACTCGGCGACACCCAGGCCGTTCGGGCCGACCACACCAAAGGAGTGCGCCTCGTCCACGACGATCCGCGCGTCGTACCGGTCGGCCAGGGCGGCGATCTGGTCCAACGGGGCGAAGTCGCCGTCGGCGCTGTAGAGACCGTCGACGATGACGATGCGCCGACGTTTGTCACCCGACCGTTGCAGCAGGCTCTCCAGCTTGGCCATGTTGTTGTGCGGGAAGGTACGCACCTCGGCTCCGGAGAGCTGGCTGCCCATGAAGATGGAGACGTGGTCGGTGCGGTCGTTGATGATGACGTCGTCCTTCGAGGCCATGGCGGTGATCACGGCCAGGTTCGCCGCCATGCCGGAGGGAAAGAGGATGGCGGAGTCCAGCGGTGACATCGCGCGGAGTGTGGCCTCGATGTTGTGGTGCAGCCGGGTGTGACCGCAGAGCAGTTGCGCTCCGTACGTGTTGGTGCCGTACCGCCGGACGGCGTCGATCGCGGCCTCCTTGAGCACCGGACTCTGGGACAGACCGAGGTAGTCGCAGGAGCCGAACATGGTGAGCGCGGGATACCGGTCGGTGGCGACGAGGTTGCCGTCATTGGATTCGATCACGGGGAAGAACGGCGAGACACCCGCCCGCTCCCACTCCTGGTACATGTCCTGCAGCGCGGTGGTCCTGGTGTCGACGGTCATGGTCAAAGTCCTTCCGTTTCTGCCTGGTCAGAGTTCGGCGGAGATGGCGCGTAGCAGGTCGGCGACGCTCGTGTCCCGGTTGATCTCGAAGGTCTCGACCAGGTCCAGCCCGACGCCCAACTGCCGCTCCAGGTTCATCAGGACCTCGGAGAAGGTCAGCGAGTCCATGTCGAGTTCGTTCAGCTTTCCGGCAAGGGTGACGTTCTGGTGGCCTGTCTCCTCTTCGATCTGCTGGATGACGAGCTTTTCGAGGGTGTCGAGATCCGTCGGCTGCGTGGTCATGAGCTCTCCCGGCTGAGATGTGGGCAGGGTGCATGGCGAGTGCGGCACTGCACTCGTCAGAAGGAGGGGTCGGTCAGCGAATGGACCGGTCGAGGGGGCGGTTCTTCGCGGGGGTCTTCTTCGCCGTGGTGCCCCCGATGAGCCCTTGGCTGACCATGATTCCCACGATGACGATCACCGCCCCGACGGGCTGGTTCCACGAGAGGCGCTCGTCGAGCGCGACGATGCCCAGCGCGACCCCGACGAGGGGTGAGACGTAGGTGACGGTGGAGGCCGGGGTGGCACCCCACCGGTTCACGATGTGGGTGTTCCAGATGTAGGCGATGCCGCTGGCGAGGATGCCCAGCACCAACAGGCTGAGCACGATGCCGGTGTCGAAACGCATCGGCGTGGTGATGAAGAAGGGGGAGACGACCAGCATCATCGCGGCTGAGAGCGTCACCTGGACGGCGGCGACGGTCGCGGCGTCGCAGTCGTACTTGCCGGTGACGAAGCGGCGCAGGTAGGTGAAGGCGAGTCCGTAGCTGGCCGTCCCGACGAGGCAGGCCAACTGGGCCAGGCCGGTACCGGACAGTTCGTTCAGCTGCTGCAGCAACTGCCAGGGTGCCAGCACGATCAGGATCCCGAGGGCACCGACGAGGATGCCGGCGGATCGCAGCGGTCCCATCTTCTCGGCCGGCAGCACCGCGACCCCGATGGCCATCGTCATCAGCGGGGTGGTCGCGTTGTAGATGCTGGACAGGCCGGAGGGTATGTGCTGGGCCGCCCAGGCGAAGAGCAGCAGCGGCAGTACGCAGAGCAGAAAGCCCACGACGGCGAGGTGCCGGATGAGGGTGAGGTCGCGGGGCCAGCGGCGGCGGGTCACCAGCAGGATGAGGTTGAGGGTGAGGGCACCGAGGAGGAGCCGGCCGAGCACCAGCTGCTGCGGGGAGAGGCCGCCGACGGCGATCTTGATGGAAAAGAAGCTCGATCCCCAGGTCAGGGAGAGCGCCACGTAGGCGGCGAGCACACCAAGACTCGAGCGCGACACCGAACGCAGCCCAACGGCTTTGGACATCTACTTCCCCCGTAAGCGTGGCTTTCTCACCGTGGGTACCCGAGTTCCCACGACCGGTCATTGACCTGTTTCAACGTTCGCGGAAGAATCATCCGGTCCGCAAATTAGATCGACTCATGGACCCATGAGCGATCTTTATCGTCGATGACCAGGGCTGAAGAAGGTTCGTGGGCTGTTTTTCGGGTCTTCATGCGGCTGTTCGCAGGGGCGGGCGACGCCCGGTTCCACCGGGTGTCCCGATGCCTCTGCCTGCCGATCGGCCCGAACTCCACTCGCAGGCGAGACCGGCGAGGTGCCCCGAACGGTGAGGGGGGAACCATGCCGGACGAACCACGGGCGAGCAGGCGGGCAAGCGAACGGCATCAGGGTGCACGGCCGGCTGGTGACGCCCTGAAGATCACGGTGGCGCAGCTGAGGGCCTTCGTCGCCGCTGTCGACTACCGGGGATTCGGTCGCGCGGCGACGGCACTGCGGGCCACCCAACCCGCTGTCTCGCACGCGGTGACCAGCCTGGAACGCCTCCTCGGCGCTCCGGTGCTCCGCCGCCACCCCGACGTGATACCGACCCTGCTGGGTCACCAACTACTACCGCACGCACGGACCATCCTGACCTCGCTGAAGGCGATGGCGGTCGTGGCCGAGAACCATGTCGACCGCCACACCGAGGTGGTCCGGCTGGCCGCGCCGGCGACCGCCTGTCAGGCGATGGTCCCCGGGTGGGTCGCCAGCTGGCGGGAGTACCTGCCGGAGATCACCGTGAAGGTCTTCGAGGCGGACGACAGCGAGATGATGCCCTGGCTGGAGGAGGACATCGTGGACGCCGCGGTGCTGATCAACCCCGACCCATGGCCGGACGGGGGTGTGGTGGTGATGCGGGACGCCTACGAGGCCGTGGTCCACAAGGACCACCCGTACGCGGGCGAGCCCGCCATCTCCATTCACGACCTGCTCGACGACCCGGTGGTCGTCTCGACGGGCGGATGCTACGGCGACGTGATGCGGATCTGCCGGGAGGCGGACCGCAACTTCCGACCCGCACACCGGGTACGCGAGTTGCGCGCGCTGCTCGGCATGGTCGCCGACCACGTCGGGGTGACGATCCTGCCGTCCCTGGGCAGACCACTGCTCACTCCCCACCTCACCATGGTGCCGCTCGAGCCGGTGGTGCGTCGGACCCTGGTCTTCACCGGCCCGACGGGACGGCCGTGGAACCCGGTCGTGACCGTGCTGCGGGATCATCTCGCTCGGCAGCCGGCACCGGACTGGCACGGGTCCGATTCGATGCCGGCCAACCGGGCGGAGCCGGAACCCAGCCGGTGACGGCGACGCCTCGGGCGCGACGGGACGTGAGCGGTGTCACGACCGGCAGCGTCGTGAGCCGTGTCGCCTAATCTTCATCGACCAGCACCGTCGGGCGTACGCTCGGCGTTGTGACGATTGCTCCCGATGGTCGACGACTGCTGCGCATTGAGACCCGTAACGCCGAGACGCCGATCGAGCGCAAACCGCCGTGGATCAAGGTCAAGGCCAAGATGGGGCCCGAGTTCACCCAGATGCGCGGCCTGGTGTCCCGGGAGGGCCTGCACACGGTCTGTCAGGAGGCCGGCTGCCCCAACATCTACGAGTGTTGGGAGGACCGAGAGGCCACCTTCCTCATCGGCGGCGACCAGTGCACCCGGCGGTGCGACTTCTGCCAGATCGACACCGGGAAGCCCGCCGAGTTCGACGCCGACGAGCCGCGCCGGGTCGGGGAGTCGGTCGCCACGATGGGGCTGCGGTACGCCACCGTCACGGGGGTCGCCCGGGATGACCTGCCGGACGGGGGTGCCTGGCTCTACGCCGAGACGGTGCGTCAGATCCACGCGCTCCAGCCCGGCTGCGGGGTGGAGCTGCTGATCCCCGACTTCAACGGCGACCCGACACAGTTGGCCGAGGTGTTCACCGCCCGGCCGGAGGTGCTCGCCCACAACGTGGAGACCGTGCCCCGCATCTTCAAGCGGATCCGGCCCGGGTTCCGCTACGAGCGCTCGCTCGACGTGATCACCCAGGCCCGCGCGGCCGGGCTGGTCACGAAGTCCAACCTGATCCTCGGCATGGGCGAGGAGCGAAGCGAGATCTCGCAGGCGCTGCGCGACCTGCACGACGCCGGCTGTGAGTTGATCACCATCACGCAGTACCTGCGCCCCACCCCTCGACACCACCCGGTGGAGCGCTGGGTCAAGCCGGAGGAGTTCGTGGAGCTGCGTGAGGAGGCCGAGCAGATTGGTTTCGTCGGCGTGATGAGCGGGCCGTTGGTGCGTTCGTCGTACCGGGCGGGTCGGCTCTACCGGCAGGCGATCGACGCACGTGACGCGGCCGCGGTGGCGACCCCACGATAGGGCGACCGCCCCCGTCAATCACTTGTCTTCCGGAGACCGTCACCGACGTCCACCCAGGGAACTGACAGCGGCGAATCGCCCATCAGGGTGATAGCCGTGCTAAATTCCGCCCGTCCGACGCTGGCGGCGCGGCAGGGTGGTTGCCAGCATTACCTCGAAGGTGATGAATTAGAGCATGACGACATCCCCCCGTACGGTAATCATCGGTGCTGGACCGGCTGGTCTGACTGCGGCGTACGAGCTCACCAAACGCAATGCCAGCGTCCAGGTCTTCGAAGCCGACGACGTGGTCGGGGGGATCAGCCGCACGGTCGAACGGGACGGGTGGCGGTTCGACATCGGCGGGCACCGCTTCTTCACGAAGGTCGCGCAGGTCGAGGCGTTGTGGCACGAGATCCTGCCGGACGAGGACTTCCTGCTCCGTCCCCGAATGAGCCGGATCCACTACCGCGAGAAGTTCTTCGACTACCCTTTGAAGGCCGGTAACGCGCTGGGCAACCTGGGGATCGTCGAGGCGATCCGCTGTGTCGGCTCCTACGTGTGGGCGCAGGTCCGGCCGCCCAAGGATCAGAGCCACTTCGAGGGCTGGGTAATCGCCCGATTTGGCAAACGGCTCTATTCGATCTTCTTCAAGACGTACAGCGAGAAGTTGTGGGGCATCCCGGCGACCGAATTGCAGGCCGCCTGGGCAGCCCAGCGGATCAAGAACCTCTCGCTGTTCAACGCGGTGATCAACGCGCTGATGCCGAAGCGCAACCAGAAGGACATCACCAGTCTGATCGAGGAGTTCCAATACCCGAAGCTCGGGCCGGGCATGATGTGGGAACGCTGCGCGGAGCACGTCGGGAAGGCGGGTGGCGTGGTCACCATGAACACCTGGGCCAAGACCGTCCACCGGGAGGACGGCCGCGCCGTGGCGGTCACCGTGGCGGATGCCGAGGGGGAACGACGGGTCGAGGCCGACCACGTCGTGTCGACCATGCCGCTGTCGCAACTCATCCACGCCATGGATCCGCCCGCACCGGAGCGGGTCCGTACCGCAGCCGACCAGTTGCGCTACCGCGACTTCCTCACCGTGGCCCTGGTCGTCCCGCAGGAGGCCGGTTTCCCCGACAACTGGATCTACGTACACACTCCCGGGGTCAGGGTCGGCCGGATCCAGAACTTCGGCTCCTGGTCGCCCTACCTCGTGCAGGACGGATACACCTGTCTCGGGCTGGAGTTCTTCGTCAACGAGGGCGACGACCTGTGGGACTCCACCGACGAGGACCTGATCGCCCTCGGCACCCGGGAGCTGGAGCAGCTCAAGCTGGTCACGTCGGGCGCGGTGAGCGCCGGCTTCGTGGTCCGGATGCCCAAGGCGTACCCGGTCTACGACGAGGGTTATGAGGAGTCCGTCGACACCATCCGGCACTGGCTGGCCGAGGCGGTACCGAACGTGCACCCGGTCGGACGGAACGGCATGCACCGCTACAACAACCAGGACCACTCCATGCTCACCGCCATGCTCACCGTGGAGAACATCCTCGACGGCACCGACCACGACGTCTGGCAGGTCAACGTCGAGGAGGAGTACCACGAGGAGAAGCGCCCGACGCAGCGGAGCGGCGGCGAGCACGGTACCGGCCGGGCCGCCCCGGTCCTGCCGAAAAAGGCCGTACGCTGACCGTCCCGCTCGCCACCGATCAGCTGGTCCGCCAGGTGCCTGAGCGGGGGTGAGCCCGGTGCCTGAGGTGGTCCGCCAGGTGCGCTAGGGGGTGCGCCTCAGGCCGCGGTGCCCGCTGGCGGGTCGAGCAGACCGAGGCGGTGCGCGACCGCCGCCGCCTCGACCCGGTTGGTGACGTCCAGCTTGGCGATGATCCGGGACACGTGGACGCTGGCCGTCTTCGGTGAGATGAAGAGCTGCTCGGCGATCCGGCTGTTGCTGTGTCCCTCGGCCACCAGGCGCAGCACCTCCCGCTCCCGGCCGGTGAGCAGGTCCGGCCCGGCCCGCCCGGTGCCGGTCAGGCCGACCCGGCGGGCCAGGGTCACCGCCTGCTTCCGGAGCAGTACCGCGCCCAGGCTCTCGGCGATGGCGGTCGCCTCACCGATCGAGGCGGCGACCGTGGCCCGGTCTCCGGCTGCGGCGGAGGCCTGGGCCAGCCCGAGCAACGCCCGCCCCAGCGGGTACGGCTGCCCGTCCACCCGCCAGGCGGAAACCGCAGCCTTCCAGGCAGTCAGTGCGTCGGTCTCGTCGGCCAGGCCGGCGGCCACCTCTGCGGCGTACGCCCGTTCGGCCGGGTGCCGGGTCATACCGACGGCGGCCGCCGCACAGAGCTGGTCGAGCAGCGGTCGGTCCGCCCCGGCGGCGGCGACCCGGGTCGCCGCCGCCAGCACAGCCCACCGGTAGCGGGGATGATCGCTGTCGGTGGTCGCGCAGAGCGCCTCGCGCGCGGCAACCAGCCCGGCCGACAGATCTCCACCGGCGTACGCCGCCTCGATCCGCAACTCGTGCAGCATCAGTCGTTTGATCACGTCGAGGTAGCGGCGACCGAGAAAAGCCAGCGCCCGGGCGACGAGGTCGTCAGCACCGGGATTGCCCCGGGCCAGCCACAGCCGGGCCCGTACCTGCAACCAGTGCAGGCCCAGCGCACCAGGCGGGTCGAGCCGGGCAGCCTGGGCGCACAGTTCCTCCGCCTCGTCCCAACGACCGAGTGCCACCAACGCCTCGGCCTGGTTGGAGAAGAGGAACGCACCGGTGGAACGGCTGATGCCGACCTGCCGCGCACAGTCCACTCCCCGCTCGGCTGCCTTCGCCGACTCCGCGTACCGGCCCAGTTCGAAGAGCGCATCCGAGCTGTTGACCAGTACGGCCACCAGCCCCGGCTGGTCACCGATCGTCCGGGCCAGGTCCTCGGCTCGGGCGAGCGCGGCCAATCGGCTCTCATCGGCCACGTGCCAGCACTTGACCTGTAGATTGGCCAGCTCGGCGGAGAACAGTGACGCCGGATCGTCTAGTGCCCGCGCCGAGGCCATCACCGCTTCGGCGATCAGCGGCGCTTCCGCCGCGTCGACCTTGCCTAGTTGGTTGGCTATCTCGGCCAGCAGTTGTACCCGTTCCGGATCGTCGTCCAGCTCCGCGATCAGGTGGTAGGCCGCCCACGTCTCGTGGGCACCGTCGTCGGTGCCGAGCAGGCGCAGCAACCGGCCGCGTCGCTCCAGCAGCCGGGCGGTCCGCAACGGTTCGGCCGCCCGGTCCACCTCTGCCAGCGCCGCCCGGGTCAGGGTCACCGCCCGGCCATGGTCACCGGCGGTCCACGTCGCCCACAGGGTCTCCTCCAGCAGGTCGAGATGCCTCATGCCGAGCCGCTCGGCGGCGTCCGGCACCTGTTCCCACAGTTCCAGCACCCGTTCCAGCAGCCGGCTCTGCTCCGCGTACGCGTACCGGGCAGCGGCCGCCTTGGCCGCGGCCAGGGCGGCGGTCAGCGCCCGGGGATGGTCGTGTGCGGCGTACCAGTGGTGGGCGACCTCGGCCGGCGCACGCCCGGCGGCAACCAGCTGCGGCTGCTCCTCGATGGCGGTCGCGTAGCGGGCGTGCAGTCGGCTGTGCTCGCCGGGGAGCAGTTCGTCATGGACGGCCTCGCGTACCAGCGCGTGCCGGAACTCGTATCCGCCGTCCGGATCGGCGACGACCAGTTGCGCGGCGACCGCCGTGCGCAGCGCGTCCTCCAGCTCCGCCTCGGGCTCCCCGGCGACGGTGGCGAGCAGGTCGTGACTGAGCCGGTTTCCCCCGGCGGCGGCGATCCGCAAGACCCGCTGTGCCGATTCGGGTAGCCGGTCAACTCGGGCCAGCAGCAGGTCGCGCAGGGTGCCGGGCAGGTCCGCACAGCCGGCCGGGTCACCGGCGGCGACGAGTTCCTCGATGAAGAACGGGTTGCCCTGTGCCCGGTCGTGGATGTTGTCGATCGCCCGCGTCATCGGTTCGGTGCCGAGCAGGTCGGTCAGGATCGCGGCGGTGCCGTCCCGGTCCAGGCGGGCCAGGTCCACCCGCTCGACACCCCGGGTCCGGTCGAGTTCGGCCAGGAACGGGCGCAACGGATGTCCCCGGTGCAGTTCGTCCGAACGGTAGGTGCAGGCCAGCATGACCCGCGCTGTCCGGGCCGCGCGGATCAGGAAGGAGATCAGATCGCGGGTGGAGCGGTCGGCCCAGTGCAGGTCCTCGATCACCAACACCAGCGGCGCGTCGGCGGCCAGCCGGGCGAACAGCTCGCCGACCAGCTCGAACAGGTAGCCCTGGTGGATATCAAGGCCGGTCGGCGGGACGTTCGAACTGCTCGGACCGAGCGGGGCCCGCCCCGGCGTCCGGGCCAGCTCGGGCAGCAGGCGGGCGAACTCGTGCTCGTAGCCGTCGAAGACCTCGCTGCCGTCGCGGCGGAGCACGGCCCGTAGTGCGGCGGCGAACGGTGCGAACGGCAGTCCCTGTTCGCCGAGTTCGAGGCACTGGCCGACCAGCAACCGGCCGCCGTCGGCGACGACGAGCCGGCCGAACTCCTCGACCAGCCGGCTCTTACCGACCCCGGCCTCACCGCCCACCAGCACCGCCGCCGGCTCACCGCCGCGTACGCGCTGGTATGTCTCGCGGAGGGCGGCGAGTTCGGTCTGACGACCGACGAGGACGGTGCTGGTGGCGCGGAGAGTCACGACATCGAGGATGTCACGCCGGAGCGGGGGGCGATCATGTCCGGTCCCCACGATCCACGGCGTGGACCAGGTGACGGTCACCGAACGGTACGACCAGCCGTGCGGTGCCATAGCCCGCTCCAGCGCCCTGAACGACCGTGTCGTGGCTGGCCGGTCAGGGATCGGGCGAGCCGGTCTGCGTTCGCCTCGGCCCGTAGTTCCTCGGCGCGGGACCGATGGAGTTGAAGTACGAAGTGCGCATCGGTGCTCGACATGGCTTCCTCCTGAGGAAGTAGTGGTTCCTGCCGAGCACTACTTTTCGCTGGAAGGTCCCCTGGTCACATGGGGTTCGCGCCCGATCCTCGGCGACTACCCGCCTCCTTACCCAACCTTCGGACGAGCGTCCGCCCGGGTAAGGTCCTTACCTCCGACCCGCCGGACCACCGTCTTCCGACACCATGCGCCGCTGTATCAGGCACGGAGTGCCGGACGCGGGTCAGCGTGGTCCGAGCGGGCCACTACACTCCGAGCCATGGCAAAACCCCAGGAGAAGGTGTCGTTCGGCCAACGGCTGAAGCAGATCGGGATGGTTTTCTCGTTCACTGCGAAACGCGACAAGTGGTTCGTACCGCTGGCCGCCGCCGCGGTGCTGATCCCGCTCGCGCTCGCCGTGGTGGCGGTCATGTTCTGGGGTTGGTTCTGGCTGCCGATCGGCATCCTGGTCGCGCTGCTCGCCCTGCTGATCGTGCTGAACCTGCGCTCGAACACGGCGATGATGAGCGCCGCCGAGGGACAGCCGGGTGCCGCAGCTTCGATCATGGAGAGCATGCGAGGCGACTGGCGGGTGACCCCGGCCATCAGCTCGACCACCCAGATGGACATGGTGCACCTGGTCATCGGTCGTCCCGGTGTGATCCTCCTCGCCGAGGGCAACCCGCATCGGGTGCGCGGGCTGCTCGGCCAGGAGAAGCGACGGCTGGCCAAGGTGATCGGCACCGCCCCGATCTTCGATTACATGATCGGTCAGGGCGAGAACGAGCTACCCGTCCGCAAGCTGCGGATGACCCTGATGCGACTCCCCCGCAACCTCAGCGGTAAGGATGTCAACGCCCTGGACAAGCGCTTGAAGGCGCTCTCCGCCCGGCCGCAGATGCCCAAGGGCGCTATCCCCAAGAACATGCGACCGCCGGGCTTCCGGGGTGCCGGTCGCCAGCGCTGAAAGGTTAGGAAGGGCCCCTTCTTATCGGGTCTCGCATAGGAAGGAGCCTTCCTAACACGGCGCTGCGAGTGCAGAGAGCAAAACGGGCTCCCGACCGGATGTCGTCCGGTCGGGAGCCCGTTGCGGTTCGGTTATCTGTCAGTTGCTGGTCGGGTCAGCTGTTCCAGTGCTCGGCAACCAGGTCAGCAGCCTGGGTCTCCCACTGCGCATAGTGGAACGGGTACGCCGACACCTGAACCTTCTGCGCCGCCTGCGTCAACGGCATCTCCTGCCAACCGTCAACCTGCTTCAGACCCTTCAGGAACGCCGTCGTCGAGTACTCCGGATCCGTGATCTGCTCCACCGAACCCCAACCCGAAGACGGACGCTGCTGGAACAGACCCTGCGAGTCGTGATCATTCCGGTCACCCAGATGACCCAGGTTCTCCAACTTCGACTCCTGCAGGCTCGTCGCGATCGCCACCACAGCGGCCCGCTCGTCCATACCAGCCTTCTTCGTAGCCTTGACGATCGCCTTCACGTTACCGGTCTGCTCACCGTTCAACGGGATCCGCGACTGCTCACCCTGCACACCGTGCGGGATCAGCTTGTCCATGGCCGGCTTGTCAGCCTGCACCACACCCACCGACTTGACCGGAGCGGCAACCGCCGGGTCGGCCAGCGCCGGACCCGCGAACACACCACCGGTGAAAGCAAGACCAGCAGCAGCAAGCACACTCTTACGCAGAATCGTGTTCATGACAAAGCTCCAATACGGGGGAAAGGAAACGCCTCCCGGGGGACAGAAGACGCCAGGGAGCAGACACACACAGATGCCGCTCACCTGAAAGAAGGGGGGAAAGAATCAGAACGCCACACCCAACCCCGAGGTCCCGGGGCGGGGGCGTAGACAAGATGTAACGACCGGCCAGCCACCAACATTCCAGCGACCCCGATGCCATCTGAAGAGATGACCGCGCGCCGCTCGGCTAGGAAGACAGCGCTACTCGGTCGTACGCGAGATATAACCACCCGCCGGCCGCCAACATTCCGCGCCAGCCCGCCGGCAGCCTGTTGATCATGAACGTAAATCGGACATCCGACCCGGACAGGGTCGGGCAGGGATCAATCCCTGGCGGCTGCTGACGAGGTTGTCGGCGGCCTTGTCGCAGCCGTCGGGACCATCACCGAGCCGACTGCTCGGTCATGGAGACCACGCCGCTGGTGATCCATGATCAGCGTAGGGATCACCAGGGAGAGCAGCGCTCCGCGCACCAGCCCACGAATGACGCCGATCCGCCCGCCGTGGGCGTATGAGACACACCTGACCCGGGTCAGCCACATTCCGGGCGTCTGCGCAAAGAGACCGACAAACAGGGCATACTCGCCGATGAGTACGGCGACCGGCGGCCAGCCGTCGCGCAGCGGATCACCGAAGAAGTTGGCGACCAGCAGACAGAGCACCCAGTCGATGATCAACGCACCGAAGCGGCGCCCCAGATCGGCCGGGGCAAGATCAGGGTCGGCTGCGGGTGGGACGGCCATCGCGTGAGCATCCTGCTGTATCGCCACGGAGAGTCAGGGTATCCGTCATTCCTGGGAGAGCCGGCACCGGCCACCCCGGGGGGAAGACCATCTCCCCCGGTCCGGCCCTGGCCCGCCGACCTGACCAGCGCAGATAGGGTGAATTCCGACAAGGCGTTATCAAGCATCACTCGCGGGTATGTCCCGAGAGCGGCTGCTGGCGGCCCGACCGGCGGGGATGACGCTCCGCGAATGACGTAACACGGCAGAAACACTGAAGACATGCCCGGGCAACCCCGCCGCCATAGCGTCGCCAACAGCCTAGCCACCCAGTGGACGTGCCAGGAGGACGTGTGTTCGCCAACCCCGAGGAACTCCTGCGATACCTCAAGAACGAGGACGTGAAGTTCGTCGACGTACGTTTCTGTGACCTGCCCGGCGTGATGCAGCACTTCAACCTGCCGGTCGAGTCGTTCGACGACAGCGTCTTCACCGATGGTCTCGCCTTCGACGGATCGTCGATCCGCGGCTTCCAGGCCATCCACGAATCGGACATGCTGCTGCTGCCCGACGTCGCCACCGCCTTCATCGACCCGTTCCGGGCCCAGAAGACGCTGGCGCTCAACTTCTTCATCCACGACCCGTTCACGCGGGAGGCCTACTCCCGCGACCCGCGCAACGTGGCGAAGAAGGCCGAGACCTACCTCGCCGCCAGCGGCATCGCCGACACCGCCTACTTCGGCGCCGAGGCGGAGTTCTACATCTTCGACTCCATCCGGCACGAGACCTCGGCCCACCAGGCGTACTACTACATCGACTCGATCGAGGGTGCCTGGAACAGCGGCCGGGAGGAGCCGGGCGGCAACCGGGGCTACAAGACCGCGTACAAGGGTGGCTACTTCCCGGTGCCGCCGGTCGACCACTTCGCCGACCTGCGGGACAGCATCGTGCGCCGGCTGATCGACACCGGCTTCACCGTCGAGCGCTCGCACCACGAGGTGGGCACCGGCGGTCAGGCCGAGATCAACTACAAGTTCTCGACGCTGCTGCACGCCGGCGACCAGATGCAACTGTTCAAGTACCTGGTCAAGAACGAGGTCTGGGCCGCCGGCAAGACCGCGACCTTCATGCCCAAGCCGCTCTTCGGCGACAACGGCTCCGGCATGCACACCCACCAGAGCCTGTGGCTGAACGGTGAGCCGCTGTTCTACGACGAGACCGGTTACGCCGGGCTCTCCGACATGGCCCGCTGGTACATCGGTGGCCTGCTGCACCACGCACCGTCGCTGCTGGCCTTCACCAACCCGACGGTCAACTCGTACCGCCGGCTGGTGCCGGGCTTCGAGGCCCCGGTCAACCTGGTCTACTCGCAGCGCAACCGCTCCGCCTGCACCCGCATCCCGGTCACCGGCAGCAACCCCAAGGCCAAGCGGGTCGAGTTCCGCGTGCCGGACCCGTCGGCCAACGTCTACCTCGCCTTCTCGGCGATGCTGATGGCCGGTCTCGACGGTATCAAGAGCAAGATCGAGCCGCCGGAGCCGATCGACAAGGACCTGTACGACCTGCCGCCGGAGGAGTGGGGCACGGTCAAGCAGGTGCCAGGCTCACTGCCCGAGGTGCTCGACGCGCTGGAAGCCGACCACGACTACCTGCTCGAAGGCGGCGTCTTCACGCCGGACCTGATCTCGACCTGGGTGGACTGGAAGCGGGCCAATGAGGTCGACCCGGTCCGCCTGCGGCCGACCCCGCACGAGTTCGCGATGTACTTCGACTGCTGACCCCAGATCAGCAGTTAGGAAGGGCCCCTTCCGCTCGTTCTTCCTAGGGCATGGGCCCTTCCTAACACCCGAGCGAACGACGAGTCGGGCCGATCCGCCACCTGCGGGTCGGCCCGCTCGCTTTCTACCGGCTTGTCAGCACTCGGCTACGAACGCCTGTCGGGAGGTGGCCAGCTTCGTCAGAACCGGCTGCCGGTCCTAATCCAGGTGCCGGTCCTACCCAGGATGGCTGCGTGCCGTGCCGATGTTCTGCCGTATGACGGCAGAGATACCTACGCATCCTCGCGCCACAACCAGGACCACCAGAAAGGTCATCACCCATACGCCAGGAAACTTGGTGAACCTGGCCAGGTTCGTGCCATCCGGCAGGGTAAGGAAGGTGGCAAGGGCAAAGGGCAGCAGAAACCACTGGCTGGATCCGACGGTAACCGCCAGTACGGCCAGCGGCCACACCGCGTACCAGGGATGAAAGACAGGGGCCAGCACAACCGTGGCCGCTAGTGCGATCCCCGCGCCCATCATGGGTGAGCCTGTCCGGGCCCGCCACCACAACGCAACAAGCACCAGGGCAAGTACGACGAGCGCCACGACGCGGACCAGTGGCACGGCATCGAATCGCACACCGAACAGCCGGCCGACATATTCAATGGCAAGCCCAACCGCGGTTGGGGCCGATGTCCACTGAATCGAGTCGCCGCTGCGGGTCAGGCCGTTCACCCATCCCCAGCCGAGCCCTGAAGCGGTCGTCGTGGCCAGGACGCTGAGAACAGCTCCGCCCACAACCCAGCCGCCATGACGGAGCAACGCGCGCAGCCGGTATGGACCAGGCGCAGCAATGAGCGCGGCAAACGGGACAACCACCCCGGCGGTGACCTTCACCCCGATCGCAAGACCGAGCAGTGCACCACCAACGAGCAGGCTCCAGCTTCGGCCTGGTCGGGCAACGATGACCAACAGACCAGCAACCATCAGGCCGACCATCAGGGCATCGTTGTGCGCGCCAGAGACGAGATGGACCGCGACGATCGGGCAGCCGAGCATGAGCCAAAGTGCTCGCTCTCCGGACGCCCCGCAGCGACGGGCAAGGGCTGGTAGGCAGCCTGCCGCCAGCACGACGCCCAGTACCGCGACGACCCGCAGCACCACGATCGTGCCGACCAGTGTCCCGCCCAGTGCGGCAGCCGCCCCGGCCAGCAGCACGAACACCGGTCCGTAGGGCGCTGGCGAATCCCACCACATCGGTGAAACCGACTGCAGCCAGGGGCAGCCAAGTTCTGCGACACCTGCCGAATACGGGTTTTCCCCAGTTGTGTAGACCGCGCCCTGGCATGCGTACGAGTAGACGTCCCGGCTGCCCATCGGGGGAGCCACGACGAGCGGTAGCAGCCACAGTCCGACGGTCACGTACGCCCACCGGGTCGACGGCACACCGCGCCGGGCGTACCACCAGGCTCCGACGAGCAGCCCGGTGCCGATCAGCCAGGTGCTGACGATCAGCGGCCCGTACTCGCCCTGCCAGATGGTCAGCGGAGTCACCCCGCCGTGCCAGGTCGGCTTCACCCCGCCGAGGTACGCACTGACAGCCAGCAGTATCGCTCCAGCTAGACCGGCGTATCGGACGAGGTGGTACCGGGACACGGTGCCCATCGTGTCACAGCCCGCATCAGGTGCCTGGTCCCGGCTGGTCAGCAGAACGGCCCCGGTCTTAGCCCGCTGGAGATCGACTGCTCGCCTGCAGTGGTGCTCCGTACGATGGTCCACCCCTCGGGGTCAGGGGCAAGACAACCACCCGTGCCGTCGAGCGTCAACCAGCGAGACCAATGCAACCTGACCAGCACCTCGCCGGGCCCGTCCGCATGGAAACGGACTCCGTTCTGCGTCGATTCGAGAAGTCGACCTGGCGCGTTGACCAGGGGGGCGGCATCGACAACCGCATAGAGCCGCCAGGTCGCATCCCGCCACACCTCCCGCAGGTACGGCGTACCTGCGACCACCAGGGCAGCCTCTTCGCGGGCGTACCGGTCCGGCGGGCTGGCCGATGCGAGTGCCACGTAGCTGACCGCGTTCCGTTTCAGCCAGGTGTGGTAGTCGTCCGAACTCAGGCCGGTGCGATAGAAGAGCGGGTTGCGGTCCACGTCGACCTGCCGCTCCCAACCTCGGGCTAGTGGCACGACCGCCGCAACGTGCGTGGACTCCCAGTGATCACGAAGCGGGACCACCTCGACGCGCCCAACTGGGCCACGTCGCTGCAGCTCGTCGAGCAGCGGCCGATAGAAGGCCGCGCTCGGCTCCACTCCACCCATCCGCCCCAGGTCGCTGGTCATGACCGGGGGCTGCCACCAGACAGTGGCGGCGAGCAGCGCGGCGAGCCACCGACGATCCAGCGTGGCGAAGGCGGCCAGCACCGGCACGGCGAACAACATCGGCAGCCGCATCGCGTTGGAGCCGATCGGACTGGGCAGATAGTAGGCCAGGACCAGCAGCAACGCGGTGAGTGCGGCTCCGAACCGCACCACCCGCTGCTGACGGGGCAGCACCAGGAGGACCACGACCGCCAACGCCACGTTGATTCGCATGGACTCGGCAGTGAACGGTTGCACACCGCCGTTGCCGAACAGGAGCGCCATCGGTGCGAGTGCGATGGCCGGGGCCAGGCACAACACCAGGCTCTCGGGCAGTTGGCGCCCCAATCGCCAGCCATCATCCGTGCGCCTCGACAGGGCAGCCAGAAGGAGCGCTCCTCCTGCCACGCCGACGTACAGGCCCGCCACCGGACTGGCCCAGGTCGCCACCGCGGCCAGCACCGCAGCCAGCCCGAGCCGGATGCCACGCGGCAGCCGGCGTCGTACAGAGAGGACGGCGAGCGCCATCAGCGCGAAAGCCAGACCGACCGCAAACGTGATCCGGCCGCTGACCAGGTTTCCGACCAGCACCGCAGCACCGAGCACGCCACCGAGCAACGGACGGTGCGCATCCCACCGCAGCAATAGGTAGCCCAGGGCTGCGGCCGACACGACCGCGGCAACCGCGCCGACGAGGCGTACCCCGAAGGCTGCCCCCAGAGCGGCGGTGAAGAGGCTGTAGCCGAACTGGTTGACGCCGCCGTACCAGCCGAAGTCGATCGGGGCATAGCCGTGCCGGGCAAAGAAGTCGGCACGGGCGACCTGCGCGGACAGGTCGGTGCCCATCGGCGGGGCGAGCAGGAACGCCACCGCGAGCACGACAGCCGTGCCCACGATGGTGGCGACGATCCGGCCGGTTCGGTGCCGGTCAGGCATCGAGGACGTGCTCCACGGCGGTGCGGGACCGCCGCCCGGCCCGCAGGTAGTCGTCGAGGAACTCGCCGGGGTCGTCGCCGCCGAGCAGGCGCACCACACCGGCAAGCTCGACCCCGTGCCGGGGCAACTGGTCCCCGGCCCGGCCCCGGACCAGCATCAGCGCGTTGCGTACCCGGGCGGCCGTGGTCCAGCCGGCGGCCATCGCGGCGGCGTCCGCCGGGTCGAGCAGGCCGGCGTCCGCGGCGGCGGCCAGGGCGTCGAGGGTACGCGTCCCGCGCAGTTGCGGATGCTGCCCGGCGTACCGCAGTTGGAGCAGCTGTACCGCCCACTCGACGTCGGCCAGCCCACCCCGGCCGAGTTTGGTGTGGGTGGCCGGATCGGCACCCCGGGGTAGGCGTTCGGTTTCCACCCGGGCCTTGATCCGCCGGATCTCGACCACCTGTTCCCGGGTCAGCCCCCGGTCGGGGTAGCGCACCGGCTCGATCATCGCCTCGAACTCGTTTCCCAGCTCGGCGTCACCGCAGACGAACCGGGCGCGTAGCAGCGCCTGTGCCTCCCACACCTTCGACCAGCGCGCGTAGTACTGGGCGTAGGCGGCAAGGCTGCGTACCAGGGGTCCCTGCCGGCCCTCGGGGCGTAGGTCCGCGTCGACACCCAGCGGCGGGTCGGGAGCCGGCATGCCGAGCAGCCGGCGTAGTTCCTCGGCGACGGCGTGCGCGGCGGCGCTGGCGGTGCCGTCGGCCATCCCGGCCGGCGGGTCGTAGACGAAGAGCACGTCGGCGTCGGAGAGGTAGTTCATCTCGTAGCCGCCGAGCCGACCCATGCCGATGACCGCGAACCGCAGGCCGGGCGGTACCGGTTGCGCCACCCGAGCGGTGTGCAGCGCGGCGGCGAGGGTGGCGTCGGTGACCGCAGAGAGCCCCGCCCCGATGGCGAGTACGTCGAGGCCATCGGCCTTCTCCGGGGCCAGTGGGCCGGCGTGGCGCAGCACGTCGGCGCTGGCCAGTCGGACGAGTTCCCGGCGGCGTAGGGCCCGTACCGCGTGGATCGCCTCGGGCGCCCGGGACGGGCGGACGGTGGCACCGGTGACCGGGACGCTGGTGTCGGTCAGGTGTCGGTTGGCCGCCGCGATGAACCCGTCGCAGAGCACCTGCTTGTTCCGGGGAGTCAGCTCCGCATCCTCGGCCAGCAGGCGTAACGCCTCCGGGTCCCGGGCCAGCAGGTCGGCGACGTACCGGGACAGGCTCAGTTCGCGGGCCAGTCGGCGGGCCACCGGCCCCTCGTCGCGGAGCAGCCGCAGGTACCACGGCGTGCGGCCGAGCTTGTCGGAAACCTGGCGGTAGTTGAGCAGCCCCCGGTCCGGTTCCGGCGCATCGGCGAAGTCCTGTAGCAGTACGGGCAGCAGGGTGCGTTGGATCGCGGCGGTGCGGGTCAGGCCGCCGGTCAGCGCCTGGATGTGCCGAAGCGCCCCGGCCGGGTCGGCAAAGCCGAGCACCTCCAACCGCGCACGGGCCGCCGCAGGTGTCATCCGCAGCCCGTCGGCGGGCACCCGGGCGACCGCCTCCAGCAGGGGCCGGTAGAGCAGTTTGGCGTGCAGCCGACGTACCTCGGTGGCGTGGGTGACCCAGTCGGCGCGGAACGCCGCGACGGCGTCCCGGCCGGGGGTGGCGGCGTAGCCCAGTGCGTGCGCCAGCCAGCGGAGCGCCACCGGATCGGCCGGTACGGTGTGCGTCCGGCGCAGGCCGCGCAGCTGGAGCCGGTGCTCGACGCCGCGCAGGAAACGGTAGCCACGCAGCAGCGACTCGCCGTCGGCGCGACCGACGTATCCGCCGTTGACCAGGGCCTTCAAAGCGGGGATGGTGCCCGGTGCGCGCAGTGTCTCGTCGGCCCGACCGTGCACCAGTTGGAGGAGCTGCACGGCGAACTCGATGTCGCGCAGGCCGCCCGGCCCGCGTTTGATCTCCCGGTCCTGCTCGCCGGGCGGGATGTTCTCGATGATCTTGCGGCGCATGGCCCGGATGTCCGGGACCGCCTCCGGCCGCTCCGCCGCCGACCAGACCATCGGGGCGAGCTGTTCCATCCACTCCTGGGCCAGGGCGAGGTCACCGGCCGCCGGCCGGGCCTTGAGCAACGCCTGGAACTCCCAGGTGCGCGCCCACCGCCGGTAGTAGGCCAGGTGGCTGGCGAGGGTACGCACCAGCGGCCCACGGTTGCCCTCGGGGCGCAGTGCGGCATCCACCGGCCAGGCGACCAGCCCACAGATGTGGATCAGTCGGGTGGCGACCGTGGTCGCGGCGGGCAGGTCCTCGTCCGTGTCGGCCACGAAGATGACGTCCACGTCCGAGACGTAGTTGAGTTCGTCGCCGCCGCACTTACCCATGGCCACCACCGCCAGTCGAGGCGTCGGTGTGCCTGCTGGCAGCTCGCTGACCGCCAGGTCGTACGCGGCGCTGAGGGTGGCGTCGGCCAACGCCGACAGCGCCGCCATGACCTGCTCCAGGCTGCGCGCGCCGGTCAGGTCGGCCGCCGCGATCCGCAGCAACGCCAACCGGTACGCCTGCCGCAGCATCGGGATGCGGGCGGCGGGCCGGCTGGTCCTCTCGTCGTCGAAGGCCAGCGTGAGCGTCCCGTCGGCGGTGGGAGCCAGCCCGTCCGCCCCGGTCGCCAGGGCACGCCACTGGTGCGGATTGGCGACCAGGTGATCACCGAGCGCGGACGACGCGCCGAGTACGGCGACCAGTCGGCGCCGCAGCCCCACATCCGTACGCAGGGCGGTGAGCAGTGCACTGGCCTCCTGCTGCTCGGTGCGCTGCCCGGCTTTCTCGGCCTGCCGTTGGGCCTGCTCGGTGCGCTGCTCGGCTTTCTCGGCCTGCCGTTGGGCCTGCTCGGTGCGCTGCTCGGCCTGCCGTTGGGCCTGCTCGGTGCGCTGCTCTGCCTCGGCGATGCGGTGCAGCTGACGCAGGGCCAGGTCCGGGTCGATGGCCCGACCCAGCATGGTGATCAGTTCGCCAGCTACCGGGTCGACCGGCTCCTGGGTCTCCGGGTTCCACCAGCCCAGCCCGGTCGGGCCGAGCAGGTCACCCGCCCGGCCGCCGTCGTCGCCGTCGGCCACCCCGAAGCCGTACCGGGCGAGCCGGCCCTGGGTGCTCGTCGGTCTGGTCATCGCCGAGCCTCAGTGACCGAGTAGCGGCAGGTCGCGCCGGGGTTGCGCCCCGGCCAGCTCACCTCGGGCCAGTGCGGCGAACCGGATCGCGAACGGATGCCACACCTCCTCGATGTCGGCCATCACCGCGTCGCAGGCGGCGACTACCGCCTCGGGGTCGTAACCCAGCTCGGCGCACAGCCGCGAGTCGGTCGCCCAATCGGCGATCATCGCGGTGTCCGGCTCGATGTGGAACTGCAACCCCCAGGCCCGGTCCCCCATCCGGAACGCCTGGTGCGGGTAGCGGGTCGAGGCGGCCAGCAGCACCGCGTCGCGGGGTAGTTCGGTGATCTCGTCGGCGTGCCACTGCAGCACGTCGGGGATCAGCGGCACCCACTTGAACAGCGGGTCGTCGTCGGCCGCGTCCCGCTTCCCGACCAGCGCCGGCCCGACCTCCGGCCCGGACGGGCTGCGCTCGACCAGCCCGGCGTGCGCGGTTGCCAGCAGTTGTGCACCCAGGCAGATCCCCAGCGTCGCCACCCGGTACCGGACCGCCTTGCGCAGCAGCCCTTCGAGGGCCGGGAACCAGGGTGCCCCGGGGCTGCCGTCAGGCAGCGGATAGGGCGGCTGCGGACCTCCGAGCACCACCAGCGCCGCGAAGCCGTCCAGGTCCGCCGGCAGTTCGTCCCCGGCGTACGGGCGAAGGATGTGCAGGTCGAGGCCCCCCTCGATCAGCCACTCCCCCAGCCGGCGGGGGTCGTCCGTCGGGTCGTTCTCGATCACCAGCGCGGTTGCCACGAGTCGAGGCTATCCCCTGCCGTTCGGTCCCCCGCTCGCGCCGGCCCCCTCAATTGTTGATCAAGAAGTTTGCGTCACAACGGACCAGCGCCATGACGCGATTCTCTCGATCAACAAGTGTGACGCTAGATCAACAAGTGTGGCCGCTAGGCTCGGGCGTTATGACCGAGGCCGTACGACCGCCCGCCCTGCGCCGCGGCGACACCGTGATGCTGGTGTCCCCGTCCGGGCCGACCCGGCCGGAACGGGTGGCCCGGGGCATCGAGTTGATCAGCGGCTGGGGCCTACGGCCGGTGCTCGCCCCGAACGTCTACGCCCGGCAGGGCTATCTCGCCGGTGGCGACGAGTTGCGGGCCGCCGACATCGACACGGCGTTCGCCGATCCGGACGTACGCGGGATTCTCTGCACCCGGGGCGGCTACGGCGCGCAACGCGTGGTCGACCAGATCGACATGGCGGTGGTCCGACGCAACCCGAAGGTGGTCGCCGGCTTCTCCGACATCACCGCATTGCAGTTCGCGCTCTGGCGGGGGGCCCGGCTGGCCAGCGTGCACGGGCCGGGAGCGGCCTGGCTGGACGAGCGCACCCCGCCGGAGTCGGCCGAGTCGCTGCGTGCCGCGCTGATGAGCACCGAACCGGTGACGGTGACCCGGGTGCCCACCGAGGAGACGGCCCCGGTGCTGGTCCCCGGTACGGCCACCGGCCCGCTGATCGGCGGAAACCTGTGCCTGGTCGTCTCGTCGTTGGGTACCCCGGACATGCCGGACCTGGCCGGCGCGATCCTGCTGATCGAGGATGTCGAGGAGCCGCCGTACAAGGTGGACCGGATGCTCACCCAGCTACGCCGGGCCGGGGTGCTGGCGAAGCTCGCCGGGGTGGCGGTGGGACAGTTCACCAACTGCGCCGACGACTGGGCGGTGACCGTGTCTGATGTGATCGCCGAGCGGCTGGGCGACCTGGGGGTGCCGGTGCTCGGCGGGCTGCCGATCGGACACGGCGTCGGTCAGCTCACCGTCCCGATCGGCGTACCGGCGACGTTGAACGCGAGCGCGGGAACGCTCGTAGTCTCCCCCGCCGTGCAATAGGTCTCCGACAAGGTTCGCGTGCTTGGTCGCCGGCACCGGCCCGGTTCACCGAGCCTGACCCAAGCGACGCGCGCCGCAAGCGAGTGCAGGTGACCCCTCGGGGTCATGAGCTGATGGCCATCGGCGGCGCACTCTTCGACGACGTGCGCAGCCGCTGGGAAGCCCGAACAGGATCCGAACAGCTCGAAGCCCTGGAAACACACCTGGCCCAGCTCACGGTGCACCGCTCGTTCACTGCCGAGGACCTACAAGACTGATCCTGTGAAGCCGCCGACCGCTACCCAGCTCGCGACCGCGGTCACGTCCACACAGCCTTGATCGAGTTGGGGTCGCTACGGCCGGTCGTCTGCCGAGTAGAGCGCGGAGGGTTGGTTACTCTCCGGACATCTTCCTGCGTCAGTTATCGCGAACCAGAAGATTTTCCGCAGATCTGAGGAAGTGCGCGACGAGAAGGTTGGTGTCTGCGGAGCGAGTGGCGATGACCACTTGGCAGGGTTCGATTTCCTCAACGGGAATGGTGACGAGGTCCTGGCGGAGGGTGAAGCGCCGGTCGTCGGCCGGCACGAGGGCAATGGCGCGTCCGTCGGCGATGGCTTCGAGTTTGTCCTCGAAGGTATCGACGAGCGTGGGACCGAGTGGCGCGGGATCGCCGTTCGGTCGGGGTTCGAGTCGCCAGAAGGTGGTCCACTGTGTACCCATGCCCGCGCAGGCGACAAGTGGTTCGCCGGCAATGTCGTCGATGGTGACTGATTCCTTGCCGGCAAGGCGGTGGGATGCAGGCACGAGCAGGACCCGGGGTTCGTCGTAGAGGACAGTCACGTCGACGTCGCCGGCCAGGATCGGCAGCGGCGTACGCGTGACAAGCGCGTCGACCTGCCGGTCGAGCAGGGCGCCGGCTTGCTGCGAGTCGAGGTGGCGGGTGCGGACATGGGCGTCGGGGTGGCGGTAGCGCAGGTCGCGTACGGCAGGCGTGATGACGAGGTCGTCCACGTATCCGATGGTGATCGTGCGCGCTGGTGCTGCGGCGCGCGCGGTAAGCACTGCCTGCTGGGCACCGTGTAGTAGCTTCTGCGCCTGCGGAAGGAACGCCGCACCGGCGGCGGTGAGCCTGCTGCCCTGAGTGGTGCGCTCCAGGAGGCGTACGCCGAGGGCGTTTTCCAGCCGCTGGATCTGGCGGCTCAGGGAGGGCTGGGCGACGCGCAGGACATCGGCCGCACGCGCAAAGTTCAGATGCTCGGCGACGGCCGTGAAATACCGAACCAGCCGCAGATCCAGATCGGGACCGGATGCCAGGGCGGGCGGGGCTTCGTCGGGCATATCCGCACCCTAGCGCGTTATGCAATTCCTGCATGACGGGGTGCAAAACGAGTCTTGGACGCCTGCTCCGGGCGGCTGTTGACTCGGTCTCGTTCAGGTGGCCGCGACCGCCCGGGCGCATCAGGAGACGGCTTCTACGGAGGAGTGTGCCCCGAAATGGGTAAGTATGAGAACAAGAACGTAGTGATCACCGGAGGCAGCAGCGGTCTTGGCCTGGCGACAGCACAGCTACTCGTGGGTGCGGGCGCGCGTGTGCTGATCACCGGTCGGGACCAGACCGCCCTGGACGCCGCCCGCAGCCGGCTCGGCGGGAACGCGATCGCGGTCCGCAGCGACGCCGCATCGCTCTCCGACATCGAGGCGCTGGCCGACCGGGTGAAGGCCGAGTTCGGCACGGTCGACGCACTGTTCGCCAACGCCGGTGTCAACGGCTTCGCGCCGTTCGAGTCGACCAGCGAGCAGATGTTCGACCACCTGCTGGCGATCAATGCCAAGGGTCCGTACTTCACGGTGCAGAAGCTGGCCCCGCTGCTGGCGGAGGGCAGCGGCGTGGTGCTCACCACGTCCGTGGCAAACGTCAGGGCGCTGCCGGCGCTCAGCGCCTACGCGGCCAGCAAGGCGGCGCTGCGCTCGATGACCCGGGGCCTGGCCCGCGAGCTGCTCCCGCGCAAGATCCGCGTCAATGCGGTCAGCCCCGGCGCGATCGACTCCGGGATCCTGGAGAAGTCGATGCCCGCCGAGGCTGCTGAACAGACCAAGACGCAGATGGCCGCCGACATTCCGATGCTGCGACTGGGTACGCCCGACGAGGTCGCCAGGGCGGTCGTGTTTCTTGCGTTCGAGGCCACCTACACCACCGGTGCCGAACTCACCATCGACGGCGGCGGCTCCCAGCTCTGACTCCCGCCGTCCGGTGATTAGTTGATCTCCAACACGTATCGACAATCGAGAGGCACCCATGAGTCGCGCAGTCATCTACGAGGCGTTCGGAGGTCCCGAGGTTCTCGCGCTACGAAAAGTCCCAGAGCCGCACCCGGGGGTTGGCGAGGTCCGGGTTCATGTAGCGGCGTTCGGGCTGAACCCGATGGATTGGAAGATTGCCTCGACACCTGGGCTGGCGCGGGCCTTCGGCGTCTCGACCCCGGCCGGTTTTGGCTATGACTTCGCCGGCGTCGTGGACGAAGTCGACGACCAGGTCGAGGGTTTCGTCGTTGGCGATCGGGTCTTCGGCGGTGCGCTCGCCCGCGCTGCCGCCGACTACGTGGTCGGCACGCCGGCAGACCTCGGCCTGACGCGGACTCCGGCAGGAGTGAGCGATCAGACCGCCGCCACCCTCGCGATTGCCGGCCTGACAGCGGACGCCACGCTGCACGCGGTCGGCCTGCGCAACGGCGACACCATCCTGATTGGCGGGGCCGCGGGTGGAGTCGGCACCTTTGCTGTACAACTTGCCGCGCTCGCAGGTGCCCGCGTTGTCGGCACCGGCTCGGCGGACACCCATGGCTTTCTGCGCAACCTCGGTGCCGAGCCCGTCACCTATGGTCCTGGACTTGCCGCGCGCGTGCGGGCGCTCGCGCCTGACATCAGCGCGGCGACGTCACTGGTCGGCACCGAGACGGTCGATGTCGCGCTCGAACTCGGCGTCAACCCAGAACGTATCTCCACGATCGACGCGGGGCCCGCCCCCTACCGGGGGGCACGCGCGACGGGTGCCATCGACGCGGCCCCGGAGGCCTCACCCGAATCACCAATGCAATTCTGGCCAGCCAGCTGACCGTCCCGATTGCCGCGATGTTTCCCATCGAGCAGATCCGTGACGCTGTCACGCTTCAGCAAGGCGGTCACGTCCACGGGAAGATACTCGTCACATTGTGAGTCACCACGCTCATGATTCCTCACTCTGGACCCGCCGCCGCTCACGCAGTCCCGGCGCAGACATCCATCGATCAGCACTCGAAAGGTTATCCTCCATGACTGTCGACTATCGCTCACAGACAGTTCTGCTCACCGGGGCGAGCTCCGGGATTGGAGCCGCCTTTGCCGCAGCTTTGGCAGCGCGCGGCTCGAATCTCGTACTCGTCGCTCGACGCGCCGAGCGGTTAGCATCGATGGCAGGCGAACTTGCCCGCACGTACGATGTACGGGTCGAGGCGATCCCCTTCGATCTCTCCCAGTCAGCTGTGGGCAGCGAACTCCGGAAGGCTGTCGCTGACCGAGGCGTAGAGGTCACGAGCCTGATCAACAACGCCGCGTTTGGCACATTCGCCCCGTTCGCCGACGCGGATACCGCACGCCTCGCCGCCGAGATCGCCGTCGACGTCACGGCACCGGTTCAGCTCACCGCAGCGTTCATGCCGCAGATGTTGAGCGCTGCCAACGGCTTCGTCATCAACGTGGCCAGCGTATCCGCCTATTTCCCTTCGCCCAGAATGGCCGTCTACGGTGCCACAAAGGCATTCGTGCTCAGCTTTACCGAATCACTCTGGACCGAGCTGCGTGGCACGGGTCTCACCGCCTTCGCCGTCTGTCCCGGTGCCACCGATACAGAATTCACAACGGGGATGGGACCGGAGGCCCGCGTGCTGACCTCCGGGAAGCTGCGGACGCCCGAAAATGTGGTCACCACCGCTTTGGCCCATCTTGAACGTCGAGACCCAGGCCCGACCGTCATCGACGGACGCTTCAACCAGTTTGGCGTGATCATGAGCCGACTCATGAGCCGGCGCAGAAACGCCATGATAATGGAACACGTATTCAACCCAAACCGCCGGTCAGAGCCCGCTGCGGCCTGATCCAGCCGTGAAACCGCGTCAGGTCAGAGAGAATCTGCCGCCGCGTCGAGGTAGACCACTCGCCGTTCTCGCGTACGAAGCTGCTGTGCTCGTACATCGTCCCGACCTGCCCGGACTCGCGATAGTGCGCGCGGAACTCGACGGTGCCCACGGTGTCGAACAGGCTGCCCCGATCGGCGGCAAGGATCTCCAGCCGGGTCCACCGTTGCTGCGGATCAAGACTCAGCCGGGCCGGTCGGGTGGTGGGGTGCCCGGTCCGCAGCAGATAGGCGCTGTCGCCAACGGCATCAGCTCGGCGCGTCTGCGGTCGGGCCGATCGGGCACGGTGACTTTACCGACACCGTGCCCGATCGGCGTACCGACGACGTTGAACGCGAGCGCCGGAACGCTCACCGTCTCCCCCGCCGTACGTTGAGACCCTCGACTCCACACAGGTACGGTGTCGAGCACGTTTCAGGAGGTGGTTACCTCCACCAGCCCTCGGTAGAAGGCATGGTCGGAGACGGTCCGGGGAACTTCGATCGGTAGCCCGCTCACCGACGCGGCATCGCTGGTCTCCGAGAAGAAGAGATAGTCAATCTTGTTGGTGCCGGTCGTACCGGCCGTCCGCCCACCACTGCGGCAGGCCGTCGCTGTCGAGGCGCACCCCGCGTTGCCGTAGAAGTTGTGGTCGTCCTGGTCAGCCTCGTAGAACAGCCCCCAGCCGCCGCCCGGCTTGGTCTCCGACCGGTAGAAGGCGTCCATGGCGGTCTCCGTGGGGAGTGAGTTGAAGTCCCCACCCACCACGACGATCTTGCCGGCAGCGATGTCGCCGTCAAGGTCCGAGGCGAGCCGCGCGGCCTGGGCGGTACGGGCCCGCTTGTTGATGTTGCCCGGGTCCCGGAACGCCCGCAGGTGCACGCTGCATCCCTTGACGACCCGGCTACCCAGGTCGGCGAGTTGCACGTCGTAGCACAGGGCGGTGAACGTCCGTGGCGGGTTGACCGGTCGGGTGTCGTTGATCTGGTGCCGCTCGCCGCCAAGGGCAATCTCGTCCCGGTTACTCAACGTCCCTCGGGCCCCGACGACCTGACCAATCCAGCAGCGTCGGTCGTCGTTTGCCGGATCGTCGTCCTCGTTCACCGCACAGTCCGTCGCCCCGCAACCGGTGTAGTTGGTCAGCAACGTGGTGAAGCCCAACTGGTACGTGCCGGAATTGAAGGCGTGGTTGGTGAACCACTCGTACTGCGGCCAGCAGACCTCCTGAAACATGATCAAATGAGGACGAAAATCGTCGATGAGATCGGTGATAGTCGGCAGGTTGTCGACGCTGCCCCCCATGCACATGCCACCGCAGATGTTGTGGCTGATCGCCTTGAGGCCCACGGTTGCCGCGACGGCGACCGTCCCAGCGGCCGGGTCAGTGGCCGGGCCAGCCGAGGCCGGGGTCGTGGTGACGATCTTCATCGGGTCCGGTACGTCAGCCCCGCCCGGTATACCGGCTCCGGCTCCACCCTGGGCTAAGCCGGGTAGCAGTACTGCGGCGAGGGCGACCACCAGGGTCGCCGCGATCCTACGCATCGTCATGCCACTCCCCGTCGAGAAGACATCGAAGAGATCGATAGTAGCGAAGATCGATGCGTTGCTCCGGGACGGCCGTTGCTCAGTCAGCCGACGGCAGAGCGCCGAGGTAGACCCACTCGCCGTTCTCACGTACGAAGCTGCTGTGCTCGTGCATCGTCCCGGCCTGCCCGGACTCGCGATAGTGCGCACGGAACTCGACGGTGCCCACGGTGTCGAACAGGCTGCCCCGATCGGTGGCGAGAATCTCCAGCCGGGTCCACCGTTGCTGCGGCTCGAGACTCAGCCGGGCCGGTCGGGTGGTGGGGTGCCAGGTCCGCAGCAGGTAGGCGGCATCACCAACGGCGTACGCGCTGAACCGCGACCGCATGAGTTGCTCGGCCGTCGCGGCGGTCGTCTCTCCCCGGTGTAGCCGACCGCAGCACTCGCCGTAGGGCTCGGCCGAGCCGCAGGGGCAGGGCTGGGTCGAGTCGTACGCCGTTGTCCGGCGGGCTCCGCGTTTCGCCACGCGATCATTCTGCCGGACCAAGCTGGCAGGTCTGCCAACACCTGCGATGCCCTCTGGCCTCGCGAGACATCCCGTAATCACGCCGACCGGGCTGGTTGGTATTCGACGGCGACGAGTAGGTGGTCGGAGGCGGCCCAGCCGAGGGCGGTGTCTTCGACGGTGTGCCGGCGTATCCGGCCAGTGCGTGCAGGGTTGTTGCGGTGGTGGATGCGGTCGGGGCGTTGGTCGCCGTGGGGGTCGCCGGGCCAGTGGCCGGTGGTGGGTTGCCAGTGCCCGCCGCAGGTGGTGGCGGTGTCGTGGAAGCCGGCGGCGTGCAGGATCCGCTCCGGCTCCCGGTCGTTGGGGGTGGGCCAGGTGCCGGTGAGGAACACGTCATGGTCGTGGTGGCCGAGGGCGGTGGTGAGTAGTCCGGCCTCCCGTCGGGTCTGGTGGGTTTCGCCGGCTGGTGGTGCGTGGTAGTTGGCGATGGTGATCGGGGAGCCGTAGGCGTCGAGGGTGAGCCAGGTCAGGCCGTACCGGAAGGGTTGGTCGGTGGCGGGCCACCAGGTGCCGGGTACGGGGCGGATGTCGGGCCGCCACAGGATGCCCAGGCCGGCACCGCCCGCTGCCGCGATCGTGGGGGTGCCGTGGTGGGTGTGGCAGTGCAGACGGGTTTCGCGGGCCATCCGGAACAGTGCTGGTTCTCCGGGGAGGCCCTGTACGGCGATGATGTCCGCCTCGGAGTCGAGAATGACCTGTTCCATCAGTTCGTCACGTCTGCGGTCGGGCCGGTCGGGCTGCTGGTAGTCGCGCAGGCGGTAGGTGGCGATGACGAGCGGTTCGATCACGGCTACTCGTCCTCCCCCTCCTCATCGGTGGGTGGGGATGACCGCCACAGGCCGTGCAGGATGAGGCCGCCTCCGGCGGGTGTCTTGTTGTGGGGTGTGTAGCCGTGCCGGGCGTACCAGTCGTAGGTTCGCTGGTCGGCGGCGACGGTGTAGGCGTGGATCCCGGTACGGTCGAGCCGGCCGTGGTGATGCGTCAGCAACGCATGGCCGTGGCCCTGCAATTGTGCTCCGGGTGTGACCGCGAGCCACGCCAGATGATGGTGGGCTTCGGCCGGGTGCTGTTTGGCGAGTAGTTCTTCCAACTGGGTGAACCGGTCGGCGTGTTCACCGCAGGTGTCGGCGAGCCGGTGCGGATAGTTGGCCGGTGGCGGAATGGGCCGGTAGCGGTGCAGCCACACCGCCGCCCCGACCAGCCCATCGTTGTCGTCCCGGATCACGTCGATCTCGCCGAACATCAGCGCGTGTTCGACGTGGATGCGTAGATAGGCAGTCAGCACTGCCTGCCGCCAGCCCGGATCGGGGACCAGCCAGGCGGCGACCGGCAGGTCACGCATCGCGGTCCCGGCCAGGGCTGCGAGCGCGTCGATGTCACCCCACTTCGCGCGTACGACCTTCACAGGTGCACTCATCAGAGTCCCTTTCGGAATAGAGTCGGGGCGGGGCGGACTCGAGCTTCCGGACCGCGATAACCCTGTTGCCGCAGGGATCGTCGTCGCAGCCGGGTCCGCCCCGCCCCCGTCTGGATGGGTTAGGTCAGATGTGTTGACGGCGGCTGATCAGGTGTGTTGGCGGCGGCCGATGGTGGAGAAGACCGTGTCGCCCAGCAGCACGGTCTCCGGGTGCGTCAGCACCTCGGCCAACGCGTCCAGGTCGTCGGAGTCGACACCGGCCTCCAGCAGCGGGCCGCGCAGCGTACGGGCCACCGTCAACGGCAACAAATACCCGGCAGTGCCACCCCGCCACGACTGGGCATGCACGGCGGTGTCAACCTCCACCAACCCCGCATCGGCCATCGCCGCCGCCGTATGCGTCACCCAATACAGGTCACCACCAGCCTGGGTGAACACCTCCGCGAGTGCCGATCGAAACCGGCAGTAGACACCAGCCGCATCCGGCACCGGGGACGACAACACCAGCCCCGAACAGCGACCCCAGTCCTCAATCACCAGCGGCCTACCCGGGGCCAGCGCCCGCGCGTACCGGTGCACGAGTTCCCACCTCTGTGGCCAGCCCGCGAACACCAATCGGGCATGCACCAAGTCGAACACTCCACCCAACAACGGATCACGCTCGTCGTTGCGGCCGATCACCGTCACCCGAGGATGCGACCGGACCAGATCCGGACAGAGCCCGGTGGCGATTACTTCACCGGTCGGACCGATCCGATCCCCCAGCCAGCCGGCCACCGACCCGTTCCCAGCCCCCACCTCCCAACACCGACCGCCCCAGGCAACCCCCGCCCTGCCCAGCCGGTCACACGTGAACCCGTCCAGGACCGTCGACAGGTAGTCCAACACCCGCCGCCCGCCCTCCTCATCACTGTCGAACACCTGACGCAACGCAACAGCCGTCATCGAACCCCTCTCCGAACCGCACACATGAGTAGAGCGATCACCGCAGCCGGCCATCCGACGAGCCCGCCGGACGTGCCGGCTACCTCGAACAGTTCGGGCAGGTCAACGACACCCCGCACACCCCACACCACCGCCGAGACGCCCGATACGACACCAACCCCGCCACAAACCCGAGTAGAACGCCGCCCAGGGCTGCGAATACGACCGTCACGCACGTCCTCCCTTGCCGCTCGGCAGCCCGATCCGCACAGCTAGGCGACCTACGGCGAGCGAAGCGCGGGGCTTGGTAGCCTCCTGCATGACGTTTCCCTTCTTCAAGGATTCCGTTGGGCCCTCGCACGGACCTGAACTCGCCAAAGATCGCGGTCGGTGCGGGGGTTTTTCCTTGCCCTTGCAAGTCTCAAATTGTCTTGGGACAATTTGACTAGCCCAAAGCTAGTCGCACCACTTCCTGATGTCAACGACCATTGGGGAGAATCCCAAGACAATCCGAGAAGCATCGAGAGGAGGTGGTGCAGTGCCCGCGCACTCGCGCTACCGACACATCGCCGAAGCGATTAATACTCCAACGTCACTTCGCCTGTCTGTGCTGGTAGTGGGATCGTCGGGCTCGGGCTTGCGATGTTCGCCGCCAGATCGACCAGCGCAGGGTGTGTGCTGGCGGTAGCGATACGGCGAGGACGAAAACGTTGAGGAGTCGGCGGATCTCGGGGACGGTCAACGCGATGAGCTCCGGATTGGCGTCGGACTGTTGCGCGGTGGCGGCGAGGATGGTCAGGACGGCCAAGGCGAGCATGGTCAGGGTGATGTGGCGGTGCCAGCCGGTCCAGCCGCGGACCTGGTAGTGGTCCAGGCCGACCTGCCCTTTGCCGGTCTGGAACAGTTCCTCGATGCTCCAACGGGAGCCGGCTACTCGTACAAGGGTGTGTAGCGGCACCGGGTGGGGCGTCCAGCACAGGTAGAAGGCCAGCTCACCGGTGGTGCGGTTGCGGCGGATGAGTAACCACCGATGCTCACCCTGGTTGGTGGCGGTGGTGATCCACGCCCACAGGTAGTCACGGGGACCTTTCGCCCCTGGCCCGCAACTGTGTAGCTGCCACTGGCTGGTGGGGATCCGTTCGGCGAGATCGTCGACGCGGACCAGGGTGCGGCCGTCGTTGACCGCCACGCGTCGGTCGCAGCCGACCGCCAGGACATAGCCGATTGCGCGGTGTTCCAGGTCAGCGCGTAGGCCGGGGTCGGCGCCGTAAACCTCGTCGCCGGTCACCCAGCCAGCCGGAACACCAGCGTCCAACGCGGCCGTGATCATCTGCCGGGCCAGGGTAGGTTTCGTAGCGAACCAGACCTCTCCCTCGGGGACACCAGCGGCGGCGAGACGGTCCGGCCGGTCACACCAGGTTGTCTCGGGTAGGTAGAGCCTGCGGTCGATCATCGCCCGCGTGGCAGGCGTCACGTAGGCCAGAAACACCCCGACCTGGCTGTTCTCCACCCGGCCGGCGGTGCCGGTGTACTGCCGCTGCACCCCGACCGAACACACGCCCTTCTTCAGGAACCCCGTCTCGTCGACGACCAGGACCGCATCGGGGTGTCCGAGATGCTCCACCAGCCAATCCCGCACGTCATCACGCACGGCGTCTGCGTCCCACACCGCCGTACGCAGCAGCCGCTGCATCGCCTGCGGATCAGCGTGACCAGCCCGTTCCGCCAACGACCAGCAGGTCTTACGTTCCACGTCCGACAGCAGCCCTTCCACGAACTGCCCGGCCGTCTGGCGTGGCTCCGCCCGCACGAACCGGCCCGCGACACGCGCCTTCGCCTCGTCCAGAATGACCCGCCACCCGGCAGGGTCTACGCTATGGCCCACGGCCACCGCACGATCTTCGATTGTCCTCACAAACCATCGATGATCTACGCGGTGGCCGTCCTCATACCCACGCCACGCCCAACGCCAAAGCCAAGTGACGTTGGAGTATTAAGACCCGCATCAAAGCCGAAGAGTGGAAGACGGGCGACCGCCTACCCAGGCTCGACGACTTCGCGCGAGAGTACGGTGCCAACCGAGACACCATCGGTCGCGCCATCACCGTCCTTGAATCCGAGGGCTACGTCCTCGCCGTTCAAGGCAGCGGCATCACCGTCCGGTACGGTGCCCGCCGACCCCGGCGCAAGCGCGGCGACACTGTCCACCGCAACCGCCAGAACCTCGGCTACTCGTTCCCGTCCGCCAGCGGCCAAGAGCAGTGGATCAGACATGGCGACGCCACCAACAATCCGGTACGACTCGACGATCCGCGCATCGCCCACCTACTCAAAGTGGCGCTCGGCACGGAGGTGCTGCGCCGACACCGGGTCACCGGCCCGCCCGGCGAGGCACCGTTCCAGATCAATGTTTCCTGGGTTCACCCCCGCGTTGCTGACCTCGCTGCCGAGGTGGACGCCAACCCAGCCGCTGGCGAGTGGCTGTACCGCATCGAACAGGCCGGGCATTGGCCCATAACCTGGCGGGAAGTTCACCGCGCCCGTATGCCCAGCAAGGAGGAAGCCGCGCTCCTTCAAATTCCGACAAGCCTGCCCGTCCTCGAAATCGTCCGCGAAGGCTTGTCCGGCCAGGACGGGCAGCCAGTCGAGGTCACCGAGTACATCATCGCCAGCGATCGCGTCGAGACCGAACACATGCTCCAGCGAGCGCCGGACGCGCAAACACCTTGGCCCGACCTCGACCCCGACCTTCTTTCCCACGGATCAGACGGGTGACGTCATGACTCTCACTGTCGAAATCCACACCGCCGGACTGACCCACATCGGCCAGGTTCGGCGCCGCAACGAGGACGCCTTCTACGTCGGCAACCATCTGGCAATGGTCGCTGACGGACTCGGCGGCCACGTCGCCGGTGATGTGGCCTCCAGCATCGTCATCGAAGCCGTCCGCAGCTACGACCAACCGACCCCAGCCGGGCAACTCGTTGACACGGCTGTTGAGGCAATCGATGTCGCCAACCGTGCCCTCCAGGCGCAAATCGCCGCCAACCAGGATCTCGCTGGGATGGGCACTACGCTGGTGGCGTTGCTGTGGTCCGGGTCAAAGGTGGCGGTGGCCAACATCGGCGACTCCCGCATCTACTGCTACCGAGACCACCAAACAACGCTGATCACCGACGACCACGTGTACGGCCATCTGGTGTCCGGCACAACCCAGGTGCCGGCCCTCGCGGGTCGGCTAACCCGGTTCTTGAACGGTCGCCCCGAGGGCGTATCTGCTGATGTTGTTCTCCGCGACCTGCAACCCGGGGACCGGTACCTGCTGTGCTCGGACGGCTTGTCGTCGTACGTGCCGGAGTCGGACATCGATGCTGCGATGGGTTCGGTCGAGGACCCAGACATGTTGGTGGAGCGACTGGTTGGCTTGGCTCTCGACCAGGGCGGACACGACAACGTTACGGTCGTGGTTGTGGACGTGCGTTAACCAGAAGACGCGAGAGGCGGCACCCGCACAGGTGCCGCCTCGTTCGCTATCCGGGCTATGTCAGATCAGGACAGACAACCGGCATCTCGTCGGGGTTACCGTAGGTGTCTGGCTCCCCGGTGAGCACATACCCGCCGTGGGCGATGGCCTTTGGGACGGCCGGCTGCCCACCGAGGATGAATGGGAGTTGGCCGCTCGCGGCACCGACGGCCGTTGCTTTCCCTGGGGCTCTGCCATGCCCGCGCCGCCACGTTGCTTGGTCCGAGGCTCGGCCCTTCATACGATTACCGCCAATTGTTGGGGTGCGTCGCCGTTCGGAGTCGAGGACATGACCGGCCATGTGTGGCAGTGGTGCTCCGGCAGCTACCGCGACCATCCGCAGTACCGGGGCGGTGACACCCGCGCCAACACCTACTTCCTGCGCACCACCGTGCGGCCCCTGGAATCCGCCGAGCACTGCGGGCACCTCGTGGGCTTTCGCGTAGTCCGCGATGCCGCCCCAGAAGACGAACCAGAAAGGTAGGGACGATGCCCACCATGATTCGGCCACCGGCCGCGCCGCCCGGCTCCACCGTGGCGGTGGTCGCCACCTCATCACCGGTGAGCAGTGATGACCTCGGTCGGCTCGTCGGCTACCTGCACAGTCGCGGATACGAGGTCCACACCTACCCGAGCTGCCGGGCCGCTACCGGCTACCTCGCCGGCCCGGCCGAGCAACGCGCCGCTGACCTCAATGCCGCCTTCACCGACCCGGACGTACGGCTCATCGTGCCCGCCACCGGCGGCAAAGGCGCAGCGCAACTGCTGCCCCTGCTCGACTACGACACGATCGCCGCCAACCCCACCATCCTGACCGGCATGTCCGACCCCTCCATCCTGCTCAACGCCATCCACGCCCGTACCGGCCTGCTGGCCCTGCACGGTCCCTCCGGGTACGACTTCTTCCAACGCCCCGTACACGACGACACCGCCACCGCCTTCTTCGACGCCATCACCGGCAGCCTGGCCGGTCGAGAAGTCCCCGGCGAGGACTGGCGGATCGCGCGCGGCGCGGGCACCACCGTGCGCGGCCCGGTCGTCGGCGGGCACCTCGGCACCATCCGCGCGCTCGTCGGGACCAACTACCTACCCGACCTCGACGGCACCATCCTGATCCTCGAAGAGGTCTTCGTGAGCTGGGTCGACATCGACACCGCCCTCATCCACCTACGGCTGGCCGGCGTGTTCGACCGAATCGCCGCGCTCGTCGTCGGCGTGCCCGTGGACACCACCCAGGGAGACGCGCCCGACCAGACCTGGGACGACCTGATCCTGCGCTGCGTCGGCGGGACCTTCCCGGTGATCACCAACGTCGAGTTCGGGCACACCCCGCGCAAGATCCCGTTGCCGATCGGCGGCGTGATCGAGCTACAACTCGACGACAACAGCCCAGTCTTGCGGTACCGCGACGACCTGATCGAGGCCCGATGAGCGTCCACGACCTTGTTCTCGACCTGGACACCCACGTCGACTTCACCTGCGCGCTGGAGACGTACCTGATCTATCCGTGGGTACGCGACGGGTGACGAGCTGGTCCGCCCGCCGCGTGTTGGCCCCAAGGACGCCCACCATGCCGTCGCCCGGATCAGGCAGAGCGCGCTTGGCTGCCCTATCGAAGGATGCTGGTAGCTTGCTCGGCTGCCGCCCGAACGTCTACGCCCGGCAGGGCTACCTGGCCGGCGGCGACGAACTACGGGCCGCCGACATCAACACGGCGTTCGCCGATCCGGACGTACGCGGAATTCTCTGCACCCGAGGTGGCTACGGCGCGCAACGGGTCGTCGACCAGATCGACATGGCGACGGTACGGCGCAACCCCAAGGTCGTCGCCGGCTTCTCCGACATCACCGCGTTGCAGTTCGCGCTCTGGCGCGGTGCCCGGCTGGCCAGCGTGCACGGGCCGGGCGCTGCCTGGCTGGACGCGCGCACCCCACCCAAGTCGGCCGAATCGCTACGCACCGCGCTGATGAGCACCGAACCGGTGACGGTGACCCGGATGCCCACCGAGGAGACAGCCCCGGTGCTGGTGCCCGGTACAGCCACCGGCCCGCTGATCGGCGGCAACCTGTGCCTCGTCGTCTCATCCCTGGGCACCCCCGACATGCCCGACCTGGCCGGCGCGATCCTACTGATCGAGGATGTCGAGGAACCGCCGTACAAGGTGGACCGGATGCTCACCCAGCTACGCCGCGCCGGCGTGCTGGACAAGCTCGCCGGGGTGGCGGTCGGGCAGTTCACCAACTGCGCCGACGACTGGCCGGTGACCGTCGCCGACGTGCTCACCGAGCGGCTGGGCGACCTCGGGGTGCCGGTACTCGGCGGACTGCCGATCGGGCACGGCCTCGGTCAACTCACCGTGCCCATCGGCGTACCGGCGACGCTCAACGCGAGCGCCGGAACGCTCGTCGTCTCCCCCGCCGTGCGGTAAGGCCCTCCCCACAGCCGTACGGCTATGCACCACAGCCGTACGCCTTCAAGACTCTGCCGATTCGCCGAGATACACCCACTCGCCGTTCTCGCGTACGAAGCTGCTGTGCTCGTACATCGAGTCAGCCTGACCGGACTCGCGATAGTGCGCGCGGAGCTCGACGCTGCCGGTGGCGTCGAAGAGGCTGCCCCGATCGGTGGCGAGGATCTCCAGCCGGGTCCAGCGCTGCTGCGGATCGAGGATCAGCCGCGCCGGCCGGGTGCTGGGATGCCAGGGATTGGGCCATCCCCACTCCGGCAGCACCAGGGGCCTCCGGTAGGTGCCTCGTCGACCAAGGTGAGCCACCTACCGGACGCCCTCGGCCAGGATCAGCGGTGCAGATGGAACGGCCGGGGGTACGGCCCCGGCGAGTAGGTGACGTAGTCGTGGGTGGCCGCGGGGTCCCACTCTTCCGCCAGTCGATTCAGCGTCAAGGGCCCGGTGTCGGGCCACTGTCCGGTGCTGATCCGGTGTTCGAGGGTGCGGACGGCCGCCAGCATCTCGCCGGCGGTGAAGGTGCAGTGTCCGGCCCGGTGTACGTACGCCTGACGCAGCAGCCGTGAGCGGCCGGCGTCGGTGACCGCCTCGGCGTAGGCCTGCTCGGTCTGAACCGGAACCTGCGGGTCGCCGGTGGTGTGGATGCTCATCATCGGCGTGGTGAGTCCACCGGTGAACGAGATGTTCCGGATCATGTAGGCGACCGCCGCCGGATCGGCGGTAATGCGAGGCGCGGCGGCCAGCGCGGCCAGGTCGTCGCGCAGCGAAAGCCCCGACTGCCGGTAGTGCGCCTCAACCTGCTTTCGGATGGCGGAGTTCGCCAGCATGCGGGCGTAGTCGACGCCGGTGTTCCAGGACATGTTGCCGCTGGCGTGCGCCTCGGCCTCCTGCCGCCAGGTGAGTCCGGTCTGCAGGAACTGGCGGAGCGCACCGAACTGGTTGCGCTGCGCGGTGTCGTGATCGTTCGCGTCCGGCTCCGGCTGCGCCGGATTGGTCCAGGCCGGGGTGTTACGCAGCGCTGCCGCCAGGGCGATGCGCGCCCGGCCCTGCGGGGATGTCTGAGCCACATCGAGGGCGGCGGTCAGTTCAGCGGCCGACGCGATCGCCGTGGCCTGGTCGGGCAGGCGTACCAACGGTGCGGTCGAGCCCGGTGCCAGCAGGGTACGGATCGCGAAGAGCGTGTCGAGGGCGTTGTTCCAGTTGGCTACGGAACCTTGTTCGAGCCCGCACATGGCGATGGTGCCGTCGAAGAACCGGCCATGCCGCTCGGCGAAACCGGTCGTGATCATGCCGCCCATGGACGTGCCCCAGGCGATCGTGCGCCGGGCCACGCCGAATCGCGCCTGGAACTCGTTCAGTGTGCCGAGTTGTGCCGGCATGGCCCCCTCCACGACCCAGCCGGTCTCCGGATATGCGGAGCCGATCTGGGCGTACCCGGCGTCCAGCAACGCGGTGCGAACGGCTTCACTGGGGGCGTTGCGGGCCGGGTTCGACGCACCGTCGGGCACGTAGCCATGGCTGTAGAGCAGGACGGTGCCGTTCCAGTTGGTCGGCACATCCATCACGTAGGCCGAGCCATCGGGAAGCACGCCCTCGACATGGCCTGCCGAGATGACCCGGGCATACCCAGGATTCGGATTGGCAGCAGTGCCGAGCAGGGTGGCGAGCAGCAAGGCCAGAAATGCACTGGCGATCTTCCTCACGAGTGCTCTGCTCCTCTCTGGTGAAAATCCTGGCAAATCATTTCCTAAATGGATAGATATCCCAGGTGGGTCAGAACGCAGTCTGGCATCCAGGAAACATGCTGTCCAAGACAGGAACGGGCACATCAATGCCAATTCGGCATGGCTGTACGCTGTCGAGCGTGGACATCGTCAGGGCCTGCCAGGCGTTCGTGGCGGTGAGCAGGCATGGCAGCTTCACCATCGGGGCCGCCGCGGCGGGTATGCCGCAGTCAGTTGCCAGTCGGCGAATCGCCGCACTGGAGGAGCACTTCGGCGCCAAGCTGTTCGATCGATCGTCGCGAAACGTCACCCTTACCCCGTTCGGCCGGGACATGCTGTCCTCGGCCCGGCGGCTGGTCGAACTCGTCGAGGCGATGGAGCACGATGCCGAGCGCGCCAAGCAACGCCCGTTCCGATTGGCCCTACCGGCAGTCTCCGCCCTACGCCGTCTTACCGGCCTCGTTGCCGAGGCACGTCGCTACGACCTGAATCTCACCCTCCATCCGGCGGGGCCCGGTGAACGCGCAGAACTGGCTCGGACGCTCGAGGTCCGGGCGGCGATCGTGGCCGTCCCCGGCGACCGCGCGCCCTGGCGGATACCGTTGGGGCTGGCCGGCCACGCCGAGACGGCGGGTCAGGCGATATACCTGGAAAGCCTGCGCGCTGGCCGGGCCGGGCGCACGACACACCGTCGACATGTCTGGATTCAACCGGAGGACGACGTGCCGCACATTCGCGACCACGTGATCCGCCTGCGGGACCAGGTCGGCCTCCAACCCGCTCAGGTCGTCGTCTCGACCTCACTCGTCGACGCTGGAGCCGAGGTGCTCGGCTCGGCCGACCTGTTGCTCTGTTCCGCCGCGCAGGCCAGCGAACTGGGCCTGCACTGGCGGCCGATCGGCGAGCTACGGCTGGTACGCGGTTACGACATCGCGGCCGGACTGCGCGAGGACGCCCAGCGAATCCGGGCCCTCCCACCCGCCACGATCGGACGCTGTCTAGGAATGCCGAAACACGACAGCCACGGCAGCGACGAGTCGGACGCAGGTGAGGCGTAGCCGTGGTGACGACCAAGGTTCTCCGCGATGCCCGGGAGGCCCTGCACGACGGCGGCCTGCGCGGCTCAATCCTCGTGCGTGACCTCGACACCGGCGATGAACTCGCCATCGACGCCGAGGTGGACTATCCGATCGCCTCCCTGGTCAAGGTGCCACTCGCGGTCGCCACGCTGGAACGTGCCGGGCGCGGTGAACTGGACCTGGCAACAGCAATCGTGGTGCAGCCCGGCCGGGTCACCGCGCCGGGACCGACCGGCATGTCCAAGTTCCGGCACCCGGCCAGGGTCGCGCTCGAGGACCTTCTCTATCTCAGCACGGCAATCAGCGACGGCACTGCGGCCGACGCCCTGTTCGCCATCACCCCGCCCGCCGAAGTCACCGCGGAACTGCGCCGGCTCGGCTACGACGGCATCGTGGTACGCCACCTCATGGGGGACCTCACCGAGACGCCAGCCGAGCGGTTCGCGCCTACCGAGGCGCACCTGGCCCACTCCCTCGCCATCGGTGCCGCGACAGCGGGACAGGGGCATCCCGTGGCCCAACTCGACATCAGTCGCGCGAACGTCGGGTCCGCCCGGGCCTTCGTCAATCTGCTGGAGGGATTGTGGCGGCCGACGACGATCAATTCCGCCACCGCAGCACACGTCCGTGAGCTGATGAGGAACAACATGATCCGGCACAGGCTGGCACCCGACTTCAGCTCTGATGCGTCCCGCTGGTCGTCGAAGACCGGCACCCTGCTCAACCTCCGACACGAGGTTGGGGTCGTCGAGCACGCCGACGGGCAGACCTTCGCCGTCGCCGCCCTGACCGAGTCCCGCGTACCGGCCGTGTTGCAGCCCGAGGCGGAAGCACTGATGGCCCAGGTCGCCCGTACGCTCCGCGACCAGTTGCGGATGATCTGACCACAGCATCACCAGCCGACGACTCGCGCAGGTGATGCTCGCGGACGGGGTTGCCCTATCCGAGGACGTGGCTGGCCTGTTCGGCCGCTGCCCGGGCGGCGACGGTCGTCGGGTCGAGGTTGGCGCAGAGCACCACCGAGGCGCCGACCGCCAGCGGAGCCAACAACCACTTGAACGGGTGCTCGTGCTCGGCCGTGTCGACCAGCAGCCGATCCCCCGGCCGTAGGTCGAGCATCCCGGCCGTCTCCAGCGCCACCGACCCCCACTCCCGGAACGTGGTGCCGTCCACGCTCGCGGCATCGGTCTGCCCGATCGACGCGTACGCCGGCAGGCTGTCGCTGTAGCGGCCCACCTCGGCCAGGTAGTCGCGGTATCCGGCGGGCACCTCGGCCATGGTCGTGGTGCCCGGTGTCAGCCCCAACACGAAGCGGTGCCGGGCGTCGGGCACGTTCTCCAGCCAGTCGTCCAGCCGCCGCCGGGAGACGAAGACCGCGTCCAACGGTTCGTCGTCGCCCGGCCCGTACGCCGGTAGACCTGCCGTGGCCGCCAGGCGGAACGACACCGACAGCCCCGCCGACCAGGCCCCCAGCAGCACGGCGGCGGTCTGCCAGTGTGGTGGCAGCAGCACCGCCATCCGACTGCCCGCACCCAGCCCGCAGCCCTCGTGCAGCAGACCGGCGGTCCGCGACGCCCACCCGGCCAGCGCGGCAACCGACAGCTCCGTCCGCTCACCGGTCGCGTCGTCGCAGTACGTCAACAGCGGCCGGTCGGTCTCCGCCGCCGCCCCGCCGCCGGCCAGCAACGCCGGCACGTCATCAGCACCGCTCATCACCATCCGGCCCCTATCCCCCGCAATTGATGCCATCGCCGATCATCGAGTGCCCGTTTCAAAAGGGCCGAGCGCTTGAACAGAGCCGTATTGTGGCGTGGTGGGCATCGGCGGGTTCCGGCTGGGCATCGACTTTGGCACCTCGAACACTACCGCCGTACTGGCCGGGTCGGACGGACGGCTTCGGCCACTGCTCTTCGACGGTTCACCAGTGCTGCCGTCCGGTGTCTACGCCGAACCCGGCCAGGGACTTGTGGTCGGGCGCGATGCCATACACGCCGCTCGGATTCGACCGGATTGCTTCGAGCCGTACCCCAAGCGATGCATCGACGATGACTCGGTGCTGCTCGGCGACGTCGCGGTACCCGTCGAGCAGATGATCTCGGCGGTGCTGCGCCGGGTCGCGGTGGAAGCGACCCGCTCCGGCGAGCACCCGCCGCCAGCCGTGATCACCTGCCCGGTCGGCTGGGGTCCGCAACGGCGGCATCGGCTCCTCACCGCCGCACAGCAGGTGTTTCCCACGGTGGTCCTGGTGGCCGAGCCGGTGGCGGCGGCGAGCTACTTCGCCACGATGGCCGGTAATCGCATGCCCGTCGGCTCCCACGCCCTGGTGTACGACCTGGGCGCCGGCACCTTCGACGCCTCGGTGGTACGCCGTACCGAGGGCGGTTTCGAGGTGCTGGCCAGCGATGGGTTGCCGGATGTGGGCGGCCTCGACATCGACGCCGCGATGGTGGCGAGCCTCGGGCAGACCTATGCGGAGCGCGACTCGACGGCCTGGGGCCGGTTGGTCCAGCCCGTGACCCGGGCCGAGCGTCGCGCCAGCCGCGCCCTGTGGGACGACGTACGCACCGGCAAGGAGCTGCTGTCGCGTACGGCCACCACGCTGGTACACATCCCGTTCTTCGACGATGACGCGCCCCTGCCCCGCGAACTGTTGGAGCAGCTCGCTGCCCCGCTGCTCGCCCTTACGGTCGACATCACCCGTTCGCTGCTGGCCAGCGTGGGGATCGCGCCGGCGAACCTGGCCGGGCTGTTCCTCGTCGGCGGGGCAAGCCGGATGCCGCTGGTGGCGAGTTTGCTGCATCAGCGGCTGGGGATCGTCCCTACCGTGGTCGAGCAGCCGGAGCTCGTCGTCGCCGAGGGCAGCCTGCACGCGCAACCACTGCCGCCACCACTACTGCTGGTGTCACCACCACCGCCACAGTCACCGCTGCTACCGCCATCACTGCCGGCGGCACCGGCACCCGGAGTGCCGACCGTGCCACCCTCGATAGCGGTGGTGCCGGCACCTGCTGTCCCCACCGCCGCCCGTCGTAGTCGCCGTACCCGATGGGTTGCCGTGCTCGCCGCCGGCCTGGTGATGGCACTGGTCATCGCCGGTCTATTGGCGAACGCACTGCTCCGCGAGCGGAACAGCGGCACCGGTGCCGGCACCGGCGACGGGGTCGGCGCGACGGGTGCCGGCGCTGGCTCGCCAACCCCGTCGGCCACGCCGACCGGGCCACCGGTCCTGCCCGAACCCCGCCGGGTGGAGGTGCCCAACGACGGCGGGACCAGTGATCCGGTACGGCACGTCACGCTGAGCCCGGACGGCAAGACCATCGCCGCCATCCGAGTGAAGTCGGTACGCCTCTACGACGCAGCCACCCTGCAACAGATCGGTGAACCGGTCACCGCCCGGAGTGATGCGTACTGGAACGCAACATTCAGCCCGGACAGCCGTACCCTGATCACCGCCGGTGACGGATTGTCCAGCGCTGCGGTACGGGTGTGGACCGTGTCGAATCGCATCGCCAACGGGACGCTCAGCGATGCCTTCTGGACGTCCTGCCTGACCTACGGCCCGACCGCCGGGCTGCTCGCCGTCTGCGACGGCCCCGGTTCCTCGGTACGACTGTGGGACCCGAGCCGCCGCCGCAGCCTGGGCCGGGTCGACAGCGACAACGTCGCCGCCATCAGGTACGTCGCGTTCAGCCCGGATGGCCGCACGATGGCCACCGACGGCGGCGCGGGCACCACGCTGCTGTGGGACGTCGCCAGCCGCCGGCGACTGGGGGTGCTGCGCGGAGCCACGTACGACGGAATTCCGCTCAACGATCCCGGTGCCCCGGTCGCGTTCAGCCCGGACGGTCGCACCCTCGCCGTCGGTGGAGGCGACGGCCGGGTGGCCCTCTGGGACGTCGCGGGCCACAAGAAGATCGCTGACTTCGACGGCAGCCACCACAATCGGGTGACCGCGATCGCGTTCAGCCCCGACGGACGCACGGTGGCCAGCTTGGGCGGCACCACCCTCCAGCTCTGGGACGTCGCCACCCGCGAGCCGGCCGGGCCGGCGCTGGAGGACATCGTCGACTACTACTCCGCGCTCCCCGTCCAGTTCAAGGTGCCCGACATCCGGTTCAGCCCTGATGGTCGTACGCTGATCGGCTGTTTCAACAACCACCTGCTGATGTGGGACCTCACGGCACTCGGCACTGCACCGCCCGCCCGTTAGCTGGTGCGCCTGTCTGCCCCGGGGCAGCCGAGCCCTCACACGCGCTGGTCGTAACGCGCCCTCAGCTCCGGATGGTCCGCCAGGATCTCGGTTACCAGTTCCCCGGGCAGTACCAGATCCCCGTTGACGGGGTCCCTCAGTTCCGTTAGCCGGACCACCACCTCGGCGGCGATCCGCCCATCGATCCTGCGGTATTCGTTCTGCAGGAAGAGGACCGACAGCCGGCGAAGGAACCTGTCCACCGCCCGGTCCCGACCGAGAAAGACCAGCACGCAACGCAGCAGTTGCTCGACCAGCTCGCCATGCCTCGACACGACGCGGTCAGTCTTTCTGATGACTTCGGCGGCGGCCTCTGCCGATATCTCCGGGTCGCCGGCGAGCCGGTCGAGAAGGAGGCCGGTGACCCACCGTCCGGACTCCGTGCCAGCCCACCAAAGGTGCAACGCTTCGGCGCAGCGCAGGTAGGTGCGCTCACGCTCGACCACCGTGCCCGCCGTCAGCGGCGACATCATCAACGCAATCACGTCATGCAGCACCGACCGGGCCGACGAATCGGGTGGGTCGAGGAATCGGTTGATCCCCGACCGTAGGGTCGCCATCGGTTCCAGGGTGTGTGCCAGCAGGTCGTCGTCGATCCCACACCGAAAGTGCGCCCTACGTGCCAGGTTCGTCCATGAATGCCCGGAGTGGGCAAAACCGACACCTATCCGCCTCGCTCTGTCAAACGTCCAGTGCGGATCGACCGCTGGGACATCGAACTGGTCCGGGTCGGTGGCGAGGCTGAGTGCGATGTCCCGGGTGCCGTCATCGATCCAGAGCCGGTCGAGGACCAGGATGTCCACCAGGCTGTTCCAGTCCTCGCCGGTCAACTGGGACTGCCAGAGCAGGGTCTCCCGGTGCCAGCAGGGCACCACGTTCCGGCCCGGATAGAGGGTGCTGCCGCGCAGTGTGCCGGCGGCACAGACCGCCAGCAGCATCAGGTTTGCGCTGTACGCGGCGTGTCGGGCCGGCACCGGCAGCGGCCGGGGCTGGTAGCCGTCGTAGCGGCGGGAGGTCCGAGTGTGGTGTGCCCCCTGGAACAGCCGGGCCAGCAGGTCGGTGAGGGCGGCCCGCTGTTCGGCGGTCAGCCCGGAGGCCAACGCACGCAGGAAGCCGACGATCGGAGCCCGGCCGCTGAGCACCGCGTACGACAGCAGGGCGTGTAGTAGGTCGTCGTCGACCGGACTGCCTCCAAAGGACATGGTGGCGGCGGCCTCCCGGGCCATCAGGTCGGCCAGCGCCTGCCAGACCAGCCGGGCCACCAGGAACTCGCCGAAGGTGGCGTGCAGGAACTCGTACGTCTCCAGTCGGCTGTCGTTCTGTGACGCCTGCGCCCGGTGCACGAAGAAGAACCGGCCGAGCACGATCTCGGCGGGGCGCAGCGGTGCCCGCAGGTCGGCGGCGGTGGCCGCCGTCGCCGGAGCGCCGAAGAGCGTCGCCAGATCCGCCTCCAACTGGGCCTCGGTGACCCACTGGGCGGTGCGGTTGAACATGGCGAAGGCCACCACCGACAACCGGCGCAACTCCTCCTCGACGGCCCGGTCCAACTCCCGTTCGGGCAGCCCCGGCCGATGCTTGATCACCTCCCGGCGGGCGAACCGGCGCAGCAGCCGCTCGTAGAGTTCGTCCTGACGCAGTGTCCCGGCCGAGCGCAGCGCGTTGCCGTCGGCGTCGTAGAGCGCCAGCATCAGCAGCAGTAGCGGCTGCTCGGCCAACTCCCGATGGGTCAGTACGCTCGACAGCTCCAGCGGCTGCACTTCGCAGGAGTCGAAGTAGCGCCGGTTGGCGGCGTTCCAGGTGGCCAGCCAGCCCGCGATCCGGGTCTCGTCGAACGGCTCCAACCGGATCGCGACCGTACCCTCCGGTGGCTGGGCCCGGTCGGCGACGCTGGTGCGGCTGGTCACCACGACCACGACCGGCCGCCCCTGGTCGGCCTCCCGTCGCTGGAACGTCGCCACCCGGGCCAGATAGTCGGTCTGGCTGACCCCGGTGGCCTGCAACAACTCGTCGAAGCCGTCGAGCAGCACCACCGGCAGGGCGTCCCCGGCCGAGCGGGCCAGTGCCGGCCAGTCCAGTCGTTCGCCGGTGGCGTCGCGGACCGCGTACTCGATCTGGTCCTGTAGGTCGGCGGCGGCCGGCACGTCGCGCAGCACCACCCGGATCGGCAGGAAGTCGGCCGCCGGCAGGCGGGCGGCGAGCACCTTGGTGAGCACCGACTTGCCCGAGCCGGGCTGACCGAGCACCAGCAGCGGGGCGCGGGTCGCGCCCGGGGTGGTGAGGTGACCGGCGAGGAATTCCGGCAGGTCGTCGCGGACCGGCTGGTCGGCCCACCAGGTCTCGTCGCTGGGCCGGGCACCCGGCCCCACCTCGGCGACCCGGCACAGCGGTGGCAGGTACGCCTCGCCGAGCGTTGGCATCTGCAACCCCGCCGGCACGTCGCCGGAGGCGATGATCGGCCGGTCCAGGGCTGCCGCGTACGCCCGGGCCAGCCCGGCCCGCCGGGTGTCGGGCGTCGCCCCGGTGGAGATCTCGGCGAGGAGGCGTTCCAGACCGGCGAGCGAGGTGGCGAGCTGACGTACCTCGGTCCGGGTGCCCTCGTGCTCACGCAGCGCGGCCCAGAACGCCACCTCGGGAAAGTCGCCGGCGAGTCGCCCGAACAGTTCGTGGTGGCGCTCCACCGCCCGGCGCGGAAGCTCGGCGAGGGCGTCGTGGAAGCTGGCCTGGTCGGCGTGGCCCAGCCGGTCCCAGGCGGCCAGTCCGGTCACGAAGGTCCCCAGCCGGTCGGCGACGGAACGGTAGTAGCCGTCGAGTGCGGAGCGGAACTCCTCGTACGGCTGCTGCGGTCGGGGAGTCGGCACACCCCCGGCGAAGAACGCCCACATCAGGGGCTGGTCGTCCCCGCGCGCCCCGGCGAGTGTCACCCGTTCCTGGTGGGTCAGCGCCAGGTCCGCGAAGCGGAACGACAACTTCGCCTCGGCCAGCGCCTCGAAGAAGGCGGTGACCACGATGACCCGGTGCGCTGCCGCCAGGCGCTCGGTCCGGCGGTACCGGGACAGGCCCGCACGCCGCTCGGACAGGCCGCGCACCAGTTCGTGGCTGAGTCGGATGAACTCCACCCGCGCGTCGAACAGACTCAGTACGGCCGGGGCGGCGACGGATATGCCGAGCATGGCCCCGCCGGTCAGCGTGTCGAGGGCGCTGACCATCCTGCTCTGCTGCCCACCCAGCAGTCGGGCGGCGTCGGCGTAACTGAGCGTCTTGGGCACGTACTGCTCCCATCGGAGGAACCGTTGACGAAGGACTGCCGGTGGAACCTTGACGAGGACTGTCGGTGGCGACCGGAGGACATCCAGCAACAAGCATGCCGGTAGCGGACAACCGTTCACGGCCTCCCACTTTCCCGGCCCGGCCCTCCAGTTCCACGTGTACATTTGTACTTGTACAGACGTACAAGACGGGAGAGGGATCATGCCGTTCGTGTTGCTCGGCCTCGCCATCGCGGCCGAGATCATCGGAACAAGTCTGATCAAGAGCACCGAGGGATTCACCCGACTGTGGCCGACCCTGGCCTGCCTCTCCGCGTACGCCGCAGCCTTCTTCACGCTCTCCCAGGCCATTCAGAAAGGGCTCCAGGTCAGCATCGGCTACGCCCTGTGGTCCGGACTGGGCACGACGCTGATCGTCGTAATCGGGGCACTGTTCCTGAACGAGCCGCTCACCCTGACGAAGGTCCTCGGCATCGCCCTGGTGGTCGCCGGTGTGGTCGTGCTCAACCTCGGCGGTGCACACTGACCGCTCGACGCGACCCCGAGGGTCGCCGCCGCACCGTCCGCGACCCCGAGGGTCGCCGCCGCCGCATCGTCGAAACCACCTGCCTGCTGATCGCCGAGGCTGGCATCGGCACCGTCACCCACCGGCTCGTCGCCGCCCGCGCCGAGGTGCCGCTGGGGGCCACCACCTACTACTTCAAGACCCTCGACGACCTGACCGACGCGGCGCTCACGTACGCCGCAGAGCTGTCGGTCGAAGGTCTACGCGGCTGGGCCGAAGCCCTCGACGCCAGCGCCGACCTACCGGCGACCCTGGCCGAACTGACCACCGCCTACCTGGCGGACCGTCCCCGAGTGCTCCTGGAGTCCGAGATCTACCTCGCCGCCGCCCACCGGCCCGAGCTACGCCCGATGGCCCGGGTCTGGTTCGACGGCCTGGTCGAGATCCTCGAACCTCACACCACCACCCCCGCCGCAGCCCAGGCGGCGGCGGTCTTCATCGACGGGGTACTCCTGCGTGCCCTGAACGACACACCACTCGACACCCCCACCATCACCGCCGCCCTGGCCGCGCTGTTGACGACAGTGCGATGAGTCCGACCACCGCCGCTACGCCACCCGCAAGATTTTCAGGCGGCTGACAGGTGCGGCATGGCCCCGACACAGTTCACCGCGCCACTGTCGATCGAGTCCGACACGGTAAGTAACCATGGAGGCTTGATGTCCAGGCTGTTTTCGAAGAAGAACACCCTCGCAGGGCTGGCCACGGCGGGCGTACTCGCCGTGGGTGTGGCCGCGCCGACCCTGGCGTTCGCGCAGGACGGCGGCGACGCGACGGCAAAGCCGTCGACGTCCAGCAGCACTACGGAGGGTGACAAGCACGAGCAGCACCGAACCGAGCGGCAGAGTGAGTTCGCCAAGGCGCTCGCCGACGAGCTGGGCGTGCCGCAGGACAAGGTCGAGGCCGCGTTGACCAAGCTTCGCGAGCAGCACAAGGCCGAGGTGGCGGAGAAGCGCGACGAGTGGAAGCAGCGCGCCGGCGAGAACGCCGATGAGAACAAGGCCGATCGGCAGGCCAAGCTCAAGGAGCGGCTGGACCAGGCCGTGGCGGACGGCAAGCTCACCCAGGAGCAGGCTGACGCCATTGTCAAGGCGTACGAGGCGGGCGTGCTGCCCGGTCCCGGTGGACCCGGCGGTCGCGGCCACGGCGGTCCGGTGGAAACCCCGGAGGGTACGACCGGCAAGTAAGCCGGCCCGGTGCCGCCCACCCGCCGCACTCCCCCTGCGGTGGGTGGGCGGCACCGTCTCCGGCAGGCTGTACGGGTGCACCCCGGCGAGCCGCCCCCGACGACGATCCCGCTCCGGCTGCCCTCTCCCCTGGTCGAACTCGCCGATGACCGGCTCGACGCGGCCGGGGTCCAGCTGTTGGTCAAACGGGACGACCTGATCCACCCGGAGTTGCCCGGCAACAAGTGGCGAAAGCTGAAGTACAACCTGGCGACAGCGGCCGAGCAGGGCCACGACACGTTGTTGACCTTCGGTGGGGCGTACTCCAACCACATCCGGGCCACCGCCGCCGCCGGACACTACTTCGACTTCGCCACGATCGGGGTGATCCGGGGCGAGGAGCACCTGCCGCTGAACCTGACCCTGTCGTACGCGACCAGCCGGGGCATGCGGCTCACCTATCTGGACCGGAGCACCTACCGCAGCAAACACACCCCGATGGTGGTCGACACACTGCGGCGGGACTTCGGCCGGTTCTATCTGCTCCCCGAGGGCGGCAGCAATCCGCTGGCGGTACGCGGCTGCGCCGAACTACCGGGCGAGATCGACGCGGAGTTCGACGTCGTCTGCTGTGCGGTCGGCACCGGCGGCACCCTGGCCGGTATCTCCGCCGGGCTCGGACCAGCTCGGCGGGCGATCGGCTTCTCGGTGCTCAAGGGGGGCGAGTTCCTGGCCGGTGAGGTCACCCGGCTTCAGGAACAGACGTACGGCACCAGCTTCGACAACTGGCACGTCGAGTACGGCTACCACGGCGGCGGTTACGCCAGGACGACTCCGCAGCTGACGGAGTTCGCCGACGACTTCACCGAACGGCACGGTCTGTCCCTGGACCCGATCTACGTAGCCAAAATGATGTTCGGCATCTTCGACCTGGCCGAACGAGGTGCCTTCGCCCCCGGCACCCGAATCGTCGCGGTCGTCACCGGCTGACCGCCACAACCCGGGTGCCTCGCTCGTGCCGGTGGAACGCCGCCCAACAGACCAGCAGGGCCAGCGCGAACAGCGGCAGCCAGGCCAGCCGGGCGGCCACCCAGCCCACCCCGTCGGGAACGGTGTGCAGGCCGGGCAGTGGCCAGCCGGCGAACAGACCGAGCGTGGTCACCGCGGTCATCGCCGTCTGGTGCCACAGGAAGATCGTCATCGCGGAGAGGTTCACCAACGCCACCCCGGCCCAGACGGCGGGACGCCGCAGCATCCGCCGCAGCGGGCCGACCAGCAGCAGCGCCCCGCCGCACTGCGCCAGGCCGAAGGTGACGGCGGCGAGGCTCGGTGGGTTGAGGTTGGAGAAGCCCTCGCCCGGCACCCCGACCATCGCCGCCGGATAGCCCGCCCAGCGGACCAGCACGGCGGTGGCGACCACCCCGCCGAGCAGCAACACCCACCCGGTCTCGCGGCTCCGCAGCCGGTTCCGCGCCCAGGCCGCACCCAGGCAGTACGGCACCAGCCAGCCGGCCAACAGATTGATCCAGCCGAGCCAGTCCGGTCCACCGAAGACGAGCCGTGACACGTCGACACCCAACACCACGGCCAGTGGCCACCCCGGGTGCAGCCGTACGACCAGCGGGGTCAACACGGTCAGCGCCGCGAAGACCAGCAGAAACCACAACGGAGACAGCACCAGCCCGACCAGGGTCCGTACGGTCGCCAGCGGCACCCCGGTCGCGAGCAGCGCTCCCGCCGCCACGGTCCACACCACCAGCACGACGACGACCGGCCGGAACAGCCGCGCCATCCGCATACCGAGCCAACGCCGGTACGACCCGCCTCGGGCGTTGGTCCCGGCAAAGCTTCGAGCCGCCACCTGCCCGCCCACCAGGAAGAAGACCGCCAGGGTCTGGAGCAGCCAGGAGACCGGAGTGAACCCGGGCAGGTGCGGTAACGGGCTGGTCGCGTACAGCGTGCCGCTGTCGCTGACCAGGGCCGTCACCAGCCAGTGGCCCAGCACCACCCCGCAGATGGCGAGCGCGCGTAGCGCGTCGACCGTGCGGTCCCGGTCCGGCGGGGTGGCCGCCTCGATCCGCCGTACGAGGTCACGCATGTCCGCGCTCCTCAGCCGGACCTTCCCCGGCGACGATCTGGGCGATACTGCGCAACGACACCGACCCGGGTTTCAGGTAGTCGCTGTGGCCGCCGTCGCCCGCCGCGAAGATCCGGGCACCGAAGGGTGGCGAGACGGGGTCGGCGCCGAGCCCGATGGTGGCGAAGGGCAGCCGGAGCCGCAGGTGCGGCACGTTGTCGATCCAGTCGCCGGTGCTGCGGCCCGCCCAGACAGTGGCCGAGGTCCGCAGTCCGGCGACATCGTCGACCCCGGTGCCGGGGCTGCCGTACAGGACGATATCCGCGACTTGCAGTCCGGGCGCGGCCTGGGCGCAGACCACGGTCCCGTAGGAGTGGCAGACCAGGGCGACCCGCGCGTCCGGCGCGGCGACGCCCAGCTCCCGGATGAACGTACGCAGTTCCGCAGCGCCGTCGGCGGCCCGCCCTGGCGTCAACACCTGGGGGCTGATCGTTGCCGGTGTCCGATAGCCGAGCCAGGCGACCACGGCGATCCGGTCGCCCAACTCCCGGTGTAGCGCCTCGGCGTCGGCCGGAAGACGCTGGTAACTGTCCAGGTTGGTGTCCGCGCCGGGGACCAGTACGGCGATCCGCTCGGCCCGGCACAGGTCGCCGAAGACCTCCACGGTGCGCCCGCCGTCGCGGCCGTCGAAGGACAGGAACTGCCGCGTCGGGTCCGCCATGGTACGCAGCACCGCCGCCCGGCTCCGGTCACCATGGTCGGTCGCCATCTGCTCGGTCGCTCGGATGCCGTCGAGGTTGATGGCATACCGTCCGACGATGTCTGCGCACACTCCGGCCCGCAACGGCGCGAGGGCCAGCGGCGCGGGTGTCGGGACCGCCCCGGGACGGGCCGCGCCCACCATCGGCACCGTCACCGACACGGCGACGAACGCCGAGTACAGAAAGCGACGCCAGCGGTCGGTGCGGATGCGGGACGCCATGGGAGTTCCTTTCGGTACCGAAGATCAGTCGTGTTCTTCGGTACCGACGTTATGGATCATCACCCCTGTTCGGCGTCCCGCTACGGTCCACACCTGTGGGTAGCTCCCAGGTACTACCCGGCGGCGTGGCTAATCCCCACGGTGGTATCCGGTGGGCTACCTACGCCGGTCAGGTCTGGCGTACCTGCTCGGTGAGCGCCTCGTCCACGGTGGCACCCAGCTGGTCGAGGAGTTCCTGGAACCGCTCTAGCACCTCGGGTGGGTACTGCGACAGGATGGCGTCCTGGCGTTCGTTGACGGATCTGAAGAATTCGTCGGCGACCTCCCTGGCCTGCACGCTGCTGCGCAGGGTGACGATCCGCCGGTCGGTGTGTTCCCGGGTACGGGAGACGTACCCGGCCTTTTCAAGGCGGTTCAGCAGCGCGGTCATGGCCCCCGAGGAGAGTGAGATGCGCCGGCTGAGCTGGGCTGGCGACAGCGGGGTCCCCCTCGCCTCGGCGGAGGCGATCTCCCAGAGTGCGAAGGCGTCGGTGGAGTGTACGCCCAACAGGGTGGCGAACCGGCGGCCCAGCTCGGTGAAGCTCGCGCCGTAGGCCCTGAGTCCTTCCGCCAGCCGTTCGCGCTGTGCCGCGACACCGCCAGTCATCGGTTCCTCCATCTGGCCGCTGCCTTCCTCTCGTGCCACGTACGCCAGCGACGGGCGCTTTGACAACCTACCGACCCGGCAGATAGCTTCACCATGAAGTTACTTTACCGTGGAGGCAATCAGGTGCTTTCCCCTTCCCCCGCCCACCGATGGCTCGGTCTGGTCGTCATCTCCCTGGGCATGGCGCTGATCGTGGTGGACACCACCATCGTCAATGTGATCATCCCTCCGATCATCGAGGACCTGGCCGTCGACTCCGCCGAGGCACAGTGGATCCAGGAGTCCTACGCCATCGTCGTCGCGGCGCTGCTCCTGCTGGTCGGCCGATTGGCGGACCTACTCGGTGCCCGCCGGATCTTCCTCGCCGGTGTCGTGGTCTTCGGCGCCACCAGCATGCTGGCCGGCCTGGCACCCACTGGCGGCCTGCTCGTCCTGGCCCGCTTCCTGCAGGGAGTGGGGGCAGCCATGATCGTGCCGACCTCCCTGTCCCTGGTGAACGCGACCTTTACCGGAAAGGCACGCGGCCAGGCGTTCGCGGTCTGGGGCTCGACCATCGGCGCGGCCTCAGCGCTCGGCCCGCTGCTGGGCGGCTGGCTCGCCGAGGACACCTCATGGCGCTGGGCGTTCGGCATCAACGTCCCCTTCACCGTACTGATCTTCCTCGGCGCACTGGCATTCCTCGCGCCCTCCCCCCGGACCCGTGGACGCATCGACGTCATCGGGGCGGTCCTCTCGGTTCTCGGGCTTGGCCTGCTCGCCTTCGGACTCATCGAGGGACGCACCCTGGGCTGGCTCGGCAGCGTCGAGCCGCTGAGCATCCTCGGCTTCACCTGGGACGCCGGGCCTTCCCCCGTTCTGGTCGCCCTGGTCCTGGCTGTCCTGACACTGCTCGGATTCGCCCGACGGCAGGCGATCCTCGTCCGGAGTGGCGACACCACGCGGGCTCTGGTCGACACCCGCCTCTTCTCGGTCCGCTCCTTCCGCAACGGCAACATCGCGACTCTGATCATCGGGCTGGGCGAGTTCGGCATCATCGCGGTGCTCCCGCTGTGGCTACAGTTCACCCTCGACTACAGCGTGCTACAGGCCGGCCTCGCCCTGGTCCCCCTGGCCGTCGGGAGCTTCCTCGCCAGCAGCGCCAGTTTCGGGATGACCGCCAGGTTCAGCTCCCTCGGGCTGGTCCGCCTCGGGCTGGTCCTCGAAATCGCCGGCCTCGCCGGACTGGCACTCGTCGCCACCACCGACAGCCCCTGGTGGCCGATCGCACTGGCCCTGCTGCTCTACGGCGTCGGCGTCGGGTTCGCCACCGCTCAGGTCACCAACGTCGTCCTCGCCGACGTTCCCGCCCACAGCGCCGGTCAGGCATCCGGTATCCAGAGCGCCGCACGGCAACTGGGATCCGCGCTGGGAATCGCGGTACTCACCACAGCTTTCTTCAGCACCCTCGGCACCAAGCTCGGACAACTCCTCACCGCCACCGGCATGTCGACCACGGAGTCCGACCGCTTCACCGACACCGTCACCGACAGTGCGGGGTCGGCGATCGCGGCCCTCGCCGCCAATCCGCAGACCACCGTGGTCGCCGACGCGGCCCAGCTGGCGATGACCGAAGGAATCACCCTCATCGGCTACCTCGCCGCCGGTCTCCTCCTGCTCGGGCTCATCGCCACAGTCGCCATCCCCACCAACGCCGCCCCTTCCGTGCCGGATCGGTCCACACCGGAACCGGACCGGTCCACAGCCGCTACCCCGCCGCGCCCCATCAGCCGCCAAGGAGCCTGATGTCCGACGCACCGCACACCGACATCGACCCGTTCGCCGTCACCGTCCGCGGCATCGGCGAACCTCACCCCGCCCACGCCGTGCTCCGCGCCATCGGTCCGATCGTCCGCGCCGACGCCCCAGCCGGCGGCCCAGTCTGGATCATCACCGACTACGCGTTGGCCCGGACGGTCCTCACCCACCCGCACATCGTGAAGGACCCCGCGTACGCGCCGGTGGACTGGGATCCGCGGATCGCCGCTCTCGAACCGTCCGCCGCCACGCAACCCTCGCTCACCACCCTCGACGGCCCGGCCCACGAGCAACTGCGCCGCGCACACGCTCCGCTCTTCACCGCTCGGCGAATGGGTGACTACTCCGAGCGGATCACGACGATCGCCCGCACACTGCTCGCCACGCTCGCCACCACCGGTGAACCTGTCGACCTGATGGTGGACTTCACCACCCGGTTCCCGCTCACCGTCGTCTGCGACGTACTCGGTGTGCCGCTCGACCGGGTCGACCAGGCCATCTCAGCCTGCCGCCGTATGTACAGCGACGACCCCGAGGAGGTGGGGATGGCGATGACCGCGTTCGCGGAACTCGCCGCCGCCGCGCTCGGCAACGGCCGGAACGGACTCGCCGATGCCGGCCGCGGCCTGGCTGCGCCAACCAGAAGACAGACTGCCGTTGCGCCGGCTGACGTGCGATCCCTCGTGCGTCAGCCGGCACACCGCCTCAGCGGCTGCGCCACTCGTCGGCGAGCACCGACCAGACTTCCTGATCGGCCCGTACGCCATTGGCGTCGGCCGGCACGGACTGCCGCAGCACCCCGTCCAGGCTCATGCCCAACCGCTTCGCGACGTTACGGCTGCGGGTGTTGGCCGACTTCGTCACCCACTCGACCCGGGTGATGCCCCGCACCTCGACCGCCCAGTCGATCATGTGGCTGACCGCGCGGGTGATCAACCCCCGCCCCTCGGCGGCCGGTTCCAGCCAGCAGCCAACCTCGCACACCCCGGCCGCCGCGTTCACCGAGACGAAGAGCGTGCCGCCGACGAGCACCCCGTCCCGCCAGATCCCGTAGATCCGGGCGTCGTCCTTGGCCTGCTTGTCCGCGTAGCGTTGCAGGACCTCGCGGGCCCCGGCCACGCCGGTGGCCACGAAACTCGGCCCGACCCAGGGGGCGATGTGCTCCCGGGCCCGGTCAAGGTCGGCCGCGAACTCCTCGGCCTGCCACGGTTCGAGGGGGCGCAGTACGGCGTCGTCGCCGAGAGGGATAGCGAACATCGGCTCAGAGTGCCAGATAGCGCTCCCGCTCGTACGGGGTGACCACCCGGCGGTACTGCTCCCACTCGGAGCGCTTGTTACGCAGGAAGAAGTCGAAGACGTGCTCGCCGAGCACCTCGGCCACCAGCTCCGAACCGGCCATCACGTCGATCGCCTCGGCCAGGTCCTCCGGCAGCGACTCGTACCCCATCGCCTTGCGCTCGGCGTTGGACAGCGACCACACGTCGTCCTCGGCCCCCGGCGGCAGCTCGTAGCCCTCCTCGATGCCCTTGAGGCCGGCACCGAGCATCACGGCGAAGGCCAGGTAGGGGTTGGCGGCCGAGTCGAGCGAGCGCACCTCCACCCGGGCCGAGTTCGGCTTGCCGTACGCCGGCACCCGCACCAGCGCGGAGCGGTTGAGGTGCCCCCAGCAGACGTACGCCGGGGACTCGGTGATCCGGTCCGGCAGCGCCTGCGGGAAGAGCCGCTTGTAGGAGTTGACCCACTGGTTGGTGACCGCCGTGTATTCCCGGGCGTGGGTGAGCAGGCCGGCGATGAAGGCCCGGCCGACCTTGGAAAGTTTCATCGGGTCACCGGCGTCGTGGAACGCGTTACGTTCCCCCTCGAAGAGCGACAGGTGGGTGTGCATGCCGCTGCCCGGCTGGTCGGTGAAGGGCTTGGGCATGAACGAGGCCCGTACGCCGTGCGAGAGCGCCACCTCCTTGACCACGTGCCGGAAGGTCATGATGTTGTCGGCGGTAGTGAGCGCGTCGGCGTAGCGCAGGTCGATCTCCTGCTGGCCGGGGGCCACCTCGTGGTGGCTGTATTCCACCGAGATGCCGATCCGCTCCAGCGCCAACACCGCCTGCCGGCGGAAGTCCCGGGCAACGGCGTGCGTGGTGTGCTCGAAGTAGCCGCCCGCGTCGACCGGTACCGGGACCGACCCGTCGGTGGGGCCGTCCTCCAGGAGGAAGAACTCGATCTCGGGGTGGGTGTAGAAGGTGAACCCCTTCTCGGCGGCCCGGGACAGCGCCCGACGCAGCACGTGCCGAGGGTCGGCCCAGGAGGGGCTACCGTCGGGGAGCAGGATGTCGCAGAACATCCGGGCGCTTTCGCCGCTGCCCCCACCCTCGAACGGGAAGACCTGGAAGGTGGTCGGGTCGGGCATGGCGACCATGTCGGATTCGAAGACCCGGGCGAAGCCCTCGATGGCCGAGCCGTCGAAACCGATGCCCTCGGCGAACGCGGCCTCCAGCTCGGCCGGCGCCACCGAGACGCTCTTCAGCGTGCCCAGCACGTCGGTGAACCACAGCCGAACGAAACGGATGTCCCGTTCCTCCAGCGTACGGAGCACGAACTCCTGCTGACGGTCCACTTCCACCCCTCGCGACAACTCTGCTCGTACCAGACCGGCCGGGCGCTCACCTCCGACCGGGGGGGTGGGCGTCGGGCAGCTTGACCGCCCAGTCTCCACCGCCCTGATTACGCCGACGTTACGCCGGCCACACCCGGCACCACTGTACGGGGGCGCGACCCGCCGGGCCCGGCTCCGATCTGCCCGGGTGGAAGCCGGCACAGCCGACTCCGATCTGCCCGGGTGGAAGCCGGCACAGCCGACTCCGATCTGCCCGGGTGGAAGCCGGCACGGCCGGCTCCGATCTGCCCGGGTGGAAGCCGGCACGGCCGGCTCCGATCTGCCCGGGTGGAAGCCGGCACAGCCGGCTCCGATCTGCCGGGTCGGATCACGTACGGCAAGATGAGGTGATGCCGACCTTGCGCCTCGCTCTCGCCCAGGTCAACACGACCGTGGGTGATCTGTCCGGTAACGCCGAACTGGTCCGCCGATGGACCCGTACCGCTGCGGACGCGGGCGCACAACTCGTCGCCTTCCCCGAGATGACGTTGACCGGTTACCCGGTGGAGGACCTGGTCTTCCGGGAGTCCTTCGTGACCGCCTCCCGGGCCGCCATGCACCAGCTCGCCACCGATCTGGCAGCCGACGGGCTGGGCGAGGTGCCGGTGCTGGTCGGCTACCTCGACGCTGACGGTCCGCCCGCGGACAGCGTCCGGTCCGTGGCGGGCAAGGGGCCGCGCAACGCGCTGGCCGTACTGCACACCGGCCGGGTGGTGGCCACCTACTTCAAGCACCACCTGCCCAACTACGGCGTCTTCGACGAGGACCGCTACTTCACCCCCGGTGACACGCTGACCGTGATCCGCGTCGGCGAGGTGGACGTCGCGCTGACCATCTGTGAGGACATCTGGCAGGCCGGCGGCCCGTTCACCGCCGCCCGCCGGGCCGGTGTCGGCCTGGTCGTCAGCGTCAACGGCTCGCCGTACGAGCTGAACAAGGACGACGTACGACTGCCGCTGGTGCGTCGCCGGGCCGCCGAGGCCGGGGCCGCCGTGGCGTACGTCAACCTGGTCGGCGGACAGGACGAGCTGGTCTTCGACGGTGACTCGATGATCGTCACGCCGGACGGGACGCTGCTGACCCGGGCGCCCCGGTTCATCGAGCAGCTGGTCGTACACGATCTGGAACTGCCGGCGGCGGACGTCGCGCGCCCAGCCACCGAGGAGCCGCCAGCCGACGACCCGGCCGGGATGCGGATCGCCCGGATCCCGGTCACCGGAGCACTGCCCGCTCCGGCGGGACCGCCGGCCATCGGCACGATCGAGAAGCCGGTCACCGACGAGGCCGAGATCTGGCAGGCGCTGGTGGTCGGCCTACGCGACTACGTCAACAAGAACGGCTTTCCCTCGGTGGTGCTCGGTCTCTCCGGCGGCATCGACTCGGCGGTCGTGGCGGCCATCGCGGTGGACGCGCTCGGTCCCGACCGGGTGGTCGGGGTGTCGATGCCGAGCCAGCACTCGTCGGAGCATTCCCGCAGCGACGCCGCCGACCTGGCCGAACGCACCGGCCTGGACTACCGGGTGGAACCGATCCAGCCGATGGTGGACAGCTTCCTGGCCAACCTGTCGCTGGCCGGGGTGGCGGTGGAGAACCTCCAGGCCCGGGTACGCGGCGTGCTGCTGATGGCGCTGTCGAACCAGGAGGGGCATCTCGTCCTCACCACCGGCAACAAGAGCGAGCTGGCGGTCGGCTACTCCACCCTCTACGGCGACTCGGTGGGTGGTTTCAACCCGATCAAGGACGTATGGAAGACGCTGGTCTGGAAGCTGGCCCGGTGGCGCAACGAGGACGCGACCCGGCGCGGCGAGCAGCCGCCGATCCCGGAGAACTCGATCGGCAAGCCGCCCAGCGCCGAGCTGAGCCCCGGCCAGCTCGACAGCGACACCCTGCCGGAGTATTCCGAACTCGACCCGATCCTGATCGGCTACGTCGACGGTGACCTGGGCCGGGACGGGCTGATCGCGACCGGACACGACCCGGCGGTGGTGGACCGGGTGCTGCGCATGGTCGACCTCGCCGAATACAAGCGCCGCCAGTCGGCCCCCGGCACCAAGACCTCGATCAAGGCATTCGGTCGGGACCGGCGACTGCCCATCACCAACCGCTGGCGCGAGCACGGCTCCTGACCGTCGCCGATCTGGCCGGTCTGGCCGGTCGCCGGTCTGGCCGTCGGCGTTTCGATCGGGTTGTGAGAACTTCCACTCGACTCTGCCCTGTCCGGCCGCTGCGGTGCGACGATCGGCGCAGAACCCGGGGACCGCGAACGCGGCCTCGAGGGCGAGAGGAGTTCCACATGTCCGAGTCAGGGGTCACCCCCGCACCGGCCGAGGTGCCGACGCTGTACGGCGGGCCGGCAACCCGGCGGGTACGCACCCGCGACCTGCTCGCCGCCAAGGAGCGCGGCGAGCGCTGGGCGATGCTCACCTCGTACGACCAGTACACGGCTGCGATCTTCGACCAGGCGGGGATCCCGGTGCTGCTGGTCGGCGACTCCGCGGCCAACAACGTCTTCGGCTACGAGACCACGGTGCCGGTGACCGTCGAGGACCTGCTGCCGCTGGTCCGGGCGGTGGTCCGGGCGACGAAGCAGACGCTGGTCGTCGGTGACCTGCCGTTCGGCTCGTACGAGGAGGGGCCGACCCAGGCGCTGCGCACGGCGGTGCGGTTCATGAAGGAGGGCGGCTGCCACGCGGTGAAGCTGGAGGGCGGTCGGCGCTTCGCGGCACAGATCGCGGCCATCACCGGTGCCGGCATCCCGGTCATGGCGCACATCGGGTTCACGCCGCAGCGGGAGCACACCATCGGCGGCTACCGGGTGCAGGGCCGGGGCGAGGCCGCTGCGGACGTACTCGCCGACGCGCAGGCGGTGGTCGAGGCGGGTGCCTTCTCGGTGGTGCTGGAGATGGTGCCGGGTGAGGTGGCCAAGCGGGTCACCCACGAGGTGCCGATCCCGACGGTGGGCATCGGTGCCGGCCCGGACACCGACGCGCAGGTGCTGGTCTGGCAGGACATGGCGGGCCTACGCGGCGGCCGGGCACCCCGGTTCGTCAAGCGGTACGCCGACCTGGCCGGGGTGCTCACCGACGCCACCCGCCGCTACGCCGACGAGGTACGCGACGGGCAGTTCCCCGCCGCCGAACACACCTTCTGACCGGTTCCGTCCGGGGTACGGGCGCGCTCGGTCCCGTACCCCGGTGGGCTTCACCGGCCCCGCCCCGGCGGGTCTGGCGATTCGTCGCTCAGAGGTCGGTGACCCGGATGCCGGCGTGCGCCTTGTACCGCTTGTTGATCGCGATCAGGTTCGCGGTGAACGCCTCGATCTGGTGGGCGTTGCGCAGCCGGCCTGCGTAGATGCCGCGCATGCCGGGAATCAGTGCGGCGAGCCCGCCGACGATCCCCACCAACTCCCGGTCCTCGGTGCAGATCAGCACGTCGAGGTCGATCCGGTCGATCGTCGGGTCGGCCAGCAGCGGGGCACTGACGTGGTTGAACGCTGCGCACACGCGGGACTCGGGCAACAGGGCGGCGGCCTGCTGCACCGCACTGCCCTCCTCGACCCGCAACGCGTACGGGCCCTGCCCGTCGAAACCGAGCGGATTGACGCAGTCGACGACCACCTTGCCGGCCAGTGGCTCGCGCAACGCGGTGAGGGTGACGGCGTGCCCGTCCCACGGCACCGCGAGGATGACCACGTCGGCCCGGGACGCCACCTCTATGTTGTCCCCGCCGGAGACGGTGGCGTCGGCCGGTACCCCGGGCAGCGCGGCGATCTCTCGGGCCGCCTGCTCCGCGCGCTCGGCTGTCCGGGAACCGACGAGTACGGTCTGTCCCGCACGCACGAACCGGTAGGCGAGGCCCCGCCCCTGGTCGCCGGTGCCGCCGATGATGCCCACGGTCAGCCCGGACACGTCGGGCAGGGAACTAGCGTCGTATGCCATGGCGGTCATCCTCGCAAACCGGCGTGACCGGTGGGCGGTGTGGGACACCGTACCGGTCGACCGTAGGGTCGACCGGTACGGTGCGTCGTACCCGCTGTCGGGCCGGGTGCACGTACCCCGGGTTCAGCCGGTGGTCTTGCGGGCCGCGACCCGGGCGGCCTTCTTGGCCGGCGACTGCCGAGCGGTGACCTGCTTGGTCGGCGTCTTCCGGCCGGTCAGTTTCCGGGCCGACACCGTTCCGGCCGTCGACTTCCGCGCGGTGGTCTTCTTCGCCGCCGTCGTGCGCGCCGTTCCGGTCGCCTTCGTGGCGGCCGTCTTGCGGGTCGAGGCCGACTTCGCGGTCGTCGCCTTCTTCGCGGGTGCCTTCTTCGCCGCCGTGGTCTTGCGCGCCGCCGCCGGACGCGTCGACGTCGTCTTCTTCGCCGTCGACTTCTTCGCGACGGTCTTCTTCGGCGCTGCCTTCTTGGCGATGGTCTTCTTCGCCGTGGCCTTCTTGACCGCCGCCTGCTTAGCCGTCGACTTCGCGGCCGTCGTCTTCTTCTCGGCGGTCCGCTTCGCCGTGGCCTTCTTGGCCGCCGTCGACTTTGCGGTCGTCGTCTTCTTCGCGGTCGTCGACCTCGCCGTCGTCGCCTTCTTCGCGGGTGCCGTCTTGGCGGTCTTCCGGACCGTGGTCGGTGCCGTCTTGCTGGCGGTACGGGCCGTCGTCGCCTTCTTGCGGGCGGGGGTCTTGGCGGCGGTCGCCCCGGTGGCCCGCTTGGTCACGGTGGCGGCCTTCTTCGCCGCCGTGGACCGCTTCATCGGTGCCTTCTTGGCCCCGGTGGTCTTCCGGGCGCCGGTGGGTCTGGCAGCCGGCCGGGTGGTGGCCTTAGTTGCTTCGGCCATCTGGGTTCCCTCCTTGCGGGACATGCTCTCGGTCGTCTCCCCGACGGAGACCACGGAGTTCCTCGACGCGGACCCTCGCCACGTCGGATTACCTCTCCTCCCCGGCCCAGCGGCTGTCCTCGGCTTCCCACGCCTCGTTACGCTCCTGCACCAGTTGCAGCGCGTTCTCGGCATCGGTAGCTGAGGCGTACGGGCCGAAGACGTACTTCGCGGGACACACGTTGGCGTCCGTCTCGACCTGGTGGTGTCGTAGGCACCAGAAGTACCGCGCACCACTTCCGCTGTCGCTCATGGGATCACTGTGCACCGCAAATCGACGGCGCGCTACCGATTCGCGCAAATAGTCCGCGCCGCTTCCACAGTAGACCCGCTCCTACCCTGACCAGCGGGGTTTCCGCGAACTGCGTCGCTTGTCGGAATCCTGTTGTACAGCAACGGATTTATCTGCGTAATCGTCACCGGCTTCGGACGTCGACCGATGGTCGGACCTGCGAAGACAATTTTCCGGCAGCACCACCGGTCCACGGTTGCGACGACCGGTCCTTCCGATCCGGCAGCCGAAATCGCACTAACGGGTGGTGTCGCCCGGAGGAGAAGGTACGGCAGCATCTGCCACCGTGCACCCACCTGTGACAGCCATACCGAACGACACCTCAACCTGTGCGCGTTGCTCCTCGGCCACCGTCTCCATCCACGAGGCCATCCCCTGGTGTCCCCGATGCGAGTGGAACCTCGACCGGTACGACCCGAACCGCCGCTCCCCCGAGTTCGGCTGGCGCTGGATCGACCGGCGAACCCACCAACTCGCCTACCGGCTGACCCGTCGGCAGTTCACCGAACTGGCCGAGCGGAGCCTCGACCGTCCCCGGCTGAACCTGGCCCGGATCACGACGGTGACATTCTCGCTGCTGTTACTCGCGGGTGTCGTGGCACTCGCGGTCGGCGGCGGCTGGCTGGCGACCTACCGGTTCCCCTCGTTGGCGACCGTACTCGGGGTCGCCGCACTCGGCTTGGCCATCGCGCTACGACCCCGCCTCGGCAAGCTCGATCCGCTGGTCGACGTGCTGCCCCGGGATAAGGCTCCGGCACTACACCAACTCATCGACGAGGTGGCGGCGGCGGTGGGCGCGCCCCGACCGGACGTGGTGGCGGTAGACCACACGTTCAACGCGTACGCCACCTCGGTGGGGCTGCGGCGACGCCGAGTGCTCTGCCTCGGACTACCGCTGTGGGGCTCGTTGGGTCCGCAGGAACGGGTTGCGCTGCTCGGTCATGAGTTGGGGCACTTCGTCAACGGTGACATCCGCCGGGGTCTACTCACCCAACCGGCGTTCACCATGCTCGGCTCAGCCGCCGACCTGGTCCGACCGGTCGACACCGTCGGCGGAGGGGACGGCGTGGGATTCGTCGGGGTCATCGGCGAGATGCTGGCCAACATGCTGCAGTCGATGCTCTCCCGTCTGCTATTCGGCGCCCACCTGCTGCTGGTGTGGGTCGGCCTGCGTGACGCCCAACGCGCCGAGTATCTCGCCGACGAACTGGCGGCCCGGGCGGCCGGCTCGACCGCCGCCGTACGGTTGCTGGACACATTCCTGACGGCGGACGTCGTGACGATGCTGGTTCACCGCGAGGCCAGGGCCGGTCGTGGTCCGGCCCACTGGCGGGTGGCCGCTGACGAGGCACGCACCAGCGTCACGGACCTGCCCCGACTACGGCAACTGTCGGTCCGTGACGACGTGTCCCTGTTCTCCTCCCACCCACCGGCCGGGCTGCGGGCCCGGATGATCGAGGCCCGCCAGTGGCGTACGGCAACCGTGGTGCTCACCGAGACCCGGAGCGAACAGGTCGACGCGGAGTTGGTCAGGGACTACGAGCGGACCCGCCGCACCATCAGTTGGGCCCACTAGCGCGACGATCCGAGCAACGCCGTTCGGGCGGTTCGGTGAGCCGACCGATCCCGCCCGGTTGATCGGCTGGCTCGCCTCCGAGGCGGGACGCGGATCGTCGGTCAGGTCATCACCAGTGACGGCGGATTCAACCTGCGCCGGTGACCCACCGGGTTGTACGACCACCTTGGCTGGGTACACCGGTTGGCTGGGTACACCGGTCAGCCAGGTGGGCGACGGCAGCAGCAGCTTGAACCAGACCGCATGCCCCGCCCCGCTGGCCTGGACGAGGCCGAGATGAAGCAGCGACGGCCCGGTCGCACCGCTAGCCGGCGAAGCCCCGGAAGACGCCGTCCGGGTCCACGCGGTCGGCAAAATCGCGGAAATCCAGGTTGGCGAGGGTCAGGTTGTTCTCGACGCCCCACATTTCGGCCGGCACGACCCGGAACCAGCGTCCCGGCTCGACGTTCAGGTCGAGCACGACCAGTGGCATCTCCGGGTTGGTGATCGTGACGTGGTCGACGAGGAACAAGAAACCGCGGTCGGCCACCCTCGGTAGCGCCACCACCTGCTCAACGCTCAGGTCGGCGAACGCCCGGTCGCTGACGAAGGACAGGGTTGCCCCGAACCCCTCGACCGAGAGTGCGCTACTCGCCGCGCACACCGCCGCCCAGGTCGCATCATTGGAGAAGTCGGTCCGCAATACCAGCGCACACGGCGGGTCAGGCATCGTCAGCATCGACGGAGTGTCGCAGACCAGCGTCGTCTCGGTCACGGTGCGATCTGGCCGCCCGGCCAGGGCGTCACCGTGGTGCCAAGGTGGGTTTGCAGGCTGCCGTCGGCGGAACGGCTGAACACGTGCTGCTCGCCCCGGAAGGCGATACCGACCGGATCGCCGGTGAGCGTACCGCCGAGGTTCTGTGCCTGTACGGACGTACCCGGCTGCCGCCAGAGGTGCCAGAGCGCGCCGTCGACGCCCCGGCCGTACACGTGCTGCGTCGGCCCGTGCCGGAAGGCGAAGGGCGTACCGACCAGGTTGCCGCCCCAGTTCTCGGTGTAGACCTTCCACTCACTGTGGTCGAAGAACCGGTGCTCCACGGTGCCGTTGGCGGTGCGATAGAAGACGTGCTGCTGCCGGCCGAACGCGAAGCCGGTCGGATCGGAGTGCACCGTGCCGACCGCACCCCAGTCGTCCACCGCGGGCAGGTTGTCGGGAATCTTCGGATACCAGTAGTAGTGCCGTAGCGAGTTGTCCGTACCGCGCGCGAAGACGTGCTGCTCGTCGCCGAAGGCGTAGGCGGTGGGGGTGCCGACCAGACTGCCACCCCAGTTGTCGCGGCGTACCGTGCCGTCGGGCTCCTGCCACCAGTGAGCGAGGGTGCCGTTGGGGGCACGACCGAAGACGTGCTTCTGGCCGTTGACGCTGACCATGCCGGTCGGGTCACCGGCCAGCCCCGTACCCCAGTCCTCGGAGCGTACGCCGACGCCCGGCGTCCACCAGAGGTGCCGGAGCCGACCGTCCGGCGTGCGGGCGAAGGCATGTTGCTCGGTGCCGTGCCGGAAGCCGCTGGGCCGGCCGGCGATGAGGCTTCCGCCCCAGGTGTCGTGGCGCAGCGTCCCGTTGGGCTGCTGCCACCAGTGGCCGAGGGCATCCTCCGGCGTACGGTCGAAGTACTGCTTCTCCTCCCCCACGACGTAGCCGCGGGCCGCCCCCGGGTCCTGGCTGGCCCACGGGTCGCCGGACGGCGGCACGACCGTGTCCGCCAGGGCGAGCGGCCGGCCGAAGTTCGGCGTTCCGTCGGCGTTCCAGGTGAACTTCTGTGCCCGCGTGGTCCGGCCAGCGGAGGTGTACTCCGACGTGGTCTTGCCGTGGTAGACGATCCAGTCCTCGGTGCCGTCGGGTGACTTGAAGAAGCCGTTGTGCCCCGGACCGAAAACGCCGGCGGCGTCGTTGCGCCAGAAAACCGGACCGGCATGCTGAATCCAGTTGTCGGGTACCAGCGGGTCCTGACCGTCGGTGATGGACTTCATCCACAACTGGTAGTCGGGCTTGCTCGTGTCGCAGGTCGAATACACCAGAAACGTACGGCCCGCTCCGCGCAGACTCACCGCACCCTCACGTACCTCGTCGCAGCCGCCGCTGGCGGGCAGTGCGACCCGGGCACCGGTGGTCGACCACGGGGTGTCCATCGCCTGTAGATAGATCTGTGCCGGTCCACTCCTGCCGCGTCCGGGGCCGCTCCACGTGAAGTAGCGGCGGCCGTTGTGTACGAAAGGCTCACCGTCGATGGCGTACTCGCCGTGGTCGGCGATGCGGGCCTTGAAGTGGTACGGCCCCATCGGGTCGTCGCCGGCGGACTCGATGACGTACATCCGGTGGTTGGCGTCGACGCCGTCGCTGGCCGTGTAGTAGATGTACCAGCGTCCGTCGAACCGGTAGAGACCCGGGGCCCAGACCTGCTTGTTGCGGCTGACGTCGGCATCACGGAACACCGTCGTCTCGGGTGCGGTGGCGAGGCCCGCGAGAGTGGGCGACCGCCACATGCCGATCCGGTTGCCCAGGGTGGTGGCCAGGTAGTAGTTGCCGTTGAAGTAGGTCAGCGTGGGGTCGGCGCTGCCGTTGAGCGGGTTGCGGATGGTGGAGCCGGCCTGGGCCGGGGACACCGGTAGGAGCACGAGGCACATCACGAGCGCCAGCAACCGCTTCATGACCAGATCCTTCGACATCGCGCGACACATTGAAAGTCCTTGACAGGACATTTCTCCATGCGTCACGTTCACGTCCCCGCTGCGGGGGTAGGTCCCGCGCAGCCCATCCGCCGCGTTCTGGTCCGCGCCCAACAGCTGCACCGGCTGGGACGGCGGCTGGACGCGACCCGCCGTACGCCGGGAGTTGTTCCATACGGCGCGGGTAGCGCTGACGTGCCGAGCCGGCGTGACAATCCGCCGCACCATCATTGACAAAGGAACCCGAATGGCATACCTGTGATATGGGAGGATTTCTCGCCGGTGTTCCGCTGATCCCTACGCACGCAAAAGGAAACGCGCTTCCCATTTGCCACCCCTGTCTCCCTTCATGTGCGAGGATCAGATTGCGTGCCTTGGCCATGAGCAGGCGGGGTGGATAACATGAAAGTCCTGCTGATACATCCCAGCGTCCTAATGTATTCCGAGCTGTTCCTTCGATTGGAGCCATTGGGCATCGAGTGCGTCGCCGCCGCGCTACAGGAAGCAGGTCATCAGGTACGCATCGTCGACCTCCAGACCCATAGCAAAGCCGAGATGGCGAAGGAGTTCCTGGAGTTCGAACCGGATGCGGTGGGTTTCGGGCTCAACTATCTGGCCAACGTTCCCGAGGTCATAGACCTCGCCCGTTGGTTGAAGAACCGACAACGGCCACCCTACGTCTTCGTTGGTGGACACTCGGTCTCGTTCATCGCCGACCATGTCCTACAGCAGGCGGAAGGTGCCATCGACGCCATCGTACGGGGCGAGGGAGAGACCGGCACCGTTGCGCTGCTCGCCGCTGCCCGCGACGGAGCTGCCCACGAGGCACCCGGCGCCGTCACCCTGCAGGGCACCGGGCCACAACCGCGACTTCTGGAATCGATCGACACCCCACGCCCGGCCCGAGAGCTGATTCGACGTCGCAACCGCTACTTCATCGGGGTCCTGGACCCGGCGGCCTCCGTCGAATTCACCCGGGGTTGCCCCTGGGACTGCTCGTTCTGCTCGGCATGGACCTTCTACGGGCGCAGCTATCGCAAGCTCTCCCCGGGAGTGGCCGCCGACGAGATAGCCCGGGTCAAGGAGCCAGGCATCTTCATCGTCGACGACGTGGCCTTCATCCGTCCCGAACACGGTGACGCGATAGCCGCCGAATTGGAGCGCCGCCGAATTCGTAAGCAGTACTACCTTGAGACCCGAGCCGACGTACTGCTACGCAACACAGAAGTGTTCGCCCGGTGGAGACGCCTCGGACTGAACTACATATTCCTCGGCATGGAGGCGCTGGACGCCGAAGGGCTGGACCTCTACCGTAAGCGCATCAGCCCGGACGAGAACATGATGGCGCTGGAGCAGGCCAGGAAGCTCGGCCTCGCGGTCGCCATCAACCTCATCGTGGACCCGCAGTGGGACAGGGAACAGTTCCGCGTGGTCCGTGAATGGGCAATGAGCGTGCCGGAAATCGTCCATCTCTCGGTGATGACCCCATATCCCGGAACCGAGATCTGGCACACCGAATCTCGTAAGTTGACCACCTCCGACTATCGTCTCTTCGATATCCAGCACGCGGTGCTGCCCACCCGACTGCCGCTGCCGGAGTTCTACCAGGAGTTGGTCCGCACCCAGGCGGTGATCAACCGTAAGCACCTCGGCGTCGTCGCGCTCGCCCGTACCGCCGGTATCGTCGCGCGTCATCTCGCCCACGGGCAGACCAACTTCGCCAGGATGCTCTGGAGATTCACCCGCGTCTACAACGCCGAACGGCTGTGCGCAGAGCATCAGCGGCCCGCCCGATACCAGCTCCCGGAACCCGAACTGCACACCGTCGACCCGCGCGACCGCAAGAAGCTCTACATCCACATCGGCCGTACTGCTCCTTCCCGGTCCGCGCTCACCGACGACCCGGGCTCCTCGTCCGAGACGACACCCCCATCGGTCGGTCCGAGCCCGGCGACCGGACCTTGAACGAGCGTGGCACCGATTGCCCCGTCATCGACGATCAACGCGAACGAGACCGGCCACATGCTGGAGGAGCAGACCCTGTGCGGCGCGGGAGATCGTACGGTCGGAGGGGTAGGCCCAGGCGATCCGTTGCCCGGCGGCACGTAGGTTGGCGGTCATGGCCACGGCATCGGGTGCAGACGACGACCACCAGCGACGGGAAGAGTTGCCGTCCGCGCTCGTTGCGGAGGCGGCGCGGAACCCGGGCGGCTCGGTCGCCGAGGTGGACCGCACACTCATCGGTGACCCGGACGGCTACATCCCGGCGGAGGCCATCCGGGGCACCTGGAAGGTCGACGACGCCGGTCAGCTCACCGGCGAGTTCGAGCCCAACCCAACGTACGGGCCGCCCCGGGACGACTTCACCAAGCTCGTCGAGAGCGACCACTTCCTGCACTGGCTGGGCGACGATCCGGCCAAGACGGTGCGAGAGTCGGTCGCCGACATCCTCGACCAGCAGGTGCCGGGCGCGACAGTGCGCTGGATGAAGATCACCGACGATCCGCGTTTCCTCACCGCCGGCCGCCGCGATCCCGACGCCCCGGACAAGCTGATCGTCACCCGGGCCGCTCTGGCCGCGTCGTTCGCGATCGGGGTCGACTCACCACCCGACGACTACGACATCCTGTGGGGCGTCCACAGCATCGCGGTCGTCGGTCTCGATCGCGGTAACCAGGCCCGTAGCCGGGTCTGGTTCGACCTCTGGACCGAGTTGGACGCGGCTGAGCAACAACTCCGTACCCGCATCACCGAACCGACTCCCTGACCGGGACCGAGAAGCGCCGAGATCGGTGAACATATCGTTTGACCAGGCAGATCTTGGCCTGAAGGATACCGAGCATGCTCGCCGACCTGTGGCCGTTGTACCGCCTCACCATCGTCACACCGCACCTGCAACTGCGCCTCCCGCGCGAAGACGAGCTCGCTGAGCTTGCCGACCTCGCCGGCAAGGGTGTGCATCATCCCGGCGAGCGGCCGTTTCTGACCCCATGGACCGACGGCACCCACACGGACCGGGCGCGGTTCGTCCTACGGAGCCACTGGAGCCAGCTGGCCTCCTGGGACGTGGCAGCGTGGCGGCTCGGGCTGGGCGTCTTCCGGGCAGGCCAGCCGATCGGCGTGGTTACGCTTCGGGCGCGAGACTTCCCGGTGGTACGACAGGTGACGACCTCGGCCTGGCTGGGCCTGGATCATCAGGGCAGAGGCTATGGAACGGAAGCGAGGATCGGGCTGCTCACCCTTGCCTTCGAACATCTCGGTGCGACCGCCGCGCTGACCGAGGTGTTCCAGGACAACCACTCCTCGCAAGGGGTGTCCCGCAAACTCGGCTACGAGCACGACGGGATCTCCGTCGACGCCCGGGACGGTGCGGCCGTCGTCTCCGACCGCCTGCGTCTGACGCGGGAGAGGTGGCAACAGCACCAGCGACCAACCGTGACGGTCGACGGGCTGGACGATGGCTGCCGAGCCTCGTTCGGCCTCTGATCCCGAATCCGGATCTGCCAGCGAGCATGCCCGCCTACGGTGGCTCACCCTCCGATTCCGGGGGCGAACGCGAGCAGCAGCGATCCGAAGACCAGCAGCACGATTGCGGGCAACGTGACGGCAGTAGGCCACCGTCGGCCGACCAGAGCGCCGACTGGAACCGCCACTACCGCCGACAGCAGGTAGGTGACGAAGGTCCAGCCCATCGTCAAGGTCGACAGATCCAAGGTCTGCTGGATTGCACCCCATACCGGCCCGACGGTGACGGCCAGCAGAAAGGCACCCAACGACGCGGCGAGGGCCGGCCCGAGCAGCAGCCAGACCGGACGGATGCCCAGCCGGAGATCGTGGGCCAACCCATCCACCGGTCGTTTCGAGGTGCGGGCCGCGGGTACCCCAGCAACATGGCTGAGGGCGACAAATTCCGCAAGGGTGACCACGTCTCATGGGCCAGCCACTCTGGTCGGGCGTACGGGACCGTCAAGGAGGAAATAACCGAACGCGTGAAGGTCCGGGGGCACCCAGTCAACGCGTCACTGGAGCACCCGCAGTACCGGATCCGCAACGACGACTCCGGTAGAGATGTCGCACACCGACCGGAGGCGCTGCGCCGTGAACCGAGTGAAGACGGCCAGGACACCTGAGGAATAGCGAGGCCGAACCAGGCGGCCGCGCCGACGGGGTGGCTGCAGGGTGGACATCGCACTCAACTCTGCGTTCTCGGGGTCGCCCGCCTGCACCACCTGATCGTCACCGGAGAGATGACCACCAAGTCGGGTGCCGGCCGCTGGGGTCTCTCCTACTACGACGAGCGCTGGCATCAGGTCCTTCGCGAGGCGCTGCGCCTGCGCGAAGGCGGACAGCCCGAGTACGACAACCAGGCATCCCGACTCCATGACATGACTGATTTCACCGCGTACGTCGTGGAGGTCGGCACGGACCGCCCCGTCGTGCCTTCAGCAAATTGACGACGAGAAGTACGGGCAGCATCATCACCCCGGTCGAGCGGGGCGTTCCCGACCTCAGCGTTGTCGCAATTGCTCACTCGGACGCGCTGCCGTCAGGGACGTCCAGACGGTATCCAGGCCAACTCGGCGTAATGCTACGTAGCACACGAAGCGCACCATGTGCGGATTCTCCTGGCCTGGGTGTCACGCACAAGCTCGCGCCGATTGAAGGATTGTCACCGTCTCACCGGGTGACCAGGATTGTCACTCGTGAACGGGGCTCCGGAACTGACCACGCATATTCTAATTGCGGCGCTGCTGACCATCATCCTGGCCGGAACAGGTCTGGGAATGAAGCACCGTCACCGCTTCAGCCGACAGCTCACCGACGACCCGGGACAGCGGCCCCGGTTCTATCGCGACTCGATCGTTGGGGCATGGGTCTTGGCGGCCTTCGTCCCGCTCATCGCGTTCGAGAGCGCCGATCTGTCCATTGCTGACCTCGGTTGGGCCTGGCCCAGTGGCGACGGCCTCGACTACCTGCTGGCGGCGTACATGCTGGTGATGACCTTGGTCGGTGGTCTGCGCGCACGGCACCGGATGCGCCGGGGAGAGATGATCCCCGCCCGGGCCCGAATCGCCGTGATAGTCCCGCGGACCCCGCACGAGCGCCGGCTGGCGGTGGCGCTGGCGGTTACCGCCGGCATCACGGAGGAGGCGGTCTACCGCGGTCTTCTTATCGCAGCCGGCACGCAAATATACGACCTGCCCCTACCGTTGGTCGCGATGGCCAGCCTGGCACTGTTCGTGGCGGCCCACGCGTACCAGGGTCGCAAAGGGATGGTCGGCATCGCCGCCCTCGGCGCCCTGTTCACCATCATCTATCTGGTCTCGGGCAGCCTACTGCTAGCCATCATGGTGCACGTCTGGCAGGATCTGGTGGCACTGTTGCTGATACCAGCGCACGTAGGCGTACCAGAGACTACCAACGGTGCCGATACCCAGCCGGCCGCCAAAACCACCGGGCAGGCCCAGGACGAGCCCGCAGCGACGACTGACGGGGAACCACCGCAGCCGGCTCCCCGACTCGTCGTGCGCTCGGCGGTCCCAGACTGACGATCAACCTGCGCCTCTAGGTCGCTGATTTGTCGCGCCTCAACTGGCGGACGAGTGTCGCGGATCTGTTGTCGGACAACACCTGTGATCCGACAACAGATGCGCGGCAGATCCAGCAAGGTAAGGACGACAGGCTGGCCGCCGTCGCAAGGTCCTCTCATGCCGAATCCCGTGCACCTGATGTTGGTGGCGAGGGCTACATAGCAACGTTGACGCACAAGTCGTTGTCGTGGGCCGATTGGAGCCGTTGACTTGGGCGCGGCGCGGTGGGGTCTGGCAGACCCGGAGGGTGAAACCGGGGTCGGCATGGCCGAGGTACGAGGCGAGTGCCTTGATGCTCTCCCCCGCGTCAAGGCACCGCGCCAAAGATCCACCGCGCGGCGCGACAGGAGCTGCCGTCCCAGGACGCCGATCCGGCAAACTGGCGCTCGTGAACCAGGACGACGCGCTGTCCGAGCCGACCGGATACGAGCCGACCGGATACGAGCGGGACATGCCAGCGGTTCAGGCATATGTGGAGAAGTTCGAGCGAGCCCGGGCGAAGGTGCAGTCGGCCCATGCAAGGCACCCCGTCAACGAAGTACGGGCGGCACTGGCTCAGGCGTTCGACGCGGAAGGGCTGAAGGTCTGGAAGGAAGCCGACGTGGCTGACCGCCGTCGTGGTTGGGGCTTCCGGCTGCCGCGCCGGGACTGGCTTACCACCGGGTCACCGGGTTGCGGCAGCACCTCCACCGCCGAGCCCGTATCCGCCCCCCTACCCGCCAGCCGCGAACACCAGGCCGCCGAGACGGACAGACGACCGCGCCACCGGCAAGGGTCAACTGATCAGGGAGTCAGATTTCCTGGGCCGTCTCTGGGCCGTCACCGGGCCGTCAGAAGCCGCCCAACGCTGACCAAGGTCAACCAAAGGCACCTACATAAACAAGCAGCTCAGAGCCTTGATCGTGGCTCTGAGCTGTTGGGCGACGGACGAGTCGACCTGTACGCCGGATTTTGTCCCGACGGCACCGTTGCCGGTGCTGCCGGTGGCGGCCATCCATCTCGGCCTACCGTTGCCGGCAGGCTCCAGCGGTCTACCCGCAGGCATCGGGCGGGCCGCCCTCAATCGCCTGCGCGAACCGTCACCTCGCGGTGATGGCCCTGTCTTGACCTTGCTCCGGGTGGGGTTTACCTAGCCATCCCGGTCACCCGGGATGCTGGTGGGCTCTTACCCCACCGTTTCACCCTTACCGCGCCAGATCCGCGTCTTTCGACACGAAACACCCAGCGTGGCGGTTTGTTTTCTGTGGCACTGTCCCGCGGGTCGCCCCGGGTTGCCGTTAGCAACCACCCTGCCCTATGGAGTCCGGACGTTCCTCGGCGGCGGGCCCGCTGGCCCACCGACGCGACCGCCCGGTCGACTCGTCCGTCGCGCCGATGATTCTACGCACTGTCAACAACGCCCGACCATGGGCATGATCTTCCCTACTGCGAGCACCCCATCCAGGCACTAGCCTCGAAAAACGTGCAACTCACCGAGGCAGCGTTGCTGCTCGCCGCCGGGCTCGCCGCGGGCACCATCAACGCGGTTGCCGGTGGCGGGTCGCTCATCACGTTCCCCGCGCTGATCGCGATCGGGCTGCCGCCCGTACCGGCGAATGTGAGTAATTCTGTCGCGGTCTGTCCGGGTTACCTGTCAAGCGTCGCCGGCAGTTACGTCGACCTGCCGGACCACCGCAGCGTGGCCAGACTGCTGCCCACCACGATCCTCGGCGCCGGCGCCGGTTGCGCGCTGCTGCTGGTCACCCCGGCCCGGGCGTTCGAGCTGGTCGTACCGTTTCTGGTGCTGGGCGCGACGGCCGTACTGGCGTTTCAGAGCCGGCTGCGCCGTCTGGTCGGCCACCCCCGCGACCTGGGCCCGCGCCGGCGGACCGTGGCCCTGCAGGCCATGGTCGCGCTCGGCGCGGTGTACGGCGGCTACTTCGGCGCGGCGCTCGGCGTGATGCTGGTCGCCGGGCTCTCGTTGGTACTGGACGAGACGCTGGTCCGGGTCAGCGCGCTCAAGAACCTGCTGTCGGCGGTGGTCGGGCTGACCACGGTGACCGTCTTCGCCCTCTTCGGCCCGGTCAACTGGGCGACCGTCGCGGTGGTCGCGCCAGCCACCATCACCGGCGGCTATCTCGGTGCCCGGCTGGTCCGTCGCCTGCCGCCCGCCGTGCTCAGGACCGTGATCGTGATCTTCGGTACGGCGATCGGCCTGCTCCTGCTCTACCGCGCCTTCGGCGACTGATCGACATCCGGCTTCCGCTGACGTGTTAGGAAGGGGCCCTTCCTAGGCAGAAGGCGATAAGACGGGGCCGTTCCTAATGAGTTCTGGGAGTGAGCCATCCGGCAAACTCCTGGTGGGTAGGTAGCCGCCAGTTGGTGAGCACTCGTCGTTCCTGGACATCGAGTCCTGATGAAAGATCGTGCCCTGGCTGGTCGGTGTGGAGAGTTGATCGCTGATGGGATGTCGTGCCCGTCCGGTTGCGGCGTGAGCACTGCTTCATTAGGTCGCTGATGGTTCTCCTCCTGGCTACCGGAGGTGATCGATTCGACAGGTGGGAGACGTGTTGCTGTTCGTGGGAGATGACTGGGCGGAGGACCACCACGACGTCGAGCTGATGGATGCTTCCGGCCGCCGGTTGGCCAAGGCTCGGCTGCCCGAGGGCGTCACGGGGATCACCCGGCTGCACGCGATGATCGGCCAATGGTTCGGCGACGACCCCGCCGACACCGCCGACATTGCCGCGCGGGTGAAGATCGGTATCGAGACCGACCGGGGGCCGTGGGTCCAGGCGCTGGTCGCCGCCGGATACACGGTGTACGCGGTCAATCCGTTGCAGGCGGCCCGCTATCGGGAACGGCTCGGCGTGTCCGGTGCCAAGAGCGACACGGCCGACGCGCACATGCTGGCCGACATGGTGCGCACCGACTCGCACCAACTGCGCCCGGTCGCCGGGGACAGCGCCGAGGCCGAGGCGGTCAAGGTCGTTACCCGGACACACAAGACGCTGATCTGGGAACGCACCCGGGCCGGGCAGCGGCTGCGGCACGCGTTGCGGGAGTACTTCCCCGCCGCCCTCGCAGCGTTCGAGGACCTCGACGCCGCCGACACCCTGGAACTGCTTGCGAAGGCACCCGACCCGGCGAGCGCCGCGAGGCTGAGTATCAGCCAGATCAGCGCGGCCCTCAAACGCGCCCGCCGCCGTGACATCCCGACGAAGGCTGCCGCGATCCAGGCCGTCCTGCGCGCCGAGCACCTCGGCCAGCCGGCCCTGGTCACCGCCGCGTACGCCGTGTCGGTGCGTGCCCTGGTCGCGCTGCTGGCCACCCTCAACGAGCAGGTCAAGACCCTGCAAGGGCAGGTCGAGGCCCATTTTGGCCAGCACCCGGATGCTGAGATCATCCTGTCCCAGCCCGGACTCGGTGTCGTCCTCGGCGCCCGGGTGCTCGCTGAGTTCGGTGACGACCACGACCGGTACGCCTCGGCCAAGGCCCGCAAGAACTACGCCGCGACCAGCCCGATCACCCGTGCGTCCGGCAAGAAGAAGACCGTCGCTGCCCGGTTTGTCCACAACGACCGGCTCATCGACGCGCTGATGACCCAGGCGTTCACCGCACTGACGACCTCGCCGGGTGCCCGCGCCTACTACGACCGGCAACGCGCCCGCGGCACTAGATGATTGAGTCCTAAATCTTTGCTGGTGGGAGGTGCCGGCGTACTGGTACAGGGAAGGGTGTCGTTGTCTGCTCGTGACAGCTGACATCAACACCCTTCTGACCGCACTGTACGTGTTCGTAGACGATCACCTGGTACCGCGTCGCCGCCGTCCCGGCCGGCCCCAGCGGTTGTCCGACGCCGAACTGGTCTGCCTGATGATCACCCAGGTCCTGTTCGACTTCCCTCGTGAACGGCACTGGATCCGCTGGGCCGGCACCCACCTGCGCGACATGTTCCCGTACCTGCCGACCGCGTCCGGCTACGGCAAACGGGTCCGCGGCAGCGGTCAGCTCATCGCCACCGTGCTCCGGGCCCTGGCCCATGTCACCCCGACCAGTGCCCCGATCCTCAGGTTGATCGACTCCACCCCGGTACCGTGCGGCACCTCGCGGGAGACCACGAAACGTTCGGACCTGGCCGGGGACGCCGGCTACGGCTACAGCGCCTCACACTCCCGCTACTTCTGGGGCATGCGCCTGTATCTACTGGCCACAGCCGAGGGCATGCCCGTGCTGTGGTGCCTGGCCAACCCGAAACTCGACGAACGGGAGGTGATGGCCGCCCTCATCGAGGCCGACCACCACCTAATCGCCGACGGGCAGGTCATCCTGGCCGACCGTGGCTTCGCCAGCCCGGAGTTCGACCAGTTCTGCGACCTGCGGAGCATCCACCTGGTCCGCCCGAAACGCGCCAACGCCAAGGCCGACGCCCCACGCACCCCGGCCGAGAAAGCCCTGCTCCGCGCCCGCCAATGGATCGAGTCGATCTTCCAGAGCCTGAAAGGCCAACTCTCCCTGGAACGACACGGAGCCCGCCGACACGACGGCCTGTTCGCCCGCGTCGGTCAACGCCTACTCGCCCTGGCTGCCGTGATCTGGCACAACACCAACATCGGCGCACCCAACCCAAGATCACTCATCGCATACGACCATTGACCAGCAGGGATTTAGGACTCAATCATCTAGCTACAACGCCGCGCTGCGGCAACTCGCCAACCGGCTCGTCGGCATCCTGCACGGATGCCTCAAAACCGGCAGCCTCTACGACGAGGCGACCGCCTGGTCGCATCACCTCACCAAGGCCGCTGCTTGACATTCAAGCTCCTGGGATGTCTTTCACGTCGGTGTCGGCGTCGGCGTCAGCGTCGGTGTCAGCGTCGGCGAAGTAGTCGTCGTGGGTCGTGCCGTCCGGGCCTTCGGCGACGCGGGCGGCGCGCAGGATCAGGGTGCTGAGTACGGCGACGAGCAGGTTGACGCCGACGGCTACCAGGCCGACGTAGACGGTCTTCGGGGTGTCGAACCCGAAGCGTTCCAGTGGGAACGCAGATCCGCCGAAGTGGGCTCGTTTGGTCGCCGCGTTGGGGATCTCGTAGAGCATCCACATGCCCAGGCCCATGCCGGCGGCCCAGCCGGCGATCAGCGCGCCTCGGTGGAACCACCGGGTGTAGAGGCCCAGCGCCACCGCCGGCAGGGTCTGGAGGATGATCACGCCGCCGATGAGTTGCAGGTCGATGGAGAACTGTGGGTCCAGGAAGACGATGCAGGCGACCGCGCCGACCTTCACCACCAACGAGGTGATCTTCGAGACGTTCGCCTCCTGTGCCGGGGAGGCATCCCTACGCAGGTACTCCTTGTAGATGTTGCGGGTGAAGAGGTTGGCCGCGGCGATCGACATGATGGCCGCCGGCACCAGGGCCCCGATGCCGATTGCGGCGAACGCGATCCCGGCGAACCAGCTCGGGAAGCGCTGCTCGAACAGCAGCGGTACGACCGTGTTGTTGTCCACCGTGCCGGGGGTCGCACCGGGCAGCGGCTTCACCCCGGCGGCGATCGCCATGTAGCCGAGCAGCGCGATCAGCCCGAGCAGCAGGCTGTACGCGGGCAGCGCGGACATGTTCCGTTTGATGACGTCCCGGCTGCGGCTGGCCAGCACCCCGGTCAGGCTGTGCGGGTAGAGGAAGAGCGCCAGCGCCGAGCCAAGCGCCAGGGTCATGTACTGCAACTGGTTGTTGCCGTTGAGCAGGATGCCGTCGTTCGGGTTGGGTGTGGCGGCGAACTTGGCCTCCGCCGCGTCGAAGATGCTCCCCCAGCCGCCCAGCTTGTACGGCAGGTAGAGGACCGCCACTAGGATCACGATGTAGATCAGGGTGTCCTTGACGAAGGCGATCAGCGCCGGTGCCCGAAGCCCGGACTGGTAGGTGTAGGCGGCCAGGATGGCGAACGCCACGATGATCGGCAGGTGCCGGGCGAGCGCGCTTTCCCCGGTCATGCCCATGGTCTTGAGCACCGCCTCGATGCCGACCAGTTGCAGCGCGATGTACGGCATGGTGGCCACGATGCCGGTGATCGCGACCAGCAGCGCCAGGGTCGGCGAGCCGAACCGGGTACGGACGAAGTCGGCCGGGGTGACGAACCCGTGCCGGTGCGACACCGACCAGAGCCGGACCAGCACCAGGAACACCAACGGATAGACGATGATCGTGTACGGCACGGCGAAGAACCCGGCCGCCCCTGCCCCGAAGAGCAGCGCCGGTACGGCCACGAAGGTGTACGCCGTGTAGAGGTCGCCGCCGACCAGGAACCAGGTGACCCAGCCGCCGAAGCTGCGGCCGCCCAGCCCCCATTCGTCGAGGTGGGCCATGTCCTGCGGTGCCCGCCACCGGGCCGCTACGAACCCCATCCCGCTGACCAGCAGAAAGAGCAACGAAAAGATGATGATCTCAGTGAGATGGTCCCGCCACATCCGGGATCACCGCCGCTTCTTCGTCAACTGGTAGACGACCGTGGTCGTGCTGACCCCGAGCAGGATGAAGGCCAGTTGCAGCCAGTAGAACGCCGGAAAGCCGAACAGGCGGGGGGCGTCCAGGTTGAACAGCAGCGGGATCAGCGGCACCACGATCGGCAGGAAGAGCAGCCAGTTCCATGGGCTCTTGTCCTTGGCCCGATAGACCACGGGTGGCGGGGCTTCCGGTTCCGGGGCAGCCATCTGTCACACCTCCGGGGACGTAGCGGGCAGGCGACGGCGGAACGCTATCGATTTGGTGACCCAGGTCACGCTGACTGCGAGTGATGGTGCGCCGAACGGCGAACGATCTGCGCCGAGCGGCAGGCATTGATCGTGATACACCGCCTCGGGACCGGCATCGATCGCATTGCCGGTCCCGAGATGCCCATTGATCGTCACGCTGCCGGCTGCGATCCTGGTCCGATGCCAAGCTTCTCGTCGTACGACGGCACCGAACTCACGTACCGGGTGCTCGGCTCCGGGCCGGCGCTGGTCTGCGTACCGGGCGGACCGGGGCGAGCCGGCGCCTACCTGGAGGACCTGGGTGGGCTGAGCGCGTACCGAACCCTGATCGTGTTGGACAACCGGGGCACCGGCGGCTCGGCGGTGCCGGACGATCCGGCGACCTACCGCTGCGACCGGATCGTCGACGACGTGGAGGCGCTCCGTGTCCACCTGGGCCTGGACCGTATGGAACTGCTGGGGCACTCGGCCGGGGGCAACGTCGCGGAACTCTACGCCGCCCGGTTTCCCGAACGACTGGCCAAGCTCGTGCTGGTCACCCCGGGACTGAGGTCCGTCGGCGTCGACGCGGTCGGTTTCCTGGAGGCAGCCAACGCCCGCTCCGGCGAGTGGTGGTTCGAGGCGGCGAGCACGGCGTTCAACGACTGGCGGAACGCGGCGGCCCGGGGTGCCGGAGCGGAGGAGATCGCCCCACTACGGGCGGCCACCGCACCGTTCTCGTACGGCCGGTGGGACGAGCGGGCCCGCACGCACAGCGAAAACGAGCCGAGCCAGCGTTCGGATGCTGCCGCCGACGGCTTCTACGCCGACTTCGAGCCGGACGTGGCCGCCGTCCGGGCCGGGCTGGCCAAACTCGACGCACCGGTCCTGATCGTCGCCGGGGAACTCGACACGTCACCGACGCCGGCCGCCGCACAACTGCTCGCCGATCTGTTCCCGGCGGCCGAGGTAACGGTGCTGCCGGGCGGCGGCCATTTCCCCTGGCTGGACGACCCTGCCGCCTTCACCCACGCCGTACACGGCTTCCTCGCCTGAGCGGCGCACTGGCGAGGAAGCCGTTCAGACGTCGGACAGGTGTGGGTCAGATACCGCTCAGGTGCGCGGTGTCGTTGATGGTCCGGACGGCGATCCCGCCGTCCGGCCAGACGTCCAGGACGGACACCCCGGCCGGGTCGAGGTAGAGCCGGTGCAGGAACGCGTCGCCCGCCGCGAGCGCGTCCCGCAGCATGATCTTCAGCGGGGAGACGTGCGAGACCACCACCACGGTCTCCCCCGGGTACGTCGCCAGCAGCGCCGCCACGGCCCGGCGTACCCGGGTGGTGACCTGGACGAACGACTCCCCGCCGGGCGGCGCGACGGTCGGCGAGGCCAGCCAGGCGTCCATCTCCTCGGGCCAGCGGTCCCGCACCTCGGCGAAGGTGTGCCCCTCCCACGCGCCGAAGTCGCACTCCACGAGGTCCGCCTCGGTGACCACCGGGGCACCCCCGAGCGCACGGGCGACCTCCTCGGCGGTGGTCGTACACCGGGACAGGGGTGAGCTGACCACGGCCGCGACCGATGGGGCCAGGGCAAGCACGCGCCCGGCCGTCGCCCGCGCCTGGGCCGTCCCCCGGTCCGACAGCGGCACGTCACCCCGACCGGAGTAGCGCTTCTGCACGGTCCGTTCCGTCGCACCGTGCCGGACCAGCACCAGCCGGGTCGCGGTCGCGGCCGGTCGCGGTTCCCAGGAGGTACGCGCCGTCGACGCCTGGGCGGCGACCTCGTGCTCCCGGGCCCGGGCGGTGGCATCCGGTCCGGCCAACGCCAACGCCGGCTCCGGCTCGACGGCCGTAGGCGTAGGTTCCGCAGCCGGGGTCGGCGTGGGCGCAGCCGGGGTGGGCTTCGGTGGCTTCCCCGCTGCCAGGTCCATTGCGGCATTGGCCAGCGCGTCGGCGTGCCGGTTGCGTTCGCGTGGAATCCAACCGAAGGTCACCGACTCGAACCGGTGGACCAGACCGGCCGCCTGCGCCGCGAGTGGCCGTAGCCCGGCATTCTTGATCTGCCAACGGCCGGACATCTGCTCGACGACCAGCTTGGAGTCCATCCGGGCGTCCACCTCGGTCGCGCCCACCTCGTGCGCGGCCTCCAGGCCGGCGATCAGCCCACGGTATTCCGCCACGTTGTTGGTGGCGGTCCCGATCGACTCGGAGCGTTCGGCCAGCACCTCGCCGGTATCCGCGTCCCGGACCACCGCACCGTAGCCGGCGGGCCCGGGGTTGCCCCGCGCGCCGCCGTCCGCCTCGATGACTACCCGGAGTCGGCTCACAGTCCCGACTCGTTGGTCCGGACCATGATGCGCCGGCACTCCTCGCAGCGCACCACCTCGTCCGGGGCGGTCGCCTTGATCCGGGCCCGGTCCATGCCCGAGAACTCCAGCCGGCAACCGCCGCACCGACCGGCGGTGAGCAGCGCCGCGGCGAGCCCACCCGAGGATTCCCGGATCTTGTCGTAGAGCGCCACCAGGTCGGCCGGCAGGTCATCCGCGAGCGGCTGCCGGGCACTGGTCTTGAACTGCTCCTCCTTGGCGATCTCGGCCAGCGTCTGGTCCCGACGCTCCTCGACCGCCGTACGCCGCTTCCGAGCATCGTTCAGCCGGGCCTCGACCCCGTCCAGTACGCCCTGGGCGGTCTCCCGCTGCTCCATCAGCTCCAGCTCGGCATCCTCCAGCTCGGTCTGCCGCCGGTTGAGCGAGACCATTTCGTGCTGCAACGCCTCCAGTTCCCGGGCCGGGCCGGTGCCCATCGTCAGCCGCGCCTGGTCCCGGTCCTTGCGGACCCGCACCTGCTCGATGTCCTTCTCCAGCCGACTGATGTCCCGGTCCAGGTCGTCCACGGCCACCTGGGCGCGAACCCGCTCGTCCTCCAGCGCGGACAGCTCCCGGGCCAGCGCGTGTAGTTCCGCGTGTTCGGGCAGCGTACGGCGACGGTGGGCGAGCTGGGCCAGGGCGGTGTCCACCGCCTGCAGGTCGAGTAGACGGCGCTGGTCCTTGGGGTCGGCCTTCACAGGCGGGGCTCCTTGTTCATGGTGTCCTCGGGGGATGCGAGCGGTGCGACATGCACCGTCCACGGGTCGGTGTCCAGGTCGGACACCAGTGTCGGCACGCCCAGGCTGTCCCGCAGGTGGGCGGAGAGTTCGTCAAGCCACGGCCGTTCGGTCGCCCAGTGGGCGGCGTCCAGCAGGGCCGGGCCGCCGTCGGCGATGTGCTCGCTGGCGATGTGGTGCCGCAGGTCGGCGGTGAGGTAGACGTCCACCCCGGCGCTGATGGCGTCGGACAGGAACGATTCGCCCGCCCCGCCGCTGACCGCGACCGTGCTGACCATCCGGTTCGAGTCACCGGCCGCGCGTACCCCCCAGCTGGTGGCGGGCAATGCCTGGCCGGTGTGCTGGGTGAACTCGGCCAGGGTCATCGGCTGCGGTAGCCGGCCGATCCGCCCCAGGCCCCGCCCCTGCCCCTCGGACGGGCTGCCGGGAGCAGACGGGTGCAGCGGACGCAGGTCGGTCAGGCCGAGCCGTACGGCGAGCGCGTCGGAGACCCCGGGATTGGCCACGTCGGCGTTGGTGTGGGCGACGTAGAGCGCCACGTCGTTCTTGATCAGTTGGTGGATGATCCGGCCCTTGTACGTGGTCGGCGCCACCGACGACACGCCCCGCAGCAGCAACGGATGGTGGGCCACGATCATGTCAGCCCCGGCGGCGAGCGCCTCGGATACCGTCTCCGGTACGCAGTCCACGACACAGGCCACCCGACGCACCGGAGCGGACGGTTCGCCGAGCACCAGCCCCACCCGGTCCCAGTGTTCGGCCCAGGCGGGCGGATAGCGACGATCGAGCAGTGTCACGACATCGGCCACGCGCACCGTACGGGATCCAGTTGTGCTCACGACGGCCCAGCTTACCGGCGGGACACCGGTGTCGGTCCCGCCGGTTCGACAATCCGGCCCGTACCCGCCATCGCTGGTCGCCGCAGGCCGGGTGGATGAAGCAGGCCGGGTGGATGAAGCAGGCCGGGTGGGCGCCGCAGACCGGGTGGATGAAGCAGGCCGGGTGGATGAAGCAGGCCGGGTGGATGAAGCAGGCCGGGTGGATGAAGCAGGCCGGGTGGATGAAGCAGGCCGGGTGGATGAAGCAGGCCGGGTGGTCGCCGGACCAGCCCACCGGTTCGGCGACCACCGCGGCAGAGGCCACTGATCAGCCCGGACCGCTGGTGACGGGTACCCGGATCCGCAGAGCATCCAGGGCGAGGTGCCACGGAAACCGGGAAAGCAGAGCCTCGCCCGTCCCCGGTGCGTGCGGAGGCAGGATGTCGTCCCCGAAGAGCACCGTCACGTCCCAGGCACGCAGCCGGGCCAGTCCGGCCTGGAAGGCCGGGTGTCCGGCCATCGCGGCGTTGGTGAAGGGCATCGCGACGATCGGCAGCCCCTTGCCCTGACTCTCGACCAGCAGTCCGAGGGCGAGCGTGTCGGTAATCCCGGCGGCCCACTTGTTGACGGTGTTCACCGTTGCCGGACCGACGATGATCGCGTCCGGGGGCGGCAGCACGTCCGGATCGCCGGGGTTCTTGTAGGTCGTCCGGACCGGATGGCCGGTCTGTCGGGCCAGCGCCGGCCCGTCCACGAACTTGCGGCCGTCCGGTGTCGTCACCACACACACGTCCCAGCCGTCCGCCTGGCCGAGCGCGACCAGCCGCCCCACCTCCCGGGCCAGCGGTGAACCACACGCGATCACGTAGAGCACGCCGCGCGGGAAACCCCTGACATCGTCGACCTGTCCTTCGTCACCGAGCCGGCCGGTAACCTCACGTCGTTCGGTCATGCGGCCGGTCTCCCGGTCATATTCCCACTCCCATGTGCTCAGCCAACTCCGCTATCGGCTGAGCTGGCGCACCCCGTGTGCGACGCAGGACGTCGGACATCAATTCGTGGGCGATCGGCCGACAGCGGATCTCCGACGGGGCCAACTGGTCACCCCGGAGCAGGGTCGTCCCCGCCTGTTCCATGTCGCCGATCTGCGCGTACCCCCGAGCGAGGTCGAGCAGGTGGTGGGCCCGCCGTTCCGGCGGCAACGCGTTGAAGCGGTCCCGGGGAATCTCCCGATCGGTCTCCACCGCCCGCCCGCCCTCACCCAGTTCGACGGCGGCGGCAGCCTGGTGCAGTCGTAGGTTGGTCGGACCGAAACTGGTCCAGTAGTGGTTCTGGTCCGCGCCGAGCAGGCCGGCGGCCTCCTCCGCACCGAAGAACAGGTCCCGGACGCTGGCGCTGTCGCCGATCCGGGCCGCCGCCATGGCCCCCTGGAGCAGCAGCATCCCGTACACCGAGAGCTGTTGCGGGCTGGCCGCCCGGCAGCCGTTCGGCGCGAGCTGGCTGGCGAAGTTGACGTTGATCTCCAGCGCCGAGCGGGGACGGCCGAGGGCGAGCAGGGCGTTGCCGACCCGGCAGGTGGCCACGCCGGCCAACAGCAGGTCACCGGAGCGTTGCGAGACCGCCATGGACCGGTCGGCGGCCAGCCAGGCCAGTTCGTGTTCCCCCAGCTTGCGCAGGGTCGAGGAGGCGATCTGGTAGACCTGCCCGAGCAGGTGGGCCGCCTCCTGGGCGGCGTCGTCACCACCCCGGTACGCGGCATCGACGGCTTGCGCATCGCACAGCAGCTTCGGCAGCGCCCTGGTCAGCACGCCGTACCTGGCGTACTGGAGGGTCAACCAGGCGTGCCGCACCGACTTGCGTACGTCGTCCAGCGGGGGAACCTCCGCGAAGGGTGCGAAGAAGGCCGGCAGTGCCTCGTACCGTTCCAGGGCCGAGCGGATCGCCTCCACCTCGACCTGGTCGATGCAGTTGAGCGCATCGGTACGACGCTGCGGGTCCTTGCCGAGCAGGAGTTGGACGTCGACCCGCAGCACGTCGGCGATCTCGTGCAGCACCGAGTACTTGTCCAGGCGCCGTACCCCACGCTCGACCTTGTCGACCCAGCTCTTGGACTTGCCGAGCCGATCGGCAAAGACCTGCTGCGACATGTTGCGGCGCCCTCGCCAGTACGCCACGCGGCGGCCTATCGGCACCTCATCCACGTCCGGTTCCTCCCCTTACCCCGCCAGCGACTCCAAGTCGGGCGATACGAGCATTACGAGCGCGATGTGTCATTAATTCTGTTAGTTCGTTGTTTCCGGTCTGTCCCGGTCGCACAGTATGTACGTCAACCCCGGGCACCAACCTCATAGTTTTTCGTGCAAGTTGCAACCGGCCACCTGTCCAGAAGAACGAACACGGGTGCCACCGGTAACGGCGTCAACATCCAGACCATCGCCGATGCTGATCTAGGGGGTCATCCGAAGAATGTGGGGCAGTGTCCGATCACGATTCGTCCAACTGGCACCGTTGGACCGGGTACGACTGCGCCGGGTCGCGGTCCGCTACGCCGCCCACGGCTGGGACGTGACCCCCGGCGCCTGCCTGGCCCGGCAACGCTTCGTCTGCGGTCGGGCCGACTGCCGAACCACCGGCTGCCACCCTGCCCTGGAGAACTGGGAACAGGCCGCCACCAGCGACCCGACCCGGGTCGCCACCTGGTGGCGACACCAGCCCCACGGCCTGCTCCTCGCCACCGGACGCGCCTTCGACGTCATCGAGGTCCCCGCATATCTGGGCCGGCGGGTGATCGACGCCGCCCGCCCGTACCCCGGCCTCACCTACGGTGTACGACCCGACCGAGGTCATGGCCCGGTCGCGGTCACCCCGGCCGGGCGGTGGATGTTCCTGGTTCGCCCCGGTAACCCGTTGCGGCCCGAACTGGACCAGTGTTTCGACGTGGTCCGCCACGGCCTCGGCTCGTGGATCCCCGCACCCCCGACCCGGCTACCGGAGGGTCCGGTGCGCTGGGTGGTACCCCCCGAGGCGGTCCGGTGGCAACTGCCCGATTCCTACCGCACCCAGCGGCTCCTGGTCAACGCCCTGCACGCCGTCGACCCCGCCGTGCCCGCGGCCCTACTCACCGGAAAGCTGCCGCTGCCCCGCCGGGCCCGGCTCTCCCCCGGCCCCTGAGACCGCCTCCCACCCCCGCCCCCACTGCCCCTGAGACCGCCTCCCGCCACCGCCCTCCCCCGGGCCAACACCGGGTACTCCGGCCTCACCGGTATCGGCAGGTACCGGCGGCAACAGCAGTCAGCGAATAGAGCTGTCCTGACCCACTGGTTCAGGGCAGCTCTCATCGGTTGGGGACAGCTCCTCCTCCAGTGGTTGCGTGAGCCCGCTCCGCAGCGGGTATGCCGCCGGACCGTTGACGCGTGAGGGGAAGGCCACCAGCATGCTCAGCAAAGAGGATCAGCGCCGGTTCGAGCAGATCACCCGCCATCTCCGAGCCACCGACCCGGACTTCTTCGCCCGGATGGATGACCGGGTCCGAGGTCGGCGCGGCCGGCTTCTCCTGCTGTTGACCGTTCTGCTCTGGGCGTCCCTACCTGCCCTGATCGTGCTCGGCGGTGGGCTGGCCGGCGTGATCTGCGGGGTGACGCTCCTCATCAACGGCGGGCTGATGTGGCGGGCCCGCCGTCGCTACCGATAGCCGGGCGTCAGGGGTCACTCCGCTCCGAAGCGCCCGTACGCCTGGCGCAACCGCTCGATCAACCCGGGCCCACCGATTACCGCGCCGGGCGCACCGAGTTGACTCAGCAGCAGATCCGCTCGGGCGGGAAGGGCCGGGGTACGGGCCGGCAGGGGCACTGGCGACAGCCAGAACCGGTCGACCGAGTCCGCCAGCGGCACGTCGGGCAACTCGGCCAGGGCCAGTCCGGCACCGGCGGTCGGAACCGTCGCTGGTCGGTCCTGCGGCGCGGTCGCCGCCACTGAGCCAGCCTGCGCCGCTACTGAGTCAGCCTGTGTCGCCGCTGAGCCAGCCTGTGTCGCCACTGAGTCAGCCTGTGTCATCACTGGTCTGCCTCGGGGCGCGGTCGCGGTGGCCCTCGGGTCGCCCGGCTTGGCCGCGTTCTCGTCGCCGCCGGTCCGCAGTTCTCGCAACCGGGCCAACAATCCGGCCCGGTCCCGACCCCGCCAGTGCAGGATCCGGAACGGATCCGCGTCGAACGCCTCGGCGAGCAGATAGAACGTGGCGGCCAGGTGTTTGCAGGGTACGGCGAAGTCAGGGCAGTTGCAGGTCAGATCTAGATCGTCGATCCCGGTCGGGAACAGTGGTGCCCCCACCTCGGCGAAGACCTGTTCCAGCTCCGGCGGCAGATCACCGGCGAGCAACCGGGCGCTGTAGAGCGCCTGGGCGGACAACGTCTCCTCGATCCTCCGCCACACCGGCTTCGGAAACGGCCGCAGCCCGACCTTCACCCGGTACGGCTTCGGTCGAGACCCCTGCACCTCGGCGGTCACCACGCCGGGGGCGACGTCGATGGCGAGCACCTGCCCCGCCCGCGCGTACGAGCGGCCCCGGGTGAGTCGGGTGCCGAGCGCGAACGACTCCAGCACATCCACGAACCGGCGGGACCACCAGGACTCGCCGATCGCGCCTCGGGTACTGCGAGCCCGTACACCGCCGGAGACCCGTCGTGGTCGGCCGTACTCGGAATAGTCGGTCACTCCACCACCGCCCCGGCCTCCAGCGCGAACAACTGCCGCAACTCGGTGGTGGACAGTTCGGTGAGCCACTGCTCACCGGTGCCGACGATCTTCGCGGCGAGCCCGCGCTTCTCAGCGATCATCGCGGAGATCTTCTCCTCCACCGTGCCGGCACAGACGAACTTGCGTACCTGCACCGCGCGCCGCTGACCGATCCGGAACGCCCGGTCGGTGGCCTGGTCCTCCACCGCCGGATTCCACCACCGGTCCACGTGCACCACATGGTTGGCAGCGGTCAACGTCAACCCGCTGCCGCCGGCCTTGAGCGACAGTACGAACAGCGGTGCGGCCCCCTGCTGGAAGCGTTCCACCATCGCATCCCGTTCCGCCTTGCCGACCCCGCCGTGCAGGTAGAGCACCTCGCGCCCGTTGAGCACCTGGTGGCCGAACCGGGCGGAGAGGTGGGCGCGCAGCATGTTGCCGAACTCGGCGTACTGGGTGAAGATCAGGGCCTTCTCCCCCGCCGCCAGTACCTCGTCGAGGACCTCCTCCAGCCGGGCCAGCTTGCCGGACCGCCCCGGCAGCACCGAGCCGTCCCGCAGCAACTGGGCCGGATGGTTGCAGACCTGTTTGAGCTTGGTCATGGTGGCCAGCACCAGTCCCCGCCGCTCGATGCCCTCGCTGGACTCGATCCGGTGGAGCATGTCGTCCACCACTGCCTGGTAGAGCGATGCCTGCTCGCCGGTGAGGTTGCAGAGCACCTCCATCTCCAGCTTCTCCGGCAGGTCCGAGATGATCGACTTATCGGTCTTCATCCGGCGCAGCACGAACGGGCCGGTGAACCGACGCAACCGCTGCGCCGCGTCGTCGTCGCCGTGACGTTCGATCGGCTCGGCGTACCGCTTCTTGAACGCCGCCGCCGACCCGAGCAGCCCCGGGTTGGCGAACTCCATGATCGACCACAGGTCGGCCAGTCGGTTCTCCACCGGCGTACCGGTGACCGCCACCCGGTGCCGGGCGGGCAGTGACCGGATTGCGGTGGCCTGTCGGGTCGCGGCGTTCTTGATCGCCTGCGCCTCGTCGACCACCACCCGGTGCCAGTCGACCTCGGCAAGTGCGCCAGCGTCCCGGGCCGCAACCGAGTAGGTGGTGACGACCAGGTCGGCCGCGTCGACCGCCGCCGTGAACTCCTCGCCCCGGGCCCGGTCGGCACCGTGATGCACGTGTACGCGCAGCTCCGGCGTGAACCGGGCCGCCTCCCGCTGCCAGTTGCCGACCAGCGACATCGGGCAGACCAGCAGGGTCGGCCCAGTGGTCTGCTCGCTGCCGGCCGAGCCGCCGGCCAGCAAGGCGAGTAACTGCACCGTCTTGCCCAGCCCCATGTCGTCGGCGAGAACGCCACCGAGACCGAGCGACTCCAGAAACGTCAGCCAGGCCAGTCCGCGCTGCTGGTACGGCCGCAGCGTGCCCTGGAAGCTGGCCGGCGGATCGACCGGGGCGAGCTGCCGGTCGACCTGGCCGGTGAGCAGATCACCGAGCGCCCCGTCCGCGCTGACCGACAGCACCGGCAACGCCTCCGGATCGTCCTGGGCGGTCAGGCCGAGGCGCAGCAGTTCCCCGACCGTCATCTCTCCGGCGGTACGCAGCAGCTTGAGCCCGGCCGCCAGACGCTTGGCGTCCAGCTCGACCCACCGGCCGCGCAGCCGTACCAGTGGGGTCTTGAGGTTGGCCAGGGTCCGCAGTTCCGACTCGGACAGCGGCTGGTCGCCCAGCGCCAGTTCCCACCGGTATTCCACCAGGGCGTCCAGGCCGAGCGCGCTACGCGACGCCACCGTGCCCGGGGCGGTCCGCGACTGCGCCTGTAGTCGGGCACCCAGGCGCGCGTTGGGCCGCTGCCACCACGACGGCAACAACACCCCGAACCCGGCCGCGTGCAGCACGGGTGCGCCGTCCCGCAGGAACCGGTGCGCCCCCTCGGTGTCCAGGTCCAACCCGTCAGGTGTGGCGGTACGCAGCGCGGTCTCCAGCTCCGGCCAGAGTCGGCTGGCCCGGCCCAACTCGGCGAGTAGCGTCTCCTGCGGTGTGTCGAGGTGCCGGGCCAGCGCCTGGAGTGCCCCGCGCGACTCCCAGACCCGGTCCGCCCCGACGATCAGGCTCGGCTCGTCGGCCGCCTGCAACGCGAACTCCACCCGCCAACCGTCGGATGTCGCCAGTTCGGTCCCCTGATCCGCCGCGAACTCGACTTCCGCATCCGGCTCTACGTCCGGATCTGCCGCTGCGATGTCCGGCGCTTCCGTGTCCGACTCTTCCGTGTCCGACTCTTCCGTGTCCGACTCTTCCGTGTCCGACTCTTCCGTGTCCAGGTCGAACTCGACTTCTTTCGGAATCGGTTCGACCAGCCGGAAACAGGCCCGGACCGGGCTGCCCGCCGCGTCGCGCTGCCAGGTGTGCAGCTCGTCGACGAGGGCGGCCACCGCCCCGGCCGGGGCGGTGAAACTGCGCTGCCGGCCGGTCAGGGCCCGCAGCCAGGCCCGGACGGCGGCATCCGTGCCGCTGGACCGGCGGCTGTCGACCAGACGTACGCCGTCGAGGGTGGCTCGGGCAGCGGCATCGGTGAGGGAGTCCAGGACGTCGGCGACCAGCGCCCCGGTCGACAACTCCGGCACGGCGGCCCGGACGGCTGGCGGCAGCGCCATGGCCAGGGCGCGGGCCCAGGTGGCATCGGCGGCGGTCAGCAGTGGCCGCCAGATCGCCCGAGGTTTCCGGGTCGGGCCGTCCACCGCCACGCCGGGCAGGGTCCGGCCCCGACACACCAGGTCGACGGCGAACTCGGCCAGCTCGACAAGCTGGTGCAGGCCCGCCCCGCAGACCGGACCGTCGACGCCGAGCGCCCGCAGGACGGGCAGCGCGTCGTCGGCGTCGTACTCGATGGTGGGCACCCGCCAGCCGGCCAGGGTGACCGGCCCGCGAGCCGGACCGGACGGCTCGGCCCGCACCAGCTCCGGCGAGTCTGCGGGGGTTCCGCTGCGGGTGGGCAACGTGAGTACGACGCTGCCGGTCGTCGCCTTGACGGCCGCGTCACCGAGCAGGCCGGCCAGCGCCTCGTGGTCGGCCGCGAAGGGGTGTGGGCGTTCCCGGGGTGGTCGGCCGGGGCGACGCGGTGGCCGAGCTGGCAACGCGGAGTCCTCGCCCCAGAGCGCGAGCCGCCCACCGCTCCGCCACACCCCATGCACCACGCGCAAGAAAGGGCCCCTTCTTATCGATTTTTTGCAGAGGAAGGGTCCCTTTCTAACACCTGTGCGGCCGGCTTCCTCGTCAACCCCCGATCGAGCCGGTCCGTTTTCCGCTCGGGTCGATGGCGATGCAGACGATGTCGCGATCTCCTCGCATCCAGCCCCGCTCCATGGGAGCGAGGTAGAAGACGTCCAGCAGATTGGGGTCGACGGCCGTGGCGTAGCGGGTGAGCAGGACATAGCAGCTCTGTTCCGCCTGCCGGGCGACCTCACGTTTACCCGGCCAGTCCCCCTCCGGCAACGGGACTACGGCGTAGACCTCGCCCTCATGCGGCTCGGCACAGGATACGGCCGGCAAGTCGCTAACCATGTAGTCGTTCTCGTTCAGATCATTGACGCAGTCGCCTGGCCGAAGTTGCTCGGTGCTCACCGTTGCGCCGTTGGTGACCTGACCGTCGGCGTCCCGATCGGCATCGTCCATGACAATGGCCGCCACGAACAGCACGAAGAGCAGCACCCAGGATGCCGAGGCGGCCAGGCCACCGATCGCCAGTCCCCTGCCCCGGTACGGCCGGCGGCGGATCTGCACCAGCGCCACGATGCCGAAGACGACGCTGAGTACCAATCCGCCGATGATGCCGAGTATCAGGGAGGCCACCGCGAATCCGTTGACGCCCAGATCGGGCAGGTCCGCCCGGTCCGGGTACGGCTGCGGTGAGGACTCGTCACCGGTCGTCGAGGCCGTGGTTGCGGTTCCACCGCCCCCCGGTCGGCGCGGCGTCGAGCCGGGTGGCCGAGATGGCATTGTTGCGCAGGTCGTTGCCCTCGACCGTGCCGGAAACGCAACTGCCGTCCCGGGTGACCCACAGTCCGTACGTCTGGGTCCTGTCCTCCTGGTCGTCCCAGATCCGGTTGTCCCGGATCGTCAGTTCGGTCGTGGCGGTGGCCAGGGTGATCCCGGCCCGTACGGGCGGGGCGTCCGGCAACCGGTAGGTGCTTCCCGGTGCCGGTGGTGGGCCCTGCCACGCCGTCGTCGCCCCGGGGCGGGTCGGGGCAAGGGTGAGTTCGGTGTGCGTGTTGCCGGTAACGATCACCGTCCGGTCGCCGACCGTCAGCGTCTTGCCCCGGTGGCCGTCCGGTGGCCAGTTCGCGCTCCGATCCACGAGGGCTGCCCGGGTGTAGCTGACCGGGTCGCCGCCCGCACCGAGAACGGCAGGCGCGCTCCGGCGGCCGTTGTCACGAATCCGGTTGCCGGTGATGAAGGCATCGACGAGGGTGGCGTCGACGCGTACCCCGTCCAGCCCGTTGTCCCAGATCTCGTTGCTGTCCACGACGATGCCGCCGGCCGGCTGACCGTCCCCGGCCAGATCGTGCTCGCGATAGCCGTACCGACCGTTGCGGCTGATCCGGTTGCCACGCACGGTGTAAGGGCCGGGCGTGTTGCCGATGCTGACGCCGTCGCGGACGTTCCCGTCGATGACGCAGCCGGTCACGATGCCACCCCGGCCGGCGACCCCGGCGGTGCCGTGCGCCGAGACGTCGTACCCGGCTTCGAGGTTGCCGGTGATGGTGCAGGCGGAAACGATCAGTCCGTCCGTGCCCCAGTCGGAGATCCCGTACGTGTTGCCCTCGGCGTGGCAGCCGACGATCCGGATACCGCCCGGCGGTGTCCAGTAGTCCTTCTGGAGTTCCAGGAAGATCCCGTTGGTGCCGTTGCCGATCGCGGTGCAGGCGGTGATGGTGAGTCGTTCGGTGGCACCCCAACCGCCCACTCCGATGCCGATACCGGCCCCACCCATCTGGTCCCCGTTGTCCATTCGGCCGCAGCGCACCACCAGCACGCCCTCGACCACGGTGTCCTGGAGGAAGTCGCAGCCCAGACCGGTCGCACCGGTGTCGTGGATGTAGAGGTCCCGGAACCGGCCCCGCAGCACGTACTGGAGGCCCAGCCCCTTGGCGAGCACGTCGTAGCCGGGCAGCGTCACGCCCGAGCCGTCGATTTCGAAGCCGGCGAAGGTGCAGTCGGCGATGTGGTTGTCCCGCCCCGCACCGTGCTGGACCGTGGTGAAGAAGGCCAGGGGGGTCGGGTTGGTGGGAGCACCCGGGTTCGACAGGACGAACCGGGTCACCCCCGGACCGGCCCCGGTCAGGGAGACTCCGCTGCGCCAGACCGTGCCCGCGTCCCGGATCGAATAGACCCCCGCCGGGCAGTGGATGACGCGTGGGCGTCCGTCGGCGGCGTAGGCCGCACCGAGCCGGTCGACCAACGCCGCCAGCGCCGGCTGGTCGTTGGTCGACCCGTCGCCGGCGAGTCCGTGTTCGCGGGCATCGCAGACCAGGTCCTCCACGGTCGCGCGGTTCCCCGATTCGACCGGGAGAAACCTCGCCCCGATACGGCGGACCCGGTGGCGGGCCGCGTTCGGCCGCTCCGGCGCCTGGCGGACGCGGCCCGGTACCGGCGGGTCAGTCGCGGGAAAGCTCCGCCATCCGGGCCAGGGCGGTGACCCAGAACTTCTGCTTCTCCGGGGTCTGCCCGACCAGGTAGGTGGCGCGCAGCTTCGGCGGCAGGTGCCGTAGCAGCCGGGCCACCACGTTCAGGTGCCGCTTCAGCTGGGACACCTCGGCGTTGGAAAACACCTGGTGTACGGCGTCGGTGTCGTCGGTCCCCTCGGTGGAGGTCTCGGAGGCGGCGGCGAGTCGCGCCACCCAGCCGTCCACGTCCCGGGCGATCTCCCGCAGCCCGATGACCCGCTGCTCGGTCAGTCGCGCCTCCAGCTTGGTCAACGGCACCGGGGCGTACTCGCCGTCACCGAGATAGATCAGCCCGGACTGCAACGGCTGGCCAGCCCGGTGCAGTTTGATGAGCCGTTCCAGGGTGCGCTTGGTGATCCAGTCCCGCCCCTCGTCGTCGATGTCGGTCTTCCACCACTCCAGCATCGTCTCCGCGATCTCGCCGTACGTCGCGATCAGCCACTCGTTGGCCGGAATGTCCTCGGGGCGTACCTCGTAGCTGACCGTGAACCGGCTCGCCTGGGCCACGTTGTTACGGGACACCAACAGCTTGCGCCCGAGGTGGTAGGGCGGGTTCTGCAACGCCACCTGGGCCCGCAGGTTGGGGATCGGCCGACCGGCCAGCGACCACTCCTGGGTGACCTCCATCAGCTTGGCGAAGGTCGACTTGTCCTTGGGGCGGTTGTACTCGTCCCAGACCAGCACCTTCGGCTCCGGGCCGAGCAGCGACCGGGTGAGCAGCGTGTCCAGGGTGCCGTCCGGGGTGAGCACCGGCACACACAGGTCCTCGACGTTGGTGACCGGAAGCGAGAAGTAGACCGGCGCACGGCCGGTCTCCTCCCGGGCCACCTGCTTGGTGATCTCCGTCTTGCCGCAGCCGGGCGGGCCCTGGAGCAGCACCGCCCAGCGTTCCCGGATGGCCGTACGCAGGATGCGCCGGACCGGGTCGGGGACGGTGTCCGGGTTGGCGCAGCCGATCGCGGCGGCGATCCGGTCCAGCGTCTCGTCGGTGCGGTCCCGGTCCTTGCGGCTCTCCTTCTTGCGGTCGCCGTCGCCCGGGTCACCCGGTTCGACCAGGCGCAGCCGATGCCCGTTGACCAGTGGCAGGCCCCAGGCCAGCGGAAGCCCGGCCCGGGCACAGTCCAGTACGTGCTGCAGCGTGCGGGGCGACAGCAACTGCCGCAACTCCGGCACCAGGGCAGCCCAGATCCGGTACACCTCGGTCAGGTCCCAGTCGCGGTAGCGCTCGGCGAGCTTGAATCGCCAGCCGGTGTCGTTGGCGGTGAGCCGTACGGTGACCATCCGGTCCAGGACAGCCAGGTCGCTACGCCGGGCGCTGGTCTCGACCAGCGACTCGTTGTCGGTGAGGAAGACGCCGACGCAGCCGAGTTCGCGCAGGTCGTGTTCGCCGAGAGTCCAGTCGCAGGCGACCTGCATGAGCTGCGACTGGATGGTGTCGCCGGCCTGCAACGAGTCGTCGATCAGCAGCACGAACGGTTCACCGGGAGCGAGCTGTCGCATGATCAGCTGGGTGAGCGCCAGCTCGCCGGTACGAGGATCCCGGACCGGCGCGTTGACCAGCAGGTCGTCCGGGGTCAGGTTGGCCGCCGGCACCAGGATCACCCGGGTGCCGGGGAATCGCTCCGGGATGTACGACAGGAACGTCGAGGTCTTGCCGATGCCGTGCTCCCCGAAGACCTGACCAGTCTGCCCCATCGCGATCATCGCGTCGATGAACTGCTCCAGGCGTACCCCGGTCTCCGCCCCCGGCGGTCGCTTCGGATATGTCGCGTTCGACCGCCAGGGCCGACGAGCGCCCTTCTGCGGGTCGCCGAGCGGGTTCTGCTGAACGGGTGCCGCAATGCTCACGCTGACGCTGTTCTCCTCGTGCTCGTTGTCCTGGATCGGGCTGGGCCGTTGTCTCGGATCGGGCCGGGTCGTTGTCCTGGATCGGGCCGGGCCGTTGTCCCGGATCGGGCCGGGTCACCGCTCGCCGGTGATTACCCGATGGCAGGCCATCGGCGGATTGTGGTGCTCCGGCCAGTCGTCGCCGCCGTCCGTGATCAGCCAGATCCACCGATCCGGCTGGGCTGGGGAGACCCGTGGCGCGTAGCCATCGGTAACCATGATCACCGCGTCCGGTTGCACCTCGAACGGCTCACCGTCGATGGTCAGCCGCCCCTCGGCGTAGTCGACCACGTTCTGGAAGTTGGTGCCGCCCCCGCCGTACACCCGTTCGCCGGGCACGAACGGCATCACCACCCCGTCGAAACTGAGCCAGTGGCTCTCCACCCCGTCGGTCTGGCCGACCAGGCTGGTGATCCAGTCGACCACCTCGTTCGACATCGAACCGGAGGTGTCCAGGGCGACCAACACCACCTTCGTACGTTCCCGACCGCGTCGCGACAGCATCGGGTCGTGACCGAGGGCGAGCAACACCGCCCCCTGTTTCTTCGGATAGACCAGCCGTTCCCCCTCGCGCAGCTTGGACGCGAGGGTGTCCGCCAGCCAGCGTTTCCACCACTGGACCCGCCGGGTCCGAGGCGTCTCGCCCCGCAGGGCGACGGCCCCGAGGGTGCCCCACATCCGGGTCAGCCGGTCACCGCCACCCTCGGACCGGTCGACCAGGTTCAGCACCTCGTCGCGGGCGATCCGGTTGCCCCGCAGCGCGGCCCGGATCGCCTCGGCCAACACCTCACCGACGATCCGGCCCACCGTCTCGCCATCGGTGGGAAGTTCGCCAATGTCTCCTCCGACGTGGTCGGCGTGGATACACAGCCCGATCGGCAGCACCAGCGGGGTGTGCATCCGCTTCAACTCGCGGTAGACGACCAGGTCGGTGTCGACGAAATCCTGGTACGACAGTGGCTTGCGGCCCTGACCGCTCAGGTCCTCGGCGTACCGTCGGTGGATCTCGTGTGGGTCCACCCCGACCGGCTCGCGAACCGTGCCGCCGGTGCCGTCCGGCACGGCGCGGGTCGGCAGCCCGCCGGACGCCAACCGGACCATCGCCACGTGGTTGATGCTCACCTCGGCGGCCAGGTGGAACACCGGATCGGCGCGCAGCTCCGGCTCCACGTAGAGGTGGCGGTGCATCAGGTGGCGGGCCTCGTGGAACAGCACGAACCGCACCCCGGCCAGCCCGATGTCCACGAAGAACTGCGGGTTGTAGAGCAGCAGACAGCCGCCGTCCCCGGTGGCGACGACCGCCGCCGTCTCCACTGCCGTGGTCGGGATGTGGTGGTGGCACTTGGCATAGAGCCACGAGGTCACCACACTGTCGCGGACCCCGAAGTCCAACAGCGCCGTCTCCTTCAACCGGTGCGCCTCGGCCAGCACCGCCGGGTCGTCCGGCTGGCACGCCAACAGGGCTCGCCGGTCGGTGAGGTCGACGCTGGCCCGCCGCTCGGCCATCGTCGTACCGGTCGCTACCTCCGCCATGCTGTCGTCCTCACTCGGCGGCCAGTGCGGCGGTGCTGAGCAATTCCGGCACCGTACCGGCGAAGTCGGGCAACATGGCCAACACGAGCTGCCAGGCATCCGGCCGACCGGCCAGGTGCTTGTCGACAAGCGCTGCCAATTCCGTACGGAACGTGTCGTCGACCCGGTCGATCGACAATGCCTCCCGTGCCGGGTGACCGGACCGGAGCACGTCCACCGGGAGAAGGTCACCGCACTGGACGACGTGCTCCACCCAAGCGGCGACCGGCCGCTTCGCGAGCACGTCGGCGGGCGTCTTCCCGCCGGCCAGTGCCTTGTGTGCGCGCTGCTCAGCCGTGGTCAGGACCGGTGCTGTGGCATCCGAGCCGGCCCGCAACGCCGCGTCACGCAGCAACTCCGGGCAGCCGGGCAGCGCCCGGAGCAAGTGCAGGATGTAGGGCTCGAAGGGCTTTTCCCGATGCGCCTCGACCAGGAAGTCCCAGTCCCAGCGGAAGCCCTCGGCTCGCAGTGTGCGGGGGGCGGTACCACCACGCATCCGGCGTACCGCCTGCTTCGGTGACTCCGCCTCGTACGCGGCAGCACGCAGCCGGTCCAGCGCCTCGTCGGCGTCCGGGGCGTCGACCAGCTCGGTGACCAGTTTGCGTACCCCCACCTGGATGCTGGCCGGCAGGCGTTCCAGGATGCGGTTCGGGTGCCCGTCCAACTCCCACCAGTCGATGATCAACCGCAGCATCCGGTTCTGCGGCAGACCGGTTCTGCGCACGCACTCCTGCGCGACCCCGGGGTCGTCGTGGTACTGCAACGGAAGCAGGTATTCCCGCCCCGGCCCCTCAGCGATGACCTTGTCCAGGTCTGGGTCCAGGTTAACGGTCAGCGGTTCGGTCCGGGCCGGGCCGAACGGGATCCCGTTGACCAGTCGATGTCGCTGCCGTGCCGTCGCCTGTGGCTGGTAGAGCAGCCCGAAGTTGGTGGCGGGATCATCCAGCGCGGCCAGTGCCTCGATCGCCTCGACCGGCAGGGCCGGCCGGCGGGCCAACGGCACACTGATCCGCAGCTCACCGTCGGCCACCACACGGGTGACCCACTCGTCCCGCCACTCCCCTAGGGCGAGTAGGTCGTACCGGGTCCGCTCGTCGAGGTGTGGCAGCAGGTGCCACTGGGTGTCGGTGGTGGCGGCGTCGAGCAGGGTCACGAACGCGGCCCGGTTGACCTGCAACGATGGCGGCTCGAAGAACATCTCCAGCGGGGCGGCGTCCGGCCAGTCGACTGCCGGGCCGGCGGCGACCCGGTCCGGCCGACGTGCTGGCTTGGCCATCGACGCGGCCACCTCGTCGAGCAACCGGGTGACCGTGCCGTTGAATCTCGGCAGCCGGGTACGCAGCAGCCGCCACGCCTCGACATCGTGGCCGAGCCGGGTCACCACCAGTTCCCTGAGCCCCGCCCGGAACGCGTCCCACTCGGCCTGTTTCCGCTCGTCGGAGTAGCGGCCCCGCCGCCCGTGCGCCACCTGGAGCACGGTGCGCGCCGGTTGGCACTCGGTCAGCAGATCGGGGCCGGTCAGCCCCGATCCGAGTCGTTCGACGATCAGCCTGGTCAGGGTCGTCGCGGACAGCAGGGTCCGCAGCAGTGGGGACGGCGGCGGCGACGGGATCGGATGTTTCGCCTGGAGCAGCACGTCCAGCCCCCGGGGCAGGGCGGCACACCACTGCACGGCAAGGTCCGCCGGGCAGTCTCGGTGCGTCACCAGCAACTCCAGGCAGTCGGGCGGGAACGGTCGGAGCGCGTGCGCCGCCCGCAGACTCTCCCAGTCCCACCGGTTGCGTCGACCCACCTTCTGTTCCGCCTGTTTCCTGGTTTCGTGGTGCGACAACTTGCCGGGGAGCTGACGCAACTCCTCGACCAGGTCGCCGGTGTCCTGGACCAGGTCCGAGGTCGCGGTGACCAGACCCCGCAACCGGTCCGCCCCTACGGTGGAAGTGGCGGCCGCCCGAGCCAACTCGACCACGTCAGGGTGCAGTTCGAGTGTCCCCAGCCAGCTCAGCGCTACCCCGAGTACGCCGCAGTCGACTAGCGAACCGACGGCACGGAGCTGATCGGCCCGGCTCAGCCCGACATGACAGGTCCGCAGCACATGCTCGATCAGATCCGGAAATCGACCCACCACGGCCGGCCGCAACTGTTCGATGTCGGATGACGTGAGCAGTTGCGCCACCAGGCCGGAACGCTGGGTCCATCCCGGGGTTCCCGGGTCGGCCGCCGCCAGGATCCGACGGCGCTGCGTGAGGTCGGCATGGTCGTACCAGAGCCGGGCGACCACCGGCCGGTCGGCGGCTGACCACCGATCCCAGTGGTCGCGGTGGACGCCGTCCCGGTCGGGGTTGTCGTACAGCGCCTGCAACAGGTCCCGGTCGTCGCCGCGCAGCACCGTCTCGACCAGGTCAACGGGCAGCTTCGGGTGCTCACGTAACACCGCTCCCAATGGCCGACCCACCCGGACGACGACCGCCCGCTGGTCGTCGGCACCAGCGGCAGCCAGCAGTCTCCCGACGGCCCGGGTCGTGGGAGTCGAACCCGACGACCGAGGAACCAAGCCGCTCAAGTCCATTGCTTCTCCCCACGAGCCGAAATTTGGACAGCGCCCTTCTTACCAGTGCCGGGCGACACGAGTGGGCACAGCGCGATCGCCTGCGCCGCCGCCAACGCAGAGGCAGGATGAGGTGATGGCACCCAGCGCGGAGATTCCCCTGGTCGGCGGGGCCGCCGACGGCGAGACGGTCACCGTCGAGCTGGACCCGAACGGCCGTCCGCCCCTCACCCACCACCACGTCGGGGCCGGTGGACTCACCGACAGCGAGATCTACGAACTGGAGACAACGGACGGCGGCGACCCGCCCTGGCAGTACGAATTCCGAGGACCGGCGGTCTGATCCGTCGGGCGGTCCCGGTCAGGATCCGTCAGGCGGTCCGGGTCAGAATCCGTCAGGCCGGTCCCGGTCAGGATCCGTCGGTCCCGGCCAACCGGGGTTACTCAACCGGGGCTACCACCGGCGGTGAGGTTCCGCAGCAGCGGGTCGATGATCTGGCCGGTGTTCGCGGCCCGCTCGCGCAGCGACACCACCCGGCGACGGATGTCCGAGACCCGGGAATCCCGCTCGTCCCAGAGCCGGTCGACCTCCGCCAGCAGCGGGCCCTCCACCTCCCGCTCCACGCCGCGCAGCGCCGGCATCCCGATCCGCTGCGCGAAGTCGAAGACCTTCCCCGCGTACGGCAACGGCAGGAACGGGATTCCGGAGAGCGCCGCGAAGATCAGGAAGTGCAGTCGCATCCCGACCACCATGTCGAAGTGCGGCATGAGCCCCAGCAGTTGCCGGGGCCGATAGGCACCGTGCAGGATGCGTCCCCGTTCGGCTGCGGTCATGTGCGACAACACGCCGTGCGCGTGCCGGATGTCGTCACGTTCCATCGGAACGAACAGCACACTGGCGTCGAGCCGGTTCACCAGGAAGTCACCGACCTGCGCGAGCAGCCGGTGATACCCACCGACGTCGAGGTGTTCGGCCGCCCGGCCCGGCTCTCGGACGCTGATGCCGACCAGACGACTGCCCGGCGGGATGCCCTCCTCCCGCAGCAGCGACACGCCAAACTCCTCCGGCTCCAGCAGCAGCGCCGGGTCGGCGGTGACGGTGACCGGTCGAGTGACCCCGGACTCCTCCAGCACCAGGCGGGACTCCTCGTCCCGGACGGTCACCTCGATCGCGGCGGTCAACGCGGCCTGGACCATCGAACAGTCCACCGGCTCGGTCAGCGGCCCGACTCCCACCGCGTACGTCAGGACCGGCAACCCGCGCTCCTGGGCGGCCAGGACCAGCCGGAGGTACCGGCGGGCCTCACTGTCGTAGAGGATTCCGCCACCGCCGAGGATCAGCAGGTCCAGCCCGGCCAGGACCTCCGCCGAGTCGGTACGGCTCACCCCGTCCCACGGCGCGACCCGTACGCCGGGATGCGCGACCCGGGTGTGCTCCGGGTTACGGGAGAAGACCAGCAGTTGGGCGTCCGGCCGGCGGGCCCGCAGATCGGCCAGGAGCCCGGTCAGGATCGCCTCGTCGCCGAGGTTCCGTCCCCCGTACGACCCGAGCACCCCGATCGTCGGCCCAGCGGCACCCGCCATGTCACCCCCCGAGGTGAGTAAAGGTCGGGTCTACCCGCTCAGTACGCCGCCATGCCTGCCGGCCCGGTTGGATGCCGCCTGAATGTCAGCCAGGAGTTAGGCAGCCATCAACCTTGGGCTTGGACCGGCAGGCGACTACGGACCGCGCGATGTTTCCCGGCACGTGTCGCCCGGGGATGGCGCGGCGCGATCCTGTTCCGGGTCGCGCCGCGGTCACCTCGTCATTCGGCTCGAAGCGCCGTGGTGGTGCGGATCCGGGCCGCCCAGGCGGCGGGTGGCAGAGCACCGGCGAGTGCGATGACCAGGCCGCCCAATCCGAGCAGGGCCACGGTCGGTGCCGCGTACACGTCAAGGGCGATCTGCGGCAGGCGAAGGCCGGCGGCGTCGCCCATCGCGGGTACGACCGCGCGGTGCATGATCATGCCGGCCGCTACTCCGCTCGCGCCGCCGATCAGACCGTTGACGGCGACCGAGGACAGGACACTCGTGATCGTCTGCCGGGGTGTCATGCCGATCGCCTTGTGGATACCGATGTCGCGGACTCGTTCCCGGGTGTCGAGCAGGACCGTGTTGAGTACGCCGAGGCCGGCAACGGTGACCAGCATCAGCGTGAGGATCGCGGTGAGGCCGTTGAGCACGACGATCATGTCGCCACCCACGGCGGTCGAGGCATTGGTGGTGGCGCCCAGTGGCTGGAGTGCCGGTTCGAGCGCGTTGGCGTAGGCGGTGGTGTCGGTCCCTGGCGTGAGCGAGATCTTGATGATGGTGACCGGTACCGGCGTGGTGAGGTTGTTGGCATCGGTGTAGATGCTCATGCCGTCGTTGGTGATGTCGAAGACTTCGCCGACGAGGCGCAGGGTGACGTGCTGGCCTCCGACGTTCAGGGTCACCGAGTCGCCGATCTTTCGGCCGGTGGTGGTCAGGAACCCGGTGGGCGCGACGGCTTCGCCGGGCGCGTCGAACCATTCACCCTCGATCATGCGGTAGCCGCCCCGCCTGGCGTCACCGGTGAACGCGTTGAGCTTGGTGATGCCGCTCATTCCGGCGACGGTCACCGAAGCGGAGGCGAGGCTGTACTTCGTACCCGGCTGTGCGTGGATCGCGGCGGTGATCGCCGAACTGTCGGCGGGCAGCTTCGGTGGCGGGCCGTCGGGTCGGCCGTCCGGTCCGACAGCAGGCGGGATGGCGGCCACCGTAACGTCGGCGGTGTTGTGCCGGCGGGCGACCAGGACTTCGTTGAGTGAGGCGGCCAGCCCGACGGCGAAGGTGACGGCGGTGGCACCGAACACGACGGCGACGATCATGGAAAGAGTGCGTACCGGCCGGGCGAAGGGTCGCGCCAGACCGAGCGTGATCGGCCGGGACAGCGGCAGCCGGGCGGTCAGTCGGGCAATCGTCTGCCCACGCCCGGCCTGCGGTGTGCGGCCAACGGCGAGTGCGTCGATGGTGCGCAGCCGGCCGGCTCGCCACGACGCGGCCCAGGCGGTCACGGCTACCAGCCCGAGGACGCCGGCGGCGACGACGACGTCGATCCACAGCGGGACGGTCAGGGTCGCCGAGCCGTACGCGTCGCTCGTCTCGGCCAGGATGGGGATGGCGAGCAGATGCCCGGCGAGCATGCCGACGGCGGTGCCGACGGCGGCGGGGACCAGCACTTGGCCAAGGTAGGTGCGCATGACCTGGGCGGGGGTGAAGCCGACGGCTTTGAGTACGCCGATGCGGTGGGTGCCCGAGCCGACGGCCGCGGCGACGACGTTGCCGACGATCAGCACCGACATGACCAGGCCGAGGATGCCGAACGCCATGAGGAACGGAACATAGATCGCGGTTTCCTGCTCGGCGACCCGTTTGACGTCGAGCCAGGACTGCGATCCGACCATCGCCTTGGCGGGCAGGCCCGCGGACACCGCCGTCCGGGCGGCGTCGATCGTGGTGGTCGTGTCGGGGGTGGCGAGCCGGTAGAGCATCTGGTATCCGTCTGGCCCGCCCGACCCGGTGAGGGCGCTGACCTGTGCGCTGCTGACCCAGCCGTCGGCGGTCTGGCTGGCCGACCGGGTGGTGCCGACCACGGTGAGGGTGGGGCTGCCCGGCAGGTCGGCCAGGACCAGCTTCATGCCCAGCGGCTCGAACCAGTCCGAGGCTGACAGTACGACTTCGCCGGGGGCGTCCGCCCATTCGCCTTCGGCGAGGGTGAGCTGGTCGACGGTCGCGTTCGGGGTGTCCCGGCCGACCAGGTTCAGCGGCAGACTCCCGGCGCCGCCGATCTGCGGGGTGACCGTGACCGTGACCGTCGGGTAGGGCCCGGCCGTTGCGGTGACACCGTCCGCCTGGGAGGAGGTCAGCTGGTCGGGGGTGACCAGCGCCGGGTCGAAGGTGGCGCTCAGGTGCGCTCCGTTCTGTTGGGTGAACGCAGTGTCGAAGGGTGCACTCGACACCACCAGCAGGGCGCCGCCGAGGACCGATGCGGTGACCGCCATCAACGTCGCGAGCCCGATCACGATGGTTTGCACGCGGCGCTTGCGTACGCCCGCGCGTAGTACGAGCCCGACGGCGCTCATCGGGCGACTGCCAGGTCGGCGATGATGCGTCCGTCGACCAGTTCAACCGTCCGGGACGTGCACGACTGGGCCAGGGCGAGGTCGTGGGTGACCACGACGATGGTCTGCCCGTCGGCATTGAGTTCGCGCAGCAGCCCGGCGACGTCCTCGCCGGAGGTGCGGTCGAGCGCGCCGGTCGGTTCGTCAGCCAGCAGCAGCGGCGGCCGGTTCATCAACGCCCGGGCGACGGCGACGCGCTGGCGTTGCCCGCCTGACAACCGTCCGGGATAGGCGCGAGCGTGCCGGGCGATGCCCAGGGCTTCCAGGAGTTCGGCAGCGCGCCGGTGGGCCGCCGCACGCTGCATCCCCGCCAACTGGGCGGGCAGCACCACGTTGTCGGCGACGGTCAGATCGTCGAGAAGGTTGAAGAACTGGAAGACCATGCCGACCGATTCGCGACGGTATTTCGCCGCGCCCGCCTCGCCGAGCTGGTCGACCCGGGTTCCGTTGACCGTGACGGTTCCCGAGTCTGGTCGGTCGAGTCCGGCGATCAGGTTCAGCAGGGTGGACTTGCCACTGCCCGACGGGCCGAGGATCGCCACCGCCTCACCATGGCGCACGGTCAGCGACGTCTGCGACAACGCGGGCGGCCCCTCGTCGTAGGCGCGGGTCACGTCGCACAGCTCGATTACCGGGCTTGTCATGGGGGCTCCGTTCATGATCGCTTCCTGGCGCCATGACGGTAGGTCGATCACGGTGACCGACGCGTCGGCCCGGCGAGGCATCTTCGCTACCTATCCCGGGCGAGGCGACCACGACTCATCCTTTTGGCCTAGCCGGACGATGTAGCTCACCCCGGCGCAGGAGCGATGCTGCCCCGGTGGGGCGTCGACCAGAATGATCACGTGACGAATGCGATGGCAGTGCTCGATCGCTGGAGGTGGACGCGGGCACTGAGACGCGTCTCGGGCCCACTGCCGCGCCCCTCGCTACGTAACTGGGTCTTCGACGTCCTCCTCGCCGGGTTCATCACGTTCGGCCTGGTCCACTACGCCCTCACCGGCAACATCTCCGGATCCCATTCCGATGGCCCTGCCGAACCGTTCGACCCGCCACTGTCGGTGCCGGCCGACCAGCCTCCCGACCCGACGCTGCTGGCGCCAGCCGACCCGCCCGACCTCGGTTACGTGACGTTCGCGGTGGCCCTGGTGCTGTTCGCCTCGATACCGCTGGCACTACGTCGCCGCTACCCACTCGGCGTGCTCTGGGTGGCGATCATCGCGGCGGTGCTGACCCCGGAGGCCGCGCCGCGGCTGACGTTCTACGCCTGCGTCATCGCCGCGTACAGCGCCGCCGCGTACAGCCCCTACCGCATCGCCACGCTGGTGAGCATGCCGGTCATGGTCCTGGCCGCCGGGTCGCTCACCGGGGCCGGCTTGCCGACCGTGCCCAACCGGTACGTGCCGCTGCTCGTCCTGCTGCCCATCACCGTGGCCGCCAACGGGCTGCGCACCTGGCGACAGCGCACCGACGACGGCCGTGCCCGGGTCGAAGCCCTCGAACGCGAGCAGGCCGAAGCCGTCCGCCGCGCCACCGAACTCGAACGCGCCCGCATCGCCCGCGAACTACACGACGTCGTCACACACAACGTCAGCATGATGGTCATCCAGGCCGGCGCCGCCCGAAAGATCATGGACCGGAATCCCGAACGGGCCCGCGAAGCGCTGCTGGCCGTCGAGTCCGGCGGCCGGGCCGCAATGACCGAACTGCGGCACGTCATGGGCCTGCTCACCATGGACGGCGAGGACGCCGATCTGGCCCCCCAACCGGGCCTCGACCAGCTCGACGAACTCGTCGCCCGGGTACGCGACGCCGGCATAGCGGTGCGGCTGACCGTGGCCGGGCAGGTGCGACCGGTGCCACCCGGTGTCGACCTGACCGCCTACCGCGTCGTCCAGGAGGCACTGACCAACACCGTCAAACACGCCGCCGGCTCCCACGCGACCGTCACCATCACCTACGCCTTCGACGAGTTGTCCATCGAGGTCACCAACACCGGCGGTACCTCGACCCCGTCGGCTGCCACCGGCAACGGGCGGGGCCTCATCGGCCTACACGAGCGCCTCGCCCTCTACGGCGGGCACCTCGACGTCACCCATCGCCCCACCGGTGGCTACCGTGTGCAGGCCCGCATCCCCTTGGAGATCACGTGACCGATCCGCTGCGGGTCGTCATCGCCGACGACCAGGCGCTGGTCCGTACCGGCTTCCGCCTGATCCTCGCCGAGGACGGCATCGACGTGGTCGCCGAAGCCGCCAACGGAACCGAAGCGGTCGACGCCGTCCGCCGTACCCGGCCGGATGTGGTCCTCATGGACATCCGCATGCCGGAGATGGATGGGTTGGAAGCCACCCGCCGCATCCTTGCCGACGACCCGCAGCGCACCACGCGGATCATCATGCTCACCACGTTCGACCTGGACCGCTACGTCTACGCCGCCCTGACCGCCGGGGCCAGCGGGTTCCTCCTCAAGGACGTCACGCCGGAACAGCTCACCGCGACCGTACGGCTCGTGCGCGTCGGCGACGCCCTCCTCGCCCCGGCCATCACCCGCCGGCTCGTCGAACGCTTCGTCGACCGCACACCGGAGACCACCACCACGTACGGCGGCTTGAACAATCTGACGCCACGCGAACTCGACGTCCTGCGTCATCTGGCCCAGGGGCTCAGCAACGCCGAACTCGCCGACACGTTGCACCTGTCCGAGGCGACGGTCAAGACCCATATCGCCCGGATCCTGGCCAAACTCGGGCTGCGCGACCGGGTTCAGGCGGTCGTCGCCGCCTACCGGAGCGGCCTGGTCAGTCCGGAAACCAACAACGCTGCTCCGCGACCGGAGGTATGACCGCCGCCTTTCACCCCGAGCAGCTAGATCGACTGAGAGCGATCAGCTGGCGGCAAACCGTAGCCCCTCGAAACCGCCTCCATCGGACGCGTTTCACACCCCGGCGAGCCTCCGCAGGCCCACCCAAGTACCCCCGATAGGCTCGTCTGGAGAACTGTTCGATCTTGCGGCGCGAGGGGGAGTCAGGGCGTGCCTGACCAGGTCGTACACCTACACACGCACACTGAGTACTCAATGCTGGACGGGGCGGCGCAGCACAAGCCGCTCTTCGCCGAGGCGGCCCGGCTGGGGCAGACCGCCCTGGCCATGACCGACCACGGCAACATGTTCGGGGCGTACAGCTTCTACAGCACCGCCAAGGACGCCGGAGTGAAGCCGATCCTCGGGATCGAGGCGTACCTCGCCCCGGGCGACCGGACCTTCAAGAAGGCGGTCTTCTGGGGTACGCCGGAGCAGCGTCGCGACGACCTGGCCGGTGGTGGCGCCTACACCCACATGACCATGTGGGCCGCCAACGCGACCGGGCTGCGAAACCTGTTCAAGCTCTCCACCGACGCGAGCCTCACCGGCTACTACCGCAAGCCCCGGATGGACCGCGACCTGATCGCGAGTCACGCCGAGGGCGTGATCGCCACCACGGGTTGCCCGTCGGGCGAGGTGCAGACCCGACTTCGGCTCGGCCAGTTCGACGAGGCCCTGAAGGCCGCCAGCACATACCAGGACATCTTCGGCAAGGAGAACTTCTTCCTGGAGGTCATGGACCACGGCCTCGACATCGAGCGCCGGATCCGGGAGGACCTGCTCGAAATCGGCCGACGGCTCAACATCCCCCCGGTCGCCACCAACGACTCGCACTACGTCACCCGGGACGAGGCGCGCCGGCACGAGGTGCTGCTCTGCGTCCAGTCCGGGTCGACCATGAACGACCCCAACCGGTTCAAGTTCGACGGCGACACCTACTACCTCCAGGCCGCCGAGGAGATGCGGACCACCTGGGACAGCGTGCTGCCGGGGGCCTGCGACAACACCCTGCTCATCGCCGAGCGGGTCGAGTCGTACGCCGAGGTGTTCGACCTCGTCGACCGGATGCCGGTCTTCGACGTGCCGGAGGGGCACACCCAGGAAAGTTGGCTACGCCTCGAAACCGAGGCCGGCATGCGGCGCCGGTTCCCGGAAGGCATCCCCGACGGCTACCCGGAGCGGCTGAAGTACGAGCTGGAAGTCATCACCACCAAGGGCTTCCCGGCGTACTTCCTGGTCGTCGGCGACCTGGTCCGGCACGCTCGGGAGATCGGCATCCGGGTCGGTCCCGGCCGCGGGTCGGCCGCCGGCAGCCTGGTCGCGTACGTCCTGGGCATCACCAACATCGACCCGATCCGGCACGGCCTGCTGTTCGAGCGGTTCCTCAACCCCGAGCGCGCCTCGATGCCCGACATCGACATCGACTTCGACGACCGGCGGCGCGGGGAGATGGTCCGCTACGCCACCGAGAAGTACGGCGACGACCGGGTGGCCCAGGTCATCACCTACGGGACGATCAAGGCGAAGGCCGCGATCAAGGACGCGACCCGGGTGCTCGGCTACCCGTACGCGTTGGGTGACCGGATCACCAAGGCCATGCCGCCGGCGGTCCTCGGTTCCGACATCCCGCTCAAGGGCATCGTCGACCCGGGCCATCCCCGCTACAAGGAAGCCACCGAGATCCGGAAGCTGATCGAGGAGGAATCCGAGATCAGCACGGTCTTCGAGACCGCCCGAGGTCTGGAGGGGCTGATCCGGCAGGCCGGTGTGCACGCCTGCGCGGTCATCCTGTCCAGCTCACCGCTGGTGGAGAGCGTTCCGCTCTGGGCCCGGGACGACGGGTCGATCATCACCGGTTGGGACTATCCGTCCTGCGAGGCCGTCGGCCTGCTGAAGATGGACTTCCTCGGGCTGCGGAACCTGACCGTCATGGGCGACGCGATCGACAACGTACGCATCAACCGTGGCCTGGACATCGACCTCGACCGGCTCACCACCGACGACCCGGTGACCTACGAGCTACTGGCCCGGGGTGCCACCCTCGGCGTGTTCCAGCTCGACGGTGGGCCGATGCGGGAACTGCTGCGCCGGATGCGGCCCACCACGTTCGAGGACATCATCGCCGTCGGCGCGCTCTACCGACCCGGTCCGATGGGCGTCAACGCGCACAACGACTACGCGGACCGGAAGAACGGCCGGCAGGAGATCAAGTCGATCCATCCGGAGCTGGAGGAACCGCTGCGGGACATCCTCTCCGAGACCTACGGTCTGATCGTCTACCAAGAGCAGATCATGTTCATCGCCCAGAAGGTCGCCGGCTACACGATGGGCCGCGCAGACGTGCTCCGGAAGGCGATGGGCAAGAAGAAGCCCGAGGTGCTGGCCAAGGAGTTCGAGGGCTTCCAGGCCGGCATGCGGGACCAGGGCTTCTCCGACCAGGCCGTTCGGGCGCTGTGGGACACCATCCTGCCGTTCGCCGGGTACGCGTTCAACAAGTCGCACGCCGCCGCGTACGCCCTGGTGTCGTACTGGACGGCGTACCTGAAGGCCAACTATCCGGCCGAGTACATGGCCGCCCTGTTGACCTCCGTCGGCGACAACAAGGACAAGTCGGCGGTCTATCTGGCCGAGTGTCGGGCGATGGGCATCAAGGTGCTGTCGCCGGACGTCAACGAGTCACATTTGCGGTTCGCCGCCGTCGGCGAGGACATCCGGTTCGGTCTGGGCGGGGTCCGCAACGTCGGCGCGAACGTGGTCGAATCGATCGTCACCAGCCGAAAGACGAAGGGCCGCTACGAGTCGTTCGCCGACTTCCTCAGCAAGAGCGAACTCACCGTCTGCAACAAGCGGGTAGTGGAATCGCTGATCAAGGCGGGCGCGTTCGACTCGCTCAACCACACCCGCCGTGGGCTGCTCGAACGGCACAGCGACGCGATCGACGCAGTCGTACCGATCAAGCGCAAGGAGACCGAGGGCCAGTTCGACCTCTTCGGCGACGGGTTCGACACCGACCAGTCGGACGGCATGGTGGGGCTGGACTTCACCATCAGCGACCAGGAGTGGCCGCGCCGCGAACTGCTCGCCCTCGAACGGGAAATGCTCGGCCTGTACGTCTCCAGCCATCCGCTGGCCGGGGCGGAACGGGTGCTGGCGAAGAACAGCGAAACCTCGACGGCGGCGGTGGCCGACAGCGAGCAGCTCTCCGACGGGGCGACGGTGCAGATTGCCGGCCTGCTCACCGGCGTCCAGCGGCGGATGACCAAGGCCGGGAAGGTCTGGGCGGTCGCCACCCTGGAGGATTTGGCCGGCTCGGTGGAGGTGCTGTTCTTCCCCGCCACCTACGAACTGCTGGCCGATTCGATCGTCGAGGACGCGGTGGTCGCGGTCAAGGGCCGGATCAACCAGCGGGAGGACACCCGTAACGTCGCCGCCACCGACATGGCGGTCCTGGAGATCAGCGAACAGGACCTGGCGGCAAACCCGCCGGTGGTGCTCACCATGCAGACCGAGAAGGTCAACACCGCGTTGGCCGCCGAGCTGCGCAGCATCGTCGAGCGCCACGAGGGGGCCGCCCCACTGCACGTACGGCTGCGCAGCCGGGGCGGAAAGGTCACCATGCTGTCCCTGGGCGGGCACAGTGTCAGCCCGGACATCAGCTTCCGGTCCGAGATCAAGGGGCTGCTCGGCGCGGGCGCGTTGGAGTGATCGGGGTTGCCCGACCACCGGCCGGTGGTCGGGCAGGTGCTGGGGGACGGGGGTCGCATCCACGGATGCGGCCCCAGCGCGGCTAGTAGGTGTAGACCAGGGTCCTGCCGCTACAGGTGTACGCCTGCCAGCCCTCCTCCGCCGCGATGGCCGGCGCTGCCGCCCGACACTCCTCGGACGTGGCGAAGGAGCCCCACACGTGCCAGTCCGGCGGCCATGCGGTGTGGCTGGCACCGGACTGCGGCTCGGCCAGGACCGCCGTGCCGCTGAGGACGGCCGCGCCGAGCGCCGCCGCCGTGATCACGCGAATGATGGTGGTACGCATCGATCCTCCAGGTCGTCGTGCCGGGATGGTCAGGCCACGGAGCCTGACAGAGCAATCGATGAATGTCCATAACGCGACCGGACTGCCCCACCGCAGGAACGTCGACTTGACATCATGGAGCCATGCCCGCGATCGAAGTCGTGCTTGGGGACATCACCAGCGAGAACGTGGACGCCATCGTCACCGCCGCCAACGAGTCGCTGCTGGGCGGGGGCGGGGTCGACGGCGCCATCCACCGGGCGGCCGGCCCGCGACTGGCCGAGGCGGGTGCGGCGATCGCCCCGTGCGAGCCGGGTAACGCCATGGCGACGCCGGCCTTCGACCTCCATCCTCCGATACGGCACGTCATTCACACCGTCGGCCCGGTTTGGGAAGGGGGTGGGTACGGCGAGGCCGAGATTCTGGCCTCGTGCTATCGGCGCAGCCTTGCGGTCGCCGACGAACTGAGGGCTCGCAGTGTGGCCTTTCCCGCCATCGCAACCGGCGTCTACGGGTTCCCGCCCGATCAGGCAGCAAAGATCGCGATCTCCACGATCATATCGACGCGTACCGACGTCGAAAAAGTGCGCATGGTCGCCTTCGACGAGTCGACACGACGCCTCCTCGCGGCTGCCACACATCGGTAACCCGATGTCGCGCACGCTCAGGAGTGCGTGGGCGTGAATCGACAGACGCTAGCATGGCGGGAATGTCGATCAAGCCGCTGTCGGTCCGACTCCTTGCGCTCGCCTCGGCGGCCCTCTTCCTGGCCGTCGCGCTCGGCATCCGCGCCCTGACCAGCGGCACCCTGGAAAGCGACGGCCTGCTGGCGCAGTACTCCGGCACCGCCCTCTACGCCTCGATGGTCTACGCCGGGGTGCTGTTCCTGCGGCCGCGGATGTCCCCGCTACCGGCCGGGGTGATCGCCGTCGGCTTCTGCTGGCTGGTCGAGTTCTCCCAGCTGACCGGCATCCCGGCCGCACTGTCGGAGCGCAGCCTGCTGGCCCGGCTCGTGCTGGGGGTGCAGTTCGACCTGACCGACATCGTCTGGTATCCCGTCGGCATCGTCCCGCTGGTGGTGCTGGACCGACTCCTGATCAGCCGTACGCCGACCGAGGTGACGGCCCAGGGCTGCTGACGACACCGATCAGCGCACGGAGGCGTACACCAGGGACAGCGGGGTTGGCTGGCCCGCCCAGGAACCGGTCAGGGTGGCATCGACATTCGGCTCGCGACTACCGTCGAGGCGGCGGAGTACGGCCAGCTCGACAGAACCTGTCTCGATCCGCGTCGGGTCGCCGGCCGTGACCCGACGAAGCGCACCAACGGTGGGAATGTCGGCACGAGGCACGCCGCTGACGGTGATCGTCATGCTGCGCTCGCGGCGTTCGAGCTGGCCATCGATCTCGATGAACTCATCGGCCTGACCGGTGCCAGCAAAGAGTGCGCTGGCCAGCGCGGCGACGTAGACCGGGTCGCCGCATGCGTCGTACACCCAGCGAGGGCCGAGCACCGAATGGTCCGTGGTGCCGATCAGCCAGCCGTCAGCCTCCTCCAGCGGCGCACCGCGATAGGTCATCGGCACCTGGTGGATCGGCCCGTCACCCGCCTGTACGAGCACCGTCTCGATCCCCACCTCACCTGCCGGGTCGTCGAACCGGTACGCCGCCACCCGGACCGGCTCACCGGAGGCCGACTCCTGGTACCAGTCCTGACCGGGCAACCAGGTCGCCAGCAGTTCAAGCTTTGTGGGGCGTAGTTCCGCCCGGTGCAGCAGCGCCATGAGTCGATCATAGAGTTCAGCCGAGGTGCGCTGTCCTGCCGCAACTGTCGGTCGCGGCGAGCGTCTCAGGTCACGGACCGTTCGTCGGGGTTGTTGCGTGGCTGGTCGCCACTGCGGGTGATCACGCTGAACCGGCCGTCCGACTCCATCCGGACCTCCTTGACCGTCTCCAGATCGTCGATGCCCTGTTCCCGAAGCTGCGTGAACAACTCCTCCTCGGTGATCAGTTCCCGGCGCATGTTGCGGTGCAACATGCGCCCGTCCCGTACCAATATCAGCGACCCGGGACGGATCAGTCGGGCGGCGGGCGGCCAGTGGTACGCGAGAAGATCCAGCAGGTACGCCCACCCGATGATCACCACGACCAGGACGATCCCGTCGGCGATGGAGGTGTAGTCGTTCGCCATGCCGTTCTGGGCAGCGTCGGCGATCAACACGATGACCAGAAGATCGGTGACGCCGGTGGTGCCGCTCTCCCGCTTCAACAGCACCCGCAGGAGAAAGAAGATCGCCAGGTACATGATGCTGCCGCGGACGACCATCTCCAGCAGTGGAGTGTCCGGAACGAAGAGGCTCTTCCAGTCAATCACCAGGGGCAGCTACCCCTAGCCACGTCAGACATGCACCAACGGTCGCTACCCACGACCACTTTGACACGAAACGGTTGCCACGAAACTCGCGGATGTGCATTCCCGTGACGGGTCCGGACAGAGCACGGCCCAACCCCCGGTGGGCGATGCACACAAACCGGCGGTGGCGCCGGACGACCACTGCGGTAGCGTCGCCGGGCATGGCATCCACAGACTGGCTGACGAATACTCGGCACTCCTACGACACCGTCGCCGAGAGCTACGCCGGGCTGGTACGCCACCTTCTGGACGAGACGCCATACGAGCGGGCAGCTCTCGCCTTGTTCGCCGACTTCGTACGCGCCGCCGGCGGCGGGCCCGTCGCGGACGTCGGATGCGGCCCGGGACGGATCACCGCCCACCTGCAGCAGTACGGCGTGGACGCCTTCGGAATCGACCTGTCGCCTGCGATGATCAAGATCGCGCACCGGGACCACCCCGGCCTCCGGTTCGCCGTGGGCTCCATGACGGCTCTCGGCCTCGCCGCCGGCTCGGTGACGGGCCTGGTCGCCTGGTACTCACTGATCCACATCCCGGACGACGAAATCGCCGGAGTCCTGGCGCACTTCCACCGGGTCCTACGGCCCGATGGTCCGCTGCTGCTCGCCTTCCACGTCGGCAGCGACTCGCAGCTGAAGACGCAGGGCTACGGCGGCCATCCCATGAAGGTCCACGTGCATCGTCGCCAGCCCGCCCAGATGGCGGCGTGGCTGGAGGAGGCCGGCTTCGCGGTGGAGGCGCAGACGACCCTCAGCTCACCGGAGAGCAAGCTCGGCGGAATCCTCTCCGCGCGCCGTCGGCGCTGACGACAATCACAGTTCCCCTCGACCGATTGAACACTTGCAGTAGCTGTCAGATCACAGTCAGGCAAGGCGCGCTGTTCCATCCGGTCCACTAGCCTCAGCTCGAACTTGAGCACTTCTCGGCGCAGGGAGGCAGATCATGTGGACCAGACGGACCGTTGCGGCAGCCCTCACCGCCTCGGCAATCTGCATCGGCGTCGCCTTCCCAGCCGGTGCGGCGACGCGCGAGGCGTCCGACAGGAACAGAGTTGCCAACCAACAGCCCGGCGAGCCGTTCTACGGCGATCTTGACGGGGACGGCCACAACGACCGGATCAGCCTCGCCGCCGGCGACATCGACTGCCTGATCATCGTCGAGGCGGGTGACCCGGCAGGCAGCCACCATCCGCCCGTGACCCACTCGTACCAACCGCCCGCCCTCTGGCAACACTCATGTCCCGACGTTGGCATCGTGGTCGACCTGGGCGGCGATGGCGAGGCCGAGTTGGTGCTCGGCTGGGCCAACACACCTCGTCTCCTCGGCTACCAGTTGTTCGCACTACGGAGCTTCCTACCGTTCACCACCGTGGGTAGCGGGTTCTACAACCACAGCTCCCGCCTGGAACTCGCCGACCTCGACGGCGACGGGCTGCTTGACATCGTGGTCACCGGCGGCTGGGGACTCCGTACCTTTCGCAACCTGCCAGACGGCACCCTGGCCATCGGTCCGCATGGCACCTGCACCGTCGCCATCCACATCGCGCTAGCCGATTTCAACCACGACGGCGGGACCGACATCGTGGTCAGCACGCTGGACAGCTGCGGCGACCCGGACACGCCATCGCGGCTGCTGGTAATGCTCTCCGACGGGCGGCGGGTGACGCTCGACGGAAACTCGAACTTCCCGACCGTGACCACGCTCGACGCCAACCGGGACGGCCACCTCGACATCCGGGCGACCAGGCTCGGCACGGTGACGACCTACTTCGGCGGGGGCGACGGTAGGTTCGTAACCGGTCCGGTGACCAACGACGACTTGGCCCACGCCTACCGCAACACCCCTAAGGTGATCAAGGTACGCGTCAACGACTGGGCCAGCACCACCGCCACGCTCACCATCGTCACCCCACCGCAGTACGGCTACCTCAGCACGGCCGATCCCCGGTACGAGGTGAAGTACGTCCGCACCGCGGCGCACAAGCTCGCCGACACCTTCGTCTACCAGCTCGCCGACAACGGCAAGTCCGACACCGCTACTGTCACGGTGAAGATGAAGGACTGAATCGGCCTCGGCGTTCCCGCCTGGCACTACTTCTCCCGGCGGATGGCCCACACCCCTCCGACGACCGCAGCTACCACCGGCAACAGGCAACAGATGCCAGTGACCAGTAGCTGCCACGGTTTGATTGCACCCATGCCGCACAACGATATAGATCCACCGCCACCCCCACATCCGCACGTCGTGGTGTCGCCAAGCGACCAGTCGTCGGCGAGTCACGTGCGCAGCAGGGCCGACTCTGGCTGCCGGAGCTACGTACGCCCCCGCAGGGGCCAACTGACCCGCCGTCATGACCCTGCCCTCGCCCGGCGGCGACCAGCTTGGTTCGCGGCGGTGTCCGTGCCTCCGTCCGCCGCGGCAATGGCTGCTGATGCCTGCCACATCGACCGTACGCAGCCACACCTTTCCCCACATGACCGAGCACGGCCGCCGCACGGCCCGCGCAGTGAGCGCCGAGCTGGCGTGAGCGCCACCCCTGCCGAATGGCTTTACCCTGAGCGGACCTGTCAGTCACCGAGCAGCACACGACAAACTGTGACGAAGCGGGCCGGCAGCCAGCCGGGCGGCCGTTCCTATGCTGGCCAGGGGGTGAGCGCGGCTTCCACGTCTGGGCCCTGATGCTGTCAGCGTTGCGGGGCTGGACTGGGCTTCGGGACGGAATCGGTGGCTGTCGGTGGGGTCCGTTAGCCTCCGTCTGCCGTCAATCGTGGAAGGGGCAAGCGTGGGTGCCTCCGGCTGGAGCTACTTCGTCACCTATAGGCCCGATGTGCAGGAGGCCCTTGACGACCTGCGGGCGCGGGTGTTCGCGGACGGGGACTACTGGTGGGTCCGTGGTGAGATTGGCACCCCGGCGAGCGACTACCCCAACCGTCCGCAGACGCTGGACGAGCTATACGACGACGAGTGGGTCCGGGAGTCCGGCACGCACTCCATCCTGGACATGTTCCACGTGGTCGCCGAGGGCGAGGAGCCCGACTACGGCACGGTGCAGCCAGTGACCGCCGAGGAGGCCCAGCGCTGTGCGGGGACCGAGGTGTTGACCCGCGAGCACGTGAAGGCTATTGACGGGTTGGCCGAGCGCCGCTGGTTCGGCCGGTGCGCGGTCCTGCACGACATCACCGGCCAGCCCGAGGAGATCTACTTCTGGGGCTGGTCCGGCGACTGACGACCACCTTTCCGGCCTCCTTGCTGCTCTTTGACGATCGCCAGAAGGCGTGCGGTCGGCCGGAGGGCATTGTCAGCACTCCGCAACCGCCGGGCGAACCGAGAACCGCCAGGTCGGGGTGTTCCTGACCTACCGCACCGGAAAGGGTCACGCGCGGTACGTCGAGGGGTGTGGGGACCGCCCAGTTTGATGGACTCCTGATTTGTGCGGATGCGTTCCTCACTGGAATGAGGTCTCATGGGTTACAGCTTTGAGTGGGTTGATCTGCCCGAACCTGCTGCGACTGCTCGCTCGTGCTACCAAGCGCACCTCGAACTCGGGGATCTGTGCCGACCATGCACGGACAAATACCACTCGCTTGCGGCTGCCTATCAATTCCATCTGAACATCGCCGGCATGGCCTTCTGCCGTGGCGGCATGCGCCGCGCGGGCATGACCTACCAGGCAACCCCGCAGCCCTTCCCGGAGTGGCCGTTCGATGACACCGACGACTGGCGATCCGCCGATCAGAGTCGGCGTGACACCTACCACGAGGCAGAACGGGCGGCGTCGGCCCAGACGGTCGCTGGGATGGTTGGCATCCCAGAGTTCAAGTTGACGAGTAACGGCCCCTGGCTGGTAGGTAGGAGCGAGATCGAGCAAGCGCTGAACCTCTACCAGGCTTCATCACCGAGCCTGCGCGCCGAGTTGGAGGGGGATGACCTGTGGGTGTCCTGGCTCGACTGGCTGAGGGAGACCTTCAGGCACGGCGGCTTCACCGTAGGGTGAGCGAGGTTGCTCTCACCGCCCCGGGATGTGATCTTTCTGGGGCGGTTTCCGCAGGTGGTGCTGGGTGGGCGCGGCAGGTTTCGAACCTGCGACCCCTCGCTTGTGAGTTCCATGACGCCCTGTCCACGGAGGTCCACCGGCATCCATCACCAGGAGAAGGGCTGGGCGCGGGTACCGAACCATGATGCCGATCATGACCAGTTGACGCGAGTTGGCGCCGAACTGACATAAGTGCAACTGCCGGCCGACTGGCTCCGCGCTAAGCGGACCTGCCAGTCGGATAGGCGGCACCATCGAACTGATACGGAGCGGGCCCCTGTCCCGTGCCGTCGCCGTAATCCTCGCCGCCGGCATGAGATCGATCCGCCACCGTGGGCGAGGTGCGAGGCGAGTGCACCCAGTGTCACACGGGCTGCACGGACAGCCCCGTCGGGAAGTAACACGAACAGCGAACACAGACACCCGGGGTGCGACGTGAATCATGTCCCAGGTGTCTGCGCGTACGTCAGCACGTGGGAGGGCTGGCTGTACCGGGCCACCGCAATCGACCCGGCCACTGTCGTACTCCGCTTGACCTGTCAGCTTGGGAACTCGCTGCGGCGCTGGCCTGGGCCAAGGTCAACGGCCTGCACACCTGGTCACGGTGCCCCTGGTTGTGCGCGGTCAGGCTGCTGCCTGCTGGCCGCTCGTAGTCGGCTTTGACTTCTTGCCAAGATGTCGTGACGTCGTCTGCTGCTCGCTTTTTGAGGTTGCCGTCAACTGGGATACCCGCTGTGCAGAGATCCCAAGCAACTTGCCCGCGTCACGCACCGTGTAACCCTCCGCCAACAGTTCCCTTGCTGCTTCGACGGTCGCCTCCTCTGCGGACTTCTCGACCTCAACCAGCTTGGCTCGCGCCTTACGTGCTGTAGCGACAATCGGAGGCACTTCCGGTCGGACCTCTACATCGAAGCTCTTGGGTGCCACGTCAAGGAACATGGCGATGGCATCGCGAGTCATCACCTCTACCTGGTCCAATCGGCGCGCCTGGGTAAAAACACCTGGGATCTCAGGCACGGTTATGGCCCACCAGTTACCGGCGCGTTTACATGCAGCGGTGTACGTAATCATCGGCTGGCAGTCCCTTCTACCTGATGCCGAGGCTGCGCAGGATCGCCCGCGCGGTCAACTCGTTGATCTCCTTGTGGCGTGGCACGGTGAACTGTTGCGAACCGTAGCGGTACACCGTGTGCCTGCCGCCTTCGCGGACGAGCGTGAACTCGCATCCCGCGTCGGCGGCGGCTTTGCTAATCACGGAAATGAGGTCAACCCGCTTCACAGTGTTAAGTCTAGTTCGATGGATAACAGCAGTCTAGCAAGCTGGACAGGTGTCTGGCGATGCGTTCCGCCGCCTCGACAAGCTAAACGCAGACAACGCATACGACTTCCCGCACCTGCGATCCATGCTGCGCCGGCGCGGAACCCAATCCCGCATCGCCCGCCGGGGCATCGAGTCAGGGCCTCGGCAAAGTCGATACTCTCGCCGAGATGAGGCATCCGCCCACCGTGCGCCCGGCGCTGCTGCCCGGCAATCGACGAACTCACTCCGCCCCGACGAGATGATCAGGACGCCATGGACGCTAAAACCGAGCGGTTACGTCCATGAAGTCCTGATCACCAAGACTGAAGGGCAGAGCACGCCGCCCCAGCCTCGCAAACAGGACACCGGCACGACTTTGCCGGTGGACGACGCAGCCGATGCCACCCCCTGGCATCGAGTCCTCCGTCAGCCTCGGCCGGCGTCCACCGTAGCAATCGACAGACCTGATATAGCGTGGGAGATTTCAACGTTCCCGCCTGAAGTGACATCGCGCCGGGATGGCATGACTGTGACGGTGGTGGATGCCGCCCGGCGCTGGATGCCGCCGGCGGTGACACCCGCCGATGCGCGCGGCGTGGTGCTCCACCATGCCGGGCGTACCGCCGCACGTCGTTCAGGCCATCGCCCGGCATTCAGATGTGAAGATCACCCTGACCCGCCCCGGGGCCTGATCGTTCTGGGGCGGTTTCCACTGGTGGTGATGGGTGGGCGCGGCAGGTTTCGAACCTGCGACCCCTCGCTTGTAAGGCGAGTGCTCTCCCACTGAGCTACGCGCCCGGAGACGCCACTGCGACGTACCGGCGGCGGTTAGCTTACCTTGCCATCCGGATCTCCGTCGCGCAGGCAACGATCTTGGAAGTTTCCCGGGCCGGAAGCACGGAGAAACTTCCAAGATCGGCCACGATTCGGCGACCCGGCAAAGCTCGGATCAGGCAGCCGCCGCCTCGGCCAGCGCCTTACGCCAGCCTTCCTGGTCGCGGGCCTCGCCCGGCATGTTCATCTCGGCGAACCGAACCACGCCAGCCTTGTCGATGACGAACGTGCCCCGGTTGGCGATGCCGGCGACGTCGTTGAACACGCCGTACGCCTGTGCCACGGCACCGTGCGGCCAGAAGTCGGCCAGCAGCGGGAACTGGAAGCCTTCCTTTTCGGCCCAGATCTTGTGGCTGTAGACCGAGTCCACGCTGACCGTCAGCACCTGGACATCGTCGTTGACGTACTCGTTGAGGTTGTCCCGCACCTCGCACAGCTCACCCTGGCAGATCCCGGTGAACGCCAGCGGATAGAAGACCAGCAGCACGGTGCGCTGCCCACGGTAGTCCGAGAGCCGGACCTCCTGGTTGTTCTGGTCCTTGAGTACGAAGTCCGGCGCCTCGGCGCCAACCTCGATCGGCATGCAAGCTCCTTGGATAGTCACGGTGGCACCCCAGGGTGCCACAGGCGTCCGGCCCACCCACCCGGTGCCTGTGGGTGGCCCCTACTTCTTGGTCTTCGCCCCCCGGCGCAGGACGAGGCGGGCACCGCTCCAGTCCTTACCGGCGTTGATGGTGGACGTCTGCTGAAGGCCGGCGGTCGGCGCCGATTCGCTGATCTCGCTCGGCTCGACGTGCCCGTCGCGCCCGGCCTTGGGCGTCAGCAGCCACACCACGCCGTTGTCGGCCAGCGGGCCGAGAGCATCCACGAGGAGCTCGAAGAGATCACCGTCGCCGTCCCGATACCAGACCAGCACCGAATCGACGACCTCGTCGGTGTCTTCGTCGACCAGCTCCCCACAGCGATCGGTCAGGGCGTCACGGAGATCCTGGTCGACGTCGTCGTCGTACCCCATCTCCATGACGACCATCCCCGGCTCGATGCCGAACCGGTCCGCCAGGCTCCGTACTCCGTCGGCGGCCTGACCAGCGGTCGCGCTCACTGTCGCGTGCCTCCTCATCTCAACTGCTAGCGGCGTCGTCTGACACCGATAGGGCAAAGTCCACACAGTTGTGCCCCTGCGCGCAAGTGGCACACCGAGTGGAACGGAATTTACCGTGCCAGCAGCGTACGGGCACCCTGGGTAATTGCATCCTCGGAGAGGAGCACCTGGGTCGCAGAAGGACCAAGGGGGACAAAAGAGTCAACCGAGGCAACTCGCCGCACAGCACCCACATATCCGGCATCCACCAACGCCGCCACGATGCCCTCACCCACCCCGCCGGACCGGCGCGTCTCGTCTGCTACCAGCACTCGACCAGTGGCGGAGGCCTCCCGGATGATGTCGGCAACGGGTAGTGGTGCCAGCCAGCGCAGGTCGACCACCCGGGTACCGATCCCCTCCTCGGCCAGGGCACCGGCGGCGCGCAGCGACATCCGCACCCCATTACCGAAAGTGATGATCGTGACATCTTCGGCCGATCCGACCCCGTAGCTGCGGGCCCGGCCGATCGGCGCGTGGCTGCTCCCCCAGTCCCCCGGGCCGGCGTACGGAGAGAGCCACTCGTCGTCACCAGGCAGGTAGAGATCCCGGGTGTGGTAGAGCGCGATGGGCTCCAGGAAGACGCAGACGCTGCCGTCCACCGCAGCGCTGGCCAGGCACGAGCGCAGCATCGGCGCGGCGTCCTCGGCCCGCGCCGGCACCGCGAGCACCAGGCCGGGAACATCCCGCAGTACGGCCAGCGAGTTGTCGTTGTGGAAGTGCCCGCCGATCCCGTCCTGGTAGGCCAGCCCCGGCACCCGGACCACCATCGGATTACGGAAGGCTCCCCGGGAGAAGAACCGCAGGGTGGCCCCCTCCCCACGCAGCTGGTCCTCGGCGCTGTGCAGATAGGCGAGGTACTGGATCTCCGGGACCGGCAGCATGCCGGCCAGTCCGGCACCGAGCCCCAGGCCCAGCACTGAGGTCTCGTCGAGCAGGGTGTCGAAGACCCGGGAGGCACCGTACCGCTGCCGTAGGCCCTTGGTCACCCCGTACAGCCCGCCCTTGGCCGCGACGTCCTGTCCGAAGATCGTCATCTCCGGGTGGTCCAGCAGTCCGTCGGCCAGCGCCGCGTTGATGGTCTGCGCAAGGGTGAGCGGTCCCGCCTGCTCGGGCAGTTTCCCTCCGAACGCGGCGGTACGGGCGGCGGCTCCCGGACCGGCGGCCCGGGAGCCGGCGTCGGTGACGGCCCGGGACACCCGTACCGGGCGGCGGGGGGCGATCGGGGCCATGATGTCGGCGGCGGTGGCCAGTTTCGGTTCGCCGAGCACCTCCTCGGCCACCTTCCGGACCTGCCAGCCAACCTCGTCGTAGCGGGCGATCAACTCGTCCGGGGTGGCCAGTCCCGCCTCGACCAACAGCCGCGCGGTGGCGATGATCGGATCCCGCTCCAGGTCCTGGGCGACCTCCCCCGCCGACCGGTACGCCAGTTCGGCGTCCGCGCCGCCGTGCCCCATCAGACGTACGGTCGACAGGTGTAGTACGGCTGGCCGCCGATGCCGGCGCACCCAGGAGGCGGCCTCACTCGCCGCGTCGTACGCCTGGGCCAGGTCGCAGCCGTCGGCGGAGAAGTACCGCAGTCCCGGCTTCGCGCCGAGCGTGGCGGCCACCCAGCCTTCCGGGGACCGGACGCTGATGCCGAGCCCGTTGTCCTCGCAGACGAAGAGCACCGGGATCCGCAGTCCGGTGTGGTCGCACCAACCGGCGGTGTTGAAGGCGGCAACGGCGCTGACGTGGTTGACCGAGGCGTCGCCGAACGAGCAGACCACGATCGCGTCCGGTGGCCAGGGCGACCCCGCGTCGGTGTCGGGCCGGGACGGTCCGCCGAGCCGCGACCGGGCCGGGGACTGGGTCGGAATGGCGGACTGCCGCCGCATCCGTTCGATGGCGAAGCCGATGCCGACCGCCCGGGGCAGGTGTGAGGCGATGGTGGAGGTGGTGGGGATGACGGCCAGGTCGGCGTTGCCGAAGACCTTGTGCCGCCCTCCGGCCGCCGGATCGACGGCGGAGGCCACCACCCCCCGCAGTACGTCCCGGGCGGCCGTGGCGATCGGGTCGGCGTCCGTCTCGCCTCCGGCGGCGGCATCGTCGTCGCCGGCGGTCGCACCGGTCCTCACCCGGGCGGTGGTCAGGAGGGTGCCGTCGGCCGTAGCCGGGGTGGTGGCCGGGAGCGGGCCGGCCTGGGCCACCCGAGCGCAGTAGAAACCGCCGGAGCGGTAGTGCAACAGGGCCGGGTCGGTGGACAGTACGGCCGCCGCCACCGCCGCGTTTCCCTCGTGGCCGGACGATCCGATGGTGTGGAATCCCTCACCGAAGCTACGTAGCCAGCGCGCGGCGAGGTCCAGGTGCCGGCTGGTCAACTGGGCGTCGAAGAGTTCCAGCGCACGGACGCCGGTGAGTGTGGTGTCGTCGCGGACCAGCCCGTCCGGCGAGCGCCGGTTGGTCGGGACGAGGAGACCGCCGACCGCCTCCCGGAACCGTTCGTCGAGATCTTGAGGGGTGGTCACGTCGGACAGCATTACCCACTCGGGCCATCGGCAACCAGTGCGACACGTTTCGGGCGGCGCGTGTCGCGCCGGTCGGGCGCCTCAGCACTCCTCCGGACAGCCACCATCGGAGACCTTCCAGACCAGGTCGCGCAGCGTGGTCAGCTCGGCCTGGGTCAGTCCGCTGAGCAGCCGCGAGTCGGACAGCACGCGGTGCACCTCGTCGCGAACCCGCCGGCCGGTGTCGGTGACCACCAGGGTCTTGAGTCGACGGTCCGCCGGGTCGGTACGGCGTTGCACGAGACCGGCCTGTTCGAGCTTGTCGACCAGGGCGGTGACGTTGGAGCGGTCGCAGCCGAGCTGCTCGGCGAGGTCGCGGGCGGGCAGCGGGTGGTCCGGGTCGAGCTGGTGCAGCGCGCGGGCGGCAGCCGGGGTCAGCCCGAGCTGCGCGAGATCGGTGTCCTGGTAGTGCCGGAGCGCGCCGGCGATGTGCATGATCCGGTGCACCACGTCACCGGCGAGGGTGCACTGGTCGAGCACGCTCGAACTGCCGGTGGGAGTTGTGTGCTGCGCCATGGGGGACATGGTACTTGCGACCAGATAATTTAGTTGCTCTACTATTGGCCAGCTCACGCAATTGGGTCGGGAGAACCTTTCCCGCCTCGCCGCAACTGACCCGAGGACGCTTCCCGGGCAACCCAAGCAAGGAAATCCACATGTCCGACTTCTCTGTCCTGGCCATCTCCGGCAGCCTGCGGGACGCCTCGTTCAACACCGGCCTGATCCGGGCCGCCCAGCGTCTGGCACCGACCGGGCTGACCATCGAGCACTACACCGGCCTGGCCGAGATCCCGCCGTTCAACCAGGACCAGGAGACCGCACTGCCAGCCCCGGTGGTCGACCTGCGGGAGCGGATCGCCGCCGCCGACGGCCTGTTCATCGCCACCCCGGAGTACAACTTCGGCGTGCCCGGCGTACTCAAGAACGCCCTCGACTGGGCCTCCCGCCCCACCTTCCCCGTCTCGGTGTGGGTCTCCCCGCTGGCACACAAGCCGATCGCCATCGCCGGTGCCGCCCCGACCGGCATGGGGACCGTACGGGCCCAACTCCAGCTGCGACAGCTGTGCCTCTGCGTCGACGCCGCCGTGGTGACCAAACCCGAGGTCATCGTCACCAACGCGCACGAGAAGCTGACCGCCGACGGATCGATCCAGGACGAGCCGACCGAGACCATGCTGTGCGGGCTGCTCGACGCGCTGGTCGCCAAGATCAAGGTAACCCAGCTCGCCACCGCCGCCGTCTGACCGACCGACGAAATGCTGATCCGCCCCTCGGGTGCCGCCCGGCCTGGGCGACCCCCGAGGGGCGGTCCGTCACTCGCGCCAGCCGACCAGTTCGACCCCCTTGGCCAGCTCCACCCGCAGTCCCACGTGGATCTCCCGGGACTCCCCCGGCGCAAGCTGGAGCCGCCAGCTCAACCGTCCCAGGTCAGCACGCTCGGTCGGCGAAGGTTCCAGCCGCAGTTCCCGCACCACCACGCCCTCGTCCCGGGAGACCGGCAACTGGTCCAGCACCGTCACCGCCGCCGCCCGAGGCGTGTGGTTGGCCACGGTGATCCGGTACTCGACCTCCCGGCGACGGGTCGAGCCCAGCGTCGCCTTCGTGTCGCTGCGCCGGGCCAGCACCCGCTCCACGCGTACCCGGTCGTCCAGGCCCAGCGCCAGCTCGACCTCCTCGCCCGGCGCCCACCTCGGCAGCTTGGTGGCGGCCACGAAGTCGCCGCCGTGGAACACCGACGCCGGCCCCGCCGGCAACGTGTGTGTCGAGCCGTTCACCACGGTCGCCCGCAGGTGTGCCTCCTCGGCGCGTACCGGCGCGGTCAGGTAGTCCAGCTTGGTGGGCATCTCCAGCACCGCGACGGTGGCCCGGTGGGCACTGCCGTCCGCCGGTACGGCCACCGGCCGCGCCGGCCGGTAGGTGGCCGCCGCCACCCCCTGCTCGACGGTCGCGACGCTCTCCTTCATCCGGGCACGCGCAGGGGCCGCGGCGGCGGGCGCGGGAGCCGGGGCGGGAGCCCCGCCGGGCTCCACCGGCATGGCCAGCGGCTGCATGGCCCCGAAGGACTGCCGGGGCGGCGGGGGCGGGGTCGGCCGGAACCGGTCGAGATACCACGGGTCCAACTCGGGTACGTTCGCCGCCGCCGACGGGCGCGCGGTCGACAACTGCAGCTCACACTCCGGCCAGTCCTCCCCGGTGCGCTGGGTGATCAGGCCGAACCAGGTGAGCGTCAACGTCTCCTCGACCAGGCGCAGGTCGTACGACGAGCGCCAGCCGGCACCGTTCACCACGTACGACAGTTCGAGCTGGACCTCGGCGGCGTCGGCGTCGGCGGCACCGACCGCCAGAGTGACCTCGGCGGCCAGCCGGTCCGGGCGCTGCCGGCCGGTCAACGTCGCCAGCTGCCGCTCGATCGCCGCCAGCCGCTCCTCGGCCAGTCTCCGGCGGTGGGTCAGCTCCCGCTGGCGGGCGCGCGACTCGGCGAGCTGGTCGGCCACCGAGTCGGCGAACGCGCCGACGTCGGCCGGGGTGGCGTCCCCGGCGGCGAGCGCCCGGGCGTAGGTGCCACCCGACCGCTGCGCCAGCGTGGCCAGGAACTCGGCCCGCTGGCGCTCGACGGCGTCGGCGTCGGCCAGCTCGGTCAGCTCCACTGTCACCGTCCACCGCTGCTCCTCCAGCTCGGCCACGGCCGAATCGGGGCTGCGGTCGTGGTGGTGGGTCACCACGTCGACCCCGAGTACGGTGGCCGGTCCGGTCCCGCCGACCCGGATCGAGTCCCGATGCAGGTCCAGGGGGAGCGGGCCGATGCGTACCCGGTGCTGCCCGGCGGGCAGGGCGACGGTGCCGCGTCGGGTCACCCGGGCCCGATCGGGATAGACGGTCACGGCGACGATGGGCGCATCGATCTGGTCTGAGGTAGGCGTCACAGCGGCGAGGCTAATCGCGTCCCGCCAGCCCCGCCGGGCGCAAGAGCGGCCAGCCGGGCAGGCGGTCTCGGCTGGGCACGCGGTCAGCCAGTCAGCCGGACAAGGCGGTCAGCCGGACAAGGCGGTCAGCCGGGCAGGAACGAGAACCGGACCTCGCGGGTGTCGTTGTCGCCGTTCAGGTCGACCAGGCAGATCGACTGCCAGGTGCCCAACGCGAGCCGGCCGCCGAGCACGGGCAGGGTCGCGTACGGGGCCACGAAGGCGGGCATCACGTGGTCCCGACCGTGCCCCGGTGACCCGTGTCGGTGCCGCCAGCGCTCATCGGCGGGGAGCAGGTCGTCCAGCGCGGTCAGTACGTCATCGTCCGAGCCCGCCCCGGTCTCGACGATCGCCAGCCCGGCCGTCGCGTGCGGGACGAAGACGTGCAGGAGGCCGTCGCCCGCCCCGGCGAGGAACTGCTCCGCCTGTTGCGTGATGTCCCGCACCACCGGACGGCTGCCGGTCCGGACCGTGATCACTTCGCTGCGCATGGGCCATAGTCTGCCTGAGCGGTCAGGAAGGGGCCCGTGTACAACAGAAAGCAAGAGGAAGAGGTCCTTCCTTGCCGGTAGTTACCGACGAGTACCTGTGTCGCGCATCGCGTCTGGGGCCACTAGAGGTGACTTAACCAGGTATCAGGGGGCAGGATGGCGGCAGAGACCTATCCCACACACACAACCGAGGGAACGCCTGTGGCCACGGAACGCAAGCGCCCGGTAATCAGCGACGGCCTACCGAGCCAGCTTCCGGACATCGACCCCGAAGAAACCGCTGAATGGGTCGAGTCGCTTGACGGTGTAATCGACGAGCGGGGTGCCAAACGCGCCCGCTACGTCATGCTGCGCCTGCTGGAGCGGGCCCGCGAACGCCAGGTCGGGGTGCCGCCCCTGACCACCACCGACTACATAAACACCATCCCGCCGGAGCAGGAACCCTGGTTCCCGGGGGACGAGCACATCGAGCGGCGGATCCGGGCCTACATCCGGTGGAATGCCGCGATGCTGGTGCACCGGGCGCAACGGCCGGAGATCGGCGTGGGTGGGCACATCTCCACCTTCGCCAGCTCGGCCTCGCTCTACGAGGTGGGCTTCAACCACTTCTTCCGGGGCAAGAACCACCCCGGCGGCGGCGACCAGATCTTCTACCAGGGCCACGCCTCCCCCGGCATGTACGCCCGCGCCTTCGTTGAGGGGCGGCTGTCGGAGGATCAGCTCGACGGCTTCCGGCAGGAGTTGTCGCACCCGGGCGGCTCGCTGCCGTCGTACCCGCACCCGCGGCTGATGCCGGACTTCTGGGAGTTCCCGACCGTCTCGATGGGGTTGGGTGGGCTCAACGCCATCTACCAGGCGCGGTTCAACCGTTACCTGCACAACCGGGGCATCAAGGACACCTCCCAGCAGCACGTGTGGGCGTTCCTCGGCGACGGTGAGATGGACGAGCCGGAGACGCTGGGCGCGATCGGCGTGGCGGCCCGGGAGGAACTGGACAATCTCACCTTCGTGATCAACTGCAACCTGCAGCGCCTCGACGGGCCGGTACGCGGCAACGGCAAGGTGATGCAGGAGCTGGAGGCGTTCTTCCGGGGTGCCGGCTGGAACGTGATCAAGGTGGTCTGGGGCCGGGAGTGGGACCCGCTACTCGCCGCGGACACCGACGGCGCGCTGGTCAACCTGATGAACGTCACCCCCGACGGCGACTACCAGACCTACAAGGCGGAGTCCGGGGCGTACGTCCGGGAGCACTTCTTCGGCCGCGACCCGCGTACCCGCAAGATGGTCGAGGGTCTCTCCGACGACGAGATCTGGAACCTCAAGCGGGGTGGACACGACTACCGCAAGCTCTACGCGGCGTACAAGGCCGCCACCGAGCACACCGGCCAGCCGACGGTCATCCTGGCCAAGACGATCAAGGGCTGGACGTTGGGGTCCAGCTTCGAGGGCCGCAACGCCACGCACCAGATGAAGAAGCTGACGCTGGAGGACCTGAAGACCTTCCGCGACCGGCTCTACCTGGACATCCCGGACGAGGCGCTGGAGAGCAACCCCTACCTTCCGCCGTACTTCCACCCGGGCGAGGACTCCGAGGAGATGGCGTACCTGCGGGAGCGGCGCGAGGCGCTGGGCGGCTACCTGCCGTCCCGGAAGATCACCGCGCCGCCGCTGCGGATCCCGGACCCGGCCCGCTTCGGCGACCTCAAGCGGGGCTCGGGCAAGCAGAAGGTGGCCACCACCATGGCCTTCGTCCGCCTGCTCAAGGACCTGATGAAGGACAAGGAGTTCGGGCGGCACTGGGTGCCGATCATCCCGGACGAGGCCCGCACCTTCGGCATGGACTCGCTCTTCCCGACCCAGAAGATCTACTCCCCGCACGGGCAGAACTACACCGCGGTCGACCGGGAGCTGTTCCTGTCGTACAAGGAGGCGACCACCGGGCAGATCCTGCACGAGGGCATCAACGAGGCCGGTTCGGTGGCGTCGTTCACCGCCGCCGGCACCGCGTACGCCACGCACGGCGTGCAGATGATCCCGGTGTACATCTTCTACTCGATGTTCGGCTTCCAGCGCACCGCCGACGGGCTGTGGGCCGCCGCCGACCAGATGGCCCGGGGCTTCCTGCTCGGTGCCACGGCCGGTCGGACCACGCTCAACGGTGAGGGGCTACAGCACGAGGACGGCCACTCGCACCTGATCGCAGCGACCAACCCGGCAGTGGTGGCGTACGACCCGGCGTTCGGATTCGAGATCTCGCACATCGTCGAAAACGGTCTGCACCGGATGTACGGCGAGAACCCGGAGAACGTCTTCTACTACCTGACCATCTACAACGAGCCGATCGTGCAGCCGGCGGAGCCGGCCGAAGTCGACGTCGAGGGCGTACTCAAGGGCATCTACCGCTACGCGGCAGCCCCGGCGGTGTCGGCCGACGGCGGCGGGTCCGCGCCCCGGGCCAACATCCTGGCCTCGGGCGTGGGCATGCAGTGGGCGCTCAAGGCGCAGCAGTTGCTGGCCCAGGACTGGGGCGTGGCCGCGGACGTGTGGTCGGTGACCTCCTGGACCGAGTTGCGCCGCGACGCGGTCGAGTGCGAGGAGTACAACCTGCTGAACCCGGGCGACGAGCTACGGGTGCCGTACGTCCAGCGCAAGCTGGCCGACGCGGAGGGCCCGAAGGTCGCGGTCAGCGACTGGATGCGGGCGGTGCCGGACCTGATCGCCCGCTGGGTCCCGGGTGACTACACGTCACTGGGCACCGACGGCTTCGGCATGTCGGACACCCGGCACGCGCTGCGCCGGCACTTCCGGGTCGACGCCGAGTCGATCACCGTGGCGACGCTGCGTCAGCTGGCGCTGCGCGGGACGGTGCCGGCGAACGTGCCGGCCGAGGCGGCCAAGAAGTACGCGATCGACGACGTGACGGCGGCCCCGGTCGGCGAGACCGGCGGCGACTCGTAGGCGGACTCGGTTCCGTCGGTAAGGGGCGGGTGGTGACGGTAGTTTCCGTCATCGCCCGCCCCTGACCTTTGCCGCCCCCAGGTCTCGCGCCCCCCGGGTCTGGTTCAGCACTTCGCCTTCGCACTGGCCACAACTCTGGCCGCCGCCCGGTGACCACCGACCCCAGCTTCTTCGTCGGCCGATTCGTCGGCCGGGCCGCGGAGCAGGTCGTCGAGCCGGGTCTCCCCAACCGGAGCCCGCCGCTCCTCGATGGCCGACTGGTCACCCAGGTCCGCGCCGGCCATGCTCGGGCCGCCAACGGTCGCGCCAACCAGAACGCCCGGGTCGCCGGCCGGTCGGGCACCGACCTCGGCCGGCATGAGCAGTTCGGTCAGCCGGGCCAGGGAGCCCTCCAGCCCGGCACCGACCCGGCGCACTCCCAGGCGTAGCAACGCCTTGCTGACCGGGCCGGCGGGCCAGCGCACCACGATCAGGCGTACGCCGGTTTCGTCGCCGTCGGCCGCCAGTTGGACGTACACCTCGGTGCGGGCCTCGGCCCGCGCTCCGGCACCCTTGGCCCGCTCCCGCCAGCCGATCAGGGTCGGCTCCTGGTACGCGATCACCTCGGCCTCGCCGGACGCACCCCGGCGGGCCTGGACCCGCTGCCGTCGGCCGTAACCCTCGCCGGAGAGCACCTCGGCCTGGCGTACCCCGGCCAGCCAGGACGGCAGCTGTTCGGCCTGCTGGACCACCTCCCAGACCGATTCGATCGGCACCCCGACGCGCCCGCTGCGCTCAACGAGAATCATCTTCGCTGCCTCCATGAAGGACATTTCTCAATATCGGCACTCTATGCGCAATTTCGGACAGAACGGGAAGGGTTCCCATCGACACGCCGGACGAATAGAGTCCGAACACATTTCACGTTACGAGGAGGGTCGATGACCGAGGCGACGCCACTGCACTTTCCGGCCGGATTCACCTGGGGCGTGTCCACGGCGGCGTACCAGATCGAGGGTGCCACCACCGAGGACGGTCGCGGCACGTCCATCTGGGACACCTTCACCCACGAGCCAGGTCGGGTGGTCGACGGTACGACCGGCGACGTCGCCTGCGACCACTACCACCGCTATCCCGAGGACGTCGCGCTCATGGCCGGGCTGGGCGTCACCGCGTACCGGTTCTCCATCGCCTGGCCCCGGATCCAGCCCGACGGCACCGGCCCGGCCAACCCCCTCGGCCTCGCCTTCTACGACCGGCTGGTGGACAGCCTGCTCGAAACCGGCATCGACCCGGTCGCCACGCTCTTCCACTGGGACCTGCCGCAGGCACTGGAGGACCGGGGCGGCTGGCTGAACCGGGACACCGCCCACCGGTTCGCCGACTACGCCGGGCTGGTCGCCGACCGGCTCGGCGACCGCGTCAAACTCTGGATCACCCTCAACGAACCGTTCGTGCACATGACCCACGGCTACGGCATGGGCGTACACGCCCCCGGCCGGATGCTGCTCTTCGACGCATTCCCGGTCGCCCACCACCAACTGCTCGGCCACGGGCTGGCCGTCGCGGCGATCCGCGCCCGCAGCACCAGCCCGATCGCCATCGCCAACAACTACTCACCGGTGTGGCTGCGCGGCGACACCGACGCCGACCGGGCCGCCGGCACGGCGTACGACGCACTGCACAACCGCCTCTTCACCGACCCGCTCCTCGGCCGGGGCTACCCGGCGGAACTGCCGATGACCACGGCCACGGGGGCGGCCCAGTCGGCCGGGCTCGACGGGCTCGACGGGCTCGACGGGCTCGACGGGCTCGACGGGCTCGACGGGCCGGTGGTACGCGACGGCGACCTCGACGTGATCGCCACGCCCATCGACTACCTCGGCGTCAACTACTACAACCCCACCGGCGTACGGGCCCCGGAAGAGGACAGCCCACTGCCATTCGACCTGGTGCCGCTGGACGGCTACCCGACCACCAGCTTCGACTGGCCGGTCGCCCCGGACGGGCTGCACGGCCTGCTCACCTCGCTCCGGCAGCGCTACGGCACGAAGTTGCCCCCGATCCACGTCACCGAGAACGGCTGCGCGTACGACGACGTACTCACCCCCGACGGCCGGTGCGACGACCCGGACCGGATCGCCTACCTGGCCGGACACCTGGGCGCGGTACGGAAGGCGCTGGACGAGGGGGTCGACGTGCGCGGGTACTTCGTCTGGTCCCTGCTGGACAACCTCGAATGGGCCGAAGGGTTCACCAAGCGTTTCGGACTGGTCCACGTCGACTTCGACACGCAGGCGCGCACCCCCAAGTCCTCGTACGCCTGGTACCGCGACCTGATCGCGCGCCGACCATGACCGCCGTGGACCCGGCCGCGTCGCGGCCCGAGCCGGAGTCATCCCGGCCCGACCCGAAGTCATCCCGGCCCGAGCCGGAGTCATCCCTGCTCGAGCCGGAGTCATCCCTGCTCGACCCGGCGAGGGCGGCGACGCTGCCCACCGCCCTCGCCGAGCCAACCGTCCCGGTACGCCGAGGCTGGATCGCGTTGATCTTCAGCGCCAACCTCGGCGTCTGGATGGCGTTCTTCACCCCCATCCAGGTGCTGCTCCCCCAGCAGGTGGAGCTGATCACACCGACCGACAAGGAGACGATGCTCGCCATCGTCACCGGGCTCGGTGCGCTGGCCGCGGTCATCGCCAACCCGCTCGCCGGGGCGCTCTCCGACCGGACCTGCCTACGGCTCGGTGGCCGCGAATTCGGCCGACGACACGTCTGGACCCTGGGCGGCGCGGTGCTCGGGGCGGCGTCCCTGTTACTGCTCGCCCAGCAGCGCACCATCCTCGGCGTGACGATCGCCTGGATCGCCGCGCAACTGTGCTTCAACGCGATGCTGGCCACCCTCACCGCCGCCGTACCGGACCGGGTGCCGGTGGCCCAACGCGGTGGTGTCTCCGGCTGGATCGGCATCCCACAGGCGCTCGGCCTGGTGGTGGGGGCAGTGCTGGTCACCGCCGTCGTCACCGGAAACGCGGCCGGGTACGCGGCGGTGGCGGTGGCCGTGCTGCTGCTCGCCGTGCCGTTCACCCTGCTCACCGCCGACGACCCACTACCCCGTACGCACCGACCCCCGCTGCGCTGGCGGGAACTGCTCGCCGGGATGTGGGTCGACCCTCGGCGGTACCCGGACTTCGCCTGGGCCTGGGGCACCCGCTTCCTGGTCCAGGTGGGCAACGCGCTGGGCACCCTCTACCTGCTCTACTTCCTCACCGACCAGGTCCGTCATCACGATCCGGAGAGCGGGTTGCTCATCCTGATCCTGCTCTACACCACCGGACTCATGGCCACCGCCGTCGTCGCCGGCCGACTCTCCGACCGGACCGGCAAGCGCAAGATCTTCGTGATCTGGGCCGGGGTGATCATGGCGGTGGCGGCGTTGCTGCTCGCCGCCTGGCCGATCTGGCCGACCGCCCTGGTCGCTGCACTCCTGCTCGGTGCCGGTTACGGCGTCTACGTCGCGGTCGACGCGGCGTTGATCACTCAGGTGCTGCCCCAGGCGACGAACCGGGCCAAGGACCTCGGCGTCATCAACATCGCCAACTCCGCGCCGCAGGTGCTGGGTCCGGCGCTCTCCGCACCGATCGTCGTGCATCTCGGCGGATACCCCGCCCTCTACACGGCGACCGCCGCCGTGACCCTGCTCGGCAGCATCCTGGTGGTGAAGATCCGCACCGTCCCCTGATTCGGGAGCAGGGAAGGGCTCCTTCTTGCCGCTTTCCGCCTTGGGAAGGGGCCCTTCCTAACGGCTCTCCACCGGCAGCCGTACCCTTGACCTGTGACGGTACGCGTACGATTTGCCCCTTCCCCCACTGGCATGTTCCACGTCGGGGGTGCCCGCTCGGCCCTACAGAACTGGATCTTCGCCAAGCAGCAGGGCGGTGTCTTCGTGCTCCGCGTCGAGGACACCGACGCGGCCCGGAACCGCCCCGAATGGACCGAGGGCATCCTGTCGGCGCTGGACTGGATCGGCATCGAGCGCGGCACCTACGAGGGGCCCTACTTCCAGTCGCAGAACGCCCAGCAGCACCGGGACGCCGCCGCGAAGCTGCACACCGCCGGTCGGGCGTACTACTGCGACTGCACCCGGGAGGCGGTCCAGGCCCGTACCGGTTCGCAGTACCAGGGTTACGACGGCTTCTGCCGCGACCGGGGTCTCGACCCGGGCGAGGGCCGGGCGCTGCGCTTCCGTACGCCGGACGAGGGCGCGACCGTGGTGGTCGACCTGATTCGGGGCGAGCCGACCTTCGAGAACAAGTTGATCGAGGACTTCGTGATCGCCCGGGGCGACGGGTCCCCGGTCTTCCTGTTGGCAAACGTGGTCGACGACATGACCATGGGGATCACCCACGTGATCCGGGCCGAGGAACACCTGCCCAACACTCCGAAGCAGCAGTTGCTCTGGGAAGCGCTCGGGGTGACGCCCCCGGTGTGGGCACACGTGCCGGTCGTGGTCAACGAGAAGCGCCAGAAACTCTCCAAGCGACGTGACAAGGTCGCGCTGGAGGCGTACAAGGATGAGGGCTATCTCGCCTCGGCAATGCGCAATTACCTGATGTTGCTCGGCTGGGCTCCCTCCGGCGACCGGGAGATCGTCCCCTGGTCGGTCATCGAGGACGAGTTCCGGTTGTCCGAGGTCAATCCGTCACCGGCCTTCTTCGACGAGAAGAAGCTACGCGCGTTCAACGGCGAATACATCCGGGCGCTGCCGGTCGACGAGTTCATCGCCGCCTGTCAGCCGTGGCTCACCGGCACCGACACGATCGCACCGCCGCCGTGGCAGCCCGAGGAGTACGATCCGGCCGCGTTCGCCGCCGTGGCACCGCTGGCGCAGACCCGGATCGCCGTACTCAGTGAGATCGTGCCCAATGTCGACTTCCTCTTCCTGGAGTCACCGCTGATCGACGAGGGGGCCTGGACCAAGACCATGAAGGAGGGGTCCGCCGAACTGCTCGACGAGGCGATCGCCGCCTTCGACGCGCTGCCCACCTGGGACGCCGAGACCCTCAAGGCCACCCTGGAGGAGGTCGGCGCGGCACGCGGCCTCAAGCTCGGCAAGACCCAGGCACCGGTACGGGTCGCGGTCACCGGCCGTACCGTCGGACTGCCGTTGTTCGAGTCGCTGGAGGTGCTCGGTCGTGAGCGCACCCTGACCCGACTGCGCGCCGCCCGGGTGCGACTCCCCTGACCTGCCGCAGGGCGGCCTGATCGAGCGGGCTGCCGTCGGCCCTACTGTCCGGCGCTGCCGTCAGCCACGGCGGCGGCGCCGGAGCGCCAGTATGGCGACGACTCCCACCAGCACCGCCGCACCGACAATCCCCACCCACCAGTACGACGGTTCCTCGGGCTCGGTACCCGGTGACGCTGGTACGAACGCGGGTGAGGCGCTTGAGGTCGGCGTGGCGGTGGGGGTGGTGGTCGGTGCCGGGGATGGTGACAGGATGGGGGTCGCACCGACGGTCAGGTTGAAGGTGACCGTTCCCTTGACCGGGTGCCCGTCGCCGGAGGCGACCTCGTACCGGATCAGGTAGGTCCCGGCGGGTCCGGGCCGGAACGGCACCGCCACCTTGGACCCGGCGAAGACCGGCTCCCCACCCTGGGCCGACACGCTCTCCGGTCCGGTGACCGTGACCTTGGTGGTCGCCGGGTCGAGTCGGGACAGGAACGTCAGTTCGACCCGATCCGGTGCGGTACGCAGTTGCGCCCCATCCTTCGGATCACTGCCGGTGAGGGAGTTGTGGGCAGCCGCCGGCCCGGCGGGCAACAGTACACAGAGCAGCCCCACGATCGCCCCCAGCAGCGACCCTGCTGTCCGGGTCCCCCGGTTCCCCATGAACACCTCCCGACAGATACGATCTTTACTCGGATCTACAGTTCGTCATTGGTCGACCTGAGATCGCAGATAGTTCCAAAATGCCACTCGGCCAGGTGCAACCGAGTGCTGTTGTCCGGAGTCTAAACAGGTAAGTGCGTATTACTCCTGCTCCGGCAGGATCCGCGTACTTTACCGGCAACCCGCGCATGACCTGTGCCGAGCAAGGCCATTCCGTACGGGGCGAGGAGATCGACCGTGGTCCACCGGGTGAGTCGTCGACTGGCAGGGGCCGCAGGACTTCTGGCCGGGCTCGGCCTGTCGTTTGCCGCAATCACCCCGGCGTATGCCCTTCCCGCGCCTACCTCTCCGCTGGCCGGCACCACCACCGCCACGGTGCTGGCCCGGACGCCCCACACCGGCATCCCGCCGGCCGGGGCCGTAGCGCATGGACATGTCGGGTCGCCCGAGTCGCCGGCGGCGGTCACCATCACCGGACCCGGCATCACCGAACCGCTGCACGTACGAGCCGCAGCCGACGTGATTCTCTTCGACGCGGTGATGGAACAGGTCGGCTGGATGACCAAGAGCACCCAGACCACCTCCGCTCCGAAGTCGGACGGCCTCGGGCCGAAGTACACGGTCGTGGTGCTGGAGGGCGACGTCGCCAAGCAGACGTACGACCTTTACCCGCTGGCCGAGGGGGGACCTCGGGCGTTCCGGCCAGCTGAGCAGCCGGACCGGCGCAAGACCTCCGCCGCCTGGTTCTTCGGTCGGCTCGACATGTCCGAGACGCTACGGGCCGCCGGGGCACCGCTCAGCGAACAGCAGAATCAGGTCGGCGGTGGCGGCGGCGGGGTCGAGCGGGCGACCACCGACAAGGAGCAGGCTCCGACCAAGGATTTCGGCCAGGTCGTCGGTGATCTGCGGGAAATGCTCCTGCTCAACGTCGGCGTGCTCGTCCTCATCACCCTCGCCCTGGCCGGGATCGCGCTGCTGGTGCGTCGCCGCACCCGATAACCGGGACGGGAGAGGCACCCGACAACCGGGGACAGGAGCGCGCACCGTGTCCGGTCAGCACCACCGGCGCGGTGGCCGTTCCCGTCGGTTGATGCGCTGCCGGGGTCGGACCGCCCCGTGTCGGTGGGCCCCGGCCCAGCCCGGACGATCGGTCCGGCAGGTCGGCGGGGTGCCCATCGTCGGTGGAGCGCCCATCGTCACCGCGTGGTCGGGTCCGGTCGGCTCGGGTAGCACGACGACACCCTCGCGATCGTGACCGCCCGTCCGCTGCCGCGGCACCCGGTCGATCCGATCCTCGTCCGTGACCGGCTCGGGGTGGGCCGGGTACGCCTCGACATCGGTAGGCGCGGGGTGGGGCTGCTCCCCGACCGGATTCGCATCGGTCCCGGACGACCAGCGGAGTTGTCTGGCAGCGAAACCAGCTGATGCCGCCTGATCGCCCAAGAGGCAGTGCTGTTCACCATCGGCGGGGCCGGATTCGGCCTCCCCCTGCGTCATTCGCCGATCTCCTCACACTCGCCGTCGCCCGGATGGGCAGTCGCCCGGCCGCACGAGCATCGTCGTGCCCCGGACCTCGTGACCGTGTCCCGGCGGGCGGCGATCCGTACTGGGCTCTGTCACCGTACTGTCTCGCTCCGACAAGGTCACCAGTGCCGGTCAGGTTGATCGGATCGACATCTGGCTCAGCTCTGGGATCGACCGGGAAAGATCGTCGCCCAGAGCGGGAAGGCAACGAACCAGATCGCCATCGCCGCACTCAGTCGGGTGATCCAGGCAAGCAGTTCGGCGGTTCGGCTGGCGTCGCCGACCATCAGGATCCCCGCACCGAGGAGTACGCAGGCGACCGCCCAGCCCAGGATGCCCTTGCCCCACTCCCGCCACTCGTAGCGGGCCCGGGCCCAACCACCCTTCGGCGGCTTCCACGGCGGCGGCCCTCCGGCGAAGCGGTGGGCGAACCGCTGGTCGGCCCAGCGGATCATGGAGTGTCCGAAGGCGATCGAGAACCCGAGATAGGCGGCGGCGAGCCCGTGGGTGAAGTTGGCTGTGGCTCCCCGCCGCAGGTCGACCACGGTGGCGGCGAGCAGCACCAGATCGACCAACGGTACGGAGATCAGCAGCAGGGTGCTCAACCGCCGCATCCGCAGCAGGTAGCGAGCGACCAGTCCCGCACCGAGCAGAACCCAGAATCCGATCTCGCAGGCGACGATCACGGCCAGTACCATTGCGACCTCCTGTTCCGTCGCCTTCAGCCTCCCGTACGGTCGGGGTCGCGACGTCGCCGCCGATGGTGAGATCCGGGTCCGCCAAAGGATGGACGGGTACATCCTTCGACGGACCCGGGACGGCCATGGTCGTCCCCACGGGCGAGTTCACCGCCGCGACGGTGTGATGGGATCGGGCAATGCTGGAACGGCTGGGGCTACGGCAGGGCACGCTACGACGTGACCTGGCGTTGGCCGCCGCCTACCTGGCCGGTGGCCTGGTGCTGATCGGCCTCGACGTCTATCCGAACTTCCGGACCGGTCTCGAGCCGCCCCTGATCGTGTTCCTGGGCACCCTCGTCACCGCCTGCGCGGCGGTGGCGATACGCCGGGTAGCGCCCCGGACCAGCCTGGCGGTGGGCAGCGTGGCCATCGTCGTCGACCTGGTGTTGGGCGCATCCCTGGGCACCATCCTGGTCTACGGTCAGGTGCTCGGCGACGCCTGCGTCTACGGCCCACCCCGGCTGTGGCGCTGGCTGCTCCGAATCCAGGTGGCCCTCACCGGCATCGCTTCGGTAGCCGGGGTGTTACTGCTCAGGTCCTGGCAGGGCCTCGTCCTCGGCGTGTTCGTGATGCTGATCGGCGTCCTGCCGGTGGTCACCGGGATCAGCATCCGGCAGTACCGGGACCAGGCGGCCGCGGAACGGGCCCGCGCCGCCGCCGAGCGGGCCCGGGCGGAACAGACCGCCCGGCTGGTCGAACTCGACCGGCGGCAGGCGGTCACCGCCGAGCGCAACCGGATGGCCCGGGAACTGCACGACGTCATCGCCAACCATCTGAGTGCGGTGGCGATCCACGCCACGGCGGCACTGTCCGTACGCGGGCTGGATCGGGCGCAGCTGGACCAGGTGCTACAGGTGATCCGGGAGAACAGCGTGCAGGGGCTGGCTGAGATGCGGCAGATGATCGGCCTGCTCCGCGACCCGGGCGGACCAGGCGGAATCGGCAGCGGACCAGGCGGCGCAACGCCGGACGGCACGGCGACCAACGCGACCGCAGCCGGTACCTCCGAGACGGCCGAGGAGGCGACCCGGGTCCGGTTGGCCGAGGTGGACCGGCTGGTCGACCGGGCCCGGGTCGCCGGCCTGGCGGTGCGGGTGGAGACGACCGGCCGGGCCCGAATGCTGCCGGTCAGCGTGGATCTCGCCGCCTACCGGATCGTGCAGGAGTCGTTGACCAACGCTCTCAAACACGGGTCCGGACAGGCTTCCCTGGTCGTCGACTACCAGCCCGACCTGGTCAGCGTCACCGTCGAGAATCCGCTGTCGGACCGTACCCGGGATGGTGCCCTGGCTGGCGCGGGAGCCGGCCTGATCGGGATGCGAGAGCGGGCCGCCCTGTTGCATGGTCGGTTCGACGCCGGTCCCCGGGAGTCCCAGTGGCGGGTGCACGCCGAGTTGCCGACGACGGAGGCACAGGTATGACGCTGGACCCGGGCGCGAGCGCAGCCGCAGGTACGACCGAAGACGTGGTCCGGGTAGTGCTCGCCGACGACCAGGACGCGGTTCGGGCGGGGCTGGCGCTGATCCTTGCCGGAACACCCGGGATCGAGGTGGTCGGGCAGGCCTCCGACGGGGAGGAGGCGGTGGCCCTCTGCCGGTCGTTGCGGCCCGACGTCGCCGTGCTCGACGTGCGGATGCCCCGATTGGATGGCATCTCCGCGACGCGGGAGATCGTGGCCGACGGACTCGCCGACGTGCTGGTGCTGACCACCTTCGACCTCGACGAGTACGTCTTCGGTGCGTTGCGGGCCGGGGCGTGCGGGTTCCTGCTGAAGGACACCGACGCCGAGGGCCTGGTCGAGGCGGTCCGGACGGTGGCCCGGGGCGAGGGCATCATCGCCCCCGGGGTGACCCGCCGACTGATCCACGCCTTCGCCCGCAGCGCCCCGACGCCCTCCTCGGCGACCGTGGCCGCAGTGCGGGACCTCACCCCGCGTGAACAGGACGTACTGGCCTGCCTCGGCCTCGGGATGTCCAACCAGCAGATCGCCGAGCGCCTGGTGATGGCGGAGAGCACCACGAAGACCCACGTCAGTCGGATCCTCACCAAGCTCGGTCTGCGCAGCCGGGTCCAGGCTGCCATCCTGGCCCAGGAGTTGAACCTGTCTGGCCCTCGCTGAACCGGGTACCGGTCACCGCTCGGCCGGATCCGATACCTCCTCCTGGGCCGTCGTGGTCTCCCCGACTGTCGCCGTACGGGCCGTCGCTATGCGGGCCGTCGCCGTACGGGCGGCGAGCGATACCACGACCAGGGCCAGTAGCCATCCGCCGAGCACGTCGGCCGGCCAGTGCGCCAGCAGGGCCAGCCGGGTGAAAGCGATGAAGAGCGCGAACCCCACGGCCAGGACCACCGTGACGACCCGCGCGGTCCGTGCCTGCCGGGGCCACAGCAGGAGTACGACCACCAGCGCGATCGCCGCCGCGTTGGAGGTGTGCCCACTCGGAAAACCGTTGCTGGTCGCCGTGACGAATCCGTCCAGTGGTCGCGGCCGGTGCAGCAGCCAGTGCTGGAGGCCCCACAGCGCCGGGATCACGCCGGTAACCACCAGGCAGAAGATGCCGGCTCGACGCTGGCCCCGGCCGAGCAGGGCCAGGGTCGCCGCCACTCCACCAAGCAGGAACGGCAGCGTGGCGGCGACATCGGTGGCGACCCGGAGCACCGCAATCAGGTCCGGATTGCGGTGGCCGTACTCACGAAAGGCATGGCTGACCGAGGTATCGAAGTCGACCAGCGGGGTCCCGCCCGCCAGCACCAGGCCGAGCAGGATCACGAAGCCCCCGAGTGCGAACAGTGGCACGACCAGCGGTGGGCGGGCAATCATCGGTGGATGATGACACGGTCGACGCGCCCGCGCGTCCGTTCCCCGCTCATCCGGCGGAGCACCTCGGGCGACGCGGCCCGGGGCGGGCCGGGCGGTGCTGCCCGGGGCGGGGCATGGCACGCTGGACCGATGACCGACCCGGACGACGGCGACCTCGCGGCGACGCTACGCCGGATCGAACGCGCGGCCGGTTCGCTGGCGACCGCGAGCATGGCGCGGATGGACGAGTCACTGCCCTGGTTCCGTGGCCTGCCGGCCGACCAGCGCTCCTGGGTCATGCTGGTGGCGCAGGCCGGCGTGCGGTCCCTGGTGACGTGGCTGCACCAGGGGGGCAAGGCGGACAGCCCGCAGGAGTTGTCCGACGAGGTCTTCGCGGCAGCACCCCGGGCCCTGGCCAGATCGATCAGCCTGCAACAGACCGTAGCCTTGATCAAGGTGACCATCGACGTGGTGGAGGAGCAGGTCCCGAGCCTGGCCGCACCGGGCGAGGAGCAACTGCTCCGTGAGGTGGTGCTCCAGTTCTCCCGGGAGATCGCCTTCTCGGCCGCCCGGGCGTACGCGCGGGCCGCCGAGTCCCGAGGTGCCTGGGATGCCCGGCTCCAGGCCCTGCTGGTGGACGCGTTGCTGCGTGGCGACTCCCCGGATGTGCTGGCCAGCCGGGCGGCGGCGCTGGGTTGGGCGGACGCACCGCCGGTGGCGGTCGCGGTCGGACGCTCCCCGGGTGGTGAGGTGGCCGCCGTCCTGCACACCGTCTACCGGGCGGCCCGCCGGATCGGCGTGGAGATCATCGGCGGGGTACACGGGGATCGCCTGGTGGTCGTGCTCGGCGGGGCGGCCGATCCGCTGGCCGCCACCGAGAAACTGCTGGCCGGGTTCGGTAGCGGCCCGGTGGTGGTGGGGCCGGCGGTGCCGAGTCTGGACGAGGCCACCGACTCGGCTCGGGCGGCGCTGGCCGGGTTCCGGGCGGCCCCCGCCTGGCCGGCCGCGCCTCGGCCGGTCGCCGCAGCCGACCTGTTGCCCGAGCGGGCGTTGGCGGGTGACTCCGAGGCACGTCGGAGCTTGCGCCACGACGGCTACGCGGCGCTGGTCCGGGCCGGCGGCGAGCTGCTGGAGACGTTGGACGCGTTCTTCGCCGCGGGCGGGGTGCTGGAGAGCGCCGCCCGCGCACTCTTCGTACACCCCAACACGGTGCGTTACCGACTACGCCGGATCGCCGACGTGACCGGCCTGTCGCCGTTGGCTCCCCGGGACGCGTTCGCCCTCCGGGTGGCGCTGACCATCGGCCGGCTCGACCCGGCAGCCCCACCAGCCTCACCACACACATAACCGCCAACAGGCCGCGAAGCTGACATAACTCCGCTGACCATCACCGATCTTTGTATGTCTTCAACAAAGTCTCTAGTACGGATTGGTGCCTGCCGGCACCCACATGACCCGTCGGTATCAAGCAAAGTCGTATCCGTGCTCGCCGTACTGTCCCCCGGTCAGGGGTCCCAGAAGCCCGGCTTCCTCACTCCATGGCTCGACCTACCTGGTGCCGAGGCCCGGCTGCGCTGGTGGTCCGCGCTGGCCGGGGTCGACCTGGTGCACCTGGGCACCCGGGCCGACGCCGACGAGATCAAGGACACCGCCCGCACCCAGCCGCTGCTGGTCGCCGCCGCACTACTCGCGGCCGAGCAGCTACCCATGCACGATGTCGGCCTCACCGTCGGACACAGCGTCGGCGAACTGAGCGCGACCGCCCTGGCCGGCGTACTGTCCGCCGAGTCGGCGATCACCCTCGCCGGCGTACGGGGCCGGGAGATGGCCGCCGCCTGCGCCATCGAGCCAACCGGGATGGCCGCGGTGCTCGGCGGGGACCCCGAGGAGGTACTGGCCGCGATCGAGGCGCACGGTCTGCACGCGGCCAACCGCAACGGTGCCGGCCAGGTGGTCGCCGCCGGCCCCGGGGACCGGCTGGAGAAGCTGGCCACCGAGCCCCCGACCCGGGCCCGGGTCACCGTACTGAAGGTCGCCGGGGCGTTCCACACCCCGCACATGGCCCCCGCCGAGCGGGCGCTCGCCGCCATCGCACCCGGCGTCCCCACCGCCGACCCGACCCGCCTCCTGCTGTCCAACCTGGACGGTACGGTGGTCGGCCACGGCCAGGAGATGCTGCACCGCCTGGTCAGCCAGGTGACCGCCCCGGTCCGATGGGACCTGTGCATGCGGGCGCTGGCCGACCTCGGGGTCACCGGAATCATCGAGTTGCCCCCGGCCGGCACCCTCGCCGGCCTGGTCAAGCGGGAACTCAAGGCCACCGGCGTACCGGAGATCGTCACCCTGAACACGCCGGACGACCTACCCGCCGCCCGTGACCTGATCGCCCGACACGGCACGCCTTCCCGCAACGACCCGGACGCACCGGGCCAACCCCTCGCCCGCATCGGAGGAGACAACTGATGGGCAGCCGGATCGTCTCGCTCGGGCACTACCAGCCCTCCCGGGTGGTCACCAACGACGAGATCGCCCAACTGGTCGACACCAACGACGAGTGGATCCGGGACCGGGTCGGCATCGTCACCCGGCGGATCGCCGACGGCGAGACGGTGAGCGACATGGCCACCGCCGCCGCCGCCAAGGCGCTGGCCAACTCCGGGCTCACCGCCGCCGACATCGACCTCGTCGTGGTCGCCACCTGCACCTCGATCGACCGCAGCCCGAACGTGGCCTGCCGGGTCGCCGCGAAGCTCGGCATCAACGCGCCCGGGGCCTTCGACGTCAACACCGCCTGCTCCGGGTTCTCCTACGCGCTGGCCACCGCCGACCACGCCATCCGTGCCGGAGCGGCCCGGCACGCCATCGTCATCGGAGCGGAGAAGCTCTCCGACTTCACCGACTGGACCGACCGGTCCACCTGCATCATCTTCGCCGACGGTGCCGGTGCCGCCGTCCTCTCCGCCACCGCCGAGGACGAGCCCGCCGGAATCGGACCCGTCGTCTGGGGCTCGGTGCCCGAGAAGAGCGACGCGGTACGCATCGAGGGCTGGCGCCCGTACATCCAGCAGGAGGGCCAGACCGTCTTCCGCTGGGCGACCACCGCCCTGGCCCCGCTGGCCCGCCAGGCCTGTGAGCGGGCCGGCGTGGCACCGGAGGAACTCGCCGCGTTCGTACCGCACCAGGCCAACACCCGGATCATCGACGGCATCGCCAAGCGGCTCGGTGCCACCAACGCGATCATCGCCAAGGACATCGTCGAGTCCGGCAACACCTCCGCAGCCAGCGTGCCGCTGGCCCTGTCCAAGCTGGTCGAGCGGCGGGAGATCCCGCCGGGGGCCCCGATCCTGCTCTTCGGCTTCGGCGGTGGCCTCACCTACGCTGGGCAGGTTGTCCGCTGCCCGTAACGGGCCATCCGGCCGCGCCGGCACCACCGATACGGACGGCCACGACCGCACCACCCGTACGAGCGGCAACGCTCGCACGGCGTACACCCATCCACCAAAAGGAGAACCAGCACCATGACCCGTGACGAGATCACCGCCGGCCTCGCCGAAATCCTCGAAGAGGTTGCCGGCGTGAACCCGGACGACGTCGCCGAGGAGAAGTCGTTCACCGACGACCTCGACGTCGACTCGCTCTCCATGGTGGAGGTCGTCGTGGCCGCCGAGGAGAAGTTCGGCGTGAAGATCCCCGACAACGAGGTGCAGAACCTCAAGACGGTGGGCGACGCCATCGCCTACATTGAGGCGCAGTCCTGATCATGACGCGACCAGACGTCGTCGTCACCGGGCTCGGCGCGACGACCCCGCTCGGCGGGGACGTCGCGTCGACCTGGGACGCCATGCTCGCCGGCCGCTCCGGGGTGAGTCCGCTCACCCAGGAGTGGGCCGGCCAACTGCCGGTCCGGATCGCCGCCCAACTCGCGGTCGACCCGGCCGAGGTGCTCGACCGGGTCAAGCTGCGCCGGCTCGACCGCTCCGAGGCGATCGCGCTCATCGCGGGGCGCCAGGCGTGGGACGACGCCGGACTGGCCGACTCCGGCCTGGACCCCGAGCGGCTCGCGGTCAGCATCGGCTCGGGCATCGGTGGCGCGCAGACCCTGCTCGCCCAGGACGACATCCTCGAAGCCTCGGGGCCACGGCGGGTATCCCCGCACACAGTGCCGATGCTGATGCCGAACGGACCGGCCGCCTGGGTCGGGCTGGAACTCGGCGCCAAGGGCGGCGTACGGTCGATGTCCAGCGCCTGCGCGACCGGTGCGGAGGCGATCGCGCTGGGGCTGGATCTGATCCGCGCAGGTCGGGCCGACGTGGTCGTGGCCGGCGGCACGGAGGCCGTCATCCACCCGCTGCCGATCGCCGGGTTCGCCGCGATGCGGGCCATGTCGACCCGCAACGACGATCCGCAGCGGGCTTCCCGTCCGTGGGACAAGGCTCGGGACGGCTTCGTCCTCGGTGAGGGCTCCGGGGTGGTCGTACTCGAACGGGCCGACCATGCCGCCGCCCGGGGTGCCCGGGTGTACGCCCGGCTCGCCGGGGCCGGGATCACCTCGGACGCGTACGACATGGTGCAGCCGCATCCGGAGGGACAGGGTCGGGCCATCACCATGGCGCTCGCCGACTCCGGGGTGGCCCGCACCGACGTCGTACACGTCAACGCGCACGCCACCTCCACGCCGGTCGGCGACATGCAGGAGGTCGGCGCGCTACGGGCAACGCTCGGTGACCACCCGGTGCTGACCGCCACCAAGTCGATGTCCGGGCACCTGCTCGGCGCGGCTGGTGCGCTGGAGTCGATCGCGACCATCCTCGCCATCCGGGACAGCGTCGTACCGCCGACGATCAACCTGGATGACCCGGATGACGAGCTCAGCCTCGACGTCGCCGCGCTCAAGGCTCGCCACATGGACATCCCGGCGGCGATGAACAACGCCTTCGGGTTCGGCGGCCACAACGTCACCCTGGTCTTCACCCGCGTCTGAGGTGTCGGCGAGGGCCCCCTGCTAGGCGGAAAGCGATAGCAGGGGGCCCTCGCCGCTGGCCAGGTGGTTGGTCGACCAACTCACGACCTTCACCGATCGGCGGGCGCGCGGTACTGGCAGCTCATCGGAGTGCTGAACCGTCAGCCCTCCTTCCCACCGGGTGTGCCGGTCATGGAACGGGATTCTCGGTGGAGTCGACCCACTCCGAGGCACTAGGGTGCCCCGGTGCCCATCCGTCCAGACTCCGCATCACCCATCGACTCGCTGCTGTGTGCCGACGACGGCACCCCGCTCGCGCGGTTCCGCATCCGTGAAGACGACGGGATACGTGTCGCGGGCCAGGTCCGGCCGCTGCCTGGGGTTTCGCTGGGTCTGGTCGCCGGGCAGGCCCGACACGACCTCGCCGGCCTGCGGCTGGAGACCCCGGACGACGGGCTGGCGGAGGCACTGGTGGACGGTGGCCTCGAACTCCGCCGGGCCGCGACCGACATGCGTCACGACCTGACCGAGATACCGGCACCGGTAACGTTGGCCGACGGTTGGTCGTTGGGTGCCCCGGGCTGGGACGACGAACTGGCCGAGGGGTTGGCGGCGGCGTACGGGCCGGCGCATCCGGATGGCGCGTGGCAGCCCAGTGACACGGAACAGATTCGCGCGATGTTCGATACGGCGGACCCGGTCCCGCCCCTGGTGGGGGCGTCGGCCCGATTGTTGGATCCCGACGGTCGCAGCGCGGGTCATGTCCTGTGCGCCGGTCCGGTGCCGTGGACCGAGGATGTCTGTGCCTGGATCCTCAATCTCGCGGTGGCTCCTCGCGCCCAGGGCCGCGGGTGCGGCCGGGCCCTGCTCACCCACGCCTTGTGGGGCACTCACCAGGCCGGGCTTCCCGCGTTGGGGCTGTCTGTGGCCGACGGGAACCCGGCCCGCCGGATGTACGACAACGCCGGTTTCCGGCCGCTCACCCGGGTGCTCTCGGTGCTACTGCCGCCGCACTGATCCCCCGTGGTCCGGACGGGTCGATCGTGCTGGCTCGGGCTGGGCCGTCGGCTCGTCGCGGCGGTATCGGGGCGTGGGTGGATCAGGGCTGCGGCGTGTGGTCGAGAAGGAGTTCGGCCGTGGCACGTGCGGCCCGGGCGGGTGGGCATCAGGGCGGGGTGGGCGTCAGGGCGGGGTGGGCGATCCACAGTTGGCGAGACGCAGATCACGAAGCCGTTAGTCACCGTGTTTCACTCTGCACAGGACAATGTGCGAACCGCTCATGCCTCGGTGACCACCCTGGTCATTTCAGCAGCCAACAACGGAGAGTCGACAGTGGAACGAGGAAGACGACTTGGTACGGCCCTGCTGGCCGTACTCGCCATCGGGGTGCTCGGTGGTTGCACCACCGAACCGGAGAAGTCCGCCGAACCGGAGAAGTCCGCGCAGGGCGGATCGACCGCACCGAGCCCGACCACCACACCAGTTGCGGCCGGCCCGCCCTGGTACGACGGCGTCCAGGCCGGTGCCGCCGCCACGAAGGTCGGTGCCGCCGCCAGCCCGTGCAAGCTGGCGATCACCTTCTCGGTGCCGGCCAAGTGGAAGGTCAAGCCGGTCGAGGCGTCCGGCGAGTTCGCCAGCCTGGCGCAGCAGGGCGGTGCCACGGCACGCTGCGAGATCGACGCGAAGCCCGCCGGGAACATCGGCTTCATTCGGGTGTGGACGGTCGACAAGGGCGGTGTCGGAGCCCAGGCGGCGTTGGAGAAGTTCGTCGCCGGCAGCAGTGAGGCCACCGACGTGCAGTACCGCCGAACGAAAGCCGGAGGGCTCGACTCGTTCGAGGCGACCTACCTCCAGAAGAGCAAACTGACCGGCGAGGAGCGACGCGGGCGGGCAATCTCCATAGCGACCGGCCGATCCGGCACGCTCCTGATCAGCCTCGGTGGCATGGACACCGAGGAGTTCGAGGAGATGCTCCCGGCGTACCTGCTGGCGAAGGAGAGCGTCACCCTGACCCCGTGACCCGCTGGCCACCCGCCCACCTGGACCACCCGCTGCGGATCGAGCAACAGGTCGTCGGCCAACCGAACTTGTTGCTGCTATCAGCTCAGCAGCTGCTCCCTATGACGCCATGCCAGCTCGACGCAGCCAGCGCCTGCCGGGGCGAGCCGCCCACCTGTCAATAGCTCGCTGATCGCGTCTGCGGTGAACGGCACTCGTTCGGCGACGACTGTATCGGCACTCGCCGCAGTCGTACGTAGCCCCTGCTGCCGGGCCAGCTCGTTCACGCGCTCTGCGAGGTCGCGTTGCGACAGTCCAGCAAGCAGGCGTAGCTCTCGGATTCGATCCGGCGATGTCCTGCTCACGTTGCCTCCTTGTCGGTAGGCAGATACCCGACCTTTGGACCGCATGTCGCACTGATGCTTGCCCCTTGCTGGGCTGCTGACCAGTTCGTGCTGCTCCTACGCTTCTCGACGATGACGAGGGTAAACCTATGGCCCTTGTTTCACTCACCAACCCGCGTCGTCTGGTCCAGGATGCCTACGGTCAGACGTGGATGCGCCCCACAGCCATCGACCGGCCCACCCGCACGGAAACCCAGTTGTGAACGGCCAGAGACCGGTACGCCGCGCCCGGTACCGGGAGATCGACCCCATCACCGAACTGGTCACCGCTGCCGTCGAGCAACTCCCGGTGGCAACCTGGCTGGTCCCCGACCCGCAGCGTTTATCCGTCATGGCTATCAGGCCCAGGACACGCTCCACCTGCCCGGCCGGCAGGCCCCGGGCACCCGTGCCAACACCTTCCCGCGAACAAACGTGCTGGTACGGGTGCCCACCACCCGCTGTCCAGCAACGTCCATCTGAAGAAGTTCGATGCTGTCACCGAACCGCTCTACCCACTCGACCCCCCTCGGCCCCACCCTCACCCAGCTACGGCGAGCCCACGGCTGGAGTCAACCCGAACTGGCCGAACAGCTCTGTATCGCGGCCGGCCTGCCCACCGTCACCAGAAACGAAATCTCCCGATGGGAACGTCAACAACGCATCCCAGGCAGCTTCTGGCTGGGTCTGCTCGCTGCCGTACTGGAAACCTCGCTTGACCACCTGAAAGCCGCCGCCGCCATCACCCGTCGAACCGTCGAACCAATCAGCCAAGTACGACAGGGCAACAAGACGCACCCACCACCACTGCCGCGCTGGACACCCAGGAGTTCGAGGAGATGCTTCCGGCGTACCTGCTGGCGAAGCAGAGCGTCGACCTCACCGGGTGACCGGTCGACCGATAGCACGGCATAGGCCGGATCTATCAGCCGACCGGTAGCGCCTCGCGGGCCATGGCCACGGCGCCCAGCAGCGCGGCGTCGTCGGCGAAACTGGAGAGCACGATCTCCGGCGGATGCGGCAGCACCTGCCGGAGGCGGTCGGTCAGCAGGCTACGGATCAGGTCGCTGCGGGCCACCCCGCCAACCAGGACCACCCGCTGCGGGTCGAGCAGCAGATGACAGGTGGCCAGGTGTCGGGCCAACTCGTCAACCCGGGCGAGCAGCGCGTCCCGGGCCGTACCGGGTAGTTCGGCGGCGGCGCAGAGCCCTGCCGCTCCCCCGGCGATGCCCAGTCGCTCGGCGAGCTGGTCCAGCGCACGTCCGGCGAAGGCCGCCTCCAGCATCGCCGCCGGCTCCACCGGGCCGGACGAATCCGCCGGCTCCGGCCAGGTCGGCCCGGCGACCGCGTACGCGATCTCGCCGGCCGCGCCCCGGAACCCAGCCACCACCTCACCCCGTACGGTGACCGCCGCCGCGACCCCGGTGCCGAGCCCGACGACAAGCCCCGGGTCGGCGTCCCGCAACGCGCCGAGGCGCAGTTCGGCCAGGGCCGCCGCGTTCAGGTCGTTGGCGACCGCCACCCGGGACACACCGAACCGGTCCCGGACCGCGTCGGCCAGGCGCAGCCGCTCCCACCCGGGCACGTTCGGCGCGAGGTCGATCCCGTCGTCGCGGATCACGCCGGGCGAGGCGATTCCGGCCGCGACCAGCCGCCCACCGGCCCGCAGGACCAGCGTGGCGGCGAGGTCCAGCGCCCGCTCCAGCGCCTGTTCCGCACCCCGCTCGGCGTACGTCGGCACCCGCTCGGAGTACAGCCGCCGACCGTGCAGGTCGGCCACCCCGACCGCCATCTTGGTGCCGCCGAAGTCGATGCCGAGCAGCCGCTGGTCCGACTCTCCGTCCGGCAGGCGCTGGCCGGGCGGACTACCGGCCACCGAACGCAGGTTCACTGGCCGGCCCGATCGGTCACGGCCCGCCCGGCGACCAGCTGGTCCAGCTTCCGGTCTGCGCCGGCCATCCGCTCCCGCAGGGCGGCGACCCGCTCGGCCACCGTGTCGAAGGTGCCACGTACGACAGCCACCTGCGCCCGGACTGCCGTCGCCCCCGGACCGTCGGCCTGGGCCCGGTCGAGCACGAGTTCCGGGCGTACCGCGGCGGCGATGAGGTCGGTGATCGCCGCGTCGTCGAGCGACTCGGTGATCCCGACCGCCTCGGCGGCGGCCCGGACGTCGGCCGGGGTCCACTCGTCGGGTGCGCCACCGCGCACCAGCCGACCGACCACCGAGTGCGCGGCCCGGAACGGTACACCGTGTCGGGTCAGCGCGTCGGCGGCGGCGGTCGTGGTGGCCCCGGACCGGACGATCTCCGCGTTGGTCGGCGGCTCCAGCGGCTCCAGCTCGGCGAGGAAGCCACCGAGCAGGGCGAAGAAGCGTTCGGCCCGGTCGTCGCTGTCCCAGAGCCGGACCTGCACGTCGGTGGTGGCGTTGTTGGAGTCCTCCCACCAGGCCGCCCCGACGTTGTTGAGCACCGACGCGGCGTCGGCCGCCTCGGCACCCGCCATCGAGACCAGGTGTTCCAGCACCACCGGGTTGCGCTTCTGCGGCATGATGCTGCTGCCCTGGGTGAAGTCACCCGGGGTGACCACCCAGCGCCAGGTCAGCCAGTCCATCAGGGTCCGGGCCAACCGGGCCCCGGTGGCCAGCGCCTGGGCGTTGAGTGTGGCGACCCGGACCAGGTGGTCGGCCCCTGCCACCGCCTCGTAGGAGTTGGTCACCAGGCCGGCGAAGCCGAGTAGTTCGGCGATCCGGGCCGGGTTGATGTCCAGGTCGGTTCCGGCGAAGGCACACGAGCCCAGCGGCGACTGGTTGAGCTGGTCGAGCAGGTCGGCGTAGGCGACGGCCTCACCGGCCAGCGCCTCGGCGTACCCGGCCAGGGCGTGCCCGATGGTGGTGGGCTGGGCGGGCCGGCGGTGGGTGTAGCCGGTGATGACCACGTCGGCGTACCGGTCGGCGCGCTCCAGCGCGGTCGCGCCGGTGGCCAGCACCCGGTCGACGACCCGGAGCAGCTGCTCGCGCAGCACCATCCGGAACACACCCGCGTCCAGGTCGTTACGGCTGCGGGCAAGCTGTACGTCGAGCTGCGAGGTGGGGATGCCACACGCCTCGGCGAGCCGCTTCTCCACCAGGTAGTAGACGTCCTCAAAGCTGCCGTCGTACTCCGGCGGGGTGCCGGTGTCGGCGGCCAGCTCGCGGAGCCCGCCGAGCAGCCGGGCCCCCCGCTCGGCCGGGATCAGCCCCTGTTCGGTCAGCATCACCACGTGGGCCTGGCTGGCCCGCACCATCGGTCCGAAGAGGTACGACACGTGGTGGTCGTACGTCGGGCGCAGGTGGTGCCGTTGGTACGTGGTCAGCGACGGTGTCTTCATGGCTAATCCTCGTTTCCCTCGTTGCGCCGAGCGGTGTGGTGGCCACCCGGCCTCGGCTGGCGCGACTCAGCCGGCTGCGCCGGTGGGGCTCAGCCGGTGAGCCTCAGCAGCCGTTCGGCGTTTCCGGAGAAGATCGCGCGTAGGTCGGCGTCCGGTATCCGCAGTTCCCGGCAGATGCGTAGCTGTTCGTCCAGGTAGGGGCGGACGTAGCCGCGCGGGAACCAGGACGAGTCGCTGCCGAAGATGATCCGCTCGGGGCCGATCGTCTCGTAGCAGCGCTGGAACAGATCGGTCAGTGTCAGCCGGTACGGCATCCAGCGCACCCACTGGTTGGAGCCGGACGTGTCGATGTGGATGTTGGGGCAGCCCCAGGCGGAAAAGAGCAGTTCCTGCACGTGCTGGACGCCGAAGTGCGGCACCACGAAGGGCAGTTCCGGGAAGCGTCGGGCGACCCGGGCCAGGTGGTGGGGGCTGTCGTACGGGCTGGACGAGAGCCCGCCAGCGCTGCCGTAGTGTCCGACGTGGACCAGGACTGGGACGCCCAGCCGCTGGGCGGTCGCCCAGACCGGATCAAGGGTCGGGTCGTCCAGTGGCCCGCGCAGCAGCGGTGCGAAGAGCTTCCAGCCACGCAGCCCGAGTTCGGTCACCGCCCGCTCCAGCTCACCGGCCGCGTCCGGCGCGAACGGGTCGTGGTGGGCGAAGCCGAGGAACCGGTCCGGATGGCGGGCGACCAGTTGGGCCATCCTGTCGTTGCCCCCGGCGGTGACGAAGACTGCCTGCCGGATGCCGTTGGCGTCCAACTCCCCGATCCACCGGTCGGCCTCGTCCTGCCAACGCGGGGCGGCCGGCGCCGGGTCCGGGAAGCCCCAGTCCCGCCGCCACCGCTTCGCGTACGGGGCGACGGCGGCGGCGCGTACCGCCCGGTCGTGCTCGTCGCCGGGGTGCATGCCGGCGGCGTGTTCCCCGGCCCGGATGGTCTCGTCCACGCCGATCTGGAAGTGCAGGTGGAAGTCGACGACGTCCAGCCCGTGGTCGGCGGTCATGCCGCCCCCTCGGGTGGGCCAGGTAGCGGGGCGGCCACCCAGGCGTCGACGGTCTCGCGTAGCCGTGTCCCGGCCAATTCCCGTACCCGCCGACCGGCCGTCTCGCTGGCCAGCGAGACGTGTCCGGACCAGCCCTCCCACGGGTTGGGCCGGGACTCGATCAGCACGTACGGGTGGGCGACCGGCAGTTTGGGCTTCGGTGGCAGGTCGGTGGTGGCGTCGAGGCGTACCGCGCCGGGGTCGAAGCCGAGCACTCCCGAGGTCTCGTACGCGCCGCCGTGCCCCCTCGCCGGCGGTTCGCCGTAGATCTCGGTGGTCTCCGCCGGGGTGACCAGTTGGAACCAGTTGACCAGCAGCAGGCTGGCGAGTCGCCGGCCGGAGACCCATTCCATCGCCGCACGGACGGTGGACATGTTGGCGTCGTGCCCGTTGACCACGAGCAGTCGGGTGAACCCGGCGGCGACGATGCCCTCGATCACGTCGCTGAGGTAACCGACCGCGACCTCGGGCCGGATGGACACGGTCCCCGGCCAGGGCCGGGTCTGCCCGGGGCAGGCAGCGTACGGCACGGCCGGGAAGAGCACCCCGCGCGGACCGCCCGTGACCGCGCTCTCCCCGGCGAATCCCTCGGCGAGGATCAGGTCGCTGCCCAGCGGCAGGTGCGGGCCGTGCCATTCGACGGCCCCGACCGGCAGGACGGCGAAGTCGGCCGCCTCGGCCACCGCCGGCAGCTCGCATCCGGGCACCCGGGTGATCGGGAAGAGCCCACCGCCGGCCCGCCAGGCCGCCAGGTCGACAGCCAGGCCGCCCCCGATCCGGCCATTCGGGTCCACGGCTGGGCCGCCGTCGATCCGGCCGGCGGCCTGGCCGCCGTCGATCCGACCGGCCTCGCTGTTCAGTTCGTCCACTTGGCCGCCTCCTTCGCCGACCGGTTACCGCCCTCCAGCCGGCCGGATACCACCATCACCACGAAGATCAGCACTACCTGGAGCATGCCGTACGCGGCTGCGGTGCCGATCTCGAAGGAGTACATCCGGTTGTTGATCTCGACGGAGATCGGCGCGGTGGAGGAGGTGTAGATCAGCACCGAGGCGACGAACTCACCGACGCCGTTGACGAAGGCGAGCAGCGCACCGGCGAGCACGCCCGGCAGCATCAGCCGCAGGGTGACCGTACGGAACGCCCGCCACCAGGAGGCACCGAGGTTACGGGCGGCCTCCTCCAGCGACGGATCGAGCTGGGCCAGCGCCGCGTTGCTGGATCGGAAGACCAGCGGCAGGAACCGGACGAAGTACGCCAGCGGCATGATCCAGAAGGTGCCGACCAGCACCTGTCCGAAGCTGAACGCGTTGCCGGTGCTGAACGCCGAGATCAGGTTGATCGCGACGACGGTGCCGGGCAGCGCCCAGGCCAGCATGACCGCCACGTCGAGCAGGCCGCGGCCGAAGAACCGCAGTCGCCGCACGGCGTACGCGATGAGCACACCGAAGACGACGCAGGCGACGGTGGCGAGCAGGCTCATCTGCAACGAGTTGAGGATCGGCTCGAACGCCTTCGGCTCGGTGAAGATCGTCTTGAAGTTCTCGGTGGTGTACGCGCTCGGCACCACCTCGGTGGTCCACGAGCCGTCGGCCGAGAAGGCCACCAGCGCGATGGTCGCCACCGGGGCGAGCAGCACCACGGTGGCCAGCAGCGAACCGGCCAGCGCCAGCCAGCGACCGAACGGGTTGGTCACCTCGCGACGGTGCGCGGCGACCCCCTTGGACTGCGAGCGGTAGCTGCGCCGTCCCTCGTACCAGCGCATGCCGAGCAGGAACAGCACCGACACCACGCCGAGCACCGAGGCGTAGGTGGAGGCCATCGGCAGGTCACCGTTGGTGCGGTTGATGTAGATCTGCATGGTCATCGTCTGGTCCACCCCGAACAGCAGCGGGGCGGTGTACGACGCCAGCGACGTCATGAAGACCAGCAGCGAGGCGGAGACCAGCGCCGGGGTGAGCATCGGCAGCAGGACGGTGCGCCAGACCCGGACCCGACCGGCACCCAGGTTGTACGCCGCCTCCTCCACCGACGGGTCCATCCCGGCCAGCGCGGCCGAGGCGGAGAGGTAGAAGAACGGGTACATGGTGAAGGTGTGCACGATCAGCACCCCGGCGATGCCGCTGAACGGCAGCACCGGGCTCTCCGTACCGAACAGTTGCTGGAGGCCCCGGGGCAGGATGCCGGTCTCGCTGTAGAGCAGCTGGAACGAGATCGCGCCGATCAGCGGGGGCAGCGCCGCCGGCACCAGGATGATCGCCTCGATCAGCTTGCGGCCGGGGAAGGAGAAGCGCTTGAGCAGGAACGCCATCGCCACGCCGACGATGCCGCAGAGCAGGACGCTGGCCGCCGAGATGACCAGCGAGGTGACCAGCGAGGAGCGGGCGACGCCGTCGCCGGAGAGGAAGCTGGTGTAGTTGTCGGCCCCGTCGGTGTTGACGCTCTCCAGGAAGGTGGCCAGCATCGGCTGGACCACGTACCCCCAGAGCACCAGGGCCAGTGGGAGCACCAGCACGTACGGGAACCAGTTGGAACTCGTACCGCCCCGGAACCGGTCGGTGAACCGGGACCGACCCTCGTCCCGACGGGAGCGCGCCGGGCCGGGGGCACCGGTCAGGCCGGTGCCCGGGGAGGTCGACGTCGTCGGGGTGGCGGTCACGGGCGGACCACCCACATCCGGGCGGGGTTGAGCCGCAGGCCGATCTGGTCGCCCACGCCGAGTCCGGCGGGCACCTCGACAGCCGCGACCATCACGCCCTCGGACTCGCCTTCGACCTCGACGATCAGGTTGGTGGCCATGCCGGTGAACTCCAGCTCGGTGACCCGGGCGGTCAACGCCCCTTCCTCGGTCGCCGCGCAGAGCCCGATGTGCTCCGGTCGGACCGAGACCAGGGCGGTGGACCCCTCGGTCAGGCCGTGCCCCTGCGGTCCGGCCACGGTGATCTGGCTACCGCCGCCGGGCAGCCGTACGTCGACCGTGGTCGCGGTGGCCGCGACCACCGGCAGGGAGAGTACGTTGCTGCGCCCGATGAACCGGGCGACGAAGGTGTTCGCCGGCCGGTGGTAGATCTCCTGCGGCGAGCCGATCTGCTGCACCCGGCCGGACTCCATCACCGCGATCCGGTCCGACATCGCCATCGCCTCGGACTGGTCGTGGGTGACGTAGATGGAGGTGATCCCGGCCTCGCGCTGGATGCGCCGGATCTCCACTCGGGTCTCCTCGCGCAGCTTGGCGTCGAGGTTGGACAGCGGCTCGTCGAGCAGCAGGGTGCGCGGCCGAATCACCAGGGCCCGGGCCAGGGCGACCCGCTGCTGCTGACCGCCGGAGAGTTCGTCGATCCGGCGGGTGCCGTAGCCGCCGAGGTGCACCTGGTCGAGCGCCTCGGCGATCCGCCGCTGGGCGTCCGCCCGACCGACCTTGCGGATCTTCAGCCCGTACGCCACGTTCTGCGCCACCGACATGTGGGGGAACAGGGCGTAGTTCTGGAACACCATGCCGGTGTCGCGCTTGTTCGGCGGTTTGCGGGTGACGTCTTCGTCGCCGAACCGGATCCGACCCGAGGTGGGGAAGTAGAACCCGGCCACCATGCGCAGGGTGGTGGTCTTGCCGCAGCCGCTCGGGCCGAGCAGGGTGAAGAACTCGCCGGCGGCGATGTTGATGTCGACATCGTCGACCGCTGCGGTGTCGCCGGTGCGCGCGAAGCGCTTGCTCACCGACTCCAGCGTGACATCGATCATGAGGTTCCTTCCTCCATCCGGATCCGGACCGGGCCCTGGTGCGGGGCCCGGTCCGGTGCCGTGACCGGTCGACCCGTCGACTACCGACCGGCGACCCAGGTCGTTGACGTCAGCCCTTGTTCTTGATCTGGGAGTTCCAGTGGTTGATCCACTCGGTCTCGTGCTTGGCGATGACGTTCCAGTCGACGTTCATCGGCTTGAGGTTGAGCTTGGTCAGCCACTCCGGCTTCTCGGCGATGTCCACGGCCGGGATCTGGAAGTAGTCCCGGGCCAGGTCGGCACGGAGCTTGTCGTCGAAGAGGAACTCGATGAACTTCTGCGCGCCTTCGGTGTTGCCGCCCTTGACCGCGGCGAGCCCGTCGACCAGCACCGGGGCGCCCGAGGCCGGCATCACGTAGTCGAACGGCATCTTCGACTGGTTGGCCTGGAGCAGGATGTCCTGGAGGTTCCAGGCGCTGAGCAGCCCCTGCTGACGCGACATCTTCAGGTAGAGGTCGGTCGGGTTGGCCGCGTAGGTGCCGGTGTTGGCGTCGAGCTTCTTGAGCCAGTCGTAGCCGGGCTGCGGGTTGCTGCCGTCAGCGGACTGACGCTGGATCATCGAGGCGTAGATCGACCGCATGGTGCCGGAGGCCGCCACGTCGCGGATGATGACCTTGTCTTTCCACTTCGGGTCGAGCAGGTCGTCCCAGTCCTTCGGCGCCTCGTCGGCGGTGAGCGCCTTGTTGTTGTACATGATCACCTCGGGCAGCAGGATCTCTCCGTACCAGCGGCCCTCGGCGTCCTTGTACTGGGCGTCCATCTTGCCGGCGAAGGTCGGCTGCCAGGCGGCGAGCAGATCCTCCGAGGCGCCGGAGCTGAGCGCCTGCTGGGTGCCGCCCCACCAGACGTCGGCCTGCGGGTTGGCCTTCTCCGCCCGGACCCGCTCCAGGATCTCCTGGGCACCGAGGTTCAGCACCTCGACCTTGCCCTTGTACTCGGGGTACTTGGCGGTGAACTGCTCGACGGTGTAGTCGGCGACCTTCTTGTCACGTGCGGTGTAGATGACCAGCTTCTCGGTATCCGAGGCGGCGTTGTCACTCCCGCCACCACCACATGCCGTGGTGGCGGCGAGCACCGCCGCGAGTGCTCCGGCAAGAGCGAGGCGACGCTTCATTGGGTATACCTCCGGGGGAAGAGAATCTTGCGAATTCGGATGAGGAACGGTTCAGGGTCTTGTGGTCCGGGGTTGCCGTCCGGGCTTCGGTGGATCAGGGCAGCGGGACCAGGTTCGGTAGGCCACCGGCGGCGGCGGAGAGGGCGTAGCTGACCGCGCCGTGCAGCACCGCCCGGTCGCCGAGCACCGCTCGACGTACCTCGGTCGTCGCCGGCGCGATCTCGGTGACGAGCGCCTGTACGCGGTCGACGGCGGCGTCGTCGAGCTGGGCCGCCGCCCCGCTGAGCAGGACTCGTCCGGGGTCGATCACGCACACGCACGAGACGATCAGCCGGGCCCACGCGGTGAGCACCTCGTCGAGGTAACCCGCCGCGTCCTGGTCGGTGTGTGCCAACTCGATCAGTGACCGTACCGGCGCTTCCGGACGGCGGCCGGGTCGCAGCGCCACCATCCGCTCGGCTATGGCGTTCTCCGACCAGCGGGCCTCGAAGGCGCCCACCCCGTCGCGCCCCCGGTCGGCAGGGTCCAGCGGGAGGAAACCCACCTCGCCAGCGGCCCCGGCGGCTCCCCGACGGACCCGACCGTCGAGGACCAGTCCGGCACCGATGCCGTCGGCAACGTGCAACAGGAGCAGGTCGGCGACGTCCGTACCGGCCCCGGCGGCGTGCTCCCCGGCGGCCATCAGGTTGACGTCGTTGTCCACCACCACCGGAATACCGAGCCGGCGCTGGACGGACTCCCCGATCGGCCGCCCCTCGACCAGTCCGACCGAGGGGGCCAACCGTACCGCGCCCCCGGAGGAGACACCCGGGGCGGCGATGGCTACGCCCCGGAGCGCGGGTAGGGACTCGCCGACCAATTCCGGGATGAACCGGCAGACCGTGTCCTCGATGTCTCCGCCCAATCGGGCGGTGCGGTGGGCAATCACCGCTCCGTCACTGTCCGCGATCTCACAGCTGATCCGGCCGGGCTCCAGCGAGACGGCGGCGACCAGTTCGGCGCGCGGGTTGAACTCCAGCATGGCGCGCGGCCGACCGGCCCGGGAGGTGCCGGGGCCGCGCTCGATGAGGTATCCCTCCGCGATCAGGTCGCGGACGAGCGGGGTGAGGGTGGCCGGGCTCAGGCCGGTCAGCTTGGTCAGCTCGGCACGCGAGAGCAGCCGGACCTGGCGGGCGGCGCTGATCACCGACTGCCGCTTGATCTGCATCGACCGCTCTCGGCTTACCGGGCTGGTCGGTGGGATGGCCACGTTGCTCACACTTTCTTCCTATGCCGAACGAACTATTAGCGTCAAGTCACGATCGTGTCTCGACCCCTGGGACCAGCAGCAGCTACAGGTCAAGGAGGGTTAACGAGGGCGTCAGCGGGAGACAAGGGAGATATCGCAGATTTTCGGGCAAACAATATCAATCGCCCCAGGCGTTAGTTCTTTCTCCGAAAAAATTGGAGGTTCAACGGCAACCCGCCGCGCTTTCCACCACGGGACGCCGTCACCGGCCGGACCGGGCGGTCCCGGTCCGGCCGGTGACGGAGACGGTGGAGAAGATGCGAACCGATCAGTCAGGACCCCGGTCCGTCGCCGCCGCGGCAGGGCCGGGGCCCACCCTGTTCGCCAGGTCGGAGCCGCGCATCAAGCCCAGGCACGGCTCTCGACGCCGTACCGATTAGCGATGACACAGACGAAGTCGAGAATCACGAATTTCGCCAGGTGCGAACAGGTCGACACAGGTGCCCCAGTTCGAGCCGGTGTCGGTCCCGCCCCAACCGGTGGCCCGTTCCGCCATCGGGTTGCTCGCTCCGACCGTGATCGCCGCCGGTACCCCGGCCGGGCTGAAGTTGCAGGCGTCCTGCTCCTTGTTTCCCGCTGCCACCACATAGGTGATGCCCGAGGCGATCGAGTTTGCCACCGCAATCTCCATCGTCGGCGACTCCCCACCGCCGAGGCTCATGTTCACCACGGCCGGACGCTGCGCGTTCTGCGTTATCCAGTCGACACCGGCGATGATCTGGCTGGTCAGGCCGAGGTTGTTACAGGCGAGCACCCGCACCGAGACCAGGTTGACCTGGTTCGCCATGCCGTAGGTGGCCCCACCCACGGTGCCGGCCACGTGGGTGCCGTGCCCCTGCTCGTTGCAGTCCTGCCCATTCCAGCCGTCATCGATCGCGTCGAACCCCACCGTGGCACGCCCGCCAAACTGGCTGTGGCTGGTCCGGATACCGGTGTCCATGATGTACGCGGTCACCCCAGCCCCGGCCTGATCCGGATAGCGAAACTCATCATCCAGCACCGACGAACGCTGATCGACCCGGTCCAGATTCCACAGCGGGTAGTAGCGCGTTTCCGCGCCCGAAACAACCGAGTCGGCCTCCACCCGCTCCACCTGCGGGTCGGCCGCGAGCCGCCGGGCCTGCGCCTCCGTCGCGGTCAACACGAACCCGTTCAAAGCCCGCTGGTACGTCCGCTCCACCCGACCGCCGTACCGGGAGGCAACCGCCCCTGCGGCTGACTGGACAGACGGCCCCGCCGTACCCTTCAACGACACGATGTACCGACCCTCGACCACCGCCGCCCCCGCCGAGACATGCACCGGTTCCTCAGGCCTGCACACCGCCCGCTCCAACCTCGAGCGTCACCACGACCGCGACGGCCAACCCGCCCGACATCAGCCGCCACCGACTCATGATCATGCCCATCACGTCCTCCCCGATGCTCCGGCACCACTCACGTCAGGTCAGGTGGAAATAGCTAGGTCAGGTGGAAATGGCGACGGAAAGCCTCGACAAATCTCTCGGCCACTCCCCCGGCCAGCAACGGCGTCGCCGGGCGCTCGACCGCCGCCAATGCCCGCTCGGCCTCGGCCATGTCACTGCGCAGGGCATGGGCAATCGCGAGGTTTGCCTCATCCATCTGGTTTCTCGGACCTGCGGTCACCTCGGCGATGAGGTCCCCGAGACTCGACCGCGCTGCCAGGAACGGCTCACCGTAGGTGAACAGGTCCTCGACCACCCGTTCGGCGGCGACCGCTTCCTCCAGCGCGTCCCCCGCATGGCGCACCGTCCAGCGCCCATTGCTGTCGGCGGGTGGTTCCGCCTTCCGCATCAGCGTGTCGATCGTCGTGCCCACCATGCATGCACCGGTCGAGACCTCCAGAAACTGGGCGCTGAGCCGGGCGACCTCGGCGTGCTTGACCCCCACCGTCGGGTTGAGCGACAGGCCCCGGTCCTGGGGTGGGAGGCTCACGCCCAGTTCGAAGGAGAGCTCCGCGTCATACCGCCGGGTGAAGCCCGCAAAGTCGTCCTCGTCCAACTCCGCCAGCGCCCAGCCCATGGGGGCCAACCGCTGGCGGAGCTCATCCACGATCGTCACGGCGCAGATCCGCAGGTCGGACGGACGCGAAGATTGGTTCCGACCCTCGCATGGCGGCTTTCGCGGCCCCGATATTTGATCGGTTTCAACCAGTGAATCAAACCATTTCCCTCACGACGAGATGTCCAATTTTCGGCAAAACGATGTCGACGAACTCCGGCGAATAGAAATCAGGTTGATCGGCGTCTACATAAACTCGTACCGGCAGGTCGCCGATAGGAACCTGAAACCGGAGCACCGCGAGATCCAGCCCGTCACCCACCCGTAAAACTCCACTAGAAATACGTAGCGTGCCGTCGAAGACAATTGGCCCCACTGGATCGTCGATAACGATGGAGGCAACGCGGACGGTGGTAGCGCCATCCGCAGCGCCGTTCTGGACCCGGACTATGACCTGACTGGGCCCCACGTCCAGCACGGGATGGGGCCCAGCCTCACCGAGATCCTCGTCCGCTTGACTTTCGTTGTCACCGATGAAGAGCACACCTCCACCGATGAGGGCGCTGAGCTGTCCAAGCATGGGCATATTCAGATGCTACTCGATTGTCAGGATCCGTACGGGTTCCAGCCTCGTTGTTTCCAGACTCTCGTTGCTCGCATCTGCAGGTTTGAGCATTGCTGGCAATGCGGGAACAAGCGTTGCGTGGTTCCGTCTGGCACGAATGATGAGACCCGGCTGGTGGTCTGGAATCCAGTTTCCACACTTCGCGCCCGGAGTCCGAGACCGCGCCGGGCACGCTGCCCAGCTACCTAACAACACCTTCACCGTCAGCACGGCACAGCGGGTGAGCGGTGGCATCCTGATCACCGTCAAGGCCAACCGCACCGGCACCGCGTACCTCTACGCGTGGAACGGCGATACCGTGCTGGGAGACCCGATGGTGGAACTGCGCGACTTCGCGCACCAACTCCTTCTGCCGCACTATGGCCGCCCGGCACGCGTCGTTCGCCCACTCTCTCCCGAGAACCACCTCTGCCGGCTCCGACAGAGCAACATCGGGCAGATCCGCACAATCTCGCACCGTGTCGTAACATGCGGAAAGGATCTCGGTCGTCGTTTGTCCGCTCATTTCCGCCGCAGAAACCCCAACTCCGTACACCAGTGCGTTGAATAACTGCCAGAGCGGCACGAAATCCACATCGTCGGCGAGTTCCAGCAGCTCATCAACCACCGGACCGACATCTTCGTCGTGCGCAGTCCGACCATCCGCAGCCGCATCGATCATGCGGACTGCATGACCCACCCACTCGCCACCGTCCGAATCCAACAGCTCTCGACATTCCGCCGGAAGTGCATCCACCGTCCAATTGACCACCCGCCTGACCAGCTCAAGCCGAACGGCAGGCAACATCGCTCCGAGAAGCTCGCACTCGGGTTGCATCTCCCGATCCCACAAGGTCCTCATCTAATCGCCGTCCCGCCAGTCCAACTCCAGATGTTCCTCGCTTTTCGGGCTGCTCCTATCACGAGTGCAGCATCGTACGGCCCAGGTAGTCGTCCGCGCCCGTGCTGGCTGGCAGGACGAAGTAGTAGCCGCCGCCGAACGGCAGGGTGTAACGCTCCAACGCCTCGCCCGAGAGTCGGCGCTGGATCGTCGCGAAGCCGCGCTCCACGTCCCGCTGGAAGCAGATGAAGATGTGCCCCACGTCCTGTGTACCGGCCACCGTGGGAGTACGACGGTAGGAGTAGCCCCGACGCAGAATCCGATGCCGCTCACTCTCCGGGGTACGCGGGTTCGCCCGGCGGATGTGCGCGTCCAGCGGAATCACCCGCCCGTCCGGATCGGCCGCGAAGTCGGGCTCGTCCGTCTCGTGTGACCGGCCGAGCGGTGCCCCGGTCTCCTTGCTCCGGCCGAACACCCGCTCGTGCACCGCTGCCGGCTCCGCGTCCCAGGTCGGCATCGCCAGCCGGATCAGCCGTACCACCTGGTAGGTGCCCCCGACGCACCAAGCCGGTTCGTCGTCGCCGGGCTGCACCCAGACCAGCCGGTCCAGCAGCTCACGGTCCGTCGGGTCGGGATTGCCCACGCCCTCCCGAAACCCGAACAGGTTCCGGACACCAGAACCGCCGGGCGGGTGGAAGCCCTCGATGTGCCAGCGCTGCCGCAGCCCGGGTATCGGCCGGCCAAGCCGCACCGCCAGCGCCTCCGGATCGTCGGCCGAGATCTGCACCAGCAGGTCACCGTGGCACCAGTCCGGATCGAGCACGTCGGCACGGAACGCCGGCATCGGCGTGAGCAGACGCGGTGCGCGCAACCCGTACCGCTGGTCGAAGAGCGACGCACCCACCGCGACCGTCGCGGCGGCACCCGCCACCCGGGCGCTCACCGCCCGCAGCGCCGCCGTCAGCCCGGCCCGGTCCGTGGCCTCCACGTCGTACGCCACCAGCAGCGTCGCCCCGGGTGCCGGGGCCTCGACCGCCTCCTGCCTGGCGACCCGCGCCACCTGCGCAGGTCGTACCGGTTCGGTCGGGCTGGCCGTGACCGATGGTTTCCCGGCGGCGGAGCCATCGGTGCCGGAGCCACCACAGGCGGTGGCTCCGGTCAGCCCGACCGCACCGGCAGCAGCGAGGAACGCCCGCCGGCTGACCGTGTCACGGTCGGTCATACAAGAGCCGGTGGATCGATGACCTCCGGGGCGTAGAGCAGCCTGTTCGGCGAACCGCGCAGGGTGTCCGCCCGCAGGGCATCCGGGGTGGCCCGGCCGACCAGGATGCTCGCCACCTGGGCCGGCGTCGCGGTGGGATACACCGACAACACCAGCGCGGCGGCCCCGGCCACGTGCGGTGCGGCCATCGACGTGCCGCGTAGCACCCGCGACGCCAGGTCGGTCGCGTTGTGCGCCGACCGGATGCTCTCGCCGGGTGCGAACAGGTCGACACAGGTGCCCCAGTTCGAGCCGGTGTCGGTCCCGCCCCAACCGGTGGCCCGTTCCGCCATCGGGTTGCTCGCTCCGACCGTGATCGCCGCCGGTACCCCGGCCGGGCTGAAGTTGCAGGCGTCCTGCTCCTTGTTTCCCGCTGCCACCACATAGGTGATGCCCGAGGCGATCGAGTTTGCCACCGCAATCTCCATCGTCGGCGACTCCCCACCGCCGAGGCTCATGTTCACCACGGCCGGACGCTGCGCGTTCTGCGTTATCCAGTCGACACCGGCGATGATCTGGCTGGTCAGGCCGAGGTTGTTACAGGCGAGCACCCGCACCGAGACCAGGTTGACCTGGTTCGCCATGCCGTAGGTGGCCCCACCCACGGTGCCGGCCACGTGGGTGCCGTGCCCCTGCTCGTTGCAGTCCTGCCCATTCCAGCCGTCATCGATCGCGTCGAACCCCACCGTGGCACGCCCGCCAAACTGGCTGTGGCTGGTCCGGATACCGGTGTCCATGATGTACGCGGTCACCCCAGCCCCGGCCTGATCCGGATAGCGAAACTCATCATCCAGCACCGACGAACGCTGATCGACCCGGTCCAGATTCCACAGCGGGTAGTAGCGCGTTTCCGCGCCCGAAACAACCGAGTCGGCCTCCACCCGCTCCACCTGCGGGTCGGCCGCGAGCCGCCGGGCCTGCGCCTCCGTCGCGGTCAACACGAACCCGTTCAAAGCCCGCTGGTACGTCCGCTCCACCCGACCGCCGTACCGGGAGGCAACCGCCCCTGCGGCTGACTGGACAGACGGCCCCGCCGCGCCTTTCAACGACACGATGTACCGACCCTCGATCGTCATCGTTGGAATGTGGATCGGCCCCTCCACCGGCAGCGCCGCCTGCGCCCCATCCGCTGTCGCAAACGACGCAGCAAGTGTCACACCGGCAAGCAGTGCCGACAGTAGTCGCTGACGAGCCCTGACCGCACCTACTGCACCTCTCCCCATTTTCGTCGACCCTTCACGTTCGATCAGTTTTTGATTGAGCAACTTCTTCAATGAGCTGGGACATGGAGATAGTCAGCGTCGTCGCCTCCAGCACATCGTCGACGACTATCCGCAAATGCATATTCCCGACGGGAACCCGGTAGACAAAGGCGAACTCCTCGCTGGCAACATCGGCTACTTCCACAAGCCCTTCGGGAACCTCAAGATAGCCGTCGAAGACAACGGATTCACCGTCCTGCGCATCATCACCGATGATCCGAATAAGCACCGAGGCCATGTCCGGGGGTACCACCGCAACCGTGACGCAGCTCTCCTCAGCCGCCACGGTGGATACCGCCAGATCGATGAACGGAACACTCCCGCCCGCCCCTATCGCTTCGATACGGACCGTTCCCCATGGAACCGGCACAAGATGTTCATATTTTGCACCGGGACTTGATCTGTCAGACATTGCCAGCCACCTACAGCAGATCCTCGTACGGATTGATACCGTCTCGCTTCATCAACCCTGTCCACGTTCCCTGGGAATTGCTGCATTGACGGCATTGCGGCAGCAGAATCTGGGGGACATGAATGCCGCTAGGGTTCTTGATAAAAGCCGACACAGGTTGATGATCTTTAAACCAGGTGCCGCTCGGCATGCCCGACACCGTTGCCGAACAGGTGTGACAACCGTACCTGTTGCCGATCGCGTTGACCTGGGCAATCTCGGCCGCCGTGAAGTCCCGCTCCGGCCCACGAGCATTGATCCATTGCTGAGTGTTCGGACCTGGCAAGAATAGTTTGCATGCGTCACGATAGCCGCCCCTACGTCCGCCGATGTTGTGGACAAGGACTGGCGTGCCGCCTGCGACCACATAGTACGTGTGTAGGTCGTCGACGGTGAGGTTGTGGACGCGCTGCGCGGCGGTGCGGTGTTCGACGGCGGTGATTTGAACGTAGGTTCCGGACCCGGTTCGGAGCAGATCACCGCTCTTAAGGTCCTTGGCGTCGCGCCACTCTCCTGGTTTGGCGACCCAGAACGGATGTCCGTCAGTGGCGGTGACCGTGCCATCGGAGGTGCCGTCGCCGTCGTTGTCCGTGGAGATGTCGACCAGACGCTTCTGGCCCTCGCCCGTAATTGTCGCGGTAACCGTCCTGCTGGCTGTCTCACCGGTCTCCGGGTCGGTGGCGAGGACCTTGTCGCCCACCCTGACGTCGGCGATTCGCTTCCGCGCACCATCGGCCATCTGCACCGGAGTCTCCGGAGTGAAGCTGTTGCTGAGACAGTTGCCCCGCGACCCCGCAGGCTTGGTACCCATCGGGTCGGTCAGCGCGGTGGGGTGGTTGAAGACGTATGCGTACGGGTTGGTGTCGCCGGAGGCGAGGCCGATCGGGTCTTCGCTGATGAATCGCTGCAACAGCGGGCTGTAGTAGCGGTTCCGGTAGTAGTAGAGCCCGGTCCCGTCGTCCTCCCGTCCGGTATACCGGTAGGGATTACCGTCATCGTTGCCGTCGACCGTCGTCGCGCCGAAAGGCTCGTACGCGTAGGAAGCTCCGGCACCAGCGTTGTCGACCAGGCCGAGCGTGCTGCCCAACGCGTCGGTGAGATACCGCTTCGTCGTACCGCCGGACTCGCGTAGCTGCCAGCCGTCGGTGCCGGCGCTGGTCATGGTCGCGGTCACCGCACCGTTCACCTTTTCCTGCAACGGGTTCGGCCCGTCGTACAGGTAGTTGGTGGTGGCGCTGTTGATGGTGCGATCCAGCCGTCGGCCGTCCGTGGCGTATCCGAAGGTGGCCGTCAACCCGGTCCGGGACAGCCCGGCCAGTTCGCCACGGTCGTTCCAGGTGTAGGTGGTCGTGCCGTCGGAGGTCAGGTTGCCGTCGGCGTCGTAGCTGACGGTGACCCCGGCGATGGTCTCGATCCGGTTGGCCTGGTCGTAGGTGGCGGGGCCGAACGCAGCCGGCAACTGGGTACGGGAGTAGCTGCCGGTGGTACGAATCGGCTGACCGGCGTCGTCGTACTGGTAACCGATGTCGCCGAGCACGGTAGTGTTCGCCCGGTAGGTGATCGAGCTGACCTGTCCCGCGTCGTTGTAGGCGTAGGTCTGGCTGACGCCCGTGCCTGGGGCACCAACCCGCTCGGGACGGCCGATGAGGTCGCGCCCCACGGTCGTGACTGCGGTCCCGCCTTGCTGGATCTCCGCGAGCTCACCGTTGGCGTCATAGATGTGACGGGTCGCGCTCCGCCCGGGAACCGTCATCGTCCGGTCCCGAACGGTCGCGCTGTATGCGTACGACACGGTGCCCTGCGGCGTGGTTTCCGCCGTGACCCGGTCGAGGTCGTCGTAGTCGACGGTCGTCACCCCGGCGACCGAGTCGTCGGTGCTCCGCAGGCGGCCACCCGCGTCGTAGATGTAGCCGATGGTGGAACCGGTCCCGATCCGGGTCTGGGTGACCCGGTCGAGCTCGTCGTAGTCGTGCTCGGTGACGACGTTCCGTCGGCTGGTGTGTTTCTTCTGGTTGCCGTTGAGGTCGTACTCGATCGACTCGACGGCACCCTTCGGGTCGGTGATCGACCCGACTCGGTCCATGTTGGTGTAGCCGAAGACGGTCGTTCCCTGACGTGCGTCTATGACCTTTGTCTGGTTGCCGTTCGGGTCGTACTCGAAGCTGTTGGTGCGACCCAGCGGGTCCGTCACCGATCGAACCTGGTCGGCGGCGTCGTACCCGATGTCGGTGCGACCACCGTGCCCGTCCAGCGTCTGGATCTGTCGTCCGATCGCGTCGTAGCCGGCGTGACTGATGCGGCCCAACTGGTCGGTGACCTTGATCGGGTCAGAGCCGACGTAGTCCGTCACCACTGACTTGTTCGCCGGGTCCGTGACTGCCGTGACCAGGCCGCTGGCGTTGACGGTGAAGGTCGTCTTCCGGTTCATCGGGTCGGTGATGCTCTTGACCGCACCACGGGTGTCGAGTTCGTAGACCGTGGACTTGTTGTAGGAGTCCGTGGACTTGGTCAACTCGGCGTAGGGGCCGTTGTACTCGAACTTCTCGGTTCGCGCCTGCGGTGTCCCGGCCAGCACCGTTACCTCGGTGATCTGGCCTCGACCGTTGTAGACGTACGTGGTACGTCGGTTCAGCGCGTCGATCGTCGCCGTCCTGCGGGCCCCAGCGGCGTCGTACTCGTGCGTGGTGGTCTGCGCCAGCGGGGTGCCGTAGGCGCGGGTGTCGGTGAGCACCGAGCCCTGGGCGTTGAAGGTGAACCGGCGGACGTGCCCGCGCGGGTCTGTCATCCGGGTCTCGGTGATCACATCGTTGGCGACGGTGTAGTCGAAGGTGGTGATGCCACCGTCGGCGGCCTTCTGGGTGTGCACCCGACCGGCGGAGTCGTAGGTGTTCACCAGGTACGTGATGTCGCGCGGGTCGGTGATGGTCTTCAGCAGCCCGTTTTCCCACGTGTATCGGGTGACGCCGCCACGTACATCGGTGATGGTGGAAAGTCGGTTGGTTGTGTCGTAGGTGTAGGTGACCTTGCGGCCGATGTTGTCCTCGATGCCGACGATCTTGGGCGGGTTGGCCTGGTCGTAGCTGAACTTGACCCAGCGACCGCTCGGTGAGGTGATCTGGGTGATCGCACCGTTGAGCCGGACCTTGCCGTCGGTGCCGGGCGGCGTGGTGGCCCGGGTGATGGTCGTCGTGTTGCCGTGCTTGTCGCGGATCTCCTGGATGGGTGCCTCGTCACCGAGCACGAAGACCGTGCCGTCGCGTAGCTTGACATCCCAGCCGTCGCCGTTCCAGGCGACGGTCGAGCCGTCATACGCGGTGGGCGTCGGGTCAGCGGTGAAGACCGCGCCGGCGTAGTCGTCGCCCGGCGAGGTGCGCTGGTAGTGAATCTTGCTGCCGTCCGGCTGAACCAGGTCAAACTGTTGGAAGTCGAAGTTGCCGATCTGACCGGGTGACCAGGGGAACATGCCGTAGTCGAAGTTGGTGCCCACGCCGAACGGCCGGACGTCAACATCCCCCTGCTGATAGGTGCGCTTGATCCGGATCGGCACAATGTCGTTCACCGTCATATCGACGGTTTCGTCGACGAGCAGGCCGGTGGACGGGTCGACGGGGTCCCCGACCCGGGTGCCGTTCGGCTTCGGGGCCACCCGGGCCGGGTTCATCCCGGGTACGGCGGTCATCGCGCCGGTCAGCCGGTAGAACCTGACGTCGGGGTCAGGGATAATCTGCTTGCCGTCCGGGGAAACCTTGCCGAGGCCGTAGAGGTGCCAGCCCTTTCCATCCGGGTCGTAGTTCCAGAACTGGGTACGGGTGCCGGGCGGTTCCTTGGTGTAGTTGGGGTAGATGATCCGCGCGCCCTCGGGAAAAAGCACCCCGCCGCCGGGTTGCACCGTGAAGTAGACCGGCACCTTGGTCGGCGGCAACGGGAACGGCGGGCGGTCGATCGGGATCGGCGTCAGGCTCAGCTCGGTGGCGACGTTGCCGTCCACGTCACGGACGATCGTTCCGGCGGGGATGTGCACTTCGAGGCCGGGGATCGCCCGGGTGGTGAGCACGACCTCCTCGGTGGTCGGGCTCGCGACCGACACGCTGTTGGCCTGGTCCAGCACCGGCAGGAACACCGTGTACGGCAGCACCAGCATCTGGCCCCGGGTCATCTCCAGGCCGATGTCGAAGACTCCGTAGCTGCGGTTCTTCGTTGCCGCCGTCCGGCCGTCCACCCGCAGGGAGATGTGCCCACCGGGCACACCGGTCAGTGCGAACAGGCCGTCCGCGTCGGTGGTGACCTTCCGGTCCCCCACGCTGATGGTGACCTTGGCCAGGGGGCGGTCGTCGGTGTCGAGCACCCGACCGACCACACCGGTCATCCCGACCGGGAACTGCAACGCCCGCTCGCGGGTGGGCATGGGCTTGCGCCGGGTGGTCCAGTCCTGACCGCTGAGGTTCTTGGCGTCCGGTGTCCAGCCGGCGTTGTCACAGCCGGGAGCTGGCTTCGGCTCGGGCTGCGGTTCCGCCTGGGCTGGTGGCTCACCCGGCTGCCGGGGTACGGGCGCGGTCGGCGCGGTGATCCGTTCCGGCTCGGTGTCACAGGCCGGCGTGACGGTAGGCCGGGCCGGCTCGTCCCGCTTCTTCCGAGTGGACTGCGGAGCCACCGGGGCGGTACGGCTCTTGACGATGACGTCGACCTCACCGGCGGCACCCTGCGGTGGATCCAGCACGAGGGTGTGCGTACCGGCGGCGGTCAGGGTTGGGAAGGTCTCCCGGTCGTAGTACATCCACCGGCGGGTGGCCAGTGCCCGCCCGTCCGGGCCGTAGAGGGTGAAGTAGAACCGGTTGTTGCCGGTCAGCGCCCACCGAGTGACGTGGATGTCGAGCCGGTCATTGACGTTACCGGCAAAGCTGATCCGCCCGTTCTGCGCCGGTCTCGCGATGGTGACCGTCTGGGCCGGGCCGTCGACCACGGCTGTGCCCGCGTCCGATTCGGTGGAGAGATAGACGGTGAGGTCACCGGTTTCCCGGTTGAAGGTACTGATCTCTATCCGGTAGTCGCCGGCGACCGTCAGTGCGGGCAGGTCCTGACCCCAGACCGTGTCGACGTTGCCGCTCCAGAAGTAGGTGCCGTCCGGTTTGTTGACGCGTACCGACACCACGGCGAGGGAGCTGGTCATGCCGAGGGAGAGCCGCTGACCGACCTGCCCGGTGAACCGCCCGACGACCTTCTGACCGGGCAGCGTCACTGGTGCCGGCAGTGCGGTGTCCAGCGTCATCAGGCCGAGGTCCACCGGCTCCGCCGCGTAGACGTTGACCGGCCCGGTCCCGGATGCCTCCGGGTCTACCTGGAGTCGATACCGACCGGTGTCGGGCAGCGCCGCGACCTCGATGCTGCGACCGGTGCCGAGGCTCACCAGGCTGCCGTTTGGTCGGTACAGCCGCAGCGTCACCTCGCCCGGTATCGCGTTGTTGATCGTGCCGAGCGACAACGGCCGGCCCTGGACCCCGTCGAAGTCGAACCAGGCGTCTCGTCCCGGACGGTCGATGGTGACTGTCTTTCGGCTGTTGACCGCCAGCGGTCCAGCTTCGATCGCCGTGGACAGCCAGGTCCGGACCGTGCCGACGGATTGCCAGCCGGTGATGAGCAGCGCATGCTGGCCCGTCTTACGCAGCGTCGGCAGGTTGCGGGCCTCGGGATAGCCGCCGCTCAACAGTTCCCGCTGGACCTCGTCGGGCTCGATGAGCAACGCGCCCGGGTAGGCGGGGCGGTCGTTCTGCTGCAACGTGTTCTCGGAGTAGCCAAGTTGCAGCACCTGGCCGGTGGTGCCGGCGAAGGGCAACCGTACGGACTGGCCGGGCCGTTCGATGCGGATCGCCGCGTCGGCACCGTTGATCCCGAGGGTGGGTCCGTTGATGACGGCCGAGAGCCAGACCTTGCCGAAACCGCGCTCGTTGGGTCCAAAGGTGACGGCGAGTTGATGGGTGCCGGTCTGCTTCGCCTTGTAGATCATCGTCGGGATGTACTGGGACAGCGGATAGTTCCAGTTCAGTGACGTACCGTCCGGGGCGGTGATGGTCACGACGAAGCGGTTCCCCGGCTTACTCAGCTCGGTCAAACCCAGGCTGAGCCACTCCCCGGCGGCGGCGGTGAACGGGAAGACCGTCGCCTGCTGCGGCACCGTGATCTGGAACGGCACCCCCGCGCCGTCCTTGGTCAGCGTCAGGCCGGCCATCGTGTGGGAGGCAGCGACCCGCAACGACCCGCCCGCGTCGTCGTTCGGCTTGATCACCATCGCGTACGTGCCGGTGGCCGGCAGCGCTGGCAGGTCCTGGGTGAGTTTCCCGCCGGCCCAGACGTCGATCGGGTCACCGAGTGATCCCCGGCCGAAGTTGCCGCCGTACGGCGTGAACATCCACAGCGCCGAGCGGACCGGGACCGTGTTGTTGTCCACGGTCACGTTGATTCGCTCACCCGCCGTCCCCTGGAGGAGCAGCAGCGCGGACTTGCCCGCCGGGATGGTCGCGGTGACCGCTGGCTGGCCGGCCACCAGGGTGCCGGCGTACACGAGCTGGTTCATGACGAAGCCACGCGGTGCCACCAGGAAGTCGGTCGCGCTCTGCGCCATGCCACCCGGAGTACGCACTGAGATCCGCCCGGACGAGGCAGCGGCTGGCACCCGTACGGTCAGGCTCGTCGTCGATGCCGACTGCACCTGGGCCACGGTGCGGTGGAACATCACGACGTTTCGGGTCTTGTCCAGGTCGAATCCGGTGCCCGTGATGGTGACCAGGTCGTTCTTGTTGCCTCGGTCGGTGGAGACGGCCGTGATCGTCGGTACGGGTGTACCGGCCTCGACGAGGAACGGCCGTGGACTCTGCGCCGTCTTGCCGTTCGCGGTCACCGTGAAGTGCCCGTCCGCAACTCCGGCGGGCACCGTAACCTTGAGCCGGTTCGCAGTGGCGGTGGTGACCGCCGCCGCTATGCCATCCACAGTGACGGTGTTGTCTGCGGCAGTGGTGGCGAAGCCGGTGCCGCTGATCTCCACTGTGGTGCCGACCGGTCCCCGGGCTGGTACCAGCGCGAACACCGCAAGCGCATCCGCGGCGAGCCGCTTGGTCTCCAGAAGGTTGCCCGCGTCGTCGTAGCGATAGGACGCCGCCCCGGTGGCCGAATCGGCGACGCCGACGAGTTGGCCGGCGGCATCGTAGAAGTAGTCGCGCGGTCCGGCTGGTGCCGGTGCCGCCAGCGACTTCTCTGGCTTCGGTGGTTCCTCGGGCCGTTTGGCCTGTACCGGATTGGCCGGCAGGCCCGCGATGACGACCGCCGCCGCCAGCAACGCGGGCACCAACCGCGACCTTGTACGGAGACGACGCGCCAAACGCATTGATCCCCCTATGCAGAGCGGGTGAACCACCAGTTCGCCAACTCGTGAACCGGCAGCCAGACATTGATGGACGACAACTTATCCAGCAAAATCCCACCCCGCTGCCCCACCTTGTGTGACGAATCCCTCACGCGAAAGCACTGGGCGCACAGCGCGCCGAAATGAGCAAGATGCGTCCGACATCCACCCTGAGCAGCGCAAACGTCATCCACGCCAGCGCAGGTCGCAACCAAGCGTCACCGTTCACGTACTGACCGACACTCCGGCGAGCCACCTCCGCGAGCCGGTTCACCCGCGCCCCCGACCAGCGAAAATCTTGCGATGCACACTTGAGCAAGGTACGCAAGAACGATCTTTCCAGCGATGCTGGTTAATGTGTGAACGCGCTTACATTAGGCTGCCGCTGTGACCATGCGTTCCCGGCCAGCACGTCTGCTGGCCCTCCTGCTGCTTGCCATCTCGATGACCGGTTGTGCCGACGACGACCCAAGTGCGGAGGAATTCGCCACGAAGATCAGAGCCAATCCGCAGATGTCTGGAGCCCCCGACAAGGCTGTCTCCTGCGTCGCGGCCTGGTATGCGACCCACGCGTCACCGGAGCAGCGAGCAGCATTGCTGGAAGGCAGGACAACGGGATTGGAGGATGCCACTCCGGCTCCCGGTTCGGCGGCCGAGGCCGCATTGCTGGATTGTCTGAAGCTCGCGGCCACGACACCGTAGGCGTAGCGGCGCCAACAGCAACGAAAGCCGGATCAGGCGGGGTACGTACGGCAACCGGCACGGTCGAGGCGGGCCACCACCGGCTGCCCCGGCTGCTCGGCGGCCAACCGGAGCAGCAGGCGCTCCAGGTCCGGCACCTCGACCGTCGCCGACGGCTGCTGGGGCACCGGGAGCGGCTGGGCCGGATCAGCCGGTACGGCATTGTCCAGCGCGACGCTGAGATATCGCAGGCAGTAGGTGACCGCCTCGGGCAGGCTCTGCCGCAGCGGCGGATTACGCATGTCGACCGGCGTGGCCGGGTCAACGACCTCGACCTCCCACCAGACTCCCTGGATTCTGCGCAGGTCACCGAGGTTCAGCCGGTGATCCTGGGCGGCCACCTCGACGGCCAGCCCGAGGCCGAGGGCGAGCCGGGCCAGGTCTGCCAAGGGTGGCGCGTCCCAGGGACGGGCGCAGACGAGCAGCCGCGCAGCCGGCCGCCCCCGACTGGCCGCCCCGAGATACCGCGTAACCGGATTCGCGTACGGGTCGGACAGCGTGATCGTGCCCTGTCGCAGATCCTGGTCGATGACGTAACCGCCGTCGAGTTCGGTCAGTTCCTCGGGACGTACCCCGAACGCGGTCGACCAGAGTCCCACCCGGAAGCGTTCGGCGAGCTGGAACATCGGATTGCCGCCGGCATGGGTGGCGACCAGGCTCGCCCGACGGTCGTCGTCGGGATGCCAGTTCAGGTGCACCACCCGACCGTTGAGGTCGGTGATGGTGAGCACTGCCCCGTGGTGGATTCGCCGGGCCCCGCCGCAGGTGAAGCAGTGCAGCCCTCGGCCGCGCGTGCCCGTGCCGCTGCAGTCCCGGCACGGCGTGTACGGAATCGGCTCCCCCAGGTACGACGGCAGCGGCGGCTCCCAGTTGCGCCGGAGCGCGGCGACAGACCGCCGTTCCACCTGCCCGGTCGGCAGTTCCGTCAATATCGTGGTGGTACCGCCGCGTCGCAGGCTGGTGTGCTGCCACCGCCGATCCCGCCAGATCGCCTGAGCGCCGGCCAAGTGCGCGCAGTCGCCGAGGATTCGCCGCTCCAACTGGTCGACGGTCACCGGCGGGGCCGAATCCACCATCGGCGGCGGGCCACCCGACGGCGGCGCACCGACGAAATACGCGGGGGCGGTCAGGGAGCGCTCGCCGAGCCCGGTCAACGCGTCCGTGACGCTGGTGGTGGCGAGGGCGGTGAGCAGGTCGTCGGCAGATCGACCGAGACTCGTCGGCACGTCCGCGCCCGGCACCTCGTAGCGGATGCTCCACGCCTCGGCGGCGGCCGGGCCAAGCCGCCGGACCTCGACCACCAGGTCGAGCCGGAGCAGGTCGGCCACCGCCCGAAGCCGGGCCAGCGCGAGGTCAGGCTCCGGCGGCGGGGTGTGCCCACCCCGACCGAGGTAGACCCGCCACGGATGGCGGGACCAGCCGGCGATGGCGTCCGCCTCCAGTGCCTGCCGGTCCGCCGCCGGCAGCTCCGGTCGCCACTCGTGCGGAAGGTGGACGGTCAGCTCGTCGGCTGGATCGAGCCTCCGCGCGGGGGCCGCCAGGTCCGAGAGTTCCACCGCGCCGACCTGGTCGGCCAGCTCGGCGAGCAGCGGCGTCAGCGCCAGCCGCCACCGCCCGGCACGGTCCGCCGTGGGTTCTACAGCCCCGGGTACGACGTTGGCCGACGCGACCACGCCGGTGTCCAGGTTGGCAACCGTGAGTACGACCTGCGCCCGCCGTTGACCGCGCTGACCGCAGTCGGAGCAGGGTGCGGCGGTGGTGCCGCTGCCTCGGCACAGCTCACAGTCGGGCCAGGGGGGCCGGTCGGCTGTCGCCGCCGGATCGGTCGCGTCGATCAGGAACGAGTCGCCGCCGTCCCGGCACCGGCACCGGGCGGTGACCAGGGCGAGCCCTTGGCAGCGCGCGCAGGTTACCGAGGTCATCGGGTCACCCGACGGGTGCATAGGCCATCGTGGTCGGTACGCAGCACACACCGGCCCCGCTCGCCGACCAGGCGATCGCAGAAAACTCGATGCCGTACGCCCTGGTCGGCCTCCTCGGAGACGGTGGTCTCGCCGGGGTCCACAGCCGACAGCCGGCGCAGTGAGCGGGCGATCGCCCGGGCAAGCTGCCGGGCCCGGTCCAGGTCGGACGCGAGCACCGGAAGGTGTACGACGTACCGGAGTTGGTCGGGCGAAACGAGTCGGGGCGATCCGGGCACGGTGCAGCCACCTTTCCACGGGTGAGGACCGAAGGGGCGGTCCGGCCCATCAGGGAGAACCGAGCCGGACCGCCCTCCCCCGCGCTCGCGCTCACGCTCGCCATGAGCAGCGCGAACTGGGGGAATGCTGGGTCGGGGCGGGTGTCCCCTCATCTGTCACCCGCCCCGACCGGGGGGTCGCCCTCCTCCATGGTTTGCCGAACCAACCGGAGGCTGACGACCGAAACCTACTACAACAGCTACAGCATGTCTACGAATGGCGGGTGCGCTAGCTGAAGTTATTGCAGTAGGTCTACAAGGTCGGGCATGATCGGGGATGCCGAACCAACCGGGAGACCCGCATGTCCACAGCGCAGCCATCGTTCCGACGGATCGTCAACGAGATCACCGAGAAGATCAAGACCGGTGAACTGGCACCGGGCACGAAGCTACCCTCAACCAGCCAGCTCGCGGCGATGTACGAGGTCAGCACCGGCACCGTCTATCGGGCATTGTCGCTACTCCATGACCGTGACCTGATCATCGGGCAGCCGGGGCGGGGCACCTACGTTGCCGACCCCGCCGACAAGTAGCCCTACCCCTCGACCCCACGTCACCGCATCGCGGTAGACGAGTTCCCTCTTGCTACCAGGACGCTGACGCCTGCCAGGCAACAGATGGAGGTCGACGGCCACCGGATGAATGGAACTCGTGTAGCGCCTGACGGATGAGATCGAGGGAGATAGCAGCGTCGACCGGAAAGGGTGTCGCGCTGTCTATGTCCCGGTGCAGGAGGGGCGCGCTCGTGGTCTGTGCACCAGATTTGGTGACCCAGGGGCCTGACTGCTCGTTCTCAGGATCACCGAAGTATGCGAGCGCGCCGACCCCAAATTGGGGAGATACGTCCATCTTGAGGCCATGGTCTGGGATCTGAGCAGGGCCGAACCGTGGTCGCTCTCGGACGTGAGCAGTGGGGTTGTGTAGCAACGGCGCAGCGGCAAGGATCCGGGCGAAGGCGGCGTCGACCTCCGCAGACGTGTGAGCAATGATCGGCCCCTGGTCGTTGCCAGCTTGCAGGCTGAACTCCACGCTAAACGCGATCATGCTTGCCGTCCCGTATAGGTGGTGGTGCCCCTCGGGTGGTGCACGATGAGGGTTTGGCCGGGTTTGCGCGGCGCGAATCTCCTCCCCGCTGCGCACGCTCAGAACAGCTTCGGCTCGTCGGCGGAGAAGTAGGCGTTCTGGAAGAGGTCCTTGCGGGCCGTCTCCAGGTTGCGGCTGGCGGTGGTGAGCATGCGGGCCAGGTCGTCGCAACCCACTGTCATCGACACCGTACGCTGCGCTCGGTCTGCCCGCTTGATCGCCTGCTCGATGTTGAGCAGCACGTCGGACACCTCCCGCAGGCCCGCCTCGCGGGCGGCCTGTTCAGGCGTACGTTCAAGATCGGACATGGTAAATCCTTCCCTGGCTGGCGACCCCCTACCCTACCGACCACCACCGACGAGGTCGCAGCGCTGGGCGTGCCCCAGTTACACATGTCGACCAACACCGGTCCGGTTAAATCACGAGCATCCGCCGCCCTTGCCTCGGTATGGTCTTGGAACGCGCCACGGGAAGCATCTTGAATGCTGCCCAAAATCAACCGCCTCACCAGGCGTAACCCCGGCTCGGCCGGGACGGTTGCCGAGGTGGGTTGATCGGGCGAGTGCGCACCGACGTACGAGTGAATCGGCCGCCCGAACCAAGCTGGGCCGTTCGCAGTACCACCCCGGCGGTGTCACACCCTGCGGTTATCTTTGTCGCCGCTGACCGACTGCCCTGATCGAGGAGACCGTGCCCGAGACAAGCCTTGCCCCTGAGACCAGTCCCGTGCCGGCGCCGAGTCACTGGAAACGCAACGTCGCGCTCTTCCTGTCCGGGCAGACCGTGTCGCTGTTCGGCTCGATGATCGTCCAGTACGTGGTGATGTGGTACGTCACGTTGGAGACCAAGTCCGGCCTGGCGATCGCCCTCTACGCCGTCTGCGCGTTCGCTCCCCAGGGCATCGTGTCGATCTTCGGTGGCGTGCTGGCCGACCGGATGAACCGCAAGATGCTGACGATCATGGCCGACGCGGGAATCGCGGCGGCGACCCTGGTCCTAGCCCTGTTGATGTTGAACGGCGTCACGGACCTGTGGGTGATCCTGCTGGCGGTCTCGGTCCGCTCCTTCGGGGCCGGGGTGCAGACACCGACGGTGCAGGCGATGATCCCGCAGATCGTGCCGGCCGATCAGCTGATGCGGATCAACGGCATGTTCCAGACCATCAGCTCCGCTATGGCCCTGCTGGCACCGGCTGCGGCTGCCGCCATCTACGCCGGCTTCGGAGTGGTCCCGGTCTTCTTCCTGGACGTGATCACCGCAGTAATCGGCATCGGGCTGCTGGCCCTGGTCACGGTCCCCACCCTGGAACGGATGACCGAGACGGCGACCACCTACCGGCAGGACCTGGTCGAGGGCATGCGATACATCTGGACCCACCGGATCGTCCGCTGGCTGCTACTGGTGTTCGCGATCATCTTCCTGCTCACCGTTGCGCCGTCGTTCATCACGCCGCTGATGGTGACCCGCACCTTCGGCACCGAGAAGTGGATGCTGGCCGTGCTGGAGATCGCGTTCAGCGTCGGAATGATGCTCGGTGGAGCGTTGATCGCCACCTGGCTGGCCAAGCGTAGCCGGATCGGACTGATCCTGATCTCCACCTTCAGCTTCGCGATCTTCACCGTGGCGCTGGGCCTCAGCACCAATCTCTGGGTGTTCTACGGCTTCATGTTCCTGTTCGGGCTCGCGGTTCCACTCTTCTCCACCCCGTTCATGACCCTGATCCAGGAGACGGTGGAGCCGGAGAAGCACGGCCGGGTGTTCAGCTACGTCGGCATCGTGATGGCCCTGGCCACCCCGATCGGCATGGTGGTGTTCGGCCCACTGGCCGACGTGATCAGCGTCCAGACCCTGCTGATCGTCGCCGGTGTGGCCACCATCGCCGTCACGATCGTGGCGATCATGATGCCGTCCGGCCAGGCCGCGATCGCCGCCGCCCGAGCCACCTCGCCGGTAGCCGAGGGCCCGGCACCCGATGGCCCGGCACCCGAGGAGCCGGTGGCCGCCCAGGCCCACTAGCCCAGGCCCCCACTCGTAGGGCTTTGTCGGGCGCTGCGCGCGGCTCTACTCGCGCTCCACTGTGGCCGCGCCCGGATCTCATGACGGGCGCGGCCACTGTTAGATTGACCCCCATGACTGGGGGTGCGTGATGGATGCCACTGCCGAACGTTGGTGGAAGTCCTGGCCTGCCATCAGTGGTCTCACTGGGCTGGTGGCGCTTGTCATCGGGCTAGGCGCCTGGCTCTTTCCGGTCGACAAGCAAGCCGACAACGGCCCGGAACCGGCGGCAAATGCCACCACAGGAGGCTCGTCGACCACCACCCCGCCCGCATCGACCGGCCTCTCTCCGGAAGGTTCGCCCAGCACCACCCCGGAAAGCACCGCTCCAGCGGACAAGATCCGCTGGAGCGACGAGATTCAGTTCGACAACGACGGCATCGACCTCGACACGATCCCACCGACCGTGCAGATGGACTGGCCCTCCCTCAACTCCGATCTGAACCGTGGCCTGACCGGACCGGACCGGCCGCTGACCGCTGCGAGTGGGCACCTTGCCCTGTGGCCGGGACCCGGCACACCCACCCGGCAACAGTGCGCGGACCGCGTCTCCACGCACGGCGACGAAAGGGTTCACATCCCGGTCGGTCGGACCGGCTGCCTGACTACCAGCAAGGGTCGCGTCGTCATGTTCACCGTCACCCGCTTTCCCGCCGACTCCTTCCAGGTAACCGCACGCGCCACCATCTGGGAGAACCCGGAGGATTCCTGAGCCTGCTCTTCGGCCCGTACGGCGCTGCTATCGGGACGTGCGCAGCCACTCCTCGAAGGTCAGCAGCCCCGGATGACGCTGGCGGAGTGCGACAATGTCGGCCCGGTATCCCTGCTCGTCCAACCAGTGGTACATCTTCGCGAACTCCTCGACCGCGACTCGCAACTGCTCGATCGGCTGCCGTTCGAAGCGGGTCGGGATGCCGTCGACCTTGGCGAACAGGTCGACCATCTGCCGTACGGTCAGCTCGTCACCGGCGATCTCGATCTTCTTGCCGAGAAATTCGGCCGGTTTGTCGAACGCCTCGACGGCGATCCGGCCGATGTCGGTCAGCGCGACCATCTGTAGCGGGGTGTCCGCGCCCAGCGCGATCGAGACGACCCGCTCACCATCCTTTGCCTCCGGCAACAGGTACCGCCAGTTGTCCATGAAGAACACCGGCCGCAGCACCGTCGCGGGCACGCCGCTGGCGTCGACGTACGCCTCGATCTCCGCCTTGCTCTCGAAGTGCGCGACACCGGAGCTGTGTGCGGCACCACCCACGGAGCTGTAGACCAGATGCGCGGCACCTACGGCCCTGGCCGCGTCGGCGACGTTGCGGCCCTGCCGTACCTCGATCTCGGGCTGCGGGTCGGTGAAGTCGGCGGCCTGCATGCTGTAGACGCCGTACACGCCGCGTGCTGCCGCCCGCAGCGACTCCGGGTCGTTCAGGTCGCCGACGACCAACTCCGCGCCCAGCGCCGTGAGGGCGCTGGCCTCCGGCTCGTCCGGGTCGCGGACCAGGGCGCGTACGGCCCAGCCGGTGGCGAGCAGCCGGCGGCCGACGGCACCGCCCTGGCCGCCGGTCGCGCCGGTAACGAGGATGGTCTTCTTGCTCGACATCGCAAGATCCTTTCAGTGCTGTTGTGCTGGGGAAACTGAGGTACGGCGAGTGGGGGCCGGCAGTTGTCCGGCGACGATCGCGGCGAGGGCGATGACGAACCCGACGAGCTGGATCGGGCCGAGGATCTGGCCAAGCAGGACGGCCCCGAGGAGCGCGGCGACCAGCGGCGAGAGCAGGGGCAGCACGGCAACAGCGGTGATGGGCAGAGCGGTGATGCCCCGGAACCACAGGACGTAGGCGATCAGACCGCCGACCAGACCGAGCCAGAGGTAGCCGAGGACGGCGGGCGCGTCCACCGCAGGCGGTGCCCCCTCGACCAGGAACGTGATCGGCACCAGGAAGAGCCCGCCTGCGGTGAGCTGCCATCCGGCGAACGCGGTGGGGCTGGCCTCGGCGGGACGTCCCCAGCGTTTGGTGAGGGTCACCCCGAGGGCCATGGTGGCCGCGCTGGCCAGACCGGCCGCGACCCCGACGAGGTCGAATGCCGCCTTCGGTCCGATCACCACCAGACCGACGCCGATCACACCGGCCGCTCCCCAGGCGAGACGCCAGCCGGTGAGCCGCTCGTGCAGGACCGGGGAGGCCAGTAGCGCGACGATGAGCGGCTGGACCGCCCCGAGGGTGGCGGCTACGCCGCCGGGCAGGCGTTCGGCCGCGACGAAGAGTAGGGGAAAGATCAAGCCGATGTTCAGTACGCCGAGCACCGCGGCCCTACCCCACCACGCGCCGCGCGGCAGGGTACGGCTGATCACCAGCGCGATCAGGCCGGCGGGCAACGCCCGTAACAGGCCCGCGAAGAGCGGATGACCGGGCGGGAGCAGCTCGGTGGTGACGACGTACGTCGTGCCCCAGACGACCGGAGTTATCGCCGTCAGGAGAGTGCGCGGAAGGGTTCCCCCGAGGGCACTGCCGGCCCCGCCGGAAATCCTCGATGTCGCTGAAGTTGTCACACCTGGCAGTCTCACCCGCAGGTGATCAATGAGTCCAACACATCATTGTCACCTGATCAATCGTGATTCAAGATAGACCTGTGGAACTCCAGCAGATGCGGTACGTCCTCGCCGTCGCCGAGACCAGCAGCTTCACCCGAGCCGCCGAACGATGTCTGGTCGTCCAGTCCGCCCTCAGTCACCAGATCGCCCGCCTGGAACGGGAACTGGGCGCGAAACTCTTCGAGCGCACCAGTCGCCGGGTGCGACTGACCCCGGCCGGTGCCGCGTTCCTCCCCGCCGCCCGCCAGTGCCTGGACGCCGCCGAGCGCGCAGCCGCCGAGGTCGCGGCGGCGGTCGGCGAAATACGGGGCCGCCTCGCCGTGGGACTGATCCCCACCGTGGCTGCGGTCGACATCCCCGGTGCCCTGCGGGACTTCCACCAGCGGTACCCGCACGTGCGGATCAGCCTGCGGGTGGGCGGGAGCGACGAACTCGTCGAACAGGTCAAGCAGGGCCTCATCGAGGTGGCCTTCCTCGGGCTGCCGACCACCGCCCGCCCCCACGGGGTCGCCGCCCATGAACTCGCCCGGGACCGGCTCGTCGCCGTGGTCGCACCAGATCACCCGCTCGCCACGGAGTCGACCGTCAGCCTGCGCCGACTCTCCACCGAGGTATTCGTGGACCTGCCGGCCAAGACCGCCGGACGTGCCCAATCCGATCAGGCCTTCGCGGCTGCTGGTCTCAGTCGGGACGTCGCCTTCGAGGTGACCACCGCGGACTTCATGGCTCGGCTGGTCAAGGAGGGCCTCGGCATCGCCCTGCTCCCCTCCGCGTACGTGCCTCAGCTCACCGGCCTGACCACCATCGAGGTCACCGACGCCCCGGCCCGCGTCGAATACGTCGTCTGGAGCCACGCCGGTCGTACACCGGCGGCGACCGCGTTCCTCGCCCTGCTCGACATTCCGGCCGCGCTCTCCGGTTAGGAAGGGGCCCTTCCTTACCCCCTCAGCGGGGGCGGTTGCGGGGGTGCTGCTTGGCGGTGCGTTCGTTGCCCCGCCGGTAGTTGCCGGTCCACCGGGCCATCACCTGCTGCGGGTCGGCAGCGACCTCGGCCAGGAACTCGTCGGCCCGGCCACCCCGCAACGTGGTGGCGACCCGCCCCCGATGTGTGATCACCACGGACCCGTCGGATCGCTCCAGGTAGTCGAATCCACTCGCTTCTCCCATGCCGGCGGAGTCTGCCAGGCAATGTGCCTGGTCGGCATCCGGGTTTACGCCGTACGAAGCTGCGGCCGTTAGGGTGGGGACCGCCGACCCGCCGAGGAGTACGCGTTGGAAGCCACCGAGATCCGTAAGCTCGCCGCGCTGGAGGACACCCACTGGTGGTACCGCGAGCGAAGGGCCCTGCTGGCCCGGTCGCTGCGCCGGCTGGCGGCCAACGGCCAGCGGCCGGAGCGGGCGTTGGACATCGGTGCGGCCGGAGGCGGTAACACCCGGGTCCTGCGGGCGCACGGCTGGCACCCGCTGGCTCTGGAGTACAGCGCCGAGGGCGCAGAGGTGGCCGCCGAGCGGGGGCTCGACGTCATCCGGGCCGACGCCCGATTCCTGCCGGTGCCCTCGGCCAGCCTCGGTCTGGTGGTCGCCTTCGACATCCTCGAACACATCGAGGAGGACCAGCTGGCCGCCGCCGAGATCCGGCGTACGTTGCGGCCGGGTGGCACCGCGCTGATCGCCGTACCGTGCGACATGCGGTTGTGGTCGGCGCACGACGTGGCGGTGGGGCATGTCCGGCGTTACGACCGCGACTCGCTCACCGCCGTGATCGAAAAGGCTGGCCTCGTCATCGACGAGTTGTGGAGCTGGAACGTGCTGCTGCGGTCGGTGGCGGCCTGGCGGCGGCGCAAGTCCACCGGCAGCGACCTGGACGAGTTGCCGGGTGTGGTCAACCTCGGCCTTCGGACGATCATCACTGCCGAGCGTTACCTGCCGGTGAAGTCGCTGCCCGGGGTGTCGCTCATGCTTCGCGCCCACCGTCCCAGCAAGAATTGAGGGCAAACGAGAGGACGTGCCGAACGATGGTGCTCTGCTCCACAGTTCCCGTGCCTCGGCGTTCCGCACTGGCGGTGGTCACCGCGCTGGTGCTCGTACCGTTGGCTGGTTGCTCGACGACCGACGGGCCCGTCGCTCCCGATCCGGGCTCCCCCACCACGGCGGCGGTGGCCGCCACGACAAGTCCCGAGTTTGACCGGCTGGAAGCCAAGTACGATGCCCGGCTCGGAATCTATGCCATCGACACCGGCTCCGGGCGTACCGTCGAGCACCGCTCCGACGAACGGTTCGGCTATGCGTCGACGTTCAAGGCACTGGCCGCCGCCGCGGTGCTGGACAAGACGACCACGGCCGAACTCGACCGGGTGATCCGCTTCACCGCCGCCGATCTCGTGGACCACTCGCCGATCACCAAGGACCGGGTGGCCACGGGCATCACGCTGCGCGAGGCGGCTGATGCGGCCGTGCGCTACAGCGACAATACGGCGGGCAACCTGCTGCTGGACCAGCTCGGCGGCCCAGCGGGCTTCGAGAAGGCGCTGCGGGAACTCGGTGACCAGGTCACCGACCCGGAACGTCGGGAGACCTCGCTGAACGACGTCAAGCCGGGCGACCAGCGGGACACGACCACGACTCGGGCCTTCGCCACCAACCTTCGGGCGTACGCCGTGGACGACGCGCTCTCCGCCGAGGACCGTGCCCTGCTGGTCGACTGGCTGCGGCGGAACACCACCGGCGACAAGCTGATCCGGGCCGGGGTGCCGACCGGCTGGACCGTGGGTGACAAGACCGGCGCGGGGTCCTACGGCATCCGTAACGACATCGCCGTCGTGTGGCCACCGAACGGGGCTCCGATCGTGCTCGCGATCATGTCCGACCGGAGCGAGAAGGACGCCAAGTACGACAACGCGCTGATCGCCGAGGCAGCGAAGGCGACGATCGCGACCCTGCGGCCATGATCCGGTAGTAGCGACCGGCTGTCTCTTCGCCACCTGCTGGTCCGTTCCGACCCGAGCACGCCGGGGCGGACCGTTGGTCGGTCAGCGCAGACCGGATCGGGGCTACCGGGCCTCTGCTAGCCGCACCGGGCGGCTACCGGGCCTCTGCTAGCCGCACCGGGCTACTGGGCCTCCGCTAGCGGCACCGGGCGGCCGAAGCGCACCGGGACGCCGGGGGAGAACAGCACGCTCACCGGAGGGCCGGGCGGGCTCGGCAACCCGGCCGTCGACACCAACTGGTCGTCCAGCTCCAGCAGTTCCGCCTGGTGCAGTGGCCACGGCGGATGCTCGTTGGGCAGGTACAGCGTGCGGCCGTACGCCCGCACGTGCAGGCCCCATCGGGCGGTGAGGAAGTGCTCCAGCGGGGTGGGCTCGCCGATCCGAGCACCGGCCCGGATCTCCAGGCGGCTGGTGGCGCCCCGTCCATTCGGCCACCGTCGTCGACAGCGGTAGGTGTACCGATCACCGGCGCGGTCCAACCGCATCGCCGACCACTTGTACGGCAGCCGCAGCCCCGCCTGCGCGGCGAGTACGAACGGCAACCGCGCCGCGTCCAGGGAGCGGAACACGACTCCCCGTCGCCCCTCGTCGTCCACGGAGTAGAGCCGGACGTTGGTCTCCGCGAAGGTGCCGAGGTAGGGCAATCCCGGGCCGACCGGCAGCCCCACCCCCACCATCCGGAACGCGATCAGCCCGACGTAGCTGATCCCGTCGACGGTGTCCGGCCGGGTTCCTGCGGGCAGGAACGGTTGGACCGTCTCCGGCTCGACCGGCCAGTGCAGGAAGGCGAGATGGTCCCAGCGTTGTCCCAGCAACGCCGGTCGGATCGGCCGGGGCGGGCCCGTGGTCACCGGTTCCACGCTCATGCCGCACATCCTGATGGATCGGACACATGACCGCGAGGCCGGGGGCGGTGGGTATGTCCGGCGGTACGACCGCCCGCGAGCTGACCCGCCCGGTCGACGGCCGGCGAGACTGAGCAGATCATCAGCCACCGGTGATAGGTTCCGCAGATGCGACGCCCCTGTCGCTGATCGTCGAAGATGCCCCCGGGAGAAAGTCGTGTTGGCTGCGGCCAAGGGTCTACTCGGTCACGTGCCGCTCTACGTCACGTTGCAGCGTGGCCTGGGCGCGGACCGACTACGCTACCGCTGCCTGGACGAGCTTTCACTCGCCGACGGGGACACCGTGATCGATGTGGGCTGCGGCCCGGCGTACTACTTCGAGCGGCTCCCCCGGGTGCGTTACTACGGCTTCGACACCGCGCCGCGTTACATCGAGTACGCCCGCAACCGCTGGGGCAGCGACCGTGCGGAGTTCCGCTGCGAGGTCTTCGGTGCGGAGCATCTGTCGCAGGTCCCGCCCGCCGACGCGGTGCTGCTGCTCGGGTTGCTGCACCACCTGTCCGATGAGGAGTCCCGACACGTGCTGCGAGTGGCCGCCCGAGCCCTCGCTCCTGGTGGCCGGGTGATCGCCGTCGACACCTGCTACGAACCTCGCCAGGGCCGGATCTCCCGGTGGATGTCCGACAACGACCGGGGCGAGCATGTCCGCGAACCAGCCGGCTTCACTGCCCTGGCCCGGGAGTCCTTCGAGGAAGTGGACGGCGAGATCATCGATGACGTCACGCGAATCCCGTCGAGCTTCTGGCTGATGCGAATGCGGAAGCCTCTCCACTGAGGGAGACGTTCTGGATGGGCGGGCGGGAAGTGTCAACCCGCCCGCCCACGCGTCGGATCAGACGGTGCGAAAGCTCAGCCAGCGCCCGGCTTCATAGGTGCGGAGCGTGCCCAGGCCCCAGCCCACGCCCGTGCAGTCCGAGGTCGAATAGGCGTAGACGTTCTCGACTCCGCTCCAGCCGATGTGGCTGTCCGCACTGGTCGGCATCGGGGTGCAGTCCGTGGGCGGGACGGGGAACTGCGCGACCTTGTTCTTGAGGTGCCCGCTGTAGAAGACAAGGCCAATGTCCTGTGCCGAGGCAGGGGATGCCACGACTCCGAGCCCGATGGTCATGGTCGCCGACATGGCCAGAGTCGCGCCGACCCTGGTTGTCCTTCTGCGCATCCGTAGCCTCCGTTACATCGACGAGGGATGACGCCATCGTTGTCGGATTTTGTTGAGAGCGCAACTATCTCGCGGCGTTCAAAACCGCACGGAGGTGCTAGCCGAGGTCCTTGGTGAACCAGTGCCCGGCGTACGGGCTGTCGTTGAACGCCGGAACCTCCCGGTAGCCGTGCCGGGCATAGAGCCGGCGTGCCTCGACCAGGTCGGTCCGGGTGTCGAGCCGGAGCCGGGCCAGCCCACGGTCCCGGGCGGCCTGCTCGACCTCGGCCAGCAGCCGTGCCCCGATCCCCCGCCCCCGGGCTTGGTGCGCGACGAAGACCCGCGTCACCTCGCCGACCGCCTCGGACAGCAGGCGTAGCCCGGCGCAGCCGGAGACGAGCGGCCCCTCGGTCGCAACCCAGAACAGGCCGGAGGGGAGTCGGAGATCGTCGCTGGGCTCGTCGGCCAGCACGTCGTCGATCTCGGCCTCAGTCGCCGGTCGCCCGTAGTAGCGGCCCACGATGTCGCGGTAGTAGGCCCGCAGCACCGTCCGGGACCGCTCCTCCTCGGGAGAGACGATCTCGAACGACAGCGGGGTGGCGGCGCTGAGCATCGGAACATCCTGGCTGATGAGGCAAGCTGCCAGCCAGCCAATTCCAGTGGCGGTCAGACCAGCTCGTAGACCGCCATCCGGCCGTTGTCGAACCGGAGCCGGGCCAACTCCCGCAGGTCGCTCGCCTCCGGGTTCACCGACCGGTCGACCACCAACCACCGTACGCCGTACCGCTCCCGCAGGTCGCGCAGTCCGTCAGTGGTGGGGGCGGTGAACGCCTCGTCGTTGCGCCGCAACAGGTCCTGATCCCAGAACGGGGTGTACGCTCCCAGCGCCGCCACCCGGGGCGCGAACGCCCAGCCCTCCACGAGGACCCGGCGCTCGCTGTAGGCGCTGAGCCAGAAGCCCCGCGCGTCACACCAGCCGTTGCCCCGGACCACGCAGTGGACGTTGGTGGCGACAACGTCCCCGGGTGAGCTGTGCTCCCGGGTCCACCGGGCCGCCTCGACCCGGGACCGGGGCAGCGGGACGTTGACGTAGGCACCACCGTTGGGATGCTGCTCCGACTTGTACATGTCCATGATCAGCCCGGGTGCGCCGACCAGCAGGATCGCGGTGAGCGCGACCAGTCCGCCCCGCCCGCGCAACGCCTGCTGCCAGCCGGTGGCCGACCGCCACACCAGGACGACGACCAGCCCGACTGCGGCCAGGCCGAGGGCCCAGTTCAGCATCGGGCGCAACTGGTCGAAGGGGGTGTTCCCCGACACCCAGGTGGCGAATTCGAGTTGGATCGCCACCAGCACGAGGACGAATCCGGCGGCGCAGCCGCCCAGGATGGTCTTCTCGCGCACGGTCAGGCTGGCCCGCTCGAAGACCAGCGCGTAGCCCCAGGCCGACAGCACCACCGCAAAGGTGAACCCGGCGCGCAGGAAGTACTGGTTGCCGCCGCCGGACTGCTCCACCAGCAGGTAGAAGAGCAGCCCCGCGACGGTGCCGGCAAGCAACAACAGTTGTCCCGGTTCGAGCCGGCCACGGCGCTGCCACAGCAGCGGCACCACGCCGGCGGCCCGAAGCTGCATGTTGATCAGAAAAGCGGCGAAGACCCCGATCACGACCAACGCCTGTGCCCACAGCGAGCGGTCCGCCGGTCGGGCCCAGAAGGCTTCGAGGCTCCACAGCGGCCCGATCTGCACGCCGTACGCCTGGAAGCGGTAGAGCACCGCCGTGGCGAAGAGCTGTGCGGCACCGGCCAGGATCCCGGCCACCACCACTGCCCACGGGATGCGCCGCCGGGTGACCAGCAGAACCAGCGCGGTGATCGCCAGGGCGAGCGCGACCACCGGCACCGAACTGGCCTTGGCCCCGCTGGAGGCGAACATCAGCAGCCCGACGAGCACGAACGCGCCCGGCCCGATCGGTGGCACCGTCCGGTCGGTGCGCTGGTCGACCACGTCCACCAGGGCGGCGATCAACGCGATCAGCAGCACCCAGCTATAGATCATCGACATGCCGTGCCAGATGACGAAGGTCGCCTGGGTGCCGAACGGCATGGTCACCGGGTGGGTGAAGTTGGTTTCGCCGACCACGAAGAAGAGCATCGCCGCGACGGCCCCGACGTACGGCCGGCCGCTGACCCGCCAGCCGAGCACCGCCGTCAGCACGATCGCCGCCGCACACAACCCGGGTACGGCCAGCCGCAGCGCCACCACCGGCAGGTCGATCTGACCGATCAGGCTGGTCGCGGCCATGTGGGCGTACCCGAACCAGTGGTAGTCCAGCCGTTCCGCGGCGACCTGTGGCACGTGCAGCGGGAACTGGTGCTTCGCCTCACCGGCCAGGGAAAGTTGGTAGGCCAGGTCGACGTACTGCCGGGTGCCCTCGTCGGTGGGCAGAATCGGGTTGCGCTGGAGGAAGACCGACGACAGGTAGGTGGTGAAGAAGGCCACCGCGCCCGCCACCGACCAGGACCAGCCCAGCGGGGCCCGGGTGACGTAGTTCCGGACCAGCCAGTGGCGGCGCAGTCCCGGTACGGCGGCGAAGACGGCGACCACCGTCAACGGCCACAGCCAGAGCCAGCCGGCAAGGTCCAGCGCGGCGAAGATCGCCCAGGCTGGCAACTCCAGTACCAGCCCGACGGCGGTACCCATCGCGAGGTCCTCGACCAGGGTGTGCGGCCGGCGGCGTAACGCCCGGTAGACCAGGGTGCCGGGCAGCATCAGCGCCAGCGCGACGTAGCCGGCGTACCGGATCAGGTCGAGTGGCGAGGTCCCGGCGGCGATCAGTACGACCGCGAAGTAGCCGACGCCGACGATCAGCGGCACCCAGCGCCGCCACTGGACCGGGGTGGGGTGCGACGGGTCGACAGCGGCGGACGGAGGGCTCGGGCGGGGGGTGGTCGCGGTCATCGGGCGGTCCTCGGGCCGGGCGCGGTGGTGGTCAACTCCTCGACGGCCGCCGAGACCACCTCGACCGGCTCCTCCTCCAACGTGTCGGAGCCGACGAAGTAGCTGGGCCGACCCTGCACCGCCACGTAGATCCGTCCGATGTACTCGCCGAGCAGTCCGAGGCAGAGCAGCTGCACCGCCCCGAGGAAGAGGATCGCCACATAGAGCGAGGGCCAGCCGGCCACGGTGTGGCCGAGCAGGTACGCCACGAACACGATCACCAGCAGCACCGAGCAGAGCACCACCCCACCGGCCCCGAACCAGGTGGCCAGGCGCAGCGGGGCGGCCGAGAAGCTGGTGATGCTGTCGGTGGCCAGGCGCAGCATCCGGGACAGCGGATACTTCGAGCTGCCGGCCGCCCGCTCCTCGCGTACGTAGCCGACCTCCCCACTGGGGAAGCCCAGCCAGGGCACCACCAGCCGCAACACCGGACGCTGTTCGGGCAACTCCCGCAGGGCGGTCACGGTGGCTCGGCTGAGCAACCGGAAGTCACCGGCCTGGTCGGGGATGCTGTTGCCGACCAGGCGACGTACCAGCCGGTAGTAGAGCCCGGCGGTCCACCGCTTGAACGGCGAGTCGGTGGAGCGGTCCCGCCGTACGCCGTAGACGATGTCGAGTCCGCCGGACCGGGCCAGCGCCAGCATCTCGCCGATCGCCTCCGGCGGATCCTGGAGGTCGGCGTCGATGCTGGCGACATACTCGCCCCGGGCCCGGAACAGTCCGGCGGTCAGGGCCGCCTGGTGGCCGCTGTTGCGGCGCAGCCGGATCACCCGCAGTTGGGGCCAGCCGCGCCGCAGTCCGGCCAGGACCGCCGGAGTGGCGTCGGTGCTGCCGTCGTCGACGGCCACCACCTCGTACGGCTCGCCCAGCCCGTCGAGGACGCCGCGCAGCCGGGGGGCGAGCAACGGCAGGACGCTCTCCTCGTTGAACATCGGTACGACGACGGAGAGTGTCGGCTCCGGCGGTGTCACGGCCAGCACACCCTCCCGGTCGTTCGGTCGATGGACAGCCGAACGCTACCAGGATGCGAGTTCGTGTTCTGCCTTTCGGGGCGGGGGCGAAGACCTGTGCTGGGCGGGCCGTCAAGGCCCGAGCACCGGTCACATGGCAGGTGCTCGGTCGATGTCAGCGGGTGCAGGAACTGACCGGCAGTCCGGGGACCGGCACCGGGGACCGGCCGACCGGCTGGGCCCGGCCGGCGAGCACCTGCGCCAACGCCGTCATCGAGACCGCGCTGGAGGAGTACGTCGCCAGCAGCACCTTGGACTTCGCCTTGCCGAGCAGGTATGGCGTGTCCATGCCCACCGTCACCGCCGCGTCGGCCCGCAGATCGCCGGCCTGGTCTCCGTACCCGACCAGGTGGACCACGGTGCCGCCCTGCTCGACCACCTCGACGCCAGCCGCACGTAGCGCCTCGGTCAGCACCTTGCGGGTCTGGTCCCGCCCACCAGAGGAGCTGACGGTGACCGGGCCGGGCAGCTTCGCGGCGGCACACGTTCCACGCAGTTGGGTGATGGACGCCGTGGCGAGCCGCTGGGCCGCCTCCCGGTGGGTCGCACTGTTGAGAGTGGACATGGCAGGGGTGGAGTGGGTGGCGAGCCGGAACTTGAGGGTCAGCACCCGGGTTACCGCCTCCACCAGCCGGGCCCGGGGCAGCGAGCCGTCCCGCAGGGCAGCCAGTAGCCCGTCGTACGCCTGGGTGACGTTGGGCGGCATCAGCAGCAGGTCGTTGCCGGCGTTGATGGCCTTGACCGCCGCCTCGCCGGCTGACCAGCGTTGCACCGCTCCCATGTTCATCCCGTCGGTGACCAGCACTCCCTTGAAGCCGAGCTGGCCGCGTAGCACGTCGGTGAGGAGCTTGCGGGAGAAGGTGGCCGGGGTGCCCGGGTCGATCGCCCGTACGTCGAGGTGCGCGGACATCACCAGCCACGAGTCGGCGTCGATGCCCGCCTTGAACGGCGAGATCGCCTCGGCGTCGAGGGTCTTGCGGTCCTGGGTGAGCTGCGGCAGGTCCTCGTGCGAGTCGGCGGAGGTGTGGCCGTGCCCGGGGAAGTGCTTGAGGGTGGCCGCCACGCCCGCGCCCTGCAGACCGCGTACGGCACTGCTGGCCTGGGCACCGGCGGCCTTCGGGTCGGCACCGTAGGAGCGGGAGCCGATCACCGCACTGTTGGTGGCGAGTACGTCGGTGACCGGGGCGAAGTCGACGTTGACCCCGAGCGCGGCGAGTTCCGTGCCGGCCGCCCGCCAGGCCGCCTCGGTCAGGGCCGGGTCACCGGCCGCCCCCGTGGCCAGCGCGCTGGGCAGGTTGGTGACCCCGTCCTTGATCCGGGTGACCACGCCGTACTCCTGGTCGATACCGATGAGCAGCGGCGCGGAGCCGGCGGGCAGCTTCGCGGCGGCGGCGCGCAGCCCGGTGGTCAGGCCGTGTACCTGCTCCGGGTTGTCGACGTTGGTGGTGGCCTGGTTGCTGCCGGTGGGGTCGTCGGCGGAGAAGCCGACCAGGATCACGCCACCAAGCCGGTACTTCTCGACCATCTGTGCCGGGGTGTCGACCCCGGCGAGTTTCCGGTTGCCGGCCGCCGAGCCGGCGGAGACCCGGGTGGCCGAGTCGCCGTACGCATAGGGCATCAGCACCTGCCCGACCAGGTCCTCGTCGGTGAGGGTGGCCACCAGCCGGGCGGCGTCATTGGCGGGGTCACCGCCACTGGGTGGGGCGGGCGGGACGGGATTCGCGGAAGGCGGCGTAGCGGTCGGGTCGCCACCGCAACCGGCCGCGACCAGCGTGGCCAACAGGGCGAGCACGACGGGTATCCGCCGAGGGGTGAGCGGCACCCGCCCATCCCATCAGTTCCCCGCGAATCGGGGCAAGTTGGGGCCGTCACCGCTGCCCTGACCTGCGGGTCGAACGGGACGGGCCGGCTCAGTGGCCGACAGGCCGCCCGAAACCGGCTCAGTGGCCGGGCCGGGACGGGCCGCCTGGAACCGGCTCAGCGGCCGGGCCGGGACGGGCCGCCTGGAACCGGCTCAGCCGACCTGGGTGAGGACGGTCACCGGGGCGCCGTCGCCAGCGTGCCGGTACGGTTCGAGTTCGGCGTCCCAGGCCGTACCGAGGGCCTTGTCCAGGGCGTGTGCAAGCGCCTCCGGGGCGCGTGCGGTCGCCATGATGCTCCGAAGCTGGTCCTCGCCGAGTTGGATGTCGCCGGCCGCTCCGGTGGCGGCCCGGAACAGTCCCCGGCCGGGCGCGTACATGAACCGCTCACCGTCCAGGCCGAGGCTGGGCTCCTCGGTGATCTCGAAACGGATCATGGGCCACTGCCGGAGGGCAGCAGCCAGTTCCGCGCCGGTCCCGGGCCGCCCGGACCACCCGCACTCCGCCCGACGGGCGGTGGGATCGACCGGTTGGGCCGTCCAGTGCAGATTGACCGGCGCGGAAAGGACGCGCGCAATCGCCCATTCGACGTGTTGGCACACGGCGAGCGGGGTCGAGTGGACGTATACGACGCCACGCGTTGGCACGTTGTGACCTCCCGGGGAGCGAGGTGCGTCTTCCCCTACGACCTCGATCACCAGGTGGCTGGAACTTATGATGACTGAAGTGACGGATGGTGTGCCAGGAAATCGGGAATTCGTTGGTGTGGAATAGCCATCCCGGTGGCCGTGGTTGCACCCCTACGACGGCCCGCGCTGGCCAACCGGCCTGCGGGGTCATGTAAAGTTCACTCGGCGGCTTCTGCCGCCGATAGCGTTTCATGTTCCGTGTTCCAGCATTACGACGGTCCGGCGGTCGTACCGACCATCAGACCCCTTCCGGCGGTCCACCGTCGGGGCCCCCGGACCATCCGTCCTCCCGTACGTACGTCTTGCAAGGAGTACCTCCGTGGCGAGCAACACCTCTAAGACCGCGCGCGCGTCAGTCCGCGCCGGCCAGGCCGGTCAGGGTGGCGCCCTGAGCGTTCTCGGCGAGTTCAAGTACCTCATCCCGCTCAACGGCGGCAAGCACGCCTACGTGCGGAACCTGACCAACGGCAAGACCAACCGCCTGCGCACCGACTCCGAGGCGTTCATCGAGGAGATCCGGGTGCTGGCTGGTGCCGGCCACGCTGCCAAGATCCGGGCCGAGATCAACGGCCTGGCCACCGCGCACCCGACCCACGGCTGGGACGCCACCGAGAAGCGGCTGGTCGAGGCCGGCGTCTTCGAGGCCTGAGTCACCCGCCCAGGTAGCCCCCTCCGGCCGCCTTTCTGAGGCATACCGAACGGCCCCGGTGCAGGATCGAACGATCTCGCACCGGGGCCGTTCGCTGTTCCGCGGACCAGCGCGGATCGACCAGCGCGGATCGACCAGTGCGGATCGACCGGGCACAGGACCGACCAGCGCAGATCGACCGGGCACAAGACCGACCAGCGCAGATCGACAGCGATGGAACCTGGTCTCCAGCGGAGACTTCCCTTAGTCTGCGCGACATGGCGATATTGACGCGCGTCGTCGGGACAGCCGTACTCCTGCTGCTGGCGCTGGCACCCGCTGCACCCGCCGCCGCCCACGACGAGCGTGACCCGGTCTATCCGGACGGCACCGGCAGCGTCCCGACCTACCGCACCGACGGGCCCCGCCTGCTGGTCTGCAAGGACGATCCGGCCGACTTCGCCAGCCGGATCGCCGCGTTTCCGAGCGAGGCCAAGACCCGCAACCAGGCACTCTTCGCCGAGTGCCAGCGCACCGGCTACCGGCACATCCAGGCCGCGGTGGACGCGGTACGGCTACCCGGCACCCGGATTCTGGTGCTACCCGGCACCTACCGCGAGGAGCCGAGCCTGGCGTCCCCACCGCCCGCCTGCGCCGATCTCCGCGCGCCGAAGTCGGGCAACCAGCTCTACCAGGTGCTCAGCTTCGAACAGCAACGCGACTGCCCGCACGTCCAGAACCTGGTTGCCGTGATCGGCAAGCGTGACCTCCAGATCGAGGGCACCGGGGTCAGCCCGCTCGACGTTGTCGTTGACGCCGCGTACCAGAGGCTCAACGCCATCCGCGCAGACCGCGCCAATGGCTTCTACCTGCGTAACCTGACCGCCCAGCGGACCACCTTCAACGCCGTCTACATCCTGGAGACCGACGGGTTCGTCATCGACCGGGTGACCGGCCGGTGGAACGACGAGTACGGGTTCCTCACCTTCGCCGACGATCATGGCCTCTACACCGACTGTGAGGCGTACGGCAATGGCGACTCCGGCGTCTATCCGGGGGCTGCCTCCAACATCAACGCCAACCGGGGTCACCAGGTCGACCGGTACGCCATCGAGATCCGGGGCTGCTACTCGCACCACAACCTGCTCGGTTACTCGGGCACGGCCGGGGACTCGGTCTGGGCGCACGACAACGTCTTCACCGGCAACGGCGCGGGGGTCGGCACCGACTCGGCCTTCCCCGACCACCCTGGCATGCCACAGAACCACGCCCGGTTCGAGCGCAACGTGATCGGCGACAACAACGAGGACTACTACCGGTACGTCCGGGACGGCACCTGTGCCCGGCCGTACGCCGAGCGCGGCTACGAGCAGGGTGTGGTGTGTCCGGCGGTGGGGCTGCCGGTGGGCACCGGGGTGATCAATCCAGGCGGCAACTACAACATCTGGCGGGACAACTGGGTCTACGGGCACAAATACGCCGGTTTCGTTACGTCCTGGGTGCCGGGGCAGGTACGTGGCGACACCTCGTTGCGGGCCCAGTTCGACACCTCGCACCACAACCGCTACCTGGGCAACAAGCTGGGGGTGAAACCGGACGGCGGCATCGCGCCGAACCGGATGGACTTCTGGTGGGACGGGCAGGGGCGTGGGTCCTGCTGGCAGTCCCCGTCCGACGCCGGTGCCGAGCCGCTGGCCCTGCCCGCCTGCGGCCACGACGCCCTACCCGCCGGGCTCGGCAGTAACCGGGCGATCGCCGAGCCCGGCAAGCTGATCAAGCTCTACGTCTGCTCCGACTACTCGCTCGGCGAGCGCCGGATGCCCGGCAACTGCGACTGGTACGGCGCCCGGGGTCTGGCCCGGATCGAGGTGCAGTGGGCGCTCGGTGAGGCGCTGCTGCTCGGTCTGGTCGGGTTGGCTCTCTGGGCCAGGGTGGCCCGGCGGCGTACCGGCGGCCCCGTCGGTCGGCGGCCTACCAGCCGTCCACTCGGCGACGACGGCCAGGCGGGCCGAAGGATGCGTGGGTCGGCGGGCTGGCCGGTGTTGCTGCTGCTCGCTGGCCTGGCTGTCGGGGTGTTCGGGACCGCCGCCGAGGCGACCTGGTGGACTCCGACCGGGTTGCTGTTGACCGGCCTCGGCTGGCTCGGCCTCGGCTGGTCCGTACGCGCCGCCGGCCGGACCGGCCTGGGTTGGCTGACCGTGGCACTGGGCGGCTTCGCCCTGCTCGGTGCGCTCGACCGGGGACTGCTCATGGTGCCGGTCACCCCGATCGGCCCGGTGTGGATCCGGATCCTGCTGGAGTTGGTCTGGGTGCCCTGGGCGCTGCTCGCCCTGCGTCGCCGTCCGGCCGCCGCGCCGACCCAACCCCCGGCTCGACCGGTCCCCCAGCCCACGGCCTGACCGGTTCCGCAGCCCTGACCGGTTCCGCAGCCTCACGGCCTGATCGGTTCCGCAGCCTCCCGGCCTGATCGGTTCCGCAGCCTCGACCGGTTCCGCGACCAGCGGTCGACCGGCCTTCCAGTCGGCGGTTCGGTGCGGTCATCCGGTCGGGCGGAACGTGACGGAGATCAAATACCACCCGACATGCCTCGCTCGGCAGCACGGACCTGGGCCGTTGCCCGTACCCTCGCTCTGGTCACCGCTGCGAACCGGCGCCCACCGACCGAGGTGGGCCGGGCGCTGGCGGGGGCCTACCGCCGATCGTCCGGGAGCCAGCGCGTTGACCGACCTCACCACCCTCGAACAGGAGATGGCCGCCGAACAGTGCCATCTCGACCGGGTCTACGCCCGGTTGGCGGCGCTGCGCCAGTCGGCCGCGCTGGCGGAACGGGAGGGCTACCAACTGGCCCGGGTGGGCAACTTCGGGGCGCTCGTGGAACGCGACGCCATGGTCTTCCATGCCGCCCGGCGGCGGCACTCGCTCGACGCCGAGCACGAGGGATTGGTCTTCGGCCGGCTGGACCTACACACCGGTGCGGTGATGCACATCGGCCGGCTCGGCATTCGCGGCGAGAACTCCGAGCCGCTATTGATCGACTGGCGGGCACCGGCCGCCGCCGCCTTCTACCAGGCCACCGCCGCCGATCCACAGGGCGTGATCCGGCGACGGATGATCCAGTCCGCTGACGAGCGGGTCACCCGGATCGAGGACGACCTGCTCGACCCGGCCGCCGCACCACCCGGGATGCGGGTGGTCGGTGACGGCGCGCTGCTGGCCAATCTCTCCCGGGCCACCGGCCGGGGCATGCGCGACATCGTCGCCACCATCCAGCGGGAACAGGACCAGGCCATCCGCTCCCCCGGTTCCGGGGTGACGATCGTCTCCGGCGGGCCGGGGACCGGCAAGACGGCGGTGGCCCTACACCGGGCGGCGTACCTGCTCTATTCCGACCGGAACCGGTTCGCCGGGGGCGGTGTCCTGGTGGTCGGCCCGTCCGGGGTCTTCGTCCAGTACATCGCCTCGGTGCTGCCCTCGCTCGGTGAGGAGACGGCGACCCTGCACTCGCTGGGCTCGCTCTTCCCGGGGGTGGTGGCGACCCGGGTCGACCGAACCGAGGTCGCCGCGATCAAGGGCTCGCTCCGGATGCGCCAGGTGCTGCGCCGGGCCGCCCGGGACGCGGTACCGGACGGTCCGGGCGAGTTGCGCCTGCTCTACCGGGGCGAACTGCTCCGGCTGACCACCGCCGAACTGGACAAGATCCGTACCCGGGCGCTCGCCGGGGGTGGTCGCCGCAACGAGGTACGCCGGGTCGGCTTCGACGGGATCTTCTCCGCGCTCTGGGCACAGGTCCGGAAGATGCGTGTCGGTCGTCTACCCGATCAGCGGGTGTTCGAGGACGAGGTGGCCGAGCGGCCCGAGTTCCGGGACTTCCTGCGCGCCTGGTGGCCCCGACTGCACCCGTGGCACGTGCTCGGCTGGCTGGCGGTGCCGGAGCGGCTGCGCGCGTACACGGCGGGCATCCTGTCCGGTGCCGAGACCCGGCTACTCGCCGAGTCGTACCGGAACCTGGACGCGGACGGGCCGACGATCGCCGACGTCGCCCTGCTCGACGAGTTGGACGAGTTGCTCGGCAAGCCGATGAAGCGGGCTGCCCGACGCAGGCGTGACCCGTTCCAGCTCACCGGTGGGGTGCGGGAGCTGAGCACGTACGCCGACCGGCAGCGCGCCGCGCAGGCCGACCGGCAGCGGCCGGAGGACTACCGCGAGTACGCCCACGTGGTGGTGGACGAGTCGCAGGATGTCTCCCCCATGCAGTGGCGGATGATCGGCCGCCGAGGCCGGCTGGCGTCCTGGACCGTGGTGGGTGACCCGGCGCAGACCGCCTGGGCCGGCGACCCACGCGAACTCGCGCAGGCCCGGGACAAGGCGTTGGGCCGTCGGCCCCGGCATGAGTACACCCTCTCCACCAACTACCGCAACCCGGCGGAGATCTTCGCCGTCGCCGCGGAGGTGATCCGCGAGGTGCATCCGGACCTGCCGCTGCCCACCGCGGTCCGGACCACCGGCGTCGAGCCGGTCGCGCTGCGGGTGCCCGCCGCCGAGTTGCCGGAACAGATCCGTACCGCCACCGCACGGCTGCTCGCCGAGGTGGAGGGGACGGTCGGCGTCATCACGCCGGTACCGCGCCGGACCGAGATCGCCGACTGGGTGGCGGAGCTGGCCGGACCGCGCCTACAGGTGGTCGACTGCCTCCAGGCCAAGGGCATGGAGTACGACGGGGTCGTGCTGGTCGCACCTGGGGAGATCCGGGCCGATTCGGAGTCGGGGGTACGGACGCTCTACGTCGCCCTGTCCCGGGCCACTCAGCGGCTCACCACGATCGACCTCACCGACTGATCCGCGTCGCCGTGCCGGCCCGCCTGCTCCCCGGCTGACCGCTTCCCTGTCCCGTCCTCCGTCTGCTTCATCCCGGCTCGTCCTCTTCTGCGCTCCCACCGGCCAGCATTTCACTTGCACATATTGCGATGTGAGCATAATTTGAGCCGGACGCGCAGGAGCGACGGAGGGTAGGCCGATGGGGGCTGGACACGACCACGGTGGGCAGGTAATGCGCGCCGCGGAGCGGCACCGGGGACGACTCTGGGCCGCGTTCGCGCTGCTCGCCGCGTTCATGGTGGTCGAGGCGGTCGCCGCACTGGCCACCGGGTCGCTGGCCCTGCTCTCCGACGCCGGGCACATGTTCACCGACGTACTCGGGATCGCCATGGCCCTGGCCGCGATCACCGCGACCCGACGGGCGAGCAGGGACCCGCAACGCACCTTCGGCCTCTACCGGCTGGAGGTGCTCGCGGCGCTGGCCAACGCGGTGCTGCTCTTCGGCGTTGCGATCTACGTCCTCGTCGAGGCGGTACGCCGATTCGGCGAGCCGCCACACGTGCTCGCCGGGCCGATGTTCGTCGTGGCCGTGCTCGGGCTGCTGGCCAACATCGTCGCCTTCGCCCTGCTGCGCTCCGGCGCCAAGGAGAGCATCAACCTGCGCGGGGCCTACCTGGAGGTACTCGGCGACCTGCTCGGCTCGGTCGGGGTCATCCTCGCCGCCGGGCTGATCGCGCTCACCGGCTGGTGGTGGGCCGATCCACTGGTCGCGGTCGCCATCGGCGTCTTCATCCTGCCGCGCACCTGGCGGCTGGGCCGGGCGGCCGTGCGCATCCTGGTACAGGCCGCACCCGAGCACCTACACGTCCCCGCCGTGGCGGCCCGACTCTCCGCCGTCCCCGGCGTCGCCGACGTGCACGACCTGCACGTGTGGACGCTCACCTCCGGAATGGAGGTCGCCTCCGCGCACCTCACCATCGAGCCGGGCACCGAGGTGGGGCAGGTGCTCGCCGCCGCACGGGTAGCCCTGCACGACGACTTCCACATCGAACACGCGACCCTGCAGGTCGAGCCGGGCACGGAGCCCGGCAACTGCGGACCGACCGGGTGGTAGCCCGACCGGGTGGTAGCCCGACCGGGGTGGCGTGTACCAGCCGCGACGCGACGGGATACGACGCGACGGAATTTAGCGGCGTCTTAAGTTTCCGCGTGCGGTCATGATCTATCTCTGCACTACCGGTAGGCTCGGTCGAGGTCACCACCAGGCGGCACCCCACCGGGTGCCGGTGGCGACCGCCGCCTAATCGCCACGCGCGAGCCGGGGAACCACCACTTGGGGTGCATCCGCGTCAGCGGTAGGGATCTTCCGTCCCGAACCCGTCAGCTAACCCGGTCGGCGGCTGACGGAAGGACAACTGCATGCCATTCCCGGCACCCGTACGACGAACGGCCACCCGCATGATGGCGCTGGTGGCCGCCACGATCACGGTCTGCCTGACGGTCGCCGTACCGGCGGGCGCAGCCCCGGTGGCCGCCGGGGCACCCGGTCCGGTCACCGCCGCCGGGCTGCTCGCCGCTCCCGACGTCGCCGACCCGGAGGGCGGCAGCCCCAGCCTGCGGCAACAGCTTGAGGCGGCCTCGAAGGGCTACCTGGATGCCAAGGCCGCCCTCGACAACTCCATCAAGCGACAGAAGCAGCTCACCGAACACCTCGCGGCCATCGAGGCCGAACTCCCCGCCCGGACCGCGACCGTGGGGGAACTGGCCGGAGCCGCCTACCGGACCGGTCGCCTCAGCACGGTGGCCGCACTGCTCAACAGCGACTCCCCGGATGGCTTCCTGGACCGCGCGGCCACCCTCGGCGTGGTGGCCAGCAACGAGGATCGGCAGCTCCGGGCCCTGCTCGACACCCGCGAGCGGGAGAGCCGGGCGAAGGCGGCGCTGGACAACGAGATCCGCGAACAGCGCAAACAGGTCGCCGTGATGGCCAGCCGCAAGCAGCAGGCCGAGCGCGCCCTGGCCGTTGCCGGCAGCGGGTCCCCCAGTGCCGGTGTGACCGGCTCCAACACCTCGACGGCGAAGCCGGCACCGCGCAACTCCGACGGCTCCTGGCCCCGCGAGTCGTGCAGTGTGAACGACCCCACCACCTCGGGCTGCATCACGCCGCGCACCCTGCACGCCATGAACCAGGCCAAGGCCGCCGGCTTCACCCGGTACGTCTCCTGCTACCGCAGCGGCGGTTCCGGTGAGCACCCGAAGGGTCGGGCCTGCGACTTCGCCGCCCAGAAGGGTGGCTTCGGCGGGGTGGCGACCGGCGGGGACCGGACCTACGGCAACAACCTGGCGGCGTACTACGTGAACAACGCCAACCGGCTCGGTGTGCTCTACGTGATCTGGTTCAAGCAGATCTGGCTACCGAGCAGTGGCTGGAAGTCGTACAGCGGTGGCAACGGCGACCCCTCCAGCGACCACACCAACCACGTCCACCTCTCCGTGTACTGAGGTTCTTCGTATTGAGAGGTAGGGACGGGCCCCTTCTTGTCGCTTTTTGCATAGGAAGGGGCCCGTCCTAACCACCGTCGGCGGTAACCAGGCCGCCCAGCAGCAGCCGGATCCCGGGCACCGGGTCGGTCTTCGTGTCGGGGAACGCCACTCCGTGCAGCAGCACCCCGTCGAGATAGTCGGCGAGCAGCCGGCCGTGTCCCACCGGGTCGGCCGAGCCGATTCCCCGCAGCCACGGAACTCCCCACTCGACGATCTCGCGGTTGCCGCGTACCAGCTCCTGTTGCAGCTCGGGGCGGACCCCTGCCTCCACGAAAAGCGCCAGCCGGGCCAGTGTCTGGCAACGTCCCGGGCCGGTGGCGAAGCGTACGAATTCGCCCAGCGCGCCGGCCAGCTCGTCGATGTCGGCGGGCTGGATCGAGCCGGCAAAGTGCTGCCAGGCTTCCCGGTCCAGCTCGGTCATCCGGGTCACCACCCCGGTGAGCAACGCGTCCCGGGTGCGGAAGTAGTTGGAGGTGGAGCCGGCCGGCAGCCCGGACTCGGCGTCCACCGCCCGGTGGGTCAACTGTCGTAGCCCCCGCTCGCCCAACACCCGGATGGCCGCGTCGGTGATCCGGACCTGCCTGTTCTCCATGTCGATCACCCTAGGGCACTACGGCCGTAGTTTTTTCTCACTACACCTGTAGTACGGTTCGGCGCATGAGCAGAAGAGCGGGCATCATCGGGGGCGGGATCGGGGGCGTGGCCGCCGGGGTCATGCTGCATCGGGCCGGCTGGTCGGTACGGGTCTTCGAGCGGGCCGCCACGCCGGGTGGCACCGGCACCGCGCTGGGCATGTGGCCGGAGGCGTTACGCGCGCTGGACGCGATGGGGCTGGGCGACGCGGTACGCGACATCGGTGCCCGGCAACGCAGCGGCGACCTGCTACGGCCGAACGGCAGCCGGATCACCACCGTCGACGTGGCCGCCACGGCTCGCCGCACCGGCGACGGCGTACACCTGATCTCCCGCCCGGCGCTGCTCCGCCTGCTGGTCGCGGCGCTCCCGTCGGACCGGCTCTCCCTCGGCACCGAGATCTCCGACGTTGCCGCACTACAGCGGGAGTACGACGTGGTGGTGGTCGCCGACGGCATCTTCAGCGGGACCCGTACCGCCCTCTTCGGTCCGACCAGTCGAGCCCGCTATGCCGGCTGCACGGCCTGGCGCGGCACGGTCGACGGCGCGATCGACACGGTGGACGAGACCTGGGGGCGCGGCAAGCGGTTCGGCATCACCCCGCGCGAGGACGGGCGGACGAACTGGTTCGCCACCGTTCGCACCACCGAGGGCGGACGCTCCCCCGAGGGTGAGGTGGCAGCCCTGCGTGCGCACTTCGGGGATTGGCACGAGGGGGTACGCCGGGTGCTGGCCAACCTGCACGACGAGACGGAGGTGCTGCGGCACGACATCTACGATCTTCACCCGCCGCTGCCCACCTTCGTACGGGGCAACGCCGTACTGATCGGCGACGCGGCGCACGCGATGACCCCCGACCTCGGTCGGGGCGCATGCGAGGCACTGGTCGACGCGGTGACCCTGGCCGGCCACCTGGGCCGGACGCCGGACGTCCAGTCGGCACTGGCGGCGTACGACCGCGAGCGTCGTCGGCCGGTGCAACGCCTGGCCCGACTCGCCCGGATCATGAACCGGGCGGCCCAGATGCGTCGGTTCGTCCCACTTCGAGACGTCACGGTACGCGCCGCACTGGCGGTCGGGGGTCCGCCGAGCTGAGGCGTCAGCAAGGGTCCCTTCCAAGGCGAAAAACGACGAGAAGGGGCCCTTCCTAACACTTGGCAGACCACCCCCTAACATAGGAGAACGTCAATAGAATTGGCGGATGACACTCCCCCACAGTCCTCGGCGGCGACTGGGCGCCCGGGGCGTCCTCGGTCTCCTGGCCACCACGATCATGGTCCTGTCCAGCACGATGGCCGCCGGTTCGACGGCGACAGCAAGCACCCACCCCGATATCGGCGATGTCGGTGCCGCCACCGCGATTCCGGGCAGCTACATCGTGGTACTCGCCGACAGCGCCGTCGGCGGCAGGGCCGGCACCCGACAGGCCGCACTCGCCGCCACCGCCAGCAGCCTGGCCAGCCGCTACGGCGGCACCCTGGGCCGGGTGTACGGCGACGCGCTCAACGGATTCCAGATCCACCTGTCCGAGTCGGCGGCCCGACGGCTGGCTCGCGATCCCGCAGTGGCCTACGTCGAGCAGGATCGCACGGTGGAGCTGACCACCACCCAGAACAACGCGCCCTGGAACCTGGACCGTATCGATCAGCCGGCTCTCCCGCTGAGCACCACCTACAACTTCACCAGCCAGGGCACCGGGGTAAAGGCGTACATCATCGACAGCGGGGTGCAGATCGGCCACCAGGACTTCGGTGGTCAGGCGATCTACGGGTACGACGCGATCGACGGTCTCCCGCCGGCCAACGACTGCCTCGGACACGGCACCCACGCGGCCGGCACCGTCGGCGGGACGTGGTGGGGCGTGGCCAAGGACGTCGTACTGGTCGCCGTCAAGGTGTACGACTGCGGCGCGGCGAGCAGCCTCGCGATCATCATCTCCGGCATCAACTGGGTCACCGCCGACCACCTCCCCGGGCAACCGGCCGTGGCGAACCTGGGCGTCCAGGGCAGTTACAGCAACGCGCTCAACACGGCGGTGACGAATTCCATCGCCGACGGGGTGACCTACACGGTGGCCGCAGGCAACTCCAACGCCAACGCCTGCAACTATTCGCCCGGCTCGACCCCGAACGCAATCACGGTCGGTGCCACCACCAGCTCCGACGCTCGGGCGAGTTGGTCGAACTTCGGCCCCTGCCTGGACTTCTTCGCGCCCGGCGTAACGGTCACCTCGACCTGGCACACCAGCATCAGCGCCACCAACAGCCTGAGCGGCACGTCGCAGGCGGCACCGCACCTGGCTGGTGCCGCCGCCCGGGTGCTGAGCAACAACCCGACCTGGACGCCGGCCCAGGTGCAGAGTTACCTGGCCAGCACCGCCACCATCGGGGTGGTGACCAACCCCGGCACCGGCTCGCCCAACCGCCTGCTCTACCTCTCCCCCACCGGCTGAGTCCCCCACGCCCGCCCCCGGACCGGAGATCCGGCCGGGGACGGGCGGCACGACGCGGCACGACGCGGCACGACGCGGCAGCAAAGACGCTTCCACCAGCGCCCGAAGGAAGACCGCGACCAGCCAGCGCACGAACGGGGCTCGCACTCACCCCAGCGTACGAACGAGTGTCGCCGTTCAGCTGGCGAGCAGCGGGTCGAGCTTGGTGAAGGAGCTTTCCCAACCGGCGGTGGCCATCTGCACCATCTCCGCGGTGTACGGCCCCTGACGCAGTACGAGACGCGTCTTCCCACCCTCGTCGTGGAACTCGATCCGCAGGTACATGCCGCTACTCTCCTGCTGACCGGGTACCCCCTCCCAGTCCTCGGTGCCCACGATCAGTTCGTTCTCGATGACCTCGGTGAACCGGGCGGCGACCGGCGAGGCCATGTTCGGGTCCTCGTCGCTGACCATGGTGAACCGCTGATGCCCGCCAACACGGACGTCGAGGTCGACGGTCTCGCGGGGCACCGAGAAGCCCACCGGCCCGAACCACTGCACCAGCTGGTCGGGGTCGGTGAAGGCGCGGTAGACCAGCTCCCGCGGCGCGTTGAAGATCCGGGTGATGACCAGTTCCTGGTCGGGCTTCGCCTGGGTCATGACGTTTTCCCTTCGGATTCTGCTCGGTTGGTCTGAGGTGCTGCCGGTTCGTCCTGCTGCGCCTGCATGATTCGCCGCAGGTGGGCGTCCAGCCGTTCGAAGTTGGCGTCCCAGAACTGTCGGTACCGCTCCATCCACTCCGTGGCTTCCCGAAGCGGTTCGGCGTTGAGACTGCTGGAGCGCCATTGGGCCGTACGGCTTCGGGTGATCAACCCGGCCTGTTCGAGCACCTTCAGGTGCCGCGAGATCGCCGGCAGGCTGATCGAGAACGGTTCCGCGAGTTCCGAGACAGTGGCGTCACCTTCCGCGAGCCGGGTGAGGATCGCCCGGCGGGTCGGGTCCGCCAGTGCCGCGAAGATGACGCTCAGGCGGTCGCTGGCCACCGCATTTAGCCTCCTTGTTAATTAACGAACACGTTAAACATAGGTTCCTCGGCGCACGCTGTCAACCTCGAATCGCGGCAGGGATACGCCGCACCTGCCGCATGAGCGACGCCAGGCAGGGAAACGACTCCTCATGAGTGACCACGTGATGGTCTTCGCGCCGGCACCACAGCTGACGGTGACCCTCGACCAGACCAACGGCGAGGCGGAGATGCACCTGCACCCCGGCGGACAGGGCATCTGGCAGGCCCGGATGATCACCTCGCTCGGCACCCCGGTGGTGCTCTGCGCCAGCCTGGGCGGCGAGATCGGTCAGGTGCTCGAACCGCTGATGGCCAGTGAGGGCGTCGACCTGAAGGTGGTCCGCCGGGAGTCCAGCAGCGGCGGGTACGTACACGACCGGCGCAGTGGCACTCGACAGGAGGTCGCGGACGTACCGGGACATCCGCTGAGCCGACACGAATTGGACGAGCTGTACAACCTGGCTCTCGGCGAGGGACTGTGCGCCCGGGTGAGCGTGCTCAGCGGCCCCGGCAACCGTTCCCTGGCCCCGGCCGACACCTACCGGCGGCTCGCCGCCGACCTCGGAGGGAACGGCAGTCTGGTGGTGGCCGACCTCTCCGGCGAGCATCTCGGTGCGGTCCTCGACAGCGGGCTCTTCTTCCTCAAGATCAGCCACGAGGAGTTGATCGCCGACGGCCGGGCGGCCAACGACAGCGAGGAGGAACTCGTCGAAACGATGCACCAACTGCACACCGAGGGGGCGGAGTCGGTGGTGGTCAGCCGTGCCGGGGATCCCGCCCTCGCGTTGATCGACGGGGAGGTCTACGAGGTGCACATGCCCCGATTGCAGGCGGCGGATCCGCGCGGAGCCGGCGACTCGCTGACCGCCGGGGTGGCCGCCGTGCTCGCCCGGGGCGGCGACATGCCACTCGCGGTACGCACCGGAGCGGCGGCCGGCGCGCTCAACGTGACCCGGCACGGCCTGGGTACCGGCCGCCCGGACGCCATCGCCGGGCTGGTCGACCGGGTCCGGCTCGCACCGATCGGGGCGGACCGGCAGGAACGGATGACGCCGGACCAGTTCGCCGGTCGGACGAATCCGGGATGACCATGCGCATATTGATCACCAACGACGACGGCATCGCCGCCCCTGGCATCCGGTGGCTGGCCGAGGCAGCGGTCGCCCGGGGTCTGGACGTCGTGATCGCGGCGCCCGCGACCGAGGCCAGTGGTACCAGCGCCGGGATGACCGCGGTCGAGGAGGAGGGCCGGGTGGTCGTCGAGGAACGCACCGTCGACGATCTGCCCGGAGTTCCGTCGTACGGCGTCGCCGGCTCCCCGGGTTTCATCACGCTGATCGCCATTCACGGGGCGTTCGGACCACCCCCGACGGTGGTGCTCTCCGGGGTCAACCGGGGTGCCAACGCGGGCCGGGCGATCCTGCACTCGGGCACGGTGGGCGCGGCGTTCACCGCGGCGGCCAACGGCTGCCGGGCGATGGCGGTCTCGCTCGACGTGCTCTCCGCCACCACGGCTACCGCCGCCAGCGGTGGCGCGGCGGTGGCGGCGGATCACGGGCACGACGACGCCCGCCACTGGGGTACCGCCGCTCGGGTGGCGCTGGATCTACTGCCCCGGCTGACCTCCGTGCCGCTGGAGTGCGTACTCAACGTCAACTCGCCGGACATCCCGTACGAGCAGTTGCGAGGTATCCGACGGGGCTCGCTGGCCGGCTTCGGTCAGGTCCAGATGACCGTGGCCGAGATGGGGCACGGATTCATCCAGACCGCGCTGGAGGAGTCGGGCCAGCCGGTGGAGCGGGGTACGGACGTCGCCTGGCTCGCCGACGGGTACGCCTCGGTGACCGCGATCCGAGCGATCACCGAGGCCTACGACGTGGATCTCTCTGACCTCGATGCGATCAGGGGTAGGCCAGACGCGACTCAGCCGCCGGCAACCGGTGCCTCGGGTGCCGAGGAGGCACCCGAGAAGTAGGGCTCCGGCGCGCCGAAGAGGCCGAGCAGACCGGTAACCCACAGTTGCCGGTGCACGAACCGGCTCGGTTCGGTGACCACCAGCTTCACGCCGCTGACCTCAGCGGTCTGGAACCCAGCGACCATCGCGCTGATGCCCACTGAGTCGATGAAGCTGACAAGTCGCATGTTGAGCTCGATCCGGGCGGGCCGACTCTTGGTCAGCACCCCGGCAATCGCCTCACGTACCTCGTACGCCGTGTCGACATCGATCTCTCCACGGGGGGCGATCTCCACTACTCCGTCTGGCAGGGTCGACTGGACGATCGACAGGCTCACGCGGGAGCACCTCCACTCGCCCGTGTCCGGGCGCCTCATCAGTACGCGGGCCGCGACCGAGAGTATTCCTCCCATGGCCTCGGTCGCCACCCTTCCGGAGGGGCAATCTATGCGAAGAACCCCCCAAAACAGCATCTATCCGGGCAATCGCCACCATATGTTCTCGTGCTCCACGAGGCCAATCCGGCCCCATGACATCCGTCAGCCTAACCGGCGGGACGAGCGAGCCAGTCGCTAGCGTGCCGGTCGGCGTCGGCGTGGCGGCTGACCTCTCCACACCCGCGCTGGCCAGCATGATCACCGCACACCCCGCCTACTTGGGCCCCATCGGGGTGGACGGGCAGCACTACCATCGGCCCGAACCGGCCCCCACCCGGTCGATGTCCACACCATCGATCTTCGTTCCACCCGCACCGATCAGCACGTTCCACCGGTACCGATCCAGCACCTCCGGCCGTTCCGTCCGGTCCGCCAAGTCGAGGGAGACTGATCATGTTGAAGAAGCTGCTCGGCCTAGCCGGTGTCGGCGCCCTGCTCGCCCTGATGCTCGCCTGCGGTTTCGGCCCCGCCGGTGACGACGACGATGACGATGACGACGACTTCGCGCTGCCGGCCGCGGTGGTCGCCCTCCGCTGATCAGGTACGGCCGCCACCGGTTGCGCGGGCCGACGCTCCGCCCTTCAGGGCGGGGGTGAAGGCCCGCGCTGGGAGGGCTGCCAGGGCCGCGCGGCGAAGCGGTAACCCGCCCGGACGCCGCGTGTCCCACACGCGGAGGGAATCTCCACCCTTTGGAGCGGAGAGGATGTCAGTTCCTACCATCGGCCGCGTTTGCCGGGAAGCATGTCCGGGCACCTCGGAGAGAGAAAACCGACCGCCGAACAGATGCCGCTATCCAGAGCGCTCGCTGCTGTCGGCACCCGAGGAGGTAGCACCATGTTCGGAACCAGTCTGCTGGACCGCCGTAGCAAGCCCGAACGAATCGCCGATCACGCCTGGGAGCAGGTGCTCTCCACGGTCAACTCGGCCGGGGACCTGGCCCGGGACAGCGTACTTTCGGCGAAGCGCGCCACCGCGCACCTCGCGGACGGGGCCGGCGACCGGGTCGCACCGGTCGCCAACGAGGCGTGGCACCGGGCCACCTCGGCCGTGGACGCCCTCGCCGGCCGACGACCGGGGCTGCCCTGGGGTTGGCTGATCGGGGCCGGGCTGGCCGGTGCGGCGATCGGCTGGGCTGTCGGGGCGATGGCCCAGGCCGTGATGAGTCGCGCCGAGGCCGCCCGCACCGCCGAGCACCTGGAGTTCGTCGACGCCGACTCGCTCAAGCCCCCGACCGGCCTGGACATCTGACAAGTGTCAGAAGGGGCTCCTTCCTATGCGAAGACGACAGGAAGGAGCCCTTCCTATCGTGCGGGATAGGCGCGGGTGGTGGCGGGGTCGATCATGGCCCAGAGTCGCGCCCCGGTACGCAGATCCAGCCGCGCCACCACCGCGGGCGAGACGTCGGCTGCCAACTGCCCCGTAGCCGGAGCATCGGCCGGGTGCCCCACGTCAACGTGCGGCCGGATCGTAGTCGGGGAATCGGCAGGGCCGGGTTGCATGCCGGTGAGTCGGACCCGGAGATTGTCGCCGTACGGCTCCACCCCGGTCACCCGTACCGGCCAGGTATTACCCTCATCGCCCGGCTTGATCTGTGACAACGTGACTGACGACGGCGGAAAAGCGACAAAGACGGCACCGTGCACCTGGTCGGCGACAGTGAGGACCGGACCGTCGGCCAGCGTCACGGTATGCCCGTCGGCCTGGCCGCGATACAGGTTGAGCCCCACCAGGCTGGCGACGTACTCGGTGCGGGGGCGAGCAGCCACCTCGGCCGGGTCACCCTGCTGCACCAGCCGACCGTCCTCCACCACGAGTAGCCGGTCGGCCAGCACCAACGCATCCAGCGGATCGTGGGTCACCAACAGGGTGGCCCCCTGATGTGCGGTCAGGTGCTGGCGTAGCTGGGCGCGGGTGTCCAACCGGGTCCGGGCGTCGAGCGCGGCCAGCGGTTCGTCGAGCAGAAGCAGGGCCGGGCGTACGGCCAGCGCGCGGGCCAGCGCCACCCGCTGCGCCTGCCCGCCGGAGAGTTGGCGGGGCCGGCGATGGGCGTACTCGGTCAACCCCACCCGGGCGAGCCAGCGGGCGGCCTCGTCCCGCGCGTCCCGTTTGCGCACGCCCCGGCAGCGCGGACCGAAGGCGACGTTGTCCAGCGCGGACAGGTGTGGAAAGAGCAGGTAGTCCTGGAAGACCACGCCGATCGGCCGGCGCTCGGCGGGCACGAACCGACCGGCCCGTGGCCGAGTAGCACGAGGCAGACCGGCACCGGAGTCGCCGATTCCCGGCTCGTCCACCCGCTCGCCGGCCAGGTCGATGTGCCCGTCGTGCAGGGGTAGCAGTCCCGCCAGCGCCCGCAGCACCGTACTCTTGCCGGCCCCGTTGGGACCGACCAGGGCGACCACCTCACCGGCGGAGAGGGTCAGTGCCAGATCGAGCCGGAACGCCCCTCGGTCGACCACCAGGTGCGCGTCCACCACCGGGGAATGGTTACCGGCCGGGTGCTGGGCGGCCGAGGAGTGGGCAGCGGATTCCAGCCTGGTCATGACGTCATCGTCCAGCGTTCCCGGAGGGTGGCCAGGATCGCCACCGAGACCACGAGCAGCACCAGGCTGAGCACGATGGCCGCCTCCGGATCGGTCTCCATCGCCAGGTAGACGGCGAGCGGCATGGTCTGGGTCCGACCCGGAAAGTTGCCAGCGAAGGTGATGGTGGCACCGAACTCCCCCAGGGCACGGGCCCAGCAGAGCACCGCTCCGGCGGCGATACCCGGGGCCACCAGCGGCAGGGTGACCCGGCGGAACGCGGTCCACCGGCCGGCCCCCAGGGTCGCCGCCGCCTCCTCGAAGCGGGCGTCCGCACCGCGCAGCGCCCCCGCCACGCTGATCACCAGGAACGGCATGGCGACGAACGCCTCGGCCAGCACCACGCCGGTGGTGGTGAACGGCAGGGTGATGCCGAACGTACTGTCGAGCCAACCGCCGAGCACCCCGCGCCGCCCGAAGACCAGCAGCAACGCGACGCCGCCAACGACCGGGGGTAGCACCAGCGGCACGGTCACCAGCGCCTGGATCAACCGGCGGCCGGGCACCGAGGTACGCGCCAGCAGCCAGGCCAGCGGCACCCCGAAGAGCACGCAGAGCAGGGTGGCGAGGGTGGCGCTGACCAGCGAGAGCCGTAACGCGTCGAGCACCCCGGGGGCGGTCAGCCGGGCCGGCAGCGACGACCACGGGGTACGGATCAGCAGGCCGGCCACCGGCAGCACCAGGAACGCCAGCCCGATCAGGGCCGGTACGAGCAGCACCACGGGTAGGCGACCGCCGACCGCACGGGTACGGGATGCCACGATCATGCCGGTTGGAATCCGGCCTCGGTGAGCACCGTACGGGCCGGCTCGGACAGGACGTACGCCACGAACGCCGCCGCCCCGGTCGGGTTGGGTGCCCCGGGCAGCGCCACGATCGGATAGTCGTTGACCGTGACGGCCGACTCGGCGAACTCGATGCCCTCGACCTGCCCGGCTGCCGCCCGCGCGTCGGTCCGGTAGACGAGTGCGGCGTCCACCTCGCCCAGCCGTACCTTGGTCAGCGCGGCCTTGACGTCCCGTTCGAGGGTGACCGGGGTGAGCGCCACCCCGGCGGTGTCGAGCGCGGTCCGGGCCGCCGCCCCGCACGGCACCTGCGGGGCGCAGAGCGCCACCTTCAGCCCCGGCCGGGACAGGTCACGCAGACCGGTGACCTGCGCCGGGTTGCCCGCCGGTACGGCGATGACCAGCTGGTTGCGGGCGAAGACCCGGGGCTGGTCGATGTCGCGGGCCACCTCGGTGACGGTTTTCATGGTCGCCGGGCTGGCCGCCGCGAAGACGTCGGCGGGGGCACCGGAATTGATCTGGCTGGCCAGTTGTGAGCTACCGGCGAAGGAGAAGACGACCCGTACGCCGGGATGGGCGGCCTCGAAGTTCGTACCGATCCTGGTGAACGTCTCGGTCAGCGACGCGGCGGCCAGCACGGTGACGGTGCCGGTCGGCTGTCCCGGGTCGCCGCCGGCATGACCGGCATCGCCGCGATCGGACGAGGTGCAGCCGGCCGCTCCGGCGAGCACGAGGGTGAGCGCGGCCCCGATCCAGGCGCTGCGCCGGCCGAACCGCCGCGCTGGTGCCGAGGACCATCCGGCTCGGTGCCGGCGGCTCATCGGGGCAGCTCCACCATGACGGTGGTGGACTTGACCACCGCGACGGCCACCGAGCCGACCCGCAGGCCCAGCTCGTCGACCGCCTCCCGGCTGGTCAGGGCGACCAGCCGGAACGGGCCGGCCTGGATGTCGACCTGGGCCATCACGGTGTCCCGGGTGATGGCGGTGACGATGCCGCGCAGCCGGTTGCGAGCCGACGAGCGGCTGGTCCCCTCGTCGGGTTCGTCGGCCAGCGAGCGGGCGAAGCCAGCCAGGTCGACGCCGTCGATCACCCGACGGTCGTGTTCGTCGCGGGTGGCCGGCAGCCGTCCGCTGTCCACCCATCGCCGTACGGTGTCGGCGCTGACCCCGAGCAGTTCGGCGGCTTCCCCGATCCGGAATCTGTCCACGCCCGCAACCTAACCAGCATTTGCAAGCCCAGTAAAGGCTCATTGTCCGCATCCGCTAGGTGATAGGCGACATACCGGCCGCATCCGCTAGGCCATTTCTTCAGGGTCGGGCGTCGGTCCGGATCGCGGTAAGGCCCCAGGTGGCGTACGACAACGTGACGGTTCCGCCCAGTGCATCGACCGCCCCGTCCACGGCTGTCAGCACCTCGGCCATCCGCTCCGACGGCAGATCGCTGACGCCGCCCCACGTCGACATCAGATCCAGGAGCTCCTCCCGACGGTACGAACGCTCCCAGTCGTACCGCCACAGCTCAGGTTCCCCGAACCCGCCAACCTCGCGAATCCCCTCCGCAGCCTTGGTGTACAGCGCCTGGTACGCGTTCAGGACAGAGCCGCCTGATTGGCCGCTGAAGTTGATCGGCGACTCAGGGGCCGCCCGCCGGTAGGCCGTGGCGAGGGTTTCCGCCACGGTGGGCGGAAGCTGGTACGCATGCCCGAACGGTGCCAGCACGCCGCCCGGCCGCAGGACCCGCGCCGCCTTCGCCGCGCCGGCGACCGGGTCGACCCAGTGCCAGGCCGTACCTGACACGACCGCGTCGAAGGTGCGCCCGGCCGGCTTCCACTCCTCGAAGGTCGCGACCTCGACCTCGAGGCCGCTTTCTCGTGCGAAGTCGGCCATCCGCGGATCGGGCTCGACGCCCAGAACCCTACGGCCGGCGGCCCGAAACTGGCGGGCCTCGATGCCGGTTCCGCAGCCGACGTTGAGAAAGTCGGTGCCGGGACTGGCGGCCGCGATCCGCTCGATCATGGCGTCTGGGTACGGAGGTCGGGTCCGGTCATACCGTGCGGGGTCCATCCCGAACGACTCTGCCAGGCGACGATGCCGGTGTGGTTCGGAGCTGGACGAGGGCGATAGAGTGACCATGCGCCCACTTTAATGGGCGCTTGCCCACTAAGGCGATCGCAGACGTTCCAGCGATCGAAGGAGGTACGCGTTGCCCACCGGCGTAGCGTTGCGGGACCCACGTCAACAACTCTTCGACGCGGCGGAACGGGTGCTGATCCAGGCGGGGGTCACCGGCCTGACCAGCCGGGCGGTCACCACCGAGGCGGGCGTCGCCAAGGGCGTCTTGCATCGACATTTCGCTGATTTCGATGCATTTCTCGCCGACCTGGTTCTCGACCGTGTGGCGCGGGTCGAGGCGCAGGCCACCGCGCTGCGGGACGCGGCAGGGACCGGTACCGTCGCCGACAACCTGACCCGTGCCCTGATAACCCTCTTCGAGCCGGTCATGGTGGCAATCGTGGCCCTCATCATCGCCCGGGACGAGCTACGCGCACGGCTGCGCGCAGCCGGTACCGCCCAGTTCCCGCTCGTCGGCGAGAGCACGGCCATGATCGCCGGCTACCTGACGGCCGAACGCGACCTCGGCCGGATCGCGCTCGACGCCGACATCCATACGCTCGCGCCCACCCTGATCGGTGCCGCGCACCTACTGTTCACCGAGCGGAAGGACAGCCCAGAGCCTTCAGCCGTCCACAAGATCGTGACCACCACCCTGACCAGCGCCACGCGGCAACCGTGATCCCGAACCCCACCCGGCGGCCAGGGGATCATGTCGTCCCGATGGTCCGGGTGGCCGGCCGCCTTCCGACGGCTCGGCCACCCGGTCCGAGTCAGGATCCGGTGCAGCTGATCGTCGCCGGTACGCCGTTGACCCCGGCCCATGTGCCGAGGAAGCCGAAGGTGGTCGTCGCGTTCGGGGCGAGGTTGCCGTTGTACGAGAGATTGCGGACCGTGACGTTCGCGCCGGTCTGGGTGTGCGTACCGCCCCAGAGTTGGGAGATCGTCTGGCCGTCGGGGAACGTCCAACCGACCGCCCAACCGGTGACCGCCGACGAGCCGGTGTTACGTACGGTCACCTCCGCCTGGAAGCCGCCCGACCAGGAGTTGGTCACCCGGTAGCTGGCCGCGCACGCCCCGGCCGGTGGGGAACTGGTCGGGGGCGGTGTCGTCGGAGGCGGGGTGGTCGGCGCACCAGTCGGACTCGGGCTGCCCGTCGGACCGGTGGTCGGACTGCCTGTCGGGGTGGCCGTCGGACCGGTGGTCGGGCCGCCCAGCCGATCGCCGTACAGGATGCCCCGGCCGTTGGTGCCCAGGTAGACCCGGCCGTAGATCCGGGGATCACCGGTGATCGCCTCACCGGCGTTGCCGTACTGGTGCTGGTCGTCGTTGATCCGTACCCAGGTCACGCCCGTGTCGTCGGAGCGGTACACGCCGGTACGGCCGTCGACCGTGCCCATCGTGAAGACCGCCGGGTGCGTCCGGCCCGGTGCCGCCCGACCGAAGCCGACGCTGACCGCGCCGGTGATGGTGGTGAGCTTCGTGAAGCTCGCCCCGGCATCAGTCGAACGCCAGATCCCGCCGCTGGCCGCCTCTGCACCGGTCAACCAGATGTCCCCGGCGGTCCCGGGCAGTGCCGTGAACCGCCCGTCCGTCGGCAGGCCGGTGGCGGCGGTGGCGGTGAAGCTCGCTCCGCCGTCGGTGCTGACATAGAACCGGCCGCCGCTGAGGCCGTAGAACCGGTTCGGGTCGACCCGGTCGGACTCGATCCGGGCGTTGGCCGGGATGCCCGTCGCCGTGGTCCACGTGTTGCCGAAGCCAACCGAGCGGACCACCGGCTGGCCGGAGTCGCCCGGAGCCCAGACGAAGCGGCTGCCGTCGGCCGAGGCGGCGACCGTACCGCCGCTGTTGATGCCGCCCGGCTCGGTGCCCTGGAACCAGTTGGCCCCGCCATCGGTGGAGAAGGCGACGTGACTGTCGTTCGGCCGGTCGGCGTCGGTGAAGTTGCCGGCCCGGACCATGACCGCTGGGTTGGACTCGGCGTAGTCCAGGCTGGTGGTGGAGGTGAAGATGGGGCTGGTGAACATCATCGGTGGTACGGCGTCCAGGTTGGTGTGCCGGAATCCGCCGACGTCGCCGAGTCCGCTGATCAACGATGCCCCGGTCGGCGGGCTGACCAGGTCGAGTACGGCGGTCTCCTCCAGCCCCTTGACCATCGGCCGGATGGTGATCTGGCTGCCGGAGTCCCAGTCCCGCAGGTTCGTGGTGCCGTAGATGGTCGCGCCGGTGCCGTACATCAGCCGGTTGCCGTCGAACGGGTCGATCTCCAGTGACTCGTTCATCCAGCCGAGCTTCGGGGTCTCCTCGGGTGGGGCCGGGTTGCTGCCGAAGGTCAGCCAGGGCACCGAGGCGACGTCCATCGTGTAGTGCTTGCTGCGATTGGGGTAGCTCGTCCAGTCCCAGATCCGGGTCCAGGTCGCGCCGCCGTCAGTGCTCCGGAAGAAGATCGCATCCGGCCACCAGGAGACCTGGGTGGCCACCATGATCGTGTCCGGGTTCTGCCGGTCGATGGTCAGTCCGCTGTAGCCGAAGTAGTCGTCGGAGCTGCTGGACGGGATCGGGCTGATCCGGGTCCACGCTCCGGTGCTCCGGCTGAACTTCCAGACGTCGCCCTTGCCCCCGTCGTACGGGCCACCGGTGTCACTGGTGGCGAGGTAGAGGTGTCCCCCGATGTGGTCGACCACGCCCTTGTGGGCCAGGTAGCCGGTCGGCGAGCCGGGGAGGCGTGCCCAGGAGGTGCCGCCGTCGGTGCTGCGGTAGATCGGGTTCTGCTTGTCCGCCACCCCGACGTAGATGGTCTGGGTGGTGTTGCCGGCCGTACCGGTGCTCCTGTCGAAGCCGACCCAGGTGACTCCCTGGTTCTGGCTCAGGTAGCCGCTGCTGTCGCCCGGGTCCTGGACGTAGTTGCCGGGGTTCGGGAAACTGGCGACCTTCGCCCAGGTGACGCCATGATCGGTGCTGCGCCACAGTCCGTTGCCGCCTTCGGCACCGTAGTAGAGGATGCTGTTGCGGTTCGGGTCGATGGCGAGTCGTTCGCCCTGGCCTCGACCGGGCATGTTGCCGCCGACCTTGAACGGCAGTTCGGTCGCCTGCCAGGTGGCCCCCTTGTCGGCCGAGCGCAGGATCGCACCGTTGTTCGGGTCCCAGTTGTTGGTGTACATGCCGACGGCGGCGTACACCCGGTTGGTCTGGACCGGATCGGTGGCGATGCTCAGCACCCCGTTCCAGCCCCACCGGTCCCAGCCCACCCAGTCCAGTAGCGGGGTCCACGACTGGCTGGCCTGCTCCCAGCGGTAGGCACCCCCGATGTCGGTACGCGCGTAGATCAGGTTCCGTTCGGTCTGGTTGAAGACGATGCCCGGGACGAACCCGCCACCGTCGATCCGGACGTTCTTCCACGAGTACGGCTCCACCACGGCGGCCGATGCCGAGGTCGACGGGCCAATGATCAACTGGGCGGCGGCAGCCACCGCGCCAGTGGCGACGGCGACCGCCGTCGCGGTCGCGGCGGACACGAGTACGCCGCCAGGACTCCTACGCATCACGGCTTCCTCTCGGAAGTCCCGCATCGCGTCAGGGGCGGGTCACCGACCCGCGCCACGGCAAGCCGGGTCCCGGATGGTGGGGATCGACCGACCGCCAGCGCCGGGCACGTGCGGGAGCGAAAACTACCTGACGTGGGAGACGGCCCTACGCTCCCACACCGGCTCGGCTCCCGCACCGGCCACGCGCAAACATTCACATGTACGGATGCAGTCTGTCAACCTGGGTCCGCCAACCTGGCCCTGGCCGATCCGGCCCGGGATGGTCTGACCACGGATCAGCGGGCCAGGGCACGGCGGGCCATGGGCGGCTCGGCGGCTCGGTGCCGGGATCGGGCGTCGCGGGTGGCGGGGTCTCCCCCGGCGACGGCGAACCCGACGGCGCCGCCGATTCGCTCGGTTCCGGCAGCGGATCGACCGGATCGGGGACAAAGGTCGGCCCCCCGGACGGATACCAGTCCGGGCCACCCCGATAGGGACCGGTCGGTTCGGTGGGCAACGGATCGGGGGTCGCCCCCGGCGTGGTCCTGGACTCGGTCGGCGCGACGGTCGGCAACTCGGTCATCACCGGCACCGGGTTCCGTGGGGCCGGATCAACCCGGAACAGCGTGCCGCCCAGCCAGACGGCAGGTCCGAGCCCCACCGCGACAATGCCCCCGAACAGCGCCGCCGCCTGCCGGTCCATCCCCCACCTCCCCGGCATCCCGCGCTTGGTCGCCGGACGGACACGCCGTCCGACCCGGTCGGGACACCAATCAGCTGAGGTGGAAGACCACCGCGCCAGCGATCTCCTCGCGTCGGACATCCAGTCCGTCCACCGGCCGGTCAAGCACATCCTGCCATGGGGTGCCCACCGCATACCCGGGAAGCACGACAACGGTTCGGATACCGAGGTTTCGTAGATAGGCGACACTCGCCGCGTCCGGGAAACTCACCGTCATCGCCCGGGTCTGTGCCTGGGTGTCCGGCGTGAACGAGGCCAGTCCGTTGACGACCTGGGGGAAACCATCCGTCGACCAGAGCATGACGCTGTATTCGAGGATGCCGTCGCTCGGTAGCACCAGCAGTGGACCGGCCTGGTCCCGAAGGGCGGCCGGCTGCGGGATGACCGTCGCATGTGGAGTGAGGTTGATCCCCTCCAGCATGACCAGGGCGAGCGGCACGAGCATGGCCAACCGGACGAACCATCGGCGCCGGGGGCGCCGCCGAGCGGCCGTTCCGGTCTCGGTGTCGGTAGCCGTTCCGGCGACGGGTCGAGCAGTCGTGTCGGTAGCCGTGCCGGCGACCGGTGCGGCGATCGGCTCCGGCCGACGCAGATTCGCGCTGAGCGCACCAGCCGCCAGTATGGCGAGCAGCAGCGTGGTCCAGAGCACCAGCCGGCCCGGCGTACGCAGCGCGTCCCAGCCAGGGAAGTAGTTGACCAGTGTCGCGTAGCCCGGATCACCGTCGCCGCCGAACCGGGTACCCGAGGCGAGTGCGACGCTGACCAGCACGCCGACCGCGAGGAACACCCGGTGGATCGGCCGCCACGCGGAGAGGAACAGCCCGGCACCGGCCAGCGCGATCAGGGTGACCCCCGGCAGCAGGGTCATCTCCCCGGCGAACGTCAAGGTGTCCCGGGCGGCGGCGTGCCGCTCACCCCAGAGCCACGACTCGGACGGCGCGATGAAGAAGCCGCGCAACGGCGGCGAGAACATCTCGATGTGCGCCAGCGTGCGCCGCCCGGCCGGGTGCCGTTCCACCACCTCCAGGTAGGGCAGCGCCATGAAGAAGGTCACCGCCGCGAAGAGCACCCCACCGACCAGGTCAGCCGCGAGCAGTCGACCGCCGAAGACGGGCCGCGCCTTCCGCCGCCACCACGACCAGCCGTACCCGACCAGCGCCGCCAGGCAGAGCAGGCCGAGGACGTACCCGAAGGGCAGGCCGACGCCGAAGCCGAGGGTGATCTGCCAGGCGGCGACCAGCCAGCCGGCCAGCGCCCAACCGGGCCGGCGCCGCTGCGGCCGGTAGCCGTGCCGCAGCGACCAGCCATGGCCTCGGGCCAGCATCGCCAGGGCGAGCGCGATCCCGCCGATGGAGAGCACGTGCAGGTGGCCGGCCTGGGCCAACCGCCACGGGGCGTACGCGAAGGCCACGCCGGCCACCGCCCCGCCGATCCGGTTCGCGCCGAGCTGACGGACCAGGGCGTACGCGCCGACGAAGGCGAGCGCGTGCACCAGGACGTACAGGATGTTGTAGCGCACCACGGCCGCGACCGGCCCCTCGCCGATCATGCCGGCCGGGGCGTAGCCGAGCAGCGTGTCGGAATAGGCGTAGGTGTAGGGCTCCGGAAAGAACGTGTTGGAGTGCCAGAGCTGGGTCGGGTCGGTGGTCAGCACGTGCCCACCCCAGGCGATCTGCCACGCCTGGAGGATCGGGTCGCCGATGTCCTGCGGGATCGTCTCGGTGATGTCCCGCAGCGTCGGCCAGGTCAGGACGACCGCGAGCAGCAGCCCGCCGATCGAGGCCAGGGTCCATTCGTGCCGCAGCAGCCGGAGCAGGAAACGACCGGCGGTACGACCCCGGGAGCCGGACTCTTCCGTGTGATCCGCCCCGTCCGGGGACGTCGGTGGCGCTTCCTGTTCCGTCGTCATCCGCCGTTCCTCACCGTCGTCGCCGCAACCACCGGCCCGCTGTCGAGGACCCACGATATGGCCCACCGGGTGGTCTCGGGGGGCACGGGCCGGGAATTCCACGGCAGTCGATTCGTCCGCCGCCACGACGGCTGGATCACCCGCTGCGGACGAGGGCGACTCACCCGGCGGGGCGCGAGCATCAGCGATGACGGGTGCCGCACCGGTTGGCCGGGGCGTGCACCCAACGACGGGACCTCGGGAGGAACGCATGTCGGCACAATCGGTCACCCGCACCGATCGGGACATCCAGAACGATGTGCTCGACGAGTTGAGTTGGGAACCGCGGATCCAACCCAACGAAATCGGTGTGTCGGTGACCGAGGGTGTGGTGACCCTCGCCGGCTGGGTGGAGAACTACGCGAAGAAGTGGGCGGCGGAACGGGCCGCGCACCGGGTGAACCGGGTTCGCGCGGTGGCCAACGACATCGAGGTACGGCTGCCGGCCTCGGCCGAACGCAGCGATACGGAGATCGCCACGGCGGTCACCGAGACCCTGGAGTGGGATGCCTTCGTGTCGATCCGGGAACTCGACGTGACCGTCTCCCATGGCTGGGTCACCCTGCGCGGCGAGGTCGAGTGGGAACACCAGAAACGGGCGGCGGAGCGGGCCGTGTGCCAGCTGACCGCCGTCCGTGGGGTCAGCAACGGCATCTTCGTCCGGCCCGGTGACCGACCGACGCCGGACGACCTGACGCAGCGGATCAAGGACGCCCTGACCCGCACCGCCGAGGCTGACGCCGAACACATCGACATCCAGGTGCGGGACGACGTCATCATGCTCAGCGGCACCGTCCGGTCCTGGCTCGAACGCGAGGTGGCCGAGCGGATCGCCTGGTCCGCGCCGGGCATCGTCGACGTGCACAACCACATCACCGTACGGCTGTGACCCGTGAGTACCCCGTTGCAGGTCACGGTCAGCCGGTTGCGGACGCCGGTGACCGAGGAGGACCACATCCGGGGCACGTCCGACGCCCCGGTGACCGTCGTCGTCTACGCCGACTTCCAGTGTCCGCACTGTGGGGCTGCCCATCCCAACCTGACCGAGCTGCTACGGCAGCGTGCCGAGGTCGTACGGCTGGTGTTCCGGCACTTCCCGATCATCAACGTGCACCCGTACGCGGAGAACGCCGCTGAGACGGCCGAGGCGGCCGGTGCCCGGGGGCAGTTCTGGACGATGCACGACTGGCTCTTCGAACACCAGGACCAGCTCGACCCGGTCCATCTCTCGCTCGGTGTGCAGCAGCTCGGACTACCGCTGGACGAGGTGGCGGAGGAGTTACGTACCCACGCCCACCTGGGTCCGGTCCGGGACGACTTCGTCACCGGAATACGCAGCGGGGTGGACCACGCACCGACGTTCTTCGTCAACGGCATCCGGCACGACGGTTCGTACGCCCTGACCGAGTTGCTGGCCGCTGTCGACCAGGCGGCCGGTACCTGACTGTGCCTGGCCGGCGCACGCCTCGGCAGTCAGAGCAGACGCAGTTCCCGGGCCCGGCGGACGGCCTCCCGGCGGCGACTGGTGTCAAGTTTGCGGTAGATGTTGCGGATGTGGGTCTTGACGGTGTTGACCGACAGGGACAGCTCGCTGGCGATTTCCACATTGGACAGGATGCTCTGTAGGTAGCGCAGGATGGTCAGTTCCCGTTCGGTCAGTGGCTCGCCGAGGGCAGGCCGGGCCACCGGCCCGCTGTTCGGCGGCTCCTGCGCCACGACCAGCTCGCTGATGGTGGGCCAGTAGGCGGTGCCGGTGTCCAGATGCGCGGCGAGCAGATCCCGGGTCGATGGCTCGGCATGGACGAAGACCCACCGGAAGCCCTCCGGTTCCGCCACGGCGAGCACCTGTTCCAGGGTGTGTGCGGCCCGCCGACGGTCACCGAGTCGCCAAGCGGCCAGCGCGTCGAGCAGACCGGCCGTGAGTCGTACCGGCACCGGCCAGTGGTGCGCCGCCGGATCGGTCCATGTGGGCAGGGCCCGGGACGCGGCAGCCGCGTCATCGTCGGCCAGGTAGCTGCGGGCCAGCGCCACCGCGAGCGCCTCGAACGGCGGCGGACCACCATTGACCAGGGGTAACAACAGATCACGGGCGGCGGTGGTGTCGCCGTGCGCGGTATGCAGGTCGGCCTCGGCCGCCAACAGCCCGTGCGTCAGCTCCACGGACTCCGGCAGGTCGGCCAACTCTTCCCGGCCGGCTCGCAGGATCCGCTGGGCGCCGGCCAGATCGCCACGTACCCGTAGCAGCCGCGCCCGGACCAGGGCGGCGAGCGCGGCAAGCGCGGGGTCGCCGCCCGCACCAGGCCACTGGCCGGCGAGGGCGAGTTGACTGTCGGCGTCCAGCGGGCGGTTCCGTTCCAGGGCGACGACCGCCAGTGCCAGGTGGGCGGCGGCGCAGTCGCCCGGATGCGGACCATGCGGCAGCGGCTCAGCCGGGGAGAACGTGGCTCCGCCCGGTCGGGGGGTCGGTTCCAGCGCCATCCGCGCCGCCTCCTCGGCGGCGCGCAGCCGGCCCCGGACCGCGTGCACGAGGGCGAGCCCGGCCGCACAGGCTCGGGTCGCCCGAGGCAGACCAGCCGGTTCCGCGTCGGCCAGGCCCACGGTGAGTTCGGCCTCGGCCGCTGACAGGTCACCGGCACCGAGCAGCGTGCTGCCGAGTGTGGTGTGCGCGATGGCCCGCAGGGCGAGGTCGGCGGGGGGCTGGCCGGCGGCCGGTCCGCCCGGGGGCGCGACGGCGAGCAGCCGGTCGACGGCGGGGCGTACGTCCGCCGGGTCGCCGGTGAGTCGCGCGGCGGCCAGTTGCAGTGCCGCGACCGGCACGGCGAACCGATCTGCCCGCTTCCCGGTACGCAAACCTTCGTCAGCCACGGCACGCCGCAGCCAGTCTCGAGCCGCCGGATCGTGCCGGCTCAGGTGCTCCGCCGCGTACGCCAGGGCCAGCTCCGAATCTCCGAAGGCGGTCGACGCTCCGGCCGGCCCGAGCGCGTCCCGTGCCGGCCCGACCGGTACACCCGACACCGCTGCTACACCCGACACCGCTCCTACACCCGACGCCGCTGGTGCGACGGATGTCGGGTCCGGTTCGCCCGGACCGTACGGCAGCAACTCGGTCCAGTGCCCGACCAGCAGGTCGATTGCCTGCGCCCGGTCCCCGGCGGCGAGCGCGTGCCGGAGTGCCGCCTCCGGCCGGGCGTGCGCCACCTGCCAGGCGGCTGCCCGACGATGCAGCTCGACCACCCGGTCGGTCGGCCACTGCCGCAACTCGCTGCGGAGCAACTCCGCCAACATCCGGTGACACCGGTACCACGGGGGCCGGGGACCGAGTGGCACGACGAACCCGAGCCGCTGGTGCAGTTCGGCCAGCACCTGGTCACCGTCGGTCTCCCCGGTCAGGGCGTCGAGCAGGTCACCGGAGACCTGGTCGGTGACCGCGATACGGCGTAACACGTCCCGTTCCCGGTCGGGCAGCGCGGCCAGCACCTCCTCGGCCAGATAGCCGGCGACGTCCGGATGGTCCCCGGAGAACCCGGCGACGAACCGCTCCGGGTCGGGGTGTCCGCGTAGCCACCGGGCGGCGATACGCAGCCCGGCCGGCCAGCCCTCGGTCCGGGTGCGCAGGTCGTGCACCTGTCGGGCGGCCAGGGTGACCTCGTGTGCGGCCAGCAGTTCGGTCGTCTCCTCGGCGGTGAACGCCAACTCGGTCGCACCGATCTCGGTCAGCTCGCCGCTGAGCCGGCGGCGATGCAGGGCCAACGTCGGGGCACGCCGGCAGCCGAGCACCAGGCGCAGCCGGTCCCCCGTGTGCCGGAGCAGGGCTTCGAGGCCGTCGAGTACGGTCGGATCGTCGACCAGGTGAAGGTCGTCGACGACCAGGATCGTCGGCTCCGCCCGCTCGGCGAGGACCGCCGCGAGATGTTCGAGGAAGCCGGGCCGACCAACAGACCCGGCAACGACACGACCATCCGGGCCATCGGGGATCAGGGCCGCCCACAGGTACGCCCAGAGCCGGTCACCGGTGTCACCGGACTGGACCGAGAGCCAGGCGGGTGTCCGTGCGTCCCGGGCCCGGCTCCAGGCGCTCAGCAGCGTGGTCTTGCCCCAGCCCGCCGGCGCGTTGACCAGGGTGACCGGCCCGGTGACACCGGCGTCGAGCAGCCGGAACAGTCGGGGTCTCGCCACCGTCTCGCCGGGCAGGGCGGCCACCGCCAGTTTGGCTGCCAGCAACGGCGGGAGCCTTCGACCATCCCCGATCCGGTCCTCCACCATCTCCGCCCCATCACCTCCGCCAGTACGACCACGCCACCCTCCGGCGCGCGGATGTCCCCCGCCCCCGGGTCCGGCCGAACGGATATCCGAGGCCGCCCGTCGACAGGGCCGACCGCTGCTCGCCGGCGCCGGATACCCGAGCCGCCGAGCTTCACCCCTTCGGGGGGAGCCTGGTTCACCCGACCGTTGCCCACCATTGCCGAAGCGGAACGTCGTACAGCGGTGGAACCCGGGCGAACGACGAGGGACGGGTGAGGCTGATGGGACGGGTGACGAAGGGTGCGGCAGCGGCGGCGGCCGTCGTTACGGCCGGGGCGATCGCGATGCACCGGGCGTTGTCCCGTCCGGGTCGGGGCAACTGGCCGGGCCGGGGCTCCACCGGCAGGTGGGCGTCCCGGTGGCAGACGGTGACCGTCGACCGGCCCCCGGCCCAGGTCGCGCCGAAAGGCCAGCTGCCCGAACCACTCGTCCGACTCGGCGACGGGGTCGAGACCCGGGTCCGGCCAGCACCCGGCGGGCGGGGCACCGAGTTGGCGGTCCGGCTGCGCGCCGGCGGTTCGGACGTGTTGACCGGCATGGTCGCCCATCTCACCGGCGACGATCCGCGGATGGCGCTGCGCACCGCACTGCGCCAGGCCAAGCAGTTGGCCGAGACGGGTGAGCTGCTCAGCCCCGACCGGCCCAGCACGACCCGCCGCACGCTGCTCAACCGGCCGTTGGAGGTGGCCACCCGGCACGGCCGCGACCAGGGACGAGTGTGAGGGCGGCCGGATGAAGGCGCTGTGCTGGGAGGGTGTCGACAAGCTGGCGGTCGAGCGGGTCCCGGACCCGCAGATCCGCAACACCCAGGACGCCATCGTCAAGGTGCGGCAGAGCGCGGTCTGCGGTTCCGACCTGCACCTGATCAACGGGTACATCCCGTTCATGCAGGCCGGTGACGTGCTCGGGCACGAATTCCTGGGCGAGATCGTGGAGGTCGGGCCGGATGTGCACCGGCACTCGGTCGGCGATCGGGTGGTGGTCTGCTCGTTCATCTCCTGCGGGCGATGCTGGTACTGCCGGCAGGGGCTCTTCGCCTGCTGCGACAACGGCAACACCAATCCGGCGATCGCCGAGATGGCCTGGGGTTTCGCCCCGGGCGGCTGCTACGGCTACTCACACGCCATGGGTGGTTTCGCCGGTAGCCATGCCGAATACGTGCGGGTCCCGTACGCCGACACCGGCGCGTTCCGGGTGCCCGAGGAGGTGAGCGACGACCGGGCGGTGTTCGCCTCGGACGCCGCCCCGACCGGTTGGATGGGGGCGGACCTCGGCGGCGTACGTCCCGGGGACGTGGTGGCGATCTGGGGCTGCGGGGCGGTCGGACAGATGGCCGCCCGCGCGGCGATGCTACTCGGTGCGGAACGGGTCATCTGCATCGACCGGTTCGACTATCGACTGCGGATGACCGAGCGGCACATCGGCGCTGACACGATCAACTACGAGCGTACCGACGTCGGCGGCGAGCTGCGCGAGCGTACCGGCGGACGGGGGCCGGACGTGTGCATCGAGGCGGTCGGCATGGAGGCGCACAGCTCCGGGCCACAGTTCCTCTACGACCAGGTCAAGCAGCAACTGCGAATCGAGACGGACCGGCCGATCGCGGTACGGGAGGCGATCCACGCCTGCCGTAAGGGCGGCAGTGTCTTCGTACTCGGGGTCTTCGCCGGGCTGGTCGACAAGTTTCCGCTCGGCGCGGTGATGAACAAGGGACTGACCCTGCGCTCCGCCCAGCAGCACGGGCAGCGCTACATCCCGATGTTGCTGGACCGGATGCGCAGTGGCGAGCTGCGGACCGAGCATCTCGCGACGCACCGGATGCCACTGGACCGGGCAACCGAGGGCTACCAACTCTTCAAGGACAAACGCGACGACTGTGTCCGTGCGGTCTTCCAACCCGACGCCTCGACGTAGGGAAGGGCCCGAGCCGGCTTGACCCTCGACCTGGTCGAGGCGGCAGGATCGTGGTGTGGACGGCGAGCTGCACAGCATCGGTGAGATGGCCCGGGCCAGCGGGCTGAGCGTCAGCGCCCTGCGGTTCTACGACGGGGCCGACGTGCTGGTGCCGGCAGCCGTGGACCCGACTACCGGCTACCGCTGGTACGACCCGCAGCAGATCGTCCCGGCCCGGATGGTGGCCGGTCTCCGCCGCGTCGGCATGCCGCTGGCGGAGATCAGTCAGGCGGTGGCGGCCCAACGTTGCGACCCGGCGGCCGTGCGTCGCCTGCTGGACGCGCACCTACGCCGGCTGGAGGACGGGCTCGCCGACGCCCGCCGGGAGCTGTCCCGGGTACGCGACCTACTCGACCACGACGAGACCCCCATCGCCACTCGCCTCACCCTGACCGGCGCGGAACTCGCCGCCACGATCGACGCCGTCCGGTTCGCCATCGGCCGTGATCCCGAGCTGCCTATGCTGAACGCCGTCTGGTGCGAGGTCGGGCCGGAGACGCTGCGTCTGGTCGCCACCGACCGGTTCCGGCTCGCCGTGGCCGAGTCGGCCATCGGTCAGGTCACCGGTCCCCCGGCCCACCTGCTCGTCCCGGCGACCCTGATCGACCAGCTACGAGAGCTGCTGATCGAAGACGAGCCGGTGGAGCTCGTCCTGACTCCGACGGTGATCACCGTCGAACTGCCGAGACACCGCCTCGCCATGCCCACGCTGGAGCACGACTTCCCCGACTACCGGCGACTGCTCGGCGATCGGCTCGGCGGCCGGTTCGGGACATCCGGCGGCCAGCAGGTCACCGTCGATGCGCCGGCACTGCGCGCGGCGCTGGCCCCGGAGGTCGCACCCACCGTCGTACGCGAGCACAACGGCGTACGGTACGACGTCGCCATCCTCACCGTGAACGAGACGGGCGGTCTGACGGTGGTGGACGGTGCTGGTCTGGATCTCGACCAGTCCGGTTACGTCGGGGTAAACGGGGATTTCCTGCTCGACGCGCTCGGTGCCAGCGGCCAGGGGCAGTTGGTGCTCGAACTCGACGGACCGATCAACCCGTTGGCGATCCGACTGCCCGCCGACGAGGGGACGTTCTCGGTGCTGATGCCGGTCCGGCTCTCCTGACGCCCACCTGGTGGTCAGGAGAGCCGGCGCAGGTCCGGCCGCCTCGCTCAGCCTTTCGTCGTGGACGAGGTGGGCGCGGGTCCGTCCAGTACCGAGCGGGTGACCAGCTTGGCAAGGCCGCGACGAGTCGACAGGGTCGGCGGGGCAGGAGATGCGCGCAGACTGACCGGAGCAGGCGGCTGACCGGAGCGGGCTGACCGGTTCGTGTTCCGGCCAGCAACCGCCCGGTGTCGACGATCACGGTTTGGTGGGGTCCTGTGGCTCCCAGTCGAGTAGCCGGCGGGCGGCGTCGATGTTGGTCATCCGTCCGGCCGCATCACCGCTGATCGTCAGCGCGGTGAACCCGTGCCCCCGGTACGCCAGCGCGGCGTCCACGGCCGACGCGGTGTCCCGGGCAGACGTGGCGATGGTACGACTCCATCGATCGTCATCGCGGGGCCACCGGTCGTCCGGCGTGGGCAGGCAGAGCCGCAACGCCACCAGGCTGATCCCGTGTTCGGCGACAGCGGCCTGGCCGACCTGCTCGCCGAGGCGTTTGGTCAGCCCGTAGAAGTCGGTGGCGCCCGGCGGGGTGTCCGGATCGGGGTACGTCTCGTCGTCGGCGGGGTTCGGGTAGACCGACATGGAACTGGCCACCACCGCGTGTCGTACCCCGGCCTCGGCGGCGGCCCAGAGTGCCAGGTGCAGCCCTTTGACGTTGGCGTCGAAGTGGGCGGCGACGTTGGCCACCTCACCCCAGCCGGCCAGTGGGCCCATCGCCAGGTAGACGAGGGCGTCGGTGTCGACGGCGGCCTCGGTGACCGCCGCGAAGTCGGTGGCGTCGCCGGCGACGTACTCCCAGGGACCGGGTGCGGATGGTCGAGGGTCCAGGACGCGGATCTCGTGCTGTCGGGCGAGGTGGGGCAGGATCATCGTGCCGACCAGGCCAGATCCGCCGATCATCAGTATTCGCATGCCGTCGACGTACCCCAATCCGGTCCACCGCCCGCTTAGGCTAGCCTTACTTCGTGACGGACGCCAGGAACAAATCCCAGGTCATCTATGCTACGGTGCAGCGTACCGAGCGGCTGACCCCACACATGATCCGCGTGGTGCTGGGTGGTGACGGGCTGTCCGGGTTCGGTGCCGGGGCCTTCACCGATCACTACGTCAAACTGATCTTCCCACCGGACGGGGTGGTATACCCGGACCCGCTGGACCTGGCGGCGGTCCGTCGGGACCTGCCCCGCGAGCAGTGGCCCCGGACCCGGACGTACACCGTGCGGGCCTGGGATCCGACGGCGTTGGAACTGACCCTCGACTTCGTCCACCACGGCGACCTGGGGTTGGCCGGACCGTGGGCGGCGCAGGCCCGCCCGGGTGACCAGATCATGCTGCGCGGACCGGGCGGGGCGTACGCGCCGAGCCCGGACGCCGACTGGCACCTGCTGGCCGGGGACGAGAGTGCGTTGCCGGCGATCGCCGCCGCGCTCGAACGGCTTCCGGTCGACGCCCCGGCCCGGGTCTTCGTCGAGGTGGCCGGTCCGGACGAGGAGCAGAAGCTGGTCACCGAGGGGGCGGCCGAGATCGTCTGGCTGCACCGCGGGGGCCGGGTCGTCGGGGAGGCGCTGGTCGAGGCGGTACGGGCGCTGGAGTTCCTGCCCGGCGCGGTGCACGCGTTCGTCCACGGCGAGGCACACTTCGTCAAGGAGTTGCGCCACCTGCTGCGGGTCGAGCACAGCCTGCCCAAGGAGGCGCTGTCCATCTCCGGCTACTGGCGGCGCGGCGTCGACGAGGACGGCTGGCAGTCGTCCAAGGGCGAGTGGAACCAGCGGATCGAAGAGGCCGAGGAGCAACTGGTGGGCGCGGCGCGCTGACCGGTCGACCGTGGGTGGAACACCACGTACGTCATCCGGCTGGCATGAGGTACGTGGTGTTCCACTCAGCGGGTGACTCGCACGCTCCCCGGGCTCAGTGGCACCGCCGGCGCGAACTCCCGGACTCAGTGGCCTCGGGCCAGCCACTCGTCCAGGTGTGGGGCCTCAGCGCCGATGGTGGTGCTGTCGCCGTGCCCGGTGTGTACGACAGTTTCCGCCGGCAGGTCGAACAGTCGGCCCCGGATCGACTCGATGATCGTGCCGAAGTCGCTGTACGACCGGCCGGTCGCCCCCGGCCCGCCCGCAAAGAGGGTGTCGCCGGTGAAGACAGCGCCCAGGTCCGGCGCATAGAGGCAGCAGGCACCCGGGCTGTGCCCGGGGGTGTGCCGCACGTGTAGCACCGTGCCGCCGACCTCGATGCGCTGCCCGTCGTGCAGGTCGCCGTCGGGCGCGACATCCGGGTGTACGAGGTCCCACAGCACCCGGTCGTCCGGGTGCAGCAGGATCGGGGCTCCGGTCGCCTCGGCCAACGCCGGCGCGACCCGTACGTGGTCGTCGTGGGCGTGCGTGGCAAGGATGGCCCGCACCCGCCGGCCGTCGACAACACGCAGGATCGCGTCGACGTCGTGCGGCGCGTCCAGGATCACGCACTCGGTGTCGTCACCGACCACCCAGACGTTGTTGTTCACGTCGAAGGTCTGCCCGTCGAGCGAGAAGGTGCCTGAGGTGACCGCATGGTCGATACGGGCTGCCGATTCCGGCCGCTGGGCCACCGATTCCGGCCGCTGGGCCGACGTCGAATCCGACTGCTGGGCTGCCGAGGGATCTGCCATCAGAAGACCACCACCGAGCGCAGTACGTCGCCGTGGTGCATCTTGTCGAAGGCCGCCTCGACCTGGTCCAGGGCTATCTCCTCGGTGACGAAGCCGTCCAGGTCCAGCCGACCCTGGAGATAGAGCTGGGTCAGCAGCGGGAAGTCCCGGCCGGGCAGGCAGTCGCCGTACCAGCTGGACTTGAGCGCCCCGCCCCGACCGAAGACGTCCAACAGCGGCAACTCGACGGTCATCTCCGGGGTGGGTACGCCGACCAGCACGACGGTGCCGGCCAGGTCCCGGGCGTAGAACGCCTGCCGCCAGGTCTCCGGTCGGCCGACCGCGTCGACCACCACGTCCGCCCCGTGCCCGCCGGTCAGCTCCCGGATCGCCTCGACCGGGTCGGTCTGGCGGGCGTCGACGGTGTGCGTCGCCCCGAACCTGCGGGCCCAGTCGAGTTTGCGCGGGTCGGTGTCCACCGCGATGATCGTCGTCGCCCCGGCCAGGGCCGCCCCGGCCACCGCGCCGTCGCCGACGCCACCGCAGCCGATGACCGCGACCGAGTCGCCCCGGGTCACCTGCCCGGTGTTCATCGCCGCGCCGAGCCCGGCCATCACCCCGCAGCCCAGCAGGCCCACGGCGGCCGGGCGGGCGGCCGGGTCGACCTTGGTGCACTGCCCGGCGTGGACCAGGGTCTTCTCCACGAACGCACCGATACCCAGCGCCGGGGTGAGTTCGGTGCCGTCGGTGAGGGCCATCTTCTGCTTCGCGTTGTGCGTGTTGAAGCAGTACCACGGTCGGCCCCGACGGCAGGCCCGGCAGGTGCCGCAGACCGCCCGCCAGTTGAGCACCACGAAGTCGCCGGGTGCGACGTCGGTGACACCCGTACCCACCTGCTCCACGATGCCGGCCGCCTCGTGGCCGAGCAGGAAGGGGAACTCGTCGTTGATGCCGCCCTCGCGGTAGTGCAGGTCGGTGTGGCAGACACCGCAGGCCTGGATCCGGACGACCGCCTCGCCCGGTCCGGGGTCGGGTACGACGATGGTGGTGACCTCGACCGGTGCTCCCTTGGCCCGGGCGATCACGCCCCGTACTTCCTGGCTCACGCTCTACCTCCTCCGTGTTGGAAGATCGTCCCCGTCGACCCTACGGTGGATCGATGACAACCCGGGTCCCGCTCACCGAATCCGCCTACCTGGACGCGGTCGTGCGTCACCTGAGCGCCATCCTCGGTACGGAGTTGGTCGGGGTCTACCCCACCGGTTCCCTCGCGTTGGCCGGCTACACCCCGGGCCGAAGTGACCTCGACGTCATCGCCGTGGTCGAGCATCCACCGCCACGACCGGTGCTGGCGACGATCGCGGCCCGGCTCGCCCACGACGAGCTGCCCTGCCCGGCCACCGGCCTGGAGTTCGTGCTCTATCCGCGAGCAGCGGTCAACGACGGTGGTGTCGCCGCCGGCTATCTCCTCGATCTCAACACCGGCCGGGAGCTGCCGCCGAAGGTCAGCTTCGACCCGGCCGACGGGCCCGGTTTCTGGTACGCCATCGACCGGTCGATCTCCTGGCAGAGCGGGTGGGCACTCGCCGGTCCGGATCCTCGTGCCGTGCTGCGGCCGGCACCGTTCGCCGTACTGCTGCCGGTGGTGGTCGAGTCGATGGAGGCGCACCTGGCCGACCCGGCCGCGCACGGCGACAACTCCGTACTCAACGGGTGCCGGGCGTTGCGGTTCGCCGCGCAACAGCGGTGGTACGCCAAGCCGGCGGCGGCCCGGTGGGCCCGGACCGCCGCGCCGGCCTTCGCCGGTCTGATCGACGCGGCGGTCGCGAGCCACGCCGCCGGTCGGGCCGCCGGACGCGCGGTGCCGGTCGCCGAGGTGACCGCGTTCCTCGGGTACGTCCTGCGTCAGCTCCGCGCCACGTCTACGTGATCAGCACATCCGACGTGAGATCAGCACGTCCGACGTGAGCGGGGGCCCGGCCCTGCGGCAGGGCTATTGGTCAGCGGCTCTGGAGCGCGTCCAGCCCGACTGCCATGGCGATGACCACCCGCCGGTCGAGACCCGGGTGGTGGATGTCGACCACGTACTTGTCGCGCAGGCCCCACTTCTTCACCACGGAGAAGGCCAACTGCCCGTCGATGGTGAAGTCGAAGTGGTACGGCAGCCAGGAGAGTGAGTCGACGAAGCGGCGCAGGATGGCGACGGTCGCGTTGCGCTCCTGACCGGTGGCCATTCCGACGCCGGGCTGCTCGACGTGCCAGGTGGAGCGCAGCAGCGACTTCTTGAAGTCCTTCCGGAACAGGCCCAGGGCGGTCCCGCTGGGGTCCACGATGTCGTAGGTCGCGCCGAGGTCCATGACCTGACGGGCCTTGAAGCCGAGCACCGGCACCTGCTTGGTGTCGTCGGTGTAGAGGGTCACCTGCTCCTTGAAGGCCATTCGCTTCTGCTGGGCGAACGCGAGCAGCTCGCCCTCGGTCCCGTCGCCGAGTACCGAGTGGACCTCGTACTGGTTGACCATCATCCGGATGCGTTGCCGGATGATCAGCTGCCGCTGTGCCTGGAGCTGTTGCAGATTCATTCGGGGGTTCCTGTCGAGGGGGTAGGGCGTCCACACCGAGTGGCTGTCGCGCCGGAGTCTCGCACAGGCGGGCGACACGTTCCGCCCCTGGCCGGCACAGCCATCCGCGCCAGAGTCGCATCCCAGGCTCCGGGTCTCCCGTCTCGCTGCATCTCGTGGTCGAGAAGCACCACGTCGCCGCGGACGTCCCGCCGTACCTCATAGGCCGCGACAACCCGGCCATCGCGTTCCAGTACGACCTCGGACAGCACCAGGGTCGCCATCATCGGGACTTCCTTCCCTTGCCGGTCCGAACCGCTACTGAACGACCGGCCCCGTGGTGCCAACCGGGGACTCCACTCTGTGCCTCCGCCGGCTCGCCGACCTTCCCGAACCGGTACCCGAGTTCCCCGACGCAGGTCAACCCGAGCACGAGAACGAGGGCGCTGCTCTGGGGCATCAGCAAGGGCCCGGTGGCGACACTGGTGAGTATGAGTCCGGCCGCGCTGAGCAGACCGCTCAGGACCCGCGAGGTCCGCTCACTCCTGGCGTACCAACTCACGACCTGGCCACAGAGCAGTGCGATGGCCGCTGCGGCGGCATAGGCAAGATAGGAGACCGCAACCCGGTGGTTCAGCCCGCTGACCGCCAGGCCCTCCCGGGTCATGCTCACCAGCCCGCCGACCAGGACGGCCGAATGCCAGCTCGGCCTGGCCAACGAGACGTACAGCCGCCCGCCCCCGGAGTCTCGAAGTAACGGAACGGCTACTTTCCAGGCCCCTTCCAGGGCGGTACGTTGCTGGAGCAGCATCGGTCTCCTCAGGACGGTAGATGTTGCGGGTTCACTGGGATCGGGCCCGCTGGGGCAAACAGCGGGCCCGATCATTTTTCACCCTGAGTCACCGTCACGCACAGTCAAAACTCGACCTACTTTTCGCGCCCCGAGAAGTAAAACTTCCCCTGTCGGAAGTTGGGCACGCACCACACACGGGCAGTGGTCATAGAGTTGCCGAATGGGAAGAGTCCGGGATCGCGCCCCCACCCAATGGGACTGTGTCGTATTCGCGACGGTGGCTACCTATAAAACCAAGAAGAAAGCCCGGGAGCACCTTTTCAAGGATTACCAGGAAGACATCACCATAAAGGGCATCGAGAACATTCTCAAGAAGATAGACACCTGGCTCGGCGAAACAACCTTCAAGGAGCCGCAGAAGGGAAACCTCGAACTGACCGTACGCGGCAAGAGGTTCCTCCGGTTTGCGAAGAGGATCGTCACCAGCTTCCAGGAAGAGCGCGCACCGTCAACCGAGCGAACACTTCCGAAGATCGTGTGCCTCCCCCATCACGTCTACATCACCAGCCAACTCGAATGCGACCTCCGAGCACGGCACCCGAACCACGAGGACCAGATCATCGTGGCGGAACTGAGGCTGGACGCTCGCGGCGACGACGGCTTCGAGGACGAGGCGCTGTTTCCCCTGACCCTTGGCCATCACGAGATCGCGATCGGCGGCAGAACAACCATCTACCAGGAAGAACTTCAATCCGATGTGCTCTACGGCACGCAGTTGGAGGTGATGGTCCCAGCCGCCTACCAAGCGGATCAGATGAGCCTCACCGAATTGGTCAACGAATATCGGGCCATGGTGCCACCAGCAGGCTCCCGCTCTCGAAGACTACTCGAGACCTGGATCACCACGACAAGGATCAGCACGCCGCCAAAGGAGGCCAGAATAGTCGCCGAGACATACGAGAGCGCGATGAGCATCCAACGCGCATCCGACGACCACCAGCGATTCGGCATCAAGTCGAAGCGGGTCGTTGTCGCCCCATCGGACGTGGCCCTACCCTACAAGGCCGGCTCCCGATTCGGCGGAAAAGGCGTCGAATCGTCGCGGTGGGTGCCACTGCACCACGAGGGAAGGGCTCCGAAACTCGACGTCTACATCACCACGACCAACCCTCGCCCCAAACGCCTGGACCCGATCGTGCAAATCCTGAGGGAAATCTGCGAGAAACAGCCGCACCTGTCCGGCACTCTTCGCCTTCCGCAGCCGCCGGCCGTCAGGACACGTCCAACAAAGCAATGATCTGCCCGATTTACTCCATACGTTCACCGCCCGCCCGACGGGGAATCGCCCTTCCGCAATCATTACGCTTCGTAGCGTCACCGCCGGCTGTCGCCATCGCGTCGACCACCCAACACACACGAAGGCTTTTCGCGGAAATTGCCCGCTTTAGCCACTTGCAATATGGTGCAAGCATGCCTTTTGACCCTTTCGAGCCCTCCGCGCCGCCGCGCGGCTGGCAGCGGGTCGTACTCGTTGGCGGAGTGATCACGCTCATCATCGGCACAGTCGTACTGGCGTCGGCTACCATCGCCAACCTGCGCCGCACCGGAACACAACCGGGGGCGGTCGCCACACCGCAACCGGTCGCCGACACCGGACGCGTGGGTCCGAACGCGTCTCCACCCTCATCGCCGTCCGTCGAGGCTCCGATCGGCGCAACCCCGCCACCGGCCAACCTGCCGGTCGTGGACTACGGGCCGGCACCGCGAGGCTTCCCCACCGATCCGGCAACACTGTCGACCGATCCGCTGCGCGAGGGCCTGCACCCGCTGCGCCTGGTCGGCGCGTACGACGCACCGGGCGGGCAGCCCCGGGCCTTCCTCGCCCCCACCATCCAGGGGGTCGAGCTGACCATGCCGATCGTCGAGCGGCGGGCAGGCTGGGCCGCCGTACTGTTGCCCTCGGTCAACCGGACCCTGGCCTGGGTACCACCGGACGGCTGGAGCAGCGTGCCGCTACGTGACCAGCTCGTCGTGACCCGCCGGAGTCACCAGCTCTTCTGGTTCCGGGACGGGACACTCGTCCGGTCCTGGCAGGTCAGCCTCGGCGTCGCGCGTACGCCCACCCCGCTGGGCCGCACCTTCCTGCTCGGCCGATCCACCCTGCCCGGCGCGGTCTACGCCGACACCGATGTGTTCGCCCTCGGGGCGGTGCCGGACAACCCGAAGGCCATTCCGCCCGGCCTGCGCGACGCACACATCGGGCTGCACACCTGGTATCACGACGGCGAACTGGGCAAGGACACCACGGATGGCTGTATCCGGTTGCCCCGGAAGGGGCAACGGCAGTTGCTGAGCGAGGTCAGGCCGGGAACCTCGCTGGTCGTGGTTGACCAGTTCACTCCGCAGAGCAGGTCGGCGAGCCCGATACCGGGCACGTGAGTGACCGAGGGGCACGCGGCTCGGCCCGGCTGCTGAATGAAGGCAGGCACACGGCTCGACCCGGCGACGCCTGCAAGCCGCCGGGCCGAGGTCTATGGGGCTATCTCGCCGCGTCGCGCAACCTGGCCAGGACCCCGGTCAGACCGCCGAGTTCCTTGACTTCCTTGGCGACCACGGACGACGAGGCGCCCCCGGCCAGCCCGGACCCGTCCGACTTGACCAGGAGTTGGCTGTTCTGGTTGGTCAGGACGTAGCCCTCGCGCTTGAACTCCGGCGCGATCTTCGTCAGCAGCCAGATCCCCTGGTCGCCTCGGTTGGGCGTAGCCCTGCTGTCGAAGACGACCGCGGCGCGCTGGATGTGGGTGAGCAGGGCGACCTCGATGGACTCGCCCGCGCTGCCCTTGATGACCTCGTCGACGGCGATCGTGTAGATCGTGTATTCGAGGTCCCTACTCTCCCCGATCTGGACACCGCTGACTGCGCCGACCACACGCCCGGAGACCACGAGTTCCGAGGCGTCGGTGAGTTCCGCCAGCCCGGCATTGGGCAGATAGTCACTCACGTCCACATTGGCCCCGTTGGCATTGTCGTGGACGTGCTCGCCCTCGTCGGCGTGCTGGCTCGCTCCGCCACACGCCGACAGTACGAGCGCAGCCGCCACTCCGAGCGCGCCGACGAGCAGCCCTCGTCTGGTCCTCTTCTCACTCATCGAATCCCCCTTCCGTCCGCTAGTAGGTCGCGTTGATCGCGTCGGTGTCGTGGCTGTCGAACGTGGTGACGATCGGCGGCGCGGCACCCGACGTCATGCAGGAGGAGTTCGTGGACCGATGGCCCAGTCCGGCGACGTGCCCGAACTCATGGGTCGCGGTCTTGCGCCACTGGGTCGTCGTGGTGGCCGTACGACCGTTGAGCTGGACGGTCTTGTAGGTGCAGTACCCGCCGGAGACGCCGCCGGGGCAACTGGTCAGGCCGTACCACGAGTCCGGGTAGCTGGCCGCGTAGGACGACACGTTGTAGCTGCCGGTGCAGGCCACCGACGACGCGTTGACGTCGGTCGGGTTGATCTGGGTGATGGCATACGACGAGGCGCTCTGCCCGTCCGTCCAGCCCGAGATGCACACCCGCCACGCCGTGGTGTTGAGGATTCCGCTGGCCGCTGTCCCGCCGTGCGAGGCATGTGCCGGTGTGGCCACGGCCAGCGTGGCTGCTGTCGCGGCGGTGAGTGTGACCAGCACCGCGCCCAGGCGGCGGACTTGACGTCTGACCATACGACGCACCTCCAACAAACACATTTAGATGTATGGATGTAACGGACTGCACGTTATCCCTGACTCTTGGTCAAGTCAAACGTCAGCCCACCCCGGGTAACGGAACCGGTGGAGACGAGATCGGGGCGTTACGCCCGAGGTAACGCGCTCAGGAAACCGTCCAGCAAGGTGGTCTGCCGGGCCGGTGGAAAGCGGTCCGGGTCGAAGAGCACCTGCACGACGAGCCCGTGCGCGAACGCGGCAGCCATCGCGGCCACCTCCTCCGGGTCGGTGGCCTCGGGCAGCTCACCCCGGCCGATCGCCGCCTCGACGTGGACCCGCAGCCGCGCGCGCCAGCGGACGTACCGCTGGGTCTGCCGGAGGCCGAGGTCGGGATCGCCCAGCGCCGCGTCCCAGAAGCTCACCCAGACCCGGCTCATCGCGACCAACTCGGCGGTGAGCGGAAGCACGTCGAGCAGCGCGGCCCGCAGCGCCGGCAGGCCCGGCGCCTCGGCGATCTGCCGCGCGCGGGTCTCGCTGCGCTCCTCGGCGACGTCGAGCGCGTGCCGGACCAGTGCCCGCTTGCTGGGGAAGTAGTGGGTGAGCAGACCGGTCGAGGCGGTCATCTCGGCGGCGACCGCCCGCAGCGTCAGTCCACCGAATCCTCGGGCCGCGAGCACCCGCCAGACCGCCTCGGAGACGTCGGCCCGCCGCGCGTCGTGGTCTCCTCGTGCGGGCATCCGCAGCTCTCCTCACCTGGTCCAACCAGGGGCATCGTACATAACGATCGTTGGGAAACTACGCTGCCCAGGTGCACGGACCGGTCCGGCTGGACCGCGACGTGGAGGCGTTGGTGCTGGACCCGAGCTATCGGGGTACGGAGGTGGAGGCTGCCGCCTGTCGGCTGCCCTGCCCGCTCGAATGGCACCCGGGCTTCCGGCTCGCCGTCAGCGAGTTGCGGCGCTACCCGGACTACCGGGGGCAGGAGTGCGTCGACCTGGGCACAAAGATCGCCATCGACGGCTATCTGAATTCTCGGATGATCGGCGCTGCCGCGCTTACCGGCGACCATGACGAGCAGGCACTGAAGCGGGTCTGGCACTATGTCGCACGGTTCGGGCCCCTGCCGCCAGGCGGCTGATCGTGCCCTACGCGAGCCACGCCCGCCGAGGTTGACTCGGTGTAGACAACAGCGAGCTGTGCCCCCCGGACTCGCTGTCCCCGCCGGGCTGGCCAGCGGGGACAGCGCGAGCTATGCGGGTCAGTCGCGTGTGGCGGCGTACGACACGAAGGCCAGCCAGGCCGCCGGGCCGAAGGCCAACGTGCCACCGTCCCGGTCCTTGGTGTCGCGCACCAACACGACGCCGGGCAGGTTGTCGGCCACCTCGACGCAGTCGCCGCCGTTAGCGCCGCTCCGGGTGGACTTACGCCACCGGGCACCGGTCAGATCCATGGCCGCACCAACTCCTTGATCAGCTCGATCGACTGCCGTCGAGGCAGCGCCTCGTTACGCACACTCTCCCACCTTGCCAGTATCCCGGCGCACTCCTCGGCGAACCGGTCCAGCGCCGCCTCGTCGATCACTGTGGTGAACTGCGGCGGCTCGGCCCGGTCCAGGATGGTCTGCCGTTCCAGCCTGGCGGCTACCAACTGCTCGATTCGCTCCTCGGTGAGGCTGGTGTCGCCCCGGAAGAGGGCGCGGGCGTAGTTGGCCGTCTGAAGCAGACCGGGGATCAACGTCGGGTGGAAGCACCGCAGTTGGGTGGCTCGGCGTTCGGCGTCCAGCCAGGGCCGGAACCACAACGGTTCACCGTCGCGTTTGGCCAGCTCCAGCAGTCGTACGAAGAGGTCACCCGTACCGAGCACCTCGTCCGCGCGGGCCAGGTAGGCGGCGTCCAGCGGGCGCTGGCCCAACTCCACCGCCGACACCATCGACGCCGAATAGTGCGCCCGCTTGCCGAACTCCTCCTGGCTCAGTCCGGCGGCCGTACGCATTCGGCGCAGTTGGGTCCGGATGAGGTCCGCCGTAGTTGGCTTGTCAGTCGCCACACTTCCTCCACAGTGCCGGTGCCGATGGGTTGATTCGCCTCGGGTACGCACCGCAGCCGCTACCGATCCGCCCCGCGACCTGCCAATCCCTTCCGAACGTAGTCGATCCATCACCAGACTGTGACCCGTCGGATGCGGTGGCTTTCGGCAGAGCCACAGAGGGACGCAGCCGACCCGGGGCCGCCGTCGCATCGCCCGTCCCCCACACCGACGGCGGCCCCCTCTCCCCGGCGGTCGAGTCGGACCGTCATCCACTTGAGAGGAGCACCCATGTTCAGTGGCGACTACGAGCCGGTCCCCGCATCTCCGCGCCAGCCCGCGAAGACGCCTGAGCCCGAATCAACCCTGGAGCCGACCGAGCCGGATTCCGGGCCGGCAGCGGACACCCCGCCGCGTCCCGATCAGCCCACCTTCAGTCGCCGGGCGTTCTGACTGATGGCAAGGCTCGATCCCACCCTGGCGGCCCTCACCGAACTCGCCGCCCGGATACGCGAGAAGGTCCGGCCCGGGGACACCCTGAACGTCCCCGAGACGCACTACCTGAACGGCACCGAACCGCTGCGGCTGCTGGTCACCCGCGTCGGTGGCGTCGTACAGGTCGGCAGCCTGTTGATGGTCGAGATCGTCGGCTATCCCATCGATTCGGTCGGGCCGACCTGGCAGGAGCGCTGGGTATCCGTACGCGTGGTGGCGCTGGACCTCCCCGGCGCGGTGAGCAGACCCGCGTCGCCGTCCTGACTCAGCGGAAAATGCGCAACGGCGCACATCGAATATCACGTAGGCCACGCGATATTCGATGTGCGCCGTATTCGATCGTGCGCTGCCGTAACAGTCAGACGGCGGCCGGGACCTTGTCGAGGAATCCGTGGACGGCCCGAATCCGGCCATCCTCCGCCAGCACGGCAACATCGAAGCCGATTACGAGTGATTCACCGCCGGCCGCCGGCACCAGTTCCCAACCGAACCGTACGACGTTGTGGTGGCCGTCGACCGGGCCGTGCACCTGGAAGACGTGCCCGGGGAACATGCCCTGCACACCGCTGATGACCGCAGCGATTCCGGCATGCCCGGCGACCTCGGCCATCGGGTCGGTGTAGGTGGCGTTCTCGGTCCACAGTGCCGCGATCGCCGCAGCTCGGGCCTGCTCGTCCCCCTCGTTCCAGACAGCGAGGTAACGCTCGACCAGCTCGTTGTACTCAGCCATTGTCCTGCCTTTCGCAGCAATCCACATCACGAATCGACGCCCTACGAAGTAGCCTTTCCGGCTCGCTCGTCGGCGTTGAGGGAATCATTTCCTGGTTCCGCGATGCTGTCGATTACCTGCGAGGTAACGAGCAGAGTCGACGAGGTGATCAGGACGCTATGGACGTTACCGGGCCGTCGTAGCGTCCATAGCGTCCTGATCACCAAGCCAACTGACCTTGGTGAGCTCACATCACGGCGAGGGCGGCCAGGACGGTGGTGGTCACGATCTTCCCCGCTTCCACAGGGTCGAGGCGGTCCGCGGCGACCTCTTCGGTAGCCGCGTGCAGCAGGGTGTAGAACGTGGTCACGAGCCACGCACGGGGCAGGTCGGTACGGATGTCACCGTCGCGCTGGCCGCGGCTGATCAGCTGCTCCACCCGGGTCATGACCTGGTCGTGGTGGGCGCGCATTCGTTCCGGCCCCAGGTAGCGGGGCCCGATGCGCATCAACTGTCGGTGCTCGTTGAGGATCTGCCACGCCGAGTCGATCAGCCGAGCCAGCGCCTGCGGGGCCGGTCCGTCACCGAGGTCGACAGCGTCGAGTGCTTCGTTGGCGCGGGTGATCGCGTACGCGACCAGCGCGTCGACCAGGGCCTCCTTCGCCGGGAAATGGCCATAGAGGGTGACCCGACCGACTCCGGCGGCCCGGGCGATCTCCGCCATGTTGACCTCGTGCCCCTGGCTCAGGTAGGCCAGCCCGGCGTTCAGGATGGCCTCGATGTTGCGTTGGGCATCCGCCCGACGACGGCCGGGCTCAGCCGGGCGGGCATCCGCCCGACGACGGCCCGGTTCAGCCGGGCGAGGCGTATCCGTTGACCCGGCCGTCGCCCGTGCCTGGCCGTCACGTTCTTTGGTCACGACGCAGAGCCTAAGGCTCAGTGCACGAAGACCGGGCCGTCGGTGACCGGTGGCGGGCCGGGCGGCAACAGCCACGGCACCGTCGCGGCGATCACGCTGGCAGCGATCGCGCATGCCCAGAACGCATCGGCGAATCCGCCAGCACCGGTTACGGCGGCGCTGGTGTCGATGCTGGCACCGGCAATCGTCGAGACGATCGCCACACCCAGGGTCGCACCGAGTTCGTGAGCGGTGTTGATGGTGCCGCTGGCCATGCCGGCGTGGTGCGGGTCGACCCGGCTCATCGCGGTGACGGTGGCGGTGATGAACCCGGTGCCGAGACCGGCGGCGGTCAGCACGAACCCGGGCAGTACGTCGGTCCACGCGTTTCCACCGGGCGCTACCCGCGTTAGCAGCACCAGACCGACCGCAGCGGTGGCGAACCCGACAGCGGCCAGCGGTCGGGGTCCGATCCGGCCGATCAGGTGCCCGGCCAGGTGCGCGCCGATGATGGTGGCGATGGCAACCGGCAGGAACACCAGCCCGGTGCGCAGGGCGGACAGGCCGAGCAGGCGTTGCAGCAGCAGCGAGTTGAGGAAGAACCCGGAGATGAGCAGCCCGGAGGCGGCCAGCATCACGACGCTGCCGGCGACCATGGGTCGCTGCCGGAACAGGCGGAGTTGGACCAGTGGTGCCGGAACCCGATGTTCGACGATGGCGAAGACGGCATAGAGCGCCACGCCCATGATGATCGGCAACAGGGTGGTCCCGGCTGTCCAGCCGACGTCCCCGGCCCGCACCAGTCCATAGATCAGCGCCCCGGAAGCGGCGGTGGCCAGCAGCGCTCCGGGCACATCCAGCCGGCCCTGATGGCGGGGCGTCGCGGGGACCATCCTGGGGACCAGGGCGGCGACCACCACCCCGACGGGCACGTTGACGAAGAAGATCCACTCCCAACCCGGGCCGGAGACCAGGAGGCCACCGACCAGCACCCCCGCTGCCGCACCGCCGCCGCCGATCGCTCCCCACACGCCGAGTGCGCGGTGCCGCTGCGGACCCTGGTAAGTCGTGGTCAGGATCGACAGCGCGGCCGGTGACAACAGGGCTGCTCCCACGCCCTGCGCCACTCGGGCGGCCACCAGCAGTGTGCCGCTGTGGGCCAGCCCGGCCACGAGTGATGCGGCGGTGAAGGCCAGCAGTCCGATCAGGAACATCTGCCGCCGGCCGAGCAGGTCGGCCAGCCGGCCGCCGAGCATCATCAGGCCGCCGAAACACAGCGTGTACGCGGTAACCACCCAGGTCAGGGCGCTGCGGTCGAGGCCAAGGTCGGCGGCCATCCGGGGAAGCGCCACGTTTACCACGGTCACGTCCAGGATGACCACGAACTGGGCCAGGCAGAGCAGCACCAGGACCGACCAGCGCCGGCTGTCCACCGAAGTCTCGGGGAGGTGGAGTGGGTGCCCCGTCGCGTGACTCATCGAACCCATCTCCCTAACTCATACATCAACATACGAGTTACAGTAGGCCCCGAACGGCGATAAGTCGAACGCGTATGTTCGACTTATCGGGGGCCGGACGGAAGGAAAGAAATCTTGAGGAGACGTACGGCAGTCATCATCGGGGCCGGTATCGCCGGGCTTGCCACCGCTGTCGGCCTGTCCCGGGCGGGTTGGCGGGTGACCGTCTTCGAACGGGCCCGCCAGTTCGCGCCGGTCGGAGCGGGAATCAGCCTGGCGCCCAACGCCGTACGCGCACTCGAACAGCTCGGCGTCGGGCAGGAGTTGCGCAAGCGCAGCTTCGCCTCCGGGGCGGCGGGCATCCGGGCAGCGAAAGGACGTTGGTTGATCCGTACCAGCCTCGACGATCTGACCGCGCTCGGCGGCGGCCCGTCGTTCCTGTTACGCCGCGCCGACCTGCACCACATCCTCGCCGACGCCGCAGCCGAGGCGGAGATGCGCACCGGCCACCAGGTCCTGGGCGTCAGCACCCGGGCGGGACATGCCGAGGTGACCTACGAAAGCGCCCGGGGCAACGGCGTTGCGCAGGCCGATCTGGTCGTCGCTGCCGACGGAGTGCACAGCGACATTCGCCAGGCGTTGTTCCCGGCGCACCCCCGCCCCGCCTACGCCGGTTACCTCACCTGGCGCGGCCTCGTCCCCGCTGACGCGGCCCCACCGGGACTGGAAGGACTGACCGAGAGTTGGGGCCGGGGGCAGCGTTTCGGGATCGCCCCGCTCGCTGACGGGCAGGTGTACTGGTATGCGACGGCAACGGCTCGGGAAGGCAGCCACACCCGGGACACCATCGGGGAGGTCACGGCCCGCTTCACCGGGTGGCACGACCCAATCCCGCAACTCCTGGCCGCCACTGCACCGGCCGCCCTGCTCGGCCACGACATCCACCACCTGGCCACCCCACTGCCCACCTACACCGTCGGGCGGGTAGCGCTGATCGGCGACGCCGCGCACGCCATGACCCCGGACCTCGCTCAGGGTGCCTGTCAGGCTCTCGAAGATGCCATCACCCTGGTCACGTTTGCCGCCGACGCCGCCGGCACCGCCGACGTTACGGCGGCATTGACCGCGTACGACAATACGCGCCGTCCCCGTACCCAGGGGCTGGTCCGCGCTTCTGCCCGATTCGGCCGGATCGCCCAGGCTCGCCACCCGCTGACAGCCGCATTACGCGATACCGCCGCCCGACTGCTCCCCACCAGCGGCTACCTGCACGCCAGCGCCGACACCATCTCCTGGCAACCGCCGGTGGTGGCTCAGCCGGGCCGCAGCGCAACCGGGCCGCAGCGCAACCAGCCAAGCTGTTCACGCCGACTAAGATCGCCGGGTGAGGACGTCATGACCAGTGCAGTCGCCCAGCCACCCCGCCCCTTCGGTGAGTTGCTGCGACAGTGGCGGGAACGCCGACGGGTCAGTCAACTCGAACTCTCCATCCAGGCCGAGGTCTCCACCCGGCACCTCAGTTTCGTCGAGACCGGCCGCTCGGCACCGAGCCGCAACATGGTGCTCCAGCTCGCCGAGCAGCTCGACCTGCCACTACGGGAACGCAACCGGCTGCTGCTCGCGGCCGGGTACGCCCCGGCGTACTCGGAGAACTCGCTCGACGCCCCACAGATGACGGCGGTACGCGACGCCGTCCGGCAGGTGCTGACCGGGCACGAGCCGTACCCGGCGGTGGTGGTCGACCGCCGGTGGCACCTGCTCGACGCCAACGCCAGCCTCACCCTGTTCACCGACGCCGTCGCGCCGCACCTGCTGAAGCCGCCGGTCAACGTACTCCGGGTCAGCCTGCACCCGGAGGGCATGGCACCGCACATCGTCAACCTTGGCGAGTGGCGGGCCCACCTGCTCGGCCGCCTACGCCGACAGGTCGAGGTCACCGGGGACTCCGAGTTGGCCGCGCTCGCCGCTGAGCTGCGCGACTACCCCTGCGACCAGCCCGAACCAGAGGTCGAGCTGCCGGGGCCCGGCGAGATCGTCGTACCGCTGCGCTTCCAGTACGGCGACAGTGTGCTCACCTTCTTCAGCACCGTCGCCACCTTCGGTACGCCGTTGGACATCACCCTTGCCGAGCTGTCGATCGAGTCGTTCTATCCGGCCGACGCGCAGACCTCCGACGCGCTGCGCACCCGCGCCGATATGGCGTAGTCCCCAGGGGCATCGAGCTGACGGCGAGGGGCCGCGGATCGAGCCGTCGTATAGTACGTAACAAACGTTTGGCATGTGGACCGAAGGAGATCCAGTGTTCGCGTACCCGCTCACCGACAACGCCGAGCTTCGGCCACTCGAACCGTGGCAGGCGGCCGACTTTGCCGCGTACGTCGAACGCCACCGCGCCCACCTCGCGCCCTGGCTGCCGTGGGCGCAGATCATCGTCGACGAGCCCAGTGCCCGGCAGTGGTTGCAGCGCTACGCCGAGCGGCAGGCCGCCGACAGCGGCCGGATCTACGGCATCTGGCTCGACGGCGCGCTCGTCGGCGGCACCCTGTTCCGGGTCTTCGACACCGCCAGCGGCGTCTGCGAGGTGGGCGTCTGGCTCTCCCCCGAGGCGCAGGGGCAGGGGCTGGTCAACCGCGCCGCCCGCTGCATGATCGACTGGGCGGTCGACGTACGGGGAATGGCCCGGGTGGAATGGCGGGTGGATGCCACCAATACCCGCAGCATCGCCGTCGCCAACCGACTCGGCATGACCCGGGACGGCGTGCTGCGTGAGGTGTTCCCGCTCAACGGCGTCCGCATCGACCTCGAAGTCTGGTCGGTACTCGCCCACGAGTGGCGCGCGACCCACGCCGAAGCGGTCTGAGTACGCAGTCTCCGCGGTCATCCCTACGACGGATAGGCGAGTTGCGCGCAGAGCACCCCGAGCCAGCTCCAGCCAACGATGATCGCGACGCGCTGGATCAGACCGGTACGCGGAGAATCCTGCTCCCATGCCTGGCCGAAGCCCACGAACAGCAGGGTGGCCGCGACGGCGGTAAACCCTGAGTACCACCGCCACACCTCACCGTCCAGGGCAAACACCGCGACGATGGCGGCGGTCGGCAGCGCGGCGAAGACCACTATGCCCGCCCCGTCGTGTACGTGGTGCCGCCAACTCAGCTCGGACGGTGTCTCGTCCGGCGTGCCCGGTGGGTAGCCCCGCATCGGGTCCATGGGAAACACACCGGAGGCGACGAGCGCAAGGCCGAACACGGCGACCGCGATCGCCAACCAGAGGCTGCCTGTGGCCTGCCCGAGCCCGAGGGCGGAGGCGGTGATGAGCCCGCCACACAGCACGAAGCTCGTGACCTGAACCCAGCCGCGTGGGCCGAGCGCCAGCGCGCTCACCGGTTGGCGAACCGGATCGTAGCCGGGCCGGGTCAGACCATCGACAAGGAACGTCACGACGAACAGCACCGTGCCAACGACACCGGCCCCGAGCAGCAGGTTCGTCATCGATCCACGTTAACAAGTAATCCGGTCGACACCCACCGTCGGACCTCGCAATCCGCACTGATGTTCGAGAGGATGAGACGTCAACCGGGAGGAGCCGACAATGGCCGACCACAGCGCCATCGAATGGACCGAGGCCACGTGGAACCCCACCACCGGATGTGACCGGATTTCGGCCGGCTGCGACAACTGCTACGCCCTCACCCTCGCCAAACGTCTCAAAGCCATGGGCTCCGCCAAATACCAGAACGACGGCAATGCGATCACCTCCGGCCCCGGATTCGACGTCACCATCCACGAAGACGCTTTGGACATTCCCCGCCGCTGGCGGGAGCCCCGCACCGTCTTCGTCAACAGCATGAGCGACCTCTTCCACGCCCGGGTGCCCCTGGACTACGTACGGCGGGTCTTCGACGTCATGGCCGATACGCCGCGCCACACCTATCAGGTGCTCACCAAGCGGGCCAGCCGGCTGGCGAAACTCGCACCGCAACTGGACTGGCCCGGAAACGTGTGGATGGGCATGAGCGTCGAGTCCGAAGCCGAGCTTGCTCGGATCGACCACCTGCGCACCGTCCCCGCGGCGGTCCGGTTCATCTCCGCCGAGCCGCTGCTCGGCTCGCTCGATGGCATCAACCTGGGCGGCATTCACTGGCTGATCGCGGGCGGCGAGTCCGGGCAGGGGGCGCGGCCGATGGACCCCACGTGGGTGCGGCAGCTACGGGACGCCTGCACCGCCTCGGGTACGGCGTTCTTCTTCAAACAGTGGGGTGGCCGTACCCCGAAGGCTGGCGGACGGTTGCTCGACGGACGCACCTGGGACGAGATGCCGTCGCGGGAGCTTACGCCGGCTCGATGACCTTCTTGATCAGATCGCCCTTCGAGTCGGTCCTGGTCACCCCGGGATGGAGGCGCTTCCAGGCTGCCCGGAGGTGCATCTCGCGGGCCTGACCAGCGGCGCTGCCGAAGACGTCACCGTACCGGTCGAAGATCTTGAAAGGTCTTCCTTCACTCAGCAGCCGCCGTAGATTCGCCTCGATCTCGTTCACCCATCCGTCAGCCAACACCTTCTCGCTCGCCTTGAAGGCGGCCTCGTCACCAAAGAACGTGTTGGCGTTCACGATCTCGTGTAGGGCCTCACGCCACCTCTGCATTCCGAGCGAGAGTGCCTCACCGAAGGCGATGAACCCGTCGGGGTGCCGGGTGAGGAACACGAGGTAGTACACCGGTTTCTGGTGTGCCCGGTTTCGTACCGGTGTGGTCCACCAGCCGCACCGCTGGCTGCTGGCCAGCCGACGGGCGTACTCCGCCACGATGCCCTCCTCGGCCGCGTCGTGGTCGTCGCCATGGTCGAGCCACTTCTGCCGCCACCAGTCACTCCCACAGGCGGCGTCCATGCGAGCGAGTGCGGCCTCCTTGCCGGGGATCACCTTTTCACTGTTGAGGAGGCCAGCGATCCGGCGCAGGCCACTGGCGTTAAAGTTGATGAGCAGTTCGGTGGCCGGCGGCTGGGTCGGACGCTGGTTGAAGATCTCCACTGTGGCGATAAACGGGATCATGACCCCGAACGGGTCCAGGAAGACCAGCAGTGGCACGTCCTTGACCCGCGCCAACAGGTGCCCCAGATGGTCGGCGATACTTCCCCGAAACAGCTCCACCGGCAGGTCGGCGCCTTCGGACGCGATAACGTGCCGCAGCTTGGCCAGCGGCTCCGGCTCGCTCTCCACAAGGTAGCTCTCCAGGCATCGGTTGATCCGGGTAAGCTCGCGCGCCTTCCGCATGAGCATGGCCGGCGACGCCTCTTCGCCGGACGCGTAGCGCCCCTCGCCTGCGTACCCGTCGATGACCGCGACCCGATGACCGGGCGAGTACAGCCCGGTCTTGCCTACGAACTGATCGATGTACTGGTTCATGATCGCGTGCTTGAGGATTGCTACGGGCTTCTTGTCCTCGAAGAAGGTCATCTGCGGCTCGCTTTACCTGAGGGGGACGGACGACTGCACACCGTGACCGACCGTTGTCGATCTGTCACGGTGGCAGCGCGTCGCCCCCTTTGCAATGGATGCCGGCCAATGAAGCGATTCGTTGTCGACTACCCGACACCACCGAACGACGGCAGGAAAGGAAAACGCGGACATAGACGCCGAGCCCCTGATCCCCGTATGGCTGCTGGATGTGGACGGAGTGGTCAACGCATCCCAACCCGGCTGGAGCGCCGCGCCCCACCGGGCCAGGGTCTGGTCCCCCACCGACCGCTACGAGTACGTCCTGCGCTGGGCTCCCGCCCTGGTCGACCGGATTCGCACACTGCACCTTGCTCGTGCCGTCGAGGTGCGGTGGTGCACCACCTGGTGCCCGGACGCCGACCAACTCGAACGGCTCTGGCGGTTCCCACCACTGGGCCGGGCACTGACCGAATGCCCGGTGCCGAAGAGCGAGTACAACTGGCCGCTGAAGCTCGACGCGGCGCGGCAGGTCCTGGCCTCGGGCCGGCGACTGATCTGGACCGACGACGAGGCGATCCCCGTTGACGGGCCGGAGCGCGACAAGCTGATCGGTGCCGGCCGGTCCCTGCTGATCGCACCGTCTTCTCGACGCGGGCTACAGCCCGACGACCTCGCCGTCATCGGGGCGTTCCTATTCGGAGCCTTCACACAATCGCCACAGTCACAGCACCCCGGGGCAGTCGACAGGTTGCCCAACCGTTGCTCTGAAGACGATCGCTCAGAAGCGTAGACCGAGGTAGGTGAGCGGGCCGGGGTCGGCGACGTCGATGGTGTGGAAGCCGAGCCGATGGTAGAAGGCGTGGGCCGACTCGTTCGCGGTGACCAGCCCGAGATGCAGCCCGGGTACCCCGGCCCGGCGCAACGCCGCCGTGAAGGTGTCGATCAGTTTTCGACCGTGGCCCGCCCGCTGGTACGCCGGCAACAGGTCGATATGCAGGTGGGCCGGGTAGTCCTTGGGCTCGGGCAGGATCATCCGCTCCGGGTTGTGCAGCAGATGCGCCATGACCTCGTCCGAGGTACCCGGCTCCCCCTGTGGTGCCGGGTACCGGTCGGTGAACCGTGGCAACCATTCGGTGCGGAACCGTTGGACGAGGGTCGCGGTGTCGGCGGTGCCGAGGACGTATCCGACGGCCTGCCCGGCGTCATCGAGCACGAACGCCAGCTCCGGCTCCAGTTCGGCGTACGGGTGAGCGAAGATGGCCGGCAGGACATCTGGATCGGCGTACGAGCCGGAGGCATCCTGCCCCGCATCAGCCGTACGGATACAGATGTCGTGTACGGCATCCCGGTCACCCGGCTGGTACCGGCGGATGATCATGCAACGGACCTGACCGAAGTGCCGCCAGCAGGTCGCGCTCGCGCTCGGCACTGAGGCCAGCCCGACGCTCCCGGTCCAGCCCCAACTCGCGTTCCCAGACCAGGGTGTCGGCGAGCAGTTCCGCCACTGGCCGGTGCCGCAGTCCGGCGGCGACAGCAGCTTCCCCACTACGTGCCGACCAGCCCTCCCAACCGGGCTCGACCAGCCACATCGGCAGCGACTCCGGCCCCATGTATTCCTTGACCCCCTGCTTGAGCAGCCAGTCCGAGTCGGCGGTGACCACCGGCCCGGTGTGCCCGCCGAGGGACCGGGACAACTCGATGAACTCCGCGAGAGTGCCGACCGGCCCCACCGCGTTGTACGTTCCGACGGTTCCGGCCGCCGCCGAGTCGAGCAGCCAGGCGGCAAGATCCCGTACGTCGATGACCTGGGTCGGCAGTTCCGGGGTGTCGGGGACCAGCATCGGCGTACCCGGATCACGGGCGGCCCGGCCCACCCAGTAGCCGGCGCGGTCGCTGGGGTCGCCCGGTCCACCGATCAGCCCGGCGCGCGCTACCAGCAACCGCTCCCCGACGGCGGCCTGGGACGCCTGCTCGCAGGCGGACTTCGCCTCGCCGTACAACTCGCGGTCTACTGTGTCCAGCTCGGTCGGCGGCAGTGTCTCGGCCGACTCGTCCGCGCCCGGAGTGCCCTGGGAGGCGTAGACGTTGCCGGAGGAGACGTAGGACCAGTGTCGGACCCGGTCACCCAACGCCGCCAGGGCACCCCGGACAAAGCCCGGCTGCCAGGACACCTCGATCACCGCGTCCCAGTCGCGGTCGACCAACCCGTCGTACGCCGTGGGGGCGCTCCGGTCGGCGGCGACCAGCCTCGCGCCCTCGGCCACCGCACCGCTCTCGCCCCGGGCCAGGCAGGTAACCGTGTGGCCACGGTCCACCGCCTGCCGGGCCACCTCCCGGCCGAGCCACGCCGTGCCGCCCAACACCAAGATCTCCATCGGGCCACTCAAGCACCGCTGCTCCGCGATTCCCAAGCCCGTTCACGGTAGGCGTAAAAGCGCAAGAGCGGCCTGGCCAGCCGGAAACCCCACCGCCCAACCAGGCCGTAGGCGTAAAAGCGCAAGAGCGGCCCGGCCAGCCGGAAACCCCACCGCCCAACCAGGCCGTAGGCGTAAAAGCGCAAGAGCGGCCTGGCCAGCCGGAAACCCCACCGCCCAACCAGGCCGTAGGCGTAAAAGCGCAAGAGCGGTCTGCCCTTCAGAGAGTGACCGCCTGGCGGTGGCACAGCTCCAGCACCTGGGTCCGCAGTCCCTTGGCCCAGACGACCTCCCTGAGCGCCCGGTGCCACGCTGGCCGCGCTGTGGCCGTCGAACACCTTCGATCCCGGCGGACCTAGCCTCAGCCGGCAACGCGGGCCGCTCTCAGGGATTCCCCGGCCCGGTCTCCGGGGCAGTTCAGGGACGCTACCCGGAGGCGCGCCCCTGGTTCCGCTCACTAACGTCCTATCCATGATCGAATCGCTGCGGGGCACATCCGCCCGACGCCTGTTCACGGCGCTGGCCTGGGTTGGTCTCGCCCTGACGGTGCTCCTCGCGGTCGTCGGACAGATCGACCCCGACCCGTACCTCGATCCGTTCGCCCTGACGGTGAGCGACTACGCCGTGGCGGACCGCGGTGGGGTGACCGACGCCGCGATGATGACATTCGGTGCGTCCGCGCTGGCGCTGCTGATGGCCCTGCGTAACCTCCCGCGTGGGGCGATCGTGCTGTTGGGCGTGTTCGCCGCCGGCATGTTCGTCGCGGCCATCGCGCCCACCGACCCCGGCACCCACCTCTCGGGCACCGGCCAGCTCCATCGCTATGCCTCCGTCGTGGCGTTCGTCGCGTTGCCACTCGCCGGCCTACTGCTCACCCGCCGCGCTCCGGACCTGCTTGGCCGGGCGATCGGCTGGGTACGCGGCTTGGTGCTCGCCACCGGCGTGTTCATGGTCGCCATGCTGGTCAGCTCGACGGTCGGGGACCGGCTGCTGGTGGGGCTGGCCGAGCGGTTGCTGCTGACGACCTCGGTCGTGCTGATGGCGGCACTGGTCACCCGGGCCGGCTCACCCCGTTGGGTCAGAACTCGCTCGCCACTGGCGTAACGGAATCCGGCGTGACGGATTCGGGCGTGACGGATTCGGGCGTGACGAATTCGGGTGTGACGGATTCGGGTGTGACCGGTCTGGCAGGATCGACGTGATGCAGGACGAGGACCGGCGGGAACTGTGCCATAACTCGCTGACCGGGTTGTCGGTCGGTGACGCGCTGGGCGCGCAGTACTTCGTGCCAGGTCGCCACAGCGACGACCTGGTCGAGGGGCGAGTGCCGGTTGCACCGTGGGAGTGGACCGACGACACCGAGATGGCCTGTTCGGTCGCGGCCCAGCTACGCAAGTTCGGCACGATCGACCAGGATCTGCTGGCCGAGGCGTTCGCCCAGCGGTGTGAGCCCTACCGTGGCTACGGGCCGGGGGCGGTGGTGCTGCTGCACCGGATCCGTGACGGCGTCCCCTGGCGTACGGCGGCACCGGAGTTGTTCGACGGGCAGGGCTCCTGCGGTAACGGGGCGGCGATGCGGGTCGCGCCGCTCGGGGCGTACTTCGCCGACGAGCCGCAGCGGGTCGCCGAGGAGGCGGCGCGGTCGGCCGAGGTGACGCACAGCCATCCGGAGGGGATCGCCGGGGCGGTGGCGGTCGCCCTGGCCGCCGGGCTGGCCGGCGCGGCTCGCTGGGGAGAAGCCCGACCGTCCGCCATGGAATTTCTGACCGCGCTGACCGACTGGGTCGGGCGCGGTGAGGTCCGCGACGGCGTCCGACGAGCCCGGGACCTGTTCGGCCGGGGCGTCGAAGAAGCCGCGTACGAACTGGGCAACGGCTCCCGGGTGACCGCTCAGGACACCGTGCCGTTCTGCGTCTGGGTTGCCGCGACCCACCTGGACGACTATCCGGCGGCGGTCACCGCCTGTGTCCGGGCCGGTGGGGACATCGACACCACCGCGGCCATCGTCGGCGGGATAGTCGCCGCGTACACCGGGATCGGGGACCAGCCGGAGGTGCGCGGGGTGCCCCGAGCCTGGCTGGCCGCGCGGGAACCACTGCCCGACTGGGCCGCGTAACGGTTCGAGGGTGTCCGGCCCGGTGTGGACCGGACACCCGGCGGACCGATACGCCTCAGGCGCCGCAGTAGAGCAGCCGGTTGGGTGAACCAGTGCCGGGACTGGTGACGATTCCGGTCGTGGCGTTGCCGAGCAGATGCGCGATCACCTGTCCCGCCGTCCAGCTTGGATGATCGGACCAGATCAGCGCCGCACAGCCGGCGACGTGCGCGGAGGCCATCGAGCTGCCACTGATCGTGTTGGTGGCGGTGTTGCTGGTGTGCCAGGTCGAGGTGATGCCCTGGCCGGGAGCGAAGATGTCGACACAGCTACCGAAGTTCGCCGAACTCATCCTGGCGTCGGTCGGCGTGGTGCCGGCGACGGTGAGCGCGGCCGGTACCCGCCCCGGCGAGTAGTTGCAGGCGTTGGCGTTGGAACTGCCGGCCGGTACGGCGTAGATGATCCCCGAGTTGATCGACGCGGTGATGGCGGCGTCCAGGGCGGCGCTCGGACCGCCCCCGATGCCCATGTTCGCCACCGCCGGCCTGATCGCGTTGTGGGTGGTCCAGTCCACCCCGGCGATGACGTTGGCGTAGGTGCCGGAACCGTTGCAGTCCAGCACCCGGACCGCGACCAGCCGGACGTCCTTGGCCACCCCGTGCAACTCGCCGCCGATGGTGCCGGCGAGATGGGTGCCGTGACCGTTGCAGTCGGCGGCCGGCAGGCTGCCGTCGACCGCGTCATAGCCGTTGGTGACCGAACCACCGAAGTCGACGTGCGTGGCCCGGATACCGGTGTCGATGACGTAGGCGCGGATGTTCGGCGCCTTGTTCGGGTAGGCGTACTTCTGGTCCAGCGGCAGGTACCGCTGGTCGATCCGGTCCAGCCCCCAGGACGGCGGGTTGAGCTGCACACCGCTCAGGGACACGACGTGGTTCTGTTCGACGTACGCCACCGCCGGGTCGGCGGCCAGGCGCTTGGCGGCACGCTCCGACATCCGTACCTCGAAACCGGTGAGTGCGGCGTGGTAGACGCGGGCGACGCTCCCGCCGTAGCCGGCGGCGAGCCGGTCCGCGGTGGCGGAGACCGCCGCGGCCGTGACCGACGCCCCGGCGGCGGCACCGGTCGCCGCCGGCCGCAGGACGACGATGTAGCTGTCGGGTACGGCGCTGACGCCCGCCGCCCGGCGGATCTCACCGGTCTCTCCCGACGTGGCCCCAGCGGCAGCGGGCTGGCCGGGAACAAGCGCGACGGTCAACGCGGCGAGGAGATTGAGGGCCAGCATTTGCCGGCCCCGGGACCCTGAGATGGTCATGGTTCCTTCCTCCAGACAGTCCGGCCCCGAGGCGGTCTGCCTCGGGGCCGGGTTATGGGGTGTTCTCTCAGGCCGTGGGGGACACGTAGAGCAGGCGGTTCGGCGAACCGGTGCCCGGGTTGGTCACCACGCCGGGGGTGGCGGTGTTGACCAGGTGGCTGTGCACCTGGGCCGGGCTCCAACTCGGGTTGTTCTGCAGCACGCGGGCGGCGGCACCGGCCACGTGCGGGGCGGCCATGGAGGTGCCGCTGATGGTGTTGGTCGCGGTGTTGCTGGTGTACCAGGCCGAAAGGACGCTCACGCCGGGGGCGAAGAGGTCCAGGCAGGTGCCCCAGTTGGAGAACGACGCGCGGGCGTCGTTGCTCTGCGTCGCACCGACGGTCAGCGCGGTCGCCACCGAGGCGGGCGAGTAGTTGCAGGCGTTGGCGTTGGAGTTACCGGCGGCCACGGCGTAGGAGACGCCGTCGCGGATCGAGTTCGCCACCGCGTTGTTCAGCGAGGTGTTCAGGCCACCGCCGAGGCTCATGTTCGCCACGGCCGGCTGGCCGGCACCGTGGTTGGAGGTCACCCAGTTGACGCCCGCGATGACGCCGGCGTTGGTGCCGCTACCGGAGCAGTTGAGCACCCGTACACCGACCAGTCGGACCTGCTTGGCCACGCCGTACCTGGTGCCACCGACGGTGCCGGCGACGTGGGTGCCGTGGCCGTTGCAGTCGGCCGCCGGCAACGAGTTGTCGACTGCGTCGTAGCCGTGGATTGCCCGGCCGCCGAAGTCGGTGTGCGAGATGTGGATACCGGTGTCGATGATGTACGCGGTGACGCCGCTACCGGTGCTGGTGTAGTTGTAGGTCGCGCTCAGCGGGAGGTTGTGCTGGTCGATGCGGTCCAGGCCCCAGGGCGGGTTGGTCTGGGTGGTGGCGAGCGAGACGGTGTGGTTCTGCTCGACGTAGTCCACGGCCGGGTCGGCGGCGAGCCGCTTGGCGGCCTGTTCCGACATCTTCGTCTCGAAGCCGTTGAGCGCATCGCCGTACACGTAGCCCACCTTGCCGTCGTAGCGCTCGGCCAGGGTGCTGGCCTTGCTCGCTACCGTGGTCTGCTGGGTGCCGGCCCGACCGCCGACCGCGCTGTCCTTGAGTACGACGATGTAGCTGTCGGCGACCGCGGTGGCACCCCCGGCGAAGAGGATCTCACCGGTGGCGGGTGCGGCGGAGACCGGCCCACCGACCATGACCGTGGCCACGGAGGTGGCGACCGCAGCGCCAAGCGCGGCGAGCCTGCGTCGATGCGTGTATGGAAGTGACAACTTCCAGCCCTCCCTCACTTGATCTCTCCACCGGATCGACGACCCGGGAAGATGATCCGAACGGTTGGGCCGATCCTACAAGAATATTTACGTCTATCAATTTGTGAGATTTTGCAAGCAAGTTCCACGCAAATCATGATCGCCGCAAATCATGATCGTCGCAGACAATGATCGTCGCAGACAATGATCGTCGCAGAGAATGATCGTCGACAATCGATCAGTCAGGATAATTGTGTGGTCGTCGAACCGCTACTCGGACGGAGCATCCGGCCGATCTGAAGATCGTGGTCGGCCCGGACACCGCCGTCGCTCGGCGAACAGACAGCGACGGTGCCACCCGGTCGGGTGGCACCGTCGTCTCAGACCGAGCGCGCGAAGGTCAACGGGTCAGTGCGCTCTCCCGGTCCGCGTCGTCCCGAGGCATGGCTGCCCCATTCGTGTCATCTCGGGATACCCGCCGGATCTCCCGGTCCCGCCACGCCGTCGCCAGCGTCGTACGGCCGTTGGTCCGCAGCAGCGAGCCCTCGTACAGCCGCGCTCCGGCCATCAGCAGAACGACCCCGGTGACGACCAGGATGACCAGCGACAGCACCGGCTCCCAGGCGGCCGCGTCCTCGGTGAACAAGCGCACCGGCATCGCGGTCGGAGCCGAGAACGGCACGTACGACAGGATCGTCATCGCGAGCGGGTTGTCCTTGAGGAAGATCACCCCGAAGAACGGCAGCATGACGAGCAACTGCACCGGCGTCGACGCGCCACTGATGTCCTCCTGCCGGTTGACCAGGGCACCAACGGCGGCCCAGAGCGCGGCCAGCATGACGAACCCGGCCACGAAGAACGGTATGAACCAGCCGATGGCCGGGGACAGCAGCGTCATCAGGCCACCATCGCTGTCGGCGACCCGCATGCCGACCATCGCCATCACCGCGGTCAGCCCGACCTGGCCGAAGGCCAGCAGGCCGCAGGCGAGCACCTTGCCGGCCAGCAGAGCCCGGACCGGCACACTCGCCACCAGGATCTCCACGATCCGGGTCTGCTTCTCCTCGGTCACGCTCTGCGCGATCTGGATCCCGAACGTGAGGGAGGTGAAGAAGAAGACGAACGCGAAAGCGAACGCCACCAGGAAACCGACCATCGGGTCCACCGCGTCGGGGTTGAGCAGTTGGACGGGGGGTTTACTGCTCAGCGCCGCCACCACGTCATTCGGCGCTTCGTTCATGGCGAGCACCTTCGGACCGGCGACCACCGCCGCGTCCACCTGGCCGTCCCGGACGAGCTGCTCGGCGGCCTGGTCGTCAGCGACCGTACGCAACTCCAGATCCGTGCCGGTCAGGCTGCCGGCCATCGACTGGGTCACCGCCACGGTGGACGGACCGCCAGACATCAGCGACGGCAGGATGGTGCCGGCGGCAGCGAAGAACAGGAAGAAGATCGTACTGAACAGGAAGGTCTTGTCTCGGAGCTTGACCCGGATCTCACGAGCGGCGACCAGGCGGGTGGCGGCGAAGATGTTCACTGGTTGACCTCTCGGAAGATCTCGACGAGGGAGGGGGCGACCGGGCCGAAGGCGCGTACCGGGCCGCGGGACAGGGCCGCGTTCAGGACCTGCTGGTCGTCCATGCCGGGTGCCAGGTCGAAGACGGCACGGGCACCGTCGAGGTCGACCAGGGTCACCCCGGGCTGGTCGCGCAGCCATCCGGCGTCGCCGTCGACCCGCAGCTCGTACCGGGGCAGGGTGTACGCCGCGCGCAGCCCCTCGCGGCTGCCGGCGGCGCGGATCACACCGCCGGCGATGATGACCAGGTCGTCGCAGAGGCGTTCGACCACGTCGAGCTGGTGGCTGGAGAAGAGCACCGGTACGCCCCGCGCGGTGTGCTCGCGCAGCACACTCACGACGGCATCCACGGCCAGCGGGTCGAGCCCCGAGAACGGCTCGTCCAGGACCAGCACCTCCGGGTCGTGGACCAGGGCAGCGGCGATCTGGACCCGCTGCTGGTTACCGAGGGACAGCGACTCCAGCTGGTCGTTCGCGCGCTCGCCCAGACCCATCCGGTCGAGCAGGTCGGTCGTGTTGCGCTGCGCCGCCTCGCGGCTCAGCCCGTGCAGCCGGCCGAAGTAGATCAACTGCTCCCGGGGGGACATCTTCGGGTAGAGGCCGCGTTCCTCCGGCATGTAGCCGAACCGCTGCCGCATCTGGCGGGTCAGCGGAGTCCCCTGCCAGCTCACCCGACCGGAGTCCGGGGCGAGTACGCCCAGGATGATCCGCATCGAGGTGGTCTTACCGGCACCGTTGCCGCCTACGAAGCCGGTCATCCGGCCCGCCGTCACCTCGAACGAGACCTCCTTGAGGACCTGCCGGTCCCCGAAACTGCGATTGATCGACTCGACTTGGAGCACGTGGGTCATGCCATAAAGATTAGGTTTCGCCAGGCCCCGTGGCGTCCGGCCGATGATTGATCATCAGGGTCCGCCGCGCGACGGACCCGCCTCAGCCGCCAGGCGTAACCACCCCGTGCTCGTAGGCGAAGACCACCGCCTGGGTACGGTCGCGCAGCCCCAGCTTGGCAAGCACCCGGCTGACGTGGGTCTTCACCGTCGCCTCGCCCAGATAGAGCTGACCAGCGATCTCGCCATTGGTGGCCCCACCGGCGAGCAGCACCAGCACCTCCCGCTCCCGGGGGGTCAGTTCGGTCAACCGCCCATCGGTGCGGGCTACCGCCTCGGGGCGGGCGAAGGTGGCGATCACCCGTCGCGTGATCGCCGGGGCAAGCAGCGCGTCGCCGCTGGCCAGGACGCGTACCGCGTCGATCAGGTCCTCCGGGGTGCCGTTCTTGAGCAGGAAGCCGCTGGCCCCGGCCTGGAGGGCGGCGAAGAGGTAGTCGTCGCGGTCGAAGGTGGTCAGGATCAGCACCGCCGGGCCGGTCTCCTGTGCCGCGATCCGCCGGGTCGCCGCCAGGCCGTCCAGCCGGGGCATCTCCACGTCCATCAGGACGACATCGGGCTCGGTGCTGGCGGCCAGCGCCACGGCCTGCTCACCGTCGACCGCCTCGCCCACCACCTCGATGTCGTCCTCCGTCTCCAGGATGACCCGGAACCCGGTACGCACGAGATGATGGTCGTCGGCGAGAAGCACTCGGATCGGGCGGTCCGACCCGAACCCGGTGCCGGTCGAGCCAGTCAGGCCGGTCAAGCCAGTCGGACCGGTCGAGCCAGTCGGACCGGTCAAGCCAGTCGAGCCGGTCCAGCCATTCGAGCCGGTCATACGCCCGCTCCGACCGGGGCGTGCGGGAAGCGTGCCCGTACCCGGTATCCGCCGCCGGCGCGCGGCCCGACCTCCAGGTGACCGTCGTGGGCGGCGACCCGCTCCCGCATACCGATCAACCCGAGCCCACCCACGCGGGAGGTCTGCCCGCCTCGACCATCGTCGGAGACGTCGACTTCCAGTTCGTTGGCGAGGTAGCGAATCCGCACATCGATCATGGTAGCCCCAGCGTGTTTCAGGGTATTGGTGATCGCTTCCTGCACGATCCGGTACGCGGCCTGCGACAGTGACGCCGGCAGCGGCGCCGGATCGCCGTACACGCCGAACTGGGTGGTCAGGCCGGCGGCACGAACGTTGGCCAGCAGGTCGTCGACCCGCTCGACCGAGGCGGTGGCGGGGGCCTCCGCCCCGTCGGCGGTCGTGGCGGGCTGGCGCAGCAGGTTGAGCATCCGGCGCAGCTCGTCGATCGCCGTCCGAGCGCTCTCCTCGATCGACGAAAGGGCGGTACGGGCCCGCTCCGGATCCTTCGCCATGACCCGCCGGGTGGCCGCCGCCTGGATGCCCACCACCGATACGTGGTGGGCGACCACGTCATGCAGTTCCCGGGCAATGCGGACCCGTTCGCCCAGCACCGCCCGCTCGCCCGCCTCTGCCTGCGATCGGCGCAACGCCTCAGCCTGTACGTGGAGCTGGTGCTCCCGGCGGGCCGCCATCCAGGCGGTCTCGCCGGAGAAGAAGGCGAACCCGAAGATCAGAACGTTGATCAGGATCATGTAGAGGAGCGTGGCGAGCAGTGGCGGCACCGGCCCGGCTGCCTCCGCGAACGCGTCCTCCGGGATCGAGGCCAGCGCCTCCCAGAAGGAGATGCCGATCCAGGCGAACATCGCGACGATGATGCCCAGTCCGATCCGACGCGCCCGCCGATGGTCGTGTCCCCAGGCGACGAGCGCGTAGATGGCGGCACAGATCGCGCCCGAGGACAGTTGCGCCTCCGGCGCGGCCCGGACCTGTCCGCCGATGAACGCCACCGCGATGATCACGGCGGTGGCCTCCGGCCAGCGGCGTCGCCAGGCCAACGGCAGGGTCACCGCCACCGACCAGAAGATCTGCTCCGGCCAGGACGGCGGTGGACCGAACATGAATCGGCCGGCACTGGCGGTCAGGGTGAGACTCAGCAGCGCCGCGGCGGTGACCGCCAGCCCGACGAAGACATCGATCCGTTGCTGGTCTGATGTCGGTTTTGGCCGATGCCACTGCTCACCACCGCTGTTCCGCTCCACCCGCCGACAATGCCACGACCCGGTCGACGGTTCCCAACCGGTGACCGGCCCGCCACCCGGGACGAAACAGTAACCAACAAGGGAAATCTGGACGGACATCGATCACCATTTCAGCCAATGCGAGCCACATCAATGATCGTTAGGTGAGTCATATACCAATGATCGACAGATCCGAGCAACCAGTGATCAAGACCGGACGGTACGCGTCACGAGACGATCGAAAGCAACACAATCCATCGAAGCCCTTCACCGAACAGGGAATATGTGTTTAACTCCCTGGCGAAACGCTCCGCCTCCGGGAGAGGTGACGCGCAATGCCGATGGCCGAGATCGTTGACGTGCTCCGTCATGCCGCCGACGGGCTGTCCACCGCAGAGATCGCCACCACCGAAGGCGCGCTTACCGATGTGACCAGACAACTCGCCGCGACCCTGACCGGCACCCAGCACGAAGATGCCACCGCCGCGCTACAGGAATTGCGATCCGCCATACGGGAGTTGCACGACGCTCACGTCGCGCTGGCCCACGCGGCGACCGGCTGTAGCGAATATCTGGCGAGCCTCGGCGCCTGACAATGGCTCTCGACAAGGTCATCGCGGCCATCCAATCAGCGCGAGACCACTTTCACACCTCGGTCGTCGCCCGGGTCCGCAACGACGTCACTGTCGTCACCGCGCAACTCACCCAGGCTACTCGGGGAAGCCGTCACGCCGCGATCCTCGGCGCGGTCGCCGCAGCTCGGAGCGGACGGGAGCATCTCGACAACGCACTCCAGCACCTCCTGGCAGCGACCCAGCACCTGGACAGCTACCTGGCGGTCGTCGTCGGCACCGCGCCAGCACCGCGACCGCCAGCCCAGGAGCCGGCGGCCGGGTCGGCAGTGCCGGTCCCACCTCCGACGGCCGGGTCAACAGTGCCAGTCCCACATCCGGCGGCCGGGTCAACAGTGCCGGTCCCACCTCCGGCGGCACCGCTGGGTACGAGGTGGTCGACGACGACCGCCGTACCCGAGCGGGTTCGCGCGGCAGCCACGAGCTTTCTCCCCCGACCCCCGGGGGCCAACCGGCCAACCACCGGCTGCTTCCAGGGTCGGGTCGTGACCTCCGGCGGACGCGACAGGAGCATCGCGGCCGACCTCCGGTACGACCCGTTACGTGGGCCTCCCGTCACGTTCTACCAACATGTGGAGTCGAAGGTCGCCGCCCAGATGCGTCACGACGACATCGCAACCGCCGATTTGGTCGTTGACAACACCGTGTGTGGCAGCAATCAACACGATCAGGACCATGAATGGTCCTGCGAGAAGATCCTCCCCGCGATCCTTCCCGCGGGTGCGCGGCTGACCGTGTGGGTCACCCGCGACGGCGGGCAGTCCTGGTGGCAGGCCACCTATACCGGCACCGGCGAAAGGATCACACGTTGACGTTCGCGATGGTGGACTATCACGGTCACTGTGAGACGCTGTCCGACCCCGCCGACGCGGCGGACTGGTTCGACGAACAAGCCGGCACGATCATGAGTCACGGTGGCTCCGGCCAGGTAATCCGGTTCGGACGGGCCGACGGAGCGACCGAACTGCGGGTCGACATCGACGTCGACGTGGATCTGGCCGCACTCTGCTGGGTGGCCGACGGGGCCCATGCCGTCGAGTTCGACCCGGTGGCCGCCATCACCGTCCTGGAGTCCCCCGACACAGGCTTGATCACCGTACCGGCCAGCCGCGCCCGGGTGCGGGCCGCAACCGCCCGCCAGGCGGTCCTGGAGTACGTCACCACCGGTCAGCGACCGACCTGCGTGACCTGGGTTCGCGACCCGGATCACCCGGACGAACCCGGGTAACGCACGGTCAGCTCGACAGTGGACGTGGATTGGCGTCGGCGGCGGCGCGGACGAACTCGCGTATCCGGGCGGTCGTGTTCGACTCCAGCCAGATCGGCCCCCGCTCGATCGGCGGGGCGTCGTGGATCGGCACGTAGGCGACATCCGGGCGGGGATAGTAACGACGGGTGTGCTCCCCCACCGGCAGGATGCCCCGACCCATCGCGACCAGGGAGAGCATCTCGGAGAAGCTGTTGCCTGCCGGTCCCTTTCGCACCGGGTGGCCGGCTGGGGTGCGGTCGGGGGTCCGATCCCGCTTGAATGCGGCGGAGGTCATCGACGGGTACTGCACCACCGGGTGCTCGGCCAGGACCTCCAGGGACACCGACTCCGCGCCGGCCAACGGGTGCCCGGCGGCCACGGCCAGCACCCGGGCCTCCGTGAGCAACACCGGCCCGCAGGCCATGCCGTCGAACGGGTACGACGCGATGAGGATGTCGATGGACCTATCGAGCAGGCTGGCTCGGGAGTTGGACAGTTGCACCTCGTGCACGTGCACCTCGCAGTCGGGATGCCGTTCGGCGAAGAGACTGACCGCCTTGAGCAGCACCGGCGCGGTCCACTCCCCCAGGAACGCCACCCGCAGTTGGCCGCTGATCCCCCGGCCCGCGTCGACGGCTCGGCGTACCGCCTGGTCCGTCTGGGCCACCAGGGGGGCCAGGTCGTCGGCGAGTTGCCGCCCGATCGGGGTGAGCACAACGACCCGACTGGTGCGCTCGAACAGTGGTGCCCCGATCCGGCGTTCCAGCTTCTTGACGACGTGACTGATCCGTCCGGTGGTGACCCGTAGCCGCTCGGCGGTACGACCGAAGTGCAGTTCCTCGGCGAGCGTCAGGAATGTCTCGACCTCGTACCGTTCCAGCACCACGACCCCCGATCGTTGAATCCGAGTCAACGATCGTAGTCCGATCGGGGCTTGGTCGGCGTCGCCGCTCGGCGGATCGTGGACAACGTCACCGGCCGCCGGGAAGAACCGCCGGCCGGGTCCCAACCACGATCCACGGGGGTACCCGCATGTCCAGCACCACCACTGACAGCCACCGCACCGGCACCGGAACCCGCCGCATCGTTACCGGCCTCTTCATCTCCCTCGACGGAGTGGTGGAGGCCCCCGAGACCTGGCACTTCCCGTATCTGAACGACGAGATGAACGCGGTCGTCGGCGGGATCATGGCCAACGCCGGGGCGCTGCTGCTGGGTCGGGCAACGTACGAGACGTTCGCGGCGACCTGGCCCCACCAGACCGGTGAGATGGCCGAGGCGTTGAACGCGATGCCGAAACTCGTCGCCTCCCGGACCATGGAGACGGCCGAGTGGAACAACTCGACCATCCTCGACGGGGACGTCGTCGCCAAGCTGACCGCACTCAAGCAGCAGCCGGGTCGCGACATCGGCATCTCCGGCAGCATCACCCTCACCCGCGCCCTGCTCCGCGCCGGCCTCGTCGACGACCTGCACCTGCTCGTGCATCCGATCGTGCTCGGCAAGGGAGAGCGCCTCTTCGACAGCGGCGACCGGATCCCGCTGACCCTCGCCGCCTCGGCCACCTTCCGTACCGGCGTGGCCCACCTGCACTACCAGCCCGCCTGATCCCGACCGGAACCCGAGGAAGCCCACCATGAGTGAAACGACTGTCACGGACTATCTGACCGGCCTCGACGCCCCGCTGCGGGAGATAGGGGAAACACTACGACCGGTCATCGACACAGCCCTGCCCGGTGCCATCGGCGCGATGTGGCACGGCCACCCGGTCTGGGGCCTCGGCGACAAGCCGGGAAAGGACCCGATCTGCCTGCTGAAGGCCTACAAGTCGCACCTGACCTTCGGGTTGTGGCGTGGGCAGCAGGTCGCCGACTCCTCCGGCCGACTCGTCCCCGGGGCCCGCGAGATGGCCTCGGTGAAGCTGCACACCGTCGACGAGATCGATGCCGCCCTCTTCGCCGACTGGCTGCGTCAGGCCCAGAAACTGGAGACGAAATGACGATCATGCGAGTTAAGGCCTTCGACCACCTGGTGCTCAACGTCGAAGACATCGAACGGGCATTGGCGTTCTACTGTGGACCACTCGGCCTGGAGCCGGTACGGGTCGACGAGTGGCGGGCCGGCAAGGTCGGCTTCCCTTCGGCTCGGGTGTCCCCCGAGACCATCATCGACTTCTTCTCCCGCGACCGGAACGAGTCGAACGTCGACCACATCTGCCTGACGGTGGAACCACTGGACTGGCAGGAAGTCATCGACTCGGGCGTCTTCACCGTGCTGGAGGGACCGGTGGGACGGTTCGGCGCACGGGGCCGGGCGACCTCGATCTACGTACGGGACCCGGACGGCAACACCGTCGAGCTGCGCTGGTATCCGCAGGACGCCTGACCGACGACCGGGTGGGTGGGTGTGCGGGCGGGCGGGTCGCGACGATGCCCCTGCCCGCCCCACCCCGTACCCTCGCTGATGGGTGAGGAAGGACCCCTTCTTATCGCTTACCGCTTGAGTTCTAGTGGTGGTTGCAACACCTGATCTGTTCAGGAGTTGCAGTGTTCGAGATCCGTAAGGACCGGGCGCCTCAGGGCCGGAAGAAGTTGCATGCTGAGCGTCAGGCTTATCTTGATCTTGTGGCGCAGGGTGTAGGTACCGCACAGGCGTGTCGGATCGTCGGGGTCAACCGGCGTACTGGCCATCGTTGGCGGCACGGGCGGAAGTCCCGGGCCGGGCAGGAGGCGCAACCTCCTGCCCGGCCCGGGACTTCCTCCGGTCGGTTTCTGTCCGTGGACGACCGGATCCTGATCGCTGACCTGCGGCGCGAGGGCAGGTCGCTTCGGTCGATCGCAGCCGAGGTGGGGCGGGATCCGTCCACGATCAGCCGTGAACTGCGCCGTAATGCCCATCCCGGGACAGGGGACTACCGCCCTCACGCGGCTCAGGCACGGGCCGAACAGCGGCGCCCACGGCCGAAGACGGGCAAGCTCGCCGCGAACCCGCGGCTACGCCAGGCAGTGCAGGACGGCTTGGACCGTAAGTGGAGCCCGGAACAGATCGTGCAACGGTTGCGGCGAGACTTCCCCGACCAGCCAGGGATGCACGTGACCCACGAAACGATCTACCAGGCGCTCTACGTGCAGGGACGCGGTGAGCTACGCCGCGAGCTGACTCGGGCGCTGCGTACCGGCCGCGCGGTCCGCCGCCCGCGCCGCCAACCCGGACAACGTCAGCCTCGCTTCACCGCGCCCATGGTGATGATCAGCGACCGGCCCGCCGAAGCCGACGACCGGGCCGTGCCCGGCCACTGGGAAGGCGACCTCATCATCGGTAAGGACAGCGCCTCGGCCATCGGCACCCTGGTGGAACGCGCTACCCGCTACGTCCTGTTGGTGCACCTGGGTCGCGGTCGTACCGCTGAGCGTGTCCGTGACGCGCTGCAGGCCACCGTCGCCACCCTGCCGGCCCACCTCAAACGATCCCTGACCTGGGACCAAGGCACCGAAATGGCCCTGCACCACCAGTTCAGCACCGCTGCGGACATTCCCGTCTACTTCTGTGATCCACACTCGCCCTGGCAACGCGGCTCCAACGAGAACACCAACGGTCTGCTTCGCCAGTACTTCCCCAAAGGCACCGACCTCGCCGTCCACGCCCCGGAGCACCTCGCCGCCGTCGCCGCCGAACTCAACGGCCGACCACGCAAAACACTCGGCTGGGACACCCCAGCCGAGCGCATCGCTAAGCTTCTGACCGAAGCCAGTTGATCACCTGTGTTGCAACGACCCCTGGAATCCGCCCCGCCCTGGAGGGGGCCCTTCCTGACACCGGAGCGGAGAGGAAGAGCGATGATCGTTCCAGCGCGCTTCAACGGGCCGGCCGGCTCGGGCAACGGTGGCTACTCGGCGGGCATCTTCGCCGGCTCCGATGGCGGTCAGGTCACGCTGCGCACGCCACCCCCGCTGGACACTCCGCTGTCCCGGGTCGGCGGTCAGGTCCACGCCCCCGACGGCACCGTCGTGGCCGACGTTGTGCCGGCCGACGAGATCGACACCGTCATCCCGCCGATCGGATACGCCGACGCGGTCGCGGTCTCCGCCGGATACGCGGGCTTCACCGAACATCCGTTCCCCACCTGCTACGTCTGCGGGCCGGAACGTGCCGACGGGCTACGCATCTTCCCCGGCCGAATGCCGGACGGCAGCACCGCCGCCCCGTGGACCGTTCCAGGGGATGTGTCACCCGCGATGCTCTGGGCCGCGCTGGACTGCCCCGGCGGCTGGGCGGTGATCGGTGCCGGTCGGCCGTACGTGTTGGGTCGGATCGCCGCACGACTGGACCGGCTGCCCGTACCCGGGAACGAGTGCGTGGTACGCGGAGCGCTGACCTCGGTCGAAGGGCGCAAAGCCCTCGTGCACACCACCCTCTACGACTCGGCCGGCACCGAACTGGCCCGCGCCCGCGCCACCTGGATCGCGATCAGCGGCTGACCGCATCGGGCGCTGCCTGATCGAACAACGGCGGTCGGCCTACTTTCGTCGTACGGTCAGGGCCGGTAGTCGTCGTGCAGAACGACCCGGGAGAACTCGTAACCGTGTGGCGTACGCCAATAGTGCAGACGCCGCGCGGCGGCGGCATTGCGTTGTAGCGCGACGCGCCAGCAGGTCGCCCCGTCGGGTCGACTGACATACGAACTCCCGGCCAGCCCGTCACGCAGCCGATGCAGGTCGCGGCCGACCATGCGCTGGACCTGCTCGGTGAGCACCTCCACCACCACGGCCACCACCTTGACCCGGCTCACCCCCTCGGCCTGGTCGATGGAGGCAAGAAAGTCGGGGCCCAACGTGTACGGGGCCAGGGGCCGCTCCGCCTTCTCGGCGGCTGGAATCCGCTGCGCCCACTCGCAGAAAATCTCGTAGCGGAACTGCTCCTCGGAATCCAGGAACAACTGGTCGACCCGGTCGCGCGGCGGCTCGGCCCGCCCCTGGAGGCTCTTGAGCTGCTTGGCTGCCTGCTGTCTCACCCGGTCAGCGTTGCGGTAGCGGGTCTGTAGTTGCTCGATGGAGCGGTTCGCGTGCGCCAGATCCTCCTCCAGTTCCGCTGCCCGAAGGCGCAGACCGGCGAGTTCGTCGGCCAGGGCCCGACGGGTGGCCCGTTCCGCCGCCAGTTCGGCGCCCAGCTGCTGGAGTTCCTCAAGGCGTACTCCGGAGGCGAGCCGCGGTGCCACCGGCTGTCCGCCGTTCGTACGACGTCGGTCCAGGTCGAACGGGGTCGGCTGCCGGGGCACCGTGGGCGACCCCTTCGGCCCGACCGACGATGCCAGGCCCACCGACGACGATGACGGGGCGACCGGCATCGGCGACGACGACGATGCGGCCGGGGGCGGCGGCGAGGGCTCGGGCAAGCACAACCAGGGTGGACCGTCGGAAAGCAGACTCGGCGCGGACTTGAGCGACTCCGCGTCGTCGACGTCGTCCAGGCGTAGCCGTGGCGGATCGAGCGCGACGACGCGACAGGCGACGATCTCGCCCACGGTGAACAGTCCGGTCAGCAGGTCCATCGGGTTGGTGGTCACCGCATCGCGGTCGACCGCGATGGTGAGTTCGGGGAGGAGCCGGAGCCGCACCGCCTCCTCGGCCACCTCCGCCACATCCGCCAGGACGACGTCCCCGATCCGGTACGTCGCGTTCACCGCCCGCTCGGCGTCGACCGGATCGGTGAACCGCACCGCGTCCCGCAGATCCAGCCGCCGCGAAACCGGGTCGTAGGTGCCCACAACGGACTGTCCCTTGGTCAACAGCCGATCCAGGGGAACGCCCGGGACGGTCAGCTCCTCCCAGACTGTCGCCACCGAGTTGTCGGCCAGGGTCACCAGGGCCCGTGACCCGATCACGCCCTGCACCTGGCCCGACCGTTGCTGGATCCCGGGCCGGGTACGCGACTCGACCAGCCCGGCCGCCATCGCCGCCGCCAGCGTGTCGTTGATCAGCTGGTCAGTGATCCGAGGCCGGTCGCGGGACGTGTAGGCGAACCGTAGTCGGCTGCGGCTCGGCATCCCGACCCAGCCGTGGTCGACCGGGTACACCCGCCCGGCACCGCCGTACACCTGGGTCAGGGCTGGCATCTCGCCGGAGAACGCCCAAGAGACCTCGCTCGTCGGCATCAACACCACCTCGGCCAGGTCGCCGACTGCCTCCTTGATCTCCTCCGGGTCCCCGAAGGGTTCGTCGTGCCCGGCCGAGATCGTCAGTACGACAACCGGCCACCGCCGTCCCGGTGTCAGCAGCCGGTGAGCGAGCTTCCGGGCCTCGTCTCCTGAGCCAATGCGCCGAATTCCGGCAGGTGGTAGGTCACCGTCGCCCAGCTTGTCGCTATCCGACCGCCCCATCGGGCCAGCCTGCCTGCCGAAGACGCAACCGACAAGACTACGTATCGGTACGATTCCGCAGGCCGCCGTCCTGTTTGCCCCCTGAGCCCGGACAGTCGGTTCCGTCGATCGCCGCGTCGAGTCCGGCACCATCGACCACGAGCCGCTGCACGATCAGGTCGGAACTCATCTGTCCGCCCGCGTGGCGGTTGGGGGGTTGTCAGGCGAAGCAGGGTTGGAAGCGAATCCACTGATCAAGATCGGCGAGGGTACCTGGGTGGGTGACCCGTACTCGGTGGCCCTGAGCAGCATTGATCAGGTTCTTGGCCAGGCGGAGGCGACGTATGGTGTCGAGGGACTCGTGTCGCCAGTCGTCGATGCTGGTAACCTCCGCGATGGTGATCGGAATGGCGGCGAGGCACGACCGGACGAGTTCGTCGGCGGTGGGCAGGACACCATCAAGTCCTTTGGCAATACCGCGGGCGAACAGGTCACCGACGAACCGGGCCCGGGCCTCGGCGTGCTCGTGCGGGCGGAACGGACCGACGGTGGCGGCTCGGTCGAGTAGCCACAGTCGCAGGACGACCCACTGTGGCCGGCGTCGTGGTTGCTCGTGGATGCGGACATCGACGTGCCCGTAGAGGTGCAACCACCAGTTGGCGTCACCGGTCTCGGTGGCGAGTCGTCGAGTCAGCCAGGCGTATCGGCCGTCCATATCGAGGTTGAGCAGGTGCCGGGCTGTCGCGCCCATTCCGGTTGACGCGATGCCGGTGAGATCGATGCGCCCGGGGTGGTGCGGTGCAGAGATCTTGTATACGTGCCCCGGCCGCACCGTCGACGCATGGCTGGCCGGATCAGGATCGTCGGTGACGACCAGCACCAATACGGTGGAGTCAGGCTGACACCAGGCGTGCAGGTCGGGATCGGACCATGGCATCGGCACCAGGGACACGGGCTCGAGTGCCTGGCAAAGCGCATCGAAGGCGACCTCGTCCGACGCGGTGGCGGTGGCGGTGGCGGTGGCGTCTGCCACGACGGGCGGGAGCACGTACTCAACGCCGCCGCCGAGTCGGTGAACCTGGACGCTGAAGTGGGTGCCCCGCCAGGACTGCCCGTCGGCGGTTTGTTCCCAGAAGAACTCGACCAGACCGTAGTCGTGCCACAACGACCGCCCGTTCTGGTTCTCCGCAGGCTCGATGCCCATCGCCTGGGCAACCTCGTCCGGCGTGAACGTCCAGTCGGCGCCGGCCACGGTGCCTGTTCGGACCACGTCGACGAAGAAGGCCAATGGCGATTTCTCATCCGTGACACGGCCGGGGTCGTCCCTGAATGTCGCCCCCACAGCGACTCAGGTTAGCGGAGTGCGGATGCGGCATCGGCGAACGGTTGAGGGCACCCGGCGTGGGATCTGGTTCACGAGCGTTGGGACGTTCCACGTCGTACGAGATGCCCGTCAGCATTGGAGTCCGAGTCAGGCGGCGCAGGTGGCATCGAACGGGCGCCAGGTTCATGATCACCAGGTGGGCTTGGTGGCGGGGTGTTCCCTGGGAAACGGAACGCCCACCGTGCTCGTCGCTTCGACTAGGCTCTACTGCCGAACCAGAGGGGGTTGGTGCGGTGTTCGAACGGTTGACTGACCGGGCACGGCGGGTCGTGGTGTTGGCCCAGCAAGAGGCCCGGGACCACAAGCATCCGCACATCGACACCGAGCATCTCCTGCTCGGACTGCTCGCCGAAGGGCAAGGCATAGCGCCGTTCGTGCTGGAACGGCTGGGCCACTCGAACGAGCAACTTCGCACCCAGATCGACCAGGTCATCGGGATCGGTAGCACCGCGCCGGTCGGGCACCTTCCGTTCACGCCGCCAGCCACGCGGAGTCTGCAACTGGCGGCGCAGAGCGCAGACCAACTCGGCACCGACTACATCGGCACCGAACACATCCTGCTCGGGCTGCTCGCCGAAGGTGCGGGCGTGGCCGCGCAGGTCCTCAATCGGCTCGGCATCGACCTGGCCACCGCCCAGCGGGAGGTCAGTCGGGTGGTCGCTCAGCTCACCAGGCCCAACCAACCGTAGGCCAACGTCCCGCAGGGCATCGGCCAGCCATCCTGACAGGCACCTTTCCGCCCGGGTTGGCAGCCTGGCTTGCCTGGCTTGCCTGGCTGCCGAATGAAACGCCCCGGGAGGACGGATCAGGAGTTGGCTCTCCGGTGCCGCTCGGCACGTTCGCGCAGCGGCTGTGGGATGAGTTCGAGCAGTTGGTCCGGACGCAGCGGGAGGTCGAGGAGGCTGAGCTTGACCCTGGCCCGTTGGGCATGGATGTCCGCGTCCAACCGGATCAGGGAGACCGCGTCGTTGTGCAAACTGATCGACAGCGCCCCCTGCGGATCGAGCTGGCCCGCGCGTACGCCGTCGATCGACACGAGTAACGGCTGATCGGGCGAAGGGTTCGCCAGCGAGATGACGTCGTCGCCGCCGAGTACGACCGACCGGCCGATGCCCGACATCGGTGCCACCGGGGTGAGCACCACCGACGGAGAGGAGGGCGAGACGACCGGCCCACCGGCCGCGTAGTTGTAGGCCGTGGACCCGATCGGCGTGCAGCAGACGAGGGCGTCGCCCCGGTAGTAGCCGTGCCCCGCCCCGTTGACCAGCAGGTCGACCGTCATCCCGCCGAACGGCTTCGTTGCGGTGAGCACCACGTCGTTGAAGGCCATCCAACTGGCAGTGGCTCCCTGGACGCCCACGTCGAGGCAGCTGTGCGGCTCCAGGGTGAACGTGTTCTCGACCAGCCGGACCAGGGCGGCCGCCAACTCCGTCGGGGCGATCTCCACCAGGAATCCGAGCCGGCCATGGTTGACGCCCAGGACTGGTACACCCCGGTCCACGACCAGCCGCATCGCGCCGAGCATCGTGCCGTTACCGCCCAGGCTCACCACCGCGTCGGCCCGGTCGACGAACTCCTCCGTGTCGACCAACGTGACATCGCTACCGACACGATCGGCATCCGCCACCCGAGCGATGACGGCAACACCGTGGGCCGCCCCGAACTCCGTGATCACCTGGATCGAGTCCAGCACGCTCCTGCTGGGATGCAGCACGAGGCCGATCGTGTACGGGCGCTCGCCAGCACTACGTTCCGCTTTCGTCGCCATAATCGCAATTATCGCCCGGTATGCGCGCTTTGCAGGGCACTTACGCAGGTCGCGTCCGTCGACGCAGAGGCAACCGACCGCAGCGGATGGGGCCAGGCACCTCAGCAGATGGGGCTGGGACGCAGCAGATGGGATCGGCATAACCGGGGGGTTGTCGATGTCTGGGATGGGACAGCCCCAACGGCGCTGGGTGATAGTTCCTCCAACCCCACTACCGCGGAGGATGCATCGGGATGACGCTGAGGTACATCCGGCCAGGCCAGGTGTGCGTGGAGCACCTGCTGGAGGTTCCACTCGATCATGATGATCCCGACGGGCCACTGATCGAACTGTTCGCCCGTGAGGTCGTCGCCCAGCAGAACGCCGACAACCGGGACCTGCCGTGGTTGTTGTTCCTCCAGGGTGGGCCGGGAAGTGCGGCCGACCGGCCGTCGTCGTCGAGCGCGTGGCTACACCAGGCGCTACGGAACTATCGGGTACTGCTGCTCGACCAGCGGGGTACCGGCCGCAGCACCCCGCTGAACCGGCAGTCGCTGGCCGGGCGCACCGACGCGGAGGCAGCGGCCTACCTGCGTCATTTCCGGGCGGACGCGATCGTGCAGGACGCGGAACTCATCCGCCGGCAGTTGCTCGGGGACCGGCCGTGGAGCCTGCTCGGGCAGAGCTTCGGCGGCTTCTGCGCGATGACCTACCTCTCATCGGCGCCCCAGGGCCTGGCCGAGGTGATGATCGCCGGCGGCCTGCCGAGCCTGACCGCCCACCCGGACCAGGTGTACCGGGCAGCCTATCCCCGGGCGTTGGCCCACACCGAGCGGTTCTACACGCGCTACCCGGGAGATCGAAAGGTGGTACGGCAGGTGGTGGACCACCTCGCCGACAACGACATCCGACTGCCCAGCGGCGAGCGGCTGTCGACCGAGCGGTTCCAGATGTCGGGCCTCACGTTCGGCATGGCAAGTGGTTTCGACAACCTGCACCATCTGCTCGAACTGGCCTTCATATCCGCGCCGGGCGGACCGGTCCTCTCCGACACCTTCCTGCGCGGCGTCGACCGGATGGTGTCGATGGCCGGCCAGCCGTTGTACGCGCTGCTACATGAGTCGATCTACTGCCAGGGCACCGCTTCGTCCTGGTCGGCGAGCCGGGTGCGGGCCGAGTTCGACGAGTTCGACCTGTGGCACCGCGCCGAGGTCAACTTCACGGCGGAGATGTTCTATCCCTGGCTCTTCGACCAGGATCCAGCGCTCAGGCCACTGCGCGGGTGCGCCGATCTGCTGGCCGCTCATGACGACTGGCCACGCCTGTACGACCCGGACCGGTTGGCCGGCAACACCGTTCCCGTCGCGGCGGTCGTCTACTTCGATGACCTCTACGTCGACTTCGCACAGTCGATGGTGACCGCCGGCCAGGTCCGGGGGCTGCGGCCGTGGGTCACCAACGAGCACGTCCATGACGGGCTCAGTGCCCGGCCGGCGGTGTTCGACCGGCTTCGCGCGATGGTCCGGGGTGAGGTGTGAGTTCGGGGAAGGCTGGCACCGCGGAGAGCAGCGCGTGGGTGTACGGGTGCGCGGGGCGGGTGTAGAGCGTCTGGCGATCCGCGACCTCGACGATCCGGCCGAGGTACATCACCGCGACCCGGTGGCAGAAGTGGCGGACCACCGCCAGGTCGTGGGCGATGAACAGGAACGCTATTCCCAGATCGCCCTGGAGCCGGTGCAGCAGGTTGATCACCTGGGCCTGGATGGAGACGTCCAGCGCGGAGACGGGCTCGTCGGCGACGATCAACTTCGGCTCGGTGACCAGCGCGCGGGCGATGCCGATCCGCTGGCGTTGCCCGCCGGAGAACTCGTGTGGGAACCGGTGGTAGTGCTCGGGGTTGATCCGCTCTTCGCCGGCCCCTAGTACGCCTTGGCGTAGTCGCCGCCGGACAACCACTGCGGCACGTACTTGGGTCCGAGCACCTTCCCCGGGTCGTAGAGGCGCTCGATGCCGTACTTCACGTCCTTGGCGGTGACCGGCGTACCGTCGTCGAACTTGATCCCGCCCTTGAGCGTGAACTTCCAGGTCCGGCCGCCGTCGGCGCTGGTCCCGGTGTCGGTGGCGAGATCACCCACCAGCACGAACTTCCCGTCCACCAACTTGTAGGTGGTCAGTTGGCGGGACCGGTCGAGGCGGCTGCGTCGCCGATCGTCACGGTGGATGTCTCCACCTTGTCCGACGTCGGTGGGCTGTCGGGTCCCCGCCGCCGCCACCGCTGGTGCACGCCGAACCGGCCAGCGTGACCACGGCGAGCAGGCCCACGGAAGCGGCTCTTCTCGCGGATGTTCGCATATCAGAATCCCTTCGGAAGAGTTTGGTTCAGCGGGATGCCTTGGAATCGAGGGCGTCCCAGACGGAGTCCCCGAGCCCGGTTATGGCCGCTCCCGGCCTACCGGGCCGATCCCGGCAGCGCAGGAATGGCACCGCTGTCGGGTTCCATCCCGACCGGGGATATCCACCGCGTTATCCCCGGCTCCGAGCTGCGGATATGCCCAACCTGCCGGACAGGCGGCCAACCCGGACCGCGCCGACGTGACCCGATCGTGACCGGTGGCAGGCAACACTCTGCGCACTTCCCCGGAAAGGAGAACCCGTGCGCAGACTCCCCCTGCTCGTCGGCGCCCTTCTCGTCACCAGCTGTGTTCTGGCCGTACCCGCCCACGCCCAAGGCCCGAGCGAGCGAAAGGTCGAGGTCTTTGGCGAGCACGGCCCACAGGGTTATGTGGAGGTGCCGGCCCAGGTCGGTGCCCAGCAACGGAGCGTGGCCCCGCCGACCGCGACGGTGACGCCGATCGAGATCAACGGCCCCAGTGACAAGCGCATCGACCTGGTCTACCTCGGCGACGGCTACACCGAATCCGAGCAGGACCTGTACGCCAGCCAGGTGGCCTACAGCTGGAACATCCTGGCCCAACGCGAGCCGTTCCGCAGCTATCGCACACTCTTCAACGTCTGGCAGGTCAACGTCGTCTCCAACGAGTCCGGCTCCGACAACGACCCGACCGAGGGCGTGGTCAAGGACACCGCGCTCAACAGCACCTACTACTGCGACGGCCTGGAACGCCTGATCTGCCTCGACGTTCCCACCGCCGAGTCGTACGCGGGGCTCGCTCCCGCGTTCGACCAGATCGCCGTCGTCATCAACAGCCCCACGTACGGTGGTGCCGGCTACATCGAGGACAACCTGGTCACCTTCTCCGGCGGACACTCGGCCGGACCGGAGATCCTGCCGCACGAGCTCGGCCACTCCCTCGGCGACCTGGCCGACGAGTACCCGTACTGGGCCTACCCGGATGACGGCAGCACCTACACCGGCGAGGAACCGCCGTACGCCAACGTCTCCGTCCACAACGCCAACCAGCAGGTCACGCAGCGAACGAAGTGGTGGTACTGGCTCGGTGAGGCCAGCCCGGACGGCGGCACCATCGGCACGTTCGAAGGCGCCTACTACTACAACCTCGGCATCTACCGGCCCAGCGACAACTCGCTGATGCGCTCCCTGCGCCAGCCGTTCAACCTGGTCGGCCGCGAGGAGATGACCCGTAAGCTCTACGAGACGACCGGTCTGGTCGACAGTGCCACCCCGAACAGGGCACCGGTCCGGGACCGGGCCACACTGACGGTCGCCCCCGTGCCCATCCCGACGGTGACCACCCGCTGGTTCATCAACGGCCATGAGATCACCCAGTGGGCTGGCCGGACCTCCGTCGAAGTCCTGACCAAGAAGCCCAAGCAGCCCAAGGGACAGCCGGAGTCACCGTGGTGCGGTCGCAAGGACCTGCGGGGTAGGGGTGCCTGCACCTACACGGTCCGGGTCACCGACACCACCGGCTTCGTCCGGAACCCCACGTACCAGCGGGACATCCTGAGCTCGACGATCACTTGGAATGTCCAGGACAAGCCCGGTGGCGGCCGACCCGGCTCCACCGCCTAGTCTGCCGGGTCACGATGTCGCCGAGGGTGTCCAGGTCGGCTGTCACGCCGATCTGGACACCCTTTGGCGCTGCCGTCGTTGGCAGCAGGCAGATACTGCCGTCAGTGGCGGCAGGCCCGGGGATCGCCGTCCGCCACGCATCGTTCATCCAGTTCGGTCCGGAAGCCCCGGACCGGCAGGCGCTTTCCAGCCCGGCTGCTCGGTCCCTGACCCGACTCGACCGACGAATCCGGGGTGGCCCAGCGCAGCAACGCGGCGGTGGCGACAGCGCCGTCAGCCCCGGTCAGTCCGGCGATGTTGGCACCGTGGTTGGCACCCGATGCCTTGAACACAAACGAGTCGCGCGTGCCCGGACCGAGCCGGAACGGCTCGGAGCCCCACGGGTCCCGCTCGCCGTAGACAAACATCAACTCCGAGCCATCGTGCCGGACCCAGTTGTCGACGTGGCGCATCACCTGCGGTTCGAACCGGCCCACCGGAATGTCCCGCGGCACCCAGTTCGCCGCGTCGTAGGCCCCGGGATAGCGCAGCAGGCCCCGGAGGTGCCTGAACTTGAGAGCGGGCGAGCCGAGCTGGGTGGCAGCCTGGTAGTAGTACGGCGCGTACGGCGTCAGGCCCTGGTCGGTGTAGAAGGTGAAGCCCGCGACATCGTCGAGGAAGTCCCAGATGTCGTCCGTCGCCGCCCCCGTCTTCGGCACACTCGAACACCAGGCCTGGCCCAGGTACTGCCAGAAGGCCCAGACGGTATCCATGACCAACATCTCGAACGCCACGTCGGCCGTACCGAAGATGCTGGTGAACGTGAAGCCGTTGGTCGTCGCGTACGTCTCGAAGCGCGGCACCAGCTCGCCTCGCCGCCGTAGCGCCTCGGCCTGGAGGTTGCTCAGGTCGGCCCGGCACACCGGGTCGGTGCCTACGGAGGCGAAGAAGGCATCGTAGGCAGAGTCCTCCTTGTTCACCACGTCGTTGGGCGCAACGTAGGCGACCGTGCCGTCGACGTCGTCGGGAAAGAACCTGCGGTGGTAGACGGCGGTCATGCCACCCTTGCTGGCGCCCGTCGAGATCCATTTGCTGGCGTAGATGGGCTTGAACGCTTCGACGACACGGTGTTGGTCACTGGCGGCCTGCCAGATGTTCAGATCCCGCCAGTCCGTCGGGGACGGCCGGGACGGCACGAAGAAGCGGTGTTCCAGTGAGATCTGGTTCCCACCGAGCAGCCGCGTGGGCTCCGACCGGGAGGTCCCGGTGGAGACGCCGTAACCGGAGGTATACAGAACCGTCGGGAGATCGACGTCGAGGTGCATCAGGTTGATGCGCTGCGCGAAGCTGCCCCTACCGGGGTCCCGATGGTCGTTCGGCTGGCGAAAGGTCAGGATGAACTGCCGGTAGCCCAGCGCCACCGTCCGGTCGGAAACCACCGTCACGCCGGGAATCGCCTCGATCCGCGTACGGATGTCCGCCCCAGCGCTGCTGGCTGCCGCCACGGTGCCGGTTGCCTCAGCAGTCCCGGCTGCCGCTGCGGTGCCGGCGGTGCCGGTTGCTTCCGCGGCGGCAGGCCGGGAGCCGACCGCCGCGCCCAGGCTGCTGGCGAGCGCCAGCGCGAGAGCGAAGTTCGATATTCGTCGCCAGTGCGTCACGAAGGCTCCTCGGATAGGAGTGGGCCGGGCCGGCCGAGTGGGACTGTGCCGACGTCGACTGTGGTCTATCCGCATCGATTAGGGAAGACTGATGCTCCGCCATGCTTGGCGCAGCTTCGTCGGCCCGCTACAGGTCGACCGCTGCCACTCGTTGACGTACGCCGAAATAACCTACAAAGTCCGAGGTCAGACTGAATCCATAAGATCTGCATTATGGAAAGCTGGGATGGCCGGTAATCCATCGTCGTCGTGCCGGCGTAGCCACCTGAGATACTCGGGGCGTCGCGCGGCATACGCCTGGTACGCCTCCCGGGCCAGCCGGACGAGGTCGTCGAAGTGCTCGGCCAGCGGACCGTCCCGGCGGCACACCAGAAGGTGACGCAGGGTGATCGGGTTGCCGGCGAGAGGTCGCACCACTACCCCGTCGCTGGCCGGAAACACGGCCTGGCACGGACTGATGGCTCGGCGGGTGGCGACCATCTCCCGGATCGGAACGGCATCGGAGATGGTGTAGAGCACGCGTGGAGCGAAGCCCGCCTGCTGACACGCCAGGTGCCAACAATCCGGCCAGCCGGCCCCGTCCGACGGGGTCAGGGCCATCGGCTCGTCGGCGAGATCCGCCAGATCCACCTCGTCGCGCTCGGCAAACCGGTGCCCCTCCCACAGGGCCACGAAGACCGGCTCAAACACGATCACCTCCCACAGCACAGTGGGCGGTGGCCGCAGCTCGAAACCCGGATAGTCGAGCATCGCGGCGGCGTCCAGCCGGCCGGATTGCAGCAGTTCCCACAGCAGCCGCGGCGAATACTCAGCGTGCAGTCGAACCTCGACATCGGGAAGATGGTCGCCGAGCCGATCGGCGAGCCCAACCGAAACCGGGCCGGCGAGTCCGCCGAGGCGAACCGTGTCGGTCACCGGCCGGATCTGGCGAGCGGCGGTGCGGTGCAGGTCCTCCATGGCCATCAGCACCGTACGGGCGCGGACGAGGACGAACTGCCCCAGCGACGTCGGCCGGACGCCGTGCCGCCCTCGCGTGAAGACCTGGCCGCCGATCTCCCGTTCCACCCGCTGCAACAAAGCTGTGAGGGCCGGCTGGGACACGCCCAGCGTGGCTGCGGCCTTCGTGATGCTCCCGGTGTCGGCGATGACACACAGGGCCCGCAGGTGACGCAGCTCCAGGTTCATCACCCGGATGTTATGGCATGTCGTGATTGCCGAACGTCACGAATTCACCTCGATATTTAGAAGCAGGTCGCGCGGCCATCCGTTCACGATCGAGCCTAGGAGGCCCACGTTGCGTCCGATCATCCGGTTAGCCGCCGTGACAGTCATCGTCGTGGCAGCCGCAGCCGTCGTATCGCCGACTCAGGCGTCGGCGGCCCCCGCACCCGATGCCCCGGCCGGAACCCGCTGGCTGGAAGCGTTCTCGCCCGACGGGACGATAAGCCAGGTCGCGGCCCCGGCCGAGGCCGCCCCGACAACGACCGCCGGTGTCACCGCAGCACCGCCGCCTGCCACCGTCACCGCGCTCCAGCAGACCGGGAGCACGGCCGACCGGTTCGACCTCGTCTTCGTCGGCGACGGCTACACGTCGTCCCAGCTCGCCCTCTACCACCAGCACGTCGCCGAGAAGTGGGCCACGCTCACCACGATCGCCCCGTACAGCACCTACAAGAACTACTTCAACGTGTGGATGGTGGACGTCGTCTCCGCCGAATCGGGTGTGGACAACGACCCCAACCAGGGTGTCAACAAGAACACGGCACTGGGCATGTACTTCTGGTGCTCCGGGACCGAGCGCCTGCTGTGCCTCAACGAATCGACGGCCAAGTCGTACGCGGCGAACGCCCCGGCGGTCGACATGATCGTCGCCATCGGCAACAGCACCAAGTACGGCGGCGCCGGCTACAGCAGCATGGCCACCGCATCCGGCGGCAACGCCCAATCCGGGCAGATCGTCCAGCACGAGCTGGGCCACTCCATCGGTGGCCTGGCTGACGAGTACGACACGCCGTACAACCGCTACTCGGGGGCCGAGCCCAGCGCGCCCAACGTAACGAGGTACACCGCCAGCCAACTCACCTCCCGCAAGACCAAGTGGTACGGGCTGCTGGGACAGAGCACGCCAGACGGCGGTGTCATCGGTGCGTACGAAGGGGCGTACACCTACAAGTACGGCATCTACCGGCCGTCGGAGAACTCCCTCATGCGCTCGCTCGGCAAGCCGTTCAACACGATCGGCTTGACCGTCATGACACAGAAGCTCCTCGCAAAGATCAATCTCAACGCCCCACCCACGTTCGTCACCAGCCAGGAAACAGGCGGCTAGTTCTGCTGTAACCAGGAACGTTCGCGGTGGTGGGGTCAGCTTGCGTGTCATGGCGGGCTGGCCCCAGCGTCGTCGTTGTCGTCCGTTGCAGATGCGGGCGCGCTCGGGACGTGGGCCGGCTAGAGCGTAGGAGTGACGAGCGCTCCCTAACTGACGGTCACGGTGTCGCCCGCGAGGCCGGCAACAACTGACACCAGTTAGCGCTAGCCCCAGGGATCGTCCTCCGAGAACTGGTCATGACCTGCTGTCTCGCCATCTGCCTCGGTCTGGTTGCCCCAATCGACGCACGTGGGCCGCTCGTCTGTGGCGACGTACGTTCTCCAGAACCTCACTCGGCCGTCCGCTCCCATGACGTAGACCCGTCGACGACGTCCTGTCGTTCCGCTCCGTGCGCAACCGCAGCAAGCCGCCAACGCGCTTGGTCGAGCGTGGTGCGGGCCACGCAGAGGGCGGCAGCTACGGCGTGCAGATCGGCTATCTTGACACGTCTGGTCGCGGCGACCTCAGGGAGTGCACCCATGCCCCTCCAGACTCCACCGCTGATGTTTGCGTCTCAGGTGGCGATCAGGTCTCTGGCGTCCTGACAGAAACGGTGGACCGTTGGAGTACGTCGATACGGGGTCAGGCTGCCGACAAGGTTCCGCACGTGCTTGATGCACCTCGCGGAAGTGACCTGGCCAGTGAGGGTATCGACGGCCTGGTCACCGAGGGCAAGCGCTTTGTCCAGGTCGGGATGACCTTGCCGGACGTACGTAGTGGCGAGCAGGGCGTTTCGCAGCGCGCCTTCACGGCTGTACTCGTTGCCCTGCAGCCGAAGCGCTGCTCGTAGGTGCTCTCGGGCACGTGACCAATCTTCGAGCTTGACGTAGCAGTAGCCCGCCTGCGCGTGAGCCTGCGCCTCGTTGATCCAGTAGGCCCAGTCCGGGTCGCCGTACTCAGGCCGATTGTCGGCGAGCCGGTCGAAGGCACTGTCGAGTGCACGGCGGGCATCAGCCACCGACTGATTGTTGGCATACGCCTCGGCAGCCCGCAGGTCGAGGATCGCCGCCACCTTCGGACTCGTACCCGGGTAGCTCGCCCGCGCGGTTTCCGCGAGGGTCACGGCTTGCCGGAGTTGCCCGAGGTCCTTGGCCTGGCAGGACATGAATCCGAGAATGTTCGCACCGAGCCCACGGTCACCAGCGGTGTGAGCCTGGTAGAGACCGGCGATCCAGAACCGCTGCGCCTGACTGTGGTGGCCATTGTCGAATGAGAGCCAGCCGGCGAGGCGCAGCAGCTCACCGGCGGTGGTGTGAAGGCGGCGGCCAATGGTGTCCGGGTAGCGACGATTGCGCAGCACTCCGACGACTATGCTCAGGTGCTCGCGAACCAGGCCTAGGGTTTGTCCGCTGCCGAGATGGTCGTCCATGCGTCGGAGGCTGGCCGTCACGGCGTCCAGGTGGTCAACGACCTCGCCGGAAAGCGGACGACCGGTGGTCGACGCAACGTCTAATGGCTGCTGGGTGATCAACCACTCGTGCGCAGGTGACGTCAGTGCAGATCCGAGCAGAGTGAGAAACATCCGTCGGTGCATCATTCCTTCAGGTTCGTTCACGACCTCGGCCGCTTGCAAGGCCCCGGCTGGTGACCAGGGCAGCTCCAAGCCGGCAGAAGCGGTCATAGCCTCAAACCCGTCGTCAGGCCAACCCAGCTCATCGAGAGTGACCGCTCGGCGTAACTGCTCGGACAACAGCGCGATGGTCAACGATGGCCACGGACTGCGGGGGACGTCGCCTTTCTTCCACTTGTACGGCGTCTTGAGGTGCAGTCGCTCTGTTCGGCCATGTCGTTCCGCGCATTCATTGAGGCGCCGGGCAAGCTGTTCGGGCTGCCAGCCCACCTCGGTCAACAAACGGCTGATCGCATCCCCGCTGAGTGTCACCTTCCCCTGACCCTCCATGCGTAGTGGCCGGTCACACGCACAGTATCGGACACATCGTGAACAGGGAGCCCTCGGCACTGATCCGCACCGATAGGCACCACGCGCACCGACCCACGCCACCGCCTCGGTGAGGTCAACTCGACGCACCCGAACGGACAGTGACCCGATTCAAGTCCGGTGGAACGGCCGGGGGTTGTGGGTGCGGCAACCCCCTGCCCCCGGCCACGCCAGAAGATGAGAGTGCTCGTGATCGACGAGAACATTCCGTACGCCAACCTGCTGTCGGCGGTCCTGATCGGCCTCCTCACACCGGAGACTGGGCGGTGAGCCGGCGGCGGGAGTACCACGGGCGGCATCGGCTGGAGGACCGGCGATCCGCCACCCCTACCCGACCGGCGTGGGACGTTCCGACCGCCCTGATCGGACCGGTCCTCCCCCACGCCCAGCAGCGCATCCTCTCCGGACAGGCAGGCAGCCGATGACCGCACCCGACCTGCCGTGCATCCCACCCGGCACCCTGCTGCGGCTCGACAGCGAGGACTGGTACCACCCGGACGAAGCCAACTGCGACGTCGACCGCACCGTTGCCCTGATCGTCGCCAAGGTGCACACCGACAGCACATCGGCCACCAGCGTCTCGGTCTGGATCACCGGTCACGCCCCCGAATGCACCTGGCCCACCAGCGAATACCACCCACCCTGCATCCAGCTGCGCGTACGCTGCGAAGCCCTGCGCCGGATCGTCGAGGGTCAACGGTGACCGGGCGGGGGTGTGGGCGCTCGTGATCGAGGAGATCCTGTCGATCCTGTTCGGCGGCCTACTGCCGGGGTTCCTGCCCGGACTCCTCGCCTTCAAGGTCAAGTCGCGGTGGTGCCCCCGCTGCGGCGAGTCCACCGAGGCCATGCACCGTGTGGACCACCGATGACCGGGCCAGGCCGACAGCGCAACAGCGAGACGTCGCCAACGGGCGGCGAGTGGCCCAGCTACGAGCGCGGCGCGGAATGACCCAACAGGTCTTCGCCAACCGGATCGGCAAATCGAAAAGCTGGGTCGACAAGGTCGAGCGCGGCGTGCGACAGCTCGAACGGCTCTCGGTCATCGAGGCTGTCGCCGAGGCGCTCGGCGTCACCCCGGAGATCCTGCTCACCCGCCCCGCACGACAGCCGAAGTCAATCGAGGATGTCGCCGGGGCAGTGGAGCAGGTGGGGGCCGCCCTGGCTTGCTACGACTCCCCCGGCGCCGGCGTCGACGAGCACCAGCCGCCGCCGTCAGTCGCCGCCCAACTGGCGTACGCCTGGACGGCGTACCAGCACGCCGACCACCCACAGGTGCTGCGGATGCTCCCCGACCTACTCCACGACGCCCGCACCCTCGCAGCCACCACCGGCCCAGCGCACACCCTCGATCTGCTGGTACAGGTACACCGGCTCGCTGCCCACCTGCTTGTCAAGCTCGGCGAGCCCAACCTTGCCTGGCTGGCTGCCGACCGGGCGATAGCCACCGCCGCCGGGAATCCGCACCGCGCTCGCGACGATTCCACTGGCTCAGGCGCTCCGCACCCTCAACCGAGGCCGGCTGGCGATGGCCGCCAGCATCACCGCCGTACGCCAGCTCACCCCGCCGCCATCCCACAAGCCCGCGCCGGACGACCTGGCCCTGGCCGGGACTCTGCTGGTCGAAGCCGCTCTCTCGGCCGCGACCTGCCGGGACGCGACCGCCGCCCGTGACCTCGCCGACCACGCGGCACGTCTGGCCGGCACGCACGACACCCACCCCGACCGCGACAGCGGCGACATCGCGTTCGGGTCCACCGTGGTCGACCTCGCCCGCGCCCTGATCGCCGCCAGCTTTGGCGACAACCACCAGGCCATCACCATCCACCAGTACGCCACCAGCAGCGACGCCTGGGGACGGCTACCCGCCGAACACCGAGCCGCCCATCTGATCGACATCACCCGCGCCTACCTCGACCTCGGCAACCCTCGCACGGCTGGCCAAGCCCTGGTCACCGCCGACCGCATCGCCCCCGCCGAGACCCGCATCCGCCCCACCGCCCGTACCGCACTCACCGCCGTGCTCCGCACCGGCACCACCACGGCCGACGTAACCCGCCTCGCCACCACCATCGGCCTGACCCGCCCATGAACCTAACCTCCCTCAGCGAGCGGATTCGGGCCCTGGCCAGAGCTGACTGGGACGCCGCGGACGCCTTCGCGGTGCAGCTCGGCCGCGACGGTTGGACAGGCGGCCTGCAATTCATCGGTACCGTGTTCGCGCTCGCGGTCGACGAGCACTTCGGACCCAACGCTACCCCAGCCGATGTGGCCGCCTTCGTGTCGATGACCCAGGCGTCGCACCAGGAACTCGACTGCCTGCCAGCTCTCGAAATGGAGCATCTGATCCGGGCCGCCCTCGGCGAGCCAGAGCTCGCCGACCCCATTGCCGCCGTAAACATGCTCGGGATCGAGATCTTCGTCCTCGGCTACCTACTTCCCCGGGCGCACCTGACCTCAGCAGAGCTCGATGAGTTCGTGGCCGAGGCTGAGCAACTCGCGGATCCCTGGCAATTATCGTGAGCCGATGGACACGTCCCAGCCGCAGGCACCGCACGACCACGGCCAGCAGCCGTACGGGCCACCGCACGGGGAGGCGTACGGGCAACCGTCCTCACCGCCGCCTTCCATGCCGCCGCGTCGCCCAGGTGTTCGGGGGAAGGTGATCGCTGCGGTGGTCGCCATGTGCGTGGTGCTGATTGCCACCACCGCCGCTGGGGCGTTCCTGATTTGGCAGCGCGTCAGCAGCGGCGACAACCAGCAATCCACTGTGTTTGTCATCCGGCTCTGCAGCGCCCAGTCACCGAATCCCGCGTGCCGACAGCAGGATTACACCGACGCGCAGGCCGCCGCGATCAAGGAGACTCTCGTCGAGAGTGCCGCGACCATGTACGTGACCTTCGACGAAGCTGTCTCCGTCACCGCATCCGAGTCCTCGCAGAAATGGACCGCTGCAGCGTTCTTCCTACATACCGTCAGACCAGAGAAGATCGCGACAATCAAGGCTCTCGTCGAGGGACAGCCCGGCGTGGACGAGGTCACGAAGGTGGGCCTCGGCTAGCCCCTACTTCAGGAGGGTGGAGGCAGTGGCGTACCCCGAGGCGTTGACCGCAGCGCTTGGCGGTGTGACCGTCCACCAGTTCTACCGATGGCGGTCTGGATCATCGCCGCTCCTGGTTCCCGAGACAAGTTCGACCAGGCCGATTGAATACAGCTTCAGAGACCTCATCGCAATCCGCATGGTTGCCAACCTGCGTACTGGTTTTTGCTGCAGAAGATCCGTGAGGCGTCAGCCAACCTGCAAGACCTGACTGATGTCGAACACCTTTCCAACTATCGCCTAATCGACGACGGTCGCACCATAGTCTGGGCACCGAGGGCCAACAGGTAGACATTCTCAAGCAGCCCGGACAAAAGCTGCTGGTAACCATGAAGGACGTACTCGGGGAGTTCGAAGGATGGACGGGCGCGACCATCGTTCCACTCCGCAGACCCAAGGCCGGTGTTGAAATCGATCCCGACGTTCCACAGGGGTTTCCCGGTCATCGGGAGCACCCGCATCCCCTACAGCACATTGTCGGATCTGGTGACCGACGGCCTGGACCTAGCAGGCATCCGCTACTTCGATCCGTCCGTGCATGAAACAGGAGTGACCGGAGTGGTGGAGTTCGACCGCTACATCCGGGCATACAACAGACCGGACGTCAACAAGCGGACGGCATGAGAATTGAAATTACGTTGGTGATCTCAACTGGGCTCAATCCGGAAGGATCCCTACGTATTCCTCATCGAACCAGTCGGCAACGTTGTGCTTTCGCAGCTCGCCCCCAACCCGAGTCAACATCAACCAGTTGCCGTTCAGCACGAGCGCGGCATCTTCCGGCCGAGCAGCCAAGACGCGGCCCACGGCCTTGATCATGTTAAGCGTCCCTTTCTCGGCAAGCATGTCCTTGCGCATATGGAAATTCACATCCACATACGGGTCGGGCTCCCACACCCATTGCTCTCCATTGTCGTCCTCAGCGTCGTAGTAGCCCCCACTACCCGCCGTAATGCTGACGGCATATCCGAGTTGATCGGAGAGGTCAGCACTGAGCATCCGACCGCCGGACAATGTCGAGGTCTCGACAGCGGTCGGAGCAGCGAACTCCGCCACCTGCTCCAAGGGGATATTGCCAGCGAGCGTTAGTCGATAGTTAATGGACACCTCTACGCCCTTCCTCAGTCTCGCTTGACGATCTGCACGATCGCGCCGCTCCGCGTAACAGCCACGAGCTCCTTCAAGTCGGACAAGGGCCAGTCATCGAACTGCTTCTGCAGGGCGGAGAGGTCGCCTTGCCAATCCTGAAGGTTCAAGGTCACACGCTGCGCCTGGCCCTCATCAACCTTCTTGGAAACCTCGCTCCAAACACCGCGCACCGGCTTGTGCGCAGTGGGAGCGTAACAATCAAAAACATGGCCCTCAATCAGGAAGTCAGGAGATCGCCCAGGATCACCAGCGTCCCCCGTGTTGCGTCGAGATTCGCTGATCTCCTGCTCCGTAGGATTCTGGTGGATCCGGTAGCCCTGCTCGGCGACCCTGTCAGCACATTCATTTTCCAGTTCGAGAGCACGCCGTTGCGGAGGCTTGTCGTTTGGCGAGATTCTGGCCCGCGACCCGGTTGCCGACCCACCAAGGACACCGGTCCGACGTCGGGTCCATGGCATACCTACGCCGGTCCTACGGGGGGAAGCGACACCACCAGTGGAGTCTGCCGAGGTCGAAGGCTCTGCGGAGGCACGGGAAGGGCTGGTCGGCAGCAGGCCGCCAGCCCCTGTCAGTTTCCCGAGATCCCCAACTGCCGCGCCTCAGCCGTCGCCACCTCAATGGCTTGTCGGGCGTCACCGGAACGCTGGGCCACCAGCACCACCACCTGCTTGACGTTATCCAGCGCCGACAGCATCGGTCCCGGCTGACCGCCCTGGAGAACCATGGCAACGAGTCGCTGGGCTTGGCTAATCTGCTCTATCACGCCGACTGCCATCTCATGGAGACCACTCACGGCGTTCTGGACGGATGCGAGCCCGGCAATTGTCTCCTGCGGAGTGCCACCCTCCGGAACGACAGTAGCCAGCTTCATTGCTTCACCGGTTGCCCCGGCAAGACCATTCAGGCCGCCTTGAATGGCGTTGATCGCCTCGCGCACCCGAGCCATGCCTGCCGCCAACGCGGCAAAGCCAGCTCCGGCCGCCCGTAGCGCCACGTCTTGTGCCTGTTGGTCGGCTGCGGCTGCGCGCCCCTGAGCTGCCTCGATGCCTGCTGTGAGGGCGGCCAGCTCACCGGCGATCTTCTCGGTGTGCGACATGACGCAGGTCCTCATTCGGAGAAGGTAAGGCTCAAAGCGCTGAACCTACCAGCCCTCATAGGTGACCAAAGATCGCTCGCCTAGATCTGCTTCGATCAGTAGGCTCTGCGGTGGTCCGGCTCCGGCACCCGGACCGGCACGAGAGGCGACATGGCCGTCCACCACGAGTTGGTTTTCGGTGACACAATCGTCGCCGCGATGCTGGCCAACGGCTGGGCCGAGGGCAACAGCGCCGACTACCGCCCCGAGCTTGGGCTCGACAGCCACCAGCTCTTCACCTTCATCGGGGCGACCCAGACCGCCGAGTGGGATGACCTGGTCACCTACTACGGCGGTGACCCCAACGAGGCGTAGCGCGGATTCGTCAAGCGGCTCGACCAGGCGATCTCCACCGAAGGACTGCTCGACGTACTCCGCAAGGGCGTCAAGGACCAGGGCGTACGCATTCGGCTCGCCTAATTCAAGCCGTCCTTCGTGGAGTCGGACGCGATCCTGACCGACTACCGCGAGATCCGGCTCACCGTGGTCCGGGAGTTGGCGTACGCGACCAAGCAGGCCGACCGGGGCAACCGGCTCGATCTCACGCTCTTCCTCAACGGCATTCCCGTCGCCACCGCCGAGCTGAAGAACCCGCTCACCGGTTCCGGGGTCGAGCACGCCAAGGAGCAGTATCGGGCCGAGCGCGACCCGAGCGAGCTGGTCTTTTCGCGTCGGGTCATCGCCAACTTCGCCGTCGACCCGGACCTGGTCTTCGCCACCACCCAACTGCGCGGCGCGAAGACCCGATTCCTGCCGTTCAACACCGGCAGCGCCGGACCGGGCCGATCGGGTGGCAAGGGCAACCCCCCGGCCACCGCCTACGGCACATACGCCATCTCCTACCTGTGGGCGGAGATCTGGCAGCCGGACAACTGGCTCGGCCTGCTGGAACGTTTCGTCCGCCTGCACCAGGAGAGGGCGCGGACGGGCGTACCCGAAAGGCCTTGATCTTCCCCCGCTACCACCAGTGGGACGTGGTGAAGAAGCTGACCGCGCACGCCGAGCGGCACGGGGCCGGGCACAACTATCTGATCATGGCCTCGGCCGGCTCCGGTAAAAGCACGTCACCGCGTTCCAGGTCGCCGATTTGCGGCTCCATCGTGACGACGGTGCCGCCGGTGAACAACATCATGTGGGTGTCTCCTCTGCTACCTGTGGTCACTGCCGGTGGAAGGTGTAGCCGGCGTGGTGCAGCACGCCGTCGGTGAATACGCCGTACGCCCAGAAGCCCAGGTCGTCGCGGTAGACGATCCGGTCACCGTCGATCCAGAACGACCCCTGGTACGCGTGGGGCCGCCCGCCCCGCGTCTCGTCGTACCGGCCGTCGGCGGTCAACTCCTGGTGCACGAAGCCGGTCTCGTCGATCCACATGCCGAGGTACGGGCTCTGGATCGACCGGAGGCGCAGATCGGGCTCGGCCGGGGCGGGCGTGAGGCGTCGGCCGTTGAAGAGCGCAACCTCGCCGTCGACGACGATCGCAACGGCCTGTTCCGGCCGCCAGACGATCATCTCCAGGGCGGACGCGCCCGGGGCCCGGCCGGCGATCACGGCGAAGCTGGCCGGGTTCCCCGGGGTGAGCGTGCCGACCCGGTCGGCTGGGCGGGCGCGCAGGCCGGCGACGGCGACACCGTCGACGATCGCGGGCACGATGGTCAGCCCGGTGCAGTCGACGACGATCGCACCGTCGTCCTCGGCCGCGGTGTGCAGGCCCGGACCGACTCCGACGATCACGTCGCCGCCGAGCAGCAGGTCGGCGGCGGGTAGGTCACCGATCACCGGGTCGAGCGTGTGGATGGTGGCGTTGACGAACATCAGCGGACGGCGCAGGTCACCGGTATTCCCGATGATCTTCGCCAATACCGCCTCGTCGAGTATGCGGACACTCACGTCGTACCTCCGGATAGGGGTTGGGTGTGGTCCTCCCACCGTCGGGGACGCCGGAACCGACAACCAGGCCGGCGGTAACCGGGGTGCGGCGCACCCTGGCTGGGCCGAAGCCGCCTGGCTACCGTTGGTGGCATGCCGACAACCGCACTCGGGACGTTCCTCGCTGCCCGACGTGCCCGCCTGACGCCGGACGACGTCAACCTCGTGTCCAGCGGCAACCGACGGGTCGTAGGGCTACGACGCGAGGAGATCGCGGTGCTCGCGGGGGTGAGCGTCGACTACTACACCCGCCTGGAGCAGGGACGGGAGCGCAACCCGTCAGCGTCGGTGCTGGACGCCCTGGCCCGTGCGCTCGACCTCGGTCCGGATGCCCGCGACCATCTGTTCCGGCTGGCCGACGTCTCGCCCGGCAGCGTGCCGGTGCCCGCCCGGCCCCGGGTCGAGCAGGGCCTGCGGGAACTGCTCGACGCCTGGCCAGACACTCCGGCGGTCGTCATCGACCTGCGACTCGACCTGCTGGCCCGTAACGCGCTGGCGGATGTCTTCTACGCGGACTTCGCCGAGGCGGACAACCTCGTCCGGATGACCTTCCTGGATCCGGCCGGCAGCACGTTCTTCGCCGACTGGCGGCGGGCGGCCGAGGCGTGTGTGGCGAACCTACGCCTGGCCCTCGGACATGACCCGCACGACCAGCGGGCGCGGGAGCTGGCCGAGGAGGTGGGTGCGGCCAGCCCGGAGTTCCGACGGCTGTGGGAGCGCAACGACGTGCAGGGCAAGACACACGAGGCGAAGACTTTCCGGCACGGCGCGGTGGGCGAGCTGACGTTGTCGTACCACGCGTTCGATGTGCGGGGCACGCCCGGCCAGCAGCTCATTGTCTACCGCGCGGAGCCGCACAGCCGAAGTGCCGAGGCGCTTCGGCTTCTGGGCACGCTGGCGGCCAGCAAGAGGCCGATTCCGGCCGCGCTCGGCTGAGCCCCCGGACCGACGTTGAGCAGCCGCCTACGAGGCGGCTCGGTGTGCGTTGTCGAGGGTTCCCAGAAGGCGCGTGAAGTCTCGTGTCGCAGCGCCCAGGGCCGCGAAGTAGGCACGGTCCGCGTCTTCCACCGCGGTGTTCGCGCGGTTGACCAGGGCCACGCCCGCAGCCGTAGGGGTGAGTGTCCGGGCACGCCGATCTTCCGGATGCGGCGCGCGTTCGATGAGCTGCTTGTCCTCTAGGACCCGGAGGACCTGCGAGGTCATCATCACGTCGGTGGCTGCCTGGTCGGCGAGGTCTCTCTGGGTGACGGGAGTGGCGCGGCCCATGGAGGTCAGGGTGGCCAGAAGGACGAACTGCACATGCGTCAATCCAAACGGAGCGAGCGCGGCCCGGATGGCTCGTTGCCACGAGTTCGTGACCCGCCAGAGCATCAGGCCCGTGCTCGTCGAGGGGTCCGAGTGTGCGGTGACCAGTTCGCCTTTCATGTCTTCATCGCCTCTCCGAGAACTTCGACATCGTGTACGTCGAGAGGCACGAGACCGTAGCGAAGCTGGTAGCCCCAGTTCGGCTCAGCTGTCAGGTGCAGTCGCGAGCGCACCTCCTCGAGCGGAACCGGCCTTGCTGGTAGATAGGCAAGGCGTCGCCGGTAGGGCTTGAAGTCGCCCTCGTCCGCCTGCCAGATGTCGTCGTCAGGGACGATGCCGATGGCGGTGAAGCACTGGTACGGCACACGGTCCTCTCGCTGCCGGGTCGGTGAGTAATAGACGAGAGTGTCACCCGCACGTATCCGCGAGAGCCCCGAACGCTTCCCGTGGTTGAGCTGCGCGATGCCCAGCTCCTCGCCTCGACGCACATGCGCCTCGGATACCACGCCTAGCCACCCGCGGCTCATGCGGAGTCCAGGTACGTCAGCAGACCGACCACGCTCGACCGCGCGGCGTCGGCTATACCTCGCCCGATGATGCGCCTCCACAGCGGGGCGAGGGGCCCGTCGATTCGTATCGTCACGGTCACCAGAGCACCCTCCGGAGCAGGCTCGACAACATGTTCGAAGGTCAACGTCGCGCCCGGCATCGATGAGGTGTTCGTGAAGACTCGGTCAGGATCGGCGACCGTGACCGAGAACGAGACGGTAGGCCCGGATGCCGGCCGCATCCTGCCCGTGCTCCCGAGCACAGCGGGCCCCTCGAAGATCACCTCGCGCACCTCGGAGTCCCACTCCGGCCAGGTAGCGGGATCAGCCCACCGTGAGTACACGACCGAAGGAGCGTGCGTCGTCTGAGCAGAGCAAGAACTGAGCACAGCCATGCCAATAGTATGCGCACTTATCATCTCCGTCACAAGCCGCGACCGACAGCTTGGGCGCGCGAAGGTCAGCCAGCGAGTACGACTACACGACCAAGCCCATCGCCGCCACCGGATCGACGATGGGCACTTCGAGGTGGTCCAGCATCTCGAAGGGAACTTTCCCGGCGGAACGGTTGACCTGCGTTACCGGGTCACCCTGGCCGACGCGTTGATCAAGGAGCTGACGATCAGCTTTCAGCAGTTTCCTTGTCGGCGGCACCGAACCATCGGGGCAGTTGGTGGAGCAGATCCTGCTGGTCGTCACCGGCCCACGCGACGTGCCCGTCCGGCCGCAGCAGTACGGCGGGCACGTCCAGTTCCTCGCTGACGTCGACGACGTGGTCGATCCGATCCGCCCAGCCTGCCACCGAGAGTTGGCCGGTCTGGTCGAGCAGCAGTCCCCGGCCATCGTGGGTCAGTTCGTAGAGCCGCCCCCGCTTGAGCTGTACGTCCCGCATCCGCCGGCCGAGCAGTTCATGCCCGTCACCGAAGTCGTACCGGACCCCGATCGCGGTGATCTTCTCGATCAGGTACCGGTTCACCTCCTCGAAGTCCATCAGTTCCGACAGCAACCGGCGTACCGCCTGCGGCCCCGGCTCGGTGGACATCAGCTCGATCTGTGCCCGCGTGTTGTCCAGCACGTCGGCGGCCACCGGATGGCGTTCTGTGTGGTAGCTGTCGAGCAGGCCCTCCGGTGCCCAGCCGGTGACCTCGGCGGCCAGTTTCCAGCCGAGGTTGACCGCGTCCTGGATGCCGAGGTTGAGCCCCTGCCCACCAGTCGGCGGGTGGATGTGCGCCGCATCGCCGGCCAGCAGCACCCGACCCGTGCGGTAACGCTCGGCCAGCCGGGTGGCATCGCCGAAGCGGGACAGCCAACGCGGTGAATGCACGCCGAAGTCGGTGCCGGCGTACGCCCGCAGTTGCTGTTTGAACTCCTCCAGGGTCGGCGGGACCGTACGATCCTCGGCCACCCCCTCGGCGGGTACGACAACCCGGTACACCCCGGCTCCGAAGGGCCCGACGCCGAACCGCTTCTGGGTCTTACGGACTTCGGCCACCACGGCCGCCACCGTCTCCGGCGGTACCGCCACCTCCATTTCGCCCAGCAGCGTCTCCACCCTGCTGGGCTCGCCGGGAAAACCGACACCGAGCAGCTTGCGCACCGTGCTGCGACCGCCGTCGCAGCCGACCAGGTAACGCGAGCGCAGGGGTGTGCCGTCCGCCAGCTCGACGGTCACCCCTTGGTCGTCCTGGCTCAGCCCGACCAGTTCGCAGCCGCGCCGCATCTCGACGCCGACTTCGGCAGCCCGCTCGGCCAGCAGGCGCTCGGTGACCGGCTGCGGGATGCCGAGAACGTAGGAGTGTGCGGTGTCCAGCCGGTCCGGCCACGGCTTGTCGATACCGGCGAAGAACCCGGCGACCGCGTACTGCTGGCCGTGCGCGAGGAACCGTTCCAGCAGGCCCCGCTGGTCCATCAGCTCGATGCTGCGTACGTGTAGGCCAAGTGCGCGGACGTGCCCGGTCGGAACGGTCTCCCGCTCCAGGACGAGCACGGACACACCGTGCAGGCGTAACTCACTGGCCAGCATCAAGCCGGTCGGTCCGCCCCCGACGATGATCACGTCGAACATGGATCCCCCCATTGTCTTGGGCCAGTTACCGCGCACGAATCAGCAGCGCACCCACGCGCATGCGTACGTCGCGAATCCCTGTTTTCCGCAGGTCCTGGCTTCGGCCGGAGAATTCTGCGGCACGACCCGGGTCTTGCCGCAAGACCCCCACTGCGATATACGTTGAGAGTGGCAGGAAGTTGTTGCTCTCCCTGCCCTCTGCGTCCGACCCTGATTCTGGATGGCTTCCCAACCGCAGTCGCCTATATCGAAGGCTGCGATCAGGACAACCCTCACCGGCTACTCGCCGGCCAAGGTATCGCCTACGTGCCCTTCTTCCCGCTCGGCGGCTTCAGCCCGCTGCAGTCCTCGACCCTGTCTTCGGTGGCCGCCCGACTGGCCGCGACGCCGATGTGCGTCGCCTTGGCCTGGCTGCTGCAGCGTTCGCCGAACATCCTGCTGATCCCCGGGACCTCGTCCGTGGCGCACCTGCGCGAGAACGTCGCCGGCGCGGGGCTGTCGCTCTCCGGGGACGACATTGCCGAGTTGGACAAGATCGGCCGCTGACGGGACGTCCGCCGCCTAGCTCCCCGTGACCGCGTGTTGGTGGGTCCGCACAACCGTGGCGTCGACCTGACGTTCGGCAGCGACGACTGGGCCTTGCCGTTGCGCGGGTTGCTGGGGGGGTCATTGGGCAGCGTCGGCGAGCCGGGTGGCGAGGTCTCGGATGTGTACGACGAGTTCGGGTGGGTGGTGGATCTGGAAGCGGAAGCCGAACGATGCGACGTAGATGGCGATTTCGTCAAGGGAGTTGGATCCGGTGTGCAGAAGGCAGGTGTGCGGATCGACGGCTTCGATGACACCGACGGTGGGTGAGATGCGTTCGGCGGCGGTTTCCGCCGACGTGTACAGGGTGATTCGGGCCTGGTAGCGGTAGGGGGCGGTGGAGACTCCATGGGTCAGGTAGCCGGCGAGGTCGACGTCGGGTGCCGGTCGGGGGGTGAAGCGGGGGCCGGTCGGGACGCGGGGATGGATTCGGTCGACCCGGTAGGTGCGCCAGTCCCGCCGGTCGGTGTCCCAACCAACCAGGTACCAGCGTCGGCCGGTGTGGACCAGCCGGTGTGGTTCGGTGTCCCGTACCGAGGTGGTGCCGTCGTGGCTGCGGTAGTCGAAGCGGAGCCGCTGGTGGTCGCGGCAGGCGGCGGCGACGGCGGTCAGTGCGTCGGGGTCGACGGTGGGGCCGGCGGACGGGACCGTGACGGTGACCGAGTGCAGCAGGTTGACCCGGTGGCGTATACGGGAGGGAAGGACCTGTTCGAGCTTGGCCAGTGCGCGTAGCGAGGTTTCCTCGATGCCGGTAATCGTGCCGCTGGCGGCGGTGCGTAGCCCGATGGCGATGGCGACGGCTTCCTCGTCGTCGAGTAGTAGCGGCGGGAGCTTCGTGCCGGCACCGAGTCGGTAGCCGGCTACGCCGGGGGTGGCATGGACCGGATAGCCGAGGTCGCGCAGCTTCTGGATGTCTCGGCGCACGGTCCGCACGTCGACCTCAAGGCGTTGTGCCAGGTCGGTTCCGATCCAATCACGGGGAGTCTGCAACAGCGAGAGCAGACGCAGCAGTCGGGCGGAGGTTTCCAACATGTCCCACAGTCTCTCAGCGACCTAGGACCGGACCTGTCCTAGCTCGCCGGTAGCATTGTGTTCATGAGCGAAGAGATCACCCCGTTCCGGATCGAAATTTCCCAGGAGCACCTGGACGACCTGCGTCACCGGCTCGCCAGCACCCGTTGGCCGGCCGAGGTGCCCGGTGCCGGTTGGGAGGCTGGGGTGCCGCTGGGCTACCTGAAGGATCTGGCCGACTACTGGCACACCACGTACGACTGGCGTGCCCACGAGGCACAGCTGAACGAGTTTCCCCAGTTCACCACCGTCGTCGATGGACAGAACATTCATTTCCTGCACGTACGTTCGGCCGAGCCGGACGCGCTGCCGCTCATCCTCACCCACGGCTGGCCCGGCTCGGTCGTGGAGTTCATGAAGGTCATCGGACCACTGACCGATCCCGCCCGCTACGGGGGCGACCCCGCTGACGCCTTCCACGTCGTCGCCCCATCGCTACCCGGCTTTGGCTTCTCCAGCCCCCTCACCACCCCGGGCTGGAGTACCGATCGGGTGGCCCGCGCCTGGGCCGAACTGATGGGCCGCCTCGGCTACCACCGCTACGGCGCGCAGGGCGGTGACACCGGGGCGATCGTCTCCCCCAAACTCGGCCGGGTCGACTCTGAGCATGTGATCGGCGTACACGTCAACAACCTGGGCACCTTCCCCTCCGGTGACCCGACCGAACTGGCCGATCTCACCGAGGCCGACCAGGCCCGTCTCGCACTCATGACGACCTGGGGCCGGGACATGAGCGGGTACGCCATCGTCCAGTCGACCCGGCCGCAGACGATCTCCTATGCCCTCACCGATTCACCCGTCGGCCAGCTCGCGTGGATCGTCGAGAAGTTCAAGGAGTGGACCGACCCGAGCGCCGCCCTGCCCGAGGACGCTGTCGACCGCGACCTGATCCTCACCGACGTCTCGATGTACTGGCTGACCGGCACCGCCGGATCCGCCGCCCGCATCTACTACGAGGACGCCAACAGCTGGGGCCAGGCCCAGCCACGCTCCTCGGTACCGACCGGGGTGGCGGTGTTCCCCAACGACATCACCCTCCGACCCCTCGCCGAACGCGACCACAACGTGGTGCACTGGACCGAGTTCAGCCGCGGCGGCCACTTTCCCGCCATGGAAGCACCCGACCTCCTCGTCGACGACGTACGCGGATTCTTCCGCAAGCTCCGCTGACGCCCATGGCCAACCTTTCCACCGTGATGCCGCAGCTGTCCTGGCCCGAGGTGTGGGGCCGGCGGCTCGGCAGGCACGGACTGTCCGCGCCGTTCCCCGGCCGAGCAGTCGATGCCGTCGCCGCCATGTGCGGCGCCCACGCTCAGGTGCTCTCCGCCGCTGAGGTCTCCATCGGGCTACGCGTAGCCGGTGTCACCCGCAGCGACGTCCGGGACGCCCTGTGGAACGAACGCAGTCTGGTCAAGACGTTCGGGCCACGCGGCACTGTGCACCTGTTACCGAGCCGCGAACTACCCCTGTGGACCGGCGCGCTCGGGGCGTTGCCACCGTCGTCGAACAGCCTGTCCGCCGACGCGCGGCTGACGCCGGACCAGACCGACGAGGTCGTCGCGGCCATCGCGGAGGCACTGGCCGACGCGGAACTCACCATCGACGAACTCACCGCAGCGGTGGTCGCCAGCAGCGGCTCCTGGGCCGCCGACCCGGTGGTGCCGGCGTTCGGCGGCATGTGGCCGCGCTGGCGTCAGGCGATGCACCTTGCCGCGCACCGAGGGGTCCTCTGCTTCGGCCCGAACCAGGGACGGAAGGTGACCTACACCAGCCCGCAACGGTGGCTGCCCGGGTTCCAGCCAGCCCCGGCACCCGACGCCCTCGCCGGCCTGGTCCGGCACTACCTGCATGCGTACGGGCCGGCCACACCGCAGCACTTCGCGCAGTGGCTGTCCGCACCTCGCCGCTGGGCGGCCCAGTTGTTCGACTCCCTCGCCGACGAACTGCAACCAGTCGACGTCGCCGGCACGGTCGCCTGGGTCACCGCTGGCGACACCGCGCCCACACCCGTGCCAGCGCACGGCGTACGGCTACTGCCATATTTCGACGCCTACACCGTCGGCTGCCACCCGCGTGAGCAGCTCTTCCCCGGAGCTGCCGCACAACGCGCGCTCTCCGGCGGCCAAGCCGGAAACTTTCCGGTACTGCTCATCGACGGCACCGTCGCCGGGATCTGGCACCTCCGCCGTTCCGGACGCAAGCTGAACATCACGGTCGAACCGTTGACCACGCTCACCGTCGCCCAACGCCGGGACCTCGACGAGCAGGCAGACCGGATCGGGGAGATCCTGGAGGGCAGACCACATCTGACCATCGGCACGGTGACCGTGGGCGGCCACGCGTAACCACGCGAGCGTCAGCCAATTGGTGGCACATTCGTTCGTCGGACCGGACGTGGCCGGCAACGAATCACATTCCCGCAGCTCAGGGGTTGATTTCTCGCCACCACGATGGGTGTATGGCGCTTCCTCTCGACGTCGTCAGGACAACGAGGTCCCCGACGGCCACATGGAGCGTCCACTGGACTTATGACCGCGCGTCGAACTGGGCGCGGGCCTGAAAGACGCGATCCATGTGTGCCTCTGCCCATGTCTTGATCGCGACCATCACCGGGAACAGGTCGTGGCCGAGCGGGGTGAGCGCATAGTCGACGCGGGTCGGCACCGACGCGGTCACGGTACGGGTGAGCAGTCCATCGCGTTCCAGTGTGCGCAGGGTCTGGGTGAGCATCTTCTGGCTGACGCCGGCGATGCGGCGGGCGAGTTCGCTGTGCCGCTGCGGGCCGTCTGCGAGCGCCGCGATCACCAGTGCCGCCCATTTGTCGGTGAGCGTGCTCAGCAGTTCCCTGGTCGGGCAGCCGACCAGGAACGCGTCATAGTCGCGTTTGGCCTGCTCTCGTCGTTGTCCAGCGGTCGTAGTCGCCATGTTCCCCCCACCTTGCCGGTGCCCTAGGCACTTCCAGGTACCTACTTTCCCACGTGCGCGAGGGTGCCTACCGTCATGACGAACATGAAGTCCAGCGGAGGGAACGGCGATGCGCGCAGTCAGGTATGCACAGTTCGGCGGGCCGGAGGTTCTGCACGTGGCGACGGACCTGCCGGTGCCGCAGCCGGGGCCGGGACAGGTACGAGTACGGGTCGCCGCGTCCGTCGTGCACCCGGTCGATCTCATGATCCGCGCCGGTCGATTCCCAGCGCCACTGCCGGCCGGGCTGCCGTATGTACCCGGCTGGGACGTAGCCGGCACGGTCGACGCGGTGGGTCCGGCCGTTGGAGATCTGACGGTGGATGACGAGGTCGTCGGTTTCTCGCCGTGGCTACGCACCACGGTCGGTGCCCATGCGGAGTATGTGGTCCTCGACGCCGCATGGCTGACCGCCGCGCCCGTCGGCATTCCCGCCAGCGAGGCCGCGACCCTGCCGACCAACGGCCTCGCCGCCGCCCAGGCCCTCGACCTGCTCGCGCTCCCGGTGGGCTCGTCCGTGCTTGTCACCGGTGCCGCCGGGCAGGTCGGCGGGTTCACCCTGGCGCTGGCCCGAGTCACCGGCCTGCACGCCACGGGAATAGCGGGGGCCGACGACCGCGGGTTCGTCGAGTCGCAGGGCGCGACGTTCGTGCCGCGCTCGGACGATCCGATCGCGGTAGCGCCGGACAGCTTCGACGCGGTTGTCGACCTGGCCGTGATCGGCCCATCGGCGATGGAACTGGTCAGGGACGGCGGCGGTTACGTGGCCGCCTCACCCCCGCTGCGCCCGGAGCCGGTGCGGGGCATCCGGACGTTCGCACTGGACGTGCTGCCGGACAGCTCCCGGCTAGGCGAACTGGTGAAATTGGCAGAAAGCGGTGACATCCCGCTCCGGGTCGCCGGCGTCTACTCCTTCGCCGACGCGGCAGCGGCCCACAACCGACTGGCCCAAGGCGGCGTACGGGGCGGCGTGGTGATCGTTCCCTGATCTGCCGCACTGGATCACCGCCCCCACACACACTCTCCTGCCGTGGACGAGGCGCGGTGCCAGTAGCTGAAAGTTCTCATGTCGCAAGATCCGCTTCACCACAGCGGGAACCCATGCTCATCAACGTCGCACCGTGTTCGCCGGACTAATCGGCGTAGGCATCATCTTCATGGGCGCGTACGCCTTCTGGGCACCGCAGGCCGCAGCCGGCTTCGGCATTCCCGACACGCCGGTCAAGGACCCCAACTTCCAGGCCTGGCTATCCGTCAAGGCCGTACGCGACATAGCCTCGGGGCCACCGCCGTGGTGATGCTGGCGATCAGCGGCCTCCTGCTCGTCGGGTAACCGATGCCATACAGCGGTACTGCCGATCCTGGCGGATGCGGCCTCCCGGATCGTTACGGCATGGCCGAGAACGGCACGGTCAAGAACGGCGCCAATGGCCCGACACTCGTACGGACGTGGAAGGAATAATGCACAGCTTCGAGATCACCCCGATAGGTACCGTTCGGAACGCCAGGACGGACGTTCAGCACACGGACAACTGGGGTGCCGTCCTCAGCACGATCACCGTTGACGAGCGCTTCGGCGATGCGTGCCTCCAGGGTCTGGAGGACTTCTCCCACGTGGAGGTCCTATTCATTTTCGACCAGTTCCCGGAACACGGCGATCACCGCGAGCCTCGTCCCTACCGCGGCCGTCCCGATCTCCCGCCCGTTGGCGTGTTCGCCGGCCGCGGCCCGCGCAGACCGAACCGCATCGGGGTGACGTGCTGCGCCATCGAATCCGTCGACGGCCGCGAACTGACGGTGGTCGGCCTCGACGCGGTCTCGGGCACCCCGGTCATCGACCTGAAGCCAGCGATGGCGGAGTTCCTACCGGAGAACGTCAAGCAGCCGGAATGGGTCAGCGGTCTGATGTCGGAATACTTCCAGCCGTAAGGATCCGGCCGATCACCATGCCTCTCTGCCCACACGCTGTCGGTGGGAGCCGCATTGCCGCGTCGTCGGTCGCCTACGGGATCACCGAACCCGGTTCACCTATAGCTCCAGAGGCAACAACAGAAGGAGGTCGCTCCGTGAGGTAGGGCGGGAGGACTGACTGTGGAAGTGCGGTCAGGCCTCCTGGCTCGTGCTGGTCGCCCAGAGATCTTGAGCGGAACTCGCGCCATGACAGGGGGCTTCATTGCCGAATCGCTACCGGCAACGCGGGGCGGTCGCGGAATCTGACAATCGCGGCAGGCTATGGCGTGCCGACCGTCTCGGGTTGGGTTCGTCGCAACAGCGAACGCGTCAGCGCCACGCACATGGCGGCGAAGACGACGCCCCATGCGCCGACGGCGAGCCAGGTCCAGTCCTGCCCGATGCCGGCGACGATGGGCAGCCGCGCCGCCGTTCCCAACTGCATGCTCGCCATCGCGTACATGCCGAGGGGGAACACGATGCTCCACAGCGCCGGACCGTATTCCAGCTCGACCCGGCGCAGCACGTGGCGCCACAGGCCGAAGGCGATCAGCATCGGGATCAGCCACGTGCCGAACGCCCACAGCACCAGCCCGAGTCCGGCCAGGACCGGACCGGCGGCGAGCACCGCGGGCGCTTCCGGCATCTGGATGATCTGGGCCGCGGCGAAGACCGTGATCGCGGTAGCGCCCATGGTCACCCAGTACGGCGGGGTCAGATCCTGCGGGCGCACCTTGAGCAGCAGCAGCCGGGTCAGCAGCAGTGTGGCGACGATGAGATACAGCACGAAGCCGACCGACCACATCAGCACGGCGATCAGCGCGGCGGTATACGTGTAGCGGGTACCGGGCGAGTCCAGGGCCGCGGCGGCGATCGCGATCGACTGGGTGCCGACCACCCAGATGAACCAGGTCCCGTTCACCCCCTCCAGGATCGGCCGGGGCCGGGGACCCAGGATCAGCCGTACGGGGATCGTGTAGGACAAGACCAGCCACACCGCCGCACCCACGATCGCCAAGACGGTCGCGGTGGCGCGATGGCCATCCGCGACCAGCCGCGAGGCGAGGACGTTGCAGGCCGCCACCACGGTGAAGAACGCGAACGCCTTCTCCGGTGCGGAAAGGTCGTCGAGGACCTGGCGCGGGTAGCGGACCAGCCGCCAGCCCAGAGCGATGGTCAGAACAACGAAACAGGCCACCGCGATGGCGAGCAGAACGGCCGACGCGGTCGGCTGTCCGATCTCCCGCAGTGCCGCAGAACAGATACCGGTCGCCATGACCAGTGCGAAGTAGCCCGGATACAGGCTCGCCACCGACATGCCAACACAATCAAGGTGGCGGGGTGTGGACACACGGGTCATTGGACCCTAGTACTCCAACGTCCCTTCGCCGGGCTGTCTCGCCGACGGTGTTTCCGGCGATCTCGGTTGGTAGGTTTCCGCGGCTGGGAACGGCCGACGAAGAGGGTCTCCGCGATGTCACGGTCGCTCATCCCCTGCGCCATCAACCGCAAGACTTCCACCTCGCGCGGGATGAGCCGGTCCGGGTTGCTCCCGGCAGGGTAACCGCGGCGCGGCCCACCCTGCGGCTCCACCGCCCCGAGACGAGAGCCACCGCTGGACGCGGAGGGCGCGCGGGCAGACGAAGAAGAGAACCGGTGGGCGTCCACGGTTTGGTCCCGTCCAGCACGACAACGCCCAGCTTGCCGCGCAGCGGATCGGGGAAGGCGAGTGCGAACCTGGGCAGACCAGCGGCATCGCTGCCCGCCCAGGCCAGAAGGCTGGCAACCGGTCCCTGCGGTTTCGACTACCGACCACATCGACCCCCGGTACGTGCCACGGCGGGCACAGTGGAAGCCGTCGAAGGGGTCGTCAAGTCCTGCGAATCGACGGCCACAAGCCATTCGGCTCAGGCTGCGCAGTCATGCCGATGACAGCGCGTTGAGTTCAGGCGCGGGCGCCCCGTATCGCTTCCACCAGCGTCTTGCCCAAGGGTTCGTGGGCGACCGGAGGCAACTCCTCAGGCCGGAACCAACGGATCTCGTCATGTTCATCGGGAGCGACGTTGGTCGGTGTCCCCTCCCACTCACCGACAAGCCAGGCGCTGAGGCGTACGGACTCCCCTCTGCGGCCTATGTCCAGCCGACACAGATGGATCGCCGATCCCGTTGCTATCCGCACGCCCAGTTCCTCGTGCATCTCCCTCGTGAGCGCGGCCAACTCTGTCTCACCTGTCTCGATGTGTCCGCCCGGCAGATCCCACACGTCCGGGTAGGCGCGGCGGTTCGGACTCCGGTGGACGAGAAGGACTCGACCTTCGCGAACCAGCGCCGCGACAACGACCTCGTACATGGGTGGGATTAGAGCACGACCGTCTGACCAAGAACGTCCGCAACTGCCGCAGATAAGGGGCGGTGGCAGCTCAGTCAGGGCGTCAGCCGCCTGTCGACACATCCGTCCACCGGCGTCGCTGCAGGGCCAGCGGCCCGGATGCGCCGATCCGGGACCACGCGCACGTTTATCCAGTTCACGGCGCGCTTTGCGAGGGCCGTTCGCGTACGCCATCCGGTTTCACGTTTTCCCAGCTCACATGCTGCTGGTGGGGCGGACGGGACTCGAACCCGTGACCGATCGATTATGAGTCGACTGCTCTAACCTGCTGAGCTACCGCCCCTCGCCGGGCGAAAGCCTAACGTACGTGCCCCGTTCGTGTGGTCTCCGCCAGACCAGCCCGGCGCGACCCGCCCGCGACCAGGGGCCGATCGGTCACCTCACCGGTCGGGCGGACCGTCGGAGTCGCCGTGGTTACGCCGCCGGGCGAGCCGGCTCGGCCACCACATCGGCGGGCCCAGGTCGTACGCCAGTGCCGGCACGAGCAGCGAGCGTACGACGACGGTGTCGAGCAGCACGCCGATCGCCACGGCGAGGCCGAGTTCGACCAGGATCACCATCGGGAGTACGACCAGCGAGGCGAAGGTGGCAGCGAGCACCACCCCGGCCGAGGTGATCACACCACCGGTGACCACCAACCCGCGCAGTGTCCCGGCCCGGGTGCCGTGTTTCACCGCCTCCTCGCGTACCCGGCTCATCAGGAAGATGTTGTAGTCGATGCCGAGCGCGATCAGGAACACGAAGGCGAAGAGTGGGAAGGACGAGTCGATACCGGGAAAGTCGAGGACGTACTTGAACAGCAGCGCGCAGAGCCCCAGCGTCGCGGCGAAGGAGAGCGCGACGGTGAGGATCAACAGCACCGGCGCGACCAGGGAACGCAGCAGCACGGCGAGGATGATCGCGATCACCACCAGCACCACCGGGATGATCACGTTGCGGTCCCGGTCCGACGCGTCGGCGGTGTCCACGTCGATCGCGGTCGAGCCGCCGACCACCGCGTCGGCACCGGGCACGTCGCGTAGCGCCACCCGCAGCTGACGTACGGTCTCCTTCGCCGCACTGCTGTCGATCGGATCGGCGAGGGTGGCCTGGAGTTGGACCCGCCCGTCGACCACCTTCGGTTCGGCGGTGTCCGGCTGCGCCGGTTGTCCGGGGGCCGCTCCGGTCTGCGGGGTGACCGGCTGGACCTCGGCGATCCCGGCGACCCCCCGGATCCGCTCCGCCGTCCGGTCGGCCGCCTCCGCCCGGGTGAAGACCAGCACCGGGTCACCCAACCCACCCGGGTAGTGCCGGTTGATCGTCTCCTGCCCGGCGACCGCGTCGGTCCGACTGGTGAAGAGGTCGACCTGGCTGAGGGTGTTGGTACTGAACTGGGTCAGGCCGATGGCCAGCGCGGCCAGCGCCAGACTGGTGACCAACCAGACGGTACGGGCCCGCCGGGCGACGAAGCCGGCGATCCGGTGCCACATACCCCCCGCCGCCTCGGCCGAGTCGAACTGCGGTCGGCGGGGCCAGAACGCCCAGCGCCCACCGATCAGCAGCAGCGCCGGCAGGAAGGTGAGCATGACCACCAGGGTCGCCCCGATGCCGACCGCCGATACCGGTCCCATCGCCTGGTTGGATTCGAGCCCGGAGAGCAGCAGACAGAGCAGGCCGGCGATGACCGTGGTCCCGGAGGCGATGATGGCCGGCGCGGCACCCCGCCAGGCCACCAACATGGCCTCGGCCGGGTCGGGATGGTTCCGCAGTTCCTCGCGATAGCGGGCAATGAGCAGCAGCGCGTAGTCGGTGCCGGCACCGAAGACAAGAACGGTGAGGATGCCCTGCGCCTGCCCGTTGAGCATGATGATGTCGTTGTCGGCCAGGTAGTAGACGGCGAGGGTGGAGAGCAGATACGACACACCGGCGCTGAGCAACGGAATGATCCACAGCACCGGGCTGCGGTAGACGATCAGCAGGATGACCAGCACCACGCAGAGGGTGACCAGCAGCAGCCGCCCGTCGATGCTGGAGAAGACCTCGATCAGGTCGGCCTGGAGGCCGGCCGGTCCGGCGACGTTGATGGTGAGCCCGCCTTCGCCCTTGCCGGTGATCTCCCGTAGCCGGTCGACGACGTCCTGTACCTGGGTTCCCTCGGCGTCGCTGATCGGCACCATCACCTGGAGTGCCTGTCCGTCCTGGCTCGGCACGGGTGGCGGCACCGGCGGCAGCACCCCCGGCACCTCGGCGAACCGGGCCGCGTCGGCGCCGGCCCGCTGCCGGTCCGCCTCGGTGATGCCGCTGCTGCGCTGGTAGACGACCAGCGCTGGCGTCGTCTGCTGCTCGACGAAGCCCCGGGTCAGCTCCAGGGCCTGGCTGGATTCGGCGTCCTTGGGCAGGAAGGCGACGTTCGAGTTGGTCGCCACGCTGGTGAGCTTCCCGCTGTAGGGGGCGGCGATCAGGGCGATGACCACCCACACGAGCGCCACCGCGATCGCGACCAGTACCGGCCTGCGCGTCCGATTTTCGACCATTCCAAACCCACCTGTCGCACGTCGCTCAGGCGACGCCCCCGCGTATCCGGGACGGCTGCCGGCCCGGAAGCCCGGCTGGCCACCTCGTGTGGTGGACGGGCCCCAGATATGACGATGCCCGCCGACCTGGGGTCGGCGGGCGGGTTTGGTGAAGAGGCTCCCCCGTTTGGACTCGAACCAAAAACCTGCCGGTTAACAGCCGGCTGCTCTGCCAATTGAGCTACGGGGGATTGCAGTGTGCTCGGCTTCCGGATCTCTCCGTCGCCGTGCGACGGGACAAGAGTACAGGACACCGGGGGGTGCTTCGCTACCGGGTTCTCCGCGAAAAATCGCCCACTCGGATATCGGGGCAAATTGTGATGATGGTCGTCTCAGGCATGCCCATCCAGGAGGATGGGTAGATAGCACCGGACAGACGACGTAGGCGCGACACGGTGGCACACCGGACCCCGGTGAGCGACTCCGCGTCAGGTACGAGAGGAGCCGCCATGCGCGGAAAGCTGTGGTTCATCGGCGGGCTCGCCGCGGGCTTCGTCCTAGGCGCCCGCTCAGGCCGTGAGACGTACGAGCAGTTGGTCGTCAAGGGCCGCAAGGTGCTGGATCACCCGACGGTGCAGGAGGCAGCCGGGGTCGCCCAGGCCCAGGCCACCCGCCTCTACACCGAGGGCCGGGACAAGCTGAGCCAGACCCGCCTCGGCGAGAAGCTGCACGTCAGTTCGAGCACCGACAACACCACGGAGCTGACCCCGGCGGACAACGCCCTGGCCAGCGCCACCTCCGGCGCGAGCCGGACCACCGGCACGTCGACCGCTTCCGCGACGACCGAACCTCGGGCGAAGTCGCCCGGTTCCAACACCAACGGCAGCACGGTCTGAACCTCGATCTCGGCGCGGGCTTGAACCGTCGCCGCAGCGCAGACTGAACCGTCGGGCGGGGGTGGTCACCGGTACCGGTGACCACCCCCGCCGCACGTTCACTTCCCGCTGGTGTGCCGGCTACGTGTTCACTTCCCGCTGGTGTGCCGGCTACGTGTTCACTTCTCGCTGGTGAAGGCGGCGTCGAAGGCAGCGGTCGGCGCGTCGAAGGCGAGTCCACGGACGAACCGCAGCGCCTCGGGGGCACCCACCAGCCGGTCCATGCCGGCGTCCTCCCATTCGATCGAGATCGGGCCGTCGTACCCGATGGCGTTGAGCGCCCGGAAGCAGTCCTCCCACGGCACGTCCCCGTGCCCGGTGGAGACGAAGTCCCAGCCGCGCCGCAGGTCGGCCCAGGGCAGGTGGGAGGCGAGCCGCCCCCGCCGCCCGTCCCCGGTACGCACCTTCGCGTCCTTGCAGTCGACGTGGTAGATCCGGTCGGCGAACTCCAGGATGAAGTTGACCGGATCGAGTTCCTGCCAGACGAAGTGCGAGGGATCCCAGTTCAGCCCGAACGCCGGCCGGTGCCCGATCGCCTCCAGGGTGCGCCGGGTGGTCCAGTAGTCGTACGCGATCTCGCTGGGGTGCACCTCGTGGGCGAACCGTACGCCGACGGAGTCGAAGACGTCGAGGATGGGGTTCCACCGGTCAGCGAAGTCCCGATACCCCTTCTCGATCATCGAGGGCGGGACCGGCGGGAACATGGCCAGGGTGTGCCAGATCGACGAGCCGGTGAAGCCGACGACGGTCCGTACGCCGAGCTTCGCCGCCGCCCGTGCGGTGTCCTTGATCTCGGCTGCCGCGCGTTGGCGTACCCCCTCGGGTTCGCCGTCGCCCCAGATCCGGGCCGGCAGGATGCCCTGGTGCCGTTCGTCGATCGGGTGGTCGCAGACTGCCTGCCCGACCAGATGGTTGGAGATCGCGAAGACCTGGAGGTGGTACTTGGCCAGGGTCTCCCGCTTGCGGTCGACGTACGTGTCGTCGGCGAGCGCCTTGTCGACCTCGAAGTGGTCCCCCCAGCAGGCGATCTCCAGTCCGTCGTAGCCCCACTCGGAGGCCAGCCGGCACACCTCCTCGAACGGTAGGTCGGCCCACTGGCCGGTGAACAGCGTGACGGGTCGCGCCATACTCCCTCTTCTCCCTCCCTGATGGAAGGAAGGGCCCCTTCCTATCGCTTTCTGCCTTGGTCGGGGCCTTTCCTCACCGCGCTGCGCTACGGCAGCGTCCACTTCTGGTTGGCTCCGCTGTGGCAGGTCCAGATGTGGATCTGCGTACCGTCGGCGGAGTTGTTGCCGGAGACGTCCAGGCACCTACCGGACTGCGGGTTGAGCAGCGTGCCGTTGACCTGCGGCGTCCAGTTCTGTGCCCCGCTGCCGTTGCACGTCCACAGCTGGACCTTCGTGCCGTCGGCGGTACCGCCAGCCGACACGTCCAGGCACTTGCCGCCCAGCCCGACGACCGGGCCACCGCCGGAGGTCACCGTCCAGCGCTGTGCCCCGGTGCCGTTGCAGCCGTACAACTGGATCTTGGTGCCATCCGCGGTGGCCGCACCCGCCACGTCCAGACACTTGCCGGCCAACCCCACGACCGGACCGCTCCGGGGACCACCACCGGTCGTCCGGACCAGGGTGAAGTCGTCGACGTCGAACAGGCCGCTGCCCGTACCGGTGAAGGTCAGGTAGAGGTTCCGCAGCCCGGCGGGGACGGTGGAGAGCGTCGTGGTGACGTCGGCGAAGGACTCCCAGCCACCGGTGTTGGGCACCGCCACCGTGCCCAGCACCGCGCCGCTGGCCGAGTCGGCCCGCACCTGGATGGCGCCGCCGGGCCCGCCGGAGACCACCCGGGCCCGGAAGCTGGTCACCCCGGTCAGGTCCACCCCGGGGTACGCGGCCCAGTCGCCCGGGTCGACGTACCCCAGGGTCTGTCCGCCGTTGGCCCCCGCCTTCGGGTACGGCTGGACGCCGCTGGCGGTGCCGAACGCCTCCGCCTGGATGGTGGTGTTGCCGCCCGGCGTACCCAGATCCTTGATCCGGATGTTGCGGAACGACGCGTCGTCGCCGTCGCCGTGGTTCTGGATGCCGATGTGACCGGCCAGCGACCGCGCCGGGTCGGTGTTGGTGAAGTCGTTGATCTTCACCCCGTTGAGGAAGACCTGGAGTCGTTCACCATCTACGAGCAGTTCGTAGGTGTTCCACTCCCCCGGCGGGTTCAGCGCCGCGTCCCGGGCGGCGATGTCCGCCGACTTGAACGTGTAGACCGCACCGGTGGTCCGGTCCGCCGTGTCGGTAGCGTCGATCTGGACCTCGTAACCGTTGTTCACCGCCGACCACGGGTCGGTCGACGGCGGGAAGCCGATGAAGACCCCGGTGTTGTCGTCGCCGGCCAGCTTCCAGTCCAACTTCAGGGAGTACGACGTGAACTCCCGCGCGCTGTACCAGTAGAGGCCCATCCCGCCGACCGAGGTCAGCGTGGCGTCTGCGTTGGTGAAGCTGCCCGGCCCGGCCTGGGACCAGCCACTCGTCGAACCGTTGTACAGGGTGGTGTAACCGGACTCGGCCCGGCAGTCGGCCTTGGTCCGGCCAGCCGCGTACCGGATGCCGCCGAGCAGGTGCGCGCGGAACGCCGGCTCGGCGTACGACTGCTGGGTGTGGCCGCCGCCGGTGTAGAACGAGCGGCCACCCTCGTACGGCTTGCACCAGGTGTGCGGGTGGTCGGCCCCCATCCCACCACCCGAGTACGACGACTCGTCGAGCGTGGTCAACACGCGCGCCGTGGAACGGGCGTTGGTCCGGTAGTTGTACCACTCGTCGGTGCGGGTCCAGGTCTGCGGCAGGTGGGCGGTGGCAGCATGCCCTCGGTCGACCGCCTTGACGTTGGCCTGCTGGATGGCCGGGTGCGAGGCGAAGTACGCCCCGACCAGGTTGCCGTAGAACGGCCAGTCGTACTCGGTGTCGGCGGCGGCGTGGACACCGACGTACCCGCCGCCGGCCCGGACGTACGACTCGAACGCGCCCTGCTGACCGGCGTCGAGCACGTCACCGGTGGTGTTGAGGAAGACGACCGCCTCGTACTGGGCAAGGTTGCCGGTGGTGAACGCCGTGGCGTCCTCGGTGGCGGTGACGGTGAAGTTGTTCGCCGCGCCGAGGTCCCGGATGGCCTGGGTGCCGACGGCGATCGAGTCGTGCCGGAAGCCGGCGGTCTTCGAGAAGACCAGCACGTCGTACGGGGCGTCGGCGGATGCCACCGGGCCGGCCGAAACGCCGCTGGCATCGACCGGGGCGGTGCCGGCGGTGGCCGGGCCGGCGGGCGTGGTGCAGGCGAGCGCGGCCAGGGTCGTGGTGGCTGCGGCGAGGACCGGACGGAGGAGTCTACGCATGGTTGCTCTCCTATCGACGGTGGTGGGGAAGGGCCCCTTCCACGGCGGAAAGCGACGAGAAGGGGCCCTTCCCCACATCAGGGCAGGGTCCACTTCTGGTTGGCGCCGGTGTGGCAGGTCCAGATGTGGATCTGCGTACCGTCGGCGGAGTTGTTACCGGAGACGTCCAGACACCTACCGGACTGCGGATTGACCACCGTGCCGTTGGCCTGGGGTGCCCAGTTCTGCGCCCCGCTGCCGTTGCACGTCCACAGTTGGACCTTCGTGCCGTCGGCGGTGCCACCGGCCGACACGTCCAGGCACTTGCCCAGTGCCTTCACCGGACCGGACCCGGCGGCAACCGTCCACTGCTGCGCACCCGTCCCGTTACACGTGTAGAGCTGCACCTTCGTACCGTCCGCCGTGGCCGCACCCGCCACATCCAGGCACTTGCCCGCCAACCCCACCACCGGACCGGTACGCGGACCACCGGTGTTGAGGGTGAACGCGTCCACGTCGTAGAGCGCGCCCGCCCCGCCCGCGAAGGTCAGGTAGAGGGTGGTGGTGCCGGCCGGTGCGCCGGAGATCGCGCCGGTGACCTCGGTGAAGGTCTCCCAACCACCGGTCACCGGCACGGTGGCCGACCCGAGTACGGTGCCGGTCACCGAACCGGCCCGGATCTGTAGGGTGCCGCCGATTCCGGCGGACGACACCCGCGCGGTGAATGAGGTCGCGTTGCCCAGCCGGTACGGCTCGAACGCGATCCAGTCGCCGTTGTGAATGTCACCGACGGTCTTTCCGCCCTCGGCCGGCGTCTTGTCGAAGAGGTTGACGCCGGCGGAGGTCTTGAAGTGTTCGGCCTGTCGGTGTCGGGGTTGCAGGGTCTGCTGGGTGTGTGTGGTCAGTCCGCCGGCGTCGGTGTACTCGGCGTCGAAGATCGCGAAGATGTTTGCCGCGTCGTCGTGTTCACCGTCGACCGGGATGGCGATCTCACCGGAGCAGCCGGTTTTGGAGGTGATCTGGTGGCCGTGGCTGTCGTGGCCCAGCACGTAGGTCATCTTGACCTTGGTGCAGTCGATGGTGCCGTCCTCCGGGTCGGTGACGGTGATCTGGAACGGCACGGTGTCACCGAAGGAGAAGAGCTGGCCGTTGCCGGGGGCGCTGACCGAGACCGTCGGGGCGGTGTTGCCGACCGTGATGGTGACGCTGGAGCTGCCGGTGGCCCCCTCCGGGTCGGTCACGGTCAACGTCACGGTGTAGCTGCCGTTGGTGTGGTAGGTCTTCGTCGGGTTGGCCGCCGTCGAAGTCGTGCCGTCGCCGAAGTTCCAGGCGTACGTCAACGCGCTGCCCTCCGGGTCGGACGAGCCGACCGAGGAGAAGGCGACGGTCAGCGGGGCCGGGCCGGAGGTCCGGTTCGCCGAGGCGGCTGCGGTCGGTGCCCGGTTGCCCCCACCCACATGGTCGAACCGGTAGAGCGCCGAGTTCTCGTCCCCGTTGAAGTAGCCGGTGCCGTAGTCGAGCACGTAATACGCCCCGTCCGGGCCGAACGCCGAGTCCATCACCTGCTTGCCGACCCACGGGAAGCTGTCGATGGTGCCGGGTGAGCCGTCGGTGTTGACGTGGATCGGTTTGATCCAGCCTCGGCCGAACTCGGTGGCGAAGAACTGCCCGTCGAACGAGGACGGGAACTTGGTCGCCGAATTGAGGTTCGGGTCGTAGCGGTAGACCGGGCCGCCCATCGGTGACTCGGAACCGCCACCGAACTCGGGGGGTGTGCCGGCGTCCCCGCCGTACCGGATCCAGGAGGGCCGGGCGGCCGGGAGGGTGGTCAGGCCGGTGTTGCGGAACGAGTTGTTGGTCGGCCCGCCGGTGCAGTTGTACTTCGCGCCGCCGGTGCCGGTGGCGAAGTCCCACTCGTTGTACGTCTCGCTGCTGGTGTTGGTGCCGGTGCAGTACGGCCAGCCGTAGTTGCCGGGCGAGGTGACCCGGTTGAACTCGACCTGCCCGGCGGGTCCCCGATTGGCGCTGGTGGTGCCGGCGTCCGGGCCGTAGTCGCCGACGTAGACGATGCCGGTGGTCTTGTCGACGCTCATCCGGAACGGGTTGCGGAAGCCCATCGCGTAGATTTCCGGCCGTGTCCTGGCGGTGCCGGGCGCGAAGAGGTTGCCCGCCGGGATCGAGTACGTCCCGTTGGCGTTGACCTTTATCCGCAGGATCTTGCCGCGTAGGTCGTTGGTGTTGCCGGAGCTGCGCTGGGCGTCGTAGGCCGGGTTGCGGTTGCTGCGCTCGTCGATGGGCGCGTAGCCGGCCGAGTCGAACGGGTTGGAGTCGTCCCCGGTGGAGAGGTAAAGGTTACCGGCCGCGTCGAAGTCGATGTCCCCGCCGACGTGGCAGCACATGCCCCGGTCGGCCGGTACGTCGAGGACGGTGACCTGGCTGCCCATGTTGAGGGTGAAGTCGGCGTTGAGGGTGAACCGGGCCAGCCGGTTGACGCCCTGCCAGGCCGACCAGTCGGTCCCGGTGACGGGCGCGTCACCGGCCGGTGTGGACAGTGGTGGCGCGTAGTAGAGGTAGATCTGCCGGTTGGTGGCGAAGCCGGGGTCGACGCCGACGCCCTGCAGGCCCTCCTCGTCGTGGCTGTAGACCGGCAGGGTGCCGAGCACGGCGGTGTTGCCGGCCGCGTCGGTACGGCGCAGCGTGCCGTTACGCGCGGTGTGCAGGACCGACCGGTCGGGCAGGACGGCCAGGGACATCGGCTCGCCCATGTCGGACACGCCACGGGCCAGCTCGACCTGCTGGAAATCGGCTGCGTTGATCGGGTGTGCCTGGGCGGGAGCGGGAGCGGTGCCGATGGCCGTACTGACGGTCGCCGCGACCAGCAGCAGGGCTGCGCTACTGGCCTGCCATCGTCGTCCGGCTCGGGATTCCGTAGTGGACACAGTGGTGCCTTCCCTTCCTGACTGGGGGTTGCCAGGCAGGGCGCGCGCCGTCGCGCCGGTTGCCGTAACGGTGGAGGTCGAAGCTTCGGGGTCCTCCCCGGGTTGTCCGTGACCACCGGCCGGTGGGGGCACCGGATGGGGAGGTCACCTGTCGATGGACTACCGCGCCGTCGGTTTACATCGACGAAACTCTTTCGTGTGCGGACGAGACTAGGAGGGAACCGACGACGTGTCCATACCTTCTGCCCAGACAAACCAAACTTTCGCTCGTATCGAGAAAACGGGGTTACCTGCGAAGTAATTGCCGGCAAGCAGCCACGTTGGCAGGGTTGGTCTCACCGCGCCAGTCAGGGCGCGGATGCACGACGAAGGAGAACCGCCATGCCCGTAGCATCGGAGACGACCACCCGCGCCGTAGTACAAGAGCTACTCCAGCGGATCGGCGCGGGTGACCTCGAGCGCACCGCCGAACTCTTCGCCGAGCAGTGCGACTGGAAGCTGAACTGGCCGGAGGCCGAGCACGGCTCGGCCGTCACCCCGTGGATTCGGCACCGGGCCACCCGCGCTGACGCCGTAGCCAACTTCCGCGAGCTCACCGAACACCACGTACCTGGGTCGGTGGACACCCAGATCGAGCGGATCCTCGTTGACGGGGAGCATGCCGTCGTGCTTGGCGAGATCCGCCAAACCGCCAGGCGCACCGGTCGCGCGTACCGCGCCCGGTTTGCCCTGCATCTCACGGTCGAAGACGGCGTGGTCACCCGATACCACATCTACGAGGACAGCCTCACCGTCGCCCAGGCGTTCGAGGACGACCCTCAGGACCGGCCCTGAACAGGGGACGGTCCCCACTTCCACGTCATCGCGTGGCAGAGATCAGCGCGGGCGAGGCAGACGCCGGGCCTGCTCCCGTCGGGCCGGGGTCATCGGGTCGGCGACCGCACCAGCGGTCTGGGACCGGAGTTCGGTGTGCCTACTGGTGTCCAATCGAGCGGCAACGCGAGCCAGGGTCGGCGCGTCGGGACGGGCGACGAGCTGGAAGTGGGAGAGCTTCGCCGGGGTGAGGTCGCCACCCCAGACGACCGTACCGTCGCAGTCGACAAGGATGTCCCGCACGATCGCCTCCTGATGGGGCCACAGCCGCTCGCTGCCACCCAGGGGGTAGGCGGTGGGGTGCAGGGCAAGGGCGGTGCCGGAGAGATAGTTGGACTCGAAGTCCGCCCGTACGGTGCGCTGGCTGGTGTGGGCGGTGACTCCCCCGCCCTCCCCCGTGTCCAACGGACCGATCTCGTAGTGCCAGCGCCGCGCCACGTGCAACAGCACTGCGGCGGCCTGACCCTGCCGGAGCGCGATGGAGACTCCCGCCCCTTCGACCCGGTAGGTGGCGATGGCGGCGGGGTCGATCCGCCAGCCATTCGCGGACACGTCACGAGTCCACATCCCCGTACCCATGTCGGCCTTGTCGGCCGCGTGCGCCGAGGCGCTGGGCACGAGGGCGAGCATGCTGGCCCCAGCGGCGGCACCACCGAGGAGACTGCGTCTGGTGATCATCAGATTCCTCACTGACCGGTGACGAGGGTGGACACGCCGGGATCTGCTCCCTGACGCCAGACGTCGTGGTCCAGCCCCCAGCCGGGCTGGAACTCGTACTCCCTGATCTGGTTGAACGACCAGTTCTCCGGCAGCGGGAAACCGAGGTTCCCGGAGTAACCCCAGGACATGCCGGAGACCAACGACCAGCGGGCACCCACCTCGTGCGACACCCGACTGCACACGTTGCGCGATCCGTAGATGCCGAAGGTGTAGCGGTTGCCCAGTTCGGCAAGCCCCGCCTTGACCCCCGAGAAGTACGGCTTGATGTTGGAGTCGATGTCGATGTCGAGCGCGTCGTAGTCGACCGCGAAGTAGATGCAGGCGCCGGCGGGGATGCGATGCTCGACCGCCTTCTGGTGGGCGATCTTGCCCTGGTCGTACCCCTTGGCGTAGGTGAAGTTGCCCAGCTGCGTGCCGTTGTACTGGAAGATCGGGAAGAACCGCAGCCCCGCATCCAGGATGGTCTGCGGTTCGCCGGACTTGAGCGCCTTGCCCAGGTAGTACGGATCGCTCGGGGGAAGATGCTCGTCGAGGTAGCGGCCGACGATCTGGTAACCGGCCGCCCTGAGCTGAGCACCCCGCGCCGCCGTGATCTCCGTGATGCAGTCGCAGCCGGTGGCCGGCCGGTCCGTGTCACCGGAGGAGACGAGCAGCTGGGCCCAGGTCGTGTAGTCGTTGGTGCCGGTCACGGATATCTGCGAGAACCGCTGGAAGGCGCGTACCCACTCCAGGTGGGTACTGGTCTGGGTGTCGGTGCCGATGTCCTCCGGCTTGTACATCAGCGGCACCTGAGGGTCGCCCGGCAGCATCGTGGGGGAATTGAAGTAGCACGCCGAGCGGAACAGGTAGCGCAGGTTCCCGGTGAGCTGACCGGAGCCCCGCCCCCGCAACCCGGCCTGGGTGCCGGGACCGAAATAGCCGGTGATGGCGTCCGGGGCGATGCCGATCTCGTACTGGACCGCCATCATGAACCCCTGCTGCACGTCCCGGGAGTAGATTCCGTCGCAGGGCACCAGGGCCATCGCGGGAATGCCGATGTCGGCGACGTAGCGAGAGTTCAACCGCTGCTGGATCCGCTGGATGTTGATGTCGCCACGAGGCACCAGCCGGAACTGGTCCATCCGCATCAGCGCCTTGACCACGTGCGGCCACATCTCGTACCGCTGTGCCGAGTCCGAGTACGACAGGCCGGCGTGGCCGTAGAGTGCTTCGAGCGCGGCCTGGGAGTCGCTGTTCCAGAAGGCCTGGATGGTGGAAGTCCAGTAGCCCTTGCACCACAGGGCACCGTTGTAGATGCGGATCAGGTTCAGGTTGGACTCGTCGGATGGCACGAGCCTTCGCTGCTTGACCGCGGCGAAGGTGCCGGGGCCGAAGTTCTGGACCGTCGGGGAGATACCGAGTTCGTGCTGGAGACCCTGGGTGAGGGAGAGCACCGTGGACCAGCCGGTGCGGCCGGTCTCGGGGCATCGGATGTATCCCGGCGCGTTCTGGTAGGTCGCGTTGACCCACTTCTGCGCCGCGAAGATGTAGATGTCCGCGAGACCGGTCCACGGGGCGGCCGGGTCGATCGTCGAGCCCGGCTGTGCGTACATCGTGAGGTTTCCCGGGCACTCGGTGTCGTATCCGAAGGAGTGCGGGTAGATCCTCGTCCCGCACGTACGTGGCGCCTCCGTACGCAGGTGCTGAATGAGCTGCCGGTACGCCTCCAGCAACGTCTCGTTGGCCGTGTGGTTCGACCGCATGAGGGCACAGATGGAGTAGAAGTTGGCGTTGCGCTTCAGGCCGTCGACCGGACCTGCTTCACCGGCGTTCGCCTCACCGCGTTCGTAGCCCCGCCCCTGGTAGATGTTGCCGTGCTGGCAGATGAGGAAGTTGTACCCGATGTCGCCGTTGAACTCGTCGCCCGACGTGTGGTCCTCGTAGACCTCGGCGATGTCCCGACGGCAGTCCTCCTCCGTGGGGTACTCACCGCCGAAGGGGTCGGCCGGGCCACGATGATGGACGAACACCCCACCGATCGGATTCCAGTCCGGGTTGTCACTGGGCGCGGGATCCGCAGCGGCGTGCGGCCGCTGGTCCTCGTTGACGTACTGCGCCCAGGTCGCGCGCCTGTGGATCGTGACGGGCATGACTCCTCGTTTCGCCGACGACTCGAAGCAACCATATGGGCGATCATCTAAATAGTCGATGACCGATTTCTGACGTTGCCCACCCCACCTCGTCAGACGTGTCGGTCGACCGCCTCGGCGGCCAGCGCGGCCAGCACCTCCCGCGCCTCGTCCGACAACGGCGCTTCGGCCAACGCGGAGAGCGCGGCGTCGCTGCGTACCCTGATCATCTGCTCGATCCGGTCCAGCGCGCCGGTGTCCATGATGATCCCGCGCAACTCCGCCGCGCCGGCCGCGTCGAGGTAGGGATTGCCGAAGAGCACGGTCAGTCGGGCAGCCTGCCGCTGGTCGGCGGCGGCCCGGGCCAGGCCCATCATCACCGTGGGCTTGCCCTCCCGCAGGTCGTCCAGGGTCGACTTGCCGGTCACCGTTGGATCCCCGAAGACCCCAAGTACGTCGTCACGGAGTTGGAAGGCGTCGCCCAACGGATCGCCGAAGTCGGCCAGTGCGTCGACCAACTCCGCACCGGCACCGGCCAGCGTCGCGCCGATCTGCAACGGCCGAGTGATGGTGTAGCGGCCCGACTTGAGCCGGATCACCGTGAGCGCGCTCTCGACCGACGCTTCGTCCACCCCGGAGACCAGATCCAGATACTGCCCGGCGATCACCTCGGTACGCATCGCCGAAAACATCCGGTAGCCCCGAAGCAACTGCTCGGTCTCCAACCCGCACTCGTGGAACATCTGGTCCGCCCAGGCGGCACAGAGGTCGCCGCAGAGCAGGGCGGTGCTGCGCCCGTACGCGGCCGAGTCGCCGCGCCACCGCGACCGGGCGTGCACGTCGGTGAAGCGCCGATGTACGGACGGCTCCCCCCGACGCTGGTCACTGCCGTCCATGATGTCGTCGTGGATCAGCGCGAACGCGTGGAAGAGTTCCAGCGCGGCGGCGGCGGTCACGATAGGCGTACCGTCCGGTCCCCCGGCGGCCCGCCAGCCCCAGTAGCAGAACGACGGCCGGAGTCGCTTGCCGCCGGCGAGCACGAACCGGCGCAGGGTGGTGAAGACGTCCCGGGGCGTGCTGTCCGGCCAGTCCGGATCCTGCCGGTCCAGGAACGCGGCGAGCCGCGCGTCGAACCGGGACCGCAGGTCCTCAGCGAGGCCCAGCGGGGCCGCCATCTCCACCGTCATGCCTTCTCCCCATTCAGTCCAGCCAGGTCGAGCAGCGTCTGCTTCACATCCACGGCGGCGAGCCGGTCCCGGGCCACGGACCGGTCGGAACAGAGCAGCACCGGCCCGTCCAGCGGGTCGGCCGGCAACCGTCCGTGCGAGCCCCGGACGGCCCGCGCCCCGGCGTCCAAGCCCACCACGTTCATCAGGTAACGCAGGCCGATCTTCTTACGGACCAGTGCCACCGCCGCCCGCCGCTTGGCTGCGCCCGGGTCTGCCGGGTCGAAGAACAGCTCCGCCGGGTCGTACCCGGGTTTGCGGTGGATCTCCACCAGCCGGGCGAAGTCGGGGGCCGCCGCGTCGTCCAGCCAGTAGTAGTAGGTGAACCAGGCATCCGGCTCGGCGACCAGCACCAGCTCGCCGGAACGGGGATGGTCCAGGCCGTACCGGGCCTGGCCCGCCCGGTCGAGCACCTCGGCCACCCCGGCCAGGCCGGCACAGAGCTTCGCCACCGCCGGCACGTCGGCCGGATCCGGTACGTAGACGTGGGCCACCTGGTGGTCGGCGACGGCGAAGGCCCGGGAGGTCCACGGGTCCAGGTATTCCATGCCGTCCTGGGTGTGGACCCGCAGCCAGCCCTCGCTCCGCAGCAGCCGGTTGACGTCGACCGGCCGGGAGACGTCGGTGATGCCGTACTCGGAGAGGACCACCACGGTCGCGCCCCGGGCCGAGGCGGCGTCCAGCAGCGGACCGAGCACTCCGTCCAGCGCGGTCGCGGCGGCCGCCGCCTGCGGCGAGGACGGGCCGAAGCGTTGCAGGTCGTAGTCGAGGTGCGGAAGGTAGACCAGGGTCAGGTCCGGCCGGTGGGCCGCCATGATCTCGACCGCCGCGTCGGCGATCCACTCCGACGACGGCAGCCCCGCCCCCGGCCCCCAGTACGTGAACAGCGGAAAGGTGCCGAGCGCGGCGGTCAGCGCGTCGTGCAACTCGGGTGGATCGGTGTAGCAGTCCGGCTCCTTGCGCCCGTCGGCGTAGTAGATCGGCCGGGGCGTGACGGTCCAGTTCACGTCCGCGCCCATCGCGTACCACCAGCAGACGTTGGCGACCGTGTAGTCCGGGCACACCCGCCGGGCCGCCTGCCACAGCTTCTCGCCGCCGACCAGGGCGTTGTGCTGCCGCCACAGCAGCACGTCCCCGACGTCGCGGAAGTACCAGCCGTTGCCGACGATGCCGTGCCCGGCCGGCGGTTCGCCGGTCAGGAAGGTGGACTGCACCGAGCAGGTGACCGCCGGCAGCACCGTACCCAGCTCCGCCTGGAACCCGGCCTCGGCCACCGCCCGCAGCCGGGGCATCTGGGCCAGCAGCCGAGGGGTCAGGCCCACCACGTCGATCACCACCAGTGGGGTCACGACCGGCGGGGTCATGACCACACCTCGCTCGGCGCGGCTGGCGCGAGCCCGAGCGCGCCCAGTTCGGCGCGGGCGTACGCCAACTCGGCCGCGATGCCGGCCGCCAACTCCACGTCGGAGCGGGGCCGGCGCGAGGTGGGCAGCACCCCCCAGGTGTACGTCTCGACGTCGAGGTGGTCGCAGCCGGCGACCGGACCGTCGAAGAGTTCCCGGAGCGCGGCGCGCAGCACCGGGCTGGTCGAGCTGAGTGGCGGATCGGGCTGGGCGTGCACCGGCACGTGGTAGTGCACCCGCCAGGCCCCGGGCAGCCCGTCGGCCAGCGCCGCGTCCAGGTCGTCGGCGGCGTGCGCCGGGTCGGCCGGTTCGACCGCGTCGGCGCAGGCCGCGGCCCGGGTCTGGTGCAGGAAGCGGGGTTCGACGTACCCCCGAAGGTGGTCGGCGGCGGCGACCGGGTCGAGGGCCTGGAGCGCGGCGGAGACCTGGACCTTGACCACCGGCAGTCCGGCCGCGTGCAGCCGGGCCAGCGCGGCGGCCGGCTCCTCCCAGGCACAGGCCAGATGCGCCAGGTCGAGGCAGATTCCCAGCCACCTGATGTCTATTTTGGACAGCCGCTCGGCCGCCTGTGTGGTGCTCTCCACCACGCAGCCCGGCTCCGGCTCGAAGCCGACCCGAATCACCCGCCCGGTTTGTCGATGCAGCTCGGCCAACCCGGTCGCCAGCTCGGCCAACCGCCGGTCCGCCTCGGCGGCCCGGTCCGCGTCCCACGGGTCCCGCCAGGCCAGTGGCAGGGTGGAGATCGAGCCCCGGGCCGCATCGTCGGGCAGCAGGTCGACCAGGACCCGGGCCAGGTCCAGCGTGTAGTCCAGCCGCTCCCGGGTGGTCCAGTCCGGCTGGTAGACGGCGTGCTTGACCACCGGTGCCTGGAACGACCGGTAGGGAAAGCCGTTGAGGGTCACCACTTCCAGCCCGCGCCCGTCCAGCTCGGCCCGAAGCCGTCGCCGGGCGGCCGGGTCGGCGGCCAGCGCGGTGGCGACCGGGGCCGACAACCACAACCCCAACCCGAGCACGTCGGAGTCGAGCCACCGCCGGATCGGCACCGCGTACGCGTCGAGCTGGCCGACGATGCCAGCCAGGTCCTCGGCCGGGTGCACATTGGTGCAGTAGCTCAGGTGGACCGTCTGGCCGTCGCGGTGCCGCAGCCGCATCAGCTGCCTCCCCGCAGGATCGAGTTCCCCTCGAAGGTCGGTGCCAGGTCGAGCCCGGCCAGATCGAGGTCGGCCAGGTCGAGCCGACCGGACTGGGCATAGAACTCGACCGGGTTGCGCCACAGCACCCGGTCGACCTCGTCGTCGCTGAAGCCGCCCAGCAGCATCGCCTCGGCGGTCGCCCGGGTGAGCAGCGGATCGGAACGACCCCAGTCGGCGGCCGAGTTGACCAGCATCCGTTCCGTGCCCCAGCGGCGCAGGATCTCCACCATCCGGGGCGGGGACATCTTGGTGTCCGGATAGATGGAGAAGCCCAGCCAGCAGCCGCTGTCCCGGACCAGCTCCACGGTCACCTCGTTGAGGTGGTCGACCAGCACCCGCCCCGGGTCGAGGCCGGACTCGGCCACCACCGCCAGGGTGCGCTGTGTGCCCCGGGCCTTGTCCCGGTGCGGGGTGTGCACCAGGGCGGGCAGTTCATGGGCCACCGCCAGGGCGAGCTGGGCGGCGAAGGCCTCGTCCTCCTCGGGGGTCATCGAGTCGTACCCGATCTCGCCGACCGCCACCACCCCGTCCTTGTCGAGGTAGCGCGGCAGCAGTTCGAGCACCTCGCGGCAGCGCGGGTCGTTGGCCTCCTTGGGGTTGAGCGCGATCGTGGCGTGGTGTCGGATGCCGAACTGGCCGGCCCGGAACGGTTCCCAGCCGAGCAGCGAGTCGAAGTAGTCGACGAAGGTGGCGGCGCTGGTGCGCGGCTGCCCCAACCAGAACGCCGGCTCGACCAGGGCCCGGATCCCGGCGGCGGCCATCCGCTCGTAGTCGTCGGTGGTCCGCGAGGTCATGTGGATGTGCGGGTCGAAAATGCGCATCACGCCTCCTTCGAGGTGGACCGGGCGGGACCATGGGTAACCTGGTCGGGTCCGTGGGCGGACTGGTCGGGGCCGGACGCGGGCCGGACGGAAGCGTGGGTGAGCCGGTCGAGCAGTGCGGTGGCGTCAGCGGGGATGCTCCGACCGGCGGCATGCCGCTCGTCGGCCAGCCCGGCCAGCATCACGGCCAGCTCGGTGTCGGCCCGCTCGGCGAGCGCGTCCACCGCCGACAGCGGTACGCCGAGGAAGACGCACTTGAGCACCGCCTGCCGCCAGGCCGCGTCGTCGAGGTGTCGGGCGTACGGGCCGAGCGCGGCGGTGAGCAGCCGGGTGTCGTTGCTGCGGATCGCGTCGTGCAGCAGGGGCAGGGCCTCGGCATCCAGCGGCAGCATCGGCAGGGCGCGCAGCACCGCCCGCTTCTCCGCCGCGTCGCCGTACCGGTAGAGGGTCTCGACCTGGGCGGCCACGGCGTCGGCCGGCAGCGCGGTCAGCAGCAGCACCCGCGCGGCGTCGTCGGCGGTCCAGCCCGGTGCGTCCGGTAGCTGGCCCCGACCGCAGTTGCGGCCAACGGTGGCGAAGATCCGCGGGAGCGTGGCAGGCTCGGCCGCGACGCGGCGCAGCGCCTCGGTCAGCCACCCCGGATCGGGTACGCCCTCCAGCGCGGCTCGAAGTCGGTCCGGTCCCATCAGCGCTCCTTCCCGGCGGGAGCCACGGTGGTGGCCACGGTGGGGTTCGTGCCGGCCCGGTCGGCGGCGGCACGGAGGAAGTCCAGCGAGCGTCGGGCGACAGCCGGGGCGGCGTGGGAGTGCCGGGGCAGCTCGACGGCGATCAGCCCTCGGTAGTCGGCGTCGGCCAGGGCCCGCAGCACCGGCGGGAAGTCGATCTCCCCGTCGCCGAATTCGAGATGCTCGTGTACGCCCCGACGCATGTCCTCGATCTGCACGTTGACCAGATAGGGGGCGACCTGCCTGACGCAGTCCGGGACCGGCTGTGGCTCCAGGCACCGGCAGTGCCCGATGTCGAGGGTGATGCCAAGGTTGCACGGCGCGCCGAGGGCGGCGTGCAGCCGCTGCCAGCCGGCGATGTCCGGCACCAGCATGCCCGGTTCCGGCTCGAAGCCGAGGGTGGCCCCGGCCCGGTCGGCCACCGCCAGCACCTCGGCGCAGCCGGCGACCAGCCGGTCCCAGGCGGTGGCCTCGTCGACGTGTGGCGGCCGTATGCCGGCCCAGAAGGAGATCGCCTCGGCCCCGAGGTCGGCCCCGATCGCCACCGCCCGGCGGAGGAAGTCGACCCGGCGGGCCGGATCGTCGTCGAGCAGGGTGGGCGAGTGCTTACGCCACGGGTCGAGCAGGTAGCGGGCCCCGGTCTCGATCACCAGCCCGAGGTCGAGGTCGGCGAGGCGTCGGCCCACGGCGGTCACCCGGGCGGCGAGGTCCGGTTCGTAGGGGTCGAGATGGTCGTGGTCGAGGGTCAGCGCGATCCCCTGGTAGCCAAGGTCGGCCAGCACCGCCAACGCGTCGTCCAGCCGGTGGTTGGCGAATCCGTTCGTGCCGTACCCGAACCGGGGGATGTTCGTCACCGGCCACCTCCACCGTGGGATAAACGATGAATTCGCATTCCCCGATATTCTTGCCTAGACTGCCACGTTCTTGATCAAAGCGGTAGCCCTCGATAGGTCGAGGATCAGGTAGGCGACATCCAGCGGGCCAGCCGCCGCCCCACCGGTGCGGCGGCGGCCACCACCATCCCCAGCAGCGGCGCGCCCGCCCGGGCGATCAGCGCGCCCTGCAAGGCGGGCAGCCCGGTGATGCCGGCCCCCACCGCAGTCCGGATTCGGGCCGCGTCCGGGGTGGCCATCGCCCGCGCCTGCGCCCGGCCGTAGCGGGCGAGGTAGCCGGCGGCCAGTACGGCTGGCACCAGCCCTCGCCAGTCGCGCCGGGTACGACGGATTCGACCGGCCCCCGCTGCCCCCGACCCAACCGCTCGCATCCCGGCCGATCTCGCTGCGGCCACTCTCGTCTCGGCCCCCACCGGCCCAGTTGCTGCCCCGGCCACCGCCGCCGTGCCGGCCAGGGTCGCCATCGGCAGCCACCGGTCGGCACCGGTCACCTCGCGGCGGGACAACGCGGTCACCGTGTAGGTGTGGGCGGCTATGGTCACCGCCGCCGGTACGGCCCGCAGTGGCTGGCCGAGGCTCGCGCCGAGCAGCACGTCCAGCCCGCGACAGGCGGCCATCACCGCTGGACCGGCCGCTGTCTTCTTGGCCCACAGGTCGTACGCCCACACCGCACCGGTCAGCGGCACGGCCACGGCCAGCGACCGGCGTCCACCGGCGAGCCCAGCCGCCGCCAAGCCGGCCACGGTGAGGCCGGCGGAGAGGCCGAACGCGGTCGCCGGGTGGACGCGGCCGCTGGGGATGGGCCGTTCCGGCCGTTCGAGCGCGTCGAGTCGACGGTCGGCCCAGTCGTTGGCCGCCATGCCGGCCCAGTAGAGCAGCACCGACGCCCCGGCCAGACCGGAGGCGCGGGCCGCCCGGTCCAGGCGGTGCCCGCCTGGCGGCTCGGCTGCGGAACCGGCAAGCGGGTATGCCCATCCGGCGGCGACCGCACCGGCCAGCACGTCCCCGGGTACGGAGAGGGCGGCCGGTGCCCGGACCAGTTCGGCAAGGTCACGCAGCGATGGCATCGCCGGCTCCATCCCGTCCGACGGCATCGCCAGCTTCATCCCGTCCGCAGGCATCTCCGGTGTGGCCCGTACCGTCCCGACCGACGGTGGCGTCAAGTCGTCGGACCAGTCCACGCAACGCGGCCCACTGCTCGGCCAGCGCGTGTCCGCCGCCGGTTTCGGCGACGCCCCCGAAGCCCTCCGTTTCGGCGGTGGCCCCGGAATCCGCCACCGAACCGAGCGGATCCTTGAAGAAGAAGCCCAACTCGGTCAGCGGGCCAGTACGACCAGCCACATGTGCTGCGGCGGTGAGCCGGGCCAGGTCGAGCACCAGCGGCGCGGCCAGCGCCGAATCACAGCCGTGCCAGGTGAACTCCATCCGCATCGGGATGCCCAGGAAACCGGAGAAGGTGACCAGGTCCCAGGCGGTCTTGAAGTCGCCGATGTCCTCGACGTACTCGATCCGGGTGGTGCCCTGCGGAACGTAGCCCAACGTCTCGCCGAGGACCCGCTGTTTGCTGGCTGCCTTTGCCGCGTTGGCCGCCGGCTCGGCCAGGTTGGCGCCGTCCCCGCCGCCGAGCAGGTTCACCCCCGACCAGGTGCGGACCCGCAGGTTTCGCATGGCGAACATCGGTGCCAGCACCGACTTGACCAGGGTCTCGCCGGTCTTGCCGTCGTGGCCGGCGTACGGCAGCCGCTCGCGAGCGGCCAACTCGGCCAGCGCCGGCAGCCGCGCCCCGGTCGACGGCGTGAAGTCCACGTAGGCGCATCCGGCGGTGAAGGCGGCGAAGGCGTACCCGGCACTGGGCGGAAGCACCGCCTGCCCGGCCTCCAGCACGGCGGTCAGCGTAGCCAGATCGGCGTGCCCCGGGTGCGTGGGCGGCACCGGTTCGGTGGTGGAGACGTTGACCATCACGACCCGGTCCAGACCGTGCCGCGCCCGGAATCCGGTCAGGTCGGCGGTGATAGCGGCGATCGTGCCGGCCTGCCGGCCGCCGGTGGGCACCGGCCGGACCTCGCGCTCCACCCCGGCCAGTTCCTCGGCGAGCGCGGTCACCAGTCGGGGCGGCAACACTCCGGCCGCGGCCAGTGCCTCCGCCTTCTTCACCAGCGGAGTCGCCACCACGTCGTGCCCACCGAAGACCAGGTCGCCGAGGGCAGGCAGGGCCGCGCTCCGCAGCGCGGGCAGCTCGGTGACACAGCCGGTCGGCTCGGCCAGCCCGGCCCGCAGGGCGAGCGCTCCGACGATGCTGGTGGTCGCCACCGAGCCACGCGCCCCCACCAGCCAGACACCCGTACGCATGTGTGCTCCCTCCTCGTGCGGGGCACCCGATGGGGGCATCGCCCGCACCGCCGAACAGGTATGAAGTTAGCCGCGTTCCGGGTACGGTGGCGCCCCGTCCGTCCACGCGTCCGATACGGCAAGCCTGGGACCAGCGCCGACGTCGGCGGCGTCGATACCGTCCCGGGAGTGCCTACCGGTACGAACGGACGGGGCCGGCAGACGAGGTCGACCGGCGTTCCGGCCTCGCCTCCCCCGCGTCCTGGATGGTTTCGCGTCCTGGATGGTCATGCAGCCACCGTGGTGAGGGCCGGTTCCACCTCCGCCCATGACGAGCCGAGGGCGGCGGAGCGTTCGACGGCGTCCAGCACCAGTTGCACCTGGAGCGCGTCGGCGAAGGAAGGGGCCGGGTCGGTCCCGGTGGCGATCGCCGCCAGGAAGTCACGCATCTGGTGGGTGAACGAGTGCTCGTAGCCGATGATGTGCCCCGGCGGCCACCATGCCGACAGGTACGGGTGGTCGGATTCGGTGACCAGGATCCGGTTGAATCCCTGCTCGGTGCTGGGTGCCGAGGCGTCGTGGAACTCCAGCTCGTTGAGGCGTTCCAGGTCGAAGACGAGCGAACCGAGAGATCCGTTGATCTCGACCCGGAGCGCGTTCTTGCGTCCGGTGGCGAACCGACTGGCCTCGTACGTGGCCAGCGCTCCGCCGTCGAGCCGGGCGACGAAGACGGCGGCGTCGTCCACGGTGACCAGCCCGGTCGTCACCATGTCCGGCAGCGGTCGTTCCTTGACGAAGGTCTCGGTGATCGCGCTGACACCGGTGATCCGCTGGCCGGTGACGAACTGGGTCAGGTCGATGATGTGCGCACCGATGTCGCCCAGCGCGCCGGAGCCCGCCCGGTCCTTCTGTAGTCGCCAGACCAGCGGATACTGCGGGTCGACGATCCAGTCCTGCAGGTAGGCCGCCCGGACGTGCCGGATCACCCCGAGCCGGCCGGCGGCGACCAGGTCACGCATCATGGTGACCGCGGGCACCCGGCGGTAGTTGAACCCGCACATGGACCGTACCCCTGCCGCCTGGGCCGTGGTCGCGGCGGCGGCCATGGCTCGGGCCTCGGCGACCGTGTTCGCCAGCGGCTTCTCGCACAGGACGTGCTTGCCCGCCGTCAGGGCCGCGATCGCGATCTCGGCATGGCTGTCGCCGGGGGTGCAGACGTCGACGACGTCGATGTCGTCCCGGCCGACCAGGTCACGCCAGTCGGTGGTGTACCCGTCCCAGCCGAGTCGGTCGGCGGCGTCGGCCACCTTCGCCGCGTCCCGACCGCAGACGAGGGCCATCCGGGCTCGCACCGGCAGGTCGTAGACCCGGTTCACGGTCCGCCACGCCTGCGAGTGCGCGGCACCCATGAACGCGTAGCCGACCAGGCCGACCCGCAGCTCTTGATCTACAGTGGACAAGGTGGGTCTCCCCCCGTACGTCAGAACCCGAGCTTGAGGTAGGCGCTCGCGTTCTCCTTGGTGATGGTCTCCGAAGTGAGGGTGATCTCCTTCGGTACCTGGAGTTCCACCAGGTCGGACATGCCCTTGTTCTGTCCGATCAGACGGGCCAGCGAGATCGCCGAGGAGGCCATCGACGGGCTGTAGGTGACCGTCGCCTTCAGGACGCTGTTGTCGGCCTGGATCGCCTCGATCGCGGCCTTGGCGCCTGCGCCACCGACCATGATGAACTCGGTGCGGTTCGCCTGTTTGATCGCGGCCAGCACACCGATGCCCTGGTCGTCGTCGTGGTTCCACAGCGCGTCCAGCTTCGGCAGTGCCTGGAGCAGCTGCGCCGCCTCGCGCTGGCCGGTGTCGGCGGTGAACTCGGCGGCCCGCCGGTTGGCCACCTTGAAGCCGTACACGGCCAGTTCGTCCCGGAAACCGGCTGACCGCTCCTGGGTCAGCTCCAGCGCGTCGATGCCGGCGATCTCCCCGATGATCGGGTTGGTCACGCCCTTGGCCTTCATCTGTTCCCCGATGTAGCGGCCAGCGGAGACACCCATGCCGTAGTTGTCGCCCTTGATCTGGGTGCGGTAGGCAAGCGCGTCCGGGAACGCCCGGTCGAGGTTGACCACCGGGACGCCGGCCTTCATCGCTTCCAGGCCGAACGCGTTGAGTTCCTTGCCGTCGTGTGGCAGCAGGACGATGACGTCCGGCTTCTGGGACAGCAGGGTGGCCAGCGCGGCCCGCTGGGTGGCGGCGTCGGCACCGGCCTCGACCGACTTCAGCTCCACGTCGGAGTACGCCGCGGCCTGCGCCTTGGCATTGCTGGTGATCGCGGCCATCCAGCCGTGGTCGGCGGCGGGCGCGGAGAAGCCGATGGTGACCTTCTTGCCGGGGGCGCTGTTGCCACCGCCGGCATCGCCGGCCTTGGTCTGCGCCGCGGTCGGCTCGGCCTCGTTGCTGGTGCACGCGGTGAGCAGGGTGCCGGCCCCGATCGCGGCTCCGCCGAGCAGCAGCCGGCGGCGCGACAGATCGCGTCTGTGCTGGGTCATGACAACCTCCTGAGGTGTGCTGTTAGGGGTATGCGGGCGTGCGGGATCGGGCGAGCGCCCAACCGGGCGTCACCAGGTGCGGTGGTGCTGGTTCAGGTCGTGGTGGTGACCTTGTTGTTGCGATGGAGAAGCTGGGTCAGAGACTTGAACCGGAACTGCTGGACCAGTACGGCGACCACGATGATGCCGCCCTTGACCATGTTCTGCGCCTCTACGGACAGGTCGTTGATGGCGAACAGGTTGGTGATCGTCGCAAAGATGATCACGCCGAGCAACGATCCGACGATGGTGCCCCGACCGCCGCTGAGCAGGGTTCCGCCGATGATGGCGGCGGCGATCGCGTCCAGTTCGTAGAGGTTGGCCATCGCCGCCTGGGCGGAGTTGGCCTGCGCGGTCAGCATGATGGCGGCGATGCCACCGCAGAGCCCGGAGAGCGCGTAGAGCAGCATGGTGTGGAGTTTGACGTTGATCCCGGCGAGCCGGGCCGCCTCCGGGTTACCGCCCACGGCCACCGTACGGCGACCGAAGGTGGTGCGGTTGAGCAGCACCCAGCCGGTGACAACCACCACGGCGAGGAGGTAGACCAGCATCGGGATGCCCAGCAGTTCGGTGCTGGCGATGCCGTTGATGGTGTCGTTGGCCGAGACCTGGGTCTGCTTGTTGGAGATCTCCGCCGCCAGGCCGCGGGCGGCGACCAGCATCGCCAGGGTCGCGATGAACGGCACCAGCCGGCCGTACGAGATGAGTAGGCCGTTGACCAGTCCGACCCCGACGCCGACAGTGAGCGCGGTGAAGATCATGCCGCCGGCACCGAAGCTCTGGGTGGCGAGCGTGGTGGACCAGACGCCGGCCAGCGCCACGATCGCACCCACCGACAGGTCGATCCCACCCCCGATGATCACGAAGGTCATGCCGACGGTGACCACCCCGATCACCGAGGCGAGCTTGAGGATGGCGAAGATGTTGTCGCTGACCCAGCGCGAGTCGCCGTAGAGGTCCGGTCGGGTGACGATGCCGATGACGACCAGTGCGACCAGCACCCCGAGCAGACCCAAGTTGCGCCGTACCGACTCGCTGCCGTCCCCGCGCCACCAGGACGTACCGGCCTCGGGGTCGGGCTGCGCCGGGGTCTTCCGTACGGCGGTCGCGGTGCTGTCGGTCATCCTGCCGCTCCTTCCATCAGCGAACCCGCCATCACGAGATCGAGGACGGTGGCCTCGTCGAGCTGCCCGGCCGGTGCCTGGTGGACGACGCGGCCCTCCCGCATGACCAGCACCCGGTCGGCCAGGCCGAGCACCTCCGGCACCTCACTGGAGACCAACAGGACCCCCACGCCACGGGCGGCGAGCGCCCGGACCACCCGGTACAACTCGGCCCGCGCGCCGACGTCCACCCCCCGGGTCGGCTCGTCGAGCAGCAGCAGGCGGGTGTCACCGAGCAGCCACCGGCCGACCACCACCTTCTGCTGGTTGCCGCCGGAGAGGGTGCGCACCGGCCGGCGTACGTCCCGGGGGCGCAACTCCAGGGTCTGGGCAATCCGGTCGGCCTCGGCCCGTTCCCGGCCCGCGTCGGTGAACCCGAGTCGGGCATAGCGGCTGAACGTGGCCAGGGTGACGTTGCGGTAGATCGGCTCACCGAGCAGCAGCGCCTGGCTCTTACGTTCCTCCGGGGCCATGCCGATACCGGCCCGCACCGCCGCCCGTACGCTGCCGGGGCGCACCGTCCGACCGGCCATCCGTACCGTGCCGGTCTCCGCCCGGCGGGCACCGTAGATGGTTTCCAGCAGTTCGGACCGGCCGGAGCCGACCAGCCCGGCGATACCGACGATCTCCCCCCGACCGACGCTGAGCGAGACGTCGGCGAACTCGCCCACCCGCCCGAGCCGGTCGACCCGCAGCAACTCCGCGTGCTCCGGCTCGGTTCCGGGTCGCTCCGGCTCGGCCTGCGGCCGGTCCGGGAAGACGTACTCGATGGTGCGGCCGGTCATCCGGCTGACCAGGTCGCGGGTCGGGGTGTCCCGGGCGGAGAGGTTGGCCGCCGTGGTCCGACCGTCCTTGAGTACGGTGACCCGGTCGCCGATCTCGCGGATCTCCTCCAGCCGATGCGAGATGTAGATGACCGCGATCCCCTGGGCGGTCAGCTCCCGGATGATCCGGAACAGGTTGCCCACCTCGTCGTGGGCGAGCACCGCACTGGGCTCGTCCATCACGATCAGTCGGGCCTCGTGGGACAGCGCCCGGACCATGCTGACGATCTGCTTGCCGGCGGCGGGCAACGCCCGGACCATCCGCCGGGGCGGGATCTCCGCGTGCCCGAGCCGGCCGAGGATCTCCCGGGTACGCCGGACGATCTGCCCCCGGCGGACGAAACCGAACCGGCGGGGTTCGTGACCGAGGAAGGCGTTCTCGGCCACCGACAGGTCCTCGACCAGGTCGAGTTCCTGATAGATGGTGGCGATACCGGCCTTCATCGCGGCCTGCGGATTGGCGAAGGTGGCCGGCTGTCCGAGCCATTCGACCTGCCCCGAGTCGGGTCGGTGCGCCCCGGAGAGCACCTTGATCAGAGTCGACTTGCCGGCACCGTTCTGGCCCAGTAGGCAGTGCACCTCACCGGCGCGCACCTCCAGCCGTACCCCGTCCAGGGCCCGTACGCCGGGGAAGGTCTTGACCACGTCGGTGAGCCGTAGCACGACCTCGGTCACGTCGCCTCCCCGAAGGCGACGTCACTGGCGAGCACCGCCGCTCCGGTGACCCCGGCCCGGGGCCCGAGTTCGGAGAGGACGACCGGCAGGTTTCCGGTGGCCAGGGGCAGCGAGCGGCGGTAGACCACGCTGCGGATCTCGGCCAGCAGGATGTGGCCGAGCTGGGCGAGCCCACCCCCGATGACGATCATTGATGGATTGGCGAAGCTGACCAGCCCGGCGAGGACGCCGCCGAGCCGGCGGCCACCGTCCCGGATGAGCCGGATGCAGGCCACGTCCCCCTCGATGGCCCCTTCGGCAACGTCGAGGGCGGTGAGCGCGCCCTTGGCGGTCAGCCGCTCGGCCATCGCCGGGGAGGTGCCGCTCCGGGCGGCGGTGATCGCTTCCTTGGCCAGCGCGGTGCCGCTGAACAGCGCCTCCAGGCAGCCGATGTTGCCGCAGGTGCACATCGGACCGTGTGCGTCGACCTGGATGTGCCCGATGTCGCCAGCGCAGCCGTCGACGCCCCGGTAGACCTCGCCGCTGAGGTAGATGCCGCACCCGATGCCGGTGCCCACCTTGACGAAGAGGAAGTCGTCCACCGAGTGGGCCACCCCGCCGTGCCGCTCCCCGATCGCCATGATGTTGACGTCGTTGTCGACCACCGACGGGCAGCCGTGTTCCCGGGTGAGCAGTTCCCGGACCGGAAACCGGTCCCAACCGGGCATGATCGGGGGAGAGACCGGAACCCCGTCGCGGAAGCTGACCGGTCCGGGTACGCCCACGCCGACCGCGTCGAGCCGCTCGTACGCCCCGTCGGCCTTCGCCTTGTGCAGCAGTTCGTTGACCCGTTGCAGGATCACCTTGGGGCCGGTCCGGATGTCGGCTGGCTCGGCGTACGCGGCGACCGGTTCGAGCCGGCCGTTGACCACCTCCACATCGACCGAACTGGCTCCCAGGTCGACGGCGGCGAACCGCAGGCTGGGATTGAGTTCCACCAGTGTGGATCGTCTACCGCCCCGGGATGCGGCCAGCCCGGCCTCAGCCACGTAGCCCAGGCTCACCAGCCGGGACACCTCGGCCAGCAGTCGGGGCCGGGGAATCTCCAGCCGGTCGGCCAACTCGGCGCGGGACACCGCACCGTTGTCACGCAGCAGACGCAGCAGCCGGAGATGTAACGGTTCCGCGTTGCGCACTCGGTCTCACCTCCGGAGGGGAGCCTGATGTCCACCCCGGCAGCGCGCCGGTATGACATCGAAAGTTGTGCCCGCCACAGTAGGAGTACGCCGGGTCACCTGTCCAGAGGTTCCGCCAATCTGACGCTAACTTTCGTCCGAAGCGACAAAAGAGCCTATTGGATCTAGGAAAGCGGGGACATCTCCTGCCGCTGCCCGGGTGCGGCGGCGAGTTCCTCGTAGTAGTAGGCGGCGGAGATGCGGCGGGGCCGCGTACCGATGCGGTACGCGGCCCCGAGGCTGCGCGGTCACGCCACGAAGCGGCGCGATGATCAGGACAGGAACTTCTTGAACGCCGCGTTCAGCGTGCCGTCGTCCGGCGACGCGTACGACTTGAGCGTCGTCTTGTTGTAGGTCATGAAGCTCGGGCAACGGGTGGCCGGTGCGTTGATACTGCCACCATCGCCGATCTTCTCGCCGGTCTGGGCGTTGTGGAAGGTCAGCGTGTACCGCGACGACATGTAGTCGACGGTCAGCTTGGTGCCGTCGCTGGCCTTGATGTCACACTTCTGGCCCGACGCCTCGCTGCCCTCCTCGTAGGTGAGGCAACCGACCACGCTGACCGTGGTGTATTCGGCGGACTTGGCGTAGTACGTCGCGTCGTAGTCGAGCGACTCGGTGCCCCAGCTGGTCAACCGACCCGGCGAGTTGGAGAAGGCGTACGCCTTCGCGCCAGCGGGACCGTTGTAGGGCGCCGCGTTCATGATCGCGCCACCCGAGCAGACCTCGCGGAAGTCGCTGGCGGAGTCAGCGGTGATGGCGTTGTTGTTCTTGTTGCCAGGCTGTGTGGGCTTGGCACCGTTGCTCGGGTCGGCGCCCGCGCTGTTGCCCGGCTGGGCAATCGGCTTGTCGTCCTCGTCGTCGCCGCTGTTCATCACCAGCGCCACCGCGCCACCGCAGAGCAGCAGTACGAGCAGCACCACACCACCGATGATCAGACCGATGGTCAGGCCCTTGTTGGACTTCTTCGGCGGTTCCGGGGTGCCGTAGGGCGGCTGGCCGCTGGGGTCGTACGCCCCCGGCTGACCCGGGGTGCCGTACTGCGGCTGCTGACCCGTCGGGTCGTACTGTCCGGGCTGGGCCGGCTGGCCGTACTGCGGCTGGGCACCCGTCGGGTCGTACTGCCCGGGCTGACCCGGGGTGCCGTACTGCGGCTGCTGACCCGTCGGGTCGTACTGCCCGGGCTGGGCCGGCTGGCCGTACTGCGGCTGGGCACCCGGCTGGGCGGGGGCGGGGTAGCCGGCCGACTGTCCGGGCGGCGCGGAGGTGGGCGGCGGCCCCCACTGCTGCGGCTGGTTCGGGTCGGGCTGATTCGAATACGGGGAGTAAGGGTCGGTCATCGGTGTCCCAAATTCTCCTGGCCAAGGGGATACGAACTGATTCTCCAGAGACCCTAACCACCGTTCGCAAAGCTACTGCCAGCAGCCCAAACCAATGGGTAATCGGTGGGACAATGTGACGGCCTGTCCGACTATCGTCATTCGACGAGCTCGCTCTGCCGACAACTCCATCACGGACCGCAACCAAGGGCAAAGCTTCATCGATAGAGCAACCGGCCCATCCGGCGGGCCGCAAGCGCCAGGCCCAGGATGGTGGCGGCAAGCAGATAGAGCACGTCGACCAACCGAAGCCACCCCGCACTCCCGGTGCTGATGCCCCGCACGAGGTCTACGGCACGGTACAACGGCGTGACCTCCACCAACCACCGCAGCAACATCGGATAGGCGTCGGCCGGCACGAAGGTCCCGGAGAAGAGGAAGAGGGTGAACTGGATGGCCCCCATCAGGTCGAAGTCCTGCCAGCTGCGCATGTACGTCGACAGCGCCATGCCGAGCGCCCCGAAGGCGAAGCCCACCAGGACCGTGGCCGGGAAGGCGGCGACCGCCCGGCCGGCGCTGGTCAGGTCCATCGCCACCATGATGCCGAGGAACGCCGCCGAGTAGAGCGTGCCGCGCAGCATCGCCCAGGCCAGCTCACCGAGCGCGATCTCGAAGGGCTGAACGGGGGTGTTCAGGATGCCGTCGTACAGCTTCATGTACTTCAACTTCCCGAAGAAGTTGGACGTGGTCTCCGCCAGCGCGCCGGTCATCGCCGACGAGGCGAGCATCGCAGGCGCGACGAAGGCGGCGTACGACACCACCTCGCCGCTGGACAGCGTGATGTCCCCGATCAGCGCCCCGACTCCGACCCCGATGGAGAGAAGGTAGAGCAGCGGCTCGAAGAACCCGGAGACAAGCACCAGCCAGTATGCGGAGCGCATCGCGGCGAGGTTCCGTTCGGTGACCGACGCCGATCGGCGGGGCGCTCCCTCGAAGCTGACCAGTCGGGGCAGAACGACGCTGACCACGTGCTCTCTCTCCTCTTCAATGACCAGACTGTCAACTCACCAGGGATCAACTCACCAGGGGGCAACTCACCAGACTGTCAACTCATCAGACGGCGATCGAACCGCCACCAGGCCAACAGCCAGCCGGCCACCGTCCAGAGGGCCAGGTAGCCCAGATGACCGGGAATCGACCAGTACGGCGCGACGCCGAGGGTCGCCGCCCGGGACAGGTCGACCCCGTGCCACAGCGGCGACACGTACGCGAGCCAGCGCACCGCCCCGGGCAGCGACTCGACCGGAAAGAAGACCCCGGCGAAGAGTGTCATCGGGATCACCGCGAAGCGGAACAGCAGGGACAGGTAGCCGTCGCTGGGGATCATCGAGGTGTATGCGACCACCGGCCCGGCGACCGCCAACCCGATCAGCAGCATCAGCGGTGGTACGGCCAGCGTCCAGGGCGAGTGCAGCGCGCCGAAGGCCGCAGCGACCAGTAGGAAGACCGCACTGCTGACGAGCACCCGAAAGAGCACGAAGGCCAACTGTCCGTTGAGGATCTCCGCCACCCGCAGCGGTGTCGCCGCCTGCGCGGAGTAGTACTTGTTCCACTCGAAGTTGCCCCACACCGGCCAGGTCGACTCGCCAATGGCCACCTGGAGCGCCGTCGAGGCGATCAGACCGGGGACGATGTAGTCGAGATACGACACGCCGGCGACCCCACCCTCGACGTACGCCCCGACACCCAGCCCGAAGCCGAGCATGGTCAACAGGGGCAGGGCGAACGCCCCGAAGACGCTGCCCCGCCAGACTCTGCGGTAGACCACGAGGTAGTACTCGAAGACCGCCAGGGTGGCCGCCCAGCCGGTCGGGGGTGCGACGTGCGGACGCTCGGCAACGATCACCGGCGTACTCTACGGCGCTGCTGTAGGGAAGGCCCCTACTTATTCTTCTGCCTTGGAAGAGGCCCTTCCTTACCTCCCCATCGCCGGACGGGACCGTTCAAGGCCGAACAGGATGGGAAGTCGAACGGGATGGAGGGTCGAGCGGCAGCGGAGCCCAGCGAAGTGGTTGACCCATGGAATAGTTGACGAGTCAAACATGTTGTGCCGGTGGTTCAGGGGGTCGGACGGTCGCCCCCGTTCCCGAGTGAGGAGCTGACCATGCAGTTCGGGATCTTTACCGTCGGCGACGTCACCACTGATCCGACCAACGGCCGCACCCCGTCCGAGCACGAGCGGATCAAGGCGATGGTCGCCATCGCCCGCAAGGCCGAGGAGGTCGGGCTCGACGTCTTCGCCACCGGGGAGCACCACAATCCGCCGTTCGTGCCGTCGTCGCCGACCACCATGCTCGGCTACCTCGCGGCCCGGACGGAGAAGCTGCTGCTCTCCACCGCCACGACCCTGATCACCACCAACGACCCGGTGAAGATCGCCGAGGACTACGCGATGTTGCAGCACCTGGCCGACGGCCGGGTCGACCTGATGCTGGGTCGGGGCAACACCGGGCCGGTATACCCGTGGTTCGGGCAGGACATCCGCAACGGCATCCCGCTGGCGATCGAGAACTACGACCTGCTGCGCCGACTGTGGCGGGAGGACGTCGTGGACTGGAAGGGCAAGTTCCGTACGCCGTTGCAGTCGTTCACCTCGACTCCCCGGCCGCTGGACGGCATCCCGCCGTTCGTGTGGCACGGCTCGATCCGCAGCCCGGAGATCGCCGAGCAGGCCGCGTACTACGGCGACGGCTTCTTCGCCAACCACATCTTCTGGCCGAAGGAGCACACCCGGCGCATGGTCGGCCTCTACCGCCAGCGGTTCGCCCACTACGGCCACGGCACCGAGGACCAGGCCATCGTCGGCCTCGGCGGTCAGGTGTACGTGCGCCGTAACTCCCAGGACGCCGTACGGGAGTTCCGGCCGTACTTCGACAACGCCCCGGTGTACGGCCACGGCCCGTCGTTGGAGGAGTTCACCCGGGAGACCCCGCTGACCGTGGGCAGCCCACAGCAGGTGATCGACCGTACCCTCACCTTCCGCGAGTACGTCGGTGACTACCAGCGGCAACTGTTCCTGATGGACCATGCGGGACTGCCGCTGAGAACCGTACTGGAGCAGCTCGATCTCCTCGGCGAAGAGGTGGTGCCGGTGCTACGCCGCGAGTTCGCGGCACTGCGGCCGGCGCACGTGCCGGAGGCCCCCACGCACGCCTCGTTGAAGGCAGCGCGGGACGCGGCGGCCGTTGCCGGCACCCCAGGTGTGGCCGGCGCGGCCGGCTCCCCGTCGGGGGCCACGCGATGAGGCAGCGCAGCCTGGTCGTGGTCTCGGCCGGTCTCAGCCAGCCGTCGTCGACCCGCCTGCTGGCCGACCAGTTCGCCGCGGCCACCCGCGACGAACTGGACCGGCAGGCCGTCACCGTGGACCTGCGAGTGGTCGAACTCCGCGACCACGCCCACGAGGTGGTCGACCACACCCTGACCGGATTCGCGCCGGAGTCACTGCGGCCGACCATCGAGGCGGTGACCGGCGCGGACGGTCTGATCGCCGTCACGCCGATCTTCAACGCGTCGTACAGCGGGCTGTTCAAGTCGTTCTTCGATGTCCTGCCCGAGGGGTCGCTGGCCGGACGACCGGTACTGCTCGGTGCCACCGGCGGCACCGTCCGGCACTCGTTGGCCCTCGAACACGTGGTACGCCCGATGTTCACCTATCTCCGGTCGGTGGTGGTGCCCACCTCGGTCTTCGCCGCCACCGACGACTGGGCCGGCAACAGGACAGCCGCCGACACCGTCGAGGGCGAGCTGCGCGGTCGGATCCGGCGGGCGGGCCGGGAACTGGCCGAGGAGATGGTACGGCGGGAGCCGGTCCCGCCGGCCGACCCGTTCGCCCTGTCGGCCTCCTTCGAGGAGTTGCTCTCCAACGAGTAGGTGCGGGGTGCGCCAGCCGTGAGCTGGTATCCGCGTGAACGCCTATCTGCCGGACACGCTTCAGGCCCGCGAGCCACGAGACGGTAGGTGCCGTCGCATCGCCTGTCAGCCTTGATAGGCAAGTCGATACTTGCCTATCATCGTAGGGTGGGTGACACCGCCGAGCCCGAGCCCGAGCGCGACACCGCCGGGGGCGGTGCCGTGTTCAAAGCCCTGGCCGACCCGACCCGCCGAAAGATCCTCGACGAACTGACGGAGCGCGATGGCCAGACGCTGTTCGAGATCTGTTCCCGACTGACCATGAAGTACCAGCTCGGCTCGTCCCGGCAGGCGATCTCCCAGCACCTGGAGATACTGATCGAGGCCGGCCTGGTCACCAGTCACCGCGAGGGTCGCTACAAGTTTCATCACATCGACACCAGCCCCCTGGAGCGCCTCACCGATCGCTGGCGCAACCGTGAAACGAAGGAGAACTGATGCGCATCAACCTCACCAGCGTTCTCGTACACAACCAGGACGAGGCCCTGCGGTTCTACACCGAGGTACTGGGCTTCGTGAAGAAGACGGAGATTCCCCTCGGCGAAGCACGCTGGCTCACGGTCGTCTCCCCCGAGGATCCGAACGGCTGCGAGCTGTCACTCGAACCGGACGGACACCCTGCGGTCAAGCCGTTCAAGGAGGCGCTGGTCAACGACGGCATCCCGTACACGTCCTTCGCGGTCGAGGACGTTCGCGCCGAATTCGAACGGCTGAGCGGCCTGGGCGTACGGTTCACCCAGGAGCCGCTACAGATGGGCACGGTCACCACAGCGGTCTTCGACGACACCTGCGGCAACCTGATCCAGATCGCGCAGGCCAGCTAACCCGGCCCACACGCATCGTCACTGAGGCAGACCCCGGCGGGGGCAGTCGATCAGTCCCCAATCGCACGCTGCTTCTTGACAAGCGTCAGCAGAGCGGCGTGCGTCTGCTCGTCGGCGGCCACGATGAGGCCGCCGACGCCGGCGTGAAGGGGCTGCCCGTCGATTCCGGTCACCACGCAGCCGGCCGCCTGACAGAGGGCGATACCGGCCGCGAAATGGACGCTGTCGTGGAGGTGGCGACCATCGGTTACGTAGGCGGCACGTCGCCCGGCAGCGACCCAGGCCACCGCCAGGGTGGTGGAGAGGACGCGTGGGCGGAACTGTTCGATGAACCGTTGGTCGGCAAGTAACCGGGTGGCCCGGAAAACTCGCTCATTGGGAAACGGCGGATCGAGATTGACGTCCACCAGACTCGACTCGGCCGACGGGGTGAGCCGCTTGTCCACGCCGCCGCAACGCACATGCGCGCCAGCACCGTCAGTCCAGAACACCTCATCGGCGAACGGGTCCGCCGAAGCTGCTGCCACGACCTGCGTCCCGGTTCGCAGAGCTACGTTGACCGCCACCAGCATGTTGCGTACGGCGAAGTTCAGCGTCCCGCACAACGGGTCGACCAGCCACTCGCGTCCGTTTCCCCCGGTTCCGGTGCGTCCGCTTTCCTCCCCCACCACGGTGTCGCCTGGCCGGGCGGCGTGCAGAACGTCGAGGATGACCTTCTCGGCTTCGACGTCGGCCGGCGTGGCGAAGTCCCCGCCAGACTTCTCGAAACGAGTCAGTGACATCCCATGGTGGGAGCGAACGACGGCAGCCCCGGCTTCGGCCGCCTCGATGACCAGATCTCGGTCGTTGATCGACATGACACACACGATAGGTACCGAGCAGACAGGTGCCCAAGACCGTAAATCCCGGGCCGAAGCCGGCGGACATCCGCTCATGCCGCTGAAAGCGCAGCTTGGTGTGGTCGTTGTCGCACGCTTGTCAGTATTCGTGTGGTGGTCGGCCGTCGAGGAGGGCGGTAACCGCCGCATCGACCTCTGCCGGGCTGACCCGAGCATCCAGATGCGCTCGCCTACCAGGGAAGAACCCACATCACCAGTCGGAACTTCATCACTGCGGCCGCGGAGGCCGACTGCCTGCGACGCAAGGTGGATCAAACGGCGGCGAGCAGCGCATCGAGTGGCCGAGGCAAGACATCCCGGGCAACTGCCACCTCCACCAGGAGCCGGGCGTAGCGCAGCTTGCGGCGCGAGCCGCTACTCAGAAACCGCCGCATCTGCGCTTCGAGATGCCGTCCGCGCCAGGCGGGTTGGCTCTGCAACGAGCGGAACGACCCGAGGTCGCCCTGCGAGTCGAAGACGGCTTCTACCTCTGTGGTTCCCACGGCACGGATCAGCTCGTCCTCCAGATCGTCGACGCAGACGTAGAACCCGAGGTGTTCCATATCGGCGCGGGTGGGAATTGAGCCGACCTGGGCGGCGAGGCCGCGCCGGAACAGCTCCTCCTCCCGCAGGTCGCACAGGCCGGCAAGTCGCATCCGGGTGCCAAGCGGACCCAACCCCGCCAGGAAGTGGCCAATCGCATGTGCGCCGTTGATCGGCACGATCACGATCCGCTCTGCCGCAAGGTCCCGGCCTCGGCCTGCGGCGGCTGTTTCCAGTGCAATCTGGTCGCTGACGCCCTCGACGAGCACCATGGCCACAGCGTCGTCGACCTTCGCGAGGGCACGGTCCATCGCCAGGGTCGTAGCATCGGGACCACTGGCGTAGCCATCGAGCGCCCTATGGGCAAGCTCACGGCGTTCGGCGACATTCATGGTGGCTCCCGGTCTGGTTCTCACACGGGGCGTCGTCGGGCGGTGCGCCATCCGCAGCGGACGTGTCGGCCCGCCGGGGCAGGCCGTGACCGCAATCATCGGCGATACGCATACCTGTCGGCCAGGGATTTAACAACGGCTCATCTCGTTGACAAGCTCCGTACCCGACACCGCAGAGCTACGCCGTGGCCGGCTACTCGCCGTCCTCGGGCCGCAGGCCGCTGAAGATGACCGACGCCAGCCGGTCGGCGTGCCCGGGGTCGGACTGGTTGCCGTACAGCCAGGCCGCCGCGCTGATGAGGGCGAAGACGTCGTCCGCCGAAACATCGGCCCGGATCACCCCGGCGGCTCGGGCCCGTTCGACCAGTGCCCCACCGGCTTCCGACATCCGTTTGCACGCCTGGTGCAGCGCGGACGTCTCGTCGTCGAGGCTGCCCAACAGTTGGTCGGCCAGTCCGCTGTAGGTCGCGCCGTGCGCGGCGACGGCCCGCATCCACCGGTCCAGTGCCTCACCGGGCGGGGTGGACCGGTCGGCCAGGAGTTCGTCGCCCAGGGCGAAGATGGCGTCCTGCCGGTCGGACAGCAACGCCGTCAGCAGGGCGTGGCGGTTGGGGAAGTGGGCGTAGAGCGTACCGATGGCAACCTTCGCCCGCCGGGCGATCTGCTCCAGCGAGGCCTGGGTGCCCTGTTCCCGCAGGACAGCCTCGGCCTCGGCCAACAGCCGTTCGCGATTACGCCGCGCGTCCGCGCGGGGACGCCGTACCGGCGTCGGTCGTGATGACTCCGACATAACTTGAGTGGTCCTCGACTTACTGCTAGCTTCTTGAGGGCACCTCATCTTACTTCGGAGGAAACCCATGATCCTGGTGACCGGAGCGACCGGCACGATCGGCCGCCATCTCGTACGGGCCCTCGCCGACACCGGGGCGTCGTTCCGGGCTCTCGTGCGTGACGAGGCCAAGGGCAGGAAGCTGGGCTGTGACTTTGTCGTGGGAGACCTCGACGAGCCAGCATCGGTGTCGGCTGCCCTGAAGGGTGTCGACCGCCTGCTCCTCAACAGCGGAGGCGCACTGCCGGTTGCGGGACCGCAACCGATGGTCCGGCAACAGATCACCGTCATCGACGCGGCCCGCGCCGCCGGAGTCACGCAACTGGTCAAGGTGTCGGCCTGGCAGCCCAGCCCCGAGGCGAAGCTGTCGGTGCGGGCGCACTGGGAGATCGAGCAGCATCTCCACGCGTCCGACCTGACCTGGTCGACCCTGCAACCCACCGGATACATGCAGAACTTCTTCACCGGCGAGGGCGGCTTCGTCGGCGACAACGCGGTGGCGGGCCCGTACGGTGATGGCCGGGTCGCCTACATCGACGCGTACGACATCGCCGCCTGCGCCGCCGTACTGTTGACCAACGATCCGGAGGACGCCGGCACGGTCCACCCGCTCACCGGCCCGGAGGCGCTGACGCACCGGGAGATCGCGGCAAAGCTCGGCGTACCCTTCCGGGATGTGCCTCCCGCCGAGGCGGCCGACGACCTACGGGCGAAGGGGCTGCCCGAATGGTTCGTGGCGGACCTGTTGTGGCTCTACGCAGACATGGCGTCCGGTGGCATGGCCGAAGTCACTCCGACGGTACGGGAACTGACCGGGCGGGCACCGCGCACGTTCGACGAGTTCCTGGCGGCGAACAGAGTGCCCACCTCGGCACGCTGACCATCCCGAACCGTCGACCTGAGCCGGGAGTAGGCACTGCGGTTCTACCCCGAGGTGCCGGGCTTCCGGCGTCAGGCTTGTGGTGGGGCGGGTCGCCACATGGGTACGGCGATGTGTCCACCTGGCAGGTGGATCTGTTGGCCAGGCTGGTAACCGTAGCGGCTGAGCAGGTCCCGATCGCTGTCGTTGCAGGCCAACGCGTAGGCGGAACTGTCGTGCGTGTCCAGCCGGGTGTGGTGATGGGCGAGTAACCGCTCGGTGGTTTCGTTGTCGGTCTGGTCATCGGTGACGGCAACAAATGCGAGTTGCTGACAGGGCGTGTCAGGTGGGTGGGCGGCCAGGGCCGCTCCGAGGCTGATGAACCGGTCGGCGTGCTCGCGGCAGGCTACGGTGAGACGTTGCCGGTAGGCGGCCGGGGCCGGGACCTGCCCGTTACGGTGGAACCAGACAGTGGTCCCGGCGATAGCGCCGGTGGCGTGGAGGGCTATCTCGATCTCGCCAAAGAACAGGGCGTGTTCGACCCAGATCCGGGCCACATCGGTCAGGACGATCATCCGCTGTTGATCATCGGGCACGAGCCACGCGGCGATCGGTAGCTCATGGCTGGCTGTGGCGACCAGTTTGGCGATGATCGTCGCCTCGACGTATCGGGCGCGTCGGATGACCCGCTGCCGGTTCACCGCTGTCCGCCAGGCGTGTCGCTGGTGGGGGTGCGGACCATCGGCCACCACAGTGGGCCGAGTTCCGGCAGTTGGACGGGGTCGCTTGCCTGGTAGCCGAGGGTTTCGTACAGCTTCCGACGCTCAGGGTTGGCGGCCTCGACGTACGTGATCACTCCGGTCCCGTCGAAGATCCTGTGGCAGTGGTCGAGAAGTTTCCTGGCCTGCGTCTCCTGACCGGGTTCGACCGCGAAGAAGCCAAGGTGCTGGTGCGGTACCGGCAGATGATGAGCGGCGAAGCTGTCCTCAAGGACGAAGAACCGGTCGGCCCACCCGTCACAGGCTGCCATCACCTGCACGGGATGACCGTGCGGCGGGCAGGTACAACCATCCGCGTGGGGCAGCCAGCAAGTCACGGCCGACAGGTCGGCGGTGACGTACACCGTCCCGAACCGCAGGGCGCGTTCGACTTGAAGACCGAGATACCCGTACAGCACGGCACGTCGATCCCGTTCCCAGCCGACCAGCCAGGCGGCGATCGGCCCGTCCAGGAACCCCTCGGTGAGCAGGCCAGTAATCCGATCTCCGTCGTCCATCGTGGCAGTACGGATATCGACCAGGGCTGTGGAAGCAGACATCAACGGCGATCTCCTTCGAGTGAACTACGGGCCCTCTGCACCAACCCCTCGCCAGGGGCAAGTCAGCGCAGGGGCCCCTCAGCAAAACTTTATACAGACTGTAGTAAGGCTGCAAGTACGATCCGCCAGTAAGTTCAATCGGAGGAGGCAAAGAAATCAGTCGCGTCCGGCACCATGATCGGGGGCCCAAAAACTGGAGGTAGCGACGATGACCACCCCGCGTTGGACCAGCACGTCCGACCCCTACATCTCACCAGGGCACGGCGACGCCTGGGCCAACGATGCAGCATCCCGCGGCCGAGTCGGCACCCAACAACTCCTCGCCGTCGAGACCCTCACACCCGACCACCACATCCGGGCGGCCCTTAATCTCGGTGACGAGGACCAAGTCGTCGTTCGACGTAGGCTCATCCTCGAAGACGGCCAGCCCATCGAACTTGCCGACTCCTACTACCCGGCCCAACTGGCCACTGGCACTCCCCTTGCCCAAGACCGGAAAATCCGAGGCGGCGCCGTCGCTGTGCTCGCCCAGCTCGGACACACACCGACAGTCAGCACCGACCACATCACCGCTGACCAACCGACCGACATCGACCAGCAGGCACTGAAAGTCAACAAACAGGAACCGATGCTCGTCCTGCATCGGCTCAGCCGGGATGCCAACGGCACTCCCGTCGAATACGTGATCACCCGTGCGGTTGCTCGTCTCTCTGCTGGCTACACCTATCAGACTCAGGCTGTCGTATGACTGACAACCCCGGCGACCGGGTCCGCGACCGGCAACAGCAGATCGCATCGGACCTACGCGCCCTCATCCTCTCTGGCGACCTCGAGCCTGGTCACCAACTGCCGGCAACCGCTGCGCTCGTCAAGCAGTACGGGGTCACCAACCAGACCGTGCAACGTGCCCTACGCATCCTCAAGGAGGAGGGATTCATCGAGGGGCAAGCGGGGCGGGGCGTGTTCTCCACGAGCCGTCGGCCGTACGTCGTCCGGGCCAGCCATTATTCACGCCCGACCAGTCCCGGCAAGCCGTACCCGTGGATCACTGATCCCTATCGACGTGACCGCCGCGGATCCAGTCAATTACTTTCCGTCGGCGAACGACCAGCTCCGGCACAGGTAGCTGCCGCGTTCGGCATCGCCACAGGTGATCCGGTCGTCATGCGGCACCAGCTCCTCCTGCTCAACGACGAGCCAGCAGAACTGGTCTGGTTGTACTTCCCCGTAGAGCTCGCGCGGGGCACCCCTCTCGCCGCGCCACACAGGATTCAAGGGGGAACGCCAGCCATTCTCACTGGGCTCGGACTACCGCCACGACACGCAGTGGATCAGGTAGGCACTCGCTTGGCGACAGTCGAAGAGTTCATCGCTCTGCGACTCCCCACAAACATGCCTGTCTTGCGGCAACTACGGGTGGCCTACACCGATGGGGAGCGACCGATCGAGGTGGCCGTAATCATCAAGGCCGGCCATCAGTACGAGATCCAATACACTCTCCCATGCGATAACGATGAGTGAGCGTCACCCGGTCAAGACGATCTTGCGTGGCAGGCTGCTACGTGCGGACCGGGAGCAGGTTGCGCTCGGCGAAGACCTTCTTGGCGACGAGGGTGGCGTTGACCGCCCGCGGCACACCGCAGTACACCACCGACTGCAGTAGCGCCTCGACGATTTCGGAGGGCGTCAGGCCAGCATTGAGCGCGCCGTTGACGTGCACCTCGAGCTGAACCTCGGCCCCGCCGAGACCGGTGAGTATGCCAAGGGTCAGCAGTTCCCGGTCGCGGCGCGACAGTTCGGGCCGGACGTAGAGGTCTCCGTACGACCAGGCGACCGATCGGTGACTGAGCTCGGGCGAGACGTCGGCGAGGGCATCGAGAAGACGCTGTCCGGCCCCGCCGTCGGCCTGTCGTAGCGCCTCCAGCCCACGCTCGTACTGTTCGTCGCCATTAGTGGTCATGGCCGTGCCGATACCCGAGGCCTTGCCGGATAAACGACTAATCCACCAACGTACGGCCGGTGAGGTGCAGGAACACGTCCTCCAGGCTGCTCCGCCGGACCAGCACACTGGCCGGGGTCAGTGCCCGCTCGTGGACCTGCGCCATGGCGGCGTCGCCGTCGGCCACGTACAGCAGGATCCGGTCGGGCAGCACCTCGGTCCGCGTACCGATGCCGGCGAGCTTGCCGGCGAAGTCCTCCTGGGACTCGGCGGCGAACCGTAGCTCGACCACCTCGCGGGTCGAGTAACGCTCGATCAGGGCCCGGGGTGAGCCCTCGGCCACGATCCGCCCGCCGTCCATCACCACCAGCCGGTCACAGAGCTGCTCGGCCTCGTCCATGTAGTGCGTGGTGAGCACCAGCGTGATGCCCTGCTGTTTGAGCCGGAACAGCCGCTCCCAGACCAGATGCCGGGCCTGCGGGTCGAGGCCGGTGGTCGGCTCGTCGAGCAGCACGATCTCCGGTTCGTTCACCAGTGCCCGGGCGATGGTCAGGCGGCGCTTCATGCCGCCGGAGAGCGGTTCCACCTTGCTGTCGGCACGATCAGTCAGCTGCACGAAGTCCAACAGCTCGCCCGCTCGGGCGCGGGCGAGCCGACGTGGAATGCCGAAGTAGCGGGCGAAGGTGGTCAGGTTCTCCCGGACGGTCAGCTCCGGATCGAGGCTGTCCTGCTGGGGACAGACGCCGAGTCGGGCCCGGATGGCCGACCCATCGCGACGCGGGTCCATCCCCAGGATGGTCAGCTCGCCGTCGGTCGGCGGCGAGACGCAGCCGATCATGCGCATGGTCGAGCTCTTGCCGGCCCCGTTCGGGCCGAGAAAGCCGAACGCCTCCCCCGCGGGCACGTCGATGTCGATCCCGTCGACGGCGGTGAAGTCGCCGAAGCGCTTCACCAACCCACGCGCCCGGATGAGGGGTCTATCGGTCGTCACGGGAGGACCCTAGCCGTGACGTCCGACTTGTCCCACCGGGTTTCCGGGAGCTTTCGTCAGTACCAACGAAAGACCACCACCCATTGATAGAACTTCAATGCATGAATCTCTATCTTATGGCTTTTCCTGCGGGTACGGTCCGGCTCAGGATCGAGCCAGGAGGGAAGCCATGCGCAGAGGAGACACCCCCACCCCGCACACCAACCCCTGGAGCCGGCGCGGATTCCTCGGCCTCTCCGCGTGTGCGGCAGCCAGTGCGATCTCCATCGCCGGCCCGTTCACCGGCGTGGCCGAGGCACAAGCCGAGGCACCGGCCGACAGCCCGGTACGCGACCATCGGGGCAACCGGCTGCCGGTCGGGAAGATCGGCATCCAGCTCTACTCCGTACGCAGTGACCCCGCACCGTTCGCGGAGAAGCTGCCCACCCTCGCCACACTCGGCTTCAAGGAGATCGAGTTCGCCGGCTACGGCGTGGGTAACCCGTCCGACGCCGACATCCGCGCGATCCGGCAGATCCTCGACGACAACGGGTTACGCGCGGTCGGCTCGCACATCGGCTTCGGCACGCTCTGGGGCGACCTGACCCGGCAACTCGACATCGCCGAAATGCTGGGCATGAAGCACATCGGCACCGCCGACGCGCCGACCGGCAGTCGCTACCGCGCCGACTGGCGGGCGGCGGCCGACCGCTACAACGCCGTCGGTGGGGCGGCCCGGTCCCGGGGACTGAAGTTCTACCAGCACAACCACGACGGCGAATACCACTTCCTACTCGACGTCGGGCCGCTGGACGACGCCGGCCGACCGACCCGGTCCAGCGGGCTACGCGGGCTCGAGTACTTCTTCGACCTGACCGAACCGGACCTCGTCCACTTCGAGATGGACATCTTCTGGGCCTACCAGGCGCAGGTGCGGTTCAAGACGTACGTCGACGAGCGCGGGAGCAGCCGTACCGACGTCTTCGACCCGATCCGTACCCTCGGCCGGCGGCAGGAGCGTTTCCCGCTGTTCCACGTCAAGGACGGCGTACTCAATGCCGAGGGCACCAGCCTGTCAATGACCGAGTTCGGCGTACCGGGTGGCTACGTGCCGTTCGAACGCTTCTTCAAGAGCCTACGGTCGCTCGACCGACACCACTACATCTGGGAGCAGGACAATGCCGGATCGACCCCGCCTGAGCAGGGCGGTGTCTACGGTGCGGCGGGGCGCAGCTACGACAACATGAAGGCGCTGCGCTTCTGACGACTCCAAGCTTCTGACGACCCGACCTTCTGACGATTCCAGACCGGCCCTGGCCAGCACCCGACGACGCGACGTCAGTCGTCGGTGCTGGCCGCGTTCCGGGCCGCCGCCACCAGCCGGGCCGTCTCCGCGACCACCGCCTCGCTGTCGGTCGCCGTACCGGGGTCGTAGCGCACCGTCCAGGTCAGACCATCGACGCCACTGACCCGACGGGCGGCCACCCGGACGCCCCCGCCCGGGAGTTGGTGGTGCGCGGTGTACGCCACCGAGCGGGTCACCCGGACCCGCACCTGGTGCGGCACCTCGCCCGGGTCGGGCAGGAGGTAGGTGCGGAACGGTCGGTCGGCGAGGACCCGGTAGTCGTCCCGCTCCTCGACCATCTCCGCCGGGGTGACCAACAGCTCCCGCCCGGACCAGGTGGCCTTGTGGATGTCGTGCCACCCCAACCGCTGCTCGTCATCGGGTAGCCAGAGGCCGTGGTTGGTCACCACGACGACCTGGTCACCGTCGGCAACCGACGCCCAGGCGAGCACCCGTTCGTCCCGGTCGAGCGGGGGCCGACGGTCGGCCGGTAGCTTGGGCCGCCGGTTGAAGATCCCCATCGGCTACAGCCCTCCCGCCGCCTGGTCCCGCAGCGCCCGCGCGTGCTGCTCCAGGGAGAGCAGCTCGCCGAAGAGCGCGAAGTATTCGTCCTTGTTGGCCACCGGATTGACCCGCTGCACCTTCGACTTCAGGTTGGCGATCCGGCTGCTGACCGAACCCAACTCCAACCGGGCCAGGGTGATCGAGACGTAGCGCGGGTCCGGCTCACCGTCGAGGCGCAGCGGCTCGACCGCCAGCTCGGTCACCAACGCCTGGGCGGCCAGATCTGTGCAGGCATCCTGAAGCTGGCCGATCCAGACCGCACCGCCGGCCGCCGCCGCCGCCCCGCCGGCCTCGGCCACCGCCTGCCGCACCACCACGTGTACGGGGTGCAGGTAGACCTCGGGCCCGAGCACGTCGAACATCGGACCGGCCAGCACCGGCACCTGGATGGCGAGCTTCAACGCCTCGCGTTCGACCTGCGACTGCGGGTTGTCCACCGCCGGGGCGGCGGGGGTCGGTCGGGCGGGCTTCTCACCGGCGGTGCCCTTGGTCGGGGCGGCAGCGGCGGCCAGCACCGCCCGCTGCACCGGTTCGATCTCCATCCCGAGGTCACCGGCGAGCTTGCGTACGTACTCCGGGCGTTTGTCCCGGTCCTTGAGCTTGGCCACCAGCGGCGCGGCCCGACGCATCGCCTCGACCCGACCATCGACGGTGTCCAGGTCGTACCGGCTGAGCACCTGGCGCAGCGCGAAGTCGACCAGCGGCTCGCGGCGGGCGACCAGGTCGCGCACGGCCATGTCGCCCTTGGCCAGCCGCAGGTCGCAGGGGTCCATGTTGTCCGGGCTGACGGCGATGAAGGTACGGCCAACGAAACGCTGGTCTTCCTCGAAGGCCCGCAGCGCCGCCTTCTGCCCGGCGGCGTCCCCGTCGAAGGTGAAAATGATCTCGCCGGCCACGGCGTCGGTGTCCATCAGCAGCCGGCGCAGTACGCCGATGTGGTCGGCGCCGAAGGCGGTGCCGCAGGTCGCCACGGCGGTCGGTACGCCGGCCAGGTGACAGGCCATCACATCGGTGTAGCCTTCGACGATGACCGCCCTCCCCTGCTTGGCGATCTCCCGTTTGGCCTGGTCGACGCCGTAGAGCACGTGTGACTTCTTGTAGATCGGCGTCTCGGGGGTGTTCAGGTATTTCGGGCCGTCGTCGGTGTCGAAGAGCTTACGGGCACCGAAGCCGATCACGTCGCCGGTCAGTTCCCGGATCGGCCAGAGCAGTCGCCCCCGGAACCGGTCGATGAGCGAGCCGGAGCGTGCTTCGCGGGCCAGGCCGGCGGTGATCAGCTCCGGGGCGGTGAAGCCCTTCTGCCGTAGGTGCCGGGTCAACTGGTCCCAGGCGTTCGGCGCGAACCCGCAGGCGTAGCGCTCGGCTGCGGCCCGGTCGAAGCCGCGCTGGGCGAGGAACTCCCGGGCTGCGCGGGCCTCGGCGGTGCCGAGCTGGCCGGCGTAGAACTCGACCGCGGCGGCGTGCGCGGCGACCAGCCGCTGCTTCTGACCGGGCTGCTGACGGGCCGGTGCGGATCCGGACTCGATGTAACGCAGTTGGATACCGGCCCGCCCGGCGAGCCGTTCGACCGACTCGATGAAGGTCAGGTGCTCGGCATCCATCAGGAACTTGATGGCGTCGCCACCGGATCCACAGCCGTGGCAAAAGTAGACATTTCGGGCAGGGGCCACGGTGAACGAGGGAGTCTTCTCGTCGTGGAACGGGCACAGACCCTTGAGGTTGCCGCCGCCGGCCGACTTCAGGGTGACGGTCTCGGAGATCACATCGGCGATCGAGGTGCGCTCACGAACCAGCGCGATGTCCTCGTCTCGAACCCGGCCCGCCATCTTCGCCACCCCCTCCGGCGTACATCCTGCCCTGCCGGACGGATCTCAAGGCAATGGGGGCAGCCTTCTTCGGCCGGTGCCACTCGGTCGCCACGAACGGCTACATACCGTCGACAGGCGTATGCCGTTGACGGTCGTATGGCCGCTGACAGGTGAATGCCGTTGACGGTCGTCAGGTCGGCGTGGACTGGAGGGTGTCGGCGACTGGACGACGTGCGGCGGCAATCGCGGGGATGGCGGTGAGCACGGCGATGGCGAGCAGGACTCCGAGCGCCATGGCGAGCATCCAGGAGGCGGGTGCGTACCGAAGATCGCCGTTGCTGAGAACCAGGACGAGCCCGATGCCGACGGGGATTCCGGCGGCGACGCCGGGAATTGCGGGTAACAGCTGAGCTATGGCCAGGCCCGTGCCGGCCTGTCCGGGCGTCGCGCCGAGCGCGCGGGCGACGGCCAGCGGTTGCCGGGCGTCGAGGACCGCGGTCCAGGTGCTCACGATGGTGTTGAGGAGCGCGAGGAGGCACGCCACGACGGCGATGAGGAGGATGGCCTGGATGATTCGCTCTTCGCGACGGTCGGGAAGCGTCGAGTAGCCGAGCGGGACCGGAGTGTAATCCTGCACCTGTGCCATGAGTACGGCGGCGAGTGTCGCGGCGCTGACCAGCGTATTCACCGTGATGAGCCGGGCGCGGCGCGGCCGGCGCGCGTTGATGCGTACCCCGATCAGCAGGGCGGTGGGCAGCCGGCGGGACAGCCAGATGACCCAACGTCGACGACGGGGTGGCGTGGCGGCGTCGGCGAGCGTGTGGATGGTAGTGGTGGCGGCGGCGCGTACCACCGGCACCAGGGTCGCCGCGACGGCGATACCGAGGGCGAGAGCGGTGGCGGCGAGCACCACCCGCAGCGGTGGGTGGAGGCCGGTGGATCCGATGAGTCCGGCGGTCGGGCGGAACAACGGCGGCGCGGCGAACCAGCCGACTGTCAGACCGACACCGGCGGAGGCCAGCCCGATCACGAGGTACTCGGCGAGGTGAACGGCGGCGATCATGGCGGGCCCGGCGCCGACGGCCTTGAGGAGCCCCACCCGGCGTCGCTGGCCGATGATCCGGCCCGCGACGATGCCGGCGACGCCGGCCAGCGCGAGGACGGTCAGCAGCCAACTGCCGACCAGCAGCGCCTCCTGTGCCTTCTTGTTCAGCCGACTGTTGACCTCTGCGACCTGCTGCCCGGTCCTGATGTGCCAGCCCCGGAACCTGGGGTTCCTCTGCTCCGGACCGAAGACCGAGAGACCGGCCTGCGGGTCGGCCAGTTTCAGGTTCAGGGTGTACGTCAGCGGCTGGGTGCCGGCGAGCGTGGCGATGTCGCTGCGGTCGACCCAGACCAGGCCGCCTGCCTCGTGCAGGATGCTGCTCGGTAGGTGCCACCCGACGTTCGGGTACGTGGGCCTGGCGGCGGTCACCGCGGTCCCGGCCACCCGCAGCGGATGGCCGTCGATACTGACCGTGTCGCCACTGTGCACGCCGAGGGCATCGGCGAAGGCACCCTCGAGGACCACGCCGCCGGGGCGTACCCAGGTGCCGTCGGTCACCGCTGGACGGTCGAGCACTGCCGGGGCGGCGTCCCGGCCCTCGACGACGACTCGGACGGTCAGGTCGCGGGCGGTCAGCATCTTGAAGACGAGGGGGTAGGGTCCGCTGTGGCCGGTGACGCCGGGCGCGGTCGCCACCGGTGCGAGCGCGGCCAGGGCCTCCGGGCCGGTGATTCCCGGCTCCATCACCAGGTCCGGGGCAGCGGTGGCGGCCCGGGTCTGCTCGTACGGACGGGTGACGAGCTCGTTGAGGGCGAGACCGAGGGTCAGCGTCGCGGTCGCAGTGGTGATGGCGACCAGCAACAGCACCGTCTCGGTCCGGCGTCGGCGCAGGTCCCGGACCAACAGCCGAAGGACGAGCAGCAGGCGGCCAGCCATGTCAGCGCCGCCCGTCGTAGACGGTACCGGTGGCGGCGGCGAACCGGCTGTCGTCGGCGAACGCACCGTCGCGCATGGCAATCACCCGGTCGGCGACCGCCGCGATGCGGGCGTCGTGGGTAACCACCACCAGGGTCTGTCCCGCCGCGCGCAACTCTTCGAACAGCCGCAGCACTTCCAAGGTGGCGGCGCTGTCCAGGTTGCCGGTGGGTTCGTCGGCCAGGACGACCAGCGGCTCGTTGCTCAGCGCACGGGCGATGGCGACGCGTTGGCGCTGGCCGCCGGAGAGCGCCGAGGGCAGGTGCGCGGCGCGGTCGGCCAGCCCCACCCGGTCCAACAGATGCAGGGCGCGCCGCCGGGCCCGACCGGGCGGCTGACCGGCCAGCAGTGCGGCCATCTCGACGTTCTCGACGGCGGTGAGTTCGTCCATGAGGTGGAAGGATTGGAAGACGAGGCCGATGTGGTGGCGCCGCAGCCGGGCCAGGGCCCGTTCGCTCATCGTGTCGATCCGGTGGCCGGCCAGCCACACCTGCCCGTCGCTCGGGCGTTGCAGCCCGCCGAGCAGATGCAGCAGCGTGGACTTGCCACAGCCGCTGGGCCCCATGATCGCCAATGCCTGCCCGGCGGGGACGTCCAGGTCGACCTCGTCCACCGCGCGCACCAGCGTGTTGTTCCAGCCGTACCGCTTGGTCAGCCCGCGCGCCCGCAGCACCGTCGATCCGGTCATGCCTCCGCCTTCCGTCCAGCCCGATCACGCTCGGTCCACATGCGCTCGCATGCCTCCAGCCACTTCAGGTCGGCCTGCAACCGCAGCACGACCCCCTCCAGCAGCAGCCCGGCAACCGGAACCATCGACCGGTCCAACGCGGCCCGCTGGGCATCGCGCAGCCGGCGCAGCACCTCGCGCCGCTGCGCATCGACCAGGGCCACGGGATCGGCCAGCCGGGCGGCCGCGGCGGCCACCAGCTTGAGATGGAACTCGGCGAGGTCCGGCCTCGGCCAGCTCACCTCGGCCAGCCAGGCGGCAACTCGCTGCTGTCCGGCCGGGGTCAGCGCGTAGACCCGGCGGTCGGGCCGGTCCGGCAGGCCGTCGGCCCGTTCCGAAGTCACCAGCCCGGCCTTCGCCAGCCGGGCCAGCGTCACGTAGATCTGCCCGGCGTTCATCGCCTCACCAAGCGGGCCGAGCGCGTCACGCATCCGGCTACGCAGTACGTACCCGTGCGCCGGCTCCTTCGCCAGCATGGCCAGCACCACGTCCTGCACCTAGGCACACCCTTCGAATAGGTCGCCTATAGATAACCGATAGCTATATCGTTGTCAAACCCGCCAGCGGGTACGGCGGAGACAGTCGGCCACCTACCGAAATGACGTTCCACGTGGTCCGCCCGAAACGACCCGACACCTCTGACATCGGGCGTTGGGGGCCGGGAGTTCGACGACGTCACCGTCAACCCCGCGTGTTGAGCGCCGCGCGGCCCAGCACCACCTGTTCCCGGGCAAGTGACTCAGGACCAGGTTCATTACGTCCACGTCAGGGCACCGCCAGGCCGCTCCGCGGTCGAGCCAGGTGCCGCTGACGGTGACCACCAACGGACGGCGTAGCCGGTCAGTAGGCGCAGCTGCCGTTGTCCGGGTTGACGCACTTGGCCCGCGACCAGAGCGTGGCGAAGTTGGCCCGGTAGTCGGCGGAGACGGTGGGATGCTCGATCTTGACGAACGTCTCGTCGTGGTTACGCAGCGACGGCCCGGTCAGGTTGTGCGAGCCGGTGAAGACGATGGTCCGGCCGGGGGTGCCGTTGTAGTTGCCCTTGACGACCAGGTACTTCGAGTGCACGGTGACGACCCGGCCGTCGTAGTTGTCGCTCTCCGCGTCGTAGTACTTCTTCATCGACACGTTGGTCGAGCCACGAAGCGTGCCGTGGACGTCGGCCCCCATGCTGCCGTAGACGATCCGGACCTGGCAGCCGAGCCGGGCGATCCGCAGCAGCTCGGTGGCGACCAGCGCTCGCGGGTCGGTGAACATCGCCTGGGCCACCTCGACCGAGCAGCCACTCTCGTACCTGGTCACGTAGCTGAGCACGTTGCGTGCCGTGTCGCCGCTGGCCCGGGGCGAGTGGTAGAGAGTCACCGCCGTGTTCGGCGACTTGTAGTAGCCGTCGGCGGCGGTAAAGAAGTCGTTGTCCTTGCGCTGCGCCCGCATCTCGTTGAAGTAGCGGGTGAAGTGGTCATAGAGATCGTAGTCCTCGTGCACCACCACCGCGTTGTTGAACTGGTTGTTCTGGGAAAAGGTCAGGTTCTGCGAGGCCAGCAGTACGACCCGCTTCTTCGTTCCCGACGTCGAGAAGGTGAAGAACTTGTTGTGGTTGATCGAGTTGCTGAAGTTCGCCACGCATCCGCTGGAGCCGGTTACCGAGGACGAGGAGCTTCCACAGAAGACCAGGTCGTCGAGGTTCGCCGCCTTGAGCGTACGGATGGCGGCATTGGCCGGGTCGAGGTTGACGTTGCCGGCCCCCTCCCGGTCGATCACCAGCCGGACGACGACGCCCCGGGCCGCCGCCCGGGCCAGCGCCTCGGCGACCACCGGCGAGGTCCAGCTGAACATCGCGCCCCGGATGTAGGAGCCGGTCGGTACGGCATCGGTCAGCGCGACGATCTCGTCCTCGATCGTCCGGTCCCGGGTGCCGTTGTCGGCGGGAACGTTGAACCGGGTGTACGCGGAGAACGTTGCCGCCATCTCGGGAGTCTCGGCCGCTTCCGCCACTCCAGCCGGGGCGGCCACGGCGGTGGTGACCGTGACCAGTGCAGCCACGACGGCACCGAGCAAGCTTCGCATTCGACGTTTTCTATGTGACATGCCTCGTGTCTACGACAGGGGCATACGCCACGGCAAGTACGACGAGGAACTTCCAGCGTTCGCCGTCGAGCCACGCTCCGGCGAGGAGTGGGCGCCACTGAGGAGTGGGTGCCACTGAGGAGTGGGTGCCACCGAACATTGCGTCAACCTCCGGCGACGACACTTTGCCGACAGCATGTCGGCATGATACCAACATCCTGTTGGGAAAAACTGCCCCGGTAACGTTCGTACCCGACTCCACCTTCCTCACGGCCAACGCTGACAGGATCACCAACCAGCTACAAACGCGCCACTCGCCATAGAATGGGACAATTTTCATGCTGACCGCCTTGGGCAAGTTAGTCGCCCAGTCCCGGACCCGGGCCCTGCTGGTCGTGGGCATCTGGATCCTCCTCGCCGGGCTCGTGCCCCGCCTCACCCCGACCATCGACGAGGTCAAACAGGACAGCGGTTCCAACTCCCCACCGCCCAGCGCGGAGTCCGCCGAAGCACGCGACCTGCTACTGGAGAAGTTCCCGGACCAGGACGGCGTACCGGCAATCATCGTGCTTCGCAATCCGGATGGGCTCCAGCCGGCCGACGAGGCCGAGGTGAAGCGGATCAGCGAGGCCCTGTCCGGCCCGAACGCCCCGAAGGGCGTATCCGGCGTGGTCTCCACCGCGACCGTGCCGGCGCCGGCAGCGCAGGCCCTGCGCTCGGAAGACGGCACCACCACCATGATCCTGGTGCCGATCAGGGGACTTCCCAGCACCGACGAGCGGTTCGGCGAAACCGTCGGGGAGATCCGTGACATCGCGGGACCGGGGCAGGCCGGGACCGAGGTCCGACTCACCGGCCCGGCCGGCATCGCCACCGACGCCAGCGAGGTCTTCCGCAACGCCGACTTCATCCTGCTCGGCCTCACCGTGCTGCTGGTGCTCTTCATCCTGCTGGCGATCTACCGATCACCACTGCTGGCCCTGATCCCGCTGCTCGGCGTCGGGGTCGCTCTGCAGTTGACGAACGCGGTCGGCGCGGTCCTGGCGGACGCCGGAATCATCAAGATCGACTCCCAGACGGCTTCGATCATGACCGTGCTGCTCTTCGGTGCCGGCACCGACTACGCCCTGTTCGTACTGATGCGGTTCCGCGAGGAGCTGGCCGACACATCCGACCGATACGCGGCCATGCGCCTCGCCCTGCGCAAGGTGGGCGAGCCGGTGATCTCCAGCGGCGGAACAGTCATCCTCGCCCTGTTCACCCTGCTACTGGCGACGGTACCCGCCACCCGGGAGTTCGGTTCCTTCCTCGCCCTCGGTGTCTTCTTCGTGCTGCTGGTCAGCCTCACCTTCGTGCCCGCCGCAGTACTGCTCTCCGGCCGGGCCGCGTTCTGGCCGATGAAACACGCCGAGCGCATCCCGAGCGAACGGTCCCTGTGGGGTCGGATCTCCGCGCTGGTACTGCGCCGGCCCGGCCCGGTCGCCGCTGGCACGATCGCCGTGCTCGGCGCGCTCGCCCTCGGCTTCCTCACCTACACCCCGAACGCCAACCTGGTCAGCGACTTCCGCGGCGACACCGACTCGCTGCGCGGACAGCAGATCCTCACCCAGTCCTTCCCCGGCGGGCAACTTGCCCCCACCACGGTGCTCGTCAGCGGCGGCGACCCGACCGCCGGGGCGACCAGGGTCGGCGCGGCCATCGAGAGTGTCGACGGGGTCAGCAAGGTCGGGCAGCCGACCCTCTCCGCCGACGGGCAGGTCGCCCGCCTCCAGGTCGTCTACGGCGACGACCCGTACGGCACGCCGGCTCTGGACCGCACCGAACGGGTACGGGAGGTCGCCAGGGCGGCCCTGCCCGACGGCACGGTCCTGGTCGGTGGGGAGAGCGCCAACGCCCTGGACAACCGGCAGGGCAATCTGCGGGACTTCATAGTCGTGGCGGTGGCGATGGCCGTACTCATCCTGGTGGTCCTGGTCGTACTGCTGCGCGCGGTCCTGGCCCCGCTGGTCCTGCTGATCACCACTGCGCTCTCCCTGCTCTCCGCAGTCGGCGCGACGAGCCTGACCTGGGTGGCGCTGGCCGGTCAGGCCGGTACCAACGACCGGGTACTGCTCTACTGCCTGATCTTCCTGGTCGCGCTCGGCGTCGACTACAACATCCTGCTCGCCAGCCGGATCCGGGAGGAGGTGACGACACACGGATACCCGAACGGCATCGGGGTGGCGTTGACCCGTACCGGCGGGGTGATCACCTCGGCCGGGGTGATCCTGGCCGCCACCTTCGCCGTACTGATGACGCAGCCGTTGAACTCGCTGTTGCAGTTCGGGTTCGCCATGGCGGTCGGCATCATGCTCGACACATTCCTGATCCGGGGTGCCCTGGTCCCGGCACTGTTCCGGCTGATCGGGCCAAGGATCTGGTACCCGGGCCGACTGTCGACCTCGGCCTCGGCGTCGACACCAGAGCCGGCCATGGCCGAGCGGTAGGAGCAGTGTATTCAGTGCTGGGCCGCGCCCAGCACCAGCAGTAACGGCATCGGGCCGGGGTGGAGTCGCCACCCCGGCCCGATACCGTTCACTGGCGGCCGTGGCTCACCCGACCGGGGCGGCCGTGGTTCAGCCGTTCACTGGCGGCCGTGGCTCACCCGACCGGGGCCACCGTGGCTCAGTCGGGCAGGGACACCGTGAGGTCGACCTCGACGAGTTGCCCGATGTAGCCCAGTTGCGCGACGCCGAGCAGGGTGCTGGCCGTGCTTAGTGCCGGCCCGATAACCGATCCGGTCAGCCGCCGCCAGACGTCACCCAGCACCACACTGTCGTTACTGACCACATAGATCACCGACCGGACGACATGTTCCGGGCCGGCGTCGATCGCGGCGAGGGCGGCGGCGGCATTCGCGGCGACCTGATCGACCTGGGCGTCCAGGTCGCCCGCTCCGACCAGGTTGCCGGCGCGATCCAGTGGGCACTGGCCGGCCAGGTAGGCCGTCCTGCCAGCCTCGACGATGGTGACATGGTGATATCCGGGATTGTCGTGGAGAGTCGCTGGGTTGATTCTGGTGATCTTCGCGGTCATGCCGTGAGTCTGGCCCCGGCCCGACCGGTCCGCAGCCGGATTCCGTTGGCACCAGCGCGGGATGCCGATCAGTCCACCATCCCGAACCGGGGTGAACGCACGATCGCCAACAGCACGACCAGCCCGACGACCGCACCAACGAACACTCCGACCGGCCACGGCGTGACCAGGGCACCTAATCCCCCACCCGCGGCATAGCAGCCGGTGCCGACGAACCCCAGCAGCCACCGCCGGCTGCTGGGACGATGCCGGTCACTGCGTAGCAGCCAGTTGACGAAGTTCTCCCCGGTGTTCAGCACCGTGCCGCTCTGATAGGTGGTCGTCGTCTTCACCCCGGCGGTACGGACGAACAACACCGCGAGCATCCCCATACCGACAGCACCGACGGCGGCAAGCGGAACCCGCTGCGCAAGCCCGAACTGTCGTACGGCGAGAGCCTGCTCCAGCCCAGCCCAGAGCAGTACGACTCCGATCACGACGCTCAGTTGCGGGCCGGGAGGCGCACGGCGATGCGACTCGACCCGGCGACGCAGCAGATGGGCCAGGCCGCCACCGAGGCCGAATCCGATGATCGAGGCCAGCGCCGCCGGCCAGACCGGGAAGTGCCCGGCCAGGCCCATCCCCAGGTGGATGAGGCTGCCCGACTGGTTCGCGACGAAGACGCCGTAGCGCAGCAGGCTGAACGCGTCGACGTACCCGGCGACCCCGGTGGCCAGGGCCAACGCAAGCACCGGCTGACGGAACTCGGATTCCGCGTCCTGCCACCGGCCCGAGTCACCACCGGAGGCCGGGCCGGGGTCCCTGCCGCCCGGAGACGAGCCGGCTCCCCCGCCACCGCTCATCTAATCGGCGTCAGCTGGCGCGGGGGCCGGGTTGGGGGCCGGGTTGCGGGCCGCCACCTGGCCCGGACGGGAGACCGCCCGCGCCGGGCGGGCCGCCGCCTGGTCCCGGACGGAAGTCGTCGCTCGCTTCGGCGACCTGGACGAATCCCTCGGGATGCCCGGGCGAGAGTTGGTCGAAAACCTCCAGCACCGCCAGCACCTCCGCCTCCGGCACCAGCGCCTCCACTCGGATCCGGCCGGCCAGTTCAAGGTCACGCCGGTAGCCCCGGACGACCTGCGGATGGACGGGAACGGTCGAGACATGCACCTCGGAGACCACGATCGAGACCGCTCCGGCAGCTTGCAAGGCGTCCCGCAGGTCGCCGGAGTGCACCAGCGCGGAGTCCAGCAGCCCGGTGACCAACCGGGTCTGGTCGGGCTTCGGCCGTACGGGTGTGCCGCCGACGGTCGGTTGCGGGCCCGGCCCACCGGTCGGCGAGCCGCCGCCCGGCAGACTGGAGACGGGGTCGAGATGATAGGCGTCGATACCTTGTTGATTTTGGTCGAGTCGGCCCTCGTTGGCGACCGGTGCCCGCAGCCCGATGGTCTTCTCGATGCCGGTGGCGATCAACCAGCTCAGGACGAACGAGAACACCACCACGACGAGTACGCCGACCACCTGGTTGCCGAGCAGCCGGAACCCACCGCCGAAGAAGAGCCCGTCCGCACTCAGCTTGTTGGCCTGGGTCTGCGCGAAGAGGCCCAGCAGTAGTGAGCCGAGCATGCCGCCGACCCAGTGCACGGCGAGTACGTCGAGCGCGTCGTCCAGCCGGAGCAGGTACTTCAGCCGCAGCGCGGTGTGGCAGACGAAACCGGCGATCGCCCCGATCGCCAGCGCGGAGAGCGTACTGACGAAGCCGGCGCACGGGGTGATCGTGGCCAGCCCGGCGACCGCGCCGGAGACCGCCCCCACCACGGTCGGATGACCGTCCTCCACTCGTTCCATCAGCAGCCAGATCAACATCCCGGCCGCAGCGGCCAGGTGGGTGTTGATGAGTGCCTGCGCCGCGACCCCGTTGGCCTGGAGTCCGTCCCCGCCGTTGAACCCGAACCAGCCGAACCAGAGGATGCCGGCACCGACGATCGTCAGCGGCACCGAGTTCGGCAGGGTGTTGGTGTGGGGCCAGTTCCGCCGTCGACCGACCACGAGCAGCAGGGCCAGCACCGCCGCCCCGGCCGAGGCGTGCACCACCATGCCGCCGGCCCAGTCCTGCGTACCCAGTTTGGCCAGCCATCCGCCGGGGTGCCAGAGCCAGTGCGCGATCGGGGGGTAGACGATGATCGACCAGATGGCGAGGAAGACCGCCCAGCCGGCGAACTTCAGCCTGCCGGCGGTGGCTCCGGTGGCCAACGCGGGGGTGATCACCGCGAACATCATCTGGTACGCCACGAAGGCCAGCGCCGGAATGGTGACGCCCTCGGCGACCACCCGGAACGCCGGGGCGGGCGGGGTGCCGATGTCCAGCAGCCCGAAGAGTCCGAGGTTGCCGAAGAGCCCACCACCGGCGTCGTCGCCGAAGGCGATGGTGTAGCCGAGCAGGACCCAGGTAATGCTGACCACCCCGAGGGCGATGATGTTCTGCTGCATCATCACCAGGGTGTTGCTTTTGGGCACCATGCCGGCGTAGAAGAACGCCAGCCCGGGTGTCATGAAGAGCACCAGCCCGGCGCAGATCAGCACCCAGGCGGTGTCACCGGCGCTGATCGCGGCCTGAGCGAGCATCCCCCTGCCCCCTTCCTCACCGGTCCGGCCGGCGGCTCAACGGTTGGATCCGACGTGGCTCAGCGGTTCTTCCCGGCGTGGCTCAACGGTTGGATCCGACGTCTGGTTTGAGCGGTGCCATCAGCCCGCCGCGATAGGACTTGTGTTGCGGGATCGGGGTGAAGTTCTCCTTCGCGATGACGAACAGCCAGGTGGCGAAGACGAATGGCGCGGTCAGCGTCGGAATGCCGTACGGGGCCAGCACGGTGGCGAGCATGGCCTGGATGAAGACGGTGGCCACGATGCCGAACAACGCGTAGATCACCGCCGGCACGGAGGGCTTGAACAGCACCGCCCCCAGGGCGATGGCGGTCAGTACCGCGTTGAAACTCCACAGCCCGGTCTCCACGTCCGTGGCACCGGCCCTGAACCAGATCGCGATCAACGCGGCGACCACGGTGCCGATGACCGCGAACAGCGCCACCCGCAGGGAGTTGATCGCCAGCCCGACCAGCATGATCACTCCACTGATCCAACTGCCGATGAGATAGACCTGGGCGACACCCTCCAGCATGCCGAGCGGGGTGTCGCCGCTGAGGTAGGCCGCTTCCGCCCCGCCGTGCCCGGGCAGCCCGGGTGGGGTCGATGTCTTCACATGCAGCCGGACAAGCTGGTACGCCCCCATCAGCAGTGCCCAGGTGGTCAGCACGAACGGGAAGGTGAACGCCGGTGCCCCCCAGGTCTTCATGACGTTGCTGAGCGCGAACGTCACCAACGTGGTGGCCGCCGCGCCGAACACCACGTACAGCCAGACCATTGCGCTGCCCCGGAGGAAGAGAAGCACCCCGATCCCGGTCAGCAGTGGGCTGAAGCCGTACAGGCCGGAGCGCAGCGAGTCCCGGTCGGCGCGCAGCAGGATGGCGGTCGCGGTGCCGACGGCCACCCCGACGACCGCACCACCGAGCAGGCGGGGGTGACCACTGTCGAACGCCCCGACGGCGATGGCGATCAGGATCACCAGGCCGGTGACCGGGTTGTTCTGCAGCATCACCTGCGACGTGCCGCGCAGGCACGCGTCGACGAACTCGACGATGGGGCTGCGGTCGGCGAGCCGCTTCCACGATGCGGTGATGTCGGCCATGTGGCTTCCTCTCCAGGTGCCGGCTCGTCAACGCCAACTGAAGGCGGGCGCGAAGGGTCGACCCACCGCTTCCTGGCGGGCCAGCGCGCAGAACTCGCGTACCTTCGCTCGGACCGGTTCGGTCTCCGTACCGAGCACCTTGTAGATCAGTCCCGCGTCGTTGGGTAGCCGGCTGACGCCGGCCGCCAGCGGTACGTCCTCCGCCCACGTCGGCGTCGTCTGGGCGTAGACCCGGTTGGCGCAGTCCGGAGCGGTCAACAGAACGACGTTGGCGAAGACGTGGAACTGGTCCATCACGCCCACCCGGTCCACTCCGAACCGCTCCGGTTCGACCAGGAACTTCTCGACGAACAGGTCCGGGCCGTCCGGTCGGGCCGCCCGCAGGGTGGAGGAGAAGAGGTCGTACTGGAAGATCTCCCCATCCCGGTGGTACTTGCGCCCTGGGGCGAGGATCTCCGCGTAGAGCATGGTCGCCGTCTCCGGCAGCCGAACCCGGGTGTACGTGATGAACCGGCTGTGCCGGTAGGGAATGGTCTGCTCCGGCAGGTATTCCAGGTAGGCGCCGTCGGCGAGGGTGATGTCCTGGAGTTGGGACGCGTAGTTCGCGTCCATTTCCTGGATCTTCATGGCGGACTGACTGGTCAGATGGACCCGCGCCCCCTCGCCCAGCGCGAGGTCGATCCGGAACCGATCGCCCTGGAGCACCCCGCCGGAGGTGGTAAGCATGAAGACGCAGGCCATCTCCGGCATCGCCTCGTCCCAGTAGAGCGCCCGCTGCACCAGCAGCGGTGCCTGCCGGTAGAGGTCGGCGAGCACCGTCCGTTCGTCCCGCTGCTCGAACCGCATCCGCAGCACGCCCACCTTGCCGGGGGCACCGCTGGGCAGTTGGGCCGGCTCGTCGTGGTACGGCGCCAGTTCCGGTGCGATGTCCAGGACAGGCAGGTCCGGGTCCAGCGTGATCATGCCGGGACTTCCACGCCGACCGGGACTTCCACGCCTACGGGGATTTCCACGTCGAACAACGCGTTGCGCCGGACCAGGGCGATGAGTTCGTCGATCCCCTCGCCGGTCTTGCAGTTGGTGAAGACGAAGGGCTTGCCCCGGCGCATCAGTTCGGCGTCACGCGCCATCACGGACAGGTCCGCGTCGACGTACGGGGCGAGGTCGGTCTTGTTGATGACCAGGATGTCCGACTTCGAGATCCCCGGCCCGTTCTTGCGCGGAATCTTGTCGCCGGCCGCCACGTCGATCACGTAGATGAAGTAGTCGACCAGGGCCGGGCTGAAGGTCAGCGTCAGGTTGTCGCCGCCGCTCTCGATGAGGACCAGGTCGCTGTCCGGAAACTTGGCCTCCATGTCCTCCACGGCGGCCAGGTTCATGCTCGGGTCCTCGCGGACCGCCGTGTGCGGGCAGGCACCGGTCTCGACCCCGACGATCCGCTCCTCCACCAGCACCCCGGTCAACGCCCGGCGCACGTGCTGGGCATCCTCGGTGGTGACCACGTCGTTGGTGACCACCAGCACCCGCAGGCCGTTCTCGACCAGCCGGGGCACCACCGCCTCGATGATCGCGGTCTTACCACTGCCGACCGGGCCCCCGACGCCGATCCGACTCACTGTCTTCATAGCTCTCCCCCACTTGCGTTCTCAGTTCATGAACATCCGGACATGCGCGTGTACGTGGGCCGCTGCCAGCACGTCGACCACCGGCGCGAAGGTGGCCATTTCCGACAGTTCCGCCCCGGCCACCCGTCGGTACTCGGCGGCGGCCGTGTCGTTGACGGCGAACAGGATCGCCTGGGTGTCGAGGTGGTCGACCCGCATCAGGCGGATCGCGGCACTGAGCACCATCACCGCCGCGCCGTACTGGTGGGCGGCGAAGGCATCCTCCTCGGTCAGGCCGAGGGTGGCGAAGAGCACGCCGAGCGCCACCGGATAGGTGACCGGAACACCATCCGAGGCGGCATCCCGGAACCGCTTCTCCAGCAGGGAGTCGCCGACGATGTGCGTGGCCGCCTCGGCGAGCTTGCGCCCCATCCGTACGGTCATCGTCCGGGTCTCCTCGTTGAGCTTGCGCAGGTGCACTGCCTCGTCGGCCCGACGGATCCCGTCCAGGTCGCCGGCGACGGTGGACCGATGCCCGGCGAGCAGGGCGATCCCGTCGCCGCTGGCCGCCTGGCGGGTGGTGGTCCGGACGAACTCGTGCAGGCTCGCCCGGTCCCCGACGACGCCGTGTTGGATCGCCATCTCCAGCCCGTTGGAGAAGGCGAAGGCGCCGACCGGAAACATCGAGTCACCGAACTGGAGGGTCCGTAGGGTCGTCGACATGGTCCGCACGGCCGGCCCCCTGATCAGTTGGCGCTGGCGGACGGCAGGTGGGTGTGCGGGGTGGCGTCGGCGCCCCCGAAGAGGCGACGGGCCTCGTGCGGCGCGAGGTACGCGATCACCTCGGTACCGGCTACGAACTCGTGCGTGATCCCGACGAAGGCGTGGGTACGCATGACCGAGTCCATGACCTTGCGGTCGACGGTGAGCGGGACGTACATGCTGCCCCCCTTGACCACCGCCGGCCAGTGCTGGTTGCCGATGGCGTGACCGAGTTCCACCGCCGAGCGGATCGCCAGCTCGGTGGGTTGCCCGTCGAGTCCGCCGAGGTCGACCACCATCACCTCGCCGAGTTCGATCCGGGCGACGATCGCGGTAGTGGTCGGCTCGTCCCAGGACAGGATGTCCCCGTCCCGCAGGCGGGTGCCCCGCCCGAGGGAGATCGCCACCTCGGTGCCGTCCCGGGTCTGTTTGCGTAGCCGGTTCTTCTGCGCCTCCCACTGGTCGAGCATCAGGCTGTCCACCTGGGCGGCCTTGAGCCGCACCTCCCAGTCGGGTTCGTGGGCGTTACCGACCACCGATTCCACGAGCATGTCGTTCTCTCCTTGGGTCGTTCGCTGGTCATCCTTGGGGTCGTTCGCTGGTCAGCCCCGCTGGTCAGCCCCGCTGGTCAGCCCCGCTGGTCAGCCCCGCTGGTCAGCCCCGCTGGTCAGCCCCGCTGGTCAGCCCGCCGGTCAGCCCGCCGGTCAGCTGAAGAAGTAGAGCTGGCTCATCGGCAGGTTCTGGGCCGGCGGCACGGTGGCGTGTTTGCCGTCGACCTTGACCGCGAAGGTCTCCGGGTCGACCTCCAGCTTCGGCAGCTTGTCGTTGCGGATCATGTCCCGCTTGGTCAGCCCCCGGGTGCCGTACACCGGGATGATCTGGCGTTGCAGGCCGAGCTTCTCGGCGATCCCGTTCTCGTAGCCGGCCTGTGAGACGAAGGTGATGCAGTTCTGGGTGAGCGCCGAGCCGAGCGTCCCGTACATGGGCCGGTAGTAGACCGGCTGCGGGGTGGGCAGGGAGGCGTTCGGGTCGCCCATGATGGACCAGAGGATCTGGCCGTTCTTGATGACCATCTTGGGCTTGACCCCGAAGAAGGGCGGCTCCCACAGCACCAGGTCGGCCATCTTGCCCGGGGCGATCGACCCGAGTACGTGTGAGATGCCCTGGGTGATGGCCGGGTTGATGGTCATCTTGGCGACGTAGCGCAGCACCCGGAAGTTGTCGTTGTCCGGTGAGTCCTCGGCCAGCTTGCCCCGGACCCGCTTCATCTGGCCGGCCAGCTGGATGGTCCGCAGCCAGGTCTCCCCCACCCGCCCCATGGCCTGGGAGTCGCTGGACATCATCGAGATGATGCCCTCGTCCAGCAGTACGTCCTCGGCGGCGATGGTCTCCGGCCGGATCCGGCTCTCGACGAACGCCACGTCCGAGGGGACCTTCGGGTTGAAGTTGTGGCAGACCATGATCATGTCGTACAGCTCGGACTGGCTGTTGATGCCGTACGGCACGGTCGGCGTGGTGGAGCTGGGCAGGACGTTGGGCTGGCCGGCGACCTTGATGATGTCCGGCGCGTGGCCGCCGCCGGCTCCCTCGGTGTGGAAGGTGTGGATGGTCCGCCCCTCGAAGGCGGCGATGCTGTCCTCGATGTAGCCGCTTTCGTTCAGCGTGTCGGTGTGGACGCTGACCTGCACGTCGTACATCTCCGCCACGGTGAGGGCGGCCCGGATCGCCTCCGGTGGCGAGCCCCAGTCCTCGTGCACCTTGAAGCTGGCCGCGCCCGCCTCCAACTGCTCCATCAGCGGTCCCCACCCGGAGCTGTTGCCCTTGGCCAGGATGCCGACGTTGATCGGCAGCCCTTCGAGGCCGCGCATCAACGCGTGGATGTTCCACGGGCCCGGGGTGATGGTCACACCGTTGGAGCTGTCACTCGGCCCGGTGCCACCGCCCCACAGGGTGGTCACGCCGTTGCTGAGCGCCGCGTACGCCTGTTGCGGGCAGACCATGTGCACGTGCGGGTCGATACCGGCCGCGGTCAGGATGAGGTGCTCACCGGAGATGGCGTCGGTGCCGACACCGGTCACCAGCCCCGGCGTGACCCCGTCCATGGTGTTCGGGTTACCGGCCTTGCCGATGCCGACGATCTTGCCGTCCTTGACCCCGACGTCGGCCTTGACCACGCCGATCGTCGCGTCGAGGACCGTCACGTTGGTAATGACGAGATCCAGCACACCGCCCGAGTTCTTGGTCTGGTTGTCGACCCCCATACCGTCCCGGAGCGTCTTGCCACCGCCGTACATGACCTCGTCGCCCAGGACCCGCAGGTCCTTCTCGATTTCGATGTAGAGCTCGGTGTCGGCCAGCCGGATCTTGTCACCGGTGGTCGGGCCATACATTCCGGCATATTCCTGCCGGGAGATCTGGCTCATCGTGGACTCTCTCTCCTGGTGCCGCCTCGGCCTATCCCGTCACCGGCCCGACTACTGGTTCTTGCCCTTGCCTTTGTCATTGCCTTGGCCGCCACTTTGACCGCTGCCCGACTTGCCGCCGCCTGACTTGCCGGAACTCGACTTGAAGCCACGAAGTTCGGCCTGATGAATCGCCTCCGACCGGTCCGGCTGATATCCCGGAATTGGTCCCGGGCCGGTCCAACCATTGACCAGTCCGTTGAATCCGTACACCCGCTGGCGGCCGCCGAACGGCACGAGTTGGACCGTCTTCTTGTCGCCCGGCTCGAACCTGATGGAAGTGGTCGCGGGAATGTCCAACCGCCAGCCGAAGGTGGCCTCCCGGTCGAATTCGAGATTACGGTTGGTCTCATAGAAGTGGTAATGGGAGCCCACCTGGATCGGCCGGTCACCGGTGTTGTGGACCTCGATCTGCTGGGTGGGCCGTCCCGCGTTCAGCTCCAACGGCTCGTCGGACAGGACGTATCCGCCGATCGGCCGCAGATGCTTGTGGTTGGGTCCGGGGTGCTGCTTGGGCTCCGCCATCTCGTCCTCGCATTCATGGGTCCGTGTCCTGGTCACCGCCGGGCCGACGGCGCCGCGCCAACCGGGGGTGGATGATCGGGCCTACTGGACGGGCGAATGGATGGTCACCAGTCGGCTGCCGTCGGTGAAGACCGCCTCGACCTGGACCATGGGCAGCATTTCGGCGACACCCTCCATCACGTCCGTCTTGGTCAGGACGTGCGCCGCGTCGTGCATCACTTCCTCGACGGTTTTGCCCTCGCGCGCGCCCTCCAGTGCGGCAGCAGCAATGACCGCAACCGACTCCGGATGGTTCAGTTTTATCCCCTTGTCCCGACGCGCATTCGCGATCTGCGCCAGCGAAAGAATGGTGAGCTTGTCAAACTCTCTCGGGGTAAGATGCACGGCCTATCCCTTTCACGCGGTCATCGACGCGCACGCCGCTCCGGCGATTCCACAAGCGTCGACAAAGCCGCTGGAGCGGTAACGGAACGCGTCCAGCGAGGTCAGCGTAACAACGCGTATGCCGCGTTGCCGGACAAACCAGAGAAGCTGGACGTATCACCCAACGGCCGTACTCGCCGAGGCGGTTCCGAATCGAACTCACCTCTTCCCTTTCTCGCTTGACATCGATATATCTACATGGCTAACAATCTTCCTGGGGAGGAACGAGTGAAGAGATCCATCGCTGCGGCCAGCGCCGTGCTGCTCACCAGCAGCCTGCTGGCCGGCGTCACATCCACTGCACAGGCGGCACCACCCGCGTCAACGGCGGACTCGTCCGCGGTCGGCCGGGCCAACGAGGTACTCCGGGTGAACCCCGGTGCCGTCCAGGCCGCCGCCGGTGAGTCGTACTCGGCGCACAGCTCCAAGGTCGACCCGAACGGCACGGCGCACGTCCGGTACACCCGCACCTACCAGGGACTGCGGGTCTACGGCGGCGACTTCGTCGTGCACACCGCCCCCAACGGCAGCTACGCCGGCACCTCGGTCAGCCTGGCCGCCCCGCTGACGCTGGGCACCACCGCCAAGGTGGGCAAGGCCGACGCGGTGAAGACCGCCAAGGCGCACTTCTCCGGCAAGATCACCTCGGTCGACGAGTCCGAGCTGATCGTCGACGCCAGTTCCGGCTACGGCCGCCTGGCCTGGGAAACCGTCGTCAACGGCTGGGCCCCGGACGGTCAGACCCCGTCGAAGCTGCACGTCATCAGCGATGCGACCACCGGTGCGTACCGGGGCTCCTTCGACGAGATCCACGCCGTCGCCGGCACCGGTAACAGCATCTTCTCCGGCACGGTCACGATCGACACCACGCAGTCCGGCTCGACCTACCAGATGATCGACCCGGTTCGCGGCAACGGCTCCACCTGCGACATGAACAACGGCACCTCGACGTGCACCACGTTCACCGACCCGGACAACACCTGGGGCAACGGGACCAACTCCAACCGGCAGTCGGCGGGGGTCGACGCGCACTACGGCGCGGCCAAGACCTACGACTACTTCAAGAACGTGCACGCCCGTAACGGCATCTTCGGAAACGGCGCGGGTGTGCCGAGCCGGGTGCACTACGGCAACAACTACGTCAACGCCTTCTGGGACGGCTCCCGGATGACCTACGGCGACGGCTCGGGCAACGCCAACCCGTTGGTCGCCATCGACGTGGCCGGCCACGAGATGAGCCACGGCGTCACCGAGAACGTCGTGCCGGGTGGCCTGACCTACTCCGGCGAGTCGGGCGGTCTCAACGAGGCGACCAGTGACATCTTCGGCTCGATGGTCGAGTTCTACGCCAACAACACCTCCGACCCCGGTGACTACCTGATCGGCGAGAAGATCGACATCAACGGCGACGGCACGCCGCTGCGCTACATGCACAACCCGACGTTGGACGGCAGCTCACACGGCTGCTGGTCGACCAGCACCAAGAACGTCGACGTGCACTACTCCTCGGGTGTGGCCAACCACTTCTTCTTCAACCTCGCCGAGGGCACCGGTAACACCCAGTGGGGCACCTCGCCGATCTGCGGATCCGCACCGGGCGTCACCGGCATCGGCCGGAGCAAGGCCGAGAAGATCTGGTTCCGCGCGCTCGACGTGTACTTCACCTCCAACACGTCGTACGTCAACACCAGCAACCCGGCCAACACCGCCCGGGCGTACACGCTGCGGGCCGCGACCGACCTGTACGGCACCTGCGGCACCGAGTACAAGGCGGTGCAGGCTGCCTGGACCGCGGTCAACGTGGCAGGCAACGACTCGCCCTGCTCGACGGGGCCCGACTTCTCCGTCTCGCTGTCGCCGACCTCCGGCACGGTCAACCCCGGTAGCTCCGTCTCCACCACCGTCGCCACCGCCACCACCAGCGGCGCCGCCCAGACCGTCACCTTCACCGCCAGCGGCCTGCCCACCGGCGCCACCGCCACCTTCAACCCCTCATCGGTGACCTCCGGCGCCTCCTCGACGCTGACCATCGCCACCACCGCCAGCACCCCCGCCGGCACCTACACCGTCACCGTCACCGGCACCGGCACCTCCGCCACCCGCACCTCCACCTACACCCTCACTGTCAGCGGACCCGGTGGTGGCTGCCCCAGCCCCGGCCAGAAACTCGGTAACCCCGGCTTCGAGACCGGCACCAGCCCCTGGACCGGCACCACCGCCGCCATCGGCTCCTTCACCCAGCAGCCCGCCCACGGCGGCACCCGCGTCGCCTGGCTCGGCGGCAACGGACGCACCAGCACCGAAACCCTCTCCCAGAGCGTCACCCTGCCCGCCGGCTGCACCACCTACAACCTGAACTTCTGGCTCCACATCGACACCACCGAAACCACCAGCAGCATCGCCTACGACACCTTCCGGGTCCAGGTCCTCAACTCCGCCGGCACCGTCCTGGGCACCCTGGCCACCTACTCCAACCTCAACAAGGCCACCGGCTACAGCCAGAAGACCTTCTCCCTCAACAGCTACGCCGGCCAGACCATCACCCTCCGATTCACCGCCACCGAAGACGTCTCCCTACAGACCTCCTTCGTCGTCGACGACACCAACCTCACCGTCTCCTGACCCGACCCTGAACCACCACACCCCCTGAGCCGGCGGTCATCCCCCACGGGATGGCCGCCGGTTCGCGTCGAGCAAGCGATGATCGGTGCGCTGCCGGCGGTGGAGCGCGTCGGCCTTCGGGCCACCCGGTCGACGTCGACCAGCCGTCAACTCGACGTCGACCAGCCGTCAACTCGACGTCGACCAGCCGCCAGCTCGAGGTCAACCAGCCAGTCGCCGGTGCCAGGACACAGCCGCCGGATCGGTCAACGAGGCCACCTGGTCGACCACCACGCGCAGCCGGGCGGAGTCGTCCCCGGCCGCCCGCCACAGTGGTGCGAAGACCGGATCGAGGGTAGCCGGAGCCTCCGCCAGGATCACGTGCACCAGTTCGGTGAGCAGCTGCCGCTGCTGTTCGTACCGCCGCTCCGCACCGGCCCGGCGCATCACATAGCGCCACGCGATCCCCTTGAGCAGGGCGCACTGCGCCCGGATCCACCGGGGCACCACCAGGTCGGCGGCGTACCGACGGACCGGCTCAGTGCCGGAACGCTCCTGGGTCGCGGTCACCGCCGCCGCCACGAACCGTCCGGTCAGGACACTCGTCGTACGTTTCAACGCCACCTGCGCCCGATGGCTACCGTCGTAGCAGGTCAGCGGAGTCAACGCCGGATCGTCGAGCAGGTCGGTCAGCACCTCGACCAGATCGGCGGCGGACTCGGGAGAATAGACCGCCGCCACGTCGGCACAGAGTGCAGCTCGCTCGTCCGCATCCGCCAGCAGCGGGCGAAGGTCGACGTAGCCACCGTGCACGCCGTCCTCCACGTCGTGCACCGAATAGGCGACGTCGTCAGCCCAGTCCATCACCTGCGCCTCCAGGCAACGGGCCCGGTCCGGCGCGTCCCGGCGCAGCCAGGCGAAGACCTCGGCGTCGTCGGCGTACACCCCGAACTTGCGTCGTCCGGGCTCGCGCGACCACGGATACTTGCAGGTGGCGTCGAGCGAGGCCCGGGTCAGGTTGAGACCGGCCGACGTACCGTCCGGGGCGAGCACCTTGGCCTCCAACCGGGTCAGTACGCGAAGCGTCTGCGCGTTGCCCTCGAAGCCGCCGCAGGGCTGTGCCACCACGTCCAACGCCGCCTCACCGTTGTGCCCGAACGGTGGATGCCCGAGGTCGTGGGCGAGCCCGGCGACGTCGACCACGTCCGGGTCGCAGCCGAGTCGGCTGCCCATCTCCCGGGCGATCTGGGCGACCTCCAGGGAGTGGGTCAGCCGGGTACGCAGAAAGTCGTCGGTGCCGGCGGTGTGCACCTGGGTCTTGGTGGCCAACCGGCGGAAACCCGCCGAGTGCAGCACGCGGGCCCGGTCCCGCTGGTACGGGCCGCGCCCGTGCCCGGTGTCCTTTGGCACTTCGGTGACCCGGCGCTGCGCGTCACGCTCGCTGGTCACCTCACCAACCGCCTATCCGCGCTGCCGCAGCACGCAGAACTCGTTGCCCTCCGGGTCGGCGAGCACGGTCCACGGGTCGTCCTCGGACTGTCCGATGTTGACATGCCGGGCGCCCATGTTGACCAGCCGTTCGATCTCGGCCTCCTGGTCGATCGGGCGTAGGTCGATGTGCAGTCGGTTCTTCGCGCTTCCCTTGGCCTCGGTGACCCGGACAAAGGTCAGGCTGGGCGTCCCGTCGGTGGAACGGCAGATCGTCACCTCGTCGGGCGTCTCGTAGGTGACCTGGTAGTCGAGCGCCTCGGCCCACCAACGCGCCAGTCGCGCGGGATCCTGGGCGTCGACAACCAGACTCTCCCACAAGCTGCCCATCCGATACCTCCATCGAGGGGAACGGCGAATTCGAATGACGCATAGGTTACGCCGAGGTTCGTCGTCGGGTGACCCGACGGCCGGGTCGAACCATGTCGACCCGGCCTACCAGGCATTTCCAGTTCGGCGGCCCCTCAAACCAGCTGACGGGCCGCTCAGCAACTGCCCGAACCGGCCGCTCAGCAACTGCCCGAACCGGCCGCTGCGCGGCTCCCCCCAGCCGACCGGCCAACCCGCTCAGCGGCTGTCCGAACCGGCCGTTTCGATCGCGGCCCGGCCCGCCTCCAGCCGGGCCACCGGCACCCGGAACGGCGAGCAGGAGACATAGTCGAGTCCGACCTCGTGGAAGAAGTGCACCGACTCCGGGTCACCGCCGTGCTCACCGCAGACACCGAGCTTGAGTTCCGGCCGAGCGGCCCGGCCCTCCTCGGCCGCGATCCGGACCAGCCGGCCGACCCCGTCCCGGTCGATCGACTCGAACGGCGAGATGCCGAAGATGCCCAGTTCCAGGTAGCGCCAGAAGAAGGCACCTTCCACGTCGTCCCGGGAGAAGCCCCAGCCCATCTGGGTCAGGTCGTTGGTGCCGAACGAGAAGAACTGCGCCGCCTCGGCGATCTGTCCGGCGGTCAGCGCCGCCCGGGGTACCTCGATCATCGTGCCGATCAGCACCTCGACGCCGCAGCCCCGGGTCACCTCCGCGATGATCTTCTCGGCTTCGGCGCGTACGGTCTCCAGCTCCTGCACCGCACCGACCAGCGGCACCATGATCTCCGGCTTCGGCGTACCGCCCTGTTGGGCGCACTCCACCGCCGCCTCCACGATCGCCCGTACCTGCATGGCGAAGAGGCCGGGGATCACCAGACCGAGGCGTACGCCCCGCAGGCCCAGCATGGGGTTCGACTCGTGCATCCGGCGGACGGCGGCGAGTAGTGCCTCCTCCTTGGCCACGTCCTCGCCCCGCTCCTGGGCCACCGCCACGTTCACCGCGAGCTGCTCCAACGGGGGCAGGAACTCGTGCAGCGGCGGGTCGATCAGCCGTACCGTGACCGGCAGGCCGTCCATCTCCCGGAAGATCTCCACGAAGTCGGCCCGCTGTAGGGGCAGCAGCGCGGCCAGTGCCGTCTCCCGCTCCTCCTCGGTCCGCGCCAGGATCAGTCGTTCCACCAACTCCCGCCGGTCGCCCAGGAACATGTGCTCGGTACGGCACAGGCCGATGCCCTCGGCACCGAACCGGCGGGCGCGGGCGGCGTCCGTGCCGGTGTCGGCGTTGGTACGGACCGCCAGTCGCCGCTTGGCGTCGGCGTGGCCCATGATCCGGTGTACCGCCTTGACCAGCACGTCGTCGGTCTCGGCCGGGTCGAGGTTGCCCTCGAAGTACTGGACCACCTCCGAGGGCATCACCGGCACCTCACCGAGGTAGACCTTGCCGGTGGTGCCGTCGATGGAAACGGTGTCGCCCTCCCGGACGATCTGCCCCGCCACGGTGAACATCCGCCCCGGAACGTCGATGTCCAGTTCGTCGGCACCGGAGACACAGGTCTTACCCATGCCCCGGGCCACCACGGCGGCGTGGCTGGTCTTCCCGCCCCGGGAGGTGAGGATGCCCTGCGCGGCGATCATGCCGTTGAGGTCGTCCGGGTTGGTCTCCCGGCGGACCAGGATCACCTGCTCACCTTCGGCGGCCAGTTCGACCGCACGGGCGGAGGTGAAGACCACCTTGCCGAACGCCGCGCCGGGCGAGGCACCGATGCCCTTGGCCACCGGCTGGAACTCGTGGTCCAGCTTGAACCGGGGGAACATGAGCTGGGCGAGCTGCGCGCCGTTGACCCGGTGCAGCGCCTCGTCGAGGTCGATCAGGCCCTCGTCGACGAGCTGGCCGGCGATGACGAACGCGGCGGCGGCGGTACGTTTGCCGACTCGGGTCTGGAGCATCCACAACTTGCCCCGCTCGATGGTGAACTCGATGTCGCACAGGTCGAGATAGTGCTCCTCCAGCCGGGCCATGATCCCGAGCAGTTCGTCGTACGACCGTTTGTCGAGCTGCTCCAACTCCTGGAGCGGGACGGTGTTGCGGATGCCGGCCACCACGTCCTCGCCCTGGGCGTTGGCCAGGTAGTCACCGTAGATGCCCTGCGCCCCGCTGGCCGGGTCGCGGGTGAAGGCGACCCCGGTGCCGGAGTCCGGGCCGAGGTTGCCGAAGACCATGGCGACGACGTTGACCGCGGTGCCGAGGTCGGCGGGGATCCGCTCCTGGCGGCGGTAGAGTACGGCGCGCTCGGCGTTCCACGACTCGAAGACCGCGCGGATGGCCAGGTCGAGCTGCTCCCGGGGCTCCTGGGGGAAGTCCCGCCCGGTGTGCTTGGCAAAGATCTTCTTGTACGCCTCGACCAGCGCCCGCAGGTCGGTCCCGTCGAGGTCCAGGTCGTTGGCGGTGCCCTTGGCCCGCTTGGCCGCATCGAGAGCGTGCTCGAACTCCTCGCCCGGCACGTTGCACACCGTCTTGCCGAACATCTGGATCAGCCGGCGATAGGAGTCCCAGGCGAAGCGGTCCGCCCCGGCCGCGTCAGCGGAGTCGGTGCCGCTGGCCGAGTTGGTGCCGCCGCCGGAGTTGATGCCGCTGGCCTGCCGGGCCAGACCGTGCACGCTCTCGTCGTTGAGGCCCACGTTGAGGACGGTCTCCATCATGCCGGGCATGGAGAACTTGGCCCCGGAACGCACCGAGACCAGCAGTGGATCGTGCGGGTCGCCCAGCCGCTTGCCCATCCCCGCCTCCAGGGCGGCCAGGTGGCTGGCGATCTGCTCGCCCAGCCCGGCGGGTTCCGCACCAGTGGCCAGGTACGCCTGGCACGCCTCGGTGGTAATGGTGAATCCGGGCGGGACGGGCAGACCGAGATTGGTCATCTCCGCCAGGTTGGCGCCCTTACCTCCCAGCAGATCCTTGAGTTCCTTGTTGCCCTCGGCGAAGTCGTACACATACTTGTGTCCCGCCGTCTCCTGCGATGCCACCGAAAGCCTCCCGCGCCGATCCGACACTGAACGAGGGTTAAGTGGTCTCTTCGTACCCCGGCGTAGGGTTCCTTACCAGCCTTCGACAAGGTTCGGTGACAATGGGCACAATCGATGCAGGTTCCCCCGTTCGTGGCGGCTTCTGGGATCGCTTCCACGCGCAGGATCACGCACGTCGCCCCGGCTTCCACCTCGACGGCTGCGGCGACTCAGCCGCCAGAATCGTCCAGTTCCGCCCCGGCTGGGACGTCGTCGCTGTCCCGGTCGGCGAGCCACCCGTCCGGCAGGAACACCTTCCCGGGGGAATTCGTTCGACCCCGGGGCTGACCGAGGGTGCTGATCGGGAACGGCTCGGCCGGATCCAGCTTGCCCAGCAGGTCGTTCAACCCCGCGAGACTCTCCACCATGGCCAGCGACCGGCGTAACTCGCTACCCACCGGAAACCCCTTCAGATACCACGCGACATGCTTACGGAAGTCCGTACAGCCGTCCCGCTCGGTGCCGAAAGCTTCCGTAAGCAGTTCTGCATGCCGGCGCATCGTGCCGGCCACCTCGCCGAGGTTCGGCAGTCGCCGCTCCGAACGCCCCTCGAAGGCCGCCGCCAGATCGGTGAAGAGCCAGGGTCGACCCAGGCAACCCCGCCCCACGACCACCCCGTCCACCCCGGTGTGCGCCACCATCCGCAACGCGTCGTCGGCCTCCCAGATGTCACCGTTGCCCAACACCGGCACGTCCAGCGCCTGCTTGAGGGTGGCGATCGCATCCCAGTCGGCGGTGCCCGAATAGCGCTGTGCGGCCGTACGACCGTGTAGCGCCACCGCCGCCACCCCGGCGTCCTGGGCGGCAAGCCCAGCCTCGACGTACGTCAGATGGTCGTCGTCGATGCCTTTGCGCATCTTGACGGTGACCGGCACCCCGGCCGGCGCGGCCGCCGCCACCGCCGCCCGGACGAGCCGGGCGAAGAGTCGACGCCGCCAGGGCAGCGCGGATCCGCCGCCCTTCCGGGTGACCTTGGGTACCGGGCAGCCGAAGTTGAGGTCGATATGGTCGGCGAGATCCTTTTCGACCACCATCCGCACCGCCGCCGCCGTGATCTCCGGGTCGGTGCCGTAGAGCTGGAGACTGCGGGGGTGCTCGTCCGCGCCGAAGGCGATCATGCGGAGGGTCTTCGGGTTGCGCTCGACCAGCGCCCGAGTAGTGATCATCTCGCAGACGTAGAGCCCGCCCCCCTGTTCCCGACACAACCGGCGGAACGCGGCATTGGTGATCCCAGCCATCGGCGCAAGTACCACGGGTGGCCACACCTGGTGCTGCCCGAGGGTCAGCGGGCGTACGGCTGGCGGCATCGCAGAGGTGGTCACCCTTCGAGGATTCCATGCCGGTCGACGCAGCTCTCAACCCGCCGGAGCCTGGACGCCGCCGAGGTGACGAGGGTTACTACCAACCAACCGGTCGTACATACGGCAGATCGCCGTCCGGCAACCCCGAAAGGCGTCGGAACGGCGATCTGCGGCTACTTGCTCACAGTGTTTGCGGCACGGTCAGCACCAGACCCGACACGTCCACCACCACGGAGGTGGCCGCTGCGGCGTAGATGGCGAACGAGAACTCGTTGCCGTTGTGCTTGCCCAGTTGCACCTCCACCAGGTTGGAGAGGATCTGGTTCGCGGCCCACCAGTTGAGCGACGACGCCGCCGACCTGGTAACAGACGAGCTGTGGGCGCTCAGGAAACCGGGTGAGACGGTGCCCGTCACGGTGAGATTCACGTATGCGGCGATTGCCTGATTCTGCGCCGCCGGCTGGACGTTGCGCACCGTCAGGTGGATCGTCGTGCCGGCCCGCAGCCGGCCGTTGCTGTCGACGTTCGCCCGGCCACCGACAATGTGCTGGTCGTAGGCGGACGACCGAGGCACCTCCCGGGTGTCGAGGATGCGGACCGGCGTGATCGGCATGGTGTGGTTGGCCCACCGGCTTGAGTTGACCATGGCCGTTCCGTCGACGCCACTGAGCAGAAGGTCACCCTGCGGGGTGGCGGTCAGCGATCCGCGGAGCGCGGCGTCCTGGACCTTCTCCCAGGGCGTGGGCTGCAGCACCAGGGCGGCACCGCTGCCCTGGTTGGTGAGCGCCAGCGCCGGTGCAGTGGCCGAACCACCCGTGAGGGTCGTCCGGGCGCTGCCCGCGTCGTTGTCCTGCCCGATCCGCACCGGGTCGGCGTCCGCGCTGGCCGGGCTACCGAAGGCCACCATGCTGACCCCGGCACCGGCGCCGGCAGCGATTCCGGCCCGCAGCAACCGTCGGCGGCTGCTCGTCGGCGTCTCTTCGGTGCTCATCCTGGCTTCCCCTTCGATCTCGCGCTCGATCACCGCTGCCGCCTCGCCGTCACCTGTTGCACCGGACGGTCCTTACGGGCCGCACCCGAACCGAAGGCGGCCCGCCCACCGGCTGCCTTGGCCGCTGCCGCATTACCCAGTTCGACGTCCGCCGGTGAATACACCAGGAGCGCCGTCACGTCGAGAATCACCACCGCCGGGCTCGCCACCGCGATCGCCACGAAATCGGGGTAGTCGGCGTCCCACATGGCAAGCTGGGTGATGACTCCGTTGGAGAGCAGTTGTCCGGCACCCCACCAGTTGATGGTGGAGGAAGCCGGGACGTCGTCCGCGCCACTCCACACGGTGGCGAAACCCGACCGGGCGGTGTTCGCCACGGTCACGTTGCCCAACATGCCGTAGCCCCAGCTGACGATGTCCTTCAGGTGCACCGCCAGGATGGCACCGGCCTCCGCCCGACCCGACGAGTCGATCGCGTCGGCCCCCCAGAGAAGGCGGCTCCGTCCCGCCGCCGTACGGGTGTCCAGGATCCGGGTCGGGGCGATCGGCCACGGCATCGTCGCGTTCGCGGTGCTGAAGACCTGCTGCGAGCGGACCACGCTGTCGCCCGGGCTGACGCCGGCCACGGCCAAGCCGCTGGGGGACATGTGCAGTGCGCCCGGCGTGGGTGCGCTGACCGGGTTACTCGTCAGCCGCAACGTCGTGCCGTTGGGGTTGGCCACCTCCAGGGTGGACAGGTCACCGGCGGCGCTGCTGCGCAGCGTCGTCGATCCGCCGGTGTTCGGCTGTCCGATCTTGACCGGGTCGCCGTTGGCCGCCGAGGCTGGCGAGCCGTTCGCCACCGTCGCCGCGGTGGCGGCGACCGCCGCACCGGCGGCGGTGGCAGCGGTCCGCAGCACCGCACGGCGGCGTGCCGTGCGCTCGGTTCCGGATGAGGTCATGGTCGTTCTCCCCGTGCGTGAGGGTGTGGCATGAGGTCAGTTGGAGATCTTCGGAGCACCGGCCGAGCCGCGCTTCGTCGTCAACGTGGGCAGTTGCGCCGCGTTCGCCGCCCCACCGATCCGCACCTGGTTGGGGTGGCTCACGACCAGGCTGGTCAGGTCGAGGATGACCTGGGCCGGCGCGGCCGCGTAGATCGCGACAACGCTGCTGAAGGTGTCGACCATGCCAAGTTCGGCGAACACGAAGTTGGACAGGATCTGCCCTGCGCTCCACCAGTTCAGGCTGGATGCCACCGGCCGGCTGCCCACACCCCAGACGGTCACGAACCCGGAACTGGTCGTGCCGGTGACGGTGACGTTGCCCTTCATCGCCCAGCCCGCCTTGACGTACGGGTCGAGGCTGATCACGATCGCCGTGCCGGCCTTCATCCGGCCGGCCGAGTCCAGGTTCTCCAGGCCGGCGATGATGTTCCCGCGCAGAGCCGGATCCCGGGTGTCGACCACGCGGGTGGGCGGGACAGCCACGGAGGTGGTCGCCCATGCCGTCGTCCAGGCCCAACTGGCGTACGTCCCCTGGTTCGGATCGATGGTGGAGCGGTACGGAAGGTAGATGTCCTCCCACTCGTCGACCGAGACCGTCCCGGCGATCTCCGGCACCGGCGGAGTGCCGTAGAGCGCATCCGTCGGGGCGGGCACCAGCCGCAGCGGCGCCCCTTCGGAATTGGCCAGGGTCAGGGAGGCGGTAGCGGTCTGGGTGGTCAGGGTGGTGGTCTGCGGCGTGGCGGTGTTGGTCGTGCCCATCTGCAGATCGTCACCAGGTGCGGCCTGCGCGGCACCGGGCAGAACCGCCGCGCCGACGACGGCGGCACCGGCGGTTGCCGCCGTTACGGTCGCCCCCCGACGCAACAGTCCCCGACGGCTCAGACTCCGATCGTCTTTTGACTTATTCGACATGAACGCTCCCCGTAGTGAGATTCAACGGGAAAAATGTTCGCACGAAGATCAAACTGATGGACATCGTCCGAATGGTGGATCTGCCGATCTTTCGGGAAAGACGTGTTGGGCGCGGCCGGAAGGTACCGGCCGCGCCCAACACGTTGCAATTCGGACATTCGCTCCCGTCGGATCAGCAGCCCGGGAGTCGCTCGATCAGATAGTTCTCCACCCGGTCCAGCGGAATGCGTTCCTGGGTCATCGTGTCCCGGTCCCGGATGGTCACCGCGTCGTCGTCCAGGGTGTCGAAGTCGACCGTCACGCAGAACGGCGTACCGATCTCGTCCTGGCGACGGTAGCGGCGGCCAATTGCCTGCGAGTCGTCGAACTCGACCACCCAGCGCCGGCGCAACCGGGCCGCCAGGTCCTTCGCCTTCGGCGAGAGGGCCTCGTTGCGGGACAGCGGCAGCACGGCCACCTTGACCGGAGCCAACCGCGGGTCGAAACGCATCACCGTACGCTTGTCGACGCCGCCCTTGGTGTTGGGTGCCTCGTCCTCGTCGTACGCCTCCAGCATGAAGGCGAGCACCGCCCGGGTCAGACCGGCGGCCGGCTCGATGACGTACGGCACCCAGCGCTCACCCTTCTCCTGGTCGAAGAAGGACAGGTCGACACCGGAGTGCTTGCTGTGCGTGGAGAGGTCGAAGTCGGTGCGGTTGGCGATGCCCTCCAACTCGGAGAACTCGGTCCCACCGAACATGAACTTGTATTCGATGTCGACCGTGCGCTTCGAATAGTGAGACAGTTTCTCCTTCGGGTGCTCGTAGAACCGCAGGTTCGACTCGCTCAGGCCGAGGTCGATGTACCAGTTCCACCGCTCCTGGAGCCAGTATTCGTGCCACTGCTCGTCGGAACCGGGCTCGACGAAGAACTCCATCTCCATCTGCTCGAATTCCCGCGTACGGAAGATGAAGTTGCCCGGGGTGATCTCGTTGCGGAACGACTTGCCGGTCTGGGCGATGCCGAAGGGCGGCTTCTTACGCGCGGCGGTGGCGACGTTGTTGTAGTTGACGAAGATGCCCTGTGCGGTCTCCGGGCGCAGGTAGTGCAGCCCTTCCTCGCTCTCCACCGGGCCGAGGTAGGTCTTCATCAGGCCGTTGAACATCTTCGGCTCGGTGAACGAGCCCTTCGCGCCGCAGTTGGCGCAGTTGATCTCCGCCAGGCTGGCCGGCAGCCGGCCGTGCTTGGCCTCGAACGCCTCTTCCAGGTGGTCGGCCCGGTAGCGCTTGTGGCAGGACTGGCACTCGGTCAGCGGGTCGACGAACGCGTCGAGGTGCCCGGAGGCGGCCCACACGTCCCGGGCCAGGATGACGGCCGAGTCCAGGCCGACGACGTCGTCCCGCTGCTGGACCATGGTCTTCCACCACTGGCGGCGGACGTTCTCCTTGAGTTCGACGCCGAGCGGACCGTAGTCCCACGCCGACCGGGTGCCCCCGTAGATCTCGCTGGACGGAAAGACGAAGCCGCGGCGCTTGGCGAGGCTGACGACGGCGTCGATACGGTCGGCTGGCATGAACTCTCCTCCTGCGCCGGCTGGCGGTCGGCGCGGACGTGATCCGATATGTGATCCGGTGTACGGGTCAGGAACCACCGTGGGAAGTCAACGGTACGGCCACCCACGGTCCAAGCCCAGGAGATTACCCCTGCCCAACCCGGGTGCCGTCAGCTGACCCTGCCTGGCCTCGTACCGTCAGCTGACCCCACACACCTCGAAGCTGCCGGTCTTGCTGTCCTGAGTGAGGGTGACCCGCAGGTTGTCCTGACCACCGCCGGTATAGGTGACGTCCACGGGTACGACGACCTCACTGGTGAGCATGCTCTGCTGGACCCGGTAACCGGCGATCCCCGGCTCGGCGGACACCCGTCGCTGGAAGTCGCGGGCCGACTCGCGCCGCTGGTCCTCGTCGCAGAGCAGGTCGTACGCCCGGCTGTACCGCCGGTTCTTCAACGCCTCGAAGTAGTCCCCGACGACCGTACGGGCCTGTTCGTCGACGGCCTGGGTCCCGGAGACGGCGAGCCCGACCACGGCGACCGCCCCACCACCGCAGCAGAGCACCAGGGCGAGGGCCCCCACGCCCAGACCGATCCAGCGCCGCAGGCCGCGTCCCTCGGTGGGGGGTGCCGCGAACGGGGGCGCGACACCGGGACCGGGCGGCGGTGGTGGCGGGCCGGTCGGTCCGGAAACGGTCATGAGCGCAAGGGTAGTGCTTCGGTGGCTCGGCGCTCGGGACGAGCCATGGCACCGTCACCCGTCCCGCTCACCGCCCCGGCTCCGTGGCCCGGTCACTGGTGGCGACCCGCACTTCGCCGTTCGGTTCGGCGCTGGCCAGCGACTCGTACGCGGATGGCTCGTCGAGGGACTCCGCGAGCAGTGGAATGGAGTGAATCTTGACATCGAAGGCCCCCAACGCCCGACGGTAGGTGCCCACGGACTCCCATTCGGTGACCAGGACCCAGTGCCGGGGATCGTCGAGGGCACGCAGCAGTTGTCCACGCCGGTAGCCGGGCCGGGCCGCGAGGGCGGCCAACGCCGTGTGCGCTCGTTCGGTGAAGTCCGCCGCGACACCCTCTTCGACCACGAACCGATTCGTGACAAGCACCCGCATCCTCCTCGTAAAGTCGTGAGATGCAGCGTACGCAGAGCGCCTTCCTGGCCCGGCTCGCCCGGCTGAATCCGACCACCGTGTTCCTCGCCACGCTGGCGCTGGTGCTGGTGGCCTTCTTCGCGCCGGGGATCATCGGCGGTGCTCTGCTCCTGGCCCTGGTGGCGGGGCTGGCCCTACTGATGGTCAGGACCTGGCCGGTGCAGCCGCCAGCGACCCGCGCGGTGCGTCTGCTGGCACTGACCCTGCTGGCGGCAGCCGCCCTCGTCAAGGTTCTCTAACCGGCTTCAGGGTGAGGAAGGGGCCCTTCTTATACAGGAAGCGATAAGAAGGGCCCCTTCTTTCATGCAAGCATGCGTTTTTGACAATCATTATCATTGGCGCGGAGAGTTGAGCACATGGAGATCCACCCCGCTGCCCGCACCCGATCCGCCCGTCGGTCCGCACTCCGACCTGCACCTGACCACCAGTCCACTCAGCCAGACATCCCCGTTGCCAGCCCTGGCCGCTGGCGTGTTGCCAGTCTGCGCCGTCGACGCGGGGTGGCGGTCGCGGCGGCGCTGCTCGCCCTCGGCAGTGTGACCGCCTGCTCCACCGACTCCGCAGGTCAGGACCCGAACCGGGTCGACGTGGTCGCCGGCTTCTACCCGTTGCAGTTCGTCACCGAGCGGATCGGCGGGGACGCCGTCCGGGTGACCAGCCTGGCCAAGCCAGGTGCCGAGCCGCACGACCTGGAACTCAACCCGGGACAGGTCGGCCAGGTGGTCGACGCGGAACTGATCGTCTATCTCAAGGGGTTCCAGCCGGCCGTCGACGAGGCCGTCAAGCAAGAGGCCGCCGACCGCGCGTTCGACGTAGCCACCGTGCAGCCCCTGCTCGATGCCAGCGACGCCGGGCACACCCACGAGGAGGGCGAGGAACACGGCCACGAAGAGGAGGCCGGCGCCAAGGACCCGCACGTCTGGTTGGACCCCGAACGGCTGGCCACCATCGGTGACCGGCTCGCCGAGCGGCTGGGCAAGATCGCGCCGGACCACGCCGCCGACTACACCGCGCGGGCCACCACGCTGCGGGCCGACCTCACGACCCTGGACAAGGAGTACGCCGAGGGGCTGAAGACCTGCCAGCGCCGGGAGATCGTGGTCAGCCACGCCGCGTTCGGCTACCTCGCCCAGCGGTACGACCTGGAGCAGATCGGGGTCTCCGGGCTGACGCCCGAGGACGAGCCCTCACCCAAGCGGCTGGCCGAGGTCGCCACCGAGGCCCGGCAGCACGGCGCCACCACCATCTTCTTCGAGACCCAGGTGAGTTCGAAGGTCGCCGACACCATCGCCCGGGAGGTCGGGGCGAGCACGGCCGTCCTCAACCCCATCGAAGGTGTCGAGGCCGGTGCCGACTACTTCACCGCGATGCGGGCCAACCTCGCCGCGCTCCGGAAGGCGCTGGGCTGCTCATGATCGGGAAGCAGGAGCAGAGCGGCACCGACCAGCCCGTCGTGACGGTGACCCACGCCCGGGTCGCCTACGACAACCGCCCGGTGTTGCGGGACGTCTCGTTCACCCTGACCGCCGGCGAGGTGGTCGCCGTACTGGGGGCGAACGGGTCGGGCAAGTCGACGCTCATCCGTACGATCCTCGGCCTCGTCCCACTCAGCAACGGGTCGATCGAGCTGTTCGGCACGCCACTACGCCGGTTCCGCAAGTGGTGGCGGATCGGCTACGTCCCGCAGCGCATCGGGGCGGGCAGCGGCGTACCGGCCACCGTCGCCGAGGTGGTCTCCGCCGGCCGGCTGGCCCGTCGGGGCGTACTGCGTCCGGCCGGGGCCGCCGACCGAGAGGCGGTGGCCGAGGCACTGGACGCCGTCGGGCTCGCCGACCGGGCCGGTGACCCGGTGGCCACCCTCTCCGGTGGCCAGCAGCAACGCACCCTGATCGCCCGGGCCCTGGCCGGGCAGCCCGACCTACTGGTACTCGACGAGCCGACCGCCGGGGTGGACGCGGCCAGCCAAGCCGCGTTCGCCGAGGCGCTACGCGGCTTCATCGCCCGGGGCGGCACGGTACTGCTCGTCGCCCACGAACTCGGTCCGCTGGCACCACTGATCAGCCGGGCGCTGGTCGTACACGAGGGGCGGATCGCGCACGACGGACCGGTGCCGGAACCAGCCGGCCATCACGCGGACCCCGACCATGACCACGTCCATCCGCACGGACCGGACGAGCCGACCGGGATGTGGAGCTGACGATGGGCCTCTTCCAGTACGAGTTCATGATCCGCGCGCTGGTCGGCGCGCTCATCATCGGCCTGGCCGCCCCGGCGCTCGGCATCTACCTGGTGCAGCGCCGGCTGTCGCTGATCGGCGACGGAATCGGGCACGTGGCGCTGACCGGTGTCGGCGTCGGACTGCTGCTCCACCAGTCACCGGTGATCACCGCCGTGATCGTCGCGGCGCTCGGCGCAGTGGTCATCGAGTTGCTCCGGGAGCGGGGACGCACCTCCGGTGACATGGCGCTGGCGCTGCTCTTCTACGGCGGCATCGCCGGCGGTGTGATGCTGGTCGGGCTCTCCGACAACCGCAGCAACTCGGCGCTGCTGTCGTATCTGTTCGGGGCGTTGACCACCACCTCCCAGACCGACCTGATCACCATCGCGGTGCTCGGTGTGGTGGTGCTGATCGCCATGCTCGTGCTACGTCCGGCACTCTTCGCCATCTGTCACGACGAGGAGTACGCCCGGGTCTCCGGCCTGCCGGTGCGGACACTGAACCTGTTGCTGGCGATCACCACCGCGGTGACCGTGACGATCGCCATGCGGGCGGTCGGGCTGCTGCTGATCAGCGCGCTGATGGTGGTGCCGGTCGCCACCGCGCAACAGGTCACCCGGGGGTTCCGTACCACCATGGCGCTGGCGATGGTGCTGGGCCTGCTGGCCGCCGGTTCCGGGGTGACCCTCGCCGGAAGCCTGGACACCGCTCCCGGGGCCACCATCGTCGTCCTGGCGATCGTGCTGTTCCTGCTGGTGGCGCTCGGTACGGCGGGGTGGCGCAGCATCCGACGACGGTCGCTACCGACCGAGGCCACCACCCAGTTGGAGCCGCCGGACGTGGTCCTGGACCGATGATGGCCCGGTACCGGGTACGCGGGGCGTCGCCGTCCCACCGCCGCTGCCGTCACCAGACCCACCGTCACCCTCACCAGACCCACCGTCACCCTCACCAGACCCACCGTCACCGTCACCCGCCCCGCCGCCTCCGACACCAGACTCGCTGCCTCCGACACCAGACTCGCTGCGACGGTCGTCCGGATCCTGTCGGCGGCACCAAAACCAAATTGGTTACCGTTACGTAATGGCGAGCAGTAACGGATACGAGGCGTACGAGGGGGCCGGGGAACTACTCCGCGCGTTGTCCGCCCCGATCCGGGTCGCAATCGTCACCGAACTCGCCCAGGGTGAGCGTTGCGTACACGAGTTGGTGGAGAAGCTCGGCGCGCCCCAGCCGCTCGTCTCCCAGCATCTACGGGTACTGCGGGGTGCCGGTGTGGTGCACGGATCGCGACGTGGTCGGGAGATCGCCTACGCCCTGGTGGACGAGCACATCGCACATATCGTGGCCGACGCGATCAGCCACGCCGGGGAGGCGAAGTGACGACTGGAGAGGGCACCACGGCCGTACGCAACACCCGGCAACGCAGCGCCGTCAGCGCGCTGCTACGAGAGGTCGAGGGCTTCCACAGTGCCCAGGACCTGCACGCGATGCTGCGGGACCGGGGAGAACGGGTCGGCCTGACCACGGTCTACCGCACCCTCCAGGGGCTGGCCGACGCGGGCGAGATCGACGTGATGCGACCACCGGGCGGTGAGCACCTCTACCGCCGGTGCAGCGAGGGGCACCATCACCACCTGGTGTGTCGGGCCTGTGGTCGTACGGTCGAGGTCGAGGGCCCGGCCGTGGAGACCTGGGCCGACCGGGTCGCTGCCCGACACGGCTTCGTCGACGTCAGTCACACCATGGAGATCTTCGGCACCTGCCCCACCTGCGCCAGTTCCTGAGTTGGGCAGGGCCTCTTCCTATCGCGTCCCGCATAGGAAGAGGCCCTGCCCAACCTCCGCGTACGATCCCAGCCGGATCCCAGTCGACGCACCGATGCTCTCCGCTGGGCGCCCCACCGGGTGTGCGGTACAGCGCCGACGTACGTGACCCACCGCCGACCGGCCCACCCGGCCTGACCATGGACGAGATTCCGGATCCCCCACCGGAACGCGACAAGGGCTAGTCAGATGTGGGGGCACCGACGTCGGTGCCCCCGTTCCGACTGCCCCGCCCCCCCCGTCAGTCGGTGCCGCGTACCAGCGGCGGGTGCAGGTAGTGGTTGCCCGAGGGCACCTGGAAGTGGTGCAGACTCACCGTGGCGCTGATATCCAGGGCCTGTACCCAGTGCCACCACCCGACCGGCACCAACAGGGCGTCGCCCGGTTGCAGCACTCCCTCCAGAACGGTCGCCTGCCCGTACGACGGGTGCTGGTCGAGGTCCGGCTGCGCCGCGTCGACGTGGCTGTACGTCCCGCCCCGGGGATACACCCGGGTGCGCTGGTACGACGGCACGAGCCGGACGTGTTTACGACCCATCACCTGACACAACAGGATGTTCATGTTGTCGTGGTGCAGCCCCGTGACCGTGCCTGCCGGCCCCAGCAGCAGGGTCACCGTCTCCGGCAACAGGGCCGGATCGATGACGCCGGGCACCGGTCTGATGTCCCGGGTCAACGGTCGGAGACCGTGCTGCCAGTCTCGTTACGCGCGACCATGTAGTAGTCGTTGGTCTCCCCACCCGTCTCGACCATGGTGAGGTAGTCGGCGAACGCCATCCGGGTCCGGTGGGTGTCGTGCTGCCAGGTGTGCTCCGGGTTGCTGTCCCGGCCGGTCATCACCTCGACCTCGACGTTCCCCAACTGGTCCCGCAGGCTTGCCAGGGACCACTGCCGCCGGGCCGGCCAGTCGTCGACCGCCCCGGCCAGGATCACCGGACGGTTGGCGAAGTAGTACCGCTCGAAGAACTCGGCCGGGGACAGGTCGCCCCGGCGCTCCAGCCCATCGGACAGCTCGGCGGAGCGAAGGTCGCCGTAGGAATCGAGCAGGGCTTCCAGCCAGGCGTACTCCCGGGCCAACCTCAGGCAGGCCTGGAAGTAGGGGTGATCGGGAGCGCGGGTCAGCTCCTCGTCGACCGCCGCCCCGGGCTGTCCCGCCGCCAGCAACGCCGCCCGGATCTCCCCCTCCGCCACGCCGAGGGCCAGGTTCTCGGCGACCCAGGCCCGCCACCGAGGTGCGAGCCCGGCCGGACCGGCGGCCGAGGTGGTCACGGGGGCCCCGGCGGCCGAGGTGGTCACGGGGGCCCCGGCGGCCGAGGTGGTCACGGGGGCCCCGGCAACCGCGCTGGTCACCGAGGCTCCGGCAGCCGGGCTGGCGGCCGGTCGTGGTACGTCCCGGCCGTTCCGGCGGATTCGCCCCCGCTGGGCAGGGGCAGCGGTCGCCGGGTACGTCCGTTCGGCAGGTCGACGCAGTCGACGTAGTTGTTCTTGACGTTGACCTCGAACTCCAGTTCCGTCTCGGTCAGCGGTCGAAGCGTAGGCATGGCCTCTCCCCTCACAGTGGCTGGTCGTATGCCGGACGGTGCCGTTCTCCGCTGGGATCCCACTGGGACCGACGGTCGGCGCGGGGTGCACCCACCATGGTCGGCCAGTGACGTGCTGCGCCTCCGCCGGCCCGACCCGGGCGGTGACCTGCCGCGCCTCCGCCGGCCCGGTACAACGCGACCGCCAGTAGTTCCCACCCCCGCTCCCGCTGCGGTTGTTCAAGGACGAGCGCCTGCAGCTCGCCCAGTACCTCGGGGTGCCGGCCCAGTGCCAGCATCGCGGTCAGTCTCAGCTCGGCGGCGACGGTGCGCATCGCGTCGAGACGGGCGATCTCCGGTAACACGAACGAGGCACCCGCCAGGTCGGCGTACGCCGGGCCACGCCACAGCCCGAGTGCATCGGTCAACACCCCGACGGCCGCCGCCGGTCGTCCCCCGTCCAGCAGGGTCCTACCATGGGTGACCAGCTCGGCGAACCGTTCCGTGTCGACCTGTTCGGCCGGTACCCGGACCGCGTACCCGGGTCCTTCCCGGAGCAGAACCCTGCTCGGGGAGCGCATCGGCCGGTCCGGTTCGAGTGCCCGCCGGAGGCCGGCCACGTAGCCGTGCAGGGTCGCCCGACCGGCCAGACGTCCGCCGTCGCTCCACACCAGATCGCGGAGGCGTTCCTCGGGCAGCATCCGGCCCCGGGCCACCAGCAGCGTGGCCAGCACCATGCGCTGCCGCCGGCCGCCGAGCGCCACTTCCACCCCGTCGCGGTACGCGGTCAGGGGCCCGAGTACGCGGAGTTGCAGGTCGCTCATCTCCCGCCACCAGCCTGCACCGGTCACCGTGGTCCGGCGGCCGGGTCACCGAGCGCGACACAGATGTCGTCCTGTCGGCCGATCCCCAACGTCAACCGACGGCTGCCGGTCGGGTCGATTGAGATGACGTGCAGACCGTCGAGAATGTAGTAGCCCCGAGGGTGGTGGTCCCCGGGTCGGAAGCCGAATCCGGCCGGCCCGACAATGGTGTAGCGCAGCCACCGACCGTCCGGACGGTATTCGAGTAGTCCGGAGCCGCCCGCATCCCGGCGTACGGCTCGACCGGTGTCGACGTCGACGAAGTCGACGGTCAGCGGGCCGGCGTACTCCTCGCGCCGGACCGCACCGGTGGCGTACCGGGCGAGCACCCGGACCCGCACGTCCTGGGAGACGACGCGGACGTGCAGCGGGAACGAACAGTAGCGGCCGGCCGGGGCGGTCCATTCCTCCTGGACCGACGGACGCCAGGGTTCGGGCCGATCGGTACTCCGATCCCACCGACCGGGCGGCGGTGTGCGCGGGGGGCCGGTGTCCTGAGCCGCCATCGCAGCTGCGGGTACGACGGCAGGGGCGGATACGGCGACAAGGGCCGTGGGCACCATCAGCGTTGCGAGCAGGAACCGACTCAGGATTTTCTTCAACCGCATGCCACATCACCTAACCAGTAGATGAACGCCAACCGGTGTCATCGACAGTAGTGGTTAGTTTCGCCGAGTCAAGGCACACTGTCGGCATGCACTGGGTAGAGGTAGCGGGCTATCCCATGCCCACCCCGATCGGCGGGCACCCCGCTCTGGAACTCTGCAACACCTGGGCCGGCTGGGAGGAACCACCCAGCCCGAACCGAGAATGGTTGCGCGACTTCGACCGGCTGGCGGTCTGGACCGGCCATGTCCAACTGCTCGCCCCGGCCACCGTCGCCCGGCTCCGGGAACACGGTCGCGACGATCCGGCCGGGGCGCACGACGTACTGGTGGCGATCCGTTCGTTGCGTACGGCGCTACACGACGTGCTGCTCGACCCGGGCGATGCCGCCGCCTTCCGGCAGGTTGCCGAGGTGGCGCAGTGGGCCGCCGCGGCGGCGGTGCTGACGTCCGGCCCCGACGGACTGGCCCACTGGGTGCTCCCCGACGACCTCGGCCTGACGCTTCCCCTGCTGGCCGCCGCCCGATCCGGCGCCGACCTGCTCGGCACACCCGCCCGACACCAGATAAGGGCCTGCCCCGGCACCGACTGCGGCTGGCTCTTCCTCGACCGGCGCGGCCGACGTCGCTGGTGCAGCATGGCGGACTGTGGAAACCGGGCCAAGGTACGGGCCTACGCCGCCCGACGCAAACCTGACTGAGACTCCTGCGTCGCTTCTCGTCGCGATGCCGTAAGCCATCCGCCGTGTCACGCTGTCGAACGTGAAGATTTATGCTGACCGTTTTCCCGTCGCCACCCGCCAGCTTCTCACCGACCTGCTCGTCGTCGTCTGGGTCTACCTGTGGATCCGGGGCGCGATGTGGCTGCACGACCTGGTCCAGAAACTCGCTCTGCCCGGGCAGAAGCTGGAAGGTGCCGGCGGCGGGCTCGCCGAGAATCTCGCAGACGCAAGCGGCAAGGTCGGCCGGGTACCGGTGGTCGGTGACGACCTGACCGCACCGTTCGAGAAGGCCGCTGGGGCCGCCCGTACGCTCGCCGACGCCGGCCGTGACCAGCAGGAGCTGATCGGCGAACTCGCCCTGGTGCTCGCCCTGGCCGTGCTGGTGTTCCCGCTCGGGTTGGTGCTGTTCGGCTGGCTTCCGCTGCGGGTGCGCTGGATCCGCCGGGCCACCGCCGCCGCGCACCTCCGCTCGGCTCCGGCCGGACGAGACCTGCTCGCCCTGCGCGCGCTGGCCAACCAGCCCCTACGCAAGCTCGCCCGGATCGATCCCGACGTGGTACGGGCCTGGCGGCAGGGCGACGACGCGATAGTGGACGATCTCGCCGCGCTGGAGCTACGTGGCCTCGGGCTACGTAACGGCTGACGCCTGGCCGGCGCCGGCACGCCGGGGTGGCCGGCCCACACCCCTCGGGGAGCCGGCATCCTCCGGGGCGAGCCGCTAGCGCTCTCAGGTGGGCGGGATGCGTCGGCGTACGTCCGGCACGGTGGACGGACCGGGCTGCCACGGTACGACCCAGGGCTGCTCGGCCGGCGGTGTGACCACTCCCTCCTCCAGCGAGGCGTAGCGGCCGGCCAGGATCCGCTTCGCCGCCACCACGTCAATCGAGTCGGTGTTGTCCCACAGCGCGGTGAAGAGCGCCTCGACGCGCAGCCGCGCCTGCCGACAGAACAGGTCGGCCAACTCCCGTCCCTCGGGGCGGGCGTCTCGCTCGGCATGTGCCCGCACGCAGGCCGCCGACATCGCGAACAGTTCCGCGCCGATGTCCACGATCCGACCCAGGAACGCCTGCTTGCGCTCCATCTTGCCCTGCCAGCGGGACATCGCGTAGAACGTCGACCGGGCCAGCTTGCGGGAGGTCCGTTCCACGTACCGCAGGTGTCCGGCGAGCGGCCCGTGGTCCGCGTACGAGATCGGGTTCTGCCCGGCACCGACCGTCAACGTCGGCAGCCACTTGGCGTAGAAGGCGCTGGCGCGAGCACCCGCCCTGGCCTTGCGACCCAGCCCCGCATCCGGGTCGATGATGTCGCCGGCAACCGAGAGGTGCGCGTCGACCGCCTCCCGGGCGATCAGCAGATGCATGATCTCGGTGGACCCCTCGAAGATCCGGTTGATCCGCAGATCACGGAGCAGCTGCTCGACCGCAGCGGGTCGCTCACCTCGGGCGGCCAGCGAATCGGCCGTCTCGTAGCCGCGCCCGCCCCGGATCTGGACCAGCTCGTCGGCGATCTTCCAGGCCATCTCGCTGGCGTAGAGCTTGACCAGGGCAGCCTCGATCCGGATGTCGTTACGGTCGTCGTCGGCGAGCAGGCAGCACAGATCGAGCATGGCCTCCATGGCATACGTGGTGGCGGCCATGAAGGACAGCTTGGTGGCGACTGCCTCGTGTTCGCCGACCGGACGCCCCCACTGCACCCGCTCGGCGGCCCACTCACGGGCGACGTTCAGCGACCACTTGCCGGCACCGACACACATCGCGGGCAGCGACAGTCGACCGGTGTTGAGCGTGGTCAGGGCGATCTTCAGCCCCTTGCCCTCGCCGCCGATGACGTTCTCCTTGGGAACAATCACGTCGTGGAACCGGGTCACGCTGTTCTCCAGGCCCCGCAGGCCGACGAACTCGTTGCGCCGCTCTACGGTGATCCCGTCCGAGTCCCCCTCCACGACGAAGGCGGTGATGCCGCCCCGGCGAGCCGGTCCGTCCGGGCCCGCTGGCTGCGCCGGCACCCGGGCCATCACCACCAGCAGGGTGGCGACGGTGCCGTTGGTGGCCCACAGCTTGACCCCGTTGAGGCGATAGCCGGTGCCGTCCTCGGTCGGTTCGGCGCTGGTGGCAAGTCGGGCCGGGTCGGAGCCGACATCCGGCTCGGTGAGCAGGAAGGCGGAGACCTCCCCGGCCGCGAGCCGGGGCAGAATTCGCTGCTTCTGCTCCTCGGAGCCGAACATCTTCAGCGGCTGCGGCACTCCGATCGACTGGTGCGCGGAGAGCAGCGCGCTGATGGCCGGGCTGACCGAGCCGGTGAGCATCAACGCCCGGCAGTAGTCCAGATTGGACAGCCCGAGCCCGCCGTACCGCTCGTCGATCTTCATGCCGAAGGCACCGAGCTGGGCCAGCCCGTGGAAGACCTCGTCCGGGATCGCGGCATCCCGCTCGATCTGGGTGCCGTCCACCGCCGAGCGGAGGTAGTTGTCGAGGCGAGCCAGGAACTCGTCGGCCTTGGCGGTCTTTGCGGGGTCGGGCTGCGGCCACGGGTCGATCAGGTCGAGCCGGAACCGGCCGAGGAACAACTCCTTGCCGAAGCTCGGCTTGCCCCACTCGGCCTCGCGGGCAGCCTCGGCAACCTGCCGGGCCTCCTTCTCCGAGACCTGCCCGGCCTCGGCGGGCAACGGCCCGACCCCGTCGGATCCATCGGTGACAGGTTGATTGTTCTGCGTCGTGGTCACGGCTACCCCCTAGACCGGGTACGGCGATGCCAGCGCTGCTATGGGACAACGCTACTCCGCCGGTGTTACCCAGGGGTAGTCCCACCAAATCAAGTTGCTGGATCAACCTGTCCCGCCGACACCGACGGATATCGTGTGGCCCGCAGGTCAGTCGCCGGCCGCCACCTCAGGGTCTTTCCACTCGTCTGCCTCGTCATCGTCGTCGGTCCACCGGCGTCGACGGGCAAACGGGAGCGCCGCCCAGAAGGTCAGGAACCAGATCGCGGTAAACCCACTGAGCACGAACGCGAGCGCCGGAGGCAGCACAAAGTCGGTGATCAGCAGGACCGAGCTGACCATGGCGATGAGCATGAAGGTCAGCCCACCGGTGGCCATCCGGTGCGCGTACCGGACCAGTTCCGGTTTCCGCCCCTGCCGGAACAGTGCCCGGTGGAAGGCGACCGGCGAAATGATCAGCGCGGTGGCCGCCGCGGCGGCGAGCAGCGCCACCACGTACACGTCCTTCTGGAACGCGGTGGTGTCCTCGAAGCCGGCACTGAACGGCAGGGTCAACAGGAAGGCGAAGAGGATCTGGACACCGGTCTGCGCGACTCGTAGCTCCTGTAGCAGATCGGCGAAGTTCCGCTGCCATCGCTGCCTGTCAGTTTCCCTCGACACGCTGGTCACCTCCGGCTCCGGGGCGGTTCGGGCGGTACGAGCCACCCGGGGTCGCGGCGGTGTTTGCCCGCCCGACGCGCCGGCAAAACGTGGATCCGCGCAGGTTGGCACATCGGGCGGACAGGCAGGCTCAGGCGGCGCGGTGGCAGCGGCTCAACACCGGACCGACTCAGGTGCCGTGGCAACGGATCAACGCCGGACCGGCTCAGGCGCCGCGCCGGATCCGACCCGCGTACCGCTCCTCCAGCGCGTTGTTGTGCGCGTCGCCGGCCGGGATGTTGGCCGACAGGTAGACCGGTGGGGTCTCACCCGCCTCGACCAGCTGAGCGACCACCTCGACCACGATCTGCTGGGCGAGCAGGGCGGCGGTGATCGACGACACCGCACCCACCGCACCGCCCCCGGGCAGCGGCAGGGTCGCATCCCCGTACGGGGCACCGTTGTCCAGCACCACGTCGGCGATCTCGCTGAGCTTCCGGCCGGACGGGTGGCGAGAGTCCACCCGGGACGAGTGGTCCCGAGAGGTGATCGCGATCAGCTTGTGGCCGCGCTCCTTCACCAGCAGGGCGAACTCCACGATCGAGCCGTTGACCCCGGAGTTGGAGGCCACCACGAAGATATCCTGCGGTGCCACCGGCGCGAGTTCGTAGAGTCGCTTGACGGCCGCCGGGTCCCGTTCCAGCGTGGGGCCGAGGGTGCTCGCCGGCTCGCCACCGTAGAGCACCACGTCCCGCAGCGCGATCCGGTTGGTCGGGACCAGTCCCCCGGCCCGGCCGGCGATCTCCATCGCCAGCGCCTCCGAGTGTCCGGTGCCGAAGGCGTGGATCACGCCGTCGGCGCGCAACGTCTCGGTGATCAGGTCAGCGGCTTGGCGTACCGCGTCCCGCTGCTCCGTCGAGACCCGGGCGATCGTCTCGGTGACGACCGAAAGGTAGCCCTCGGCGCTGAGTGTCATGCGTCCTCCGACCTCTGTTCGTGCTGCTGTCTTCGTTCCCGACCCGGCGAGGATTCGTATCCCGACCCGGCGAGGATTCGTTTTCCCACCCCGCGAGGACAGGATGCCGAACTACCGTCACACACGAGCACCAACTAGATCAACGCGTCGCACCCGACCCGGTCGTCGCCGCACCGCGGAAAGTCAGGCACGTGCCCCGAGTCGGCCGGCTGCGGACAACCGTCGGAGCACCGCGTCGTGCGGAACGGCATGACTGGTCCGGCCCCCCACACCCGTGGTGGTGACGGCGGTAAAGAGCGAGTTGAGCAGTGCCTCCTCGACCGCGTCCAGCACGGCGGCGAAGACCGGGTCGATCTCGCTGTCCGGGATCACCGGCCGATCAGGGCCCGCCGTACTGAACGCGACCGCATAGTCACCGCTTCCGTTGCTGTACGACGCCCCGACCCGGGCCATCGCGAAGACCGCCCGCCGGGCGAGCCGGCCAAGCTGCCGGGCGTCCAGGGGAACGTCGGTGGCCACCACGATCATGCACGAGTTGCCGGGTGGTTCGGTCCGGTCGACGGCCGGGATCAGCTCGTCGACTGGCTGCGGTACACCGAGGACGGTCAGCACCCCGCCGAAATTGGCCTGGACCAGGACACCGACGGTCGCCGATCCGTCGGCCAGCCGTACCGTCCTGGACGAGGTGCCGATGCCGGCCTTGAAGCCCAGGGCGGTAGTGCCGGTGCCGGCCCCGACGCAGCCCTCCGCCGGAGGCCCGTCGGATGCCCCGGCGATGGCGGTGAGCACGTGCTCCGCGCTGATCGGGCGACGGCGGATGTCCGAGAGGTGCCCGTCGTTCGTCTCGCCCACCAGCGGGTTGAACGACACGCCGTCCGGCCGGCGCTCCATCAGATGACCCAGCAGCGCGTCAGCCGCCCGGAACACCGACAGCGTGGCGGTCAGGACGATCGGTGACTCCAGTACGCCGAGTTCGTCCACCTGGGTCGAACCGACGAGTTTCCCGTAACCGTTGCCGGTGTACACGGCGGCCGGCAGGGTCCACCGTCCGGGACCGAGTTGGCTCGGCACGACGGCGGTGACCCCGGTGTGCAGGTCGGCACCGTCGTCGAGGGTGGTGTGCCCGACCAGGACCCCGGGCACGTCGGTGATCGCGTTGTGCTCTCCGGTGGGTATTGGCCCGACGACGATCCCGAGGTCACGGGCGCGGCGGCTGAGCTGATCCATGGGTCTCCTGTCGGGCATCGGTCTCGGTCAGCGGTGGCTCCTCGGCGGAGGACGGTCATGTGCTCCCAGTGGGCCATCCGGCTACCGTCGACCGTACGGAGCGGTCAACCGTCCCCAGGGACCGGTGTTGTTGAATTCCGGGGCGACCCGCCGGACCTTCCCCGACGCGTCGCCGACCTCTACTCGTACGGGTTCTTTGGCGGGGTGACCTGCCGCCAGGACTCGACCGTCAGGTACGGGATGGTCTCGTCGTTGACCGGGTCGGTGCCAGTCTGGTCGGTGTAACGGCCGACCACCTCCACCCAGGTGTCCGGGGCCAGCCCGGTCGGTGGATCGCCGGCCATTCCGAGCTTGATCGGACGGCCGTCGGCGGCGCAGCAGGAGAGGATCATGCGCGCCAGGATCGGCTCACCGTTCGGCCCGGTGGCGAGGAAGCCGGTGAGTTTCACTCGCCGGTCGCCGATCGACACGCCCTTGTCGAACAGCGCCCGGGACGCGTAGTCGAGCAGGCTGACCTGCACCGGGTCGCCCTCCGGCAGCGGCGGATAGTCGGAGGACACCTGCTGGCTGGACAGGGCGGTGCCAGCCTGTCCGGCCGCGAACGAGCCGAGCGCCGGTGGGGCGATCAGCAGCAGACCGAGCACCGGCAGGATCAGCAGCCAGCCGATCCGGGGTTCGTGGTGCCCCGTACCGCCGTGGTCGTGCCCGTGGTCGTCGGTGCCGGCGGGATCGGCTGGGGCGGCGGGATCGGCTGCGCCGGCTGGGGCGGCGGGATCGGCTGCGCCGGCTGGGGCGGCGGGATCGGCTGCGCCGGCTGGGCCGGCTGGGCCGGTGCTGGCGGATCGGGCCGGTCCGCGCAGGTCGTGAACCAGGGTCATCACCGCGGCGACCACCAGCAGGATCCCGGCGGCGATCAGGAAGGGCCGCAACCCCTCCTTGACGTACCGCAGGTACATGTCGGTGAGGCTGGCCTTGACCACCGCCCCACCGAGCAGCAGCAGCACGACCGCCTGCGCCTGCTTGTTCATGGCCGGACCACCGCTCTGTTCATGACAGGACCACCGCTCCCACCCCGACCGAGACTCCGACCGCGACGACGAAGGTTGTCGGCGCGAACCGGAAGGCGAACCGGCGACCGAAGACCCCGGCCTGCATGGAAATCAGCTTGAGGTCGACCATCGGGCCGACGACCAGGAACGTCAGTCGGGCGGTCAGCGAGAACTGTGACAGCGAGGCAGCCACGAAGGCGTCGGCCTCCGAACAGATCGACAACAACACCGCCAGCACGGCGAGCGCCAGCACCGAAAGCACCGGCTGGTCGGCGAGGCTCTGCAACCACCGTTCCGGCACCAGCACGTTGATGCTGGCGGCGGCCATCGCGCCGAGGACGAGGAAACCACCCGCGTGTACGACGTCGTGCCGGACCGCCGCCCAGAACGCGCGTCCCTTCGACTGGTCGTCCAGGTCGGGCCGGTACGGCAGCTTGATCCACTCGGTACGCCCGAGGCGTAGCCAGAGCCAGCCCATGACCATGGCGACGACCAGGCTCGCCCCGGCCCGGGCGGCGACCAGCTCGGGGTTGTTGGGGAAGGCGACGGCGGTGGCGGCCAGCACGATCGGGTTGATCGCCGGGGCGGCGAGCAGGAACGCCAGGGCGGCGGCCGGGGTGACGCCGCGCCGGATGAGTGACCCGGCGATCGGCACCGACCCGCACTCGCATCCGGGCAGCACCACGCCCGCGCAGCTCGCCACCGGTACGGCCAGCGCCGGATGACGAGGCAACGCCTTGGCCCAGAATGACCGGGGTACGAAGACCGCGATCACGGCGGAGAGCACGACGCCGAAGACGAGGAACGGTACCGCCTGCACCATCACCGAGACGAAGACCGTGGTCCAGGTCTGTAGTCGCGGGTCGGCGATGGCGTTGCCCAACGGTTCTCGGAAGAGAACCAACAGGATCATCAGTACGGCCAGTACCTCGACCGAGTGGTCCCGCCCAGCACCGGGACGCCGACGTCGGTGTGGTGCAGCCGGCTCGATGGTTGGCCTGGCCGGCGCGGTCGTCGACGGGGCCACGTCGATCGTCCAGTCGATCTCATCGCCCGTCGGGGCGCGACCGACGGGAGCGCGGTCGGGGGCCGTCACGGCAGTCAGTCCCTTCCGCCCGGTGTGGTGGCGCGGGCCATCGCTCGATGCTCAGGCGGGCAGCTCACCCTAACCCGAACCCGGGTGGGCACCACCACACCCGGCAGTCGGGCACTGTGCCCGGGTGCAGGTTGGTGCTAGCGTCTGCGACACAACTTCACCTCCGACAGGGGAGCGCACAGCGCTGAGAGTGCGGGCAACCGCAGACCCTCGAACCTGATCTGGGTAATGCCAGCGCAGGGAGCTCGGTCACACCTCCAGCCGCGCCGTAGTCCGTAGTTCCGGGCTCGGCGTGCGTCTTCTCCTGGTTCATGCAACGGGACTGGGAGCCAACAACATGACACAACCCGACAACCACCGATGGCGTACGGTCGATGTCGTCGTCGCCTCGGTCATCGCCGTCGCGTTCGGCGTGGTCTTCTGGGCCTGGGGCTACGTCTGGAGCGCCACCGACGCGGCCTTCGCCTTCTTCCCACCCGCCCAGTCCCTGCTCTACGGCATCTGGTTGGTGCCGGCGGTGCTGGGTGGGCTGATCATCCGTAAGCCCGGTGCGGCGCTCTACACCGAGACCGTGGCCGCGATCGTCTCCGCCCTGCTCGGCACCCAGTGGAGCGGCACGGTCATCCCACAGGGCCTGGTCCAGGGCATCGGTGCGGAACTGGCCTTCGCCGCGCTGCGTTACCGCTCGTTCAAGCTGCCGACGGCGGTGTTCGCGGGTGCCATGACCGGTCTGAGCGCGTCGCTGTTCGACTTCTTCGTGTGGAACGTCAAGACCGCGCTCTGGTCGTACCGGATCCCGTACGCGGTGGCGACGATCATCAGCGCAGCGGTGGTGGCCGGGGTCGGGGGCTGGCTGCTGACCCGGGCGCTGGCCCGGACCGGGGTGCTGGACCGGTTCCCCGCCGGCCGCGAGCGCACCGCCATCTAGCCCACCCATCCTCGTTGATCATGAAGTTATCACCCGGAAGACGGCGATATTCCGTCAATAATTTCATGATCAACGGGGCGGAAGGAGCGGGAAGAGCATGAGCGCGGTCGAGTTGCGCGGGTTCGGCTGGCGGCACGCCGGGCGAAAGGCCTGGGCGGTACGCGACGTCGACCTGCGCATCGAACACGGCGAGCGGGTGCTGCTGCTGGGCCCGTCGGGCGCCGGCAAGAGCACCCTGCTCGCCGCGCTCGCCGGCTTGCTCGCCGAGGACTCCGGAGAGCAGGCCGGCACGGTCAAGGTCGACGGACTGGACCCGCGCAAGGCCCGGGAACGGGTCGGCATCGTCTTCCAGGACCCGGCCACCCAACTCGTCATGGCCCGCTCCGGTGACGACGTCGCCTTCGGGCTGGAGAACCGGGGCGTACCGGCCGAGGAGATCTGGCCCCGGGTGGATGAGGCGCTGCGTCGGGTCGGCTTTCCCTACTTGCGGGACCGGCCCACCGCCGCACTCTCCGGCGGGGAACAACAGCGGCTCGCCCTCGCCGGGACCCTCGCCCTGCGGCCGAGCCTGCTGCTGCTCGACGAGCCCACCGCCAACCTCGACCCGGTCGGCGCGGATCTGGTCCGGGCGACCATCGCCCGGGCGGTGGACCGGGACACCACGCTGATCCTGGTCGAACACCGGGTCGCCGAGGCACTGCCGCTGGTCGACCGGGTGGTGGTGTTGGAACCGGGCGGCGGGGTACGCGCCGACGGCTCCCCCGAGGAGGTCTTCGCCCGGCACGGCACCGCGCTGGCCGAGGCGGGGGTCTGGATCCCCGGCCGGCCGACGCCGTCCCGTCGGACCACCGGCACGACCGCTGGCGACCCCTTACTCACCGCTGAACGGCTCGGCCTGCCACCCCGGCTGGCCGCAACCGATCTGACCGTACGCGCCAGCGAGGCGCTCGCCGTACTGGGACCCAACGGCGTGGGCAAGTCCACCCTGGCCCTGCTGCTGGGCGGCCTGCTCAAGCCGGGCACCGGCCGGGTGGTGGCTACCCCGGAACTGGCCGGGCGGGCAGACAGCCTGGCCGAGCGCACGGGTCGAAAAGGTCGGCTGTCCGGTCGGGAGGAGGGCGCGCCGCACCGCTGGCGGGCACCCGTACTGGCCCGCCGGATCGGGTCGGTGTTCCAGGACCCGGAGCACCAGTTCGTCACCAGCACCGTCTTCGACGAGTTGGCGCTCGGTCCCCGCCGGATCGGGCAACCTCCCGAAGCCATCAGGTCCACCGTGGACGACCTGCTGGTCCGGCTCCGGCTGGACCGGCTCGCCGGGGCCAACCCGTACACCCTGTCCGGGGGTGAGGCCCGGCGGCTGAGCGTGGCGACCGCCCTGGCCACCGCTCCCCGCCTGCTCGTCCTGGACGAGCCCACCTTCGGTCAGGACCGACGCACCTGGATCGAGCTGGTGGACCTGCTCGCCGAGCTACGCGACGCCGGGCACGGCTTGGTCACCGTCACCCACGACGCCGACTTCGTCGCCGCGCTGGCCGACCGGACCGTGACACTGGACCGAGCTGCCCCGACGCTGGACCAGACCGTGACCCTGGACCGAGCTGCCCCGACGCTGGACCAGACCGTGACCCTGGACGGGGCCATCCCGGACCCATCGGCCACCGGGGGCGCATCGTGAATCCCGTTTCCCCGATCGCGGTGACCGACGCCGTGCTGGCCCGGCGCAACCCGGTCGCCAAGCTCGCCGCCGCGCTGCTCTTCTCGTTCACCCTGATCGCCACGGTCGACCCGGTCGCTCCGGCGGTGGCCATCGCGATCGAACTGGCGGTGCTGCCGCTGTTCGGCATCCGCTACGGCGTACTGGCCCGACGGGCCTGGCCGGTACTGGCCAGTGCCCTGGGCATCGTGCTGACCATGGTGCTCTTCGCGGCCGAGCGCACTGGCCCGGTCCTGGTCACCGCCGGGCCGATCGTGGTCACCACCGGTGTGCTGGCCACCGCCCTGGGGCTGGCCCTGCGCATGATCGCGGTGGCCCTCCCCGGTGTACTGGTCTTCACCACCACTGATCCGACCGACCTGGCCGACGCGCTGATCCAGAATGCCAAGGCACCGGCCCGCTTCGCGATCGGCGCCTTGGCGGCGTTCCGGCTGGTGCCGCTGCTGGCGGCGGAGTGGCAGATGATCAGTATGGCCCGTCGGGCCCGAGGCGTGGATGCCGGTCGTAACCCGCTGGCGAAGCTACGGCTGTTCGTCTCGACCGCGTTCGCCCTGCTGGTCGGCGCGATCCGGCGCGGCACCCGGCTGGCCACCGCGATGGACGCGCGCGGCTTCGACGCCGGTACGCCCCGAACCACCGCCCGCCGGCAACACTTCACCGTTGCCGACACGGCGCTGATCGTCGGGGCGGCGGTCCTGGCCGGGGCAGCGCTCGCCGTCAGCATCCTGCTGGGCACGTTCCGCCCGCTGGTCGGTTGACGCTCAGCACACCGGTCGGTTGACGCTCAGCACGCCGGTCAGTCGAAGATCGCAACCCGGGTACGGCGATGCCGAGGCGTCTCGATCTCGTCGACCACGGCGACCACCGACGTCGTACGAACCGACCGACGCCGCATGTCACCGCCGACATCTCCCCGGCCGATCACCTGCCCTGACCGGTGACACTGGTCGCGGTGACGGTGCCGGCCGTACTCGGCCCTTCCACAGTGACCGGGTCACCGGCCTTGAGTTCCTTCAGGGTGCCGTCCCGGGCGATCCGGATCGTGGTGTCCGTGCCGGTCCGGACCGTGAGCACGGTCCCGTCGGCGGTCTGCACGTAGATGGTCGTGCCGTCCACCAGCTTGACCGTGCCGGTGGTGGTGGACGGGGTCGTGCCGGAGGCTGCCCCCGTCGGCCGGGTGCCGGCACCGGGCTGGCCGGCACCGGCTGCGCCACTGGGTTGACCGGCGCCACCCGGGAAGCCGCCCTGCCCCGTGCCACCACGTTGTCCGGGGCCGGCAGCGGTCCGACCGGCCGGGGCAGCCGGCTCGCCGTACGACTTCTGCACCTGTACGCCGATCATGAAGCCGGCCAGTAACAGCACCACCGCCCCCAGGCAGAGCGTCCACCGGTTCCACCAGCGCCGGCCGGCCGCAGCGGCGATCTGCGCGGCCAACCCGTCCCCGTCCGGGTCCCCCTGCACCTCGGCGGCCCGGCGGTCCGGCTCAACTGTTTCCGTCATGTCGTTCCCCGGGATCATTCGTAACGTAGGGCGTCGATCGGCCGAAGTCGGGCAGCCCGGCTGGCCGGAACGCTGCCGAAGAAGAGCCCGATCGCGACGGAGACGCCCAGTGCCAACACGATCGAACTCGGGACGATGACCGGCGTGACGCCGACGATGGTGAACTGACTGCCGATCAGGGCAGCCGCCACGCCCAGCCCGCCCCCGACCAGGCTCAACATGGTCGCCTCGGCCAGGAACTGGGTGAGGATCACCCGACGCGGCGCGCCCAGTGCCTTGCGAATGCCGATCTCCCGGGTCCGTTCGGTCACCGTGACCAGCATGATGTTGGTGATCCCGATGCCGCCGACCAGCAGACTGATACCGGCCACCGCACCGAGCAGCACGGTGAAGGTCTGGGCGGTCTCGGTCTGGGTCTCCAACAGTTGGGCCGCGTTCTGGATCCGGTACGGCGACGAACTCGACCCGCTTCCCGAGCCGCCCCGGCCAGCCGATCCAGCTCCCGATCCGACCCGGCTTCCCGTACCGGTCGTGGCGACCTTGAGCCGCTGGTCGAGGATCGTCGCGACCTGCGCCTCGGCAGCGGAGACCTTGGCCGAGCTGGCCGCCTCGACGATGACCGAGCTGACCGCGCCGTACCCGGTCAGGGTCTGCTGCACGGCGGTCAGCGGCGCGACGACCACGTCGTTGGCGTCCTGGAACCCGGACGAGGAACTCTTCTCCCGCAGTACGCCGACCACGGTGAAGAGCGCGCCACCGGCGGTCAACTCCTTGCCGATCGGGTCGGTGTCGGGGAACAGTTCCTCGGCGACGGTCTGCCCGATCACCACCACCCGCCGTCCCCGGTCGACGTCGGCCGCGCTGAAGGTCGCCCCTCGGCCGACGGGCGTGTTCGTCGCCACGAAGTACGTCGGGTAGCTGCCCAGGAACTGCTGGACCGAATGGTCGGCTCCCTGGTACGTGAGGGTCGTCGACGCGGTAACCACCGGGGACACCGATTTCACGTCCGGGGCCAGCACCGGGTCCTTCAGGGCGTTGGCGATCTCGACGGTGATCGCCGTGCTGCTGCTACCGCCCCGGGATGTGCTCTGCACGGTGATGGTGTTGCTGCCCAGTGCGGCGATCCGGTCGGTGATCTGCTTGGCCGAGCCGTTGCCCACCGCGACGAGCAGGATCACCGCCCCGACTCCGATCAGGACCCCGAGCATCGTCAACGCCGAGCGCAGCTTGTTGGCGGTCACTCCCCGGACGGCGAACCGCAGGATCTCGAAGAAGCTCACGAGATCCGCTCCAGCCGCATCGTCGGCTGCTCGGCCGAGCGGACCGTGTGCCGCCCGGCCCGGTCCTGGCGTACGTCGGAGGAGATCTGCCCGTCGAAGAGCTTGATCAGCCGCTTCGCCCGCTCCCCCACCTCCGTCTCATGGGTGATCAACACGATGGTCCGACCGGCCGCGTTCAGGTCGTCGAAGATGGCCAACACGTCCGCGGTGGACCGGCTGTCCAGGTTTCCGGTGGGCTCGTCGGCCAGCACCAGTGCCGGCTCGGTCACCAGGGCCCGGGCCACCGCCACCCGCTGCTGCTGGCCACCGGAGAGCTGATTGGGCTCGTGGTCGGCCCGGTCGGCCAGGCCGACCAGGTCCAACGCGGCCAGTGCCCGCCGACGCCGCTCGGCACCCTTCACCCCGGCGTACGCCAGCGGCAGCTCGACGTTGGCCACCGCGCTGCTACGGGCGATCAGGTTGAACGACTGGAAGACGAACCCGATCCGCCGGTTTCGGACCAGGGCCAACTGCCGGTCGTTGAGCTGGCTGACGTCCAGCCCGTCCAGGAGGTATTGTCCGCTGCTCGGCACGTCCAGACAGCCGAGGATGTGCATCAGCGTGGACTTGCCGGAGCCCGACGATCCCATGATCGCTACGTAGTCACCACGTTCGACGACAGCGGAGACGCCGCGCAGCGCGTGCACCGCGGCCTCGCCCTCGCCGTACACCTTGGTGAGCCGGCGGACGTCGAGCACCGGACGCCCGGCGGCGAGCCGGTCGATTGCCGGACTGTCGGCAACGGGCCGGTCGAGCACCGGACGGTCGGCGGCGAGTTGGTCGGCCCGCGGACCGAACGGGGAGGTCATCGCCCACCTCGCGAACCGCCACCGGGCTGGCCGCCACCGGGGAAGCCACCACCTGCGGGAAGGCCGCCGCCGGGCTGGCTGCCGCTGCCACCGCTGGTGCTGGTCGAGGAGGATTTAAGAACCACCTGCTCACCGGCCTGAAGACCCGACTTGATCTCCACCGCCTGGTCGCCGATCAGGCCGACCTGGACCGACCGGGTCTCCTGCTGGCCGTTCGTCAGCACGGTGACGGTGTGCCGGTTACCGGTCGTGGTGAGTGCCGCCGAGTTGACGTAGACGACGTTCTCCACCCGGCCGACGGTCACCGACACCTGGACCGTCTGGCCGGCCCGGACACCGTCGGGCAGGGTGTCCAGGCGGAGCACCACGCCATAGGTGACGACGCTGTTCACGGTGGTGGCGTTGGGATCGATCGAGACCACCTTGGCGGTGGCGGTCACGCCGGTAAGCGCGTTCCAGCTCACCGTCGCCGCCTGGTCGGCCTTCAGCTTGGTGGCGTCGGCTTCGGCGACCGACGCGGAGATCTCCAGCTTCGTCAGGTCGGCCAGTTCGATGAACCCGCCCGAGGATCCGCTCCCCTGGCTACCACCCGACGAGCCACCGGAGGATCCGCTCCCCTGGCTACCACCGCCGCTCGACGATCCACCCGAGGTACCGGATCCACCGCCGGAGGAGCCTCCGATGCTGCCATTGACCGCGACCACCGTGCCGGTCATGGGGGCCGTCAACACGGTTCTGGCCACCGCGTCCTCGGCCTCGGTGACCGCCAGCCTGGCGCTGGTCACCTGGGCTTCGGCGGTGCTGGTGTCCCCACCGGCGGCCTCCGCCCGGCTGAGCGCCGCCCGGGCCGCGACCAGGTCCGCCTTGGCCGCTTCGAGCCGGCGGTTCGTCACCGTGGGATCCACCTTGGCCAGCACCGCGCCCTTGCTGACCAGATCGCCCACCTTGACCCGGATCTCGGTGACCGTGCCGGAGGTGACGAAGGCCGCGCTGGCGGTCGAGGCACTCCGTACCGACCCGGAGGCGGAGACGCTGGCCGTCACCGTCCCCTGCGCCACCGCGATGGTCCGGGCCGCACCGCTGTCCCCTGCGGAACTCGACTCAGGTCGAACGAATGAGAAATAGGCCCACAACCCACCGCCGACGATCGCCAAACCAAGTACGACGTTGACAACCACCAATGGGCGGCGCGCTGAGAACAGACGTCGCACCGGCATGTACGCCAGCCTGCCCCGTCCGGCTCGGAGCAGACCCGGGGTTACCTCGGAGCCGGCTGGGAACCACAGGACCCGTCGTCGACCCGGTCGTCCTCGGCCGGCGTGCCGCCGTGCGGCCTCCCCGTCGGCGGGAAGTCGGGCTGACGCCCGGTCGGCAGCAGGACCCGGAACACCGAACCACGGCCCTCGCCGGTGACGAGTTCGACCCGTCCACCATGGCTCTGCACAATCGCCGCCACGATGGAGAGACCGAGCCCGGAGCCGACGCCAGGGCTACGGGTACGACTCGGGTCGACCCGGTAGAGCCGCTCGAAGATCCGGGCAGCGTGCTCGGCCGGAATACCTGGACCGTCGTCCTCGACCTCCAGCACCGCCAGGTCGCCGGCACGCTCCGCCCATCCGGACTCACTACCGGCTGCCCATTCGGGCTGGGCACCGGCGACCGCAGCCGGTTTCGTCCGCGCTGCGGTCGCCGGCAACCGACCCACCCGTACCGTGATGCGAGTCCCCTCCGGCGTATGCCGCAGTGCGTTGGCGACCAGGTTCGTCGCCACCTGGCGAAGCCGGTGCTCGTCCCCGAGCACGGTGACCGGCTCGAAACCGCCATCGTCGGGGCCGAAGGCCGCCAGCTTGACCGGCCGGTCCGGCACCCGGGCGTACGCGTCCCGGATCGTGTCCGCGGCAATCGCCAGCAGGTCGACCGGGCGATGTCTCATCGGGCGTTGCAGGTCGAGCCGGGCCAGCACCAGCAGGTCCTCGACGAGTTCGCCCATCCGGGCCGCCTCGCCCTCGATCCGTCCCATCGTCTCGTCCAGCAGCGGGCCGGGTGGCGCACCGCCCCGGCGGTAGAGCTCGGCGAACCCCCGGATCGAGGTGAGCGGCGTACGCAACTCGTGCGAGGCATCCGCGACGAACTGCCGTAGTCGCTGCTCAGAGGCGGTACGCGCGACCATCTCGGCACCGATCCGGTCGAGCATCGTGTTCAGCGCGATGCCGAGCCGGCCAGGCTCGGTGTGGGGATCGGTCTCCTCGACCCGGCGGGACAGGTCCCCCGCGGTGATCTCCGCGGAGATCGTCTCCATCCGGGTGAGCGGACGCAGTCCGATCCGCACCATCGACGCCGAGGTGAGGCCGAGCACCAGCACCACCAGCAGCAGCACCGCCGCGTCGATCAGCAACAAGCCGTCCGAGGTGGCGTCGACGTCGCGCAGGGAGTGCGCCAACGCGACCAACCCGCCGCCGTCGGTACGTTCCACGAGCACCCGCCAGTTACTGTCCCCGTCCTGGGCGGCGACCGTGAACGGGTGTCGCTCGTCGGCTCGCTGGCTCAGCTCGGCGAATCCGGCCAGACTCGGCGGGGAGAGTTCGTCGGGCCAGGTCGTTTGGGACAGCACGGTGCCGTCCGGGCGCAGGAGCAGTACCGCCTGCCCCGGACCCCCACCCGGTGGGCGGCTGGTCCGCGGGACGATCGGCCCGAAGTCCGGGGGCGGGCTACCGGTGTACGGCCGGATCGCCCGCAGCAGCTGCTCGTCGACCCGTTCGACGAGATACGAACGCAGCAGTACCAAGCCCGCCACGTTTGCCGCGATCAACGCAACCGAGGCCAGTGCGACGATCACGACCACCAGCCGGGAACGCAGGGTCCAGTGCCCCCAGCGGCGGGGCACCGGCATCGGGACGCGCCACCGCCTGGTCACTCGTCGGCCGTTCGCGGCAACCGCAGGGCGTAGCCGAATCCGCGTACGGTGTGGATCAGCGGTGGGTCCCAGCGGTCGATCTTCTTGCGCAGGTAGTAGACGTACGACTCGACGATCCGTCCGTCGCCACCGAAGTCGTAACTCCACACCCGGTCCAGGATCTGCGCCTTGCTGACCACCCGGCCGGCGTTGACGAGGAGGTAGCGCAACAGGTTGAACTCGGTGGGCGACAGGTCGACCAGCCGTCCGCCCCGACGTACCTCGTGCGCGTCCTCGTCCAGTTCCAGGTCGGCGTAGCTGAGCACCGCGCTGGCCGGCTCGACCCGGCTGCGCCGAAGGATGGCGCGAATCCGCAGCACCACCTCCTCCAGGCTGAACGGCTTGGTGACGTAGTCGTCGGCCCCGACGGTCAGCCCGGAGATCCGGTCCTCCACCGCGTCCCGGGCGGTGAGGAAGAGCACCGGTACGGACTGCCGGGCCGGCTCGGCGCGTAGTCGTCGGGCCACCTCGAACCCGTCGAGATCGGGCATCATGACGTCGAGCACCACGAGGTCCGGCTCGAACTCGGCGGCAGCGGCAAGGGCCGCGTACCCGCCGGATGCGACCCGCACATCGAAGTCGATCAGTCGTAGTGTCGCCGACAGCAGCGCGCAGATGTTGGGCTCGTCGTCCACCACCAGTACCCTGGTCGCCCGTCGGGTCGACTCGCCCGCCTGTTGCCACATCCGCCTGCCCCCTCGCCCGTGCCCTCCGCGCACATCCCTATCGGAACCGGCTGGGAGCCAGCTAGGAATCCCATGTGATTCAGCTTGGCATCACCAACTGGCGACGATCTGGTCGCCTTCGCTGAGGCCGAAGGTGACTTCGAGGTACTGGTCGCCCCGCTGACCGACGGTGACCTGCCGCTGCTCGTCACCACCGGGGGTACGGACCAGCACGGTTGCGGTAGCGGGGTCGGTGCCGAGCCGGACCGCCGAGGACGGCACCCGCAGCGCACCCGCCACAGACTTGATCTTTACGCGGACGTTGGCGCTCTGCCCGACCAGCACGTCCGTAGGGACCTGGTCGAAGTTGACCAGAACACCGTATCGGACCATCTGGCCACTGACGGTGCCGACCGGATCGACCTGGGTGACCCGCGCCGTGAACTCCTCTCCCGGGCGGTCGCCCAGCGTCACGGTCGCAGCCAGACCGGTGACCAGCTGACCGGCGTCGGCCTCGGGGAAACTCGCCGCGACCGCCATGCCGCCGACGTCGCCCAGGGTGATGAACGCGCTGCCACTACCGACGGTGCTGCCGACCACGCCCGCCACGATGAGCACCTTGCCCGAGATCGGTGCGGTGATCGTGGTGCCGGCCAGCGTCTCCTCCGCCTCCGCGAGGACGAGCTTGGCCGCGGTCACCCGCTGCTGCGCCCGCAGTACGGCATCGGTCCCCCCATCGCCCGACTGACCGGTACGGCTGGCACAGCTCTGACCGGTGCCCCCGGCCGGCCTGCTCGGCTGATCGGATTGGGTGGACCGACTGGGGTGACCGGATGGGCCGACGGTCGGGCTCGTCGTGGCGCTTGCCGGCGGAACGGCCGTCGCGGTAGGGGTCGCACCCGCCACGCCGACGCCAACGCCGACGCCGCTGGTACCGCCGCTGCCAGCGCCGGTGCCGCTGGTGCTGCTGCCGGTATCAGCACTGGTGCCGCTACCGCCGGTGCCGCCACAGTCTCCGCCCGACTGGGACTGACCATTCGTGGTCTTCCCGGCCTTGACCAGGTCTGCCTCCGCCTCGCCAAGCGCCTCCCGGGCGGAGACCACCCGGTCCTGGACGGTGGCGGCATCGATGCGCGCCAACACCTGGCCGGCACTCACCTCGTCGCCCGGCCGTACCCGGATCTCGCTGACCTTGCCCGCCGCACGGAACCCGAGGCTACGGGTCTGGGCGGGCTGGAGCACCCCGGTCGTCGCCACCGCCAGCACGACCTCCCCCCGGTCCACCCAAGCGACCGGATCCGACCCGGTCGGCAGCGGTTCCGTACGGGTCAGGGCGTACCCGGCCGCCGACGCCAGTAGCACGACCGCCCCGGCCATCCCCGCCACCATCCATCGCGCCCGCCGATTCCCCGTCAGCCAACGTGGCGCACCCAGGCCAATACCCATGGGGGGCGAGTGTCATCGTTCCGCCTCGCAATTCACTGAGCCACACCTCGGAATTGCCTGGGAGCCACTATTCCAAGCTTGTTCCGAGCTTCACCTGACCTGGTCTGGAGGTGCCTCGGGTGGCATGGGTCGGTCTCCGGTACGGCTTTCCGGGGCGAACACTCGGAGGAGGTTCCGGTGGCGGTGCATGATCGGCGTACCCGATGGACGCTGGGCCTGACGGCAGTCTCCGCTCTGTTGATCTTCACGGCGGGCTGTGGCGGGTCGGACGACAACGACGGCACGGGCGCCGCTGGTGGCGCGGACGGCACCAACAGCCTCGCCGCGTACACGAAGTGCCTCAAGGAGCAGGGCATCGACGTACCCGACCTGCCCACCGGACGCCCCTCCGGCGGACCGCGCCCCGACGGTACGGCGGGGCGTCCCTCTGGTGGCCCACGTCCCGACGGCTCTGGAGCGCCGCCCGGCTTCCCGTCCGGACGGCCGTCCGGCGCTCCGTCCCCGGGAGCCTCCGGCCGACCGGGCGATGGCGGTCCCGGTGGTGGTCCCGGTGGTCCCGGTGGTGGCTTCGGCAACCTACGCCCCGAAGGGGTCGACGACGCGACCTGGCAGAAGGCGCAGGAGGCCTGCCGGTCGGTGCTGCCGACCGGTGGCCCGGGTCGTGGCCAGAACGGCGGCAACGGGCAGAGCAGCAACGGGCAGAGCGGCAACGGCGAGCCGGGCACCAACGCCGCCTATGCCAACTGCCTGTCGGATCGGGGCGTACGGCTCACCACCGACCTGAACACAGCGGATCCGACGGTCGCCGAGGCGCTGAAGGCGTGCCAGGTGCTCAGCCCAGCACCTTCCGCGACACCCGGCAACTAGCCATCTAGGCTCAGGCGGTGCGAATCGCGCTCTTCACCATCGTCGTGGCCGAGTACGACCCGGCAATCGCGTTCTTCGTCGACGTCCTGGGCTTCGAGTTGGTCGAGGACTCCCCGTCGCTGACCAACGACGGTCGCCCGAAACGGTGGGTCGTCGTCCGGCCGCCCGGTGCCGAGACGGGCATCCTGCTGGCTCGTGCCGACGGTGAACGGCAGACCGCCGTCGTGGGTGACCAGGTCGCCGGCCGGGTCGGCTTCTTCCTCCAGGTCGACGACTTCGATGCCAGCTACGAACGGATGGCGGCGGCCGAGGTCACCTTCGTGACCGAGCCACGGATCGAGCCCTACGGTCGGGTCGCCGTCTTTCTCGACATCGCCGGCAATCGGTGGGACATGGTCGGTCCCGCCTGATCATGGATAACCGACGACCGGGTAACGGTCGCCGGTTGGGTTGGCTGCCGGTCGGGCTGGCTGCCACGACGCGATCGACGTGGCAGCCAGCAGTCCCACTCAGCTACGCCGGAACGCGTACTGACGGCTCCGACCGATGTTGGAGTTACGTACCGATCCGGGGATTCCACCCCGACTCCGACGGGATGGACCGGCCTTCGGTGTGATTCGCCCGGCAGTGGGTTCATCCCCCACGCTCGGCAGATCCACCGGCACCGACAGGTCGACCGGTACCGGCAACTTCAGCTCCGACAATTCCGGCTGGGGCACGCTGGTGCTCGCCCCGGTGCCGCTGTTCCTGGGGGTCGTCCTGGACTTTCGCTTGGTAGCCATCCGGTGTCTCCTTCTCTGCTGAGACCCGCCCGAGGGGGTCTGCTGAGACCCGCCCGAGGGGCAGATCGCTGGATAGGGATCTCCCGGGCGTTTCGTCGTATCGAAAGAGTCACCACACTGGCGCAACCACCAGGGCCGGTGAACAAGAAGATGCGGACGCCCGGGTGCACGACCACCCCGCAGGGGGCCGGCACACGCTAGAAGAGGGCGTCAGTTACGCATACGACCAGGATAGGCCGCCCGGTCCGGCACCGCATCCGAATATCTCCGCACTGGCTCGGCTCACGTCGGTGGCGACCCCGCCCCGGCCCACGTCAGTGGCGCTGACCCCCCGACATAAATCAGGCTGCACGGTGCAGGGCGCAGAGCGGGCGGACCCGTTTCAGCTCTCCGCCGACGCCCATCCCGATGCCGGGGCGGGGGCGACCGGGTTGGGCAACGCGCCCCCGAACCGGCGATCACGCTGGGCGTACAGCTCGCAGGCGTACCAGAGGTGCCGACGGTCGAAGTCCGGCCAGAGGGTGTCCAGATAGACCAGTTCGGCGTACGCGCTCTGCCAGAGCAGGAAGTTGGAGATCCGCTGCTCGCCGGAGGGGCGCAGGAAGAGGTCCACCGGGGGCACCTCCGGGTGGTAGAGGTACCGCGAGATCGTCTTCTCGTTGACCTTGTCCGGATCGATCCTGCCGGCGGCCACGTCCCGGGCGATCGCGGCGGCGGCGTCGGCGATCTCGGCCTGCCCGCCGTAGTTCACGCAGAACTGCAACGTCAGGGTCGAATTGCCCCGCGACATCTCCTCGGCGGTCTGCAACTCGGAGATCACACTCTTCCACAGCCGACCGGCCCGCCCCGACCAGACCACCCGTACGCCCAGATCGACCAACTGGTCCCGGCGGCGGCGGATGACGTCCCGGTTGAAGCCCATCAGGAAGCGCACCTCCTCGGGCGAGCGCCGCCAGTTCTCAGTGGAGAAGGCATACGCCGACAGGTAGGGAATGCCCAGCTCGATCGCGCCTTCGATGGTGTCGAAGAGGGAGAACTCCCCCGCCTCGTGCCCCTTGGTCCGGGGCAGGCCACGCTGCTTGGCCCAGCGTCCGTTGCCGTCCATGACCACGGCGACATGCCGGGGTTTGGCATCGACGGGCAGCGCCGGCGGCCGGGCACCGGACGGGTGCGGCGTGGGTGGCGTCGGCTGTCGCCGGCTACCGCCGACCATCGATCGGATCATGCTGCATTCCCCTCACGTGGACTCACACCCGTCACTGCGCCCCTGGTCCGGGAACCGGACGGTGGCCGGCGGACCGATCGGTCGGTGGTATGGGCGGTCCGTCCCGATCGACCAGCGGCAGGGAGCGTAACGCGCGCTCCAGATGCCACTGCAGGTGCGCCGCCACCAGCCCACTACATTCCCGCCGGTTGCCCTGCTCAGCCGCATCGGCGATCCGCCAGTCGCCGGTGGTGAGGGCGGACATCAGGTCGATGGTGGCCGGTGCCGGATGGGCCGCGCCGGGTGGGCGACAGTCCGGGCAGACACACCCCCCAGCCGGTACGGAGAACGCCCGGTGCCGGCCCGGCGTACCGCAGACAGCGCAGTTGACCAGGGCCGGGGCCCAGCCGGCCAGCGCCATGCCGCGCAGCAGGTACGCGTCGAGCACCAGGGTGCTGGCGTGGCTGCCGTCGGCAAGCGATCGCAGTGCGCCCAGGGTGAGCTGGAAGAGCCGCAGGGACGGTTCCCGTTCGACCGGGGTGAGCCGCTCGGCGGTCTCGGCGATGGCGCTGGCCGCCGTGTACCGGGGATAGTCGCCCAGGAACCGCTTGCCGTACAGGTCGATGCCCTCGACCTGGCTGATCGTGTGCAGGGAGCTGCCGACGTTGCCCTGCGGATCGCCGGCGAGTTGCAGGTCGACGTGGCCGAACGGTTCCAGCCGGGCCCCGAACCGCGAACTGGTACGACGTACCCCTCGGGCGACCGCCCGGAGCCGACCGTGCCGGCGGGTCAGCAGGGTGATGATCCGATCGGACTCGCCGAGCTTCTGTACCCGGAGCACCACCGCGTCGTCGCGGTAGAGCTGTCGGCGGTATCCGGGCATCCGCCTATTCTCTCCCCTCGGCGATTCATCGGCCGCACCCTGGTCCCCCTGTTGTGGCGTTGCCCGAACGACATCGGCGAAAGATCGCGCACACCGTACGTCGACCCCGAGACGTTCTCAGGGTCCGCCCAGGGTCGGGCACCGGCTATTCCCTGATGCGACGATCGGCCGGCACCCGTAGCGTGCCGCACATGGCTCTTCCTCGAATCATGACGACAACCGTGGCAGCGGGCGTGCTCGCCCTGATCGCCCTCTCCGGCTGCGACTCCCTGGCGGAGAGCCGGCTCGACTTCGACAACACCGAGGAAGTCAAGGTCACGCAGATCATCGTCACCCGTGGTGGCTCCGGCGATGTCGTGGTGAACACCGGCCCGGTCTCCCACGTGCAGATCAAGCGGGTGGTGCGCTATCGCGGTGGGGAACCGCGCACCACCGGGGCCTACCGGATCGACGGCACCGAGCTGACCCTGGACGCCGACTGTGGCCGGCAGTGCAGCGTCTCCTATGACATCCTCGCCCCTGAGGGAGTCTCGGTCCGGGGCGAGAACGGCTCGGGCGAGGTGCTCCTCACCCGGGTCGGCACGGTCGACATCAAGGTCGGTTCCGGCGCGGTCGACATCAACGGGGCGTCCGGCACGGTACGGGCCGAAACCGGCTCGGGCGACATCACCGTCCGCGACATCAAGGGCGCGGTGACGGCCCTGACGGGTTCCGGCGAGATCACCGGACGGAGACTCGGCGGGGGGAAGGTCGATGTCGAGACGGGATCGGGTGCCATCTCGGTGACGCTGGAGACGGTCGCGTCGGTACGTGCGTTCACCTCAAGCGGTGAGGTCGAACTGGTGGTGCCGTCGGGTAGTTACCGGGTGACCGTCAGCACCGGATCGGGAGACAAGAACGTCAGCGTGCCGCACGACCCCAGCGCCACCGACCAACTCGACGTGGAGGCGGGTAGCGGGGGCGTGACAATCAGGCAGCGCTGATGCCGGCTGGGGGCTGGTCGGCCGGGCCGTCGGAGGACCCGTTCGCCCCCTCCGGCCAGTTGACCGAGGATCCGTCGACCGTGGTGGACCGAGCCGTGGCGGCCTCGGCCGACGCGTGGGCGACCATCGACGACGACGCGCCGCAGGTGCCGACCCCGCTCCCGCAGGGCGCGATGCCGGCATGGCTCGGTGCCGGCGCGTGCGCGCTGGACGCGGCAGTGCACGCGTGGGACATCGCTATCGCCTCCGGCCAACCGTCACCGCTGACCCCGGGGATGGCCCGGCCGCTGATGGCCGTCGCCACCAGGCTCGTCGAACCACTGCGGGCATACGGCGTCTACGCACCGTCCATCGAGCCGAGCGCCGCCGCCGATCACGTCGAGATCCTGCTCTGCTACCTCGGTCGGCGACCCAACGAGACCGCCTGACGGGGTTGGCCGTTGGGGGTGTCAGAACGAAGATCAGCGGGAGTCGTGCACCAGCAGCGCGATCTGCACCCGGTTGTTGAGATCGAGCTTGGCCAGGATCCGGGACACGTAGGCCTTGACGGTGGCCACGCTCATCAACAGTTCCCTGCCGATCTCGCTGTTGGTCCGCCCCTGACCGACCAACACGGCCACCTCCCGCTCCCGACTGCTCAGCAGCGCCAGCATCTGCCGGGCCCGGTCCCGCCGGGGATCGACGCTCGACTGGGCAACGTAGCCCATCATCCGGCGCAGCACCTCGGGCGAGAGCATCGGCTCACCCGAGGCGACCAGCCGGATGGCATGGGCGATCTGCGGCGGGGGTGTGTGCTTGAGCAGGAAACCACTCGCGCCGGCTCGCATCGCACGCTGGATGTGGGTGTCCGTGTCGAAGGTGGTAAGGATGATCACCTCTGGCGGGTCACGTCGGGCCCGCAGGTGTTCGGTCGCCGCGAGTCCGTCCAGCTGCGGCATCCGGATGTCCATCAGCACGACATCGGGTCGGTGCTGGTTGACCGCCGGTACGACCTCGGTGCCGTCGGCCACCTGCCCGACCACCTCGATCCCGTCGAACCCGCGCAACATCATGGCCAGGCCGGCGCGGACCAAGGCGTCGTCGTCGACGATGAGCACTCGTACGGGTGTCGTGGCGGTCACCGTGGCAACCAGGCCCGGAGCTGGAACTCGCCGTCCGGCGTACGAGCGTGTTCCAGCCGTCCACCGACCAGGTCGACCCGTTCGCGCAGGCCGATGAGCCCGGTGCCCGTACCCGGAATCTCCGTGGCCGTGCCCCCGGCCGGCAGCCGGTTGCGGACCTCCACGCGCAGACCCTTCGCTCCGGACGCCTCGACCGTCACCCACACCTGGGCGCCCGGAGCGTGTTTGCGCGCGTTGGTCAGGCCCTCCTGGACGATCCGGTACACGTGCCGGCCGAGACCGGTCGGCACCTGGGACGGTGCAGCGATCCGGTTGTCCAGGGTGACCGGTGCCCCGGCCTGGCGGGCCTGCTCCACAAGCGCCGGCAGGTCGTTGAGGGTGGGTTGCGGCCGCTCGACGACGGACGTGTCCTGCTCCGCCCGCAGCATGCCGATCACCTCCCGCAGATCCTCCAGGGCATCGTAGGCGCTCTGCCGGATGACCCCGGCCGCGTGCCGCTCCTCGGCCGAGGCGTCCCGGCGAAACTCCAGCGCACCGGCATGCACGGCCAGCAGGGAGATCCGGTGGGCGAGCACGTCGTGCATCTCCCGGGCCAACCGCTCGCGTTCCAGGTGTCGGGCCTCCTCCACCCGGAGCCGCTGCTGCTCCTCGGCATCACGGGCCCGCTCCCGCAGCGAGTGGACGAGGAGCCGCTGCGAGCGGACGAACATCCCGGAGGTAATCAACGCGGCGTCCAGCGCCAGGAAGACGACCACCGTCTCCCAGAAGGCCCGTGGATCTTCGGTGGTCAGCCAGAAGACGACGGTGAGGATGCTCATGTGCACCCCACCCACTGCGGCGGCGACCGGCCAGGAGCGACGTACGGCGATCGCCAGCAGGCCCAGCATGACCGCGCCGATCACGCCGGCGAAGATCATGCTGACCGGGACCAGCACCAGGGTGCACGGGACCAGTCCCCGCCGCCGCCGGCAGAGTGTCAGGCCGGTGCTGACCACCGCGAGCACCGCCAGTTCCAGGACGAGTGGGGGATAGTCGTCGGCCGGGTCGGAGGCACGTGCACCGAGGGCGAAGAACACACCGACCCCGGCGATGGCGAACGCGTACCGCAGGCTGGCGATCAGGTCCCGGGTAGACCGCTGATTGTCCACCTGGCGAAACCTACTAACCAGCCGGAGCTGGCGATGCGGCCACCGGTCGGCGACCGGCCAACTTTGGTCGATGCTCGCGCCGCACCAGGACGCCCCTGTCTTCCACCCCATGTCACCCGGCTGCTGCCCTCAGGGGCAGCCTCGGGTCGTACTCCTGCCATGGTATGAGGAGCCTCCCGCGCGCGATCGCGCCAAGCGCGGACCCGCTCTGCCGGCAACTCGCCGAGATCGTCCCCGCCGACGCCGCGTCCGTAGTGGTGGAGCTGGCCCGGGCACGGGGGCGGTGAGCCGAGCGATCAGTCAGCGACTCATGGCATGTCGCGATCGAGCGGCGAGCGCCGGAGCCGCCCCCGGCCGGGTCAGAAGCCGAGCTTACGGAGCTGCTTCGGGTCGCGCTGCCAGTCCTTGGCCACTCGGACATGCAGGTCGAGGTAGATCCGGGACCCCAGCAACTCCTCGATCTGCCGCCGGGCCCGAATGCCGACATCCTTGAGTCGGCTGGCTCTGTGCCCGATGACGATCGCCTTCTGGCTGGGCCGCTCCACGTACACGTCGGCATAGATCTTGATGAGCTTCCCCTCGGGAATCATCTCCTCCACCACGACGGCGATGGAGTGGGGCAGCTCGTCGCGTACGCCCTCCAGGGCTGCTTCCCGGATCAGCTCGGCGACCATGACCTGCTCGGGGTCGTCGGTCAGCATGTCGTCGGGATAGAGCTGCGGCGAGGGCGGCAGGTAGCCGGTCATCACCTCGACCAGCGTGTCGACCTGGTGCCCAGAGAGCGCGCTGACGGGGACCACCGCGGCGAACTCGCCGAGCTCGCTGACCGCCAGCAACTGCTCGGCCAGTTGCTTCTTGTCCACCAGGTCGGTCTTGGTCACCACGGCCAGCACCTTGGCCTTCAGCTCGGCCAGCTCGCCGGTGATGAACCGGTCACCTCGCCCGATCGGCTCGTTCGCCGGGATGCAGAGACCGATCACGTCGACCTCGCTCCAGGTCTGCCGGACCAGATCGTTGAGCCGCTCGCCGAGCAGCGTGCGCGGCCGGTGCAGTCCCGGCGTGTCCACCAGTACGAGCTGCGAGTTCGGCCGGTGCAGTACGGCCCGGATGACGTGTCGGGTGGTCTGTGGCTTGTTGGACGTGATCGCGATCTTCTGGCCGATGATCGCATTGGTAAGGGTGGACTTGCCGGCGTTGGGGCGGCCGACGAAGCACGCGAAACCCGCCCGGTATGGCTGCTCGTCCGGAGAGTCGCCCTGCTGTCCCGTCATTCGACCACCGCGCCCCGTCATTCGACCACCGTGCCGAGCAGGGCACCGTCCGGGGCCGCCACGTGGATCGGCGCGTCCGCGGCAAGGTCCCGCACGGCGGCGTGTCCGCCGCCATCCAGGGTCGACGCCTCGGTGACCACCGCCGCCGCCTCGATCCGGGTGGCACCGGCGGCGACCGCGGACGCGACGGCCAACTGCAACGCGGTGATCGTCAGCGACGGCAGCGCCACGTTGGCGGCCGCATAGGTACGACCGTCCTGGTCCCGTACTGCCGCCCCCTCGACCGCGCTGATGCGGGCCCGCGCGCTGCGGGCCAGGATCACCAGCTTGGCGTCCTCGGCGCTCAACTCCACCGGTACGGGTGTGGCCCCCGGGGCGGTGGACGCGGCAGTTGACTCAGGCATCAGCGGGTTGCCTCTCCTCGGACCGGCTCTGGTTACCGCGCGAGTCCGGCCGGTCAGCACGGCCCGCTCGGTCGTTCTCATCGATCGGCTCCACCCGGTGCACCAGCACCGAATCGATCCGGTTGCGTCGGCCGGTGGTGCCCTCGGCGATCAGCCGGAGTCCGGCCACCTCGGCCTGGGCGCCGGGGATGGGTACCCGGCCGAGCGACTGGGCGAGCAGGCCGCCGACGGTGTCCACCTCGTCATCGGCGAGTTCCACGTCGAACAGCTCGCCCAGATCCTCCACGGGCAGCCGGGCGGTGACCCGGACGCTGCCGTCGTCGAGGTGCTCCACCGGGGGGCGCTCCACGTCGTACTCGTCGGTGATCTCGCCGACGATCTCCTCCAGGATGTCCTCGATCGTGACCAGGCCACCCGTGCCGCCGTACTCGTCGACCACGATCACCAGGTGGGTCCGGGCCGCCTGCATCTCGGAGAGCAGGTCGTCGACCGGCTTGGACTCGGGTACGAAGGTCGCCGGGCGCATCAGCTCGGAGACCGGCGGGTCGTCGGCACCGGGTGGGGCGCCCTGGACCCGGCGGATCAGGTCCTTGAGGTAGAGGACACCGAGCACGTCGTCGACGCTCTCACCGATCACCGGGATACGGGAGAAACCGGAGCGCATGAACAGCGTCAACGCCTGGTGGGTCCGCTTGTGCGCCTCGATCCACACCATCTCGGTGCGTGGCACCATCACCTCGCGGACGATCGTGTTACCGAGCGCGAAGACCGATTGGATCATCTGCCGTTCGCCGTGCTCGACGACCCCTCGCTGCTCGGCCAGGTCGACCAGCTCCCGCAGCTCGACCTGGGTGGCGAAGGGGCCTTCGCGGAAGCCCCGTCCCGGGGTGACCGCGTTACCGATCAGGATCAGCAGCGAGGCGAGCGGGTTGAGCGCCCGCCCCAACCACCGGACCAGGGGTGCGGTCGTCCGGCCGACGGCGTAGGCATGCTGTCGGCCGATGGTACGCGGACCGACACCGACGACCACGAAACTGATCACCGTCATCGCACCGGCCGTGACCAGCGCCGCCGTCCAGCCAGCACCGAACGTGTCGACAGCGACCAGGGCGACCAGGGTGGTGGCGGTCAGCTCGCAGAGCAGACGTACCAGCAGGAGCAGGTTGAGGTGGCGGACCACGTCACCAGCGACGAGTTGGAGGGCTCGGGCACCTCGTACGCCATCCCGGGCGAACTCGGCGGCGCGGGCCGGCGAGACGACGGCCAGGGCGGCCTCGGTCATGGCGAAAATGCCGGCGAGTACCACCAGCCCCGCTGCGCTGAACAACAGTTGCAGATCCGGCAGGCCGGCGGGAACGCCGGCGGCGGCTAAGTGGGCGGGCATCACTGTGCTCGCGCTGCCCGCCAACCGGACAGCAGGCGAGCCTGCAGCTCGAACATCTCCCGCTCCTCCTCCGGCTCGGCGTGGTCGTAACCCAACAGGTGCAGAACCCCGTGCACGGTCAGCAGTTGCAGCTCGTCGGCGGGCGTGTGACCAGCGGTGGCAGCCTGCTTGGCGGCCACCTCAGGGCAGAGCACGATGTCACCGAGCAACGCCGGTTCGGCTCCGTTGACCTCGCCCGGACCGTGGTCGATGCTGCCCTCGTCCATCGGGAAGGCGAGTACGTCGGTCGGCCCGTCCCCGCCCATCCACCGGTGGTTGAGTTCGGTCATGTACTCGATGTCGACGAGCAGCACCGACAGCTCGGCGAGTGGGTTGACGCCCATCTCGTCGAGGGCGTGCCGGGCCACGGCGAGGATGGCGTCGGTGTCGACCTGGACACCCGACTCGTTAGTGATCTCGATGGACAACTGCTTCCCCTGTTGACTTAGCGACGACGGCCGGCTCGGCCGCTTTGTGCGGTACGACCGGGCACGGCGTGTACGCCCTGTTGCGCCTCCCGCTCGGCATCCCAGCGGGCGTACGCGTCGACGATGTCGCTGACCAGCCGGTGGCGGACCACGTCGGTGCTGGAGAGCTGAGCGAAGTGCACATCCTCCACACCCTGGAGGATGTCACGCACCATCCGCAGACCGCTGGTCGTCCCGCCAGGCAGGTCGACCTGGGTGACGTCCCCGGTGACCACGATCTTGGAACCGAAGCCTAGCCTGGTCAGGAACATCTTCATCTGCTCGGGGGTGGTGTTCTGCGCCTCGTCGAGGATGATGAAGGCGTCGTTGAGCGTGCGACCCCGCATGTAGGCCAGCGGTGCCACCTCGATCGTGCCGGCCGCCATCAGTTTCGGGATGGAGTCCGGGTCGAGCATGTCGTGTAGCGCGTCGTAGAGCGGGCGCAGGTAGGGGTCGATCTTCTCGTTGAGCGTGCCGGGCAGGAAGCCCAGCCGCTCCCCCGCCTCGACCGCCGGCCGGGTCAGGATGATCCGGTTGACCTGCTTGGCCTGTAGGGCCTGCACGGCCTTGGCCATCGCCAGGTAGGTCTTGCCGGTGCCGGCGGGGCCGATGCCGAAGACGATGGTGTGCGCGTCGATCGCGTCGACGTACCGCTTCTGCCCGAGGGTCTTGGGACGGATGGTCCGGCCCCGACGGGAGAGGATGTTGAGGGTCAGAACCTCGGCGGGCCGCTCGGTGGTGCCCTGTTCGAGCATCCCGACGGTGCGCCGGACGGCGTCGCTGGTCAGTGTCTCGCCCTTTTCGATCAGTTCGAGCAATTCGGTGAAGAGCCGCTCCGCGAGCGCGTTGTCAGCCGGGACACCGGTGATGGTGATCTCGTTGCCCCGTACGTGCACATCGCTGTTGATCGAGCGCTCGACGAGTCGGAGGATCTCATCTCCCGCGCCGAGCAGGTTCACCATGATCTTCGAGTCAGGAACCGTGATCCTGGTCTGCACCCGGGCCTGCCCGGGAGGCGGTGTACCGGTCATAGGTCGGGCCCGTGGGCCCTACGCCACCTGCTCTCGATCTAGGTGTCCCGCCCTGCTGGTGGGACGTGCGAACGTTGCTGCCATCGTATCGGGTCAACGCCGTGCGCACCCCGCCCATTTCCGTCGCCTTCGGCGAGCGTCGCCCACCCGCCGCAGGCGATGACTCGCCCGCCGGGCGGCACCCGGCGGCAGGAGAGCGGTAGTGCCCTGAGTTCGACGCTGATCGGACCACCGAGAAAAGGCGATATTGGCGCAGTAGGCCCATTTTGCATCATTCTGCACATGGCTGACGAAGCTTGTATCGAAACATTTCTATCTTTAAGAATAGGCCGTCCCCGTCCATGTCTCCCAGTGGAGTGAGCCATGTCCCCTCGGAAAGTCACCCGACTCCTGGCCGGACTCCTGGCCGGCGCGGTGGCGGCGATCGGTGCCCCCTTCGTCAGCGCGGCCCCGGCCGCCGCCACCTCCCTGGCCGCCACGGTCTGCTACAACACCAGCCAGGCCGGTAGCTTCGCCGGCATCGCGAACCAGGCCGCCTCGATCTGGAACAACGCGACCTCGAACGTGACGCTCTCCCAGTGCGGGTCGAACCTGCGGATCTACCAGATCACCGGCGGCGGCTCGTACGCCGTCCGTACCAGCCTCGGCAACGGCCGGGTCTACATCGACACCCAGCAGGCCCAGCAGTACAGCCCGCTACGGATCATGACCCACGAGATCGGGCACATCCTCGGCCTGCCCGACAACTACAACGGCAACTGCGCCCTGTTGATGTCCGGCGGCAGCGCCGGCACCAGCTGCACCAACCCGTACCCGAGCAGCGGCGAGGCGTCCCGGGTCGACCAGCTCTTCGGCTTCGCCCCCAGCCGTGGCGACGCGACGCACGTGTTCCAGGGCAGCTGGCCGGCACCGACCGTGCTGCCCGTCGGCTAGCCCCAGTCCGACAGCGGCCGGCGCGGTATCCCACCGCGCCGGCCGCTCGGAATGTCCGCCACAATCTGGCCGCTCGGAATATCCGTCTTAGTAAGGGCCAGTCAGGACGCGTCCGAACGGCGGAAGTCGTAGCCGTCGAAGGTCTCCTGGTTACGGGTGAACCGATAGGTCGCCCAGTGCATCCGGACCACCGCGCCGCGCTCGTCCCGGGTCAGCCGCAGCAACTCGCCAACCTCCCGGCCGGAGACGGTACGCAGCACGTCCGGCTGGTCGGGCAACGGAACGAAGACGGCTGGTGGCCGACCAGCCGCATCGTCCGCCCCCCGGGCCCGCAGCACACCGTCGCGCCACGAGAAGACGTACTCGAATCCCTCACCCCACCAGCGGCCGAGCACACCACGGTACGGTTCCGGCGCGGGGTCACCGGGAGCCCAGGCCACGATCTCGGCCGGGTCATCGGCCACGGCGGCGGCCAGCAGCCGATGGGGCAGCTCCATGATCGCGGTGGCGGTGCCGGAGGACGCCAGTACCGCACACCCCATCGCGCCCGGCGTGTCAGCGCCACCCCGGCGGCCGTAGACGGCCGACAGGAAGCCCGGCATCGCCCCGTCGTGTCCGACGTGCACGACCCGGTCGCCCTGCGGCAGCAGAATCAACCCCAGCCCGAAACCAGTGCTCCAGAGCGTCTCGTCGGTGGTGGTCAACGGCCAGCGCATCTCGTCCAGATTGCCAGACCGCAGTACGGCACCCGTCGGATCGACCACAGCCGGGTCGGCCAGGAAGGCGGCCCAGCGAGCCATGTCCGACGCGGTGCTCCAGAGCTGCGCCGCCGGGGCCACCGCGCCGAAATCGGTCGGCGGCTCGGGCCGGGCATGGTCGGAATAGGCGTCCACCAGGAATCCGGTCACCGCGGTCGGCCCCGGCTCGACGCTGGTCGCCGACAGGCCGAGCGGGCGCAACACCCGGTCGGCCAACACCTCGGCCCAGGTGCCGCCCCGCAACCGGCCCACGGCGTGACCCAGCAGGGCCAGGCCCAGGTTGGAGTAGTGGTAGCGACGGCCCGGCGGCAGCACCCGCTCCGCGCGTACCAGGTCGGCGATGAGCCGGTCGACGTCCGGCGCGTCCAGGTTGTCCCACACGTCACCGTGGGGCTCCCGCTGGAGACCGGCGGTGTGCGACAGCAGCCGGCGTAGGGTCAGCTCGCGGTGCGCCGGCACGTCGAGGTGGGCACCGATCGGATCGTCGAGATCGAGCAGGCCCTCGTCCCGGCACTGCATCACCAGTACGGCCGTGAAGGTCTTGGTCACCGAACCGATCCGGAACCGGCTCGCCTCGGTCAACGGGGTGTCGTTTCCCGTACCGCCCACGGTGCAGTTCCACAGCGGGCGATCGGCCCGGTGCAGCGCCACGGAGAGCGCCGGTACCCGCGCCTCCACCTGCACCTGTCGGGTCATCCGCTCCAGCCGTCGGCTCACCTCGGTCATCCGTCCTCCCATCGCGCCTCGCATGCCCACTCCCCCGCGCAAGATCATCGCACCGATCCTCCTGGGGAAAGGAAGGTCCCCACCTAGCGTTCTCGCCTTGGAAGGGGCCCTTCCCCACACCTCAGCGGGGGGCGAGCATCGGGCCCAACGGCGCCCCGCCGAGCACGTGGGCGTGCGCGTGCGGCACCTCCTGGCCGCCGTACTCGCCGGTGTTGAACATCAGGCGGAAGCCGTCGACCAGCAGGCCCTCGTGTTCGGCCACGTTGGCAGCGGTCTCCAGCACCTCGCCGGCCAGCTTCGGGTCCGCCTGGGCCAGGGTGGCCACGTCCACGTAGTGCTCCTTCGGAATCACCAGGACGTGTACCGGGGCCTTCGGGTTGATGTCACGAAAGGCGAGGGTCGTGTCGGTCTCCCGGACCACGGTCGCCGGGATCTCGCCGGTGACGATGCGACAGAACAGGCAGTCGGTCTTCATCCGTCGCATGTTATGCCGATACGCCGCCGGGCACCCGGCAGGAACCCACCCCGACCGGCTCGATAGGTGGCGTCACCAACGCCCGAGGCGGGCGGAGAGTACGGCGAGCGCGGCAACCCCGGCGGTGGAGGTACGCAGCACCTGCGTGCCGAGTCGTACCGGCACCCCGCCGGCGGCTTCCAGCGCGGCCAGCTCGGTCGGCGCGATCCCGCCCTCGGGCCCGACGACCAGCACGATGTCACCGGTCGCCGGCAGGGGCACCGTGGACAGCGGGGTCTCCGCCTCCTCGTGCAACACCAGACCGGCCCCCGCCGCGCCGATCCGGCGGGCCACGGTGTTCGTGGACTCGTCCGGGGCTCCGGCGACCACCGGTAGCCAGGCGCGTCGCGCCTGCTTGGCTGCCTCCCGGGCGGTCGCCACCCACTTGTCCCGGGACCGTGCCCCCCGCTCACCCCGCCACTGCGTCACCGAGCGGGCCGCCGCCCAGGGCACGATCTCGTCGACCCCCACCTCGGTCATCGCCTGTACGGCCAGTTCCCCCCGGTCGCCCTTGGCGATCCCCTGCACGACGACGAGCCGGGGATCGGCGGCGGCGACGTACTCCCGAGAGGTGACCGTCAGGTCGAGGGTGCCCCGGCCGACGGCGGTGACCACGGCGGAGGCGATGCCCCCCTGCCCGTCGGCCAGCAACAGCCGCTCACCGGCACGGAGCCGCTGTACCGTCGCGGCGTGGTGCCCCTCCGGGCCGGTGAGGGTCAGCGTGTCGCCGGACGGCAGTGACTCGACCAGGAACAGCGGTTCGCTCACCGGGGATCAGCCGTGGCCGTTGAAGGCGTCCCGCATCCGGGAGAAGAAGCCGCCCTGCTTGCTGAGCTCGGCGACCTCCTCGCCCCGGGTCTTGGCGAACTCGCGCAGCATCCGCTCCTGATCGGCGTCGAGCTTGGTGGGGGTACGCACGTCGAGGTGCACGAACAGGTCGCCACGTCCGGTGCCGCGCAGGTGGGGCACGCCCCGGGCACGTAGCCGCAGGGTACTGCCGGGCTGGGTGCCGGCCTTGACGTCGACCGTCTCCTCGCTGTCCAGCGTCTTGATGGTCAGCCGGGTGCCGAGCGCCGCCGCGGTCATCGGCACGGTCACCCGGCAGTGCAGGTCGTCGCCCTTGCGGGAGTAGACGTCGTGGGGGCGCTCGTGGATCTCGACGTAGAGGTCACCGGCGGTGCCGCCGCCCGGACCCACCTCTCCCTGCTGGGCGAGCCGGATCCGCATGCCGTCCTCGACCCCGGCGGGGATCTTGACGGTCAGCGAGCGACGGGTACGGACCCGACCGTCACCGGCGCAGGTGGGGCAGGGGCTCGGGATGGTCGTGCCGTAGCCCTGGCACACCGTGCAGGGGCGGGCCGAGACGACCTGACCAAGGAAGGTGCGCTGCACCGACTGCACCTCGCCCCGGCCGCCACAGGCTTCACAGGTGGCCAGGTGGGTGCCGGCCGCCGTACCCGCGCCGGAGCAGGTGGTGCAGAGGATCGCGGTGTCGACCGTGATCGGCGCCTCGATCCCGAAGGCCGTCTCGTGCAGGTCGAGTTCGAGCCGGATTATCGCGTCGGAGCCTGGCCTGGTCCGGGACCGGGGGCCGCGGCTCGCGCCGCCGGCCGCCCCGAAGAAGGCGTCCATGATGTCCTGGAACCCGACGAACGGGCCTGCTGCTCCGCCGGGTCCGGCACCTCCGCCGCCCGGAGCCAGGGGGTCGCCCCCCAGGTCGACGATCTGCCGCTTCTGGTCGTCGGAGAGAACCTCGTAGGCGGCGTTGATGTCCTTGAACTTCTCGTGCGCCTCCGGGTCCGGATTGACGTCCGGGTGGTATTGGCGCGCGAGCTTACGGTAGGCACGCTTGATCTCGTCGTCGGAGGCGTCCCGGTTGACGCCGAGAATCCCGTAGTAGTCCTTGGCCACTGCGTTCCGTGTCCTCATGTCTGTCTCGCGTTGCCGTCCGCCGGTCGTCCCAGGTCGGAGTCGGAGTCGGGGTCAATGCGAATCTGTGGTCAATTCTGCGCCAACAGGTCGCCAACGTAGCGTGCCACGGCGCGCACGGTGGCGATGGTGCCGGGGTAGTCCATCCGGGTCGGGCCGAGTACGCCCAGGCCACCCACGATGGTGGCGCCCGGACCGTATCCGGTGCTCACCACCGAGGTCGAGCGTAGATTGTCGATCTCGTTCTCGTCACCGATCCGGACCCGTAGCGTGCTGCTGGGCTCGGCCTCGCCGATCAGTTTGAGCAGCACGACCTCCTCCTCCAGGGCTTCGAGGATCGGACGCAGGGAGCCTTGGAAGTCGAGCAGGCCACCTCGGGTGAGGTTGGCCGTACCGGCCAGCGCGATCCGCTCCTCGTGGCGCTCGACGAGCGTCTCCAGCAGCACGGTGGAGAGGGTGGTCATGCCACCGCGCAGGTGCGGGGCCACCTCCTCGACCAGGGCCTGGACCAGCGGTGGGGTGTCGGCCAGCCGACTACCCACCAGTTTCTCGTTGACCAGGCGACGCAGGTCCGTGACATCCTCGGCCGGCATCGGGGCGGGCAGCTCGACCAGACGCTGCTCGACCCGCCCGGTGTCGGCGATCATGACGACCATGAGCCGGGTCGTCGAGATCGGTACCAGTTCCAGGTGTCGGACCGACGAGCGCGCCAGACTCGGGTACTGCACGACGGCGACCTGACGGGTCAGCTGCGCGAGCAGCCGGACCGTACGGTGCACCACATCGTCGAGATCGACCGCGCCCACCAGGAACCGTTCGATCGCCCGACGCTCGGCCGGGGTGAGCGGCTTGACCCGGGAAAGCCGGTCTACGAACAGCCGGTAGCCGCGATCGGTGGGCACCCGCCCGGCACTGGTGTGCGGCTGCCGGATGTAGCCCTCCTCCTCCAGCACCGCCATGTCGTTACGCACCGTGGCCGGGGAGACCCCGAGCTGATGCCGCTCGACGAGCGCCTTGCTGCCGACCGGCTCCTGGGTTACGACGTAGTCCTCGACGATCGCCCGAAGCACGTCGAGCTTGCGGTCATCGAGACCCATCTGCACCTCCTACCGGCTACGCCTCGTCAGCCGCCGATCCGGCGGCTTGGCACTCGACTCTAGCGAGTGCCAGTCTACGGCCAAGTTCCACCACCTCGCGATGATCACTTAGAGCTTTCTGGCCCGTGGTTCGGAAACTTCCTCACCAGTTGTTCGGAAAACTGTCTGGTACCGGTCTAGTGCCCCTTGTACTCGCCCCTTAGCGTGAGTTTCATGACAGAACCACCTCGCCCTTCCGACGGGAACAACTCCGGGGCACCGTCACCGGACCCGACCGCGTCCCCCACATCCCCCGCGTCCTACTCGATGCCGGGCGAGGTTCCCTCCCCCGGATCCGCGACATCGCCGGCCGAGCCGCCGTCGTCCGAGCCACCGTCGTACGGACCACCGTCGTCCGAGCCGCCGTCGTCCGAGCCGCCCGGGTACGGGGCGCCGTACGGGGTCACTCCCGAGTCGCCGTCCTACGCGGCATCGCCGTACCAGTCACCCGGCGACATCCCACCGTCGACGGACTATCCCGCTGGCGGGTATCCGCCACCGGGCGGCGGATACCCCCCGCCGAGTGGTGGCTACCCCCCGCCCGGCGGCCCGTACGGGGCTGCAGCCCCGGTCGGCTACGCCAACAACGACGAGAAGACCTGGGTGCTGATCGCCCACTTCGGTGGCATCCTCGTGAGCTTCATCGCCCCACTCGTAGCGATGTTGGCCAAAGGAAACGAGTCGCCGACCGTACGGGCACACGCGGTGGAGGCGCTGAACTTCCAGATCACCTGGGGCATCGCCAACATCATCGCGGCCATCCTCATGACGTGCACCCTGGGTCTGCTGTTCTTCCTGCCGCTGATCACCTTCGTCATCCTGGTCGTCTTCTCGATCCTCGGTGGTGTGAAGGCCAACGAGGGCGTGCTTTACCACTACCCGATGAGCATTCGGATGGTTAAGTAGCTCCAAGACCGGCCGCGCCGGGCAGTCGACGGATCCCGGTCGGCAGCCCGGGCGCAGGCCGTACCGGTCAGGGCAGCAGGTCGCGGACGACCGCGTCGGCGAGGAGCCGCCCGCGCAGGGTGAGCACCGCGCGCCCGGCGGCGTACGCCGGTTCCTGGAGCAGCCCGTTGGCCAGCGCCCGGGTCGCGGCGGCCCGGCCGGCGTCGTCGAGGGTGTCCAGCGGCAACCCAGTGGCCAGGCGCAGCCGCAGCATCACGTCCTCCATCCGCTGATCCGCGAGGGTCAGCGTCTCCCGCCCGTGTCCCGGGGACCTCCCCTCGGCGAGCCGAGCCGCGTACGTCGTCGGGTGTTTGACGTTCCACCAGCGGACCCCACCGACGTGGCTGTGCGCCCCGGGACCGAGCCCCCACCAGTCAGCGCCGGTCCAGTAGAGCAGGTTGTGTCGGCACCGGGCGGCCGGTGTACGAGCCCAGTTGGACACCTCGTACCAGGAGAAGCCGGCGGCGGTCAGCGCGGCCTCGGCCGCCAGGTAGCGGTCTGCGGCCACGTCGTCACTCGGGTACGGCAACTCGCCCCGGCGCATCCGGGCGGCCAGCCGGGTGCCGTCCTCCACGATCAGGGCGTACGCGCTGACGTGGTCGACCCCGGCGGCGGTCACCTCGGCCAGCGAGGCGGCGAAGTCCTCGGCGCTCTCCCCCGGCGTGCCGTAGATCAGGTCCAGGTTGACGTGGTCGAACCCGGCGTCGCGGGCCTCCGCGACAGCAGCCGTGGCCCGACCGGCGGTGTGCCGGCGGTCGAGGACCGCGAGCACTCCGGCGGCGGCCGACTGCATGCCCAGCGAGATCCGGGTGTAGCCGGCCGCCCGTAGCGTCTTGAGCGACTCCGGGGTCACCGACTCGGGATTGGCCTCGGTGGTGACCTCGACGTCGGCGGCAAGACCCCAGGTGCGGTCGATGCCGTCCAGGATGCGGGCAAGGTCGTCGGCGGGCAGCAGGGTGGGGGTGCCGCCGCCGACGAAGACGGTGTCCACCCGGCGTGGCGGTTGGTCGGCCAGCACCCGGCGGGCCAGGGCCAGCTCGGCCAGGACGCTGTCGGCGTACCCGTCTCGACTGGCACCACCGCCCAACTCGCTGGCGGTGTAGGTGTTGAAGTCGCAGTAGCCACACCGGCTGGCGCAGAACGGGACATGGACATAGACCCCGAAACCACGCACGCCGACCTGGGCGAGCGCGGCGGACGGCAGCATCCCGTCGCCGGGCACGGGTTCACCTTCTGGGAGCACAGCGGGCATGCCACTAGTGTGCGCCGCATGACCGCAGAGCTGACCACTGAGCCCGACCCACTGGTCCGGGCATCGACCGCGCATGGCGTGACCACGCTCACGCTGGACAGCCCGCACAACCGCAACGCGCTCTCCACCCCCCTGATGACCCAACTCCTCGCCGCGCTCGCCACGGCCGTCGCGGACGACACGGTCCGTACGGTGGTGCTCTCCCACACCGGGCCGGTGTTCTGCTCCGGCGCGGACCTGAAGGAGACCGCGGCGGCGTTCGACAGTGGCACCGTTCCGGCAGCCATGCTCGGCGAGGTGCTGACCGCCATCTGGGAGTGCCCGAAGCCGGTGGTGGCCCGGGTGGCCGGCCCGGCCCGGGCTGGTGGCCTGGGGCTGATCACGGCGGCCGACATCGCGGTCTGCGCCGCCGAGGCGACCTTCGCCTTCACCGAGGTACGCATCGGGGTGATTCCGGCGGTCATCTCCGCCACCGTGCTGCCCCGGCTGCATCCGCGCGCCGCCGCCGAGCTGTACCTGACCGGTGAGGTCTTCGACGGCCGGCGAGCCGAGCGGATCGGGCTGGTGACGGTCGCGACGCCGGCCGACGAACTGGACGCGACGGTGGCCGCCTACTGCGCCGCGCTGGTCCGAGGTGCGCCGGGGGCGCTGGCCGGCGCGAAGGAGCTGCTGCGGCGGCGGCCCACCACCACCGACTTCCGGGCTGATCTCGCTGACCTGACCGACCGGTCTACCCGATTCTTCCGTTCGACGGAGGGACGGGAGGGAATTCTCGCCCTCCGTGAGAAGCGGCCGGCCCGCTGGGTACCAGAGACCTAGGTGGACCCGTCGGCGGGCCGGATCGCTCCCGTCGACTGGTCCGCACCGGTCAGCCGATCGGTGCGGGCGGTACGACCAGGTGCTCGGCGACCCCGGCCGGTTGTGGGCGGACGGACGTACGATTGCACACATTCGAGCAGGGGGTGCCGGTGCGGATTCGGGCAGTGGTGATAGGGGCTGTGGTGCTCGTGCTGGTCATCGGGATCGGCGTGTACGTCAGCCTCGGTCCACTCCGGCACCAACTACCACTACCGTCCCTGATCCAGCGCTGCACGGTGCAAGCGGATGGCCGGGTCCACCTCAATCCCGTACAAATGGCCAACGCGGCCACGATCGCGGCGATCGGAATCCGCCGCAAGATGCCGGAACAGGCGGTAGTGGTCGCGCTGGCCACCGCGTACCAGGAGTCCGGATTGGAGAACCTGGCCGGCGGTGACCGGGATTCGATAGGACTCTTCCAGCAGCGCCCGAGCCAGGGCTGGGGTACGCCAGAGCAGATCAGCGACCCGCGCTACGCGGCGAACCGTTTCTACGCCGCGCTGAAGAAGGTGCGGGGCTGGGAGCGGATGCGGGTCACCGATGCCGCCCAGGCAGTACAGCGCTCGGCCTACCCCGAGGCGTACGAGAAGTGGGCCGACGAGTCGGCGGTGCTCGCCCGGGCCCTGGTGGGTAACGCAACCGGCGCGGTTGCCTGCAGCGTCGGACGGGAGCCGGCGATGCGGGGCAGCGCGGCGGCGGCCGCGCTGATCGACGGCCTGCGGCTGGACTGGGGCCAACTGAAGACGGGTACCCCTGCCGACCTGATCGGTCTGACGGTGGCAGCAACCAATGCCCAGACCGGGTGGCGGTACGCGCACTGGCTGGTGGCCCACGCAAGTGACCACGGCGTGAAGCGGGTGCGCTTCGGTGACCTGCAATGGACCGCCGAGAAGGGTGCCTGGTCCCGGGTCGACGATGCCGACCCGAGCGCCGAGCTGGTCGTCGCCGAAGTGTTCGCGGACCTGTAGCGCCTGGCTGCGGAGCGTCCCGCCAGCCTGTCGAACGCCACGAATTCTCACTTTCCGCAGCAGCCTGTCCCCCTTCGTACCCCCTGCCCGGCTCGCTGTCGACCGACCGGAACGCCCTGTCTTCGCAGTCGACTGCGAGGAGTTACCATCGGCGGGTTGTGTGGGCCCAGCAACGGGCTCCCACCTATGGGGAGGTTGGACGCGGTGTTCGATTACGGTGGCCGGACCGGGTACGAGCCGATCAGTGAGACTGACCGCAAGGAGTTCCACGAGCAGGGCTTCATGCTGTTGCGCAACGTCCTGACCGAGGATCACCGCGCGGCCCTGGAGGCGGCGGTCGACCGCGTCTACGCGGAGGAGCTGGCCGCTGGGCGTACCACCAAGGACGGCACGCTGCACCTGCTGGGCTTCCTGGAGCGCGACGAGCTCTTCGGCGAGCTGCTCACCCACCCGATCGCGTTCCCGTACATGTGGGGGCTGGCCGGCTGGAACATCTACACCCACCACAACCACCTGGACGTGACCCCGCCGGCGGCCGAGCCGGAGAAGCCGTACTGGGGTTGGCACCAGGACGGATACCGGCAGAACTCCGACCCGGAGACGATGGACCCGAACGTCCCCCGGCCGATGTTCTCGCTGAAGGTGGCCTACGTCCTCTCCGACCTCTCGGAGACCGGGCGGGGTGCCACGAAGGTGATCCCGGGCAGCCACCTGTGGAACTCGCTGGACCGGCCGGACGACCTCACCGTGCACAACCCGGATCCGGAGGGCACGGTCGAGATCACCGCCAACCCGGGTGACGCGTTCATCTTCGACCGCCGCCAGTGGCACTCCCGGTCGACGAACCTGTCGACCGTCACCCGCAAGATGCTCTTCGTCGGCTACACCTACCGGTGGATCCGTCCGCTCGACGAACTGCACATCGACAAGGACGGCGAGTGGTGGGCCAACCGCACCCCGGTCCAGCGTCAGCTCTGCGGTGAGGGTACGCACACCGCGAACTACTGGGGCATCAACTGGGACGGCTACATCGACAACGAGATCCCGCTCCGTAAGGAACTCAAGGAACGCGATCTGCTCGACCGCAACATTCCCTGGCTTCGCTGACATGCGGTTGAGGGCCTTTTCCGGCGACCCCCGCGGGGGTTGCCGGAAAGGCCCTCAACAATGTCGGGACGCCGGATCAAATGATCCGGCGTCCCGATCCATAGTCGCAGTCGAATCAGTAGCGGTTGACGCTACGCCACAGTCGAATCAGTAGCGGTTCACGCTACGCCACAGTCGAATCAGTAGCGGTTCACGCTACGCCACTGTCGAATCAGTAACGACTCACGCTGCGCCGTCCACCGACACCCGCCACCAGGGCCACGGCCAGGGCGGCCACGACCACCTGGACGAGCAGTTCGGCCCAGTCGATGCCAGCGGTCTGGGTGGCGATACCCATGGCTCGGGCCAGTACGGTACCGAGTAGCGCCGCGCCGACACCGATGAGCATATGCAGCCACATCGGCATGTTCTGGCGGCCCGGAACGATCAGGCGACCAATCGCGCCAACGATCAGTCCGACGATGAGTGCGGTGATGATACCGAGAACGGTGAGTTCCACGACGGTCCTCCTCCGGGGGTGTGCCTCGCTGTTGGTGACGATTAAGTTCCCGACCCTCGTAAATCTCAAACCGGGTCGATGACAGCGAAATACCGGACTGCGATCAGTGGCCGAATCGGCGGGCCGTGTCCCGGACCGCCCGATCCATCGTGGAGAAGGCCAACGGAGGCGGCTCCGCGAGTGGGAACCACTTCATGTCGGAGGATTCGCTGGGGTTCAACGTGATCTCCCCCGTGGCGATCCTCGCCAGGAAGAACACATCGAGGACGGGCAACGTCTCGCCCTGGAAGTCGTAACCCCCGAGGTACATGCCGACAAGGTCACCCAGCTCGACCTCGACGCCCAACTCCTCCCGGGCTTCCCGGACAGCTGCCTCGGCCGGGTGCTCCCAGCCGTCACAGAAGCCGCCCGGCAGTTCCCAGCGCCCCGCCTGCGGCTGCGCCGCCCGCTTCAACGCCAGGAACCGCCGGTCGTCCGGGTGGCCGTCGAGCACGATCACGCCCCCGGTGGGGCGGGCGTTGATGAACAACTGGTAGCCGCAGGCGGCACAACTGGTCGGCGGGGTGGCTGACAGCTGTGCCGCACAGCGGGGGCAGAACGACGCGGTGGGCCCGTACGCCCGCAGGGTTTCAGCCGCAGGCCCGTGTGCCCCCAGGGTCACTTCTTTCCGCCGCCCTTGCCGCCACCATCGCCGGAGTCGGAGGTGGAGAGCGCGGCGATGAAGGCTTCCTGGGGGACCTCGACCCGGCCCACCATCTTCATTCGCTTCTTGCCTTCCTTCTGCTTCTCCAGCAGCTTGCGCTTCCGGGTGATGTCACCGCCGTAGCACTTGGCCAGCACGTCCTTGCGAATCGCCCGGATGGTCTCCCGGGCGATCACCCGGTTGCCGATGGCTGCCTGGATCGGCACCTCGAACTGCTGGCGCGGGATCAACGTACGAAGCTTGGCGGCGATCGTGACGCCGTAGTTGTACGCCTTGTCCTTGTGCACGATGGCGCTGAACGCGTCCACCGGCTCGCCATGCAGCAGGATGTCCACCTTGACCAGGTCGGACGACTGCTCGTCGGTGGGCTCGTAGTCCAATGACGCGTAGCCCTTGGTACGGCTCTTGAGCTGGTCGAAGAAGTCGAAGATGATCTCGGCCAGCGGCAGCGTGTAGCGCAGCTCGACCCGGTCGGCGGAGAGGTAGTCCATCCCCTGCAACGAACCCCGGCGTCCCTGGCACAGCTCCATGACCGCGCCGACGTAGTCGTTGGGGGTCAGCACCGTAGCCCGGACGACCGGCTCGAAGACCTCGGCCACCTTGCCGGTCGGGTATTCGCTGGGGTTGGTGACGACGATCTCGTTGCCGTCCTCCAGGATGGCCCGGTAGACGACGTTCGGCGCGGTGGAGATGAGGTCCAGTCCGAACTCGCGCTCCAGCCGTTCCCGGATGATCTCCAGGTGGAGCAGGCCGAGGAAGCCACACCGGAAACCGAAGCCGAGCGCACCGGAGGTCTCCGGCTCGTAGCTGAGCGCGGCGTCGTTGAGCTTGAGCTTGTCCAGCGCCTCCCGCAGGTCCGGGTAGTCGGAGCCGTCGATCGGGTAGAGCCCGGAGTAGACCATCGGCTTCGGGTCCTTGTAGCCGCCCAGCGGCTCGGCGGCTGGCCGGGCGTTGATGGTGACCGTGTCACCGACCCGGGACTGCCGGACGTCCTTCACGCCGGTGATGAGGTAGCCGACCTCGCCGACGCCGAGCGCCCCGGCCTTCTCCATCTCCGGGGAGATGACGCCGATCTCCAGCAGCTCGTGCACCGCGCCGGTGGACATCATCTTGATCTTGTCGCGGGCCTCGATCCGACCGTCGATGACCCGGACGTAGGTGACCACGCCCCGGTAGACGTCGTACACCGAGTCGAAGATCATCGCGCGGGCCGGGGCCGGCGCGTCCCCGACCGGCGGCTTGAACTGCCGCACGATCTCGTCGAGCAGGTACGGCACGCCCTCACCGGTCTTGCCGGAGACCCGGATGCAGTCGCTCGGGTCGCCGCCGATCAGATGGGCCAACTCCTCGGCGTACTTGTCCGGCTGCGCCGCCGGCAGGTCGATCTTGTTGAGCACCGGAATGACGTGCAGGTCGTTCTCCAGCGCCAGGTAGAGGTTGGCCAGTGTCTGGGCCTCGATCCCCTGCGCCGCGTCGACCAGTAGCACCGCACCCTCACAGGCGGCCAGCGAGCGGGACACCTCGTAGGTGAAGTCCACGTGTCCCGGGGTGTCGATCATGTTCAGGACGGCGTGTTCGCCCTGCTGGGCGCCCTCCCGTACGGTCCACGGCATGCGGACCGCCTGACTCTTGATCGTGATGCCGCGCTCCCGCTCGATGTCCATCCGGTCGAGATACTGCGCGCGCATCTGCCGGGGATCGACCACACCGGTGAGCTGCAACATCCGGTCGGCCAGGGTCGACTTACCGTGGTCGATGTGGGCGATGATGCAGAAGTTCCGGATGCGGCCAGGGTCGGTGGCACCAGGAGCGTTCGCGCCGGGGTCGAGCGTCGGTGGCACAGCGGTCCGTTCTGATCGACTGAGGAGGACGGGCAACGATCGGCGGGATGCCGACCGCCTCTATGCTCCCACGTCCCCGGGAGCGGGGGCGGATCACTCCTCCGGCGGATCGTTCCGCCGGCACCCTCACTCCGCCGGCACCCTCACTCCTCCGGTAGCTCACTCCGCTGGCGGATCCAGGAACAGAGCCGCCAGCCGAGGAAGTTGCCGCCGTGCCGAACCCTCGTCGTCGAAGTCCCAGAATTCGCCGATCTCCGGGGGGTACGGCACCGCGTCCGGGTCGGGCGGCAACTCCGTGGCCGTCGCCTTGCGATAGGCCCGGGTGGCGACGCCTAGCATCTCCTGCGACGCGAAGTCCTCACCCGTCACCGCCGCCTGCCGAACCACCGGCAGCTCGGCCAGCGAGTCGGGCTCGGCCACCGCCCGGGCGAACACGCTCCGCCCCTGGGCGATCAACCACCCCCGGAAGTAGTCGAACCAGTCGTCGGAGCAGCCACCGTTGATCAGGTACGCCGCCCCCCACAGATCCACCAGGTAGGAGGCGGCCAGCACCCGGCGCTGGTGCCGGGCGTATCCGACGATGTCGGCGACGTCCCGGGCGGCCAACAGCTCCGTCGCCCGGGCAGCAATCGCCTCGACGTCCCCGTCGGCACCGGTCCGGGCCTGGTCGATCAAGGTCCAGAAGTCGTCCGTCCGCATAACGGGGCAGTCTGACAGATCGCCACCAGCCAAGCCGCGCCGCGCCCGACCGGATGCCAACGGATTTCGCGCCAGGCAGGATGGGGAGATGTCCGCGCTCCCGCTACCGGCCGTCCCGTACGACCGGACCGCGATCCGGCCCGACTGGGCCGACCTGCCACCGGATCTGCGCGCGACGATCGAGGATCGGTTGGGCAGCCCGGTCACCGGTGCCCGTACCGCCGGTGGTGGCTTCACCCGGGGCTTCGCCGCCGTACTCGACACGGCCGCTGGGGAGCCGGTCTTCGTCAAGGCCGCGTCCCTGATCGGCCAGCCGGACCTCTGCCACTGGTACGCCCGGGAGGCCGCCGTCACCGCCGTCCTTCCACCACGGCTCCGGGTGCCCCGCCCCCGATGGACACTCACCACAGCAGATCACTTCGTCATCTGCCTCGACGCCGTCGACGGCGGTCGGATGCCCACACTGCCCTGGGTGCCCGCCGAGTTGGACGCCACCCTCACGGCGTACGCCACGGTTGCCGACGCGCTCCGTGAGCCTCCCGCCGAACTGGTCGCCCTCGGCCTGTCCGGGCTGGCCGGGGTCGCCCACACCGACCTGTCCTGGTGGCGGGAGATCGCCGCTGGCCGGGAACCGGTGCCCGCCGTATCGGCCGGCACCCTGGACCGGCTGCCGGAGCTGGTACGCCTGGAGGCACTGCTCCCCGGATACGCCGCGACCGGCACAGTCATCCACAACGACCTGCGGCTGGACAACGTACTCATCGATCGGGTCGGAGACGCCTGGTTCTGCGACTGGAACTGGGTGTGTTTCGGGCCCGCCTGGTTCGACGTGGCGGGTCTGCTCGTCACCGCGTACGCGAGTGGCCTGGACGCCGACCGGTTCTTCGCCACGCATCCCGCCGCAGCCGAGGCGCCACCCCACGCCCTGGATGCCACGCTCGCGGCTATGTCCGGATACTGGTTGTGCCGGGCAGCGTCCGGGCCTACCGGGGCCTCCCCGCACGTACGAACGCACGAACAGTGGAGCGGGGAGATGGCACTGGCCTGGTTGGCACGTCGGCAGGGCTGGCGCTGAGCAGGCTGGTTGAGCAGGCTGGTGAGCCGGCGGGCGGGCACTGGCCGAGCCGGCTCACAGAGCAAGCGGGCAGTGGCCGCGGGGGCATGGTGATGGCGCGCTTTTGGCCTGGCCTCGGTGACCTGGTAACCTGACTCTTCGCGTAGTGGTGACGCCTTGTTGTTGCCTGCGCGTCAACTAGACCAACCCGAGCTATCAAGACGAGGCTGTCGCGTGGCGAACATCAAGTCCCAGATCAAGCGCAACCGGCAGAACGAGAAGCGCCGGCTGCGTAACAAGTCGGTCAAGTCGTCGCTGAAGACCGCCATCCGCAAGTTCAACGAGGCTGCCGAGGCCGGCGAGGCCGAGAAGGCCATCGAGCTGATGCGCGAGGCATCGCGCAAGCTGGACAAGGCCGCCAGCAAGGGCGTGATCCACAGCAACCAGGCAGCGAACCGCAAGTCGGCGATCGCCAAGCGCCTGCAGTCGCTCTCCGCCTGAGGGTTCGACCCGAGACTTCGACGGGCACCTCCCCGAGTCGTACGACCGGCTCGGAAGGTGCCCGTCATGCTGTCTTGCCCGTCGTGCTGTTCTGGCCGCTGACGAGTGCCGTGCGGTGATGAATCGCCCCGAGACCTCGCTGTCGGTCCTGACGAGGATGGACTGGGCTACTCGTAGCGATGCTCGGCCGAATGGTGTGCCAGCCGGTGTCGGAGGTCGGGCTGCTCCCACCGCCCAGCCCACTGGCGGATCGGCCGCAGTTTCTCCCGTACCCGGGGCAGCCGGTCGGCGGTGTTCCACGTCAACGCGGCCCGATGCCAGCTCAATGGGCCTCGTACCGGATCACGTCGGCCACCTGCTGTCGCCCGGACTTCCTGCCGTACCGGGTCGGGCACCACGGGTTGCGCGGCGACGTCGGTGATGTCGATGGTCCGGCTGCCGACCGGGCCCGGCCCCGCAGGACGGAGGTCGGGCGACGGCTGGGCAAGGCTCCTGCCGGGTACGGCGGCCCGGCCGACCACTGGTGTGATCTCCCGGCGAAACCGGTCCTGCTCGATCTCCGGCACCCGGGCTGCCGCCCGTCCTATTGCCGCCACCGCCATATCGTTGATCTTCACCATCAGGGCGACCAGGGCAGGCAGGGCCAACACGCCCCACCAGCTCACCAGCTCGGCCAAGCCGAGCAGCACCCCGAGGAAGATGGCCCCCTCGAAGTAGGCGAACCTCAGCAGCCCACCCGGGCGGACGTGCCGCAGGCCGAGCATCCGGCAGTACAGCGGACGATTCCGGGCTGGGTCGACGGCCGCGCCAGGTGTTCGCCGTCCGGGAACCACCGCCCGCGGCGGTGCCTGCTGCCTGCGCCGCATGGCCTGCCGCCGGTCCGGCACTGTCCACTGCACCGGCCGCCGGTCGGACGAGATCTCGGCCCACCCGGTCGACCTGCCCGAGGTCATCGGCTGCCGCCTCCCTGCCGGGCCGCGGCGAGGGCGAAGACCGCCCGCTCAAGCGCGTACCCCCGGTCGTCGGCGCCCCCCTTGACGGCGGCGTTGCAATCGGCCGCCGCCTGCATCGCGTCGACCAGTCCTTCGGGAGTCCAGCCCCGCCCCTGCCGCTGGGCACGCTCGATCTTCCAGGCCGGCATACCGAGGCTGCTCGCCAACTGATAGGCACTGCCCCGCCCAGCCGATGCCACCCGGGCGACGGTACGTACCCCGTCGGCGATGGCATCGGCGATCGGCACCGGGTCGACCCCGACGTGCAGCGCCCACCGCAGCGCCTCCAGGGCACCGGGTACGTCCCCGACCATGGCCGCGTCGGCGACCGTGAAGCCGCTCACCTCGGCCCGGCCCCGGTAGTAACGGGCGACCGTGTCCGCCCCGATCCGGCCGTCGGTGTCGGCCATCAGCTGCGCACAGGCGGACGCCAGCTCACGCAGGTCGTTGCCGACGGCGGCGAGCAGTGCTTCGGCGGCGTCCTCGGTGCACTTACCCCCGGCCCGCCGGATCTCCTCACGGACGAAACCGACCCGGTCCCGGTGTCCCTTGAGCTTGCCGGCGGGAACGACCAGCGCACCCGCCTGCCGGAGCCCGTCGGCGAAGGCCTTGCCCTTGGCCCCACCGGCATGTGTCACCAGCAGGTGGACCTCCGGGTCGGGATTCTTCACGTACGCCAACAGCGCTGCCGCCAAGTCCTTGCGCGCGTCCTGACCGGCCCGCACGATCAGTACCCGCCGGCCGCCGAAGAGGGAGGGGCTGAGCATCTCGGCGATCTCGCCTGGAGTCAACGAACCCGCTTCGTACTCTCGTACGTCCGCCCCCGGGTCGGCTTCCCGCGCCTGGGTGATCGTCGCGGAGATCGCACGGGTGACGAGCAGCTCCTCGTCACCGAGGACGAGCAGGACGGGTGCCAGGCTGGTGGGGGTCACGCCGTCATACTCGCACGCTGGGCGGCAGGCGCCAGACCTGCTCACCCGGCTCCCCGCAGCTGACCCCGCACTTAGCGCAAATCCAGACATTTACCTTAAGTTGGAGCGCATTGCCCGATGGCTGTCAGCTCCCCCGCTCCCCCACCTCCGATCCCCGTACGACCACCGCCAGTCCTCTGCCTGGACGGACGACCACGGCCAGGTCACCGTCGGTGTCCGTACGCAGTACCCGGGCCCCACCCCGGGCCAGCCGGCCGAGCACAGCGGCGTTCGGGTGGCCGTACCGGTTGTCGACACCCACCGGAACCAGGGCCACCGCTGGGGACACAGCGTCGAGGAAACCAGCGTCCTGGTAGGCCGAACCGTGGTGGGCGACTTTGAGTACGTCCGCTCGCAGACCATCGGGGGGTGGGTTGTCGAGCAACGCCCGCTGCTGCTCGCTCTCGGCATCCCCAGCCAACAGAATGTGCACTCCTCGCACCCGGGCGGACAGGATGACCGAGTTGTTGTTTGGATCGGACCGCGTGCCGCGCAGTTGCTGGGGCGGCCCGACCGACGCCAGCGCCACCCGCCCAGCCAGGTACGACCAGCCGGTCCCGACCACCGCCACCGGCGCTCCGCCACGCACGGCAGCCGCCTCGACCATCTCCCGGCCGGTTGCCGGCTCGGGCCACTGTGGAGTCGCCACCGCCGCCACCCGGCGCCCCCGGAAGACACCGTCCACCCCACCCGTGTGGTCCGCGTGAAAGTGGCTGACGACCAGCAGTGACACCGTCCGTATCCCGAGCCGCCGCAGACACCGGTCAACCGCCACCGGATCGGGACCGGTGTCGACAAGAACCGCCCGCCCCGACCCCACCGGCAGCACCACGGCGTCCCCCTGGCCGACCGCGCAGACCACCACCACCCAACCCTCCGGTGGCCAACCGTTGGCGACCATACGGACCGGCAGCGCACCGACCACCACCGCGACCGCGACCACCGCCACCAGCCGACGTACCAGAGGATGCCGAGCGGCCACCAGCAGGGCCACGGTGAGCGCGGCCAGCGTCAGCCCGCCCGCCACCCCGTCGAGCCAGGGCAGAGTGCCGACGGGCAGTCGAGCACCGTATCGCGCCACGGTCACCAGCCACCAGGCCGGCCAACTGCCCAGCCACGCGACGAACTCGGCACCGGCGGGCCAGACCGGAGAAACCACGGCCGCCACCACCCCGAGCACCGTGGCGGGCGCGATCGCCGGCACCGCCAGCAGGTTCGCTGGGACGGCCACCAGGCTGACCGTCCCGGAAAGTCCCGCCACCACCGGTGCACAGGCCACCTGGGCGGCGGCCGGGACCGCCAGCGCCTCCGCCGCACCGACCGGTACGCCCCGACGCCGCAACGCGTCCCGCCAGCCGGGCGCGATCAGCAACAGCCCACCGGTGGCGAGCACCGACAGTGCGAACCCGGCGTCCCCGGCAAGTTCCGGATCGGCCACGACCAGCACGACGACGGCCGCCCCCAGGGCCGGTAACGCCGCTCGCGGTCGGCCAAGAGCGAGCCCGAGCAGCCCGACCGCGCCCATGGTGGCGGCCCGCACCACGCTCGGCGACGGCCGGGCCAGGATCACGAATCCGACCAGGGCGACACCGCAGAGGGCAGCGGCCAGCCAGGGCCCGGCCCGACCCCAACGGGCAAGCAGCAACACGAGACCGATCAAAATAGCGACGTTGGACCCGGAGACCGCGTTGAGATGCGTCATCCCGGTAGCCAGGAAGTCGTCCTCGACCGCGGGGTCGAGTCGGCTGGTGTCCCCCACCACCAGTCCGGGCAGCAGTCCCCCCGGTTCGTCCGGTAACGGCGCACAGGCCCGCTGTAGACCGGCCCGCAGCGTACCGGCCGCCCGCTGGGCCCACGAGGGCTCGCCGAGTCGTACCGGTGGGGTACCGACCGACAGCACCGCCGCGGTCAGGTCACCACCCTGGGGTGCGGCCAGCCGGCCATTGGCAATCACCCGCTGGCCGGGCAACAGCTCCCGCCAGTCGGGATCGCTGGCGAGCACCAGGATCCGGGCATCGGTGTGGACCCGGGTGCCGGCCGGGTCCCGCACCCAGGACGAGCCAACCGCGACCAGGTAGATCGGCGGCCGGCCGGTGGTGCCCCGGACCGCACGTGGGTCGTCGCGGACCACCAGTTCGGCCGTGACGCTGGCTCCCGCCGTAACCAGGTTGGCGAGCGGGGTGGCGTCGCGTACGACGAGTCGGGCGGCGGTCGCCGTACTTCCACACACCACACCGAGCAGCACCGTAACGGCGATCCACCCGTACCGGCCGATGCCAGCCCAGCGGGTCTCGTTCGGTGGGCGCCGGAGTAGCTGACCGGCCAGAGCGAGCGCACCGATCGTGGCCAGTACGGCGACCGCCACCATGACCGGTACGGAGAGATACAGCCCGGCCAGGGCAGTGAGCCAGGTAGCCACGGCCAGCCCGGCCAGCCGCAGGTCGGGCGGGTCCTTCCGGGCCGGGGTTGGCACGGCTGGGATGGACACGGCCCGGGCTGGCACGTCCGGAGTTGGCACGGCTGGAATGGACACGGCCCGGGCTGGCACGCCCGGGGTTGGCACGGCTGGCCCAGGCGGCGGGATAGTCATACCGTCACCAGATCCTTCAGGTCCTCGTACTTCGCATCACCGATGCCGGTGACCTGGCGGAGGTCGCTGACGGCGCGGAACGGGCCGTGCTGCTCGCGATGGGCGAGGATGCGTTGGGCGAGTACCGGCCCGACGCCAGGCAACGCGTCCAGTTGGGCCAGGGTGGCCGTGTTGAGGTTGACCTTTCCGCCACCGCCCGCCACCGTGCCCGGCTCCGGGGCCGCCCCGGGGACGCCGGGTTGCCCGGCGGCTCCGGGCGGTGCGGTAACGCCGACCAGGATCAGCTCACCGTCGCTGACCTTGCGGGCCAGGTTGAGCAGTGCGATGTCCACACCGGGCAGCACTCCGCCGGCAGCGGCCAGCGCGTCAGCGACCCGGGCTCCGGCGGGTAGCCGGACCAGACCGGGGCGGCGCACCTTGCCGGCGACCGCGACCACGACCTCCCCCGCTGTCCCGCTCGGATCTGAAACGGTCTGGTGCGACGCGGACAGGGCTGCCGACACCGGGGCCCCGACCGGCTCCGTATGTGGGCGGGACCGCCAGGCCCAGACAGCGGCACCGAGCACCACCAGTACGGCGACCACCGCCAGTGCCTTGACTCCCCGCCGGCCCGGGTCGAAGGCCCCGGGCCCGGTCAGCCGGGGTGCGGCGGTAGGCCCCACCGGCAGCACGTCGGAACTCGCGGGTACGGCCGACGGCATCGGCTGGACAGCGGACCGAAGCGGCAGCTCGGTCCGGCTACCAAGCAGCCGGCTGAGTCGCTGCCGCACCATCGTCTCGTCGTCGTCGGCCACGTTCGGCAGTCAAGCGCAGCAGCGGCCTTTGCACCGGCCACCGATCGCCCGCTGTGGAAAACTGACCCGGCTGTGGAAAACGCCCTGATCATGATGCGATGTGCTAACCGCCAGCCGCCGACCGACCTTCCACCTCGTCGGCATCGTGCACCTCATCGGCCTCATCAGGCCGACCAGGCCAGTACCGACCAGACCAGTGTCACCAGTCCCGGTACCGACCAGACCGGTCCCGACCAGCGCCTACCGGCCAGCGCCTACCGACACCGACCAGTGCCGAATGGTGAACGGTGAACGGTGCCTACCGATGCCGACAGGGGTGGAGCCCACTCCCCGCCACTACCTTCGTCTCGATCCGGCTGCGGCCAGCACTGTTCGCTCACCTGGCTCTGCTTTGTGAACGGTTGTTGTTGCTGGGGGGGGGACAACAAATGTTCACAAACCATGCCGCTGAGAGGGTGCTGCGGCAGCTGTCGAGGTTCATGGGCCAGAAGGCAGGTCCCGCAGGCGCCCTGGGTTTGCCGTAATCGGCGGACCGCCGCCCGATACACACCGCCGCCCGGTATGCACCGCCGACCCGACAGGCACCGCCACCCGGTACGCACCGTCGACCCGACAGGCACCGCCGACCGGTACGGACCGTGGATGGTCAGCCGCGACGGTGTACGACGACACAGGCCAACCCGGGTCCGGCGTGCGCGGCAATCACCGCACCCGCCTCGGTGACGTACCGGTCGTGGAGTTGTCGGCCCAACCGGTCGGCCAGCACCTCGACCAGTTCCGCCGCCCGTTGTGGTGCACCGAGGTGGTGGACGGCGATGTCGGCCTCGGCGTCTCCGGCGGCCCGGACCGCGAGATCGACCAGTCGGGCCAGGGCGCGGCTGGCGGTACGGACCCGGTCACAGAGGACGATGGCACCGTCGACGACGTGCAGGATCGGCTTGACCGACAGGGCGGTGCCGAACAGCGCCGAGGCGGCGTTGATCCGGCCGCCCCGGCGGAGGAATTCGAGCGTGTCGACATAGAAATAGGCGTCGGTACGGCCGACCGCGTCGACCGCGGCCTGTCGTACCGTCGCCAGGTCCGCTCCGCGCTCGGCGGCTGCGACAGCCGCGAGCACCGGAAAGCCCAGGCCCATCCCGGTCGACCGGGTGTCGACCACCGTGACCTGGTCCGTGCCGACCTCGGTCGCGGCCAGCCGCGCCGCGTCGACGGTGCCGGAGAGTTTCGCCGACAGGTGCACGGACACCACGCCGGTCGCTCCCTGGTCCAGCAGATGGCGGTAGGTCTGCACGAACCGCTCGGGTGCCGGCCGGGAGGTGCTCACTGCGACCCGCCGCGCATCCAGTGCCCGGACGGCGTCGGCGGCGGAAATCTCGTCCCCCTCCAGCCCGGCCCGCCCGTTCAGCACCACGGTCAACGGCACGCGGGCGAGTCCGTACGCGCCGCTGCGCTCAGCCGGCAGGTAGGCGGTGGAGTCGGTGACGACCGCGACGGGCATGCCGGCACGGTAGCGGATCGCCGAAGAACCGCAGCAGTACGGGTGACCCGGGCGGCTGACCGCTGACCGGTCAGACCGCTTCCGGTACGACCCGCTGGGTGATCAACCCGACGTTGTGGGCGCGCAATTGCCAGCCCCGTACGTCGTCGTGCCGCAGCTCGGTCCAGTGGCAGTTCTGCAGCGGCCCGACCGTACGCAGTATCGCCGTGCCCCAGCCAAGCAGGTGACCGCAGCCCTGGCGGGCACCGCCGCCGTGGGTGGCCACCACGATGGTGCCCCCCGGTACGGCGTCCGCCGCGTCCTGCAACGCACCGCCGACCCGTTTGCCCATGTCGTCGAGGCTCTCCACCTGGCACCCCGGGTCCGGCTCACCGGCCCGCCAGCGCGCATGCTCGGCCGGGAACCGCTCGGCGACCTCGGTCATGGTCAGGCCCTGCCACAGCCCGTAGTAGCGCTCGCGTAGCCGGGCGTCGGTGCGTACCGGCAGTCCGGTCAGGGCGGCCAGGGCCGCCGCGGTGTCCATGGCACGCTGGAGGTCGCTGGCGACGATGGCGTCGGGACGCAGTGCGGCCAGCAACGGCGCAGCCAGGGCGGCCTGCTCGCGGCCGAGGTCGTTGAGGGCGATGTCGGTCTGGCCCTGGACCCGGTTGGCGGCGTTCCAGTCGGTGTTGCCGTGCCGCCAGACGATCAGTCTGGTCATTCAGCCGCGCCCGCGTCGGCTTCGACGAGGTCACGGTCGACGAACGGAATTGTGGGGCAGTCCTTCCAGAGCCGGTCGAGGGCGTAGAACTCGCGTTCCTCGGTGTGCTGCACGTGGATGACCACGTCGACGTAGTCGAGCAGCACCCAGCGGCCACCCCGCTCGCCCTCGCGGCGTACTGGTTTGGCCTTCTCGGGCAGCTCGAGTAGTCGTTCCTCGATGGCGTCGACGATGGCGAGCACCTGACGCTCGTTGGGCGCGGAGGCGATCAGGAACGCGTCGGTGATCACCAGCTGGTCCGCTACGTCGATGATGGCGATGTCCTGCGCCTTCTTGTCCGCAGCCGCCTGGGCCGCCGCAGTCACCAGCTCAAGGGCGCGTTCGGAAGCTGTCACCGTTCTCCTTCGATCAACCGTGCGTTCTGCCAAGCCTCTCACATGTCTCCGGTTCGCGACTTGTCAGTTTCAGCAACGACAGGGACGAAAAGCCCCCAAATCACGCGCGATACAGCCCGCGTTTGGCGATGTACTGCACCACACCGTCGGGCACCAGGTACCAGACCGGCTCGCCCGCCGCGACACGTCGCCGGCAGTCGGTGGACGAGATGGCCATCGCCGGCACCTGCACCAGGCTGACTGTGTCGGCCGGCAGATGCGCGTCGGTGAGTTCGAACCCGGGTCGGGTCACCCCGATGAAGTGCGCCAACTCGAACATCTGGTCCAGATCTTTCCAGGACAGGATCCTCTCCAACGCGTCCGCGCCGGTGATGAAGAAGAGTTCGACCTTCGGGCCGTACTCGGCGCGCAGGTCGCGCAACGTGTCGACGGTGTAGGTCGGCCCGCCCCGGTCGATGTCGACCCGACTGACCTGGAAACGCGGATTCGACGCGGTTGCGATCACCGTCATCAGATAGCGGTCCTCTGCCGGGCTGACCGGTTCGTCGGCCTTCTGCCAGGGCTGTCCGGTCGGTACGAACACCACCTCGTCCAGCTCGAACCGGTCGGCCACCTCGCTCGCCGCGACGAGGTGGCCCTGATGGATCGGGTCGAAGGTGCCCCCCATGATCCCGACCCGTCGGATGTCCTGTTCCACGCCTCGATCGTATGCCGATCATGCTTGATCACCGGCCGGGCATGTGACAGAAGGCACGGCTCACAGCCGTCCGTCATCCGGGGTCAGGCCACCTCCGACCGGGCCGGGAACACGGTCCGGGCCACCAGCGCACGGCGCAGGTCGTCGTCCGCGTCGGTGACCACCCGACGCAGTCCCGGCACCAGGTCGGCGCGGGCCAGCAACGCCCCGGCCAGCTCCCGGGTGGGTTCGGCCACCGTGTAGCGGGGAAAGGCCAGCGCCGCGACCCCCTCGGCCACCCACGGGGTACGGCGATGCATCATCGCCGGCATCTCCGTGAAGTACCGCTCCACATAGGAGTCGGTCAGCCCCGTCTGCTCGGGATGCCAGAACCCGGCGGCGTTGGCCTCCACGAGCCGGTTGGAGAGAGTCGTGTCCGAGATGATCACCTGCCAGGCGCGCTCCTTCGCCGTGGGGTCGGGCAGCGTGGCCCGACACCGTGCCGCCTGGGCCGCACCGGTCGCACTCTGGTCCGCAGCCAGTTCCCGGGCGATCTCCGCCTCCCCCACGGCTCCGAGCACGGCAAGCCGGCCGAGCAGCGCCCACCGTAAATCGGTATCGATGGCCAGTCCGGTCGGTACCGCCTCCCCGGCCAGCCAACCGGCCAGCCGCTCCGGGCCGGTGCTTGTCCAGATCAGTCCCTTGACGGCCGCGAGCTGCATCGATCCACCGGGCGGTGCGGTGTCGAGCATCTGGTCACAGGCCCGTCCAACGTGTCCCAGCGCCGCGTGCCGGGCCGCCGGGTCGAGATAGCGGTCGATCAGCGAACGGCTCAGGGCCAGTACGTCCTCCACCACGACGACCTCGGTCTCGGTGGGCAACGCGGCGCGGATCAAGTCGACCAGGTCGGCCACTGGCCGCTCTCCGTCGGTCACCGCGTCGAGCGTCGCACCCCAGAGCACCGCCCGGGCCAGCGAGTCGGCCAACGCCGGCAGAAGCACCGGTACGGCCGCCGCCGACGCCGGGTCGAGGCGTACCTTGGCGAAGGTCAGGTCCCCGTCGTTGGGCAGCAGTACGGTCGCCGCCTGCCGACCGGCCAACTCGGGCAGGACCGTCCGTCCCCCGTCGGCCTCCGGAACGAGGTCCACCTCGAACCGTTCCCGGAGCCGAGCGCCCCCTGCCGGGTCGGTGTCGTAGAGCCCGACGCCGATCCGGTGCGGACGTAACACCGGGTGTTCCAGCGGAGCAGTCTGGGTCACGGCGACCTCGGTATAGCGCCCCTGGTCGTCCACGGTCGCGTCCACGGTCAGGGTGTTGACCTGCGCCCGGCGCAGCCACACCTCCGCCCAGTCGGCAAGGTCCAGGTTCGGCTGCCGATCCCCGCCCGCCAGGCTTGATTGGGTGAGTGCGCCCAGCAGGTCGGCCAGAGTGGCGTTGCCGAAGCGGTGTGCGGCGAAGTGTGCCCGCAACCCGGCCAGGAGCGCCGCGTCGCCGACCTGGGCGACGAGCTGACGCAGCACGGCCGCGCCCTTGGCGTACGAGATGCCGTCGAAGTTCAGCAGCGCCTGCGCCGCGTCGGCGACCTCGACCGGCGCGACTGGATGGGTGGAGGGGCGCTGGTCGGCGGCGTACCCCCAGGCCTTGCGGCGCATCGCGAAGGTGGTCCAGGCGCGGTCGAAGCGGGTCGCCTCGGCGGTCACCCGCGTCCCCAGGTACTCGGCGAACGACTCGTTCAGCCACAGGTCGTCCCACCAGCGCATGGTGACCAGGTCACCGAACCACATGTGCGCCATCTCGTGGGCGATGAGGGTGGCGCGCAACTCACGCTGGCTCTCGGTGACCGCCGAGCGGAAGACGAGGTCGTCCTGGATCGTGACCAGGCCGGGATTCTCCATCGCCCCGGCATTGAACTCGGGCACGAACGCCTGGTCGTACTTGCCGAACGGGTAGCGCACCTCGAACAGCTCGTGCAGCCGGTCCAGGCACTGCCGGGTGATGGTGAGAATCTCCTCGGCGTCCCGATCGAGATGTTCGGCGAGCGAACGCCGGCAGTAGAAGGCCAGGGGAATGCCGTCGTGCTCGTCGCGTACGACGTGGTAGGGCCCGGCGATCAGCGAGACGAAGTAGGTGGCCAACGGCTCAGTCGGGGCGAACTCCCAGCGACCGGCTACCGGAGTGGCCGCCGCTGCACCGTTGGCGGCGACCAGCCAGTGCGGCGGTGCGGTCACCGACAGGGTGACCGGTGCCTTCAGGTCCGGTTGGTCGAACGCGGCGAAGATGCGTTGCGCGTTGTCCAGAAAGGACATGGCATAGAGGTAGGTTTCCCCGTCGGCCGGGTCAACGAAGCGGTGCATCCCCTCGCCGCTGTTCGAGTACGCCATCTCGGCCTCGACGGTCAGCGTGTTGTCGGCGAGCAGCGCGGGCAACGGGACACGATTGTCGTCGAGGGCCGCCAGGTCCAACTCCACTCCGTTGAGCCGTAGCCCGAGCAGTCGGGTCGGACGGATCTCGACGAAGGTGGTCGCCCCGATAGCGGCTGCCCGGAACCGGATGGTGACCGTCGAACGGAAGTTCTCGTCGTCTCCGGTGAAGTCGAGATCGATGTCGTACGACTCGACGGTGAGCAGCGCGGCGCGCTCGGCCGCGTCGGCGCGGGTCAGGCTCGGCATTCGCCTATCCTGCACGATGGGCTGATGGATAGCCTTCAGCTATGACCGATCGCGCAGTGGAGGAACCGACGATGACGCAACACCCCAAGGGTGACTTCGACCTGTCCCGCGCGGTGTGGCAGCGCGCCGAGGGCGACTCGTCCGAGGGTGCTGTCGAGATCGCGTTCGTGGACGACCTGATCGGGATGCGCAACTCCGCCGAGCCGGACGGCCCGGTCCTGGTCTTCACTCAGGCCGAGTGGGACGCCTTCGTGGCCGGTGCCCAGGATGGCGAATTCGACCTGGACTGACCGGGGTCAGGCAGCGCCGTCGCCGTCGCCATCGCCCCAGGCGAGGCCGTCCAGCCCCTCTGCCCGGTGGAAGCCGGGGTGCTCCCACACATCCACGCACACCTCGCCGTCCGGGCCGATCGCACCGCAGAACAACTGCTCGATGCGCTGCCAGGCGTCCATGTACGACAGTTGGGTCGTTTCGATGACGATCTCCGGGCAGAGGATGCTCAACGCCTCGGCGTACCGGACCGCCTGCTCCCGCGCATCGGCGAGGCTGGCCGCGTCGAAGTCCAGATGCATGGTGAACCCGTTGGCCGAGGCGGTCTCCCGCACCAGGGTCGCCCGCGACGGGCTGGGCGGCCATCCGTTGTCGTACATCGCCAACCTTTCCTGAAGAGTTGTGGTCCGCTGGTCCAGGGCAACGTCATCCTGCACTCGACACGCCCCGGACCGGCCGGCACCAATCAGTCGACCCCTGGTGTGGCCATCCGCCGACCGTGACCGCTCCCACCGAGGCCCATCCGAGTCCCGCCGAGGCCCACCGAGTCCGCCGAGTCCGCCGAGGCCCACTGAGTACAAGCGACAGATGTGCGGCTTGCGTAATCGCAGCCGTACGCAGTGTTGCAGCGATCCCGTGTAGACGCAATATCCCTCTACGATTTTGCGCGACCGATTGGTGACGCAGAGATATGGGATGATCGCGGCATGGCCTCGATCATCAAGCGCCGTCGCCTCGCTTCGGCGTTACGTCAGCTTCGGGAGCAGGCGGGCCTGACGCTCGAAGACGTCGCCTCCCGGTTGGACATGGCCCAATCGACAATGTCGCGGATCGAGACCGCTCGGGCTCGTGCCCGCCCCGTCATCGTGCACAGCCTGCTTCCCATCTACGGCATACACGGCATCGAGGCCGACGTCATCGTCCAGCTCGCCCGGGACGCCAGCCAACGCGACTGGTGGTACGCCTACCGGGACGTCATGGCCGACTGGTTCCGGACCTTCGTCGGTCTCGAAGGCGAGGCAGCCAAGATCCAGGTGTTCCAGCCGCAGGTCGTACCGAGCCTGCTACAGACCGAGGAGTACGCCCGGGCACTTCTCGGGGCAGCCTGGGTCAACCGGAAACCGGCCGAGGTGGAACGCCGGGTCCAGCTCCGGCTACGCCGACAGGAGGTGCTCGGCAACCGGCCCGGATTACAGTGCCAGCTGGTGCTCGGCGAGGCGGCGCTGCACTGCCGGATCGGCACCCCGGAGATCCTCGCCGCCCAACTGGACCGGCTCGTCCAGTTGATCGACGATGGGCGAATCATGATCCAGGTCCTGCCGTTCACCGCCGGAGCGACCGGCGGCGAGCTGGGCCAGTTCGTCCTGCTCGACTTCCCGTACCCCGAGGATCCGCCGGTCGGCTACGTCGAACACCTCGTCGGCGGTCAGCTCGTCGAGGAGCCGACCGAGGTCGACCGGCTCCGGGCCGTGTTCCGGCACCAGCGCACCATCGCCCTCTCCCCCGAGGAGTCCCGGAAACTGATCGTCGAGGTGGCCACGGCAGCCACCTGACCTGCTACGGTTGCACCATGCGGATGACGACCATGAGCTGCTGGCGGGCGCCCTGACGGGCGGCCCACGCATCCGCGTACCCGAAACCAAGAACGGCCGCCCCTCCCGGGCGGCCGTTTCGCGTATCTGGTGTCCGCCCCGGGTCCGGCGGTCGGCGTCCTCCCGAAGGAGCCACCGATGACCGCGACCATCCCGACCACGGCGACGACCGCCACCCGGCGTCTGACCGGCTTCAAACCCACCGGAAACCTGCACCTGGGCAACCTGCTCGGCGCGATCCAGCCGATCATCACCGGCCAGTACCGGGGCGAGACCATCGCCTTCCTCGCCGACCTGCACGCCCTCACCGTCACACACGACCCGGCCCGGGTACGCGAACTCACCCTGGAGCAGGCGACCATACTGCTCGCCGCCGGCCTCGACCCGGACCGCTCGCTGCTCTACGTCCAGTCCCAGGTCTCCGAGCACGCCGAACTGCACTACCTGCTGGAGTGTGCGACCGGGTACGGCGAGGCGCATCGCATGATCCAGTTCAAGGAGAAGTCAGCGGGCCAGCAGCAGGTACGCCTCAGCCTGCTCACCTACCCGGTGCTGATGGCCGCCGACATCCTGTTGCACGACGCTCGGGAGGTGCCGGTCGGCGACGACCAGAGTCAGCACCTCGAACTCGCCCGGGACGTGGCCACCCGGTTCAACGCCCGGTACGGCCAGACCTTCACCGTGCCCCGGGCGGTGCACCCCGAGGTGGCGACCCGGGTGATGAACCTCGCCGACCCGACCGCCAAGATGGGCAAGACCAGCTCCCTCGACACGGGGACGATCTTCGTGCTCGACCCGCCCGAGGTGATCCGGCGCAAGGTGCTGCGGGCGGTCACCGACTCGGGCAGCACCGTCGAGTACGACCCGGAGCACCGGCCCGGCGTGGCCAACCTGCTGGAGATCCTCGCCGCCTGCGTGGACGGCAAGCCGACCGAACTGGCCGCCGACTACACCTCGTACGGGCAGCTCAAGCAGGCCGTGGCCGAGGCGGTGACGGCGCTACTGCACCCCATCCAGGTACGGCACGCGGAGCTGACCCGCGACCCCGGCTACGTACGACGGGTGCTCGCCGACGGTGCCGAGCGGGCCAGGCACAGCGCCGCCGACACGGTCCACCGCGCCAAGCGGGCCATCGGCCTGCTCACCTGAAGAGCTGCCGACACCAGCCACCGATTGGGCGCGGAACCATTCAGACCGGCACCGGCACCGGCAGATGCTTCTCGAAGCACACGCTGTACGGGTTGTCGACGTACTCCCCGTAGACCGGAATCTCGGCGTAACCCGAGGAGGCGTAGAGCGCAATGGCCGTCGGCAGGTAACTGCCGGTCTCCAGGCGCAGCACAGTGTGCCCCGACCGCAGGGCCAACTCCTCCAGGGCAGTCAGCAACTGACGGGACAGGCCGCGACCCCGGTGCGCCGGGCGGACGTACATCCGCTTGATCTCGGCGGTGTCGCCGCCCAGCGTCTGGATCGCGCCGCAGGCCACCGCCTGTCCGTCGACCATCCCGACCAGATGGCGGGCGTCGTCGTGCACGACGGTGACCTGCCCGTCGAGCCCACCGTCGATCTCCCGCAGCTCCCGCTGCTGGGCGGTGACCAGCGCGGCCAGTTCAGGGTCGGTAACCGGGCGGAATTCGATCAGCACGCGGGCAGCGTAGCCAGCGACGATTTCCGCCTGGTTTCCGATGGATGACCTGATCCGGGATGGCCGGCGTGGTTCCGGGTACGACGACTCTGCGGCCTACTCGGCACCATCCAGAACGTTGTTGTTCCGGTCGGTCTCGCCGACCGTCTGCACCGCACCGGACGCATCCCCGGCGTCGGCCTCGACCTCGTCCGTCGGACGCTGGCGGCGGGCCTTGCGGGCCGCCAGCCGCTGGGCTGCGCTCGCCCGGGTCGACCTCTCCTCCAGCCGGGTGTCCGTCCCCCGGGAGCCGGGCACATAGTCGGCTCCCGCGTAGAGCGTGGGCTGCCAGTCGAACTCCCGCTCACCGATCCGGACCAGGCTGCCCGGCTCGGCACCCGCCTTGGCGAGTTGCTCCTCCACACCCAACCGGGCCAACCGGTCGGCAAGGTAGCCGATCGCCTCGTCGTTGTCGAAGTTGGTCTGCCGTACCCACCGCTCGGGGCGTACACCCCGTACGACGAATCCGCCGTCGCCGTCCGACTCGACGGTGAAACCGGCGTCGTCCACGGCGGTCGGCCGGATGACGATCCGGGTCGGCTCGGGTGCCGGCGTGGCGGCCCGGGCCTGCTCGACCAGCTCCGCCATCGCGTACGTCAGCTCGCGCAACCCCTCGCGGGTCACAGCGGACACCTCGTACACCCGGTAACCCCGAGCCTGGAGGTCGGGACGGACGATGTCGGCCAGGTCGCGGCCATCCGGCACGTCCATCTTGTTGAGTACGACCAGCCGGGGCCGGTCGGCCAGCCCGCCGTACTCGGTCAGCTCAGCCTCGATGGCGTCGATGTCGGCCAGCGGGTCCCGCCCCGTCTCCAGGGTTGCCGCGTCCACCACGTGCACCAGCACGGCGCAGCGCTCGATGTGCCGCAGGAACTCCAGGCCAAGGCCCTTGCCAGTGGCCGCCCCGGGGATCAGGCCCGGCACATCGGCCACGGTGAAGGTGTGGTCGTCGACCCGAACCACGCCGAGGTTGGGCACCAGTGTGGTGAACGGGTAGTCGGCGATCTTGGGTTTGGCCGCCGAGATGACCGAGATCAACGACGACTTGCCGGCCGACGGGAAGCCGACCAGGCCCACGTCGGCGACGCTCTTGAGTTCCAGTACGACGTCGAGGTGGTCACCCGGCTCACCGAGTTCGGCGAAGCCCGGAGCCTTGCGCTTGGCGTTGGCCAGCGATGCGTTGCCCCGGCCGCCACGACCGCCTCGGGCCACCTCCAGGGTGGTGCCCGCCCCGACGAGGTCGGCCAGCACCTCACCGTCGAGCGTGCTCACCACCGTGCCGTCCGGCACCTTGACCACCAGGTTGGCACCGTTGGCACCGTCCCGGTTGGACCCGGCGCCACCCTTGCCGTTCTCCGCCTTGATCCGGGGGCGGAAGTGGAAGTCGAGCAGGGTGTGCACCTGTGGATCTACGACGAGTGACACACTCCCGCCGTGCCCGCCGTTGCCACCGTCCGGGCCACCGAACGGCTTGAACTTCTCCCGGTGGATCGAGACACAGCCGTGCCCGCCATCGCCGGCCTGCAGATGCAGGACGACCCGGTCAACGAACGTCGTCACGCCACCAATCCTTCCAGCGAGGTCTCTCCCCGCTATGAAAACGACGAAGCGGGCCGGGACACCAGGTCCACGGCCCGCTTCGGTGAAAGCGCTACTGCTGCGCCGGCACGATGCTGACGGTCTTGCGACCGCGCTTGGTGCCGAACTGGACCGCACCGGCGGCCAGCGCGAAGAGCGTGTCGTCGCCGCCCCGGCCGACCAGGTCACCGGGGTGGAACTTGGTGCCACGCTGCCGGATCAGGATCTCACCGGCGCTGACCACCTGGCCACCGAACCGCTTCACGCCGAGCCGCTGCGCCGCTGAGTCACGACCGTTACGCGAGCTGGACGCACCCTTTTTGTGAGCCATCTGGAGACGACCTACTTCCCGCTGGAGATGCCGGTCACCTTCACCTGGGTCAGCGGCTGGCGATGACCCTGGCGCTTGTGGTAGCCGGTCTTGTTCTTGAACTTGTGGATCCGGATCTTCGGTCCCTTGGTGTGGGCGGCGATCTCGCCGGACACCGCGACCTTGGCAAGCTGCGCCGCGTCGGTCACCAGGTCGGAACCATCGACGAGGAGCACCGCGGAGAGCGTGACGGCGTCACCGGGCTCGCCGGCGAGCTTCTCGACCTCGATCACGTCGCCCTCGGCGACCTTGTACTGCTTGCCGCCGGTCTTGACGATCGCGTACATCGGACGCGGACTCCCTGTCGTTGAGGCTGCTTTCGGGTAACGTGCTGTTCGCGGCGGCTCGCCGCAAATGCGGCGGCGGGCACGCGAGAACTTGGCGCACAAAAGTGCGCCGTAGGCAAGCGTACGGCATGCCCCGCTCGCTGCTCAAACCGCCCCTCACCCTCCCCGCCCGGCGGTAGGGAAGGGGCCCTTCTTGTCGCTTCTCGCACCAGAAGGGGCCCTTCCCCACCACGGTCGGAATCAGGGGCGTGTACGGCGGCGCGCACCGCCCCGCCGAGCTCGACGACGACCGCCGCCCGACTCGGCGTCATCCGGGTCACCGTTCTCGTCCAGCGCGTCGGGATCGTCCGCCCCGGCCAGCCGAGCTTGCGGAGCGGGCACTACCGAGGTATCTCCGAACTCCGTCGGCGAGCCATCGTCCGTTCCCGCCAGTGCGGCGGCTCCGGCCCCTGCTGGTGCGGCATCGTCGGACTCCGCCGTCGGGGTCTCGTACCGTGACAGGTCGTACCCCATGGTGTCCTCGTAGTCGGACACCTCGCTGGTGGCCCGCTGCGGCTGCGTCAGGCTTCGCTCGGGCTCGACAACGGTCCGCTCGGACTCCACGACGGTCCGTTCCGCGGCGGTGTTCTTACGACCGCGACGCCGGGAGCTGCCGGTGGTCGTCTCCGCCGCGGCCGGAGCCACAACCGCTGACGACGAGGCCGAGGCCACCGCCTTGACCTTCTCGCCCGCCCCGGCCGCCCGGGGCTTCTCCGGCACCGGCTCGGTGTGGATGATCAGACCACGGCCCTTGCAGCACTCGCAGGTCTCGCTGAACGCCTCCAGCAGGCCCGCGCCGATCCGCTTCCGGGTCATCTGGACCAGCCCCAGCGAGGTGATCTCCGTGACCTGGTGCTTGGTACGGTCCCGCCCGAGGCACTCGGTGAGCCGGCGCAACACCAGCTCTCGGTTCGACTCCAGCACCATGTCGATGAAGTCGATCACCACGATGCCACCGAGGTCCCGCAGCCGGAGCTGGCGGACGATCTCCTCGGCCGCCTCCAGGTTGTTACGGGTGACGGTCTCCTCGAGGTTGCCGCCGGCACCGGTGTACTTACCGGTGTTGACGTCGACGACGGTCATCGCCTCGGTCCGGTCGATGACCAGGTGTCCGCCCGAGGGGAGGAAGACCTTACGGTCCAGCCCCTTGAGGATCTGCTCGTCGATGCGCCGCTCGGCGAAGACGTCGGCGGTGCCGACGTGCCGGTGCAGCCGGGCCACCAGGTCGGGCGAGACGTGCGTCAGGTACGACTCGACCATGTCGTACGCCCCGTCGCCCTGCACCACGAGCTCACGGAAGTCTTCGTTGAACAGGTCCCGGACCACCCGGATGAGCAGGTCCGGCTCTTCGTAGAGCAGCACCGGCGCGCCACCCTCGGTGGACTTGGCCTGGATGTCCTCCCACTGGGCCTGCAGGCGCTTGACGTCACGGGCCAGTTCGTCCTCGCTGGCCCCCTCGGCGGCGGTCCGGACGATCACGCCCGCCCCCTCCGGCACCAGCTTCTTGAGGATGTCCCGTAGGCGCTTACGCTCGGTGTCCGGCAGCTTCCGGCTGATGCCGGAGGCGTTGCCGTGCGGCACATAGACCAGGTGCCGACCGGAGAGCGCGATGTGGCTGGTCAGCCGGGCGCCCTTGTGCCCGATCGGGTCCTTCGTCACCTGTACGAGCACCGAGTCGCCCGAGCGCAGGGCGTGCTCGATCGAACGGGCCCGCCCTTCCAGGCCGGTGGTGTCCCAGTTGACCTCACCCGCATAGAGAACGGCGTTACGTCCGCGCCCCACGTCGACGAAGGCCGCCTCCATGCTGGGCAGGACGTTCTGCACCTTGCCCAGGTAGACGTTGCCGGCCATGGCGCCGGCCGACAACCGGCTCACGTAGTGCTCGACGAGCACCCCGTCCTCCAGGACGGCGATCTGGGTACGGTCGTCGCGCTGGCGGACGACCATGACCCGGTCGACCGCCTCCCGGCGGGCGAGGAATTCCGACTCGCTCAGGATCGGTGGGCGGGTACGGCGCTGCTCGCGTCCGTCGCGACGACGCTGCCGCTTGGCCTCCAACCGGGTCGAGCCGGAGACCCCCTGCACCTCGTCGGTACGGCGCGGTTCCCGGATCTTGACCACGGTGGGTACGCCGTCGTCGGCGGCGCTCTCGACGTCACCGGCACCCTTACGACGGCGACGACGGCGACGACGGGTCAGCCCTTCGCCACCCTCGGTCTCCTCGTCCTCGTCCTCGTCACCCTCGCCCTCGGCCTCGCCCTCGGCGTGTGCCGGCTCCTCGACGTCTTCGTCCTCGGCCTCGTCCGCCGGCCCCTTGCCCCGGCCTCGGCCTCGGCGGCCCCGGCGCCGACGCCGACGGCCGGTCGCCTCGTCCTCGTCCTCGTCCTCGTCCTCCTCGTCGAGGTCGACGGACTCCTCCTGGACCTCGATGTCTTCTTCTTCGGGCTCGACCGGCACCTCCGGCTCGGTACGGCGGCCCCGCCGCCGTCGCCGGGACGTCTCGGCCGGTTCCGTCACATCCGGCTCGCCCGCCTCGGCGGGTGCCGCCGCAGGCTCGACCATGGGCTCGACCACGGGCTCGACCACCGGTGTGGCAGCCCGCTGCGGGCGGGCCGGCGGCACCTCCGGCTCTGGTGCCATGAACAGCACGGTCGGCGCGGAGAGTGCCGCCCGGCGACGACGGGTACGGGTGACCTCCTCCGCCGGCTGGTCGGCCTCCGGCACCGGTTCACCGACGGCCGGCACCACGCGGGCCGGGGCGACCTCCTCCGGCGGCCCCGAGATCTCGACCACGCCACCCGGCGCTGTCGGCTCCGCCGTCGGCGAGATGTCCGCCTCGCTCGGCGTCTCGACCGGCGGTGGGACCGCCTTCACCGCCTTCTTACGTCGGGTACGGGTCGCTTTGGCCGGCGCTGCCCCCGACTCTGCAGACCCCGCCGCAGCCTCCGTGGATCCAGCCGCAGCCTCCGTGGATCCAGCCGTCTCGGCGGGTGGACGGGCGGCGGCCTCGGCTGGGCCAGCCGCCTCGTCGGACGGGCCCGCCTCCGCACCTCCGGAAGCGGCGGCGGAGTCGGCTTCGGTTGACGCGGCTTCCGCGCCGCTCTGCGATGAAGCCGCCGCGTCTTCCTTCTTGTCGGCCGTGGTGGCCTTTCGGCGTCGGCGGGTGGTCTTCGGAGCCGGTGCGGTGTCACCAGCCACGGGTGCGATCACCTCGGCTTCCGGTGCCTCGCCGCTGGTCGTCCGCGCTACGGTCGGCGCCTCTACCGGAGCCCCGGTCGGCGCTGGTTCGGAAGCCGTCGGTGAGGTACGGCGGCGGGTGGCACGGGTCCGCCGGACGGGTGTGGCATCGACATTCTCGGCAGTGTCGGCGGCCGGCTGCGAACCGGTCCGCTCACCGCCCTCTGGCTCGTTTTCGAGCATTGGACGATCTCCAGTTCTGGCATCCCCGGGCGCGGGTGAGCGCTGCCACGCAGGGTTACCGCAAGGTGTTTCCGGCAGCGTGCAGGGCGCACGAACCGCCGAAGTCTGACTAACTGAGCGCTGGCCGAAACTGGCTAGCGTTCACCGATGGTCGCCCCGTCGTGATCCGCCTCCAACGGATCGACGATCTCCCCCTGCGTGGTCAACGTGCCCTGTGCCAGGCGGGTCGCCCGTGGCGGTGCCGGCGGCGCCAGGTCAGCCACCACGCGGAGGCCGGAAAGGACGTCATCGGGTCGAACGGACGGGGTGACCTGCCGCACGACTAGGTCGATTATCGCACACGGTACGCCCGTGACCCCGGAAGGTGCCTCGGACGGATCGACCACATCGATCCGGTCGACCGCGCCGCGCGCATCGAACGTCCGCCGGCCCTGTTTGGTCATCCGCTCGACGGGCACCTCGGGTGCGGCCTGGAAGGCCGTAACGGCCTGCCGAAGGACATCCGGGTCGACACCGGGCAACTCGATCCACCAGTGGGACGCCTCGATCCGGTCGGCCAGGCTCCCACCTCGCGCCTCGACAGCATCCAGTACGTCCAGGCCGGGCGAGAGCGCGGCGTCGAGCGCGATCCGCAGCGCCGCCGGATCCACCGGTTCCCGCAGGCCGATTTCGAGATACTCCGCCTCGCTGGCCACGCCGGTGGGTGCCGCACTGGCATACGAGATCTTGGGGTGGGGGGTGAACCCCTGGGAAAACGCTATGGGTACGCCGGCACGGCGCAGCGCGCGTTCGAAGGCCCGGGCGAAGTCCCGGTGCGAGGTGAAACGCAGCGGACCGCGCTTGGCGTACCTGATCCGGATTCGCTGCACGACCGGCGCCTGGCCGCCCTCCGGCTGTGGTTTCCTACTGATCGTCGTGCTCCTCGGAAAATCGGTTGACCGGATCATCCTCGCGCAACCGGTCAGCTCCCCGTCAACCGGCCGACCGATTAACCCTCGGCCGGTTGGACGAACAGGGGCCAACCGGGTGTCGGACGGCCGGTCTGGTACGCCCCGACCGCTGGTCGGACGTACCGGCTAGGTCAGTTACCGGTGCCGGCCGGCAGGCGCAAGCCCTGGTTGACCGGGGTCAACGGCAGCAGCTTCTGCCCGGTGGGCCCGATCTGGATCTCGGTGTCCATCGAGGGGCAGACTCCGCAGTCGAAGCACGGCGTCCAGCGGCAGTCGTCCTGCTCGAATTGCGACAGTGCGTCCTGCCAGTCCTGCCACAACCAGTCCTTGTCCAGCCCGGAGTCGAGATGGTCCCAGGGCAGGACCTCCAGCTCGTCGCGCTGGCGGGTGGTGTACCAGTCCAGGTCGACGCCGAAGGTGGGCAGCACCTCGGCGGCGGCGTCCACCCAGCGCTGGTAGGAGAAGTGCTCGCTCCACCCGTCGAACCGGCCGCCGTTCTCCCAGACCTTGCGGATCACCGCACCGACCCGCCGGTCGCCCCGGGAGAGCAGCCCCTCGATCAGCGACGGCTCACCGTCGTGGTAGCGGTAGCCGATCGCCCGCCCCAGGGACCGGTCGGCGTTGATCGCCTGCTTGAGCAGTTTCAGCCGGTGGTCGATGACCTCCGGCCGCTCCATCGACGCCCACTGGAACGGGGTGTGCGGCTTCGGCACGAACCCACCGATCGACACCGTGCACCGGATGTCCTTGGAGCCGGTGGCGGCACGGCCGGCCTTGATGACCTCGTGCGCCATGTCGGCGATCTCGAGGACGTCCTCGTCGGTCTCGGTGGGCAGGCCGCACATGAAGTAGAGCTTCACCTGCCGCCACCCGTTGGTGTAGGCGGTCACGACGGTGCGGATCAGGTCTTCCTTCGACACCATCTTGTTGATCACCTTGCGGATCCGCTCCGACCCGCCCTCGGGCGCGAAGGTCAGACCGGTCCGCCGACCGTTGCGGGACAGCTCCTGGGCCAAATCGATGTTGAACGCGTCGACCCGGGTCGACGGCAGCGACAGCGAGACGTTCGTGCCCTCGTACTGCTGGGCCAGCCCGGAGCACATGTCGCCGATCTCGGAGTGGTCGGCCGACGACAGCGACAGCAGCCCCACCTCGTGGAAGCCGGAGAACTCCAGCCCCTGCTGCACCATCTGTCCCACGGTGGTGATCGAGCGCTCCCGTACCGGGCGGGTGATCATGCCAGCCTGGCAGAACCGGCAACCCCGGGTGCAGCCCCGGAAGATCTCCACGGCGTACCGCTCGTGCACCGTCTCGGCGAGCGGGACCAGGGGCTTCTTCGGGTACGGCCAGGCGTCCAGATCCATCGTGGTGCGCTTGTGTACCCGGAACGGCACGTCCGCCCGATTCGGCACGACCCGCTGGATCCGCCCGTCGGGTAGGTAGTCCACGTCGTAGAACCGCGGCACGTAGACGCTCTCCGTCCGGGCCAGCCGCAACAGCAACTCGTCCCGACCACCGGGCGAGTCCGCAAGCTTCCACTCCCGGACGATTCCGGTGATCTCCAGTACGGCTTCCTCGCCGTCACCGAGCACCGCCGCGTCGACGAAGTCGGCGATCGGCTCGGGGTTGAACGCGGCGTGCCCACCGGCCACGACCACCGGGTCGGCGTCGGTCCGGTCGGCGGCCAGCAGTGGAATGCCGGCCAGGTCGATCGCGGTGAGCAGATTGGTGTAGCCCAGTTCGGTGGAGAACGAGATGCCGAACACGTCGAAGGCACGGACCGGTCGGTGCGCGTCGACGGTGAACTGCGGCACCTCGTGGGTGCGCATCAGTTTCTCCAGGTCCGGCCAGACCGCGTAGGTCCGTTCGGCGAGCACGTCGGACTGCTCGTTGAGCACCTCGTAGAGGATCTGTACGCCCTGGTTGGGCAGGCCCACCTCGTACGCGTCGGGATACATCAGCGCCCAACGCACGGTCGCCGCATCCCAGTCCTTCCGCACCGCACCCAGCTCGCCGCCCACGTACTGGATGGGCTTGCTGATTTGCGGCAACAGCGACTCAAGCTGGGGCCAGACGGAGTTCGTCACCGGCTTGTCCGGCGTGGTCGACGCGACGTTCATGATGCCCAAGGGTACGCGGACCGGCGCCGGTTGCCGGCAGGCACCGTACGCTTGCCGTTCGGTACCGAGAGATGCTCGCGTGGCGGTACTAACCTCGTACGGGCGCGAGAGGAGATTGCCGCGATGCCGGAGCCGCAGCCGGGGAATGACCAACCGGCCGCCCAGACCCCGGGGCATTCCACGCCACAGCCCCACACTTCGGATGAATCGGCCATGCCGCCACTCCCCCGAACCGACCCGGCCGCGTCCGACGAACCGACCCCGTCAGATGGGCCGGCCACGTCAGATGGGCCGACCACATCCAATAAGTCGGCCACGTCAGATGGACCCAGCGAGCCCGGCGAGCGGGTGATCGCATCCGATTCGCCGGCCACCACCGCCGAGGTCGTGGTGTCCCGCTGGACCGGCTCGGCCCAGGTGCCGCCGCCGCAGGCCGGAAAACGTAGTAGACGATCCCGCTTTGGCTCGGCCAACGCGGTCCCGCCGCCACCCGACCCGACGTTGGCCCTGCCGCTCGACGAGCGTGTGACCGAGACCGCCGTACCGGTGGATCCCTGGGCGGACTCCGCCGCCGACCTGTGGGCTGGTCACCCCGGCGGGTACCTGCCGGCCGAGCCGCTGCCACCGACCCGGCCGCTACCCGCCGAGCCGCCGCCATTCTCACCACCGTCCGTAGCGCCGCCATTCTCACCACCGTCGGTAGCGCCGCCCGCCGCACGACCGCCCGTAGCGCTGCCACCGACCCGGTCGTTTCCGGCGGCACCCCCACCGCCCCCGCCGATCTCCGGCACGCCACGGATGCCCGCACCGTCTCCGGTGCCGCCACCGCGCCACGCGCCCGCGGCTCCCCCTCGACCGGCCCCACCACCGCCAGCCCCGCCCCGAACGTCGAAACGCGATCGTCGCGGCCGAATCGGCTCCCCACCCGCCTCCGGTCCGCCTGCGGCCCCGCCGAGCTGGCCCACGCCGCCCCGCCCCCGGCGACGTCGCCGCCGCTGGCCCTGGGTGTTGCTCCTGATGATCGCCTGCTGCTGCGGCTGCCCCGCCTACTTCGGCAAACCCATGTGGGACCAGTACCCGGCATCGGCCACACTGCCGACCGACCTGACCGGGCTGAAGCTGCGGGACGACGCCACCAGCAAGCAGACGGTGCAGCAGCTCAAGGCGGACATGCGGATGACGAACTGGCTCGCCGAAGGCACCTTCGCCGGCGTCTACGCGGACTCTCGGGGCAAGACGGTGACGATCTTCGGAGTCACCGGGTTCCGGTTCAGCCCCGACCAGGACCTCGACACCGAGTTCACCCGACTGACCGGCCAGTATGGGCTCACCGACATCCGCGACTACGACACCGGCGTTCGGGGCGAACACCAACGCTGCGGTACCGGTCGCGCCGAAGGAGCGACGGTCGTGGCCTGCACCTGGGCCGACCACGGCAGCATCGGTACGGCCCTGTTCACCAAACTGTCCCTTGAGGACAGCGCAGAACGGCTGCCCGACCTACGCGACGGGATCGTCTCGCGCAACTGGAACTAACCCACATCGCGCAGTTGGAACTGACCCGCATCGCACAGATATGTGATGGCAAACACACGCTCTGCTGTCAGGGGGGACACAACGATGGCACCGTACAGGGCACAATCTGCTGATGCTGCGGCGTTGGATCTTCGCTGACCAACTCGGCCCGCACTTCCTCGATGACCCGCACCAACCGGTACTGCTGGTGGAGTCGAAGGCGGTCTTCCGCCGTCGCGCCTTCCACCGGCAACGCGCCCACCTGTTGCTCTCTGCCCTGCGTCATCGTGCGGCCGAACTGAATGACCAAGCGATACACCTACGGACCGAAACCTTTCGAGAAGCGCTTCGTCAGCTCGACGATCCGGTCGAGGTATGCCACCCGACGTCGCGACGGGCCAGGGACCTGGTCCGAAGCTTGGCCGGCGTCACGATGCTGGCACCGCGTGGCTTCGTCACCAGCCCCGCCGACTTCGCCGACTGGGCGGACCGACGACGTGGCACGCTACGGATCGAGGACTTCTACCGACACGCCCGACAGCAACATGGCGTGCTGACCGGCGGCACCGAACCGGTGAGCAGCGGCCAGAAATGGCACCTCGACGCCCGCAATCGACAGCGCCCAGCGAGAGACTCGGCACAGCTCGACATACCGCCGCCACCGATCCCGCAGGAGGACGAGATCGACGCCGAGGTGCGGCACGAACTCGACAGGTGGGCGGCGGAGGGCATCCGGTTCATCGGCCACGACGGGCCCCGGTTGTTCCCGGCCACCCGAGCCGAGGCGATCGTCCGGCTGCGCCACTTCATCCGGCACCGGCTACCGATGTTCGGACCGTACGAGGACGCCATGCTCTCGGCCGACCCCTTCATGGCGCACAGCGCCCTCTCGTCCTCGTTCAACCTGGGGCTGCTCGACCCGATGGAGGCGATTCGCGAGGCCGAGCAGGCATATCGGGACGGCGTCGCCCCACTCTCCAGTGTCGAGGGATTCATCCGCCAACTGCTCGGCTGGCGGGACTTCGTCTGGAACCTCTACTGGTACTTCAATGCCGGTCACCGCGCCGACGACCGGCCACACGGCCGCTCCGTACCCGGGTGGTTCACCAACCTCGACGCCGACGCGGTGCGGGCCCGCTGCCTCTCCGACATCCTCGCCGGAGTACGGGATCGGGCCTGGGTGCATCACACGCCGCGACTCATGGTGCTGGCGAACTATGCCGTGCAGCGTGGCTGGCACCCTTCCGACCTCGTCGACTGGTTCCACCGGTGCTTCATCGACGGTACCGAGTGGGCCCTGACCGTCAATCTCGCCGGCACCAGCCAGTACGCCGATCCCGGCAAGATGGTCACCAAGCCGTACGCGGCCGACGGCGAGTACATCAAGCGGATGAGTGACTACTGCGCCAGTTGCCGATACGACCCGAAACTCGGACTCGGCGGCGACGCGTGCCCCTTTACCGCCGGGTACTGGATGTTCGTCGATCGTGACCAGGCGCGGCTGCACGGGAACGTCCGGATGCTCCGTTCGGTACGGCAGCTCGAACGACGTGCCGACGTGTCGGCGATGGCCGCCCAGGAGAAGGAGCGCGGCTCCCGCGCTCCTTGACCGGGCAGGCACCTGCTCGGGGCCCGCCGGCCAACCGCACCCTGACCGGCGGGCCCCGGCGGGCATCCGGTGCCTTCGTCGGTCTCGCCGCGCGCCCCGCCGGGCATCGCCAGTGGCCGTCAGCCGATTTCGGGGCCCGGTTCGGGCGGCGTGGCACCAGCCGGCTCGCCCTTGCGCGGGGCGTACCGGGGGACGTACTCCTGCCCGGTCAACCGCTGGATCTCCGCCATGATCTCGTCGGTGATCTGCCGCAACGAGGTGCGGTCCCCGGGGCGGTCGGTGAAGTCGAGCGGCTTACCGAAGCGCACCGTGACCGGCCCGGTAAAGGGCCGGGGTACGCGTACCCCGATCGGCTGGACCTTCTCGGTGCCGATCACGCCGACCGGGATCACCGGGACTCCGGCGGCCAGCGCCAGCCGGGCGGCACCCGTACGCCCCCGGTAGAGCCGCCCGTCCGGGGAACGGGTGCCCTCGGGGTAGACCGCGACGAGGTCGCCCGCCTTCAGCACCGGGATCGCCCCGTCGAACGCCGCCAGGGCAGCACGCCCACCGCGCCGCTCCACCGGGATCGCACCCAGCCCGGTAAGGACCGACTTGCTGATCTTGCCCTTGACCCCGTTGCCGACGAAGTATTCCGCCTTTGCCCAGAACGCGAGGTGGCGCGGGACGACGGCACCGAGGAAGAGTTCGTCGGCGACGGAGAGGTGGTTGCCGGCGAAGATGGCTCCACCGGTCTGGGGCACATGTTCCAGCCCTTCCACTTTCGGACGCCAGCCCAGCCGCATCATATTACCGACAGTGAGCTTGCCGATGGTGTAGAGCAGCGGCACGCGGCCTCCCCTGGTAAGCGCCGGCCCGCCGGTCGCGACGGCCCTCGCCGTCGCAACGATGTTAGGACAGCATCCTGCCAACCCGGGCATCGCCGGTGGCGTCTCCCGGTTTTGTGGTCAGGAGGGGCCCCTGCTGTACAAAAAGCGATAGCAGGGGCCCCTGCCTGAACGGTTCAGACGCGGCGGACCGCGACCGTACCCAGCCAGACGCGGCGCACCGCGACCGTACCCAGCTAGACGCGGCGGACCGCGACCGTCACGGACTGGCCCTCACCGGCCTCGCCGGTGAACCCGTCGACCGCGTCGGCGAAGGTCACCGAGTCGGCGAGCACCTCCCGGGCCAGGAAGTCCCGGTACGTATCCACCGCCGCCAGCACCTCCGGAGAGGCGGCGAGGGTCACCTCGATCCGGTCCGACACGTCCAGGTCGGCATCCCGGCGGGCCTGCTGCACCACCCGTACGACGTCCCGGGCCAGCCCCTCGGCCGCCAGTTCGGCGGTGACCGTGGTGTCCAGCACCACCACCCCCTCGCCGCCCGGCAACGGGGCCGACTGCTCCGCGTCGGCGGCGACCAGGCGCAGCTCGTACTCACCTTCGGCCAGTCGTACGCCGGCCGCGACCGGTGCCCCGTCGACGAGCGACCAGTCCCCCGCCTTCACTGCCTTGATCACCGACTGCACCTGCTTGCCGATCCGAGGACCGAGCGCCCGGGGCACCACGGTCAGCACCTGCTGACAGTGGCTGCCCAGGTCGGTGGTGAACTCCACAGACTTGACGTTGACCTCGTCGGCGACCAGGTCCCCGAAGGGTGCCAGGGTGTCCGCCGCCGGGCTGGCCACGGTCAGCGTGGCCAGTGGCAGCCGCACCCGCAGCCCCTTCGCCTTGCGCAGCGACAGCGCGGCCGAACACACGTCCCGGGTGGCGTCCATCGCGGCCACCAGGTCACGGTCGGCCGGGAACTCGGCGGCCGACGGCCAGTCGGTCAGGTGCACCGACCGCTCACCGGTCAGCCCCCGCCAGATCTCCTCCACGGTCAGCGGGGCCAACGGGGCCACTACCCGGCACACCGTCTCCAGCACCGTGTAGAGCGTGTCGAAGGCGTCCCGGTCGCCGGACCAGAACCGATCCCGGGACCGGCGCACGTACCAGTTGGTCAACGCGTCGAGGAACGCCCGCACGGAGGTGCAGGCGCCCGAGATGTCGTACGCGTCGAGCTGGGACTGCACCGTGGTGACCAGTTCACCGGTCTTGGCCAGGACGTACCGGTCGAGCAGGTGGCCGGAGTCGGTACGCCGGGACGCGGAGTAACCCTCCGCGTTGGCGTAGAGCGAGAAGAAGTACCAGACGTTCCACAGCGGCAGCAGCACCTGGCGTACCGAGTCGCGGATCACCGTCTCGCTGACCACCACGTCACCGCCGCGCAGCACCGGTGAACTCATCAGCGTCCAGCGCATCGCGTCCGAGCCGTACTTGTCGAACATCTCGTAGACGTCCGGATAGTTGCGCAGGCTCTTGGACATCTTGCGCCCGTCGGAGCCGAGCACGATGCCGTGCGCCATCGCGTTGCGGAACGCCGGCCGGTCGAACAACGCGGTGGCCAGGACGTGCATGGTGTAGAACCAGCCCCGCACCTGCGGCAGGTATTCGACGATGAAGTCACCCGGGTAGTGGTGCTCGAACCACTCCCGGTTCTCGAACGGGTAGTGCACCTGGGCGAACGGCATCGACCCGGACTCGAACCAGCAGTCCAGCACCTCCGGCACTCGACGCATGGTCGACCGACCGGTCGGGTCGTCCGGGTTGGGCCGGGTCAGCTCGTCGATCACCGGCCGGTGCAGGTCGGTCACCCGTACGCCGAAGTCGCGCTCCAGCTCGGCCAGCGAACCGTACACGTCGACCCGGGGGTAGTTGGGGTCGTCGGACTTCCAGACCGGGATCGGCGAGCCCCAGAACCGGTTCCGGCTGATCGACCAGTCCCGGGCGTTGGCCAGCCACTTACCGAACGAGCCGTCCCGGATGTGGCCCGGGGTCCAGTTGATCTGCTGGTTCAGCTCGACCATCCGGTCGCGGAAGTTCGTGACCGCCACGAACCAGGAGGAGACCGCCTTGTAGACCAGCGGCGTGTCGCACCGCCAGCAATGCGGGTACGAGTGGGTGTAGGTGTCCTGCCGCAGCACCACCCCCCGGTCCTTCAGCTCCCGGATGATCGGCTTGTTGACGTCGAAGACCTGTTCGCCGACGTACGGCGGGACGACCGAGGTGAACCGGGTGTGCTCGTCCACGGTGACGATGGTGGGGATGCCGGCGGCGTTGCAGACGTTCTGGTCGTCCTCACCGAAGGCCGGGGCGAGGTGCACGACCCCGGTGCCGTCCTCGGTGGTGACGAAGTCCGCCCCGAGCACCTGGTAGGCGCATCCCCCGGCCTGCTCGACCAGGAAGTCGTAGAGCGGCGTGTAGCGCCGGCCTACCAGGTCCCGGCCGGACACGGTGCCGACCTGCTGGTAGTCCTCCAGTTCCTTGGCGTACGCCCCGAGCCGCGCCGCGCCGACCACGTACCTTTCGCCGCTCGGCTCGCTGTCTGGCGAAGCCCGGCGCTCCAGCACCGCGTACTCGATGTCCGGGCCGACGGCGAGCGCCAGGTTTGACGGCAGGGTCCACGGCGTGGTGGTCCAGACCCCGACCTTGAGCGGCCCGCGCAGCAACTCCGGGGCGCTCTCGTCGGCGGCCAGCTCGAACCAGACGGTCAGCGTCGGGTCGTGCCGGTCCCGGTAGACGTCGTCCATCCGGGTCTCGGTGTTGGACAGCGGCGTCTCACACCGCCAGCAGTACGCCAGCACCCGGAAGCCCTCGTAGACCAGGTCCTTGCTGTGCAGCGTCTTGAACGCCCACATGACGCTTTCCATGTAGTCCAGGTCGAGCGTCTTGTAGTCGTTGCCGAAGTCGACCCAGCGGGCCTGCCGGGTGACGTACCGCTCCCAGTCCTGGGTGTAGGTCAGCACGGAGGTGCGGCACGCGTCGTTGAACCGGCCCACGCCGAGGTCGAGGATCTCGGCCTTGGTGGAGATGCCAAGCTGCTTCTCCGCCTCCACCTCGGCGGGCAGTCCGTGACAGTCCCACCCGAATCGCCGCTCGACCCGCCGGCCCCGCATCGTCTGGTAGCGGGGCATCACGTCCTTGGCGTAGCCGGTGAGCAGGTGCCCGTAGTGCGGCAGCCCGTTGGCAAAGGGCGGACCGTCGTAGAAGACGAACTCGTTGTCGCCGTCCGGGCCGGCGTCGCGGCTCTCGACGCTGGCCTCGAAGGTCTTGTCGGCCGTCCAGTAGTCGAGCACCCGACTCTCGACCACGGGCAGGTCAGGACTGGCCGGCACGCCCGTGCCGTCGGGGACGTTCTTGGGGTACGCCATCGCTGGTCGCTCTCCTCGTGCAGCTCACTGTCCGTGTCTGCGAGGACGAGCCACGCGGTACGCCGACTGGCGTGCCGCAGAACCCGCGGTACCACCCCGCTTGACGGTCGAGATCGACCGCCCGCTCGTTGGCCGGCTGTGACGGGCCGGACCCGTCCGGTTCTACTCGGGCCGGCTGGCCACCGCATGCGGTGGATCCGTCCCTTTCTTCCGGAGGCTCGCCGGTGATGGCCGGGTCATCGCCTTGTCGGTGTTCCAGCCTACTCGACGCCCCGGCGACCCCGCCGCCGAGTAATCACCCAACCGTCGTCATCAGCGTGCCGCGCCCGCACCGACCCGGCGTGGCCGGGATCACAGCTACCTCCGGTCACGAATCCCTCCGCCGTCCCGTCCCCTTCTCGACATGACCAACGGTTCAAGGAGAGGTCCATGGACACGCGAATCGACCTGTCGAAGGTGGCACCGGAGGGGATCCGGGCGGTGCTCGGGTTGGAGCAGTACGTCCGCACGAACGTCGAGCACACCGTCCTGGAGCTGGTGAAGCTCCGCGCATCGATGATCAACAGATGTGCCTACTGCGTCGACATGCACAGCCGGGACGCCCTGGATTCGGGCGAGTCCAGCCGGCGGCTGTTCGCGGTCTCCGCCTGGCGGGAGGCGTCCTTCTTCGACGAGCGGGAACGCGCCGCCCTGGCGCTCACCGATGCGGTGACCCGACTGGGTGAGCACGGTGTGCCGGACGAGGTGTGGGAGCAGGCGACCAAGGTGTGGTCGGAGAAGGAGGTCGCCGATCTCGTTCTCGCCATCGCCACCATCAACGTGTGGAACCGGATCGCCGTGACCTCGCGGACCCAGCCGCCGGTCACGGTCTGACCACTGCCGGCTCCCGGCAGCGGTACGGGGGTGAGCTGGCCGGCCGGTCGTCATGGACCGGCCGGCCAGTTCGTCAGGTCAGCCCAGCTCGTCAGGTCGACGCAGCTTGGTCCGTCAGGTCGACGCAGCTTGGTTCGTCAGGTCAGCCCAGTTCGGGAAACCAGAGGGCGATTTCGCGCTTGGCGCTGTCGACCGAGTCCGAGGCGTGCACCAGGTTCTCCCGGTTGGACATGGAGAGGTCCCCCCGGATCGTGCCGGCGACGGCCCGACGCCCGTCGGTGCTACCGATCAGGCCGCGCACCACCTCGATCACCTGGTCACCGGAGAGCACCAACGCGACCAGCGGACCGCCGGTCATGAAGGATTTCAGCGGCGGGTAGAAGTCCTTGTCGACGTGCTCGACGTAGTGCTGGTCGGCCAGTTCGGCGTCCATGCCCCGCAGCACCATGGCCTCGACCGTCAGGCCCTTCCGCTCGAACCGGCCGAGGATCTCGCCGACCAGGCCACGCCGGACCGCGTCTGGCTTGATCAATACGAGCGTACGCTCGGCCGAGCTGCTGATGGACACGCTGCTTCCTCCTGGTGCGATGAGGGGTACGACGTAAACAGCGTCAGCCTATCGACCCGACCTGACCCAGGAGGTGGTGGTCACGATCATCCCGGATCGCCCAGGCTGCGATCCTCGTGATCATCGCCCGGTTCCGGCGGCGCGCCCACTATTCGTACCGTTCTTACTTCCCATCGGCTGCGGGGCGGGCCTAGCCTTGGCAGTAACCAGGGAGGTCCACTGTGGCGAATGGCAGAAGCCGACCGATCGCACCCGTACGCAAGCTCATCTCTGCGGTACTGGGCACCGTCGCCACCTTCGTGACCCTTTTCGGCCTCGGCATGACCAGCTGGTCCATCGTCGCCCTCGGGGTCGCCCTGCTGGTCCTGGCCGTCGCTCTGGTCGTGGTGCGCACCGGCGGCCGGGCCTGGGTCACCGGCATCGCCCACGTGCACAGCGCTTCCGAGCCACCGACGGCGTACTCTTTCGGCCGGTGCGAGCTGCAGATCGTGATCGATGCCCCGGGGCTGCCGCCCCGATCCAAGAAGATCATCGAGCCCCGGGTGCCGGTCGCGAAGTGGCCCGTCGCGGGACAGACGCTACCGATCAAGATCGCCATCGACGATCACCGGCACATCCGCATCCTCTGGGACGACGTGCCCACCCACACCGAGGCCGCCGCTGCCGCCGACGAGTTGCCACCCGAGTTCGACGACCTGGACGGCCTGGCCGACGACGTCCTGATCGAGGAGGATGCGCCACCATGGGCACGCCCCCGGCCGGACGACGGCTACCCGAGCACGCCGCCGCCCAGGGACCCGGTGACAGTCGACCTCACCGACGAACTCGGCGGTGGGGTACGGGAACGGGAGGACCCGGTGGTCGTACGCCAGACCGCCGGCGGCACGATCGTGCTGGAAGGCACCCTGGTCGAGACCCCCACCCTGCCTCCCCTGCCGCGTCGCCCCCGGACTAGCCCTGACCACGACGAGCCGGCCACGCCGCCGATCGCCCAGCCGGAAGCCGCCGAGGTCCGGCTCGATGACATCCAGCGGGATCCCGATGACGTGCAGCGGGACGACCTCCGACCCGATGACGTGCGGTCCGACATCGCCCGGCCCGATGACGCCCCGCTGCCTGACGGTGGCGAACCGGCAACCACGGCCCCGGCTCCCCCGCCCACCCCCACACCCGATCCCGCAACCGGCGGCGACACCTCCCGGGACGCAGACCTTCCCGACGACGACCTGGCCGACCTCGTCGACCTCGTCTCCGGCTACGACACCGAGCCCGGTACGGAAGCCAACCGGCCCGACCCGACCGACGACGAGGACGTGATCCTCGCCGACCTGATCGGCCCGACCTCGGGCGCGGCAGCGGGCGCAGCCGGCCCGTTCCAGGGGGTCGGTATCACCCTGCTCGTCACCGACCTCGACCGGTCGGTCGGGTTCTACCGCGACATGCTCGGCTTCTTCGAGATCGACGGGGGCGAGGGCAACGCCGTACTGGCCTCCAACTCCACCCGCCTGGTGCTCCGGGCCATCCCGGAGGCCGCCCCGATCAACCGCCGGCTGGTCCACCTCAACCTGGAGGTGACCGATGTCGAGGCGGTCTATGAGGACCTCAAGAGCAAGGGGGTCCGGTTCACCTACGCGCCCCGGGCCGTCAACCGGGGAGCCAAGCTGGAGTTGTGGGCCGCCGCGTTCCGCGACCCGGACGGGCACGGTATCGCACTGACCCAGTGGCGGGACCGGCCGGTCGACCAACCGGCACCGGTTCACGAGTAGACCACCGCTCAGGTGGGCTGCTCGGCCATCCACTGGGTGCCCACCACGCTGAGCAGTTCCAACGCCTCCGCGGAAGGACTGCCCGGCACGGCGCTGTAGATGATCAAGCGCTGCCCGTGCCCGGCGATGTCCAGCACCTCGCACTCCAGGGCCAACTCCCCCACCACCGGGTGCCGGACCTGCTTGGCGGTCGAGCCGCGCCGTACGCACACCCGCAACTGCTCCCAGCGGCGGACGAACTCCGGGCTCGCCGAGCGCAGCCGGGCGATCAGGCGATGGATGCCCGGGTCCTGCGGGTACTGGGCCGCAGCAGCGCGCAGTTCGGCAACGCATTCGTCAGCGAAGGCAGAGGACTGCGGTTCGGTCAGGGCCAGCTCCGAATACTCGCCGGCGAACAGGTTCCAGACCATGTTGCGCCGCTCGGCTGGCCACCCGGACGGGTCCCCCATCAACGCGGCGGCCATCCGGTTCCAGGCCAGGATCTCGTACTTCACGTCGATGACGTAGGCGGGCGTGTCATCGAGCCGATCGAGCAGGTGCAGGACACCAGCCGGCACGTCCGGACTCGGGCCGGTCGGTGGAGCGGGGACCTCGCCAACGAGGTGGTACAGGTGTGCGCGTTCGGCGTCGTACAGTCGCAGCGCCCGGGCCAACGCGGACAGCACCTGACGGGACGGACGAGGACCGCGCGCCTGCTCCAGCCGGGCGTAGTAGTCCACCGAGATGCCGGCGAGCCGGGCCACCTCTTCGCGGCGCAGGCCGGGGGTACGACGTCGGGTGCCGGCGGCCAGCCCCACGTCGCCGGGCTGTACCCGACCCCGGCGACTGCGTAGGAACTCGGCGAGATGCAGACGGTCCATATGGTCATTCTCGGCTGATCCGGCAGGCCCAACCAGGGACCGCCAATCCATGGTTGAACCGGTCTCTCCTCACCGGCTCGGCAGCGTCGCAGGCTGGGGCGCATGAACGAACCGAAGATCGCCCTCGTGACCGGGGCCAACAAGGGAATCGGCTACGAAATCGCCCGTGGGCTGGGCGAGACAGGTGCCATCGTGCTGGTCGGGGCACGCAACATGGAACGCGGCACGGTTGCCACGGAGAAGCTGACCGCCGAGGGAATCACCGCCATACCGGTGCAACTGGAGGTGACCGACCCGGTGTCGGTCTCGGCCGCCGCCGCCCGGATCGAACGGGAGTACGGCCGGCTGGACATCCTGGTCAACAACGCCGGCATCCTGCTCGAAGGCGGGCAGCGGCCCAGCCAGATGCCGGTCGACCTGCTGGAACGGACCTACGCCACCAACGTCTTCGCCGTGGTGGCGGTGACCAACGCGATGCTGCCACTGATCCGCCGGGCGGCAGCCGGACGCATCGTCAACATCTCCAGTGGCCTGGGCTCCCTCGCCATCACCAGCGACCCACACGGCCCATACGCTCCATTCCCGCTCCTCGCGTACAACTCGTCGAAGAGCGCCCTCAACTCGATCACCATCTCGTACGCCAACGAACTACGGGACACACCGATCAAGGTGAACGCCGCCGATCCCGGCTACTGCGCGACCGACCTGAACGCGCACGCCGGACCGCGTACCCCGGCCCAGGGAGCGATCGCGGCGATCCGGCTCGCCACCCTGCTCGACGACGGCCCGACGGCCGGTTTCTTCAGTGAGGAGGGCACCGAGCCCTGGTGACCCCCACCCGCACGCACGCATCAGCGCCGGACGAGTCCGCCTGTCCGGCGCTGATGCGGTTCGGGCACTTCGTCTCTTCTCACCGGTTCGGGAACACCCCAGACTGGGCGCATGAACGAACCGAAGATCGCCCTCGTGACCGGGGCCAACAAGGGAATCGGCTACGAAATCGCCCGTGGACTGGGCGAGACAGGTGCCACGGTGCTGGTCGGGGCACGTCACCTGGAACGCGGGGCGGATGCTGCGGAGAAGCTGGCCACCGAGGGGATCAATGCCGTGGCGCTGGCGTTGAACGTGACCGATCCGGCTTCGGTCTCGGCCGCCGCCGCCCGGATCGAACGGGAGTACGGCCGGCTGGACATCCTGGTCAACAACGCCGGCATCTCGCTGGAACAGGACCAGAAACCCAGCGAAGTGCCGGTGGACCTGCTGGAACGGACCTACGCCACCAACGTCTTCGCCGTGGTGGCGGTGACCAACGCGATGCTGCCGCTGATCCGCCGGGCGGCGGCCGGACGCATCGTCAACATCTCCAGCAGTCTGGGTTCCCTCGCCATCACCAGCGACCCACACAGCCGGTACGCGCAGTTCCAGATGCTCGCGTACAACTCGTCGAAGAGCGCCCTCAACTCGATCACCATCTCGTACGCCAACGAACTACGGGACACACTGATCAAGGTGAACGCCGCCGATCCCGGCTACTGCGCGACCGACATAAACGCGCATGCCGGACCGCGTACCCCGGCCCAGGGAGCGATCGCCGCGATCCGGCTCGCCACCCTCCCCGACGACGGCCCGACCGCTGGCTTCTTCAACGAGGAGGGCGTCATACCCTGGTGACCAGCCGACTGGACACAGGTCGCCGGACGGGTGGATCCGTCCGGCGACCTGCACCGAGGGCCAATGCCCGAGGCCGGCGGCCTGTGCCTAGCTCAGGATGACCCGCCGGACATGCAGCACGTAGACCCAGACCAGCCCGAACATGAATCCCAGCACGCCCAACGACCAGTGCAGGAACCCGGAGAGCATCAGCAGCCCCTGAAGTACGGTCGCGACGTGCCAGGCCCACGGCCGGCGCATCATCCCGGAAAGCGTCACCGCGAGCACCGCCAGTGCGACGATCACGCCGATAGCCGTACCGCTCAGGTCCCCGCCGACCAACCGGATCGGCTGAATGGCCAAGAGCAGGACGAGGGCCTCCAGGATCAGGGTGGCGGCCCCCAGGCTTCGCACCGTTCGCGCTGGGTTCTTCAGCCCCGACCGTCGGCCGGCACCGTCCGACGGACCGTCCGGCGCGTCATCCGGTACGGACTGCGGCTCATCCAGCGATACGGACTGCGGGTCGTCCTGCACCGCCTGCGGCCGGGGCACTTCGTCGCTCACTTCTTCAACAACCGTCGGGCGTCGGCAACGGTCACCACCGAACCGGTGACCAGCACCCCCACCCCGCTCAGTTCGCCCTGGACATCGGACTCCGCGAGCCCGACAGCGGCTTCGATGGCGTCGGGCAATTCCGGTGCCAACTCCACCCGGTCCGGGCCGAACACCTCCACCGCCAGCCCGGCCAGTTCCTCCGCGGGCATCGCCCTCGGCGAGGTGTTGCGGGTGACCACGATCGCGTCGACCACCGGTTCCAACAGTTCCAGCAGGCTCTCGGCGTCCTTGTCGGCCAGCACACCGACCACGGCCACAAGGCGGCTGAAGGCGAACTCCTCCTGCAACGCGGTCACGGTCGCGGCCATGCCGTGCGGATTGTGCGCGCCGTCGAGCAGGATCGTCGGCGCGCTGCGGACCCGCTCCAACCGTCCGGGGGAACTCGCCGCCGCAAAGCCCTCCCGGACCGTGTCGACAACGATCTGCCGGTTGGCCCCGGCACCCAGGAACGCCTCCACGGCGGCCAGCGCCACGGCCGCGTTCTGCGCCTGGTGCGCCCCGTGCAGCGGGATGAAGATGTCCTCGTACACCCCGCCGAGGCCCTGCAGGGTGAGCACCTGTCCGCCGATCGCCACCGCCCGCCGCAGTACGCCGAACTCACTGCCCTCCCGGGCCACGGTGGCCCCGACCTCGACGCAGCGTTCCAGGATCGGCCTCGCGGCCTCCTCCTCCTGGGCGGCCAGTACGACCGTGGCACCGGGATGGATGATCCCGGCCTTGGCCAGCGCGATGTCCTCGACGGTGTCGCCGAGCCACTCGGTGTGGTCCAACCCGATCGGGGTGAGTACGCAGACCCCGGCGCTGAGCACGTTGGTGGCGTCCTCAGCCCCGCCCAGCCCGACCTCGACGACGGAGACGTCGACCGGGGCGTCGGCGAAGGTCGCGAACGCCAGCGCGGTGGTCATCTCGAAGTACGTCAACGGCTCGGTGGACTTCTGGTCGACCAACTCGGCCAGCGGGGCGACCTCACGGTACGTCGATACGAACCGCTCCTCGCTCACCGGCTCACCGTCCAGGCTGATCCGCTCCCGTACCGTCTCCAGGTGTGGGCTGGTGTAGCGGCCGGTGTGCAGCCCGAACGCCCGCAACAACGAGTCGATCATGCGAGCGGTCGAGGTCTTGCCGTTGGTTCCGGTCAGATGGATCGCCGGGTAGGCCCGCTGCGGGCTGCCCAGCAGGTCGAGCAACTGCTCGATCCGGCCCAGGTCGAAGACCATCCGGGTGAAGCCCCGCTGGGCCAACTCCGCGTCGATGCTGGCGAACTCCGCACGATCGGTCACGATGGCAGCGCCTCCAGTGCGGTGGTGATGCGGGCGATGTCCGCCTCTGCAACGGTCAGCCGGTCCTTGATCTTGTTGACCACCGCTTCGGGGGCCTTGCCCACGAACGCGGGATTGTCGAGCTTCGCCCGCGCCTGGGCGACCTCCTTCTCGGCAGCCGCCAGGTCCTTCGTCAACCGGGCCCGCTCGGCCGCGACGTCGATGGACCCCCGGGTGTCCAGGGCCACGGTCACCCCACCGGGCACCGCGAGCGTGGCGCTGGCCTGGAACTCGGCACCGGCCTCGTCGAGCCGGACCAGGGACCGGATCAACGAATCGTGCGCGGCGATGCCAGCATCGGTCAGACCATCCAGCCGGGCGGCCACCCGCTGGGCGGGCCGAAGCCCCTGGTCGGACCGGAACCGGCGAATCTCGGTGACCACCCGCTGGAGCGCGACCACCTCTTCCTCGGCCGGGTCGTCGATCAGCGCCGGCTCCGCCGCCGGCCACGCCGCGATCATCACCGTCGACTCGCCGTCCGCGGCCGACCCCGAGGTCAGGGCAGACCACAGTTCGTCGGTAACGAACGGGATGACCGGGTGCAGTAGACGCAGCAACTGGTCCAGCACGTGCCCCAGCACCCGCCGGGTCACCGCCGCCGGCTCACCCCCACCGGCCAGTACGGGCTTGGACAGCTCCACGTACCAGTCACACACGTCGTCCCAGGCGAAGTGGAAGAGGATGTCGCAGACCTTGGCGAACTCGTACGCCTCGAACTGCTCATCCACCTCGGCGATGACGTGCTGAAGTCGGGACAGGATCCACCGGTCCACGGTCGACAGCTGAGTCACCTCGGGCAGCACGCCGTTGACGTGCGCGCCGTTCATCAACGCAAAGCGGGTGGCGTTCCACAACTTGTTGCAGAAGTTCCGGGAGCCCTGGACCCAGTCCTCGCTCACCGGCACGTCCTGCCCCGGGTTGGCCCCCCGGGCCAGGGTGAAGCGGGTCGCGTCGGCACCGAACCGGTCGATCCAGTCCAACGGGTCGACCACGTTGCCCCGCGACTTGGACATCTTCTTGCCGAACTGGTCGCGGACCAGGCCGTGCAACACGATCGTGTCGAATGGCGCCCGGCCGTCCATCGCGTACAGCCCGAACATCATCATCCGGGCGACCCAGAAGAAGAGGATGTCGTAGCCGGTCACCAGGACGCTGGTCGGATAGAACTTGGCCAGGTCGGCGGTCTGCTCCGGCCAGCCCAGCGTCGAGAACGGCCACAGCCCACTGGAGAACCAGGTGTCCAGCACATCCGGGTCCTGGTGCCAGCCCGGGCCGGTGGGCGGCTGCTCGCCCGGCCCGACACAGACCGTCTCGCCGTCCGGGCCGTACCAGACCGGGATCCGGTGGCCCCACCAGAGCTGGCGCGAGATGCACCAGTCGTGCATGTTGTCGACCCAGGCGAAGTAGCGCTTGGTCATGTCCGCCGGCTCGACCCGCACCCGGCCGTCCCGGACCGCGTCGCCGGCCGCCTTGGCCAGCGGGCCGGTGTTGACGAACCACTGCAACGACAGCCGGGGCTCCACCGTCGTACGACACCGGGAGCAGTGCCCGACCGCGTGCACGTACGGCCGCTTCTCCGCCACGATCCGGCCCTGCTCACGCAGCGCCGCGACGATCGCCGGCCGGGCCTCGTAGCGGTCCAGGCCCTCGAACGGGCCGGGCGCGGTGATGATCCCCCGCTCGTCCATGATCGTCAGGGAGGGCAGGCCGTGCCGCTGCCCGATCTCGAAGTCGTTGGGGTCGTGCGCCGGGGTCACCTTCACCATGCCAGTGCCGAACGACGGGTCGACGTGCTCGTCACCGACGATCGGGATCCGCCGGCCGGTCAACGGCAGCTCCACCTCGGTGCCGATCAGGTGCCGGTAACGCTCGTCGTCCGGGTGCACCGCCACCGCGGTGTCGCCAAGCATCGTCTCAGCCCGGGTGGTGGCCACCACCACGTCGTCGCTGTAGCGGATCGAGATCAGCTCACCGTCGTCGTCGGTGTGCTCGACCTCGATGTCGGACAACGCGGTCAGGCAGCGCGGGCACCAGTTGATGATGCGCTCGGCCCGGTAGATCAGGCCGTCGTCGTACAGCTTCTTGAAGATCGTCTGCACGGCCCGGGACAGGCCCTCGTCCATGGTGAAACGCTCACGGTCCCAGTCCACCGAGTCGCCGAGACGGCGCATCTGCCCCAGAATTCTGCCGCCGGACTCCGCCTTCCACTCCCACACCCGCTCGACGAACTTCTCCCGGCCGAGGTCGTGGCGAGACAGGCCCTGTGCCGCGAGCTGACGCTCCACGACGTTCTGGGTGGCGATACCGGCATGGTCCATCCCGGGCTGCCACAGCGCCTCGAAGCCCTGCATCCGCTTACGCCGGATGAGCGCATCCTGGACGGTGTGGTCGAGCGCGTGGCCCATGTGCAGGGACCCGGTCACGTTGGGCGGGGGGATGACGATCGTGTACGGCGGCTTGTCACTGTCGGCCGACGCCCGGAAGTGACCGGCGGCTACCCACTGCTCGTACCGGCGCTGCTCTACCTCGCCCGGCTGGTACTGGGCGGACAGGGTCGGGGGCACGTTGTGGTGGTTATCCAGTCTCTCGGTCACCCGTAAAGTCTACGGAGCGCATTCCAGGAGCCGGCGCGCACCACCACCGCTTGCCGTACGGTGGCGGCTATGTCCGACGCGCACACCTTCGGGGGCCGCCCGGCCACCGATCCGCTACCGGTGGATGTCTCCCACGAACCGGCCGACCCGGCTACCGAGCCCGACGAGCTGGTGGCCTGGCGGGAACCCGACGACGATGACCGCCCACCGGTCCGTGGCGTTTCTCGCCGCCGCCGGATCCTGCTGGGGTCGGCGCTGCTGGTCAGCCTGGTCGCGGCCGGTGGACTTGGTACGGCCGGTTGGCGCGTGGCTGACCAGAAGGACGCCCGACTGGAGACGCCGGCACAGGTCGCCGGGCTGGTCCGGGACGACAGTGAACGGGCGCGGAGCACCGCCGACTACCTCCGTAGCGGCTTTGTCGCCGACATCGACGTGGACCGGAGTATCGGGGCCGTCTACACCGATCCCGCGGACGTGAGACGTACGGTGCTGCTCTTCGGCGGTACGACTTTGCTGTGGCGTCCGGAGCACGACCTGGACACGCTGTTCGAGTTGATGTCGGACGAGGGTGGTGCCGTTACCGGCATCCGAGAGGTGCCCTCTGGGGAATTGGGCGGCACCATGAAGTGTGGTACGACCAGCGCCGACGACGGGGACCTGACCGTGTGTGGGTGGGCCGACCACGGCAGTGTGGCGCTGGGGATGTTCCCGGGACGGGATGTCACCGAGGCCGCCAACCTGCTGCGCGAGATCCGGGAAAGCATCCAAACCCGCGACTAGCTAGCCGGTCCTCTACGACTTGCCTCACCCGCGCCGGGGTCCATCCCGGACGGTAACCTGGCCCCGACCTCGCCCCACCTTGTTGTGTTGGTCAAGAGACTTACGTCAGCATCAGCCTCACCAGCCGACTCAAATCTCTTGGCCAACCCTGAGGGGGTCCGAGAAAGGGGCTCTCGCATAAAACAGGGGCACAAGGCCCGGCCCTCGTGAACATTCAAGCCCTTGTGAACATTCAGCCCGGACACAGCCCGGGGGACTGGGGGACCGGATGTCGACCGGGGAACGATACGGGTCGGGAAAACTGTCCGGGGAAACAGTTGAGGGCCACCCGTATAGGGTGGCCCTCAACTAGAAGAAGTCCGGCGGTGTCCTACTCTCCCACACCCTCCCGAGTGCAGTACCATCGGCGCTGGAGGGCTTAGCTTCCGGGTTCGGAATGTAACCGGGCGTTTCCCCTCCGCCATGACCGCCGTAACACTATCAACATATCAAAACACCACACACAAGGGTGTTTCGTTTGCTGTGAATCACACAGTGGACGCGTAGCAACTTAGTAGTCAAGCCCTCGGCCTATTAGTACCGGTCAACTGAACCCGTTACCGGGCTTACATTTCCGGCCTATCAACCCAGTCGTCTAGCTGGGGGCCTTACCCCATCAAGTGGGTGGGACACCTAATCTTGAAGCGAGCTTCCCGCTTAGATGCTTTCAGCGGTTATCCCTTCCGAACGTAGCCAACCAGCCGTGCCCCTGGCGGGACAACTGGCACACCAGAGGTTCGTCCGTCCCGGTCCTCTCGTACTAGGGACAGCCCTTCTCAAGTATCCAACGCGCACGGCGGATAGGGACCGAACTGTCTCACGACGTTCTAAACCCAGCTCGCGTACCGCTTTAATGGGCGAACAGCCCAACCCTTGGGACCTGCTACAGCCCCAGGATGCGACGAGCCGACATCGAGGTGCCAAACCATCCCGTCGATATGGACTCTTGGGGAAGATCAGCCTGTTATCCCCGGGGTACCTTTTATCCGTTGAGCGACACCGCTTCCACTCGCAAGTGCCGGATCACTAGTCCCGACTTTCGTCCCTGCTCGACCTGTCAGTCTCACAGTCAAGCTCCCTTGTGCACTTACACTCAACACCTGATTGCCAACCAGGCTGAGGGAACCTTTGGGCGCCTCCGTTACCCTTTAGGAGGCAACCGCCCCAGTTAAACTACCCACCAGACACTGTCCCTGAACCGGATCACGGTCCGAAGTTAGATACCCAAATCAACCAGAGTGGTATTTCAAGCTTGCCTCCACCCATACTGGCGTATGGACTTCACCGGCTCCCACCTATCCTACACAAGCTAATTCGAGTACCAATGTCAAGCTATAGTAAAGGTCCCGGGGTCTTTCCGTCCTGCCGCGCGTAACGAGCATCTTTACTCGTAATGCAATTTCGCCGGGCCTGTGGTTGAGACAGTAGGGAAGTCGTTACGCCATTCGTGCAGGTCGGAACTTACCCGACAAGGAATTTCGCTACCTTAGGATGGTTATAGTTACCACCGCCGTTTACTGGCGCTTAAGTTCTCAGCTTCGCCCCGAAAGACTAACCGGTCCCCTTAACGTTCCAGCACCGGGCAGGCGTCAGTCCATATACATCGAATTACTTCTTCGCATGGACCTGTGTTTTTAGTAAACAGTCGCTTCCCCCTGGTCTCTGCGGCCATACAACGCTCCACCCGCAAGGGGCTTCACGTCTCCGGCCCCCCTTCTCCCTAAGTTACGGGGGTAATTTGCCGAGTTCCTTAACCACAGTTCACCCGATCGCCTCGGTATTCTCTACCTGACCACCTGTGTCGGTTTGGGGTACGGGCCGCTCGGAACTCGCTAGAGGCTTTTCTCGGCAGCATAGGATCACTGACTTCACCTGAATCGGCTCGGCATCACGTCTCACCCACATGCACCACGGATTTGCCTATGGTGCGGGCTACACGCTTACCCCGGCACAACCACCGGCCGGGATCAGCTACCTTCCTGCGTCACCCCATCGCTTGACTACTACCCGCCAGGTTCCCACGCTCCCCGAGCTTGGTCCGAAGACCTCCCACGGTTCGGGTGGTTAGCACAACGAGGTTCATCATGGGCGTTCCTTCGCGGGTACGGGAATATCAACCCGTTGTCCATCGACTACGCCTCTCGGCCTCGCCTTAGGTCCCGACTCACCCAGGGCGGATTAACCTGGCCCTGGAACCCTTGGTCATCCGGCGGAAGGGTTTCTCACCCTTCTTTCGCTACTCATGCCTGCATTCTCACTCGTGCCGCGTCCACAGCTGGGTCACCCCGCTGCTTCACCCCCGGCACGACGCTCCCCTACCCATCCACACACCTGGACACCCACCCAAAGGAAGATGCCGAGTAAAAATGTGAATGCCACAGCTTCGGCGGTGTACTTGAGCCCCGCTACATTGTCGGCGCGGAACCACTTGACCAGTGAGCTATTACGCACTCTTTAAAGGGTGGCTGCTTCTAAGCCAACCTCCTGGTTGTCTATGCGACCCCACATCCTTTTCCACTTAGCACACGCTTAGGGGCCTTAGCTGGTGATCTGGGCTGTTTCCCTCTCGACTACGAAGCTTATCCCCCGCAGTCTCACTGCCGCGCTCTCACTTACCGGCATTCGGAGTTTAGCTGATTTCGGTAAGCTTGTAGGCCCCCTAGACCATCCAGTGCTCTACCTCCGGCAAGAAACACGCGACGCTGCACCTAAATGCATTTCGGGGAGAACCAGCTATCACGGAGTTTGATTGGCCTTTCACCCCTAACCACAGGTCATCCCCCAACTTTTCAACGTTGGTGGGTTCGGCCCTCCACGCGGTCTTACCCGCGCTTCAGCCTGCCCATGGCTAGATCACTCCGCTTCGGGTCTAGGACACGCGACTGAACGCCCTGTTCAGACTCGCTTTCGCTACGGCTCCCCCACACGGGTTAACCTCGCCACATGCCACTAACTCGCAGGCTCATTCTTCAAAAGGCACGCCGTCACCCCTAAAGGCTCCGACGGATTGTAGGCGAACGGTTTCAGGTACTATTTCACTCCCCTCCCGGGGTACTTTTCACCATTCCCTCACGGTACTCGTCCGCTATCGGTCACCAGGAAGTATTCAGGCTTACCAGGTGGTCCTGGCAGATTCACGGCAGATTTCAGGGGTCCGCCGCTACTCGGGAACATCCACAGAAGACCAGCCACTTTCGCCTACCGGACTATCACCGACTACGGTTGGCTTTTCCACACCATTCGGCTAGCAACTGGCTTTGTAACTTCTCGGACAGGTGTCAGCCCATCCAGCAGAGTCCCACAACCCCGACCACGCAACCCCTGACAGGTATCACACGCAGCCGGTTTAGCCTAAATCCGCTTTCGCTCGCCACTACTCACGGAATCACTATTGTTTTCTCTTCCTGCGGGTACTGAGATGTTTCACTTCCCCGCGTTCCCTCCACACACCCTATGTGTTCAGGTGTGGGTGACACCACATGACTGGTGCCAGGTTTCCCCATTCGGACACCCTGGGATCACAGCTTGGTTGACAGCTCCCCCAGGCCTATCGCGGCCTCCCACGTCCTTCATCGGCTCCTGGTGCCAAGGCATCCACCGTTCGCCCTTGACAACTTGACCACAAAGATGCTCGCGTCCACTGTGTAATTCTCAACAAACGACCAACCCACAACCCCACACCACCACACCTAAACCCCAACAGATCCGGTTTGCGGCAGCAGGCCATGCCTGGCAGAAAAAACAAACACCCAACAGAATGCTTGTTCCCTCAGGACCCAACAGGATGCTCTACACCCACCACCAGCCGCACCAACCCACATCGTTCCCACCACCACAGTGGCTGTACTAAACGAGGCCGGCCGTTGCCAGCAGCAGACTCACCAGTGTCTCCGCCAATGAGCACCCCAACCCGACACTCGCGGGCTGCGGGCTCCATACCGTCCTTCGACGGATGGTGCTCCTTAGAAAGGAGGTGATCCAGCCGCACCTTCCGGTACGGCTACCTTGTTACGACTTCGTCCCAATCGCCAGCCCCACCTTCGACGGCTCCCTCCCACAAGGGGTTGGGCCACCGGCTTCGGGTGTTGCCGACTTTCGTGACGTGACGGGCGGTGTGTACAAGGCCCGGGAACGTATTCACCGCAGCGTTGCTGATCTGCGATTACTAGCGACTCCGACTTCACGGGGTCGAGTTGCAGACCCCGATCCGAACTGAGACCGGCTTTTTGGGATTCGCTCCACCTCACGGTATCGCAGCCCATTGTACCGGCCATTGTAGCATGCGTGAAGCCCTGGACATAAGGGGCATGATGACTTGACGTCATCCCCACCTTCCTCCGAGTTGACCCCGGCAGTCTTCGATGAGTCCCCGCCATAACGCGCTGGCAACATCGAACGAGGGTTGCGCTCGTTGCGGGACTTAACCCAACATCTCACGACACGAGCTGACGACAGCCATGCACCACCTGTGAACGGCCCCGAAGGACCCGACATCTCTGCCGGATTTCCGCCCATGTCAAACCCAGGTAAGGTTCTTCGCGTTGCATCGAATTAATCCGCATGCTCCGCCGCTTGTGCGGGCCCCCGTCAATTCCTTTGAGTTTTAGCCTTGCGGCCGTACTCCCCAGGCGGGGCGCTTAATGCGTTAGCTGCGGCACAGAGAACCGGAGAGGTCCCCCACACCTAGCGCCCAACGTTTACAGCGTGGACTACCAGGGTATCTAATCCTGTTCGCTCCCCACGCTTTCGCTCCTCAGCGTCAGTATCGGCCCAGAGACCCGCCTTCGCCACCGGTGTTCCTCCTGATATCTGCGCATTCCACCGCTACACCAGGAATTCCAGTCTCCCCTACCGAACTCTAGCCTGCCCGTATCGACTGCAGGCCCGCAGTTGAGCTGCGGGTTTTCACAGTCGACGCGACAAGCCGCCTACGAGCTCTTTACGCCCAATAAATCCGGACAACGCTCGCGCCCTACGTCTTACCGCGGCTGCTGGCACGTAGTTGGCCGGCGCTTCTTCTGCAGGTACCGTCACTTACGCTTCGTCCCTGCTGAAAGAGGTTTACAACCCGAAGGCCGTCATCCCTCACGCGGCGTCGCTGCATCAGGCTTTCGCCCATTGTGCAATATTCCCCACTGCTGCCTCCCGTAGGAGTCTGGGCCGTGTCTCAGTCCCAGTGTGGCCGGTCGCCCTCTCAGGCCGGCTACCCGTCGTCGCCTTGGTAGGCCATTACCCCACCAACAAGCTGATAGGCCGCGAGTCCATCCCAAGCCGAAAAACTTTCCACCCCCCACCATGCGGCAGGAAGTCATATCCGGTATTAGCCCCCGTTTCCGAGGGTTATCCCAAAGCCTAGGGCAGGTTACTCACGTGTTACTCACCCGTTCGCCGCTCGAGTACCCCGAAGGGCCTTTCCGCTCGACTTGCATGTGTTAAGCACGCCGCCAGCGTTCGTCCTGAGCCAGGATCAAACTCTCCAACAAAAATCTTTGGAAAATCATCCCGGCAACATAGTTGCCAAAGGAATCACCAACCAACCAATCACAAAGGATCAGCCGGCCGGGGTTCAAACATAACTTGGCACTGGCTTATCAAGCACCCTGTTGAGTTCTCAAAGAACAAACACACACCAGAACAGGCCAGACTAGTCCGGAAAGCCCTGGGGCTGATGTTCAAGTCTATGCAGTCGGACCCGCGTGATTCAGACCAGAAAATCCAGCCTTAACCACTAGATCCAACCATCCCCGCGTGTTGACGCACACCGTACCCGGTGGTCGTTTCGTTCGGGGGAAGCCTTCAGACCGGCCGACTCGCCATCTTGCGGCGCTGTCCGCCCGGCTCCTGCCGGCTTCGTAACTCTACCCGGTCGGCTTCGCGATCGCAACCCCGGCTTGCCGGTCGATCGCACCACCCGGTTCCAGTCTCGCTCGGCGGTCACCCGCCCCGAGCCTGGCGCTCGCGGTTCCGGCCGTTTTGTCCGGTGTTCCGCTTGCAGAGAGAAAGTTACGGGACCTCGGCGCAGAACACAAATCAACGCCTGTCAACCCGTTTACCGACCGGCTCCGCGGCCGGCAGTGAGCACGTCGGGAGACGCGGACGCAGCCCTCGTTGTGCCAGAGTGTGAGCCATGACCGGCAGCCCCGGAACCTGGACGCAGGACCCACTGCTCGGGCTCCTGCTTCCCCTGTGGCAACTGGTCATCGGCGTCCTGGTGCTGGTCGCCGTACTCCTGTCGGTGCAACGGCTGGCCCGCCGAGGGCATTCCCGGATGACGACCGCGATGCTGGTGACCGGGAGCGTCATCGTCGGGCTCGCCGTGCTCAGCATCCTGGTCCAGGAGTAGGCCCGGCATCCTGATCCAGGAGTAGGACGGGTCGATCGGCACCGGGACCGGAGGGGTCGCTCCGTCCAGGCCATGGCGGAATCACATCCGCCGGTTGGCCAGGCTCGGCAGTTCCGACCGGATCCGAGCCAGCTGGTCGAGGTCGAGATTCGCGATGGTCACACCCACAGTGTCCGGCGCCTGGGCGAGCACCGTACCCCACGGATCGACAATCATGCTGCGACCGAAACAGGTACGTCCCGGCTCATGATCGCCGATCTGGCCGGCCGCCACCACGTAGCACTGGTTCTCGATGGCGCGGGCCCGTAGCAGCACCTCCCAGTGGTCCCGCCCTGTGTGCAGCATGAACGCGGCGGGTACCACCAGCACCTGCGCACCACCGACGACGGTGAGCTGTCGGTACAGCTCCGGAAAACGCAGGTCGTAGCAGATGGAGAGGCCCACCGGTACGCCGTCGACCGAGGCGACCACCGGCTCGTCGCCAGGCGCGACGCCCCGGGACTCAAGATAGGAGACCCGCCCGGGGATCTCCACGTCGTACAGGTGGATCTTGCGGTAGGCCGCTACCCGGTTGCCGGATCGGTCGAACAGCAACGAGGTGTTGTAGGTCCGTTCCGCGTCTGGGCCGATCTCGTGGAACGATCCCGCCAGCACCCACATTCCCAGCCGACGGGCAATCGCAGCGAAGAACGCCCCGAACTCACCGTCGACCGACTCCGGCTTGGGAGTCCGGGACCCGGGACCGAGATAGTCGACGTACTCCGGAAGAACGGCCAGGTCGGCACCGCCGGCAGCGGCTTTCACGAGCAGATCCTCGGCGGTGGCCAGGTTGGCCGCCCGATCGTCCCGGGCGTTGAGCTGGCAGACGGCGACACGCATGGACCGACTCTACGGCCGACGGCGGACTCGGACCATCCATCGAGCAGCGCCCGTGGTCATGCCACTCAGGACACGGCGGGTGACCTCAGGACGCAGCGCGGGTGAGAAGCGCCTCCGCTCCGACCGGTCGATATCCGGCGGCGAGGAAGGCCCTCAGGCTCGCCGCGTTCCCCGGCGCGATCTGCGCCCAGACCGGCCGCCCGGGTGGGATGAGGTGGCGGGCGGAAACGGCCAGCTGTCGGCCGAGTCCCGCGCCCCGGGCCGTCTCGTCCACCTCGACCGCAACCTCCCACCGGCCGGTCAGGCCCCGACCGATGATCAGAACGCCGCCTGTGGTGGTCCAGACCCGAACGTCGTCGCGGTAGCGGTGCGCTCGTCGTACGCGGGGATGATCGGCATCCCGGATCGGGGCGAGTGGCAGTTCCGGGGGCCCGTCGAGCGGGTCGGCCAACACCACCGCGTCGATGTTGTTGACGGTCATACCGGTCTTGTCGCAGAGCGCGGTGAGGAACGGCGGATTCAGCGGGGCGGAGAGGTCGCCGTCGGCCAACTGGGCATGCACCCAGTCTGGGTCGACGTCGGCGGCCACTACCAACAGACCGGGAAAGGCGACCACCGCTGCGGCCCGGCCGGCTGGCTGCGGGGAGGTACGTAGCCACGGGCGGTCGGGCAGCCGCTCGCCCCGCTCGACTCGGCGCAACAGTTCGCCGAGGTTGACGCTCGACGGGGTATTCAGGCCGACTTCTCCTCACGATCACGCCGACGGCGACCGGTGAACTCACGCGGCACGATCGTCGGGTTGACGTTTTCCAGTACGACCTCGCGCGTGATCAGGACGCGGGCGGCGTCCGGGTTGCTGGGCACCTCGTACATCACGGAGAGCAGCACCTCCTCCATGATGGCGCGAAGCCCACGTGCCCCGGTGCCGCGCAGCATGGCCTGGTCGGCGATAGCCTCCAGGGCCGCTGTGTCGAACTCCAGCTCGACCCCGTCCAACTCGAACAGCCGCTGGTACTGGCGGACAAGCGCGTTACGTGGCTCGGTCAGAATCTTGACCAGTGCGTCCCGGTCGAGGCTGCGCACGTTCGTGATCACCGGCAGCCGGCCGATGAACTCGGGGATCAGGCCGAACTTGAGCATGTCCTCGGGCATCACCTGACCGAAGATGTCGTCGGTCGAGCGTTCCGACACTGCCCGCAGGTGGGCACCGAAGCCCAACCCGCCCTGGCCGGTACGGGACTCGATGATCTGGTCGAGGCCGGCGAACGCGCCACCGCAGATGAACAACACGTTGGAGGTGTCGATCTGGATGAACTCCTGGTGCGGGTGCTTACGCCCACCCTGCGGGGGCACGTTGGCGACCGAGCCTTCGAGGATCTTGAGCAGCGCCTGCTGGACCCCCTCACCGGAGACGTCCCGGGTAATGGAGGGGTTCTCCGACTTACGGGCGATCTTGTCGACCTCGTCGATGTAGATGATCCCGGTCTCGGCGCGCTTGACGTCGTAGTCGGCTGCCTGGATGAGCTTGAGCAGGATGTTCTCGACATCCTCACCGACATAGCCGGCTTCGGTCAGCGCGGTGGCGTCGGCGATGGCGAACGGCACGTTCAGCATCCTGGCCAGGGTCTGCGCGAGGTGGGTCTTACCGCAGCCGGTGGGGCCGATCAACAGGATGTTGGACTTCGAGAGTTCGACGGTGTCGTTACCCGAGCCGGGTGTTCCGGCCGACTGCGCCTGAATGCGCTTGTAGTGGTTGTAGACCGCCACCGAGAGCGCCTTCTTGGCCGGATCCTGCCCCACGACGTAGGAGTCGAGGAACTGGCAGATCTCCCGCGGCTTGGGCAGCTCTTCCCACTTGACCTCGCCGGACTCGGCCAACTCCTCTTCGATGATCTCGTTGCAGAGATCTATGCACTCGTCGCAGATGTAGACCCCGGGGCCCGCGATGAGTTTCTTGACCTGCTTTTGGGACTTGCCACAGAAGGAGCACTTCAGTAGGTCGCCACCGTCGCCGATCCGTGCCACCTACGTTCTCCCTGCATTCATCGGCCGGCGCGCCGGCCCTGCCCTGAGGACGTTCACGTCCCGTCAGTCTCCGCTCCGCTCGCCGGTCCGCCCGAGGAGCGGTGCAGACCCGACGTTACCCGCTGCGGGAGGTTTCTCCGACCCCAAAAACGGGTGTGTCAGGGGCTGGCCGATCACACTGGTTCGGCCAGCCCCTGACCCGGGTTGCTCAGCGTGCGGCGTTCGCCGCCAGCAGACCCTTCTTACGGCTGGTCAGGATGGTGTCGACCACACCGTACTCACGGGCCTCTTCCGCCGTCATGATCTTGTCGCGGTCGATGTCCTTGCGCACCTTGTCGACGGGCTGGTTGCAGTGCCGCGACAGCATCTCCTCCAGCTGGGTCCGCATCCGCAGGATCTCGCGGGCCTGGATCTCGATGTCCGAGCCCTGCCCGTAGCCGCCCTCGGTAGCCGGCTGGTGGATGATGATCCGCGAGTTGGGCAGCGCCATCCGCTTACCCGGCGTACCGGCGGCAAGCAGCACCGCCGCCGCGCTGGCCGCCTGCCCCAGGCAGACGGTCTGGATGTCCGGACGGACATACTGCATCGTGTCGTAGATCGCCGTCATGGCCGTGAACGAGCCACCGGGCGAGTTGATGTACATGATGATGTCGCGGTCCGGGTCGGTGCCCTCAAGTGTCAGCAGCTGGGCCATCACGTCGTTGGCCGACGCGTCGTCCACCTGGACACCGAGGAAGATGATCCGGTCCTCGAAGAGCTTGTTGTAGGGGTTGGACTCCTTGACCCCGTACGACGTGCGCTCCACGAAAGACGGTAGGACGTAGCGGTTGTGCACGGCCGCGAACTGGGGCGGCAGGCTCAGGTCAGTCATCGTCAGCTCCTAGCTCAGGGTCCCGGCGCCTTCCGGAACCTGCGTGGCTCCGGTGATCACCTTGTCGATGAAGCCGTAGTCCTTGGCCTCCACCGCGGTGAACCAGCGGTCGCGGTCCGAGTCAGCCTCGATCTGCGCCTGGTCCTGGCCGGTGTGGTGCGCGACCCGCTCCTGGAACATCCGCTTCGTGTAGAGCATCTGCTCTGCCTGGATCGCGATGTCCGACGCGGTGCCGCCCATGCCGCCGGACGGCTGGTGCATCATGATCCGCGCGTGCGGCAGGGCGTAACGCTTGCCCTTCGTACCCGCGCAGAGCAGCAGCTGGCCCATTGACGCCGCCATGCCCATCGCGACCGTGGAGACGTCGTTGTCGATGAACTGCATCGTGTCGTAGATCGCCATACCGGAGTAGACCGAGCCACCCGGCGAGTTGATCCACAGGTTGATGTCGCGCTCCGGGTCCTCGGCGGCGAGCAGCAGCAGCTGGGCGCAGATACGGTTGGCGACCTGATCCGTCACCTCGCTACCCAGGAAGATGATGCGCTCCTTGAGCAACCGGTTGTAAACCGAGTCGTCGAGGTTGCCAATTGAGTCCCCACCGCGGGCCTCGGTCACCCGGAGGGGCATCGCTGGGATATGCATTTCGGTCATGGCAGCCCTTCGCTCTCCGTACCGTCTTACGCCCGACACTAACCGGTCACCGGGGCCACAGAGCCCCTCTCGGGACACTGTTCGCTCTCAGCGCACCCCTTACGGTGCGTACGCCGGAACGAGTCCGGCCACCACGTGCCGCAAGCGACGCGGGGCGGCCGGACGACGTCAGGATCAGTGGTCGTGGTCGTGGTCGTCCTCGCCCCGCACCGCGTCCAGGGTCACCTCGTTGCCGGCCGAGTCGGTGATCTTGATGCGCTCCATCACCGAGGACAGCGCCTTACCGCGCCGTACGTCACCGAAGACCGCGCCCGCCGCACCAGAGCGGACCAGCTGGTCGTAGTACTGCTGGGGAGCCATCCCGGCCCGCTGCGCGCGGTGCACGATCTCGTGCCCGAACTCGTCGTCGGAGACCTGCACGTCCTCGGCGTCGGCCAGGGTGTCGAGCAGCAGCTGGATCTTGACGCCGTCGGTGGCCGCCTCGGTCAGCTCGGCGTCGATCTGCTCCTCGGTCTTCTCCTCGGCGGCGAGGTACTCCTCCAGCGAGGCGCCGATGCGCTCCAACTGGTCGACCATGGCCTGCTTGCGGTGCTCGACCTCGTCCCGGACGACCCCCTCCGGCGCGGGCACCTCGGCGGCCGCGACCAGCTGCTCCAGGGCCTTGTCCCGGGCGGCGTAGATCTGCTCGACCTTCTTGCCCCGGGTCACCCGCTCGCGCAGGTCGTTACGCAACTCCTCCAGGGTGTCGAACTCGCTGGCCAGCTGGGCGAACTCGTCGTCCAGCTCGGGCAGCTCCTTCTCCTTGACCGTACGCACGGTCACCGCCACGTCGGCGTCCCGACCGGCGAAGTCACCGCCGACCAGCTGAGTGACAAAGGTGGTCGACTCGCCGGCCGAGAGCCCGACGAGGACCTCGTCCAGTCCGGGCAGGAGCTGCTTGCTGCCCACCTCGTGGGAGATGTTGGTGGCCGAGCCGCCCGGCACCTCTTCGCCGTCGACCGTCGCGGCCAGGTCGATCTGCACGAAGTCGCCCTCCTGGGCGGCCCGCTCGACCGTCTTGAGCGTCGCGAACCGCTGGCGGAGGCTGTCCACCTGCTCGTCGATCTCACTGTCGCCGATCTGGACCTCGTCGACCGTCACCTCGATGCCGGACAGGTCCGGCAGGATCAGCTCGGGACGTACGTCCACCTCGGCGGTGAACTTCAGCACCTCACGGTCGGTCAGCTCGGTGATCTCCACCTCGGGGCGGCCGAGAGTCTTGATCTCGTGCTCGCGCACGGCAGCGAGGATGTTCTCCGGGATTGCCTCCTGCACCGCCTCGTTGAGCACGGCACCCCGGCCGACCCGCTGGTCGATGACGTTGGCCGGCACCTTGCCACGGCGGAAGCCCGGCACGTTCACCTGCTGGGCGATCTCTCGGTACGCCTTCTTGAGGCTCGACTCGAGCTCGACGAACGGCACCTCGATGGCGAGCCGCACGCGCGTCGGGCTCAGAGTCTCGACGGTGCTCTTCACAGGCGTACTCCTTGACAGATCTCAGTCTGATATGGGCGTGATTCGGCTACATCGAGTGTAGGCGAACCAGCATGTGGCACCAGCGGCACCCGACGCCGCGGTCGTCTCTCACAGTCGGGGTGGCGGGATTTGAACCCACGGCCCCTCGCTCCCAAAGCGAGTGCGCTACCAAGCTGCGCCACACCCCGTGGCCGACGAAGAGTGTATGCCTTCCATGCCCGGTCGCGCCCGCTGGTATCGGCGCGGCGGACAGGAGACCCCCGACATCACCTCAGGGAAGCCCTCCGATGACCCTCCGTACCGAATAGTACGTGGCCTCGCTCCCGCGTCGCAGACCGCCGATGACGACAGATCCGCCAGCTCCGCGATCAGGTCAGGCTCCATGACCAGGTCGGGAAGATCACCGAGTACGCCGAGGGCAACATCGAGAGAATCCTGGCCGACACCCCGGCATCCCCGCTCACCCTGGACCGGGTACGCTGTTCCCCACGTCCTTGATGACCAAGGCGTACGCGGGCGTAGCTCAATGGCAGAGCTTCAGTCTTCCAAACTGACGGTGCGAGTTCGATTCTCGTCGCCCGCTCCACCAACAACGGCCCAGGTCAGCGAGCACATCGCCGCACCTGGGCCGTTCTCGTTCCAGCTCTCTTCGATCTTGCGATCCACACGCCAGTAGCTGCGCCGCCTCCAGTCCTAGAAGGCGTTCCACACCGCCATGCCGAACGTGAGCACCCAGCTGAGGATGACTCTGGAGAACACCACGAGGGTTGCCAGCGCCAGGAACCCCAGTATCGCCAACGTCACCAGCACCACAAAGACGCTGCCGTTCGTCGCCGCATACCGCCAACCACGACAAGCCGGCACCTCATCAGCGCCGCTGCTCTCCTCATCGAAGAAGATCACGAACCAGAGGCTACGCCGTAGCCCGACCACCGGATTCCCGGGCTTGCCGCACAACGCACATCCGACCAGTGGCCGTGGCGTCACAGCGGCATCCGATAACCACCATCCAACGCACTCTCGTAATGGACCTACGCCCCCGCCTTATTACGCCCGGTGATGCCCTGATCCAGACTGTTGGCTCTGCCAGTCGCGTAGTGACTGCTTAAGCCGCGCGTTCTCTTCTCGGAGCCCGTCTTCGGCTGCGTCCCGGACTATCAGCTCGTCGACGACGCGCCGCACGAAGGCGTAGACCTGTTCCTCGACCGGGCCGCTGGACCCGGTCCCGGGAGGCTGGACGGTCTACGACTGCCCGACGAGAAGATCTGCCTCTCACCCAGCAGTCACGTCAACACCCGCCGCGTACTCAGGTTCACCGTGCCGGTCTCGCCGAAACTGCGCCTTGAGTTGCTCGCGCCGTAGATGGTCGGCCATCCGCCACGCCGCCATGTCGGTTTCCGACCGCCGGCTGACCTCTGCTTGCGCGTCGAAGCCCGGTTCCAACTCGTCAACGTGGTATGCCGCTTGTTCCATCGACATCCCGCTGGCAAGCAGGTGCAGCAGCACGTCACCGGGGTAGCAAAGGCCGCCAGGGACGTCGGCCCCGTGCGTCACGGTCAGCTCACCGTCGGACCGGCGGAGGTAGAGGCTGTACTGGTCGCCCACTTGCTCGATGTGCACGCCCACGATCGGCGTATCAGATCCTGGGTACACCACCCAACCAGCCTAATGATGCTTGCGGGAATGCTCGTTCGCCGGGCCATCCGCGTGCCAGTCGCACCACGGTCGAGATCGTTCCTGTCGCTCATAGGGGGACTGGCCGACGATCATCCGAGGTGGACGGCTGGCGCGCGACGCCCCCTCCACAATGTTGCGCGCTGGTAGCCTGACCCGTCTCGTACGAGAGGTGGGTCTGTCCCGGTGCCCAGAATCCTGCCGCGTAGCTTCGTCGCAATGGTGGCTGTCTGCCTGGTGACCGCGTGCGGTTCGTCAACGGCTCGAACAGCAAGCGAACCGATCCCTCCCACAGCGCAGGCGACCGGCTCGGCCACCGCCACGAAGACAGCTTTCCCAGCGGTTCCGGCGACCGGCGGTCCCGGCTACTCCGCGACGCTGTCCGCACGCTTGCTGTCCACCGACTCCGTGCCGCCCGGATTCACCGTGATGATAGCCACGTCCATGGGGCCGGATGCCGGGAAGCAACACTCAGGCCTCGACCTGCCCTGTTCGGCCATGATCCCGCTGCTGTCGGCCACGCGGCTGACCGGGACTCCGTCCGCGATGGCCGCAGCCACCCTCAGCTATGACGGGGATCCCGATGACCGCTGGGGCTGGGTGGGAACCGAGTTTCTCCGGACCTACACCGATGACGGTGCCCGACGAGCCATGACCGACCTGCGGACCTTCATCGACCGTTGCCCCACCGTCACGTCGTCCGGCCCTGGCATCGCCAGCAGCCACCGCTTAGCAATCGCACCAGGGCCTCGGCTGGGCGACGACAGTATTCACGTCAGCTCCAGCGCGACGTCCGGTTCTGACCCGCTGGTTTTCGACACCGTACTCGTCCGGATCGGAACCGCTCTGGTGGTCGTCAAGGAGCAGGGCAACAAACCCGGCGACAACGGATACCTCACCCAGCTCACCGAAGCTGCGGTCCGCAGATTCCAGGCGACCGGCTCCTGAGGCCTCACGGGCCTGCGACGCCACCGCGATCGGCCGGTGGAGATCCGTCTCACCTCTTGGCCGAGGTGCTCATGCCAGGGAGTCTTCGCCGAAGAGCCGGGAGCGTAGGGCGAGGCTGACGTAGACCAGGGCGACGAGTACGGGGACCTCGATAAGCGGTCCGACGACGCCGGCGAGGGCTTGGCCGCTGGTCACCCCGAAGGTGCCGATAGCCACGGCGATGGCCAGCTCGAAGTTGTTTCCTGCGGCGGTGAAGGCCAGCGTGGTGGTTCGCTCGTAGCCGAGGCCGAGGGCCCTGCCCAGGGCGTAGGAGCCGGACCACATGATGGCGAAGTAGGCCAGCAGCGGTACCGAGATCAGGACGACGTCCCAGGGGCTGCCCGTGATCGCCTCCCCCTGGAGGGCGAACAGGATCACGATCGTGAACAGCAGGCCGTACAGGGCGACCGGGCCGATCCTCGGTAGGAACCGCTGTTCGTACCAGGCCCGGCCCCGGGCGCGCTCGCCGATGCGGCGGGTGAGGTAACCGGCGACGAGCGGGATGCCGAGGAAGACGAGCACGTTGGCGGCGATGTCCCAGCCGGAGACGTGCAGCGCAGCGCCGGAGAGGCCGAGCCAGCCGGGGAGTACGGCGAGGTAGAACCAGCCGAGTAGACCGAAGGCCAACACCTGGAACACCGAGTTGAGGGCGACGAGAACGGCTGCCGCCTCCCGGTCACCGCAGGCGAGGTCGTTCCAGATGATCACCATGGCGATACAGCGGGCGAGGCCGACGATGATCAGCCCGGTTCGAAACTCCGCGTGGTCCGCCAGGAAGATCCATGCCAGGGCGAACATCACTGCCGGCCCGATGATCCAGTTCAGGACCAGCGAGGAGACCAGCAGGCGACGATCACGGGTGACCGTGTCGAGCCGGTCGTAGCGGACCTTGGCCAGTACCGGATACATCATCACGAGCAGCCCGAGGGCGATCGGCAGGGAGATCCCGCCCAGCGTCACCGCCTCCAGTACGCGGTCGAGGCCGGGGACCAGCCGGCCGAGGAGTAGCCCGGCGGCCATGGCCAGACCGATCCACAGCGGCAGGAATCGATCCAGGCGGGACAGTCGACCAACGACAGCGGGTACGACGTCGCGGTGTGTAACGGTCATCGGTTCAGCTTCCCGCTGGTGTGGCGATCTCCAGGAGCGAGCCGAGTTGGCGGAACGCCTCCGGCTTGACCTGGTACCAGACCCAGGTGCCCCGACGTTCCGAGCTCACCAGTCCGGCCTCGCGCAGCACCTTCAGGTGGTGGGAGATGGTCGGCCCGGACAGGTCGAACGCCGAGGTCAGGTCACACACGCAGATCTCGGGCACCGAGGCGATCATCGACATCAACCGCAGCCGTACCGGATCGCCGAGCGCCCGGAACATCGGCGCGATCTCCGCCGCCTGGGCAGCATCCAGTGGGCGGGTCGCCAGCGGTGGGCAGCACGCTTGCGGATCCACCACCGGAAGAGCTTGTTTTGACATGGGTCTACCTTGACAGATCTCGAAACAGCGTGCAACAGTGACGCTGCTTCGAAGAACATCTAGACAAGGAGACCCGGATGTCCCGTGTCCAACTCGCCCTACGCGTATCCGACCTCGAAGGCTCCATCGCCTTCTACTCCAAGCTGTTCGGCACCGAGCCAGCCAAGCGCCGCCCCGGCTACGCCAACTTCGCCATCGAGAACCCGCCCCTGAAGCTCGTCCTGCTTGAAGGCGAGCCCGACCAGCCCACCGTCATGGACCACCTGGGCGTCGAGGTGTTCAGCACCGACGAGGTCGACGCCGCCACCCGACGACTCACCGACAGCGGCCTGATCACCCTCGAAGAGAACGACACCGAGTGCTGCTACGCCCTCCAGGACAAGGTCTGGGTACGCGGCCCCGGCAACGAACCCTGGGAGGTCTACACCGTCAAGGCCGACTCCGAGCAACTCGGCAAGCCGGTCGAGAGCGCCTGCTGCACGTCGACCGAGCAGAAGGCCGAGCAGAAGGAAGCCGCCCCCAGCGGAGCCGCGTCGAACTGCTGCTGACCGCCAGGAGTGTGCGCGCCCGATGGCAACCCGGCCACCAGGCGCGCACACCAGCTCCGCATGGGGCCACCTGCCGGCCGCCGACCCAGCCGGTGAAGGACAGCGATTCCTGACGGTCAGGTCGAGCCGGCGCAGTGCATCCACCGCCTGGGAGGGGTAGTCTTCCCAGGTCAACCGGGCCTCGGCCCGCTGCGACACCCCCGCCAACCTTGCGTCTGACTGGACGCCGCATCATGCTTTCGCGGAGGCCGACGCATGAACTCCTCCACCGCTCCCAGGTGCGGACAGTTCGTGCACCCCGCCCTGTTCTACGCGAACCGCCACGAATACCTCGCCGGCACGATTCCGTTCATCCGGGCCGGGCTCGCCGCCGACGAGCCGGTGCTGGTCGCCGTTCCCGGGGAGAACCTCGACCACATCCGCGCGGCCCTCGGCACCGACCGCCCCCGGGTACGACTGCACGACATGAGCGTCGCTGGACGCAACCCGGGACGAATCATCCCCGGTGTCCTGCTCGCCTTCGCCGCCGCCCACTCCGGAAGACCGGTACGGATCATCGGCGAGCCCATCTGGGCGGCCCGTACCGGGGCCGAGTATCCCGCCTGCGCCCAACACGAGGCGTTGATCAACACCGCCTTCGCTGGCCGGCCGGCCACCATCCTCTGCCCCTACGACAGCGGTCGCCTGCCCCAGGACTGGCTGGACGACGCGTACCGAACGCATCCCGTCGTCCAGAACGCCGGCACGCTCCAGCCCAGCCCGCACTACACCGATCCCCTGGTCACGGCTGCCCGGTTCAACCAGCCCCTGCCGGCCCCACCCGGGTACGCGACGACCCTCGCCGTCGGCCTCGACGCGCTGGCCGCGATCCGGCGGTACGTAGCCGTCCAGGCCACCGCCGCCGGTCTACCGACAGACCGGGTCGACGACCTGACCCTCGCCGTCAGCGAGCTGGCCGCGAACACCATCGAGCACACCGAAAGCGGTGGCTCGCTGGCGGTATGGCAGCACGACGGCCAGCTGATCTGCCAGCTCACCGACACCGGACACATCACCAACCCGCTCGCAGGCCGGCTTCCCGTACCGCCCCGGCAGGTGGGGGGCCGAGGGCTGCTGCTGGTCAACCAGATCTGCGACCTGGTACGCATGCACACCCGCCCGGGTGCCACCACCATCCGCATCCACATGCGCGGTTGAGCAGGTCACGACAAACCATCCGGCCTAACCCAAGGCACAGCGGGTAACCGCCGGAGGTGACTCCGGGCAGGTCGATGCTCGCGGCGACGATGGGGGCCGCAGCGGCCGTACATCTGGCCCCGGTCCTGACCGCGCTGCCCGGCCTCCGGCTACGGCTGTTTCCCGGGTTGAGTGGCCTCGGCCACCCGGACCGGATCGCGTTGACCTTCGACGACGGCCCTGACCCCGAGGCCATCCCCCGGTTCGTCGAGACCCTGGCCCGGCACCGGGTCCGGGCCACGTTCTTCCTGCTCGGCTCCATGCTCGCCCGCGCACCCCACCTGGCGGGTGAACTCGTCGCCGCCGGTCACGAGGTGGGCGTACACGCCTGGACGCACCGCACTCTGCTCCTGCGCGGCCCGGCCGGGACGTACCGCGATCTTGCCCGGACCCGCGATCTGGTCGAGGCGGTGAGCGGCCAGAGCCCCCGGTTCTTTCGTCCGCCGTACGGGCTGCTCAGCACCTCGGCCCTGGTGGCGGCACACCGGCTGGGGCTGACCCCGGTGCTCTGGACCTGCTGGGGTCGGGACTGGAGCCGGACGGCAACGGTCGACTCGGTGCTCGGCAACCTACGTACCCGACTGGCCGGTGGCGGCACCATCCTGCTGCACGATTCCGACTGTGCCTCCGCGCCCGGCACCTGGCGGACCAGCCTCGCCGCGCTGCCCTACCTGCTGGACGAGTGCGCCCTGCACGGCTGGGCGGTGGGACCGCTCGGCGACCATCACCAGCCTGTCCCGTCCGTCAGGAGGTGAGTCGACCCTGCGACGGTCCTACCGGCCGGTCACCCAGTTCCAGGCGCTGATGACCCACTCGGTCTGCCGCAGATAGGCCACCCCGACCACGAACAGGAAGACTCCGGCCACCAGGTGGGCTCCCTTGGCGGTCCGCCGGACCCGACCGAACTGCCGTTCCCACACCACCCGGCCGACCAGCCGCGCGAGCGCGAAGAGCCCGATCGCCACCAGGACCGTCAACACGAAGGTCAGCACCGGACTGGTCAGGTCACCGCGCGCCGAGATGGCCCAGATGCCCCAGCAGATGAAGGAGAAGAGGGCACCGAAGGCGCTCCACTCCCCGCCCCGGCGCAACTGCTGCATGTGGTAGCTCAACGGCATCCGCTGGCGGGGCTGCTCCTCCCCCGGCCAGCCCGTGCCGCTCGGCTCGTGCCCGACGACCGGGAACGGCTCGGTGGAGGGTTCGCGACGGTGCTCGGTCGGCTGCCCCACCGAGGCGACCCCGGGACGGAAGCCGGCGTTGCGCTGAGGTGGAACCTCAACGGTCCGTTCGGCCCACGGCTGTGTCTGGTCCACCATCTCGTCCTCCCCGGTCTGGGACGGTGAACCCGTACCTTCCGACCGTCCCGTTCCGAGAGTAGCCAGCCGGCAAATCTTTCGCCGAACCAGCGTCGGCCGATGGCAGCCGGCCGGAACGACCGGTCGAGGCGATCCAGGCCGTCGATCGGTTCCGGTACGGTCGGGCCATGGCCGACCCCGAGCGGCGCCGCCGCCGACTGCGACACACTCCACCGACCGGGACCGAACCAACGTCCCCGAGGCCCGATTCGGCCTTTCCGAGGACCGGGTCGGCATTACGACCGGCTGGCTCCGAGACGGTCGGACCGCGCCGGGGGTCGAGCCCCGGCGCGGCGGCGGCAGAGGAGCGGGACGGCGAACGTGGTCTGCGGGGACTGGTCGGCTCCGGCGCTTCCCAGATCGGTGTTCGGGCGGCGCTGCGGGCCCGGGACGCCGCCCGACCTACCCCGGAGCAGTTGGCCGAGGCAGAGGCCCGGTTGGTCGTGGTACGCCGAAACTGGGTGCCCCGGGAGGAGTTGGGCCGCCCCGGTCCCTGACCGGCCCCGTCAACCCCCAGTCCGGTGGCCCCGGTTTGGCGAGGCAGCCCGATCAGACAGCCCGGTTTGGCGAGGCAGCCCGATCAGCCCTGGTCAGGGCAGCGCCGGCAGTTCGTGGGAGTCCTCGTACGCGGCGATCTGCGCGATCCGACGGGAGTGCCGGTCATTACCGGAGAACGGCGTGGCGAGGAACGCCTCGACAATCGCGGTAGCCTCGTCGAGGGTGTGCTGCCGAGCCCCCACGGCCACCACGTTCGCGTCGTTGTGCTCGCGACCGAGTTGGGCGATGGCCACGTTCCAGGCGAGGGCGGCCCGGATCCCGGCGACCTTGTTCGCCGCGATCTGCTCGCCGTTGCCCGAGCCGCCGATGACCACGCCGAGGCTGCCCGCATCGGCCACCACGCGGGCCCCGGTGTGCAGGCAGAAGGCCGGGTAGTCGTCGTCCGGGTCGTAGCCGTGTGGCCCGACGTCGACGACCTCGTACCCCTGCTTGGCCAGATGGTTGGTCAGGTGCACCTTCAGCTCGTAGCCGGCGTGGTCGGATCCCAGGTAGACGCGCATACCGCGCAGTCTGTCAGTTGGCCGTCGCCGGCACCCAGCCGGGCCGGGCCGTACCCGACCCGGCCAGATCGCCCCGGAGCAGGGGTGTGCCTCGCCGCGACCTCGGCCACTGGCGGTAGCGCGAACATCGGGGTCGGCCCGATCGGCTCAGTGCCACCGGGCCGACCCCGTACGGTCATGCGCCGAGTTCCGCCAGTACCAGGCCGCCCCGGGCCTTCGGGGTGAACCAGGTGCTCTTGCGCGGCAGCTTCTGCCGGCCCAGGTTGACCGCCACGAAGTCGTCCACGGTCACCGGTGCGATCAGGATCGCCAGCTCAGCCCGGCCGGCGTCCACCTCCCCCGCCAACCACTGGGCCGAGTAGTCGCCCCCCACATAGTTGATCCGCTTGTCGCCGGGGTCGAGGCCGAGTGCATCCCGCAGCAGCACCCGCTCGACGAGGGCGTGGTCGAGGTTCTCCACCCGGCCGCCGCTGCCAGTCGGCAGCGTGACCACGTACGTCTGTCCGGCGGCGTACAACTGGACGCTGCCGCCGGCGGTCGGGACGGCGGGCGGGCCGGTGACGGGTTCGACCTGGGCACCGGCGGAGCGCAGCCGGTCGACCAGTTCCTCGGGGGTGGTGGGCAGCTCGCTGACCAGCCGGTTGTAGGGCTGGATCGCGACCGAGGCGGGGGTGGTCACCACGGCCAGGAACCTCGGCAGTTCCCCGATCTGGGCGGCCAGACTGCGATGGTTGCCGTCGGCGACCACCAGTTCGCCACCGCCGGCCAGCGCCCGCAGTTCGTCCTGCGCCGTCCCCGGCCCGAGTGGCCAGATGGCGTGAGTCCGCCCGGCCTGGTCGGTGTCGGTCGCCGCCGGCACGCCAGCCGCGTCGGTGGCGCGGGCAAGTGCCGCGTGCAACTCGTCACCCGTCCCGGTCTGCAACAGCAGTACGGGTGAGAGCAGGTGCCCCACGGCCTCGGCCAGGGCGACCCGCTCCCGGACCTTGGCGATGAAGACATCCTCGTTACGGATCACCAGGCCGGGCTCGTCGGCGCTGGTGGAGATCTGGTCGGTATCAACCAGGACGAACATTCCATACGCCGGCTCGTCCACCGGGGAGGTGATCCGGTAGAGCACCACCACCTGCTCGGCCGGGGTGTAGCTGCCGTCTGCCCTGGCCTCGGCAAGTCGGGATGCGGCGGCCGGCAGGGCGTCGACCAGCGACTGCCCGAGGCTCTCCGGTGCCCGATGGGGCATCTCGATGGCGAGAGCACTGTGCGGGTTGGCCTCGATGATCGCGGTGATCTCCGCGTCGTCGGCGAACTCGTCATAGTTTTGCGCGCCGGTGCCGCCAGTGGTGATCCAGGCCCGGGCGATCGGATGCACGACCGTCATGTCCGCTCACGCTACCGGCGGGGGGCGGGGTGACCACGGACACCCCGGATCGTGTCCACCCGATGGGCACCCCGGACCGGGCCGGGTCGCTCGGTCAGCCGCGCCGCGTGAGCCAGGTCGCTCGGTCAGCCGCGCGGCGTGAGCCAGGTCGCTCGGTCAGCCGCGCGGCGTGAGCCGGCGGTGCCGGCCTCGCCCGGGCCGGGGTGACCGGCTGGTCACCCCGGCGACGACGGCCGGCACCGGTACGACTCCGACGACGATCGGCGGTGCGAGCAGGTCGGCCAGTTCCTCCGGGAATCCCGGTCGGAACGTGGCCCATCGAGCGGGGTCGACCGACCAGTACCCGCCGCCCAGGTTCTCCTCCGGCACCGTGTCGCGTGCCTGGGGGCCGGACGAGTGGCGATGCCTGGCCATGGGGGCCTCCGGTGCGACGGATGGGACCGCGGGGATCGCCGCGGCGGACATTCCGTGCAACGAGACCGACGACCCCTGGTCACGCTTCGATCAGACGATCGAACCGACTCAGCCAATCGAGCCGACCCAGACGATCGAACCGACTCAGTCGAAGATCGGATCCTGGTCGCGGGAGCGCTTCAGTTCGTAGAAGCCCGGGGTGCCGGCGACCAGGAGCACCCCGTCCCAGAGTCGGCCAGCCGCCTCGCCCTTGGGAGCCGGGGTGATGACCGGGCCGAAGAAGGCCACCTTCTCCCCCTCGACCGGGCCTGGCGCATGGATGACCGGAGTGCCGACGTCGGTGCCCACCGGCTTCATGCCGGCGTTGTGACTGGCCCGCAGTGCCTCGTCGTACTCGGTCGATCCGCCTGCCTCGGCCAGGTCGGAATCGAGACCGGCGTCGGCCAGGGCGGCGACGTACAGGTCCGGCCCGAGTTCCTCCTTGTTGAGGTGGATCCGGTTACCGAAGGCGGTGTAGAGGTCCCGCAGCACCTGCGGGCCGTACTTCTGCTCGGCGGCGATGCAGATCCGCACCGGCGCCCAGCCGGTCTCCATCAGGGCCACGTACTGCTCCGGCAGGTCCCGGCCCTCGTTCAGCACGGACAGGCTCATCACCCGGAACCGGACGTCCACCGGGCGTACCCGTTCCACCTCCAGCAGCCAGCGAGAGGTGAGCCAGGCCCACGGACAGAGGGGATCGAACCACATGTCCACGGCTGTGCGCTCTGCCACAGGAATTCCTCCCCGGTCTGGAACGCCCCGTTGGCGTTCCCCGTACAGATCATGACCCCTGGAAACCGTACGGCGGTACCGGAATGAGACCGTGACCTCGACCACCAGCCGAGAATTAGGTGTCGTGGAAGACTCAGTCTCGAACCACCACGGCGGGTGGATCTACGACTGCCAATGGGGGCAGCGGTTGGACATGGATGGAGAAATCACGTGCCGGGAGTGCGCAACCTGACCCAGATCGAGGCGACCGAGCGGGCCCGTCTGCTCGACGTCACCTCGTACGACATCAGTCTGGATCTCTCCGCCGCCGGTGACGCCGCGGGCAGCCCCACGTTCCGCTCGGTCACCGAGGTTCGGTTCCGTTGCACCAGCCCGGGAGCCACCACCTTCATAGAGGTCGCTGCCGACTCGGTACGCTCCGCAACCCTCAACGGCGCTCCGGTGGACCTCTCCGACTGGTCGGCGGAGAAGGGGCTCACCCTGACCGGACTGGCTCCCGAGAACACGCTGGTCGTCGACGCCGACTTCCTCTACTCCAACAGTGGCCAGGGCCTGCATCGCAGCGTCGACCCGGTGGACGGCGAGACCTACCTCTACAGCCAGTTCGAGACGGCGGACGCGCAGCGGGTCTACGCCTGCTTCGACCAGCCGGACCTGAAGAGCGTCTACACCTGGCACGCCACCGTGCCGACGCACTGGAAGGTGATCTCCAACTCGCCGATCGAGCGGGAGGAACCGGCCGGGGCGGAGGCCAAGACGATCCACTTCACCGAGTCGGCCCGGATGAGCACCTACATCACCGCGTTGTGTGCCGGGCCGTACCACGAGGTGCGCTACTCACACGACGGCATCGACCTGGGCTACTACTGCCGGGCGAGCATGGCCGAGCACATGGACGCCGATGACCTCAACCTGATCACCACGCAGGGCTTCGACTTCTTCCACGAGCAGTTCGGGGTGCGCTACCCGCTACCGAAGTACGACCAGATCTGGGTGCCGGACTTCAACGCCGGCGCGATGGAGAACTTCGGCTGCGTGACGCACGCCGAGTCGCACTACATCTTCCGTTCGCAGGTCACCGACTTCGAATACGAGCAGCGGGCCAACACGATCCTGCACGAACTGGCCCACATGTGGTTCGGTGACCTGGTCACCATGCGCTGGTGGAACGACCTGTGGCTGAACGAGTCGTTCGCCGAGTGGGCGAGCCACTGGTGCAACACGCACGCCACCCGGTTCGCCGACGCGTGGACCACGTTCCTCTCCATTCGGAAGAACTGGGGCTACCGGCAGGACCAGCTCTCCTCCACCCACCCGGTCTACTGCGAGATGCCGGACCTGGAGGCGGTCGAGGTCAACTTCGACGGCATCACGTACGCCAAGGGCGCCAGCGTCATCAAGCAGTTGGTGGCGTACGTGGGGCTGGACCCGTTCCTGGCCGGGCTACGGGCCTACTTCGGCAAGTACGCCTGGGGCAACGCCACCTTCGACGACCTGCTCTCCGAACTGGAGACCGCCTCCGGGCGGGAACTGCGCAAGTTCGCCGCGCAGTGGTTGGAGACCGCTCAGGTCAACACTCTGCGGCCGGAGGTCACCATCGGGCCGGACGGCACCTACCAGCGGGTCACGGTCCGCCAGGAGGTGCCGACCGGCTACCCGACGTTGCGTACCCACCGGATCGGGGTGGGCCTCTACGACCTGACCGATGGCCGGTTGGTGCGCCGGGAGCTGATCGAGGTCGACGTGACCGGCGAGCGCACCGAGTTGCCGCAGCTGGTCGGCGTACGGGCACCGGCTGTGCTGCTACTCAACGACGACGACCTGACCTACGCCAAGCTGCGGCTGGACGAGCGGTCCCTGGCCACCGTGGTGCAGCACATCGGCGCGTTCGAGTCGTCCCTGGCCCGAGCACTGTGCTGGGCCGCCGCCTGGGACATGGTCCGGGACGCCGAGCTGGCGACCCGGGACTACGTGGCCCTGGCGCTGGCCGGGCTCCCCGCCGAGACGGACATCAACCTGGTCACCCAGACACTGCGGCAGGCGACCACCACGCTCACCTCGTACGCCGACCCGGCCTGGGCCCCCACCGGCTGGGCCGACCTGGCCCGTACCGCGCGGACCGTGTTGCAGACCGCCGAACCGGGCAGCGGCCTTCAGCTCGCCTGGGCTCGGGCCTTCGCCTCGGCGGCCCGCTCGGACGCCGACCTGGCCACGCTGCGGGGCTGGCTGGACGGGGCCGAGGTGCCGACTGGGCTGGCCATCGACACCGAGCTGCGCTGGTCGGTGCTGGCGGCGCTGGTCGCCAACGGGGCCGCCGGCATCACGGAGATCGAGGCGGAGCTGGCCGGTGACCGGACCGCCAGCGGTGAGCGCGAGGCGGCGTACGTCCGCGCGCTGGTGCCCACGGCGGAGAACAAGGCCGAGGTCTGGGCGCTGCTCACCGGGGACGAAGTGCTGCCGAACTGGCGGAGTCGGGCGCTGCTGCAGGGCTTCCAGCACCCGACGCAGGTGGAGCTGACCGCCCCGTACGTGGCGAGGTACTTCGACGCGGTCGGGCCGGTCTGGGCGAGCCGGGACAGCGAGCCGGCGCAGGAGTTCACCATCCTGGGCTACCCGGCCTACCAGATCAGCGATGAGACGATCGCCGCGACGGACGAGTGGCTGGCCCAGCCGGGGCACCCGGCACCGCTGCGCCGGCTGGTCGGCGAGGGGCGGGACGGCGTGGTACGGGCGTTGAAGGCCCGGACCAAGGACGCCTCGGCCTGAGTTGACGGCACGGGCCCGGTCGCTCCCCGCTCATGCGGCGGTAGCGCGACCGGGCCCGTACCGTTTCTGCCCTGTTGGCGGTGTTGCTGTCGCTCAGCCTCGGCGAGGCGGCTCAGGCCGCCTTGCCGACGTGGGTGGCGAGTTGGTCCAAGCCGCTGATGATGCCGCCGGTCAGGTCGCCAACGCCGAAGGCGGCCACCATGGAGAGCGCGGCGAGCTTGGCGTGCCGGTCCGGAACCCGCTTACGGATCTCGGTGCCGGTGACGATCTCCAAGACTCGCTGGGTGGGCGAGAGCGCGATCAGCACCGAGCGGTCTGGGTCGATCAGCCGGCCATGCAGCTTTTCGGCGTGCTCGCGGCTCGGCTCGTCGAGGTCACCAACGTAGATCGTGAAGGTGAACCCGGTGGCCTGGTCGGCCATCCGCAACGCCTCGTCGATACGCAGTAGCTGCCGAGTCGTGAACGGGCCGTCGAGCACCTCGGGTCGGCTGCCCAGCTCTGCGGTCAACTCACCAGCGGTCACTTGCGCCTCCTGTCGCGCCGCCCCGCTTCCGGGCGATCTCGGTCTTGCCGGCCAGTGCGGGAACCGGCGCACCGGCGGGCAGGGTCGTGCCGGTGGGGTCGGCGAGCTTTTCCGGCGAGGCCAGGAACCACACCGGGGTGAAGTCGTAGGGCCGGCCGGGGCGGTAGCGCTTGGCACCGTGGCCACCACCACGCTTACCGATGAGCGCCAGCCCGGCGATCAGTAGCACCGCCACGACCGGGATGGCGACGAAGACCAGCAACGTCTCGGAAACAGACAACCTCAACGCTCCCAGGCGGAAGAGGGACCAGAACACCCGGGCCAGGCTGCGTGATCATGGGTCCACCTACCTGGCTCAGCTAACCTCACGGTAGCGGAGGGCGTGGCCTGCCAGGCTTCGGGGTAGCGATCCCACCACACCATCTTCAACCGCAACCAGGCACATATCGCCGCAATCCGGCCCACTCGGGGTCACCTCCGCCGACTGCTCGCCTGCCTCCTCCCGCCGATAGCCCACCGGACACGTTGAAGATCACACCGTACGACGGGTCAGGATCGACGACCGGCCCGGTGCCGGTCGTTGCCGGTGAGGAAGCGCAGGGCGTTGCCGGAGAGCAGCTTCGCCCGCTGGTCGTCGGTGAGGAAGTCCGCCTCGTGGACCACCCGGCCGACCGGCCGCTCGCCGAGCGGATACGGGTAGTCGCTGCCGAGCAGCACCCGGTCGACCCCCATGGTGTCCACCAGCAGCCGCAGTGCGGCCGGATCGAAGACCACGCTGTCGACGTAGAACCGATCGGCGTAGTGGCTCGGCGGACGAGTGGACCGGCCACGTACCAGGTCGCCCCGACGGTGCCAGGCGTTGTCCGCCCGCCCCAGCCAGAACGGGAAACTCCCGCCCCCGTGGGCGAAACAGAGGCGCAACGTCTCCGGTACCCGGTCGAACACGCCACCGAGGATGAGTGCCAGGACCGACAGGTGGGTCTCGGCCGGCATACCGGTCAACCAACGCGCCATCCACCGGTCCAGCCGGGGACCACCGGGCATGTCCCACGGATGTACGAAGACCGGAGCGCCCACCTCGGCACAGTGCCGCAGGAACGTGACGACTCCCTCGTCGTCCAGGTCCCGCTCCCCGACGTGGTTGCCGATCTCCACCCCGACGTGCCCGTTGGCCAGGCACCGGTCCAGCTCGACGCAGGCCGCCTCCGGATCCTGTAACGGCACCTGGCAGAACGGCACCAGCCGGTCCCCGCCCCGCCCGGTAACCTCCAATGTCAGGTCGTTGAAGATCCGCGCCACCTTGGCGGCCTGGTCGGCCGGGCGTTCGTAGGAGAAGAAGACCGGGGTCGGGGAGACCACCTGCACGTCCACCCCGTCGGCCGTCATGTCGGCCAGCCGGGTGTCGGCGTCCCAGCACTCGGCACCGATCGAACGGAACTCGGTATCCCCGACCATGATCATGGCGTCGCGTTCGGAGTCGATCCGCAGCCAGGGCCAGCCGGAACCACCACACGCGGTGGACAACTCCGGCCAACCCCGAGGTACGACGTGCGTGTGCACATCCACCACCGGGTACGGCTCTGCCCCCTGACCCGACCTGTCCGTCGGTTGCGACATCAGCCCTTGCCCGGGTGCAGCGCGCCGCACCGGTCACAGGTCCGGGCCGCCTCGTCGGCGTAGAACGCCTGGAAGACGGGTGGCAGGTCGGCGACGATGTCCCGGACCTGCAACTCGACCTCGTGCACCCGGTTACCGCACTCCATGCAGTACCACTGGAACTTCTCCAGGGTGCCCTCCCGACGTACCCGCTCGATCACGAGGCCGATCGAGCCGCTCTCCGGCCGCTGCGGCGAGTGCGGCACCAGCGCTGGCAGCACCCACATCTGCCCTTCCCGGATGTGCACGCTGCGCGGGCCGTCCGGGGTCATCAGGTCGACACGCATGTTGCCCTTGACCTGATAGAAGAACTCCTCGTACGGGTCGACGTGGAAGTCGGTGCGCTGGTTCGGCCCGCCCACCACCATCACGATGAAGTCGTCCCCGGTGGGGAACATCTGCTTGTTACCCACCGGCGGTTTGAGCAGATGCTGATTCTCGGCGATCCAGCCGGGGAAGCTGATCGGCTCGGGGATCTCACTCATGGCTGCCTCCTGACGGCAGTTCGGCTCCTGAGGGAAGTTCGACTCCTGAAGGAGGTGCGGTTCGGGACGGGAGTACGGCGACCGCCTGTATCTCGATCAGCAGATGCGGATGCGGAAGCTGGTGTACGGCCACGGTGGTCCGGGCCGGACCGGCCTCGTCGAAGAACTCGGCGTAGACCTCGTTGTAGCCACCGAAGTCGTTCATGTTGACCAGGTAGGTGGTGACCTGCACCAGGTCCCGAAGGTCGGCGCCGACCTCGCGCAGGATGTCGCGGACGTTCTCCAGCACCGCTCGGGCCTGCACCCGGATGTCAAGCGCGGTGGTGCCCAGGGCGTCCACCTCGGCACCGGCGATGGTGTTGTCCGGCCGGCGGCTGGACGTACCGGAGACGAAGGCGAAGCCACCTGCCACCTTGACGTGCGGAAACCGGCCGCGTGGCACAGCCTTCCCCGCGACCACCCGGCCCCCACTCACGACCGGCCCTCCGCCGAACCCGCGACGCCGCCCCGGTCCGGGTTTCCGGGCAGCCCACGAACCTCCGCCCGCAGGGAGACCGCGCCCAGACGCTCGACCACCGCCCGGATGTGCGCACCGGGCCGCAGCGGTACGGCGGCGGTGGCCGCCCCGGCGAGGAAGACCCAACCGGCGCGCATCCGTACGCCGTGCCGGCCGGCCAGCCGAACGCCCTCGTCGAGTGCCCGACGCGGGTCGCCGAGGATCGCGGCGGTGGAACCGGTCTGTACCACCCGACCGTCCACCTCCAACAGCACCCCCAGGTTCTCCAGTCCCGCCGGCACGGGCTGCCAGGCACCGATGGCGAAGCGGGCCGCCGAGGCGTTGTCGGCGACCACGTCAGGCAGCGAGAAGGTGAAGTTGGTGTACCGGGAGTCGATCAGCTCGAGCGCCGGGGCGACGGCCCGGACCGCGTCGGTGAAGTCGCCGACCGGCTCGCGCGGCGCGGGCAGCCGGTCCAGCAGGAAGGCCACCTCCGGCTCGACCCGAGGGTGGATGTGGAGGCCCGGGTCGACCGTGCCTCCGTCCGGCACCCACATCGCGTCGGTGAGCCGTCCCCAGATCACCTCCTCCACGCCCACCTGCGCCATCTTGGCCCGGCTGGTCAGCCCCATCTTCAGCCCGACCAGCCGTTCCCCCCGCGCCAGTCGCCGGTCGAGCAGGGCAGCCTGGACCGCGTACGCGGCGTCCACGTCGATCCCGGCCACCGCCGCCAACTGCGGTATCGCGATGGCCGCCCCAGCCGCCTCGTCCAGGCGGGCGGCCAGCTCCGCGAGGTCCACCCGCTCCCCGCTCCCGTCGACCGTCACGCCTCACCACCAACCGGCACGACCCACCTCCGAATGTCTCGCCCCGCCACTGGAGAAGCAGGCGCGAACCGAGCCGAGGCCGGAGATCCGCGCCTCGTACGCCGCACCGGGGGTCACCGGCACCATCGGGCCGAGCGCCCCGGAGAGCACCACGTCGCCGGCCCGCAGTGGGCGGCCAGCCCGGGCGACGGTGCCGGCCAACCAGGCGACCGCGTGCAGCGGGTTGCCCAGGCAGGCCGCACCGGCACCGACCGAAACCGGCTCACCGGCATGTTCGAGCACCATCCCGGCGAGTCGCAGGTCCACGTCGGCGAGCCGGCGGGGCGAGGTGCCGAGCACGAACAGGCCGCTGGAGGCGTTGTCCGCCACCGTGTCCACGATGGAGATGTCCCAGCCGGCGATCCGCGAGTCGACGATCTCGATCGCCGGTAGCAGACACTCGGTCGCCTGGACGACGTCGACCGTGGTCACCTGCTCGTACGGCAGGTCGGCACCGAGCACGAAGGCGATCTCGGCTTCCACCCTCGGTTGCAACAGCCGCCCGAGGTCGACCTCCGCGCCGTCCGGCACCGCCATGTCGGCGAGGAGCACCCCGAAGTCCGGCTGGTGGACCCCGAGCTCCTCCTGCACGGCCGGAGAGGTCAGGCCGATCTTCGCGCCGACCAGCCGACGACCCGCCACGATCCAACCTCCCACCTGGGCCTGCTGCACCGCGTACGCGGTGTCGACGTCCCCCGCCGGCAGCAGCCTGTCCCGCAGCGGCGGGCAGGGTTGGCCGCTGTCGTAGGCGTCACGCAGCATCCGCGCCGCAGCCTCGATGTCCACGGTCACGACAACTCCAGACAGACGTTGGTGAGTTCGGAGTAGAAGTCCAACGAGTGCCGGCCGCCCTCCCGGCCGATGCCGGAGGTCTTCATCCCGCCGAACGGGGTCCGCAGGTCCCGCAGGAACCAGGTGTTGACCCAGACGATGCCGGTGTCCAGGCGCAGTCCGGCCCGGTGTGCCCGGCCGACGTCCCGGGTCCACACCGTCGCCGCCAGACCGTATTCGCTCTCGTTGGCCAGCGCGTACGCCTCGTCCTCGTCGTCGAAGGGTGCCACGTGGCAGACCGGGCCGAAGATCTCCTCCCGGTTGGTCCGGGCGGTCGTGGCCAGCCCGGTGAGTACGGTCGGCTGGACGTACGCCCCGCCGTCGCGGGCATCCCCGAAGGACGGCACCCCGCCGCCGGTGAGCACGGTCGCCCCCTCGGCGCGGGCCAGGTCGTAGTGGCCGAGCACCTTGGCCCGGTGGGCGGCGGAGATCAGCGGCATGTTCATCGTCGCCTCGTCGGCTGGCCAGCCGTAGGCCAGTTCCGCCGCTCGCGCCGCCAGCCGTTCGGTGAACTCGGCGAAGACCGGCTGCTGCACGTAGATCCGCTCGGTGCAGAGGCAGACCTGTCCGCCGTTGGTGAAGCTGGACCGGACCGAGCCGGTCACCGCCGCGTCCAGGTCGGCGTCGGCGAAGACCAGGCCGGCGTTCTTGCCGCCCAGTTCGAAGGAGACGGCCTTCACCCCGTCGGCGGCGGCCCGCATGATCGCCGTACCGGTGGCCGACTCACCGGTGAAGGTGATCGCGTCGACTCCGGGATGGCGGGTGAGGATCTCGCCGGCCGAGTCCGGCCCGAAGCCGTGCACCAGGTTGAACACCCCCTCCGGTACGCCGGCCGCAGCCATCACCTCGGCCAGCAGCGTCGCCGATGACGGGGTCTCCTCGGAGGGCTTGACCACGACGGCGTTACCGCAGGCCAGGGCCGGGGCGACCTTCCAGGTGAGCAGCAGCAGCGGCAGGTTCCAGGGCACGATCACCGCGACCACACCCACCGGTTTGCGCAGCGCGTAGTTCAGTGCCCGCCCACCGCCGGCCGTGGCGGTGGTGAACGACTCGGTCGGCATGCTGGCCGCGATCTCGGCGAACGCCCGGAAGTTGGCCGCCCCGCGCGGGACGTCCAGGGTGCGGGCCTGCGAGATCGGCTTGCCGGTGTCGGCCACCTCGGCGACGACCAGGTCGGCGAAGCGGCGTTCCAACTCGTCGGCGACCCGGCGCAGCACCGCCGCCCGGTCCCGCTCGTGCATCCGGCCCCACGGGCCACGCAGGGCCGCGCGGGCGGCGGCCACCGCCGCATCCACCGTGGATTCACCCGCCTCGGTCACCTCGAAGAGGGTCGCCCCGGTGACCGGGCTGACCTTCGCGAAGCTCCGTGGCCCGGCAATGAACTCACCCCCGACGAAGTTGCGCAGCAACTGCGGTCCGTCGCAGGCTGGCCGGCCGGTCATCAGCTCCGGATGCCAGTCGACACCCGTCTCCGCCGCTCGGCTCACTGGCGTCTCCTCCGCCGGACGGCGACCGCGCCGAGCGCGCTGAGCAGCGCCGCCGCACCGACCGAGACCACACCGAGCAGCTGATGCTGTCGCCGCACCCGACGCTGCACCTCGGCGTACGGGGTGGTGGAGAAGGAGACCAGTTCGTAGCGGGAGACGTACCGACCGGGCAGGGCCCGTTCCAGCGTGTGCTCGACCTGCTTGCCCAACCGGAACACCGGCGAGGCCACCTTGTCGCGCATCTCCACGAAGTTGGCCAGGGCCATCCGGGCGATCGCCTCGGCGTTGTCCCGTCGCCGTACGTCGAACAGGGGCAGCGCCATCGCCCAGGTGTCCGCGGTCTCGTCCAGGCACCGGTCCAGTTCCACCACGTCCTCGAAGGCGCAGTTCGCGCCCTGGCCGTAGAACGGGACGATGGCGTGCGCGGCATCGCCGAGCAGCCCGACCCGGCCACCGTGCTGCCAGGGCGCGCAGCGGACCGTGCCGAGCAGCCCGACCGGGTTGTGCAGGTAGTCGTCCACCAGGTTCGGCGCGAGCGGCACCACGTCCGGATAGTGGGTACGGAAGTGCTGCTCGATCGCCGCCGGGCTACCCAGCGAGGCGAAGCTGCTCGTGCCGCTGGTCGGCCAGAACAGGGTGCAGGTGAACGACCGGTCCGGGTTGGGCAGCGCGATCATCATCGAGGTGCCCCGGGGCCAGATGTGCAGCGCGTCCGGGGCGAGGGCGAAGTCCCCGCCCACCGGCGGGATGGTCAGCTCCTTGTAGCCGTAGTCGAGAAAGTCCAGGCTCTCGGTCAGCACCCCGTGGCCGAGCAACTGGCCCCGTACGGCGGAACCGGCACCGTCCGCACCGAGGACAATCTCGGCGGTGACCCGGGCCGACCCCTCGGGAGTCTCGAAGGTCAGTTCCCCGGTCTCCGGGACCAGCCCGACCAGCCGGTGCTCGAAGTCGATCTCCACGCCGGGCAGCGCCTCGGCGGCGTCCAGCAGAACGTTGTTCAGCGCTCCCCGGCTGATCGAGTTGATCGCCCGGCCCCCGGTCCGGCTGTAGGGCTGGAAGTCCGACCCACCCTGCACCGGGTGGACCATCCGGCCGCGCATCGGTAACGCGTCGGCGAGCACCTGCTCGACCAGCCCGACCCGGCGCAACGCGTCCAGACCACGCTCGGAGAGCGCCAGGTTGATCGACCGGCCACGTTCGGTCGTGCCCTTGCGTGGATCGGGTCGCCGCTCGTAGACGTGTACCCGGTAGCCGCGCCGGGCCAGGAAGCAGGCCAGCAGGCTGCCGGCCAACCCGGCACCGACGATGGTGACCCGCTCCTTCTCGGTCACGGGACCCTCCCGACAGGCGGCGTCTCCCCGCCACGCTGCCTCTCCTCAACGGCCCGCCTCTCCCCAACGGCCCGCCTCTCCCCAACGGCCCGCGCCTCCCCGCCAGGCCGCGCCTCCTCGACGAGCCGCGCCAACGCGTCGACCGCGCGCCAGCAGTCGTGGTACGTCGAGTAGAGCGGCACCGGGGTGAGCCGGACGATGTCCGGCTGCCGAACGTCGGCGATGACGCCGTACTCGTGGCGGAGCCGGTTGGTCAGTTCGGCGGCGCTGCCGGGGGAGCTGCCTTCCGTTCGCAACTGCCGGATGGAGAGCTGGCAGCCGCGCCGGGCCGGGTCGGTCGGGGTGATCACCCGCAGCGGCCGGGTCGGGGTGATCTGGTCGAGCAGCCCGGCCAGGTAGCCGGTGAGTCGCTGGCTGCGCTCCCGTAGTGCGGCCATCCCGACCTTGTCGAAGATCTCCAGCGAGGTACGCACCGGCCCCATCGCCAGGATCGGCGGGTTGGAGATCTGCCAGGCGTCGGCGGTGGACAGCGGCCGGGACTCGGGGTTCATCTCGAACCGGGTGGCCGGGTCGGTGCTCCACCAGCCCTCGAAGCGCTGGATCGTCGGGTCGGCCAGGTGGCGCTCGTGGATGAACGCGCCGGCCAGGGCACCGGGCCCGGAGTTCAGGTACTTGTACGAGCACCAGGCGGCGAAGTCCACATCCCAGTCGTGCAGCGCCAGCGGCACGTTGCCGACGGCGTGTGCCAGGTCCCAGCCGACGATCGCGCCGGCCGTACGCCCGGCCCGGGTGATCGCCGGAATGTCCATCAGCTCGCCGGTGCGATAGTTGACCCCGCCGAGCAGCACCAATGCGGTCCGGGGCCCGTCCCGGTCGAGATGGTCGAGCACATCCTCGGTACGCAGCGTCTCCTCACCGGGTCGGGGTCGCAGTCGTACCACGGTGCTGTCCGGGTCGAGGCCGTGGAACCGGGCCTGGCTGCGGACCGCGTAGCTGTCCGACGGGAAGGTGCCGTCCTCGACGACGATCCGGGTCCGCTCCCCCGTCGGCCGGTAGAAGGACACCATCAGCAGGTGCAGGTTGACGGTGAGCGAGTTCATCACCACGGTCTCGGCGGGTAGCGCGCCGACCAGTCGGGCCGCCGGCTCCGTCAGCAACTCGTGGTACGGCAACCAGGGCCGAACCCCCGCCAGGTGCCCCGCCGCGCCCAGCGTCGCCCAGGCGTCCAGTTCCTCGGCCAGTTCGATACGGGTGGCCCGGGGTTGCAGGCCGAGCGAGTTGCCGGTCAGATAGGCGGCCTCGGCGTACCGGCCACCCGGGGCGGGCGGGATGTGGAACAGGTCGCGATGCCCGGGGTCGGCGGCGTCCCGGCGGCGCGCCTCGTCTTCAGAGATCGTCATGCTGCTGTCTCGCCCTCCGATCACTTCACTCGCGCGGGTGACGAGCCCCGTCCAACGTGGCCTGCGGCGGGGCACGCCGCAGCGTCACATGGCCGTACGGGCCGACCACAGCTCCGGGAAGACCACCCGGGCCATGCTGCGCTGCAACCAGGCGGCACCGGCGGAACCACCGCTTCCGGCCTTGGCGCCCATCGTGCGCTGGACCGCCTGAAGATGTCGATAGCGCCAGTCCCCGAATTGTTCGGCCACCTCGGTCAGCGCCTCACCGAGCAGGCGCAACTGGTTGTCCGGCCCGTCGTCGGCGTAGATCTCCACCCAGGCGGATTCGACCTCGGGGCCGGGCTGATGCTCGACGGCGAAGTCCCGGTGCAGCAGCCCCGCCGGCAGGTCGAACCCGCGACGGGCGAGCAGGTGCAGCACGTCGTCCCAGAGGCTGGGTGCCGCCAGGGTGCGCCGCAGAGCCGCGTACGTCTCCGGCTGCCGCCGAAACGGCCGGACCAGGGCCGCGGTCCGGAGACCAAGCAGGAATTCGAGCTGCCGGTACATCGCGGACTGGAATCCGGACCCCTCGCCGAGCAGGTCTCGGAACCGGTTGAAGTCGCCCGGGGTCATCCACCTCAGCCCGTGCCAGGCCGCGTTCAGCCCTTCCAGGTGCAGTGCGGCCCGGCGCAGCGGACGCAGCGCGGTCCAGACGTCGTCGGCGCGCAGCAACCGTTGCGCCTCCCGCAACTCGAAGCAGGTCAGTCCGAAGTAGAGCTCCATGATCTGGCTGACCATGAGGAAGGACATCTCCCCCGGGTCGTCGCTCAACGTACGTTGGAGGCTGTGCAGCGTGCTGGCGTGCACATACGTGTCGTACGGGACCCGGCCGGTGTGTTCGAGGGTTGGCTCGCCGGCGTTGGCCGCTGCCTTGGCAGCCCGCTTGCGCGCGGTGGTGGGACGAACCTTGACGTTGCCGGTCGATGTTCGCAGATCGGCGGTCTCCACCTGTGTTTCCCTCCTCGTGCCCGGTACCGTCATGATCCCGCTGGCAGGGCCCACCGAGGAATGCCGATTCAACGGCGGTTCGGCCGTCCCACCCTCCCGGCCGGGACGGATTTCGCGAGCCCACTTAACGAACGGAAGGTGGTGGCGTGGACGACGTGGACTGGGCGCTGCTGCGCGAGTTGCAGGCGGATGCCCGACTCTCGTTCAGTGAGCTGTCCCGTCGGGTCCACCTCTCCCCGCCCGCCGTCGCCGAGCGTGTCCGGCGACTGGAGGAGTCCGGCGTGATCACCGGCTATCACGCACACGTCGATCTGACCCGGGCCGGTCGTACGGTGGTGGCGCTGATCCGGATGTCCTGTTACGGCCCGGACTGCATCCTGCGTGACCCGTCGATCGTCGACTGGCCGGAAATCCTGGAGATCCACCGGATCACCGGGGACGCGTGCAGCATGCTCAAGGTCGCCGCCGGCTCGATCGACGCATTCGAGCAGGTCATCGACCGGCTCTCCCGGCATGGTCAACCGTCGAGCACGATGGTGCTCTCCACCCCGCTCGACTGGCACCCGGTCGTCCCGCTCGAATAGCCAGCTCTCGTCAGACACGATGCCCGTGTCGAACGCTTTGCGAATGGTTGTTGCCGCAGGTCGCCGTACTGGACACACGACCACAAACAGCAGGGGCACCCGATGCGTGTGCTCCCTCCGAGGGCGGGAACGCAGGGCCCGATGGGGACACGCACGCACGACCGGTCCAGGCCGGAAGGGGGAGCCATGCGGGGTCCAGGATTCGTCGGACGTGCCTTCGCCACCGGCGCGGCCGGCGTCGCGCTGACCGGGGCACTGGTGCTACCGGGTGCCGCCGCGCACGCCGGTAACACGTTCGTCGAGGTCACGCCGAACACCGTCCAGTCCGGCGAACGGGTGAGCATCCGAGCCAACTGCGACGACGGGAACAATCGTCAGGGCAACGTGCAGTCCGACGCGTTCGGCCGGGTCATCGTACGACCGGACAACGGCTTCCTCACCGGAGCGGCGACCGTACCGAGCAGCCGCCCCCCGGGCCAGTACGGAGTGAACCTCACCTGCCAGAACGGCAACACCGCCACCACCACCCTCACCGTGGTCAACATGAGTAAGCCCAGTCAGGGCCCGGCGACCGGGGCTGGCGGCTCCGCCGGTGGGCTCAGTCCCACCGTGCTGGCCGGTGGGATCGCCGCAGTGGTCCTCGGCGCCGGGCTAGCCCTGTTCGGGCTGCGGCGGCGGCGACCGGAGCTGGGTCCCTGACCCGTCCGGGACCATGGCGGATCGTCGCGCGTCGGGCGACCCTCGACGCAACCAGCCCCTGCGCGCCCTCAGGCGGATCGTCGCCCAGGCCTCGGTGGCCAGCGTCACGTCGGCGGAGCCAGCCGCCGCTCGGCCGGCTGCCCGTACGGCGGAACCGGCCCGGCCTCGGTCGACCCGGCCGGCGCGATCCGAGCAGCGGTCCGGGCAGCAGTCCAGGCAGCCCGTGCCGTCGGCTCGGACGGCGCAGCCAGCGCGGTCTGCTCAGCCTGCGCGGTCTGTTCACTCCGCGCGGTCTACTCAATCGGCGCTGTCTGCTCAATCGGCGCTGTCTGCTCAGTCCGCGCGATCCGGGCAATCCGCGCGATCAGCGCAAGCTATACGAAAGGCACGTCGTCGGGGTCGGCGGGGCGGCCGGTGGCGTCTGCTGCTCAGCCCGGTGACCGTGATCGTCGTGCTGATGGTCCTCATCGTCAGTGGGCTCGTCGTCGAACGGATCACCGGTGTCCCGGTCCTGCCCAGCGGGCTGACCGCCGGGTTGCGGCCACCACCGCGCAAGTTCCCGGTACTCGCGGCGAGCCAGCCGGTCAGCGTACGTAGTCAGGCGATCCAGCTCGACGCACCGGTGCACAACGTCGGTCTCGCCCAGGACGGCACGATCGCGGCCCCCAGCGCGGAACGTGCCCAGGAGGCCGGCTGGTACGACCAGGGCCCCACCCCGGGCCAGTACGGTCCTGCGGTGATCGTCGGACACGTCGACACCCGGACCGGGCCGGCGGTCTTCCACAACCTGGTCCGGCTACGTCCCGGCGACCGGGTCGAAGTCGACCGTCAGGACGGCACGGTAGCGATCTTCGAGGTGAACTCGACCAAGAGCTTCGACAAGGCCCAACTCCCGGTGGCCGAGGTGTACGAGGACTTCAGCCGCCCCAACCTGCGGCTGATCACCTGCGGCGGCCGATGGGTCGGTGGCACCACCGGGTACGCCGACAACCTGATCGTCTTCGCGTCCCTGGTCGCGACCCGCCCGGCCTGATCTCTCCGGGCCCACCCCGAGGGGCGGCCGACAGATCAGGCGGCGGGCTCGACCTGCCGTAGCTCGACCTCCTGCAGGTCCAGCCAGTCGGCCCAGCGGGGATCGGGTGCCCGGTGCCCCAGGACCCGCCAGGCGGTGCCCTTCGGGGCGGCCGGCGGGACGGGCAACCGCCAACCCAACTCGGCCGGAGTCCGGTCGCCCTTGGTGTGGTTGCACCTGGCGCAGGCCGCGACCACGTTCTCCCAGGCGTGCCGGCCGCCCCGACTGCGGGGGAAGACATGGTCGATGGTCTCCGCCGGCCCTCGGCAGTAGGCGCACCGCCAGCCGTCCCGCGCGAAGATCGCCCGCCGGGAGAGACCGACATGGGTCCGGTAGGGCACCCGGACGAACCGCGTCAGCCGGACCACCGAGGGCACCGGCAACGCGTTGCGGGGACTGTGCAGGATGCCGTCGCCGTCTGCGACACAGACCGCCTTCGCCGAGAGGACGAGGATCGCGGCTCGACGTACTGACACGACACACAGCGGCTCGTATGTGGCATTGAGCACCAAGGCTCCGGAGCCCGCCATGGGTCGTATGTCAGGCATCGTGCTCACCCTCTCGGTCGTGGTCCCGCTCGCTCCTGCCTCACCCGCCGGGGTCCGTGGCCCGCCAGGTGGCGACCGCAGCCGACACCGGCGGATCACCGGCGTCCGTGCGCCAATAGTCCCCGATAGGTGCCAGGATTGCACGTACTAATCGGGGGTCCGGCTTGAAGCTTTTTCACGGTGTGCCAAGATGACCGGTTCCGCATCGCCGACCACACACGTCAGTAGGGGCGGGGCGGGGCCTCAACCACCAAGCCGACGCCTCCGGACCGTACGCGCTCGTCATCGCCAGTCACCCGTCTGGACAGCGCTCCCCGCCACCAGTCGGCGGGTCGGACGCCGACCGTCGTTCCCGGTGCGGTACTAAAACACCCGTGAACCCCGCGACTCCGACCGTCGATCGACTTCTCGTGCTGGCTGCCGAGGAGACCCCCGCCCCGAGCCAGAGCTGCTTGGACGACGTGCTCTGCGACCAGATGTGGCGGCTGTTCGACTCCGCCTGGTTCGCGGAGAGCAGCTACTACATCCTGGTCAAGCCACTGCGCATCATCATGATCTTCCTGATCGCGGTGCTGGTGCGCTGGTTGCTGCACCGCACCATCTGGCGGCTGGTCCGCAGCACCTCGCAGGGCGCGGTGCCGGCGGTGCTCAAGCCGCTGCGCGAGCGCATCCCCACCGCTGGCGGCGACCCTGGTCTGGTCTTCCCCGAACGTCGCCGGCAACGGGCCGAGGCGATCGGCTCGGTGTTGCGCAGCCTGGTCACGGCCGTGGTCTTCTCGATCGCCGTACTGTTGATCCTCAGCGAGTTGAGCTTCGACCTGGCCCCACTGCTGGCCAGCGCGGGCATCGCCGGCCTGGCGATCGGTTTCGGCGCGCAAACCCTGGTCAAGGACCTGCTCGCCGGATTGTTCATGCTGCTGGAGGACCAGTACGGGGTCGGCGACACGGTCGACCTGGGCGAGGCGACGGGCACCGTCGAGGCGGTCGGGCTGCGGATCACCACCATCCGGGACGGCCGGGGGGTGCTCTGGTACATCCGCAACGGCGAGATCGTCCGGGTCGGCAACAAGAGCCAGGGCTGGGCGATGGTCGTCGTGGACATGCCGATCGGCTTCGCCAGCACCGAGGAGGCGACCGCTGTGCTGCGTACGGCGGCGGAGTCGGTGGCGGTCGACCCGGAGCTGTCCACGGAGATCGTGGAGCCGCCCGACGTGCTCGGGGTCGAACAGATCACCGTGGACGGTGCGGTGATCCGTACCGTCGTCAAGACCACCGCCGACGGGCAGTTCTCGGTGGCACGGGAACTACGCCGGCGGCTCACCGAGGCGCTGGAGAACTCCGGAATCACCGCCCGTATCGCCGCGTCTCGGATGTTCCCCCGTTCGGCTACCCCACCGGACGGCGACGGTGGCACCGGACAGGGTGGAGCCACCTGAGATACCGGTCTGACCAGGGCGGTTATTCATCGACGATGGGGTCGCGCGCCAGGCGGAGGGTCAGGTATCGTCCGTTCGTTCAGTCATTGATGCGACGCACTAGCCGTTCGCACTAGCCAGGTTGTCAGACGATCGGGCAGAATTCGGGACAGCTAATCCCGGAGCGTAACGAAGCCCTCGCTGATCCGCCACATCTGACGACGTTCCCGGCAGCTCCATCAGCAGTGGTCAGCGGCCGAGAACGATGGAGGCGCCTGGTGTCCGACGAGCGAAACGCCCACGAAGGGCCTGCCACCTTCCGTGAAGTTTTCGCCCAGTCCGAATTCCGGGCGGTCTACGCCTCCGGCGCGCTGACCTGGTTTGGTGACTACCTCACCAAGGCGGCCGTCACCATGCTGGTCTACGAGCAGACGGACTCGGTGGCGATGTCCGCCGCCGCCTTCGCGGTGAGCTTCCTGCCCTGGCTGATCGGCGGCCCACTGCTCACCACGCTGGCCGAGCGCTATCCATACCGCCGGGTCATGGTGGTCTGCGACCTGGTCCGGATGGGCCTGATCTCGCTGGTTGCCATCCCCGGGCTACTGCCGAGCCAGGCGATCCTGGTCGTGCTCTTCGTCTCCGCCCTGGCCAACCCGCCGAGCCAGGCGGCCCGGTCGGCGCTGATGCCGACCATCCTCGCCGGCGACCGGCTGGTCGTCGGGCTCGGCCTGATCACCAGTACCGGGCAGGCTGCCCAGTTCGCCGGCTACCTGGCCGGGGTGGGCCTCGCCTCGATCAACCCGCACCTGGCCCTGTTCGTCAACACCCTCACCTTCGCGCTCTCCGCGGCGCTCATCCGGTTCGGCGTACGACACCGGCCATCCGCCATGACCGCCGCCCACCGTAGCCACCTGTTGCGGGAGACCGCCGAGGGGTTCCGGATCGTCTTCGGCACCCCCGTGCTCCGTGCCATCGCGATCCTGGTCTTCTCCTCGATGCTCTTCGCCATCGTGCCCGAGGGGCTCGCCGCCGCCTGGGCCGACAAGCAGAGCAACGGCGAGAACGCCCCCCTCGCCCAGGCGATGATCATGGCCGCCAGCCCCGTCGGATTCATCCTCGGGGGTCTGGTGATCGGTCGGGGCATCCGGCCGGAGCTGCGTCAGCGGCTGATCCGGTTCTTCGCCATACTCTCGCCGCTGGCGCTCGTACCGGCCCTGCTGAACCCGCCGGCCCCGGTGGTGGCCCTGCTGACCGCGATCACCGGCTTCGCCGTCGCCGGACTCATGCCGGTGGCCAACGGCCTCTTCGTCCGTGCCCTCCCGCACGGCTACCGGGCTCGGGCCTTCGGAGTGATGGGCACCGGCACGCAGGTCATGCAGGGGGTGGCCGTACTCCTGACCGGCCTGCTCGCCAACCGGTACTCGATCCCGCTCACCGTCGGGTTGTGGAGCCTGGCGGGTACGGCGTTGATGCTGATCACCGTCCTGAAGTGGCCGACACCGGATCGGTTCGACGCCGCCATCGTCGAGGCACGGCGCAGTGACCCGGACGACGAGAGCGAGCAGCCGGCGACCTCGGGTCCGCAGAGCCGCCCGCCCACCTCCCAGGCCGGCGTCGGATCGATGTGAGACAGGCCGCATCCGCCGTCGTACCCACGCGTCAATCCTGGCGCGGACAAGCTGGCAGGATGGAACGGTGAACCCTGCGAGTGAGCCCGCCCAGCCGCAGCCGGCAACGACCTTCTTCGACGCGATCGGCGGCGAGCCGACCTTCCGTAAGCTGGTCGACGAGTTCTACGTCGGTGTCGCCACCGACCCCGTGCTCCGCCCGATGTACCCGGAAGCCGACCTCGGTCCGGCCAACGACCGGATGCGGTTCTTCCTGATGCAGTACTGGGGTGGCCCGAACACCTACTCGGCGCAGCGGGGTCATCCACGCCTGCGGCTGCGCCACGCGCCGTTCCGGGTCGGGGCGGTGGAGCGCGACGCATGGCTGCGTCAGATGCGCCGGGCCGTGGACAGCCTCGAACTTCCCGAGGAGCACGACCACATGCTCTGGGACTACCTGGAGCGGGCCGCACACTTCATGGTCAACGTGGATCCAGCCGACGAGGCCGGTTCCTGAGTCACCCCGCTAGGCCGTTTGGATCGGCAGGGCGGTGACTCCGCCGCCCTTGAGCGACCGGTTCAGCACCCGGCTTCCGAGGTACAGGAAACACCGGATGCCCCGGTCACCACGGGCCCATGCCTCCTCGGAGGGGGTACGGTACGCCGTTCCCGTCCGATACCTGATCATCCCGTCGTCCGGCACCCCCACGTACCGGGCGATCACCGACCGGCAACTGCGATGGTTACGGCCGGGATCCCGGTCGACCTCGGCAAGGTCGTTGAGTGGGGTGGTCCAGATGCCGACGTACTCGAAGTGGTGTGCCTGGCCGCAGGGCTTCGGCACCAGAGCCGACCACTCGTTCTCGTCGAAACAGCCGTGCGCCAGCGGGGAGGGCTGGCTGAGCGCCCCCCGCAGGCTGCCGGTGTGGTCGACCGGGTGGTCCTCACGGTGTTTCCTCGCGCTCACGCCATCGATCGCGCCGAGCGCGAAGATGTCGCAGCGATACCAGCGGCTACCCCCCGCCCACCCGCCCGGCGATGGCAGTACCACCTGCACCGTCAGTCGGGCGCCCCGCCAGTCGGCACCGACGAACTGCTGTGCCCGGGTGTCACACTCCGGAAAGAGCCCCCGCAGAGCCACCGAGTCGACGGCTGGCGGGCTGGGGCGGTTCGCGTACTCGGCGGGCAGCTCTCCGACGTACAGGGTCTCGGCCTTGTGGGTCCTGGCGCAGTCCGTCGGGTTGTAGGCGCTCAGATAGCCGACCTTGTCGGCCGAGGGATGGCAGACGCCGGCCTGGGGGGCGAACTGCCGCGCCGTCGGAAGCGCCTTCCAGTCGTCGGTCAGGTCCCCGTCCGTGCCGGCCGGTACGCCGCACCCGGCCAGCAGCACCACCGCCAGGACACCGGAGACCGCCCCGCCCCACCATCGCCGCCGCATCGCACCCTCCGGTCCCGCACAGCCGCAGCGCAGCATACGGGACCGGACCGTGGCGAGTAGCCCTGCGGGTGGAGGGAGTTAGAGCAGTGCCCCCTCGTCGTGCAGCCAGTCGACAAAGGTGCTGGCCACCGCCGCGCCGCAGTCGAGCATCTCGACCAGCAACGCGTCGTGCGCTCCGGCGTTCAGTGGAACCTGCAACTCGGCATAGATCGGCAGCTGACCGCGTTCGGTCGGGTCGCCCACGTACGCCTTGCAGAACCGTCGGGTGTGGTTCCACTCGTTGACCACCCGGTAGGCCCGGTCGGCCCAGTCCGGCGGAACGGTGGCGTGCGGGCGGGCCCGTACGACGAGGATCTCGTCTTCCGGCCCCTCCAGTGTGAACAGCACCGCGTGCCGCTCCCACATGGCCAACAAGTTGCCGTCGCCATCGGCCAGGTAGCGCACGTCGAGCAGGTCGAGGGCGTTACCGATCCGGTGCAACGTGACCGGGGCGATGTCGCCGGCCATCTCCTTCATCGTGGACCGCTCTGCGGACAGGCAGTCGTGTTCGGGCTCGCGTGGTGCCGGCGGACCGACCCGTACGCTGCCGTCAGCAGTAGCAGCAGAAGACCTGCTTCGAGTTTCCGGCTCACCGCCACCGGTGTGACCGGGGCGCCATGACCACCACGGCATCGATCGCGCACCTCGCTCCCCAGCGGATCCAGCCGCCTACGGTGCGTTGGATCCGAGGGACGACGGTACCCGTACAGTCGGCTGAGGGCACCCCCCTAACGACAGCACCAAACCAGACGTACCAGGGGACATCATCCGTTCGGTGGAACTTGCACGGGCCGCATCACAAGATTACTGACCTTGAGTGACCATGCGACTCCGTATGGTGCAGATAGGCCGATCCAGTTACCGGCGAGCCGCACCTGCACCGGACTGTCGCCCGGCACGCCAGCCGGCTCGGTGCCGCCGGCATCCGCAATGCTGCCGACGGTTGGCGTGCCGTCGGCATCCGCGGTGCCCTCGGTGGCCGCTGCCCTCTCGGCCGGTCCGGCCGGGCCGAGGAAGCCCATCCGGACGATCCCCTGCACGAGCCGTTGCGACACCTCCGCTTGGACCGGAGGTGCCCCGTCGGCGGCGGGCTGGGTCACCACCACCGCCACGTGGTCCAACAACGCGTCGCGTACCGCCCGCTGCCCCACCGCCCGGCCACCGACCCCGGACGCCTCGGCGCTGCGCAGCGTGCCGGCCGCCGCCGCGGCGATACGCCGCAGCTCCGCGCCGGGCAGCATCTCCACGACCCGGCTGGCCGAGGGCGGCAACGGCCAGCGCCAGTCCGCGTCCCGGCGGTACGGCAGGTCGGTCCCGTTACGCGCCAACTCGGCCAGCAGGTCCCGGACCGCCACCGTGACGTCCCCCGGGCCGACTCCGGCCACCATCCGGCCGACCAGCACGTTCCACGGCAGTCGAGCCCAGAGCGCGGTCCGGTGGACGCCACCGGGCGACTCCGACGGTGGTACGGAACGCAGCCGTACCACCGCCGTCCGGTCCAGCCGGTTCAACCGGGCCAGGAAGGCTCCCGCGTCTGCTACTCCCACCAGGCCGTGCCCGGCCGGGGACCAGCCGGGCTCGTCGGCGGGTCGCCGCTGCCCGGTCACCATCCGGCGACCCGTCCCGAGCCGATCATCGTCGACCGTCGCCGGCCGTCGGATCCGCGATCGTGTACGGCAGCAGGAACGCCCGCTCCGCGTCGGTGATCCGCCGAGGCCGCTGCTGCTCCAGGTCGAACGGTACGAGCACCGAGCGGGCCCGGCTGGCCAACACCTCGCCGTCGAAGAGTTCGTAGGCGACGGTGAAGCTGGACACCCGGATCTCCGAGATCCACATCTCGATCCGGACCATGGGTGCCTCTTCCGCCGTGGCCCGACCCATCGCGTAGTCCACCGGGCGTAGGTAGTCGACCTCGTGGCGCCGGATGACGACTCCATCGGCGAACGAGCTGACTCCCCACGCCCGGCCGCCGGAGAACATCAACGCCACCCGGGCCTCCTCGTAGAGGGTGAGGAAGCGGGCGTTGTTGACGTGGCCGTACGCGTCGAGGTCGGACCACCGCAGCGTGCAGTGGTAGACGTACCGCTTGCCGTCAGTCACGGGTGAGCTTGCGGTAGGTGACCCGGTGCGGCCGGGCGGCGTCGGCACCGAGCCGGTCGACCTTGTTCTTCTCGTACGCCTCGAAGTTGCCCTCGAACCAGAACCACTTGGCCGGGTTCTCGTCGTCGCCCTCCCAGGCCAGGATGTGCGTGGCGACCCGGTCGAGGAACATCCGGTCGTGGGAGATGACCACGGCGCAGCCGGGGAACTCCAGCAACGCGTTCTCCAGCGAGGAGAGGGTTTCGACGTCGAGGTCGTTGGTGGGCTCGTCGAGCAGGATCACGTTGCCACCGATCTTCAGCGTCAACGCCAGGTTGAGCCGGTTGCGCTCACCGCCGGAGAGCACCTTGGTCGGCTTCTGTTGGTCGGGGCCCTTGAAGCCGAAGGCGGCCACGTACGCCCGGGACGGCATCTCGACCTTGCCGACCATCAGGTGGTCGAGCCCGTCGGAGACGACCTCCCAGACCGTCTTGTTTCCGTCCAGGCCGGACCGGTTCTGGTCGACGTAGGAGAGGGAGACCGTATCGCCGACCTTGACGCCGCCGCCGGTGGGCTGCTCCAGCCCGACGATGGTCTTGAACAGGGTGGTCTTGCCGACACCGTTGGGGCCGATGATGCCCACGATGCCGTTACGGGGCAGCGAGAAGCTCAGGTTGTCGATCAGGATCCGGTCGCCGAAGCCCTTGGTCAGGCCGTTCGCCTCGATGACGGTGTTGCCCAGGCGCGGGCCCGGCGGGATCTGGATCTCCTCGAAGTCCAGCTTGCGGGTCTTCTCCGCCTCGCTGGCCATCTCCTCGTAGCGGTCCAGCCGGGCCTTGGACTTGGTCTGCCGGGCCTTGGCGTTGGACCGGACCCACTCCAGTTCCTCGGAGAGCCGCTTCTTCATCTTGGCGTCCCGGCGGCCCTCGACTGCCAGCCGAGCGGCCTTCTTCTCCAGGTAGGTGGAGTAGTTGCCCTCGTAGCCGACGGCCCGGCCCCGGTCCAGTTCGAGGATCCAGCCCGCCACGTTGTCCAGGAAGTACCGGTCGTGGGTGATGGCGATGACCGTGCCGGCGTACTTGGCCAGGTGCTGCTCCAGCCACTGCACGCTCTCCGCGTCCAGGTGGTTGGTGGGCTCGTCGAGCAGCAGCAGGTCGGGGGCCTCCAGGAGCAGCTTGCACAGCGCCACCCGGCGCCGCTCGCCACCGGAGAGCTGGGTGACGTCGGCGTCCGGCGGCGGGCAGCGCAGCGCGTCCATGGCGAGTTCGAGCTTGGAGTCGACGTCCCAGGCGTCGGCGTGGTCCAGCTCCTCCTGGAGCTTGCCCATCTCCTCCATCAGCTCGTCGGAGTAGTCGGTGGCCATCTGCTCGGCGATCTTGTTGAACCGGTCCAGCTTGGCCTTGGTCTCCGCGACCGCCTCCTCGATGTTGCCGAGGACGGTCTTGCTGTCGTTGAGCGGCGGCTCCTGCGCGAGCAGGCCGACGGTGTAGCCGGGCATCAGCCGGGCCTCGCCGTTGCTCGGCCGGTCCAGCCCCGCCATGATCTTGAGCAGGCTGGACTTACCAGCGCCGTTCGGACCGACCACGCCGATCTTGACTCCGGGCAGGAAGCTCAGCGTCACATTGTCCAGCACGACCTTGTCGCCGTGCGCCTTGCGCGCCTTTTCCAGGACGTAGATGTACTGGGCCACGGTGCGGCCTACCTCCAGAGTCTTGAACGAGAGTCAGTGGGCGGTGATGCGCCCCGCAAGTCACGGACGGCGATTGATGCCGCGCACGCCACCCTCAATCCTGACAGGTTCCACCCCGTCCGCCCACATCACCCCGCTCGAACGCCCCAACCCGGGCTCCTGTTAGCAAGATCACCAAGCGGTTTCATCAGCCGGCTCGATGGGGCAGTGAGAGTGCCACGGGGCGCGGCTACGCTCAGTACGCTCATGCGGTGAACCCGTAACCACCCGGAGGTGTTCGGATCGTGACGGTACGTAGCTCGTTCGTGGTCGTGGCCAACCGCCTGCCGGTTGACGAGGTGACCACGCCCGAGGGACGACAGTGGCGCCGAAGTCCGGGAGGACTCGTCACCGCGCTCCACCCGGTGCTGGTGGCCCACCAGGGAACCTGGGTCGGCTGGGCTGGCGGTGTCGGCGCGGCACCGGAGCCGTTCGAGTTGGACGGTATCGGACTGCACCCGGTCCCGCTCAGCGCCGAGGAGTTGGAGCGCTACTACGAGGGGCAGTCCAACGCCACGATCTGGCCGCTCTATCACGACGCGGTCGAGACTCCCGCCTACAAGCGCCGCTGGCGGGAGGCGTACCGGCTGGTCAACGCCCGATTCGCGGAGGCCGCCGCCGAAGTCGCGGCCGAGGGCGCGACGGTGTGGGTGCAGGACTACCAGCTCCAGCTCGTCCCGGCGATGCTCCGGGAGCTCCGCCCCGACCTGCGTATCGGCTTCTTCCTACACATCCCGTTCCCGCCGATCGAGCTGTTCATGCAGATGCCGCTGCGTGCCGAGGTGCTGCGCGGCCTGCTCGGCGCGGACCTGGTCGGCTTCCAGCAGCGGCTGGCGGCGCAGAACTTCGTCCGACTGGCCCGGCACCTGCTCGGGCTGCGCTACGCGGGACAGATGATCCAGGTCGACGGCCGCCAGGTGAAGGCTGGCGCCTTCCCGATCTCGATCGACGTGGCCGAGATGGAGCGGATGGCCACGGACCCGGCGGTGCAGGCCCGGGCCAAGCAGATCCGGGCCGAGCTGGGTGACCCGAAGACCGTCATCCTCGGCGTCGACCGGCTGGACTACACCAAGGGCATCGAGCTTCGCCTCAAGGCATTCCGAGAGCTGTTGTCTGACAAAAAGTTGACAGTTCCCGAGGCGGTTATGGTGCAAGTCGCCACACCCAGCCGCGAGCGGGTCGAGCACTACCAGGCACTTCGGGTCAAGGTAGAGCGCGAAGTTGGTCGGATTAATGGCGAATTTGGGCGTGTCGGCGTGCCGGCCGTCCATTATCTCCACCAGTCGTACAGTCGCAGTGAACTGGCCGCGCTCTACTGCGCGGCTGACGTGATGATGGTGACCCCCCTGCGAGACGGAATGAATCTGGTGGCCAAGGAGTACGTCGCATCGCGTGCCGACACTGGCGGCGCGCTCGTGCTCAGTGAGTTCGCCGGCGCCGCTACCGAGCTGCGTCAGGCTTTCCTCTGTAACCCGCACGACCCCGACGGTGTGAAGGACGCCCTGCTGCGTGCCGTACACGTCGACAAGGTCGAGGCCAAGCGCCGAATGCGAATCATGCAGCGTCATCTGCGGACCCACGACGTGGGGCAGTGGGCGCGGTCCTTCCTCAAGGAGCTGGGCGTACCCGACAAGGAGGCGGCGTGAAGACTGCCGTCCTGGACGGCGCACCGCCGGCCGCCGACGCCATCGACCCCGCGCTGCGGGCCGCTGTCGGCCGCATCGCTCGGGTGCCCCTGCTACTGATCGCGTGCGACTACGACGGCACACTGGCACCGATCGTGGAGGACCCGACCAAGGCGGTACCGCTGCCCGAGTCGGTCGCTGCCATCCGGGCGCTCGCGGCACTGCCGCAGACCACCGTCGCGGTCGTCTCCGGACGTGCGCTCCGTGACCTCGCGGCCCTCTCCCGGCTGCCCAGCGAGGTCCACCTCGTAGGCAGCCACGGGTCGGAATTCGACATCGGCTTCGTGGAGCGGCTCTCCCCCGAACTGCTGGAGGTACGCACCCGGCTTCGCAACGAGCTGCGCACGATCGTCGCCGACCAGACCGGTGTACGGCTGGAACGAAAGCCGGCCAGCATCGCCGTACACACCCGGGGGGCGGATCCGCAGACCCGGGCTGCGGTCGTGGCGGCGGTGCTCGACGGCCCAGCCACCTGGCCGGACGTGACGGTCACCCAGGGCAAGGAGGTCATCGAACTCTCGGTGGTCGCCACCCACAAGGGGACCGCGGTCGACCAGCTCCGTACCCAGATGTCGGCCAGCGCCGTCCTGTTCATCGGTGACGACATCACCGATGAGAACGCCTTCGGCAACCTGCACGGCCCGGACATCGGCATCAAGATCGGTCCGGGCGAGACCAAGGCCGGTTACCGGGTCGACGAGCCGATCGAGGCCGCCCGGGTGCTCGGTCTGCTGCTGGAGACCCGGCGGCACTGGCTCTTCGGCGAGCGGGCGGTGCCGATCGAGCGGCACTCGATGCTGGCCAACGGCCGTACCGTCGCCCTGGTCACCCCCGAAGCCAAGCTCACCTGGCTCTGCCACCCCAAGCCAGACTCGTCGGCGATCTTCGCCGACCTGGTCGGCGGCAGTCCGGCCGGGCACTTCAGCATCGCTCCGGAACGCGGCGGCCTGCCCCTGGGCCAGCGCTACCGGGCCGGCACGATGACCGTCGAGACCCGCTGGTCCGGGTTGACCGTCACCGACTGGCTGGACCGGCCCTCCAGCGACGCCGTACCGGCCGGCAACGCGGTGATCAGCGGCGACTCGACCCTGGTCCGGGTCCTCACCGGCTCCGGCCGGGTGCAGTTGGAGTTCGCCCCCCGGCCCGAGTTCGGTCAGGTCGCGGTGCAGTTGCAGCCGCTGGGCGACGGGTTGCTGGTGCTCGGCTCCAACGAGCCGGTTTCGCTCTACTCCCCTGGCGTGACGTGGGACGTGGTGGCGGACGGTGGCTACGAGACGGCTCGGGCCCTGGTCGACCTCTCCGCCGCCGGTGGCTCGATCACCGTGGAACTACGGTTCGGCTCGCACAGTCTGGAGCACCACCGGACCCCGGTGCACGAGCGTCAGCTCGCCGCCGAGCGCCCCTGGCAGGACTGGGTGGCGGAGCTACGGCTGCCCACCACCTCTCGGGACATGGTCGCTCGCAGCGCCCTCACCCTGCGCGGGCTGTGCCACGAGGCCACCGGCTCCATCCTCGCCGCCGCGACCACGTCGCTGCCGGAGGAACTGGGCGGGGTACGCAACTGGGACTACCGCTACTGCTGGCTGCGGGACGCGGCGATGACCGCCCGCGCGCTGGTGGACCTGGGCTCGATCACCGAGGCCGAGGCCTTCCTGCGCTGGGTCGACGGCTGCATCGAACGCACCGGCGGGCACCCGGAACGGCTGCACCCGCTCTACACGGTCGACGGCTACGAGCTGGGTGCCGAGGCGGTCATCGACACCCTCCCCGGCTACGCCGGCTCCCGGCCAGTACGGGTCGGTAACCTGGCCAACCACCAGCTCCAACTCGACGTCTTCGGCCCGATCGCCGATCTGCTGGCGGCCGTGGCCGACCTGCGTGGCTCGGTACGGGACTCCGAGTGGCGAGTGCTGGAGAACATGGTCGAGGCGGTCAGCCGCCGGTGGCACGAGCCCGACCACGGCCTCTGGGAGGCCCGTCTGCCGCCCCGGCACCACGTCTACTCCAAGGTGATGTGCTGGATGACGGTGGACCGGGCGCTGCACATGGTCCGCCAGCACGGTGACGGCGACCGGCCGGACTGGGTCGAGCTGCGGGACCGGATCGGGCACAACGTGCTCGAGTACGGCTGGCACGAGGGTGTCGGCGCCTACAGCGTGGCGTACGGCGACGAGGAGATGGACGCCTCCTCGCTCTGGATCGGCCTCTCCGGGCTGCTGCCCGACGACGATCCCCGGTTCCTGGCCACCGTCCTCAAGATCGAGGCGGATCTGCGTAGCGGACCGGTCGTCTACCGCTACCACTGGGACGACGGTCTGCCGGGCCGGGAGGGCGGGTTCCACATCTGCACCGCCTGGCTGATCGAGGCGTACCTGCGGACCGGCCGGCGGTCGGACGCCGAGGAGCTGTTCCGGCAGATGGTCGACACCGCCGGGCCGACCGGACTGCTTCCCGAGCAGTACGACCCGCTCGCCGAGCGGGGGCTGGGCAACCACCCGCAGGCCTACAGCCACCTCGGTCTGATCCGCTGTGCCCTGCTGCTGGACAACATGGTCAAGTAGTCGGCCAACCCGCCAAGGCAGTTGTTGGTCATGAAGTTATCGCCACGCGTACCGGCGTGTCGCAGGCGATAACTTCATGACCAGCTAGCTCGAAACCTGGATCAGTTGGCGGTCGAGACGGTGGCCGGGGTGCTTTCGTGGTGCAGCCGGGACACGGCGGTCACCAGGTAGGTCACCGTACCGACCGGTGGCGGCGTGGTGTCCACGAAGCGCTGGGTGCCGCTGCCCGCCCGAGGCAGGGCGATCAGGTTCCGGGCGGCCTCGATACCGCAGCCGGCCCCGTCCGCCCGGTAGACCGCGTAGTACGTCGGGGTCGTACCACCGCTGGGAGCGGTCCAGGTCAGCTCGACCCCGCCGCTGGTCCGGGTGGCGGTCAACCGCACCGGTACGCCGGGAGCCGAACCGCCGAGCCGGGTGTTCACCGGCACCAACGCCGGGTACCGGTAGAAGTCGGTGCGCAGCCGATCGGCGAACCCGAGCGGGTTGGCCAGCAACTCCTCGATCGAGTAGTAGATGTCACCGGACACCCGGTGGCTCCGGTTGAGCACCAGGTGCTGCGGCATCTCCTCCGGGTCGCCCCAGGAGGTGATCCGGTACGCCGCCTGACCGATGTAGAGCTGCACGTTCGTGCCGGACACCACACTGGACCACCAGGGCATCAGCACCTCGTACGCCGCTGCGGCGAAGCCGGTGGTCCAGTAGAGCTGCGGGGCGATGTAGTCCACCCACCCCTGCTTGACCCACTTGCGGCTGTCCGCGTAGATCGCGTCGTAGGACTGGAGTCCCGAGGTGGCCGAGCCGAGCGGGTCGGTGGACTGGTTGCGCCAGATCCCGAACGGCGAGATGCCGAACCGTACGTGCGGCTTGGCCTGCCGGATCCGGGTGCCGACCTCCTGCACCAGCGTGTCGACGTTGGACCGCCGCCAGTCGGCGAGCGATCGGCCGGCACCGTATGCGGCGTACTCGGCGGCGTCGTCGAAGATCTGCCCGCTGACCGGGTACGGGTAGAAGTAGTCGTCGAAGTGCACACCGTCGAGGTCGTACCGGGTGACCGCGTCCATGATCGCGTTGACCGTGTGCTGCCGGGCGGCCGGCACCCCGGGGTTGTAGAAGAGCTTCCCGTCGTAGCGCTCCACCCAGCTCGGATTACGCCGGGCCGGGTGCGAGGTGACCAGTTTCGTCACGTCCGGCTGGGTGCTCACCCGGTAGGGGTTGAACCAGCCGTGCAGTTCCAGGTTGCGGGCGTGCGCCTGGGTCACGGCGTAGGCGAGCGGGTCGTAGCCGGGGTTGTCGCCCTGCGTTCCGGTCAGGTACTGCGACCAGGGTTCCAGGGTGGACGGCCAGAACGCGTCGGCAGCCGGTCGGATCTGGAGAAACACCGCATTGAGCCGCAGCCCCTGCGCCCGGTCGAGCAGGGTACGCAGCTCGGCCTGCTGCGCGGCTACGGACAGCCCGGTCCGGGACGGCCAGTTGATGTTGGCCACCGAGGCGATCCAGGCAGCCCGCAGTTGCCGCTTGGGGAGGTCACCCACTGGACAGCCGTCCTCGGCGGTGGACTGTGCCGCCGACAGCGGGGTGCCCTCCGGCGTCCCGGACATCGGGGCAACCGCCCCCGCCCCCGCGTCCGATCGGGTGGTAGCCCCGGCGGAGTGGGATACCGCCCCACCGACCGTCGCCACGGCGGCGAGGGCCGCCATCACCGCCGTGACAACCAGTCGTCGCTCACGTAGGAAGCTTCTCGCCATCAGGACACCTCCGGTCCGGCAAGGCATGGACAGGCCGGCCGGAGCCGCCCCCAGATTGGCGACAAGTTTCGCGCAAGCAAATTTAAATGTAAAGATGCTTCAGGTGATCGAGTCGGCTCCGAGCACCGTCACCACCTCGCCGAGCACCACCACGGCCGGCGGACGAAGGCCGGCGTCGCGTACCGCATCGGCCACCTCGCCGAGCGTGGAGCGCAGCAGCCGCTGCGCGCCGGTCGTACCCTCCTGCACCACCGCCGCCGGCGTGCCCGGCGCTCGCCCGTGTGCCCGCAGCGTCGCGGTGATCGCGGCCAGATTCTTCAGCCCCATCAGTACGACCAGCGTGCCCCGCAGCCGGGCCAGCGCCGCCCAGTCGACCAGCGAGGCCGGATCATCGGGCGCAAGGTGCCCGGAAACCACGGTGAACTCGTGTGCCACGCCCCGGTGGGTCACCGGGATCCCGGCGACCGCCGGGACGGCGATCGAACTGGTCACCCCGGGTACCACGGTCACCGGCACCCCGGCCGCCGCGCAGGCGAGCAGTTCCTCGCCGCCCCGTCCGAAGACGTACGGGTCACCGCCCTTGAGCCGGACCACGAACGAACCGGCCCGGGCCCGATCCACCAGGATCCGGTTGATCTCCTCCTGCGCACGGGCCGGGCCGTACGGAATCTTCGACGCGTCGACCAACTCCACATCGGATCGCAACTCGTCGAGGAGCAGTCCCGGCACCAGCCGGTCGGCGACCACGACGTCCGCCTCGGTAAGCAACCGCCAACCCTTGACCGTGATCAACTCAGGGTCGCCCGGACCGGCACCGACGAGGGCGACCCGCCCCGATCTGGTACTGGGCAGGGCCTCGGCCAAGGCAGGATCCGACAACAGGGGAGCCTTCCCCACCTCCTCAAGGAACCCACGGATCGCGTCGCGTACCGCCATCGACCGGCGCGGGTCGCCGCCGCCGAGCACCGCCACGGTCACCGGCCCGTGCCGGGTCACCGCCGGAGTCCACGCGGTCGCCGCGTCCCGGTCGTCGGCGCGTACGCAGAACACCCGTCGCCGGGCCGCCGCCGCACTGACCGCCTCGGCGGCGACCGGGTCGTCGATCGCCACCTGCACCAACCAGACCCCGTCCAGGTCGGTGTCCTCGAACCGGCGCTGCGCCCAGTCCAGTCGACCGGCGTCGACGTGGGCCCGCAGCGCCGGGGTCAACTCCGGGGCGACCAGGAGCACCCGCGCCCCGGCGTCCAGCAGGGCGGGCACCCGGCGGGTCGCCACCGCTCCCCCGCCCACCACCAGCACCCACCGACCGGCTAGGCGCAGCCCCAACGGATAGGGGTTGCCGCTCGGCAACCGGCGGCCCTCGTCGCTCGGCAACCGGCGGCCCTCGTCGCTCGGCAACCGGCGGCCCTCGTCGCTCACTTCTCGGACACTCCCGCCGAATCGAAGGTGGCCACCTCGTGCAGCACTCGTACCGCCGAGGCGACGACCGGATAGGCGAGCAGCGCCCCGGTCCCCTCGCCCAGCCGCAGGCCCAGGTCGATCAGCGGTTCCAGGCCCAGCCGGGCCAGGCCCAGGCTCGCCCCCGGCTCGACCGAGCGGTGTCCGGCGACCATCGCGCCGACCGCGTCGGGGGCGAACGCCGCCGCCGCCAGCGCCGCCGAGACCCCGATGACGCCGTCCAACAGCACCGGTCGCTGTCGGGCCGCCGCGCCGAGGATGAATCCGGTCAGCGCCGCGTGTTCCAGCCCGCCGACCGCCGCGAGTACGCCGAGCGGGTCCGTCGGGTCCGGGGTGTGCCGGTCCAGCGCGGCCCGCACCACCGCGACCTTCCTGGTGTACGTCGGGTCGTCCACTCCGGTGCCCCGGCCGGTCACCGCCGCCGGGGCGGCCCCCGTGAAGGCGGCGATCAGCGCGGCGGCCGGGGTGGTGTTCGCGATGCCCATGTCCCCGGTGAGCAGGAGGTCCGCTCCAGCGTCGACCAGGTCCCGGGCCACCTGGATACCCACCTCGACGGCGGTCCGGGCCTCGTCCCGGGTCAGCGCCGGCTGCTGGCTCAGGTCACGGGTGCCGGGACGCACTTTCGCGGCCACCAGATCCCGATGGTCCAGCTCCGGCAGGACGCCCGCCACGCCCACGTCGACCACGGTGACCGACGCGCCCATCTGTCGGGCGAACGCGTTGACCACCGCCCCGCCGGCCAGGAAGTTGCCGACCATCTGTGCGGTGACCTCCTGCGGCCAGGGGGTCACTCCCTGGGCGTGTACCCCGTGGTCACCGGCGAAGACCGCCACTGCGGCGGATTCCGGCAGCGGCGGTGGGCAGCTCCCGGCCAGCCCGGCGAGCCGTACGGACAGCTCCTCCAGGGCACCCAGCGAGCCGGCCGGTTTGGTCAACCGGCCGTGCAGCGCGCGGGCGCTCGCCATCGCCTCCTCGTCGAGCGGCCGGATCGCCGCCAGGGTGGTTGTCAGCATCAGACCTCCAGGATGTTCGCCAACGCGTCGACGAACGCGTCAGTGGTGGCAGTGTCCCGTACCGCCACCCGGAGCCAGTCCGGGCCCAGGCCAGGGAAGGTGTCGCCCCGTCGTACCGCGTAGCCGTGCTCCCGTAGCGCCAGCCGGACGGCGGTGGCACCAGCGAGGCGTACCAGGACGAAGGCGCTGGCCGGCGTGCCCGCGACCTGGACGCCGGAAAGCGCGGTCAGCCGGGCGACCAGGTGGGCGCGGTCCTCGGCGAGCCGGGTGGCGATCTCGCGTTCGGCGGCGACCGCATGCGGGGTCGCGCAGGCGGTGGCGGCGGCCAGCGCCGGGGTGGAGACCGCCCACAACGGCTGTACGGCGGCCAGCCGCGCGAGCAGTTGGGCTGGGCCAAGCAGGTAGCCGATCCGCAGTCCGGCCAACCCCCAGGTCTTGGTGAGGCTGCGCACCACCACCAGGCCCGGTACGTCCCGTCGGGTGGCCAGTGACTCGGGCTCACCCGGTACGCCCGGTGCGATGGTGGTGTCGGCGAACGCCTCGTCGACGACGAGGACCCGACCCGGTCGGGCAAGGGCGGTGAGCACCTCGGCCGGGTGCAGTACCGAGGTCGGGTTGGTGGGGTTGCCCACGAAGACGAGATCGGCGTCGGCCGGTACCAGGGTGGGGTCCAGCCGGAAGCCGGTCTCCGCCGGCAGCAGGACCCGCTCGACCCGATGGCCGGCCGCGCGCAGTGCGGCCTCCGGTTCGGTGAACTGGGGGTGCACCACCACCGGCCGCCGGGCCCCGCGCAGCGCCTGAGCCAGCAGGACGAACCCCTCGGCGGCCCCCGAGGTGAGCAACACCTCGTCGGCGGGTCGCCGATGCCGGGCGGCGACCGCGGCCCGGGTCGGGGCCGGGTCGGGGTAGGCCGCCAGCTCGTCCAGGGCGGCGGTGATCGGCTCGCGGAGCCACTCCGGCATCGGACCCCGACGTACGTTCACCGCCAGGTCGACCAGGCCCGGCACAACCTCGACGTCCCCGTGGTGGCCGAGGTCCTCATGTCGACCGGGGTCCTCGCGCTGGCCGGGGTCCTCGCGCTGGCCGGGGTCCTCGCGCTGGCCGGGGTCCTCGCGCTGGCCGGGGTCCTCACCCTGGCCACGGTCCTCGCGCTGATCCGGGTCCTCGTCGATGGTTGCCGCCGTCGGGGGCGGGTATGGCTGCGCGTACATGCTGGCGATCCTGCTCGGTACGCCGGCCGGCCCAGACGTCCGGGTCCCGGACACCCAGATTTCGCGAGAAAGTTTCGTGAATCTTTGTCAACCCAAATGGGTGTATGTCATAGCTTGATGGAGTGAAAAAGTCTCCGTTTTCCGCCATGGGGCGGCTCACTCCGCTACTCCGCGCCGGGCTCATCGCCGGCGTCGTCGTCGCCGTCGCGGCTTACCCGCTGGTAGCCATCGTCGGCCTCACCACCAAGGCCGGTGCCGACGCCATTGGGGTCAAGACCAGCGCGTTACAGGACTCGGCACCGGCACAGACCACGTACGTCTACGCGTCGGACAACAAAACCCTACTCACGGCCTTCTATGAGGAGCATCGGAAGTACACCCGACTTGAGGACATGTCACCGAACATCCAGCAGGCGATCGTGGCATCCGAGGACTCCCGCTTCTACAAGCACAACGGGGTCGACCCGAAGGGTGCGCTGCGGGCCTTCGTCGCCAACCAGCAGGCCGGCGGGGTGTCCCAGGGCGCGTCGACGCTGACCATGCAGTACGTCCGGATGGCCTCCCGGGACAACGCCAAGTCCCCGATCGAGGTGCAGCAGGCCACCGAGCAGACCGCGGTCCGCAAGATCCGTGAAATGCGGTTGGCACTCGACCTGGAGAAGCAGCTGACCAAGCAGGAGATCCTGGAGCGCTATCTCAACTCCGCGTACTTCGGGCACCGGGCGTACGGCATCTACGCCGCCTCCGAGATCTTCTTCTCGAAGACGCCCAAGGAACTGACCCCGGTCGAGGCGGCCACCCTCGCCGGGCTGGTCAAGTCCCCCTCCGAGTACGACCCGGCCAGCTCCGACCAGAAGGCCGCGACCGACCGCCGCAACTACGTCATCTCCCGGATGCGGGACATGGGCTACCTCTCGCCGGACGCCGCCGCGACAGCACAGGCCGAACCCATCCGGCTCAAGTTGACCGACCCGCCCAACGACTGCACCGCGCTGCCGAAGAAGTACAACAGCTGGGGCTTCTTCTGCGACTACCTGAAGAACTGGTGGAGCGCCCAACCGGCGTTCGGCGACAACCCGCTGGAACGGATCGACAAGCTCCGCCGAGGCGGCTACCGGATCGTCACCAGCATCGACCCGAAGATCCAGGAAATCGCCGACCAGCAGATACAGTCCCGGGAGGCCATCGGCAGCCCGTTCGCCCACGGCCTGGTCGTCATCGAACCCGGCAGCGGCCGGGTCAAGGCGATGTCGGTGAACCGGAACTACTCGCTGGACCTGAGCGAGAACGCGCCCCACTCCAACCCGGCGCTGCGGGAGCGGATGAAGGGCAACTATCCCAACACCGTGGCCCCGCTACTCGGTGGTGGCACCGTACCCGGTTACCAGGCGGGCTCGACATTCAAGATGTTCACCATGTTGGCCGCGCTCGACGCCGGGATGCCCCTGTCGACCTCGTTCAACTCCCCACACCGGTTCACCACCATCTATCCCGATGGCAGCGGTGGCCCCACCGACTGCGGCGGATTCTGGTGCCCCTCCAACGCCAGCGGCGCGATGACCGGTACCCACGCCATGTGGTCCGGGTTCGGCAAGTCGGTCAACACCTACTTCGTGCAGCTCGAACAGAAGGTGGGGGCGGACCAGGCGGTCCGGCTGGCCGAGCGGCTCGGCCTGCGTTGGCGTACCGAGGTGGACCGGCGGCAGGCCTCGATCGACCGCGCCAAGATGTGGGGCGCGTTCACCCTCGGCGTCTCCGATGCCACCCCGTTGGAGATGGCCAACGCCTACGCGGCGATCGCCGCCGACGGGCAGTACTGCGACGCGCTGCCGGTGCTGTCGATCACCAATCCGAACGGTTCACCCGCGATGTACAAGACGGCCTCGGGCCTGGAACGGGAAGCGGCGAAACCGCGTTGCCGCCAGGAGGTGAGTGCCGACGCCGCCCGTGCCGCCACCGACGCGGCCCGCTGCCCGACCGGCGACACCCCGGCCCGGGGCTCCTGCGGCGGCTGGTCGACCGCCGACAGCGTACGGGGCACGGTGGGTCGTCCGGTGGCCGGCAAGACCGGTACCACCGACAGCACCCGGTCGGCCTGGTTCGTGGGCTACACCCCGGAGTTGGCGGCGGCCAGCTTCATCGCCGACCCGGACAACCCGTTCAACGCCGTGGGTGACGGGCAGTCCAACAAACCTGTCGACAGCGTCGCATTCACCTTGAAAGACGCGCTGAAGGACAAACCAGTCCGTCAGTTCACCCCACCCTCCGACGCCATCGTTCGCTGACGGGTGTGGGGAAGGTCCCCTCCCATACGAAAGCGCTAGGAAGGGGCCCTCCCCCATCGCTCTGACCAGCAAGACGTCTCAGCGCAGGTCGGCCGCCACGAAGGACCAGACCTCCAGGTCGACCCGGCCGCCCTGGGCATAGCCCGCGTTGCGCAGCAGCCCCTCGTACGTGAAGCCGGCCTTCTCCGCCACCCGCCGGGACGCGGTGTTACCTGGCGCCACCCGCAACTCCACCCGCTGGAACCCGTGCTCCAGGATCAACGCGATGGCCAGGGCATCAACCGCCTCGGCCGCGATCCCGAAGCCACGCGCCTCCGGGGCGATGGCGTACGACACCTCGGTGACCCGACCGGCCCAGTCGGTGCGTTTGGTCCAGAGACAGCCAACGAGCTGCTCGTCCTCGCGCCGGACCACGCCGTAGTGGTCGCCGCTACCACTGTCCCGGCGTTCCTGGGCCATCTCGGTGCACCAGGAGAGTCCATCGATCTGGCCGGACTCCTCGGGCAGCGGCAGCCATCGCTGGGTCTGCTTGTCGGCGAAGATCTCGGCTACCGTGGCCGCGTCAGCCGCCCCGAGCGGGCGTACATGTGCCCGGGGCGTCGACACGGTCAGGGTGGGAAAACGTCGTACCGCCACGTGTCCGCTCACATCATCACCGCACCACGCTCGTCGATTGCCATCGCCGTGCCGTACCTGTTCACGCCCTTACCTGACCAACCGGGTCGACCACGACCACCGGCACGGCCGCTGGATCCGCCGGGACAACCGAAAAGGCCGGTACGGCCGGCGACAGCGGAACGACCGTCCCCGGGTCCGCCCCGGGCCGGAATGGTCGCGCGTCGGGTATCCGCGCCGCGCTGGTGACGAGCCGGTGGGCGATCCCGGGTACGCCCACCCAGTGCAGGATCAGTTGGGACGCGTGCACCCCACGCCACACGAATCCCTCCGGGGCACCACCACTCCACGTCCAGGCGGGGGTGTGCCCTGCGCGGGGCTGAAGCACCGCGGAATGATGCTTGTAGCCGACCACCCGGGTACCGAGTCTCGCCACCGGTGTGTTCGCCCGGGCCGTCGCCTCGCGATAGCCGGCCACCAGATGAGCGGTACTCGTCCCGCTGGCGTCGAGCACCCCGCACATCGGCCGCCCGTCGAACTCCCGGGCCAGCCACAGCGCGCCCGCACCCTCGGCGAGTACCGGCCGCCCGGAGCGAGCAAAATCGCTGACCGCGCCGCACAGTCGCCGGTTCGCCGCCAGTTCCTCAGCGTACGACTCGGGCAGGCCGCCGCCGACGACCAGAGCGGCCACCCCCGCCGGCAGCGTCTCGTCGCGCAACGGATCGACGACACGCACCTCCGCCCCGGCGGCGACGAGCAGCTCGACGGTCTCCGGGTAGGAGTAGGTCACCGTGGGGCTGCCGGCAACCGCCACCACCGGCCGAGGCACCCCCACGCCGGGCAACGCGACCGGAGTAACCGGGCCACCGCCCGGCACCACCGGAGCGACCCGCACGTTCGGGTCGGGGGCCCAGGGCGGTTGCTCGGAAGCCCAGGGCGGTTGCTCGGAAGCCCAGGGCGGTTGCTCGGAAGCCCAGGGCGGTTGCTCGGAAGCCCAGGGCGGGTCGGGGGCCCATGCCTCGCCCGGCAGGCGCGGCGCGGAACGGGCCAGGCTGAGCAGCCGGTCGAGATCCACCGCCTCGGCGATCGCCTCGCCCAGCCGACGAACCCCCCGGTACGCCTCGACGCTGCCGTGGGCCACCGGTACGATCCCGTGTTCCCGGGCGGGCAACGCGCGGGACAGGTCGGGCCGGCGCAGTACCCCGAAGACGGGTACGCCGATGTCGTCGAGCGCCTCCCGGAGCAACTGCTCATGCCGGTCGGAGGCGACCCGGTTGAGGATGACTCCCCCGAGCCAGACCAACTCGTCGTAGGCGCGGAACCCGTGCACCAACGCCGCCACCGACTGGCCCATCGCCGCGACGTCGACCACCAGCACCACCGGTGTCCGCAGCGCGGCGCAGATAGCGGCGGTCGAGTCGACCTCCGGTTGCTCGACGACGCTGTCGAACAGGCCCATGGTGCCCTCGACGACGGCCAGGTCGGCATTCGCGGCGCCGTGCACGAACAGGGGCGCGATCCGCTGAGCGCCGACGAGCCGAGGGTCGAGATTGCGGCCGGGGCGGCCGGCGGCCAGGCCCAGGTAGGCGGCGTCGGTCTGGTCCGGGCCGACCTTGAAACCGGCGGTGGTCATCCCCCGGGCCGCGTACGCCGCGAGCAGCCCGACGGCGACAGCGGTCTTACCGTGTCCGGAGGATGGAGCACTAACCGCCAAACGGGGAACGGCGGTCATGGTCGGCTCCTGGGGACAGGGCCCGGGACGGGCTGATTCGGTCTCGATCGGACAACGGGTTCACGCGCGACGATACCGTGTGCACCCGGCCGCCGGTCGATCGCCGATCCGGCCCGAGCGTAGTGGCTCCGGCCACCCGGGTAACCTCGTCATGTGTACCGGTTCCTGCTCACGCCACGCTGGCTGGGCATCCTCGCCCTGACTCTGGTCGCGGCCACGGTGATGGTCCTGCTCGGCAACTGGCAGTTGAGCCGTTACCAGACACGCTCGGCGATCAACGACCAGATCGACGCGGCCACCCACCAGACTCCGAACCCGCTGACCGAGGCGCTACCCGGACCGGGAAGTGCCCCTGGTACGGCTGGCCAGGTGCCGCCGAAGGCCACGGAATGGACCCGGGTCACGACCACCGGCCGATACGACAGCGACAACACGGTCCTGGTTCGGGGCCGTACGGTGAACAGCCGGGTCGGCTTCGAGGTGGTGACCCCCCTGGTCCTGGCCGATGGCTCGGCGGTGTTGGTGAACCGGGGTTGGATTCCGCCGGCCAGCGGCGGCGCCACCGCCCAACCGGAGGTGCCGGCCACACCAACCGGTCAGGTGACCGTTGTCGGGCGGGTGCACATGTCGGAGAGTCGGCCTGACACGCCGCAGCGACGCAACGGCTACATCGAGACACGCCGGATCGGGGTGCCCCAGCTCGCCGCCGAACTGCCCTATCCGACCTACGGCGTCTACCTGCTGCTCGACGAGCAAAATCCACCGGCCGATCCGGTCTTCGCGGCCATCCCGATCAAGCACGAAAACAACTGGCAGAACGCCGGATACGTCATCCAGTGGTGGCTGTTCGCGTTGATGACCCTGGTGGGCTTCGGCTGGCTGGCACGCCGGGAGGCCCATGGCCCCCCGGACCGAAGCGCGGTGCCCGAGGACCGTCTCGGCGAGCCAACATCGACGTCCCCGGCCTGAGCCCACCGCGCGTCCGCCCCGCCGTCAGCGCGTCTGTCTCTACGTCGCCACGTCCGCAGAATCCGCCGAAGTACGCCCGGCCCCTACTGCGATCTTCCCGTGACGCTGCACATCGGTAGGTATCACCCGCCGGGGTAAGGTGCCGTCGTGATCGAGCAGAGGGAGGTAATCCGGTGAGTGTGGATCCGACGGCTCCCATCCCCGGGCCGGGGATGCCGGAGCAGTCTCCGTCACCAGTCGACCCGCCGGCCATGCCAGCACCAGCTTCGTTGCCCGCGCCCCCACCCAGCCCAGCGTCATCTCCGTTCTCGGTGCCCCCGGCTCAACCGTTCCCGGCCGCCCAGGCGATCCCGGAACAGCCAGCACCTCCCACCCAGCCGATCCCGGTCCAGTCGGCACCCCCCACCCAGGCGATCCCGGTCCAGTCGGCACCCCCCACCCAGGCGATCCCCGCACAGTCGTACCCGCCGGGGCAGCCCTCTCCCGCTGGCTATCCCGGCCAGCCCGGCGGATATCCGGTCAGTGGGCCGCCCGGCGCGTACTCGGTGAGTGGGCCGCCCGGCGCGTACCCGGTGAGCGGGCCCGGTGCGTACCCGGTGAGTGGGCAACCGGACGTATACCCGGCGGGTGGCCCGCCCGGACCGTTCCCACCCGGTGCGCCGGCGGTCTTCGCAGCCGGAGCCCCGGGACCGGTGGTGGCACAGATCGGCGAGATCATGGTGGCACCGCCGATGGTCCGTACCCCGGCCGGAGACATCCCACTCGCCGGATCGTCGTGGCACATCCAGGACTACTGGCAGACCGAACAGAAGATCCCGACCTGGGCGATCGTCTGCGCGGTCGTCGGCTTCTGCATCCTGACCGTCTTCAGTCTGCTGTTCCTGCTGGCCAAGGAGACCATCTACCGGGGCACCGTCCAGGTGACGGTCGCCAACGCCGGGCGGCAGTACGTGGCCCGGATCCCGGTCACCGACCAGACCCAGGTGCACCACCTCAACAACCAGATCAACTACGTACGGTCGCTGGCGGCGGCCAACTGAGCCGAGCGACCCCGGGCCGGCGTGGCGGCGATCAGCTGCTGCGCCGGCCGACGTGAATCGCCCGTACGGCGTCGATGGTGTCCGCCTCGGCCGCGCTCTTGTCGTCGCGGTAACGCACCACCCGGGCGAAGCGCAGGGCCACCCCACCCGGATAGCGGGAACTGGTCTGCACCCCGTCGAAGGCGATCTCCACCACCTGCTCCGGACGGACCCGGACCACCCACTCGCCCCGGTCGACCGCCAACTCCAGGAACCGCTCGGTCTGCCAGCGCAGCAACTCGTCGGTGAGCCCCTTGAACGTCTTGCCGAGCATCACGAACCCGCCGGTGTCCGGGTCCCGAGCGCCGAGATGCAGGTTGGACAGCCAGCCGGAACGCCTCCCGCTGCCCCACTCGACCGCGAGCACGACCAGGTCGAGGGTGTGCCGGGGCTTCACCTTCACCCAGGCGGCACCGCGACGACCGGCGGCGTACGGCGCGTCGGGCACCTTGACCACGATCCCCTCCTGGCCGGCGTCGAGCGCGGTGGCGAAGGCGGCCGAGGCCTCGTCGACCGTGGCCACCTCGGTCCGTCCGACGAGCAGCGGTACGCCGACCGCGCCGGCCAGTGCCGCCCACCGGTCCCGGCCGGGTGCGTCGAGCAGGTCCGTGCCGTCGAGGTGCAGCAGATCGAAGAAGTACGGTGTCAGCACGGTCTCGCCGGTGGTGCCGGCGGCGGCGCGTACCGCCGGAGCGGCCGGGGCGGGGTGCGACGGCCGGGAGGCTTCGACGGAGACCGTGCCGGCCATGTCAGCGGTCGTACGGCCAGCGGGGCTTCCTTGGCGGCGGCGCGCACCTCGGGTGGCGGCGCGGCTGGCGGTCTCCTGGAACGGGCGGGGCCGACCGGTCGCGTCGAGGGCGATCGCCTCACCGTCGAGCACCATCTCCCGGGCCGGCAACGCGCGGACCGCCGCGACCACCTCCGGCACCCGGGCGGTGATCTCGTCGAGGCTGCGGCTGAAAACGGCGATGTCGTTGCCGGATCGGTGCACCTGGATGCGGATCCCGTCGAGTTTGACGTCGACGACCGTCGGGGTGCCGGTCGCGGTCAGGGCCTCGTCGACCGACGATGCGCTCTGCGCCAGCATCGGGGCGAGCGGTCGGCCGACCCGGAGGGTGAACTCGCTCAACGCCGCCGCCCCGCCGGTCAGCGCGGCCACGGCGACCACCCTCAGGTCGCCGGCGAGCAGCAGCGCCCGGCGTACGGCGGTGGCTGGAACGTCGGCGGCGCGGGCGATGGCATCGGCCAGCAGTCCGGACTGTGCGCCCTGGCGCAGTTCGCCGCTGAACAGGCCGACCAGCATCCGTTGCTCGTCGGCGGTGGCGGCGGCGAAGAGTGCGCCGAGCAGTTCCCGGCGACGGGCCTGCGTGCCGGCACCATGTACGGCGGCGATCTCGGCGATCGCCGCGTCGACGCCGGCCACGGTCAGGGTCGGCTGCGGTGCCGGTGGGGGCAGGTCACGCAGGCCGGCCGGACCGACCCCGGTCTGCCGCTGCCGCAGTTCACCGGCGAGATAGCCGGCCCCGGCCGGGATCTCGTCGACGTCGAGTCGACGCAGCGCCACCGCCAACAGGTCGACCTTGGCCAGGCGACCGGGGGTGACTGTCACAGCGGCGGAGGTGGCCGCCAGATCCAGGAACTGCACCCGTCCATCCTGGCAGCCACCTCCGACGAATGTCGGCTGCTCCTATGCGGCGAACGGCTCCGTGGCGAACGACACCTACGCGGGGAGCAGCACCTACGCGGGGAGCGGCTCCTCGATCCGCAGCCCTCGGGCCCGTACCGCGTCAGCCACCTGGGACAACACCCTGTCGAGCGCGCAGAGAACAGCGGAGAGCTCGCCGAGTTGGTCGGTCAGCAACTCGTCGGACCATGCGGAGACGTCGACGTCCCCCAGAGCACAGACAGCGGCGTCGAGCCGCGCGATCGCTTCGTTCGTACTCATGTTCGAAAGCCTATCGTAGATGTCCACTTCGCGGGGCGTTTTCCCAGTTCGGCACGGCCGGAAAGAACAAGCCCGACTGCACTCGACCGGGGGTCGGTGCAGCCGGGCGTACGGCAAGCCGCCAGCGGTAAGCCGTGTGTACGGTCAGCCGCCGGGCGTACGGTCAGCGGCCGGCGGCGGCCGCCTCGGCAACCTTCGCCAGCAACAGCGTCTCGGCGAGGCAGACCCGGGCGAACTCCCCCAGGTGCAGACTCTCGTTCGGGCCGTGCGCCTGGGCGTGCGGGTCCTCCACACCGGTCACCAGGATCGCCGCCGCCGGGAACATCTCCTGGAAGGTGGCGATGAACGGGATGGAGCCACCGACCCCCATGTCGACCGGGTCGACCCCGTCCCAGGCGGTACGGAAGGCGGACCGCGCCGCGTCGAACATCGGTCCGGAGGCGTCGATCACGCACGGGTCGCCGTCGTGCTCGAAGGAGACGGTGATCTGCGCACCCCAGGGGGCGTTGCGCTCCAGGTGCGCGGTCAGCGCGGCGTACGCCTTCTTCGGGTCGTCGCCCGGAGCGAGCCGGAGGCTCAGCTTGGCCTTCGCCGCCGGCACGAGGGCGTTGGGTGCCTCGCCGGTGGCCGGGGCGTCGATGCCGAGTACCGCGAGCGCCGGCTTGGTCCACATCCGGTCGGTGAGCCGCCCGGTGCCGATGAAGGAGACCCCGTCGACCAGGCCGGACTCGGTGCGCAGTCGCTCCTCCTGGTAGTCGACGGTGGCCCCGGTCCGGCCGACCAGTCCCTCGACCGCCACGTCCCCGGCGTCGTCGTGCAGGGTGGCCAGCAGCCGGGAGAGCGCGGTCAGCGAATCCGGCACCACGCCGCCGAACATCCCGCTGTGTACGGCGTGCGACAGCGTACGGACCTCGACGAAGCAGTTGACGATGCCGCGCAACGAGGTGGTCAGCGCTGGCACCCCGATGTCCCAGTTGCTGGAGTCGGCGATGACGATCACGTCCGACGCGATCTCGTCCCGGTACTCCTTCAGGAGCTGTTCGAGGGAGTCGGAGCCGTACTCCTCCTCGCCCTCGATGAACAGCACCACACCCACCGGCAGGTCGTCGCCGAAGGCCCGCAGCGCCGCGATGTGCGCCATGATCCCGGCCTTGTCGTCCGCCGCACCGCGACCGTAGAGCCGCCCGTCCCGCTCGACCGGCTCGAACGGGTCGCTCTCCCAGAGTGACAGGTCGCCGACCGGCTGTACGTCGTGGTGGGCGTAGAGCATCACGGTCGGCGCACCGGGGGGTGCGGGCCGCCGACCGATCACCGCCGGCTGTCCGCCGGAACGCACGATCTGCACGTCGAGCGAGCAGCCCCGCAGCAGTTCGGCGACCGCCTCCGCGGATCGCTCGACGTGGGAGTGGTCGAAGCCGTCGAACGCGATGCCCGGGATGCGGACCAGTCGTTCGAGGTCGGCACGAACGCCGGGCAGCTCGTGTTCGACCGCCGCGCGCAGTTCAGCCTCGGTGAAGGTGGGTGTGGTCATGACCGAAATGGTAGGCCGACCTTACCGGCCGCCGCCCCGGGAGCCCTCGATGCCGTGCGTCTCCGGGCCCGCCCGGCGCTAGTTTCCGTTATCTGCTGTGGTCGTGCGGCCCGGCCGGCGGCCCGCCCGACCGGCGGCACGGGCGGCAGCCTCCCCGGCGGCCCCCATCCAGGACCGGGCCCGGCCGGCACCGCTGCCGACCCACTCGCCGATGTCGCTGGCTCCGTCGCCGAGTCGGCGTAGCAGACCCACCAACGGATCCTGAGTACGCCCGAACGCCTCCCGGTAGGACTCGGCCGCGGCCTTGATCTCCTCGGTCACCGAGGTGTCGCCGTCGTCCGCCCGCCGGGGATACTCCCCGGCCAGCACCTGCCCGTAGGCACCCGAGTCGACCCACTGCCGCAGGTGTGCCGCGCGCGCCACCGGCACCGGATGGGTGCTCCACGCGGTCATCCGGATCTTGTGGAAGCTGTCCCGTAGGTCGCCGCCACCGTCGTACTCGGCTGCCTGTTCGAGAAAGGCGGTCGTGTCGATCTGGGACAGGTCGCCGCCACCGGCGAGCTTCATCAGCAGCCGCAGCGCGGCGGCCGGATCCTGCCCGGCGAGCAGCCCGGCTCGGTCGGCGGAGAGTTCGGCCTTGCGCCACCATTCGAGCATCGCGGCGATGATCGCCCGCAGGGCGAGCGCACCGACCGGAAGCCAGCTCAGGTTGGCCGCCCACCGGGTGAGGATCATCAGGATCGTCTTGTAGACGGCATGGCCGCTGCCCACATGACCAAGCTCGTGGCCGAGCAGGTAGCGCAGTTCGTCGTCGTCGAGTTGTTGTACGGCGGCGGAGCTGACCACGATGAAGGGTCTATCGAGCCCGATCGCCTCGGCGGTGAGCCAGGGCGACTGGGTGACGTACAGTTCGGGCAACTCGGGCCAGTCGAGGGTGCTGGCCGCCTCGGTGAACCGGTGATAAACGCGCGGGTACTGCCGGTGGTCCACCCGGATACCGGCCGCCAGATAGGACAGTCGGAAGGCGCGCTCGTTCCACATCCCGAAGAACGTCTTGAGTACGTCGTCGAAGCCGCGAAGTTCGCGTAGCGCGGTGAGCGCCCCCCGGTCCGCCGGATGTTCCCAGGCCCGCGAGCTGATCCCGGTGAGTACGACCCGTCGCCGGGCCGGGGTGGCGGTCGTTTCCTGGTCACCGGTCGTCATGGTGCGTGCCCCCGATCGCCTCGCCTCGGCCCTCTCCCGCAGATCGTGCCGCAGTGAAACCCTTACGTCCATGCCCTATCGGCGAGGCGGACCGGGCAACCGTACGTAGAACCGAGCCGGATCGGTTCCTGATCCGGTCACCGCTTCGGGCGCTGGTGTGGCTGCCGGTTCGGGCGCCGCCTCGGCTGCCGGCTCAGGCGCTGGTGTGGCTGCGCCGTCGACGAGGAGGTCGGCGGTTCCGACGGTGTCGTCCACGGCCAGATGATCGCGTTCCGCACGCCGCCACCGGTCCAGACAGGGGCGGATCGCCGCGCCGTCCCGGATCAGGGCCCGGTCCAGTCGCAGTCGGTCCGGGGCGGTCACGAAGACAGCGAAGGTCAACTCTGGCCGGATGATGGCCCGGGCGGCCGTGAAACCCTCCAGGAGCACCACCGGAGCGGGCGGGACCGGGGTCCAGTCCGCGCCGAAACGCCGCCGGTCCCAGTCGTACGAGCGGTAGTGGCCGGTCCGGCCCGCCCGCAGCGGGGCGAGGACCCACTCCTCCAGTCGATGCCAGAAGGTGAATTGGTCCGCCCAGCCGTCGAGCAGGTCGTCGGTGTGCACGATCGGCGGCCGGTCCAGCCCAGCCACCGCGAATGGCTCGGCCCGCCCGGCCGCGTTGGATGCCCTGGCCCGCCCGATCGCGGTGAACGCCTCGGCCAGCCGCTCGGCGAAGACTGTCTTGCCCGCGCCGCTGGGCCCGTCGATGGCGACCAACCGGGTACGCCCCAGCCGGGCTGGCCGGTCCAGGATCCGCCGGGCCAGATCCGCATACGCCTCGACCACTCCTGCCACGGTGCAGACCGTAGTCGTCCGGGGCGGGATAGCGCCGAGCAGGTGCTGACCGGTCAGTATTCGCCCCCGCCGTCACCACCGCCGCCCGTGCCGTACACGATGGCGACGACCACGATCCCGATCACGATCGCCGCGATGACGATCCACTGCACGATCCTGGACCTGTTCGGAGCCACTCGAATCACCCCGGGTCGGGCGTACCCGTAACCGGGACAATCATGCAGCCAACTCCCGACTCCCGACTCCCGACTCCCGACTCCCGACTCCCGACTCCCGACGTTACGGTGCGCCGGGCGGCACGAACGGCAGGTCGGCGGCGGGCCCCTCCATGACGGTTCGCCAGAGCGCGTCGGTGTCCAGGTGCTCCTCGACAAGATCACCGAGTAGGTCGAGCGTGCGTTCGCGGGCGGCGGCGAAGGAGGTGTCCGGGGCAGCCTGGAAGCCGTGCCGGCCGGCGAGTCGGGCCGCCTCGGTCAGGAAGCGACGGCGGAACTCGTCGGACTCGAAGGCCCCGTGCCAGTGCGTACCGAAGACATGGCCGGCGGCGGCTCCCTCCGCGCGACCGTCGGCGTAGGTCAGCAGCGGCGCAAGATCCGGATCTGCGGACGAGACGTAGCCGTGGTGGATTTCGTAGCCCCGGACCGGGACCGTGCCGACGGCCGGGGCGTTGACCATGCGGTAGGCCGGGGCGTTGACCATGCCGTAGGCCGTGCCCACCGAGCGGGCGACCGTCTTGCGCTTGTCGAAGGTGACTTCGATGGGCAGCAGGCCGAGCCCGGCGACGCTGCCGAGCCGGCTCTCCACCTCGTCGTGGATGGATCGACCGAGCATCTGGTAGCCCCCACAGATGCCGAGCACCGGGCGGCCGGTAGCGGCGTGCGCTCGGATGGCGTCGGCGACGCCGGTCCGCCGAAGCCAGTCCAGGTCGTCCACGGTGGACTTCGTCCCGGGGAGTACGACGAGGTCGGCGGCGGCGATTTCGGCCGGCTCCACGGTCAGCCGGACCCGTACGCCGGGCTCGGTGGCCAGCGCCTCCACGTCGGTGGCGTTGGAGACCCGGGGCAGCCGGACCACGGCCACGTCCAGCCACTCGGTACCGCACGGGGGTGCCGGTCGGCCGAGCACCCGCCCGTAGGCGAGTGAGTCCTCGGCGTCCAGCCACAGGTCGACGTGCCAGGGCAGCACCCCGTACGTCGGCCGCCCGGTGACCCGCTGGAGCATGTCCAGCCCCGGTTGGAGCAGTCCCAGGTCGCCCCGGAACTTGTTGATCACAAAGCCGGCGATCAGTGCCTGGTCGGCGGCGTCGAGCAGGGCGAGCGTGCCGAAGAGGGAGGCGAAGACCCCACCCCGGTCGATGTCGGCAACCACGATGGTGGGCAGGTTGGCGTGCCGGGCCAGCCCCATGTTGACGTAGTCGGTGTCCCGCAGGTTGATCTCGGCCGGGCTGCCCGCCCCTTCACAGACCACCACGTCGTACTCGGCGCGCAGTTCGGCCAGGGCGGCGAAGGCGGTCTCGGCGAGGCGGGGGCGCAGCGTACGGAAGTTGGTCGCGGTGACCGTGTCGACCGCCTCGCCGAGCAGGACGACCTGGCTGGAAAGATCACTGCCCGGCTTGAGCAGCACCGGGTTGAACCGGAGGTCGGGGGCCAGACCGCAGGCAGCGGCCTGCAACGCCTGTGCCCGGCCGATCTCGCCACCCCGCCCGGCGGGGCTGATCGCCACCGCCGAGTTGTTGGACATGTTCTGTGCCTTGAAGGGGGCGACTCGGACTCCGCGTCGGTGCAGCCACCGACAGATCCCGGCGGTGACCACGCTCTTGCCCGCGTCGGAGCTGGCCCCGGCGACGAGCAGCGCCCCGATCACGCCTGGCTCCGGGGCGGGCGGCGCCGGGGCGGGCGGCCCCCACTCATCGCCGGGCTGGAACCGAGCAGCGCCCGGGTCATGCCTGGCCTCCGGTCCGGCCCCGTACCCCGCGCAGTGCCCAGCGGAGGATCGCCCGCCGGGCGGGTGCCGCGGCCGCGTGGCCCGCCGTCAGTCCGAGCACGGCCAGGCCGACGGCCCCGGAGAGTCGGGCGGCCCGCTTGATGTGTCGCGCATCCGGACGGGGACCGTCGCCGAGGAAGGGGCGAACCTCGGAGCGCCCGAAGTAGATGTTGCGCCCACCGAGTCGTACGCCGAGCGCGCCGGCCATGGCGGACTCGCACTGCCCGGCGTTGGGGCTTGGGTGGTCGTTGCGGTCCCGCCACCAGACCCGCCATGCCTCAGCCCGGTCCCCATGTACGACCGGGGCGGTGGCGATGGTCAACAGGCCGGTCAGCCGGGACGGCACCAGGTTGAGCAGGTCGTCGAGGCGGGCGGCCGGGGTGCCGAACCGTTCGTACCGTGGTGATCGGTGTCCCACCATCGCGTCGAGGGTGTTCGCCGCCCGGTATCCGAGCAGGCCAGGCAGGCCCGCGACCGCTCCCCAGCACAGTGGTGCGACCACCGCGTCGGAGGTGTTCTCCGCGACCGACTCGACGGTGGCGCGGGCGAGTTCCGGCTCGTCCAGCGTTGCCGGGTCGCGCCCGCAGAGATGGCCCAGTCGGTCCCGGGCGGCCGGCAGGTCACCGCTGTGCAGTGCCTTGCCCATGATCGTGGCTTCGCGGCGCAGAGTACGACCACCGAGCACGGTCCAGGTGCCGGCGGCGACGAGCACCGCACGCGCCACCGGGTGCCGTCGGGTCGCTGCGGTCGCCGCCGCCCCCAGCAGCACCGGTACGCCGACCGCCAGCGCGGTGTGCAGCGTCCCGGCCGAGCGGTGCGGCCGGTAGAGCCGTCGTTCGAGCGCTCCCGCCGCCTGCCCGAACCCCGCCACCGGGTGGAACCGACGTGGATCACCGAGCAACGCGTCAAGTGTGTAGCCCGCCACCAGGCCCGCCGCGTTGGCCAGACTGGTCGCGTTGGCCACGTTTGCTGCCTTGGCCAGGCCGGTCTTCTTGGCCAGGCCGGTCTTCTTGGCCAGGCCGATCGTGTTAGCCAAGCCGGTCGTCACCCGCATGTTGATCACCCCTGGTGCAGCCTAGATGATTGAGTCCTAAATTCTTGCTGGTCAATGGTCGTATGCGATGAGTGATCTTGGGTTGGGTGCGCCGATGTTGGTGTTGTGCCAGATCACGGCGGCCAGGGCGAGTAGGCGTTGACCGACGCGGGCGAACAGGCCGTCGTGTCGGCGGGCTCCGTGTCGTTCCAGGGAGAGTTGGCCTTTCAGGCTCTGGAAGATCGACTCGATCCATTGGCGGGCGCGGAGCAGGGCTTTCTCGGCCGGGGTGCGTGGGGCGTCGGCTGTGGCGTTGGCGCGTTTCGGGCGGACCAGGTGGATGCTGCGCAGGTCGCAGAACTGGTCGAACTCCGGGCTGGCGAAGCCACGGTCGGCCAGGATGACCTGCCCGTCGGCGATTAGGTGGTGGTCGGCCTCGATGAGGGCGGCCATCACCTCCCGTTCGTCGAGTTTCGGGTTGGCCAGGCACCACAGCACGGGCATGCCCTCGGCTGTGGCCAGTAGATACAGGCGCATGCCCCAGAAGTAGCGGGAGTGTGAGGCGCTGTAGCCGTAGCCGGCGTCCCCGGCCAGGTCCGAACGTTTCGTGGTCTCCCGCGAGGTGCCGCACGGTACCGGGGTGGAGTCGATCAACCTGAGGATCGGGGCACTGGTCGGGGTGACATGGGCCAGGGCCCGGAGCACGGTGGCGATGAGCTGACCGCTGCCGCGGACCCGTTTGCCGTAGCCGGACGCGGTCGGCAGGTACGGGAACATGTCGCGCAGGTGGGTGCCGGCCCAGCGGATCCAGTGCCGTTCACGAGGGAAGTCGAACAGGACCTGGGTGATCATCAGGCAGACCAGTTCGGCGTCGGACAACCGCTGGGGCCGGCCGGGACGGCGGCGACGCGGTACCAGGTGATCGTCTACGAACACGTACAGTGCGGTCAGAAGGGTGTTGATGTCAGCTGTCACGAGCAGACAACGACACCCTTCCCTGTACCAGTACGCCGGCACCTCCCACCAGCAAAGATTTAGGACTCAATCATCTAGGCCAATGCCCATACCGTTGCCGTCGTACGTGCTCAGACGCAGGAGCATCTGGCTCGCCCAGCCATTGCGCGATCAGGCGATCTGACGGAGGTCCCCGCCGTAGTCGAAGATGATCCGCATCCGAACACCCAGCGCTCGTGCGTATCGGCCGAGGGTCGCCACCTCGTTGGCCCCCAGAGCGCCGTTCTCAATCCGGCTGACCCGGCCCGGCGTAACCCCCATCTTCCCGGGCCGGCCCGCCAACAGCAGAAACACTCACCATCAATCGATCCCGATCTCGCCCTGCCAGTCGGACTTACTACAAGCCACTGACCTCAACTCACCCTGACAGGCAGGGCCACCCTCAAGTATCCGAGCGCTAAGTTTCTGTCGTCTCCACCGTCGGTGACGATCGTTCGTCAGGCTGTCGGCTGGATGCATAACGGGGCGGGGTGTCGTGACATCCGGTGGCCAGAGCCGTTGTCGAAAAAGGCGAGGAATCTCTGACCGCCGGGAAGCTGTGCTCGTCCATGGAGTTGACGTTCCTCAACCAGCTAAGCGATTATCGTGATGAATTTCCATCCCTGGAAGGAAGGCGCGGATGAAGATCCGTCGATATCTGATGTCGCTGGCGACAGGACTCGCCGTCCTGGTCGGTGGCATCGTGGTGGCGCCCGCTCCTGCGCAAGCCGCGGTCAAATGGGATCTGACCGGCTCTTACAGTGACATGGCGGGCTCCTGGGCGTACGGCTCCTGGTGGTGGTCTGGCGGCCGATTCTACGTGGAGGTCAACGTCAAGGACACCGTTGCGGACGGCGAAGCCGCAGGCATGTGCCTGAGGGCGGAATACAGTGATGGCGGCTCGCGGAAAGAACGGGTACACAACAGCGGCGGCAAGGGCACGACGAAGACCGTAACCTACAACTTTGCCGACAACGTCTCCGAAATTTATGGCGGGGAATACGTCGGAGGCGCTACGACCGGCTGCCTCGCGGTGGGCATTATCTACTGAGCTGCAGCTCGGTGATCGCGCTGCCGCGTGCTTGGCCGGGAATCCGGTCTGAGTGGTGACGTGATCACCGATAGTTCAGCGGCGCCCCACCCCGCAAGTCGGAACGCTGAGTTTCTGTCGTCTCTGCCGTGGTGATGGTCGTTCGTCAGCCTGTCGAGCTAGGGGCGTATACGGGGCGGGGTGCCGTGGCATCCGATGGGCAGCGCCAGTCAACAAAGGTAATCATGGCGTCATGGACCTCACGAGGCGCCGTAGGGTCCATGACGCCATGATTACCAGCGCTTCCGAAAATCCCCGCCGAACCGGACCTGGCCCCCGCTATCCAGGACCCTGTTCACCGCCCGTCCAGCTCGACCGATCCGCCTGTCTGGTTACCTGCGTACCCAGGACGATTACCCGCGCACCCGGACCAGGTCAGCGGCTAGCTGTACACCGCTCTCGCCACCGAGAATCGGGGCGAGCGCTTCGGGTGGGTCAGTTGCTTGCCCGCTCGGCGGCGAAGCCGACGAACGCGCGCCACGCGGCCGGATCGAAGGTCAGCGTGCCGCCATCGCGGTTCTTGGTGTCCCGGACCAGGACGATGCCGGGAAGGTTGTCGGCCACCTCGACGCAGTCGCCGCCGCTGGTGCCGCTGCGGGTGGACTTCCGCCACCGAGCGTCAATCAGATCCATGAGTTCGCCACTTCCTCGATGAGCGCCAGGGACTGCCGGCTCGGCAGCGCCTCGTTGCGGATGCTCTCCCACCGCTCCAACAGCGTATCCAGATCTTCCGGTCGATCCGCCCCCGTCCCACCGAGCTGGTTTTCCAGGTGCCCCGCCCAACTGTTGTCGGCCATGCGCGCCAGCAGCAGCGGACCGGAGAGCCCCGCGTGCAGCCCCGCGCTCGACGGGACGACGTGGACGCTGATGTTGGGCCGCTCGGCACACCTGTGCAGGTGCAGCAGTTGCTCGGGCATGACCTTGGCACAGCCCTCACCGGCTTGACGGATGGCGGTCTCGTTCACCACCGCGACGAGCTGCGGCGGGTGACCCTGGGTGAGGATCCCCTGCCGCTCCAGTCTGGTGGCGACCCGCTCGTCGACCTCGTCGTCGGTCAACCGGGGGGCCAGCCGCAGCACGGCGCGCGCGTAGTCCGCCGTCTGGAGCAGGCCCGGAATCAGGTTCGGATGGAAGCAGCAGAGCTGGATCGCGGCGCGCTCGGCGTCCAGCCACGGCCGGAACCACGACGGAGCACCGAACCTGGTCACCAGGCGCTCATAGAAGCCCCCCGTCTCCAAAGCACGGTCAGCGCCTCGGACGAACGACATCGTCAACGCCCGGGTACCGCTCTCCACGGCGCTGACATGCGAGGCGCTGAACCCGGCCTTCCGGCCGAATGCTTCCTGCGTCATGCCGGCGGCCCCTCGGCCCCGGCGGATCTCCCCAACGACGAACTCTGCCAATGGTCCCGCTAGATCAGACATCCAGTTCCCCTCACCGTCATAGATCCACTACTCACCTCGCCCTGGCGCTGCCGCGACCTACCCAGCGCGGGCCCACCTGCCCCGACCACCTTCCGAGCGTAGTCATCCGAACACCAGCATGTGTCTATCGGATGTGGCGGTACGGCAATGCCGCCAGCGGGAACTCTTCCGATCCGGGGACCACCGCCCGCCTCCCCCGCGCCCCGCGCGGTGGTCCCCACCCGACCTCGATCTCAGTGCAGAGAGGACCATTGCCATGCGCTACGGCCGAAGAGTCACTCTCATCGAACATCGCCGTGACTGGCGCACCCTGGGCCGCCGCTGCGTCTGTGGACTGAGATGGCCCTGCCCGGACCGGTATCCGTTTCCCGGCGAAGGGGCACCTCGGGTGCGCGCCGACTCCCCCGTCCCCTGGACCTCGGAGCTACCACCCTCGGCACGGTGCCTGATGAGACAACCGGACCCCCTCGACGCGCACCGCGTACTCTCCGCGTGGGTCGCGGAGCGTGTCGTGCCTGGCACGCTGATGTCCCTGCTCGGCTCCCACTACCTCCCCGACGGGGATGACCTGTTGTGGCTGGAGGTAACGAGCGTCGGGCCGGTGACACACGCCGATGGCCGTTCCTGCGTGGAGGTCAGCGGCTGGGACATACCGCAGCGCGCACGCGGCTGGCCGCTGGAGCACACGGTGTACGTGCACCTGAGCGCGCTACAGGTGCCAGGTGTGCTGGTGCACCCGTTTCCACCACCGGACGACGGCCGGTGACCACGCACACCCCGATCCGGCGTCTCTGGCTGTGCCGCGCCTGCGGTGGCCCGTGGCCCTGTGGCACGGCCCGACTGGGCTTGCTGCACGAGTTCGCCGCCGATCGGATCGGGTTACATGTCTACCTGGCTGGCCTGTACGTGGTGGCGCTGGCCGACCTCTACCCGACAGACCCCGCACTGATCTACGGCCGGCTCATCGGCTGGGTGCCGAGAAGGAACCGATCCCGGGGGGAGGACGGGTGCCCTGACATCCCGCCTCCACCCCGAAGCTGAACCGCCCGATCCGCCCGATCCATCTGATCAGGCCGATCCATTCGATCAGGCCGATCCATCCGATCCGCACGATCAGACCGATCAGGCCGATCAGGCCGGCACCGGCAGGGCAGCCGACTCGACGTCCTCCTCCTCGATGCCTTCCTCCGCATCGAGATCACCAATCCGGACGTCGGTCGCGGACCGCTGGCCGAGCGCGGGTAGGTAGCCACCCGCTGGGGAGACCGGCATCTCCGACAGATCGTCGTCGTCGAACGGGCGGTCGTCGGGCCGAGTCGGGGCCTCATCCTCCGCCACCAGCTCGGCGATTTCCCCGTGGACTCGGGCCTCGGCCTCCTCGTCCTCGATCGAACTGGTGGTCATGCTCGGCCGGTTGCGCTGGAACTTGCCCCGCCCCCGGGACAGGTCGTGCCCCACGGCGACCGCCTCCAGCTCGTAGAGGGTGCGGTGGTTACCGGCGTCGTCGACCCAGTCCCGGGTGTACAGGCGGCCGGCCACCACCACCGGGTCACCGACCATGATCGAGGAGGCGACCCCCTCGGCGAGTTTGCGCCAGCAGTTGACGCGTACGCGAAGGCTGTTTCCATCCACCCACCGGCCGCTCTCCCGGTCGAGCCGGCGGGCGGTCGACGCCACCTTGAAGTTGGCCACCAGCGTGCCGCTCTGCGTCGTACGCCGCCACTCCGGCGCGGTGAGCACGTTTCCCACCACGGTCACATACGTATCGAACATCGCCCCTCCACAGGGTTCCGGTTCCACGATCTGTCCGAGTCGACTCGTCGCACAGCCTGGACCGCAGCCACCTGCCGCCGCGACCACGCAACCGCGAGCTGTGGACAACCGGGGCACCTGTGGAAAAGAACCTGATCATGCACTTATCTGCTACCGCTACCGCGAGGTAACGTCGCAGCGTGGAACCGGATGTCCTCGGCACCCCGTACGAGTGCCACACGATCGACCTGGGGCAGGACGACGAAGGCCCGGTGGTGGCCACCCTCGTCCGGTGTCGCGCGGAGCAGCCGAGCCGGCGGGCCGTGCTCTACGTACACGGGTTCGTCGACTACTTCTTCCAGACCCACCTGGCCGAGTTCTTCACCGAGCGCGGATGGGACTTCTACGCCCTCGACCTGCGCAAGTACGGCCGTAGCCTGCTCCCCCACCAGACACCGAACTTCTGCCGCGACCTGAGCGACTACTTCCCGGAGCTGGACGAGGCGGCCCGGATCATCCGCGCCGAGGACGGCCACGACACCCTGCTGACCATCGGGCACTCCACCGGCGGCCTGCTCACCGCGCTCTGGGCGCACGCCCGACGGGACGCGGGCATCGTCGACGGGGCATTCCTCAACAGCCCCTTCTTCGACCTGAACGCCCCCTGGCTGGTACGCCGGCCGTTGGCGTCGGCCGTGACCTGGCTCGGTCGGGGGTCGCCCTACCGGGTCGTCCCGATCCGGCTCCCCAACGTGTACGGCCAGAGCCTGCACGCCACCCAGCGCGGCGAGTGGACCTACGACCTGGCCTGGAAGCCGCTCGGTGGATTCCCGGTACGGGTCGGGTGGCTGGCCGCCATCCGCCGGGCCCAGCAGCAGCTGCGGGCGGGGCTGGCGATCCCCGTACCGGTGATGCTGGCCTGCTCGACACGGAGCTTCCGGGGCGCCCGGTGGCAGGATTCGGCGGCGTTGGCCGACGCCGTACTCGACGTGGAACACATGGTCCGTTGGGCACCCCGACTAGGACGGCACGTCACCCTGGTCCGGTTCGACGGCGGCATGCACGATCTCACGCTCTCCGGACCGGCTGTTCGCGAGCAGGTCTTCACCGAACTGGGCCGCTGGGTCGACGCGTTCCTCACCCCGGCCGACACCGGCGAAGCGGAGCGGTGACCCAGCCGGCACCTGAGGGCGACGACCGGCCGACACCCAGGGACATCGAAAACCTGATGCTCGTCAGCGGCCGGTCTGTAAACCTAGGATGTGCTGGCCGGACGGTCACCCCCCCATCCAGCCGGACGACCAACCGGCGGCTTGGGTAACCTTCTGGCGCACCACACCAGGCGCCCGTAGCTCAGCGGATAGAGCAGGAGACTTCTAATCTCAAGGCCGCAGGTTCGAATCCTGCCGGGCGCGCAGGGATTGAACAGGCGAAACGCCCCTCCAATCAACAAACCGGAGGGGCGTCGCTCTGCGTATGGGGACACCCAGGGGACACGGGCATGGTCAGCACGTGGTCGACCTCGCCCCGGCAGAACGATCATTCGCAGGCGACTCCGTCACCGTCCCGATCGAGCTTGCGGGAATAGCCGGGCTGACCGCGGTAGAGCGGGGCCTTGCCCGCCGCTCGTACCGCCGCGCAGTTCGCGTAGTAGGCGCTGCCGCCGCTGGGCTTCTTCGTCGTGGTCGTCTTCTTCGGCGTCGGGGCTGGTGCCTTTCTCGTCGGCTTCACGCTCTTGGTGGGGGCCGGCTTGACCGGTGGCTTGGGCAGCGGCGGCAGGGTGGTGGTCAACGCCCCGGGTACGTCCGGCGACGGGGTGGGCGATGCGGCGCTCGGGCTCGGAGTAGCCGTGGGAGTCGACGTCGGCGAGGACGAAACCTCGACCGTCCGCTCGGTCGGTTGCGCTGTCGGGTCGGCGGTTCCTGCCCCACATGCGACCATCGTCAGGGCGATGGGCAGCGCGACGGCCAGCAGGGTCGCACGGAGTCGTCGGTTCGTCACCGTTCAAGTCTTTGTCGTGCGGTGCCCTTTGGGCGATGCCACGAGCGTACGGAGATCGATGCCCGCGTAGCGGCAGGATTCACCCACCATCGGGTACGAAGCCGCGACCGGCGTCGACCTGCACCCCAGGACGTCAGCGGAAGCCGACCGTATGCCGCCGCCTCTCGATCAATAGGCATGACCAGGGTAACCATCCATCCCCACGGGGCCATCCGGACGACCGGAAGTTCGCCCCGGCAGTTGAGGCGTCAGGCGGGGCCCTTCCTTACCTCGGGCCGATGGCCTTCTCGACGGTGCGGACGACCAGGCGGAGCACCTCGTGGCGGGAGGCTCCGGTCTCGGCGAGGTAGCTCCAGCCACTGTAGAGCTGGGACCAGAGCACGCTCTGTAGCCAGGAGGCTGGCAGCTCCGGATCGAGTGAGCCGTCTCGATGGCCCCGCTCGACCATCGCGTCGAACCGGGGGTCACAACCGCCCTGGTCGTCCCCCACCGGATTGCCGACGAGTTGCGGATCGTTGAAGAGCAGCGACAGCAGATCGCCAAGGTCGAAGTATTCGTGGCAGAGCCGGCGTAGCGCCTCGGCACCGGTGCCCTCGCCGAGGCGGGCGCGTTCGGCCGCCTGGTTGATCCGGGCCACGCTCTCCGCGCTGATCGCGGCCAGCAGGTCGGACCGCTCGGGGAAGTAGCGGTGCAGGGTGGTCCGGCCGACGTCCGCCGCCACCGCGATCTCACCGAGGGATGCGGCCGGATTCTGCCCGAGCACCTCGATGGCGGCCTCGATGATCGCCTGCCGGGTACGGGCTCGACTGCCGCTTTCCTTCACGTCGCTCACCCGATGAGGTTAGCAAGCGCCCCTAAACGGTAAATCCTTTGACCGTAGTGGAACAGATGTGTTCCACTAGAGGACGTGAACGATCCGAAATCAGACGCATCTCTTCCGCGACTTCGGCTCCTCCTCTCCTTCGTCACCCCGCACTGGCGGGTGTTGCTGCTCGGACTCGTGCTCGGGCTCTTCGCCAACGCCATCGGACTCGCCACACCCATGGTCACCAAGTGGGTCCTCGACACCCTCGGTGCCGCCGCGTCGATGACCCAACCGATCGCCGTACTGCTGGCCCTGGTCGTCGTGGGTGCGGCGGTGTCGCTGTGGCAGTGGGTGCTGCTGGGCACCCTGGCCGAACGGGTTGTGCTGGACGCCCGCACCTCGGTCATCCGGCGCTACCTCGCCGCGAAGATCGGTGAACTGCTCAAGCGACCGAGCGGCGAGCTGGTCACCCGGGTCACCTCCGACACCGCACTCCTGCACCAGGCGTCCGGCAGCATCGTCGGACTGATCAACAGCACGCTCGCCCTGCTCGGCACCCTGGTACTGATGGGCGTGCTCGACCTCGTACTGCTCGGCAGCACCCTGGTCGCGGTGATCGTGGTCGCCATCATCATGGCGACGCTGATGCCCTCGATCGCCAAGGCGCAGGAGGCGGCACAGGAATCGGTCGGCCGGCTCGGCGGATCACTCGAAGGTGCGCTTCGCGCGATCCGTACCGTCAAGGCGAGCCGGGCCGAGGTCCGGCAGGGTGAGCGGATCATCGCCGACGCCCGGGACTCGGCCGCGCACAGCGTACGGGCCGCTCGGCGGACCGCCTCGGTCTGGACGATCGCCTGGACCGGCATCCAGTTGTCGATCATCGCGATCCTCGGCATCGGTGCCTGGCGAGCGCAGCTCGGGCTGTTGGAGCTCTCCAGCCTCATCGCCTTCCTGCTCTACGCCTTCCAACTGATGGGCCCGATCAGCGAGCTGACCCAGAACGTCACCGCCCTCCAGGCCGGCATCGCCGCCGCGTCCCGCATCCGCGAGATCGAGGCCATCGCCGTCGAACCCCGGGTGGCAGCCGCCCCCGCCGGGCCGTCCACAGCAGACCAGACCGGGTACGACGACTCGCCCGTGCTCGTCTTCCGCGCCGTCACCGCGCGGTACGCGCCGGACACCGCCCCCGCCGTTCGGGGCATCGACCTGACCATCCCGCGCCGGGGGCACACCGCCATCGTCGGCCCCTCGGGAGCGGGCAAGACGACCCTGTTCTCCCTGGTCCTGCGCTTCCTCGAACCGACCGAGGGGGAACTGCTGCTCGACGGTCGTCCCTACGCGACGTACTCGCACAGCGAGGTTCGGGCCAAACTCGCGTACGTCGAACAGGAGACGCCGGTCGTGCCCGGCACCATCCGGGACAACCTGCTCTTCACCCACCCCGATGCCACCGACGACGAGCTACGGGCCGTCCTGAAGGCGGTCCGGCTGGACGAAAAGATCGACTCGCTGGACGAGGGCCTGGACACCTCACTCTCCTCCAGTGCGGTCTCCGGCGGTCAGCGGCAGCGCATCGCCCTGGCCCGGGCGATCCTGCGTACCCCGGAGGTCCTGCTGCTGGACGAAGCGACCGCGCAGGTCGACGGGCTCACCGAGGCGGCCCTGCACGACTGCATCCGGGACCGGGCCGCCGTCGGTGCCGTCGTCACCATCGCCCACCGCCTCTCCACGGTGCTCGACGCCGACAGCATCGCGGTGATGGAGGATGGACGGATCCGAGCCCAGGGCACCCACAGCGAACTCCTCGCCACCGACGACCTCTACCGTCAACTCGTCGAGGCGCTGCGGATCGCCGACTCCCGAGAGCACGGCCAGCAGTCGGACGACCGGAGGCGAGGCGAGCAGCCGGACGACCGGAGGCGAGGCGAGCAGCCAGACGACCGGAGGCGAGGCGAGCAGCCAGACGACCGGAGGCGAGGCGAGCAGCCAGACGGGGACCTTGAGCTGGCGGGACGCCGATGACGGTGCCTGCCGCCTAGCTACGCCACACCGGGCAGCGCCCTCGCCGCAGCGGTCACGCGACACCGGCCGGACGGAACTGCACGCTGATGCGTGGCCCGACCGGCCGGCTGGTCTTCGGGATGGCGTGCTCCCAGGTCCGCTGGCAGGAGCCGCCCATCACGACCAGGTCGCCGTGACCCAGTGGAAAACGCAGGCTCGGACCACCATCCCTCAGGCCACCATCCCTCAGGCCGCCATCCCTCAGGCCGCCATCCCTCAGGCCGCCATCCCTCGGGCGCAGCAACAGTGGTCGGGGTGAGCCGAACGAGACGATCGCCACCATCGTGTCGTGTCGCGCCGACCGGCCCTTCGTGTCGCCATGCCAGGCCACACTGTCCCGTCCGTCGCGGTACAGGCACATGCCGGCGGTGACGAACGGCTCGCCCAGCTCATCGGCGTAGTGATCGGTGAGCTGTTGACGCGCCTGCGTCAGCAGCTCGTGGGGCAGCCGCTCGTGTCCGGCGTACCAGCGCAGCAGGCGTGGCACGTCGACCTCGCGGTCGTACATCTCCCGACGCTCGGCCCGCCACTCGACGTCCCGCAGCAACGTCCGGAGCACGGCGTCGGAGCCGACCACCCAGCCGGGCAGGTGGTCCACCCAGGCACCACGGGTCAGTTCGTGACGTCGGACGCGTCCGGCCAGCCGGCCCAGGGTCGGCTCGTCGGCCAGGTCCAACATCGAGGGCTGGTACGCCATGTCGGTCATTTGGGCAGCCTACGCCGCCATCGAACACTCGTTCTAAGCCGGCGAACATAACAATGACCCCGGCCCTGCGTACCGAGGTACGCGGGGCCGGGGCCCGCAGCGCCGGCTAGCGCCAGGTGTCGGTGAGGGTCACCGCTCCGGTCGGGGTGTAGGAGCGGTTTCCGCCGGACTCCCAGGTCACCGTCCCGTTCGGGTCCTTCTTGAGGAACTTGTATTCGAACTGCTGGTTGATCGGCAGGTTCGCCGTGCCCTTCCAGGTCGGGTAGCTGCTCTCGTCGGCGGTGAGTCGCACCGCGTTGGCCGGGTTCCACGAGCCCAGCTCCGGGGCCGAGCCGACCACGTAGACCTCCTGGCCGTACCAGGTGGTCACGGTGGCATGGAAGGAGACCGCTGCGCTGGTGCCTCCGCCGCCACCGGCCTGGTTCCAGGTGACGGTGAACGCGTTGCCTCCGGTCCCGGTGCGGTTCGGGTCGTTCTCCCACTGCACCGAGCCGTCCGGCGAGACCTTCACCAGCTTCCACTCGAACGACGTGTCGGCCGGGATGTCCACCGAGCCGGACCAGGCCGGATAGGTGGTCGCGTCGGTGGTCAGGTGCAGACCGTTGGCCGGGTTCCACGAGCCCAGCTCCGGGATCGAGCCGACCACGTAGACCTCCTGGCCGTACGAGGTCTCCACGGTGGCGGCGAAGGAGGTGTCGTCCAGCGGCGGGTCGACCGGGTCGCAGCCCTCCGGGTCGTCGCATTCGGTCATCGCCTCGACGTGCAGGGCGACGCCCCGGTTGGCCGGGATGCTGGTGGTGAACGTGCCGCCGGCGACCGCGATCACGCCACCGGTGCACTCGTCGGTGGCCGCCCGGTAGGTGCCCCGGGCGACGTTGCAGTATTCGCCGTCAGGCAGGTTGGTGGTGAAGGTCCGGCTCCAGGCGTTGCCGGTGGCGTTGAAGGCGGCGTACCCCTTGCTGCCGCGAGCGAAGCCGAGCCGGCCGTTGCCGTCGGTGACGGTGTTGCCGATCCCGGTGCCCTCGGTGGCGTTACGGAAGCTCGGCATGCCGGCGACCTGCTCGTTGCGGTGCTCGCAGATCCACGCCGAGCTGCCGCAGTCGGTGGCGTTGGTGGTGCCGTTGGCGGAGCTGGGCGGCCCCTGGGCCACCACCGAGCCGAAGGCGTAGCTGGACATCAGCTGGGGTGTGCCGTACGGGTGGGCCATCATGAACGCGTCGGCCAGGTAGTACCGGTCGCCGTTCTTGTAGGTCAGGGTCGGCGTCGACCGCTGCGTGTCGTGGTTGTCGATGAAGACCACCGCCTGGGCGCTGGTCAGCCCGCCGTAGTTGGGCAGGTTGGCGAACTGCGCGATGTTGCCGTCCTTGAAGCCGGAGGAGACCGCGCGCTGGTAGTCGAAGTTGGTGACTCCGCCATACGGGGCATACGCCGTGTAGGGCACCGTCGCATCTCCGTAGACCTCGTGGAACAGGTCGGGCTTACCGCCGAAGCCGGGCACGTCGTGCAGCTTCGAGATGATGTCGGCGAGGTGCGCCTCCTGGACGTGCTTGGCCGCGTCCACCCGGAAGCCGGCGACCCCGAGGTCGATCACCGAGTTCATGTACTTGGCAATCTTGCGGCGGACGTTGGGGTCGGCGGTGTTGAGGTCGGCCAGGTCGAGCAGTTCGCAGTCCTGGACCTCGCTCTTGCTGTTCCAGTTGCTGATCTTGCGATAGCAGGGGCCGAAGTCGGCGTAGCCATAGCTGTCCCCGGAGCCGTCGTTGAAGAGGTTGGGATAGCCGTACTTGCTGAAGACGGTGCCGGCGCTGCCCGAACCACTACCGATCGAGCCGGTGCCGCTCATGTGGTTGAGCACCATGTCGACGTAGATTTTCACGCCCACGTCCCGGCAGCGTTCGACCATGTCGATGAAGTCGGCCCGGTTGCCGCGCCGGGTCTGGTCCAACCGGTACGACACCGGCTGGTAGTCCTGCCACCAGGGATAGGTTGCACCCTCGGCGCTGGGCAGGACCACGTGTTCCTGGGGTGGCGAGACCTGGACTCCGCCCCATCCGTTCGGGCCGAGGTTGGTCTCGCACTCCTGGGCCACCGAGTCCCAGCGCCACTGGAACAGGTGGACGATCGACTTGCCGTTGCTTTCCACCGCCGCCGTCGTCGTCGGTTCGGGGGCGGGCGCAGCGCTGGCGGCGGGGCTGCTGGTCGGTGCGGCGAGAAGGGACAGGGAAAATCCGAGTACGGCCGCCAAGGTGGCGGCCATCGATCTACGGACAGTCATCACGCTCTCCAAGGGACGGGGGATTTCCCGGATGGGCGGGACAGCTCGCGGACTTGCAGATTTCTTGCAGGTTTCGCAAAAGTTTCCACGAGTGATGCTGAGGGTAACAACTCGCGGCCCAGATGTGAACCACATGTTTCGATGGATAGCCACTTGGGCAAGTCGTCTGATTTCCCGCTTTAGCCGACCAGCAGCGCGCAGCCCGGGGTCACCAGTGGGCGAAATATCTGCAATACCTTTCAGCATCTTGTCGACAGGAGACAGTCGAATCGCCACTCAGCAGCCGATCGGTATCCGGGTTAAGGTGGTCGATACCAGGCAAGATCGGCAGAGGAGTTCTCGTGAAGCGACTCGCAAAGAGACACCGGATCGGCGTAACGGTCAGCCTGGCCCTGCTACCGATCCTCGGGGTCGGAGCGTGTGGGGTCGACGACGGCGGCAACCCCGACGCGGCACAACCACCGTCCGGCACACCGGTCAGCACGGCTACGAGCACCCCGGCCGCGAGCCCGACCACCACCCGGGCTGCGAACCCGAGCAGTGACCCGATCCGGCTACTGAAGGGACGCTGGGTCGCTCGCGGCGACTTCCCGACCGACGTCTCCTCGATCAAGGTGGAGTCGGACGGCTCGGCGGTCTACTTCACCGAGGGTGACCCGCTTACCTATCGCGGCAAGCTGGAATACACCGGGGACGGCTCCACCCACCGCTACCGGCTGGCACTCACCGGCCGGGAGGACGGATCGACCGAGCCGGACAAGAAGTTGACCTTCCAGATCGAGCTGGTCAATGACGATTCGTTCACGGTCAGCAGCGAAAACGGCGGGACGAAGGACACCTACAAAAAGGAGTCCTAACCGGATAGCGGCGTGACCGGGTGACGGGCGATCGGGTGACCGGCAGAGCCCGTACCACCCGGCTCATGCCGACCTCACCACTACCCGAACCATGACGACCGGCCCCGTCCCGCCTCGCGGTTGATGATCCCGCCTCGCGGTTGATGATCCCGCCTCGCGGTTGATGATCCCGCCTCGCGGTTGACGAATCCGCCTCGCGGAGGTCGGTCCGTCGGGAGCGCATCGGCCTCCACGTCCAATGCATCGAGAGTCCCCGAAGGCGCACGTCGCTGGGTGGTTGACGATGGCGCCTATCGTCGTCGGCGTGCCGCTCACGTTTTGCCGGCAGCGTAACGCCACATCGGACGGGGTTGGCCCTGCCCCGTCCGAGGTTGTCGAGCGGATGCGCCTGCACCACTCGCGGCCCGGATCATGACCCAACTTCGCAATCCTGTCGATCTGGATCAGGTCACAGTGCTGGCACCACAAGCCAACGAGGCCATCCGCCGGTGGCTGGACGACTACCACAAGGAGTTCAACGGATGAGCACCAGACGCTCGCGCCCGGCGCGGGCCTTGGCCGGGCTGCTGGCCCTCGCCGCCGCCGCGTCGACCCTGTCAGCCTGCGCCACCCGCTCCGATCCCGACCAGATCATCCTCTACTACAAGTCCGGGGCCGGCGACAACAGGGAGTTCGTCGAGTGCATCGAGCCGGGCGGCTCCGGCTCCTACCCGATCGACGACGTGACCTATCCCCTGCCAACCTCCCTACGGACCTGGAACATCCGCCCGGATGGCGGGGACACCGACCAGCCGATCCGCTCGTCGTCGAAGCCCGGCCCCGACGGTCAACCCGGCCCCGACGTGATCGTGCACGCAACGGCCGAGTTCTACCTGAACACCAACTGCGACGGCGGTAAGAACTCACCGATCGTGCAGTTCTGGGAGAAGACGGGACGCCGTTACGAGGTCGCGACCGACGGCGAGTTCTCGACCGAGAACTGGCGCAAGATGCTTCTGAACACCTTGGTCCCGGCTGAGGAGAAGGCGATCCGGGAGGCGACGCGGACCCATTCCGCCGACGACCTGGACGCCAACACCAACGGCATCTGGAAGCAGATCGAAGATCAGCTCGGGCAGTCGTTCCTGGACGAGTTGAGGACCAAGACCGGTGGGGACTACTTCTGTGGTCCAACCTTCGACCGTACGAATGGAAGCTGCCCGCCGATCCGGATCTCGATCACCGATATCGGCTTCGCCGACCCCAAGATCGCTGAGGCTCGGGCTGCGGTGTTCGCCGCCCGGCAACAGGCCGCAGCCGATCTGATCAGGGCAGAGGCGAAGGTGCGCGAGGCCCAACTGCTGGCCCAAGCGAACAAGACCCCCGGCTACCTGGAGTTGGAGAAGGCCAAGTTGCAGTTGCAGGCCGCCCAGGCCTGTGCGGCGAACCCCAACTGCACCCTCATTGTCGGCGGCGCCGACGTGAACGTGAGCACCAAGTAGTTGCTGCCTTCGGCCCGGCGTGGCTTGCCCAAGTGAGTGGGTCACGCCGGCCCTGCCGAAGGCGGACGACTGCTCCTTCCGCAGACGCACTCCCCGGCACGCGCAGCACCGTACGACGGCACACCGGCACCGAGCACCGGTGACCAGATCGGTCCGGGTCGGGACATGATGGTGCCTTACCCTCGCGTCGTCGCCGGACCAGGATCGGAGCATGACCAAAGCACTTGTCGTCATCGACGTCCAGGAGTCCTTCCGGCAGCGGCCAATCTGGTCGGCCGTCTCCAACCCCGACCTCGTCGCCCAGGTAGACCGCCTCGTGACCGCGGCCCGGGACGCGGGTGACCTCGTCGTCTGGGTTCTGCACACCGCACCGGGCAGCAACACTCCCTTCGACCCGGCCAGCGGCTATGTCCGGCTGATCGACGGGCTGGTGCCGGCCGAGGACGAACCGGTCATCACCAAGACCTCGCGCAATGCCTTCACCACCACCAACCTGCAACAACTGCTCACCGCCCGGGGCATCCGCAAGCTGGTCGTCTGCGGCATCCAGACCGAACAGTGCTGTGAGACGACCACCCGGGTGGCCGCAGACCTCGGCTTCGACGTGACCTTCGTGACCGACGCGACCGCGACCTTCCCCATTCCGCACCGAAACGCGCCGAAAGGGCTCACCCCGGCCGAGATCCTGGCCGATCCGAGGACGTTGCACACCGCTGACATCGTCAGCCGGACCGAGTACGCCCTGGCCGGTCGGTTCGCGACGATCCGTACTGTCGCAGAACTGACCAGCCAACTGGCCACACCGGTGAACGGCTGACCATATCGTGACCCAGGTCGTCTTCCTGCTTGTCCCGCAACTGCACCTGCTGGACGTCGCCGGGCCCGCCCAGGTGTTCCACACCGCTGCGGAGTTCGGATACGACTACCGGCTCGTCTACGTGGCCGAACAGGAGGACGTGCCGACCGCCCAGGGCCTACCGGTCCGGGCCACGCTGAGCTGGCCGGCCCTCGCGCCGGAGGACCTCGTCGTCGTACCCGGCTGGCGGGCACCAAGCCTCGCCCGCACCGGGCACCTCGGCGCGGACAGCCTGCGGCGGTTGGCCGAACACCACGCGACCGGTGGCACGGTGGCCAGCGTATGCGCCGGGGCGGACGCGCTGGGCCGGGCCGGTCTGCTCGACGGTCGCCGCTGCACCACCCACCACGGCGTGCAGAACGAGTTGGCCCGGCGCTACCCGAGGGCAACCGTGGTGCGCGACGTGCTGTACGTCGTGGACGAGCGGGTGGTCACCTCGGCCGGCATCGCCAGCGGCATCGACCTCGCGTTGCATCTCGTCGCGATCCGGCATGGCCCCGGCGTCGCCGCCCGGATCGCCCGCGCAATGGTGGTCTACGCCCGCCGCAACGGTGACGAGCGGCAGGCCAGCACCATGTTGCGGCACCGGGCGCACCTGCACGACGTGGTGCACCGGGTACAGGATCTGATCGATTCGCGGTTCACCGAACGGCTGCCGCTGAGCCGGCTGGCGGCAGCCGGTGGGGTAAGCCAACGGACCCTGACCCGACTGTTCGGCAAGGCGACCGGCATGACACCGCTGCGTTACCAGCATCTGCTCCGGGTCGAACGCGCCGAGCATCTGATTGGGCACGGTACGACGCTGGAGTCAGCCGCCCGAGCCGTCGGCTTCGAGGATGCCCGGATGCTCCGCCGGCTCCGGTCCCGTACCTGACCGTCAGGCCCCGGGAGTTGACACCGTCAGGCCTCGGGCTTCGACTCCGGTCGGTCCGAGGTCGCCGGGGTACGTCGTCCCTGGCCGTCCAGGATCGCCGCCTCTTCCGGGGTGGGGGCCGATCCGCCGAGGTGCGCCGGCAGCCACCAGTCGTCGCCCGGCCCGGCGGGCTGATCGGGGTATTCCCGCTGCGCCTGGTCGACCAGCGCGGACAACCGTCGCCGCAGCTCGATCGTGGTGGAACCGGCCTTCTCCGTCGCCTCGAAGGGTTCGCCGACCAGGATGGTGATCGGGGTGTGGCGGCGGGTCAGCGTACGGGGCCGACCCTTGGTCCACAGGCGCTGGGTGCCCCAGAGTGCGACCGGGATGATCGGCACCTTGGCCTCCCGGGCCATCCGCGCCGCCCCCAACTTCAGGTTCTTGACGGTGAACGACCGGCTGATCGTGGCTTCGGGGAAGATGCCGACGACCTCCCCCCGGCGCAGCGCCCCGACCGCGGTCATGAATGCCTTCGCCCCATCCTGGCGGTCGACCGGGATGTGCCGCATTCCGCGCATCAACGGCCCGGAGATCCGGTGGGTGAAGACCTCCTGCTTGGCCATGAACCGCACCAGCCGCCGCGACTCGTGTGCGCCGAGGCCGGCGAAGATGAAGTCGAGATAGCTGACGTGGTTGCTGGCCAGGACCGCGCCCCCGGTGGTCGGCACGTGCTGCCCGCCCTCCAACCGTAGGCGCAGGTCCAGGACCCGGAACAGGGTCTTGGCAGCGGCGATGACAGGCGGGTACACGATCTCTGGCACGCTCGGACTCTACCCAGCGACCCGACCGCTGTAACGGTCGCCATCCACTATTCGCACGGACCGGACCCACCGCGTCGACCGTCGGTTACCGGCCGGCAGGTTGTCGGGTTACCGGCCGGCGGCCGTCCCGGTGGCGAGGAAGCCGGTCACCAACTCGGCCAGGTGCTCCGGCCGTTCCGCCACCATGGCGTGGCTGGCTCCCGCCAACTCCACCACCCGCAGGTACGGGTTCTCGCCCCGGACCCCGGCGAGCCGGGCGGCCACCCCCCGCCGGTACGTCTCGTACAGATCGTGGAAGGCCTGCTGTTCCGGCAGGTTCTCGGTGGCGAGCACGAGCAGCAACGGAGAGCGAGTCGCCCGGTAGTCCGGAGTCAGGTCGAGCGCGGCCATCGCCACCCGCAGTTCCTCGGTGGTCACGGCACCCGGCCGCAGCGACGTCTCGCCATCCCGGGTGACCAGGTTCCGTTCGAAGGTCGCCACCCAGGCCGCACCGGACGGACCGCCGTAGCGTTCGGCCATCATGCGCTGCCCGGCCCGCGCTGCGGCGAGCTGTTCGTCGCTGAGTGGCCCCGCCATCGCACCGGCCATCGCCGCGAAGAGCGTGTGCAGCCGGTCCAGTTCGGTGGCGGCCCGCTCGGGTGCCATGCCGGCCAGGTGTTCCGGACGGCTGGGCGGCGGATTGCCATCCAGGCTCACCGCCCCCGGGCATTCGGGATGCCGCCGGGCCCACCTTGTCGCCACCATGCCGCCGAGGGACACTCCCACCACGGCCGGCACACCGAGGCGGAGTTCGTTGACCACGGCGTCGAGATCGTCGAGTACGGCGTCCCACCCCCAGGGACCGTCACCGGATCGGCCGTGGCCGCGCAGGTCCACTGTGACCACCCGGCATGCCGGCCGAAGTGCCTGGGCCAGCACCTGCATGCTTTCGAGGTTGGCACCCGCACCGTGGAGCAGCAGTATCGGACTTCCGTCCCCACCGAAGTCCCGGACCGCGATCGGCACGGGTCCGGCGGTAACCAGCAGGTCATGCATGTTTCGACCGTCCTTCCAGTTGGGCTTTCGACCGTCCTTCCGGTTGGGCTTTCGACTGTTCTTCCGGTTGGACTCCTGGCTGTCCTTCTAGTTGGACGAGGCGGTCCCGCACCGAGGTGGGCACCACGCCACCGTCCGGGTGGCGGGCCAGTTTGCCGCGGTTGACCAGGTCGTGGACGCCCTGCCGGGTGATCCCGAGCATCGCGCCGGCCACCGTGTACGACACCGAGTCGGCGCTCGGGTGGCCGACCCGCCACGCCACGACCCGGCCCAGCGGCGTTGCCCACCAGTCGGCTGCCGGTTGGAACGGACCATCACCGGGGTAGAGCGTGGACAGCAACCGGACGATCGCCATGGTGGCTTCCTGCTCGTCGCCGTCGAGGAGCCGGGCCACCCAGGTCTTGGCGCGGTTTCGGACGACCGTACGCAGTACGTCGACGGTGTCGTCTCCGTCGAGCAGGATCTCCACCGGGTCGAGCAACCGGATGTCGACGAGTCGGGTCAGGTGCTCGGTGAGCTGTTCGCGGGTTGGCAGCATCAGCCGACCTCCTCTACTTGACAGCAAGTGTCAAGTACTTGACGTCGAACGTCAAGTAGTCGGCGTCGCGTGATCCGCGCCATCCGAGTCATCTAATGCCAAATTGGCCTTGCTTCCATCAGAAGATTGCCCTAGTGTTCTCACGTATAGCCGACATGGCAACCATTAGAACGGAGCTTTCGTGACGACCTTCCAAACTGGACACGTCGGACTGAACGTGACCGACCTCGACCGCTCGATCGCCTTCTACCGGAAGGTCTTCGACTTCGAGACCCTCGGCGAGTCCCGCGAGGGCGACCGACGGTTCGCGTTCCTCGGCCTTGACGGCAAGCTGGTGCTGACCCTCTGGCAGCAGAGCACCGGGGAATTCGCCACCGAGCTACCCGGCCTGCACCACCTCTCGTTCCAGGTGCCCGACATCGACGCGGTACGCCGGGCCGAGACGGTCCTCCGCGAGATCGGCGCTCCCCTGGCGTACGACGGGGTCGTCGCACACGGCGAGGGAGCCTCCTCCGGCGGCGTCTTCTTCACCGACCCGGACGGCATCCGCCTGGAGATCTACGCCCCCGCTGGCGCGGAGAACGCCCCCGCCCCCACCCAGGCCGCCCCCACCTGCGGCTTCTTCTAATCGACCCGCCGCCGCTGCGGGCCGCGACGGTGGCCCGCAGCGGTACCCCTGGAGGAACCTGATGAACCACGACGGCGAACGCGCGGCGCAACGTCGGGCTGGGGTGACCGCCGAGAACTGGGGCTCCGCCGGGGTGGCGGCCACCATCCCACCGGTGGCGATGGACTTCCTCCGTCAGCAGCGGATGCTGCTGATCGGCGCGGCGGACGACGCGGGTGCGGTGTGGGCGAGTCTGTTGACCGGCACACCGGGATTCGCCGACCCGACCGACGAGCGGACCATCGCGATAAATGGTCGCCCCGGCCCCGAGGATCCGCTCGCCGGCGTCTTCGAGACCGGGCGGGACCTCGGCATGCTCGCCATCGAGCCGCAGAGCCGCCGACGGATGCGGGTCAACGGCCAAGCTGTCCGAGACGGCCACCGGCTCGTGGTCCGCACCGAGCAGGTCTACGCCAACTGCCCGAAGTACATCCAGACCCGGGACGTGCTCGCCGACGCACAGTCGTCCCCGAGCGGACCGGCCCGTACCACACGGGAACTCGACGACCAGCAGCGTCGCTGGATCACCGCTGCGGACACGTTCTTCGTCGCCAGCCACTCCCGGCACGGCACCGACACATCCCATCGGGGCGGCAACCCGGGCTTCGTCACGGTCACCGGGCCCCGCCAGCTCAGCTGGCCCGACTACCTCGGCAACTCGATGTACATGACGCTGGGCAACCTCGAACTCGACCCGCGCTGCGGCCTGCTCTTCCTGGACTGGGAACGGGGTCACACGCTGCACCTGACCGGGCAGGCCCGCACCGACTGGGACCCGGACCGGGCCGCCCGGCTACCCGGTGCCCAACGGGTCGTCGACTTCGAGGTCGACCGGGTCGTCCAGATCGATCGGGCCACCGCCCTGCGCTGGACGTTCGGCCGCTACTCCCGCTTCAACCCCGCGCCATTCGGAAAGGAATGATCATGCGTGTCCGAGTGGACATGAACCGGTGTGAGACCCACGCTCAGTGCGTCTTCGCCGCCCCGGACGTCTTCCGTCTCGACGACAACGACGAACTCGTCTACGACTCCGCGCCCGACGACTCGTTACGGCCGGACATCGAGCAGGCCATGGCTGCCTGCCCGGTCCAGGCGATTCTCATCGCCCCGTCATGACCGGGCGGTCAGCCAGCCCACCCCGGCACATCGTGGTGATCGGGGCCGGGCCGGCCGGCTTCCGCGCCGCACAGGAACTACGTGCCCTCGGCTACGACGGTGAGCTGACCATGGTCGGTGACGAACCACACCGACCGTACCGCCGGCCACCACTGTCGAAGGAACTCCTGGTCGGCCCGGTGGACGTGCTGCTGCCCGGCACCGAGACGCTTGACGCGCGGTGGCTCCTCGGGCAGCCGGCCACCGGGCTGGACCTGCGACACCGGCGGGTCCTGCGCGGTCAACTGCCGGCCGTACCCTTCGACACGGCAGTCGTGGCCACCGGCGTACGGGCCCGGCGGCCGGCGGCCATACCGGCACTGGCCGGAATCCACACCCTGCGCAGCCTCGATGACGCGCTGGCGCTGCGCGCCGAGCTGTCCCACCGCCCGACGGTGGTGGTGGCCGGTGCCGGGTTCGTCGGCTCGGAGATCGCCGCCACGCTCCGCGGCCTCGGCCTGGCGGTCACCCTGGTCGGCCGCGAGCCGGTCCCCCTGCACCGGGCCCTCGGCGTACGACTCGGGCGGATGGTCGCCCGCACCCACCGCGAGCACGGCGTCGACCTGCGGCTCGGCCGTACGGTGGTCGGAGTCTCCGGTGCTGGCCGGGTCGAACAGGTCCGCCTCGACGACGGCACCGCCCTCCCCGCCGACCTGCTGGTCCTGGCCCTCGGCGCCGAGCCGAACACCGAATGGCTACGCGGCAGCGGCCTGCGGATCGACGATGGCGTGGTCTGCGGCCCAGACGGGCTGGCCGCACCCGGCGTGGCGGTGGCCGGCGACGTCGCCCGATGGCCACACCCGCTGTTGGTCGGGGAGTTGGTCCGCGTCGAGCATCACAGCAACGCCGTCGACCAGGGCACCTTCGCCGCCCGGGCGCTGCTCGACCCGGCCCGGCATCGCCGGTTCGCCAGCGTGCCGTCGTTCTGGACCCATCTGTACGACCGGCGGGTGCAATCCGTCGGATTCACCGGTGCCGCGTACGACCTACGGATCGTCGAGGGAGAACCAGAGGGCCGGTTCCTCGCCGAATACCGCCGGCACGGGCGGCTGATCGGCGCGGTGACCGTCGGTCTGGTCCGCCGCTTGGCCGCCTGTCGCCACCAACTGTCAGAGGAGATCGAGTCGTGAATCCCGCACCCCCGGCGGAGCGTCCGCCGCTGCCCCCGTTCACCGCCGCCACCGCCGAGGCCAAGGTACGGGCGGCCGAGGACGCCTGGAACACCCGCGACCCGGAGCGGGTGTCGCTGGCGTACACCCCGGATTCGGTGTGGCGCAACCGCGACGAGTTCCTCACCGGACGCTCGGAGATCGTCGCGTTCTTGACGCGTAAGTGGGAACGGGAACTGGACTACGTCCTGCGCAAGGAGTTGTGGGCGTTCACCGATGACCGGATCGCGGTCCGGTTCCAGTACGAGTGGCACGACGCCGAGGGCCGGTGGTGGCGCAGCTATGGCAACGAACTGTGGGAGTTCGACCCGAACGGTTTGATGCGTCGCCGGGAGGCGAGCATCAACGACCTGCGGATCACGTCGGAGCAGCGTCGACTCCGTGGCTCCCGGCCGCCGTTCGCCTGAGTCTCCACGCCTACGACTGCGCTATCCGGCCCGGGTCTTCGTCCGCTCGTAGTAGCGGGCGGCCCGGGCCCGGTTGCCACAGCCACCGGAGCACCACTCCCGCCGGGGATGCTGCTTGACGAAGTAGAGCACGCAGCCGGGGCCCTGGCAGGGCCGCAGTGCGGCCCGATCCGGGCCGGCGAACAGGTCGACCGTCGCCATGGCGATCTCGGCCAGCGCGGCGGCCACTGGCGGGTGGTCGCTGGCGGTGATCGTCGATGGTTCCGCCGCCCACCGCAGCTCACGCCAGGACGGCGCGGTACGGATCACCTGGTTGACGTCGTCGATCGCGGCCGAGGGCGGCTGGTCACCGGTCACCGTCGCCTGGGCGATCAGCCGGATCGCCTGCCGTAGGTCCCGGGCGACCGCCAGGTCGGCGGTGCCGGCCTCGGCCAGATCACGATCGCGCAGTGGCGTGCCGAGCCGTCCCGCCACGTCCCGCAACCAGCCGGCCAGGTGCTCGACCGTTTCCAGCCCGTCGCGTAGCTGACTGCGTACCGCATAGGTCGTGTTGGCCAACTCCAGCGGCAACGGCTCCCCGAGCAGTGGCGCACCGCCTGCGGACAACTGCACGGAATCCATGCTTCTTATGCTATCTCGCCGACCCATGCGTCAGATCGCGTCAGCCCTCGGCCGCATCAAGTTCCCGTACCCGTCAGCCCTCGACCGCACCAAGTCCCCGTACCCGTCAGCCTCCTTACCCGTCCGCCTCCGGCCGGGTCGGACATTCGCATGTCGGTCGACCGTCGGCGGCGGCTCCCGTCGTAGAGTGACGCTCGTGATCCCGGTAGAGGCGGTTGCCGCCGCGTACGGCCAGTGGATCACACCCGCCCTGCCGCTCTACGGCAACGACCACGAGCGCACCGACTTCGCTCCCTGACCGGTCCCGGTTTCCCCCGCCTCCGGTCCTTCCCCTCTCTCCACTGGGAGCGCTCGTCGATGTCCGACACCTCGACCATTCCCCCTGACTCCACTCCGGCCGGCGGCACCGGCGCGTGGTCCGTACTCCGGGCACCGCAGACCGCCCGGGTGCTGGGGGCCAGCCTGCTCGGCCGGCTTCCCCAGGGCGCGGCCCCGCTCGCTCTGCTGATCTTCGCCCGGGAGACGATGTCGCTCACCGTGGCGGGTCTGCTCGTCGCCGCGTACACCGCCGGCATGGCGGTCGGGCAGCCCCTGCTCGCCCGGATCGCCGACCGATGGCGGCAGCCGCCGGTGTTGTGGAGCGGTGTCCTGGTCTCCACCGCCGGATTCGTGTTGACCGCCGCCGGGGCCGGGCTGCCGGCGACCCTGCTCGGTGCCGCGCTGGCCGGGCTCGGAGCGCCACCATTCGAAGCCGGGCTACGGGTGCTCTGGCGGGACCTGCTCCCGGCACACCAGGTGCACACCGCGTACACACTGGACACCGCAACCCAGGAGATCATCTTCGTGGCGGGGCCGATGGTGACGCTCGCCGCGACCCAGGTCGCCGGGCCGGTCGGCGGCCTGGCCGCCGCAGCGCTGTTCCAGGCCCTGGGCACCGCCCTGTTCGTCACCGCGCCGGCGGTCCGCCGTTGGCGCGGCGAGCCGGCGGTACGACACTGGGCCGGCCCGCTGCGCGCCGGTCGACTACGCCTGATCCTGGTCGCATTGCTGCTGGTCGGCGCGGCGGTCGGCAGCGTCACGGTCGCGGTGACCAGTTATGCCGAAGCGGCCGGCGACCGGTCCCTGGCCAGTTGGCTGCTGGCTGCCCAGGCCGGTGGGGCCCTGATCGGCGGGCTGCTCTACATCCGCTTCGCCGGGCTGCGCGCCCGCAACACCCTGCTCCGGGCCACCGGCGCGTACGCGGTCGGCTTCCTGCCGCTGCTACTCACCCCCGCCCTGCCCGGCATGCTGGCCCTGATGCTGGTCAGCGGCCTGGCCCTCTCCCCACTGTTGACGATCGCCTTCGTGTCGATCGACTCGGTCGCCCCTGCCGGTACGGCGGCGGAGGGCTTCGCCTGGGCCGCCACCGCCTTCTCGGTCGGCAGCGCGGTCGGTTCCGCGGTCGACGGCGTACTGCTGGACACCACCGGGGAGGTCACCGTCGGCTTCCTGCTCGCCCCGATCGTCGTTACGCTGGCTTGCCTCCCGCTACTGTTCAAATTCACCCCACCCGGGTCGACGGAGGGGATCACCCAGTGACCGGAACGCTTCGGGTCGATCGGCAGCAGATGCTCGCCTATCGGATCGCGGCCCAGCAACTCGACCGAGTCGACCAGCGACCCGCCGAGTTGGCGGTGCTCGACCTCGGGGTGCAGGACACCCCGTACGGCTCGGCGCGGCTCGCACTCGCCGCCCGTACCTCCGCTGAGCTGGACGACGAGTCGCTGGCTCTGGTCTGGGCGGCCCGAGGTGCACCCCACCTGCACCGCCGGGCCGAACTGCCCCGGATCGCGGAGGCACTGTGGCCACTCAGTGACGCGGACGCGGCGAAGCGGATCGTCAGCACCCAGATCCGGGACGCCGGGAAGCTGGGGTTGGTGGCGTTCGAGGCGGCCGCCGACGCCTTCTCGGCGGCGGTGGCCGCCGAGCCGATGGCCAAGGGCGAGGTGAGCAGTGCGGTAACCGCTCGGGTACCGGCCGAGGTGACCTACCCATGCCGCTCCTGCCAGTCCACGCACATCTCCGGCGCGCTGTTCCAGCAGGCTGGGCTGGCCGGAGGTGCCCAACTGACGGTGGTCGGCGGCAAGACCATGATCGCTCCCGTATCCGATTGGGCTGGCCGGCCGAGGGCCGCCACCGGTACGGCCGACCTGATCGCCACCTACCTGCGGTTGCTCGGCCCGGCGACGCTGGCCGAGGCGGCCAGGCACGTCGGCACCAGCCAGGCCGAGCTACGCCCGGTGTGGCCAGAAGGGCTCACCGAGGTGACCGTCGACGGTCGGCGGACCTGGCTACCCACCGACCGGATCGACGCGTTGCGCAGCGCACCACCGCCGAGGCTGGTCCGGCTGCTGCCGGCGGGTGATCCCTACCTCTCGGCCCGGGACCGTGATGTCCTGGTGCCGGACAAGACCCGACAGTCGGAAGTGTGGCGCGTCCTCGGCAACCCTGGCGCGTTGCTCGTGGACGGCGAGATCATGGGCGTCTGGCGGGCGAAGCTGGCCGGCCGGGGCCGGCTGGACGTCACGGTGGCCCCCTTCGAGCCGCTGTCCGACCGGGTACGGTCGGCCGTCGACGACGAGGCCCGAGTGTTGGCACAGGCGCGCGGTGCCACCGACGTACGGGTCAGCCAGGTGGAATAGCCGCTAGGGCAGCCAGGCGGAACAGCCGCTCGGCCAGCCAGGCGGAACAGCCGCTAGGCCAGCCAGGCGGAACAGCCGCAGATGGCACCGGCTCGGGGTCTGGGGTGTCAGGAAGGGGCCTCTTCCTGTCGGCGACAGGAAGAGGCCCTTCCCTGCATGCGGCACGAATCAGTTGTTCGGCTCGTCCGCGCTGATGTCGGCCAGCACGGACTGCGGCTCCCGCTCGACGGCGATGTCCCCCAGCGAGACCAGACCCACCAGTCGTCCGTCTTCCAACACCGGCAACCGGCGTACGCCGTATGTCCGCATCAGGTCGGCCGCCGCCACCGCATCGTCGTACTGGCTCACGGTCACGACGTCCTGGCTGAGGATCTGGTTGAGCGTCGCACTGTCGACGTCCAGTTCCTCAGCGACCCCACGTACCGTGATGTCCCGGTCGGTGACGATACCCAGCACGGCATCGCCGTCAGTAACGATCACGTCCCCGATCGACCGGTCACGCATCTCCTGCGCGGCGGCGGTGAGCGTGTCGGTGCCGTCCATGGTCACCAGCCGGGTCGTCATGAACTCTCCGACGGTCGTCATCCTGCTCCCCTCTCGTCTCGGGCACTTCGCGTCTACCCGAGCCGAGCGGGAAGGTAACCGGATCCCGTCGGTGCCTCCGGCGCGGACTGGCCACGCTCCGCTTCGCGCTAGCCGCGCGGCGGCATCCCGTAGACCCGATCGACGTGCAGGTGCAGGGCGATCCGTCGGTCGGCGACCATGGCTCGCCGGTAGTCGTCCCAGTCGGGGTGTTCGCCCTGCACCGCCCGGAACACGTCGATCAGTTCCTCGACGGTCGCGTCGTACGGATCGGCGGCGACCGGAGTCAGCTCGGCGGTCACCTCGGCCACCACGTACGCCCAGCCGTCCTCGCTGCTGACGTGGAAACTGGCCCGGGGGTCACGCCTCAGGTTGGCGGTCTTCGCCCTGCCGTCGGTGATCGAGACCCGGATCAGTTTCCGTTCCCGGTCGAACGCGTAGCTGACGTTGGACAACTGCGGCCGACCGTCCCGTTTGATGGTGGCCAGTACGCCCAGGTGCCGGCTGCCCAGCAGGGCCAGCAGCGCGTCCTCGGTGCCGCCTTCTACCATCACGAAACCTCCGTCCGACCTGTCGCGATCGAGGCGACTCCGGGCACTCTTGCACGGAAAACAGGGCTGTGCCAGCCGACACAGCCCTGTTTCCAGCAGTTGGCCAATGGTCTTGACGATCCGGTCAGCGGGACTCGGCAGCGACCAACTCGGCGATCTGTACGGCGTTGAGCGCCGCGCCCTTACGCAGGTTGTCGTTGGAGCAGAAGAACGCCAACCCGTGCTCGACGGTCTCGTCGCCCCGGATCCGGCCCACGTACGTCGGGTCCTGGCCAGCGGCCCGCAGCGGCGTCGGTACGTCGGCCAGCACCACCCCGGGAGCGTCGGTCAGCAGCTCGCGCGCCCGCTGTGGCGACAACGGTCGGGTGAACCGGGCGTTGATCTGCAACGAGTGGCCGGTGAAGACGGGCACCCGGACACAGGTGCCGGAGACCTTGAGGTCGGGAATCTCCAGGATCTTGCGGCTCTCGTTACGGAGCTTCTGCTCCTCGTCGGTTTCGTCTGAGCCGTCGTCGACGATCGACCCGGCGAGCGGTAGCACGTTGAACGCGATCGGCTGGGCGAACGAACGCGGTTCCGGGAAGTCCACCGCAGTCCCGTCGACAGCCAGTTCGGGGGCCCGCTCCGCCACCTTGCGTACCTGCTCGTCCAGCTCGGCGACTCCGGCCAGGCCGGCACCGGAGACCGCCTGGTAGGTGGCGACGATCAGGCTGACCAGACCCGCCTCGGTGTGCAGGGGGCGCAGGATCGGCATCGCCGCCATGGTGGTGCAGTTGGGGTTGGCGATGATGCCCCTGGGGCGTACGGCGATGGCGTGCGGGTTGACCTCGGAGACCACCAGCGGCACGTCCGGGTCCATCCGCCAGGCCGACGAGTTGTCGATCACGACGGCACCGGTCTCGGCCACCCTGGGAGCGAGCTCCTTGGACGTCCCCTTACCGGCTGAGAAGAGCACGATGTCCAGTCCCCGGTAGTCCGAGGTCGCCGCGTCCTCCACCGTGATCTCGTCGCCCTGCCACGGCAGGGTCCGCCCCGCCGACCGCGCCGAAGCGAACAGCCGCACCTGCTCCGCCGGGAACTGCCGCTCGGCCAGCAGTCGACGCATCACGCCGCCGACCTGGCCGGTGGCCCCCACAATGCCGATCCTCATGCCCGCGAGGCTACCCAGTTCCGAGCCCCGGCCAGCAAGTCGAATCCCAACCAGCGGCACCGGATTCTCGGAAAGAGCCGACCGGACCACCGGTCAGGGAGCGGCGTCGACCACCTCACCGAGCCCGCTGGCGACCAGTTCGTCGCGGATCAGTGCCGCGTCCCCCTCCACCACCAGGGTCAGTCCCTGGGGGCGCAGATAGGTCGCGGCCGCCCTCGACACCTCCGCCTCGGTGGCGGAGAGCAGCTGGCTGCGCAGCCGCGCGTGGTAGTCGTCGGGCAGGCCGTGTACGACCAGCGTGCCGAGCGCGGCGGCAATGGCCCGAGGGCTCTGCAACTCCACGGAGAGCTGCCCGGCCCGCCAGGCGCGAGCCACCGCAAGCTCCGCCTCGGTCACCCCGTCGGCCTGGGTGCGGGTGATCTCCCCCACCGCGTCGACCAGGGCCGGGGTGGTGACCCCGGTCTGTACGCCGGAGCTGACCGTGAACCGGCCGAATCGGCGGGACGAACCGAAGTCGGCCCGGATGCCGTACGTGTAGCCGCGTACCTCGCGGATCAAATGGTTGAGCCGGGAGGTGAAGGCACCGCCGAGCACGGTGCCGGCGAGCACCATCGGTACATGGTCCGGGTGGGCGCGGTGCGGTGCGGTGTGCCCGAGCCGAAGCGTGGACTGGACCGAGCCGGGCCTGTCCACCAGGATGATCCGCCGTCCGACCCGGGGGTCCACCTCGATCGGGGCACCCACCTCGACCGGCCCGCCGGCCGCGCCCGCGAACGCCGCCGCACCGAGCGCGTCAAGGTCGATACGGTCCAGGTCACCGGCGACCAGCAGGGTGCCGGGACGGGTCAGCCACTCGGCGTGGAACCCGATCACGTCGTCGACGGTCAACGTGGCCACCGAGTCCGGGTCACCATCCATCGGCCGGCCGTGCCGATGGGCCACTCCGAACAGGTCGGCCCGCAGGGCCGCGTCGGCACGCGGACCGGGATGCGCCCAGTCCATCCGCAGCGCGGTCACCTCGTCGTCGCGGACCCGGGTCACGTCGGCGGGGTCGAGCCGGGGCGTACGGACCGCCTCGGCGAGCAGTTCCACTGCGGGCAGCAGCCGGTTCACCGGCACCTGCACGCTGACCTGGAAGGAATCCCAGTCGGCCGCGGTGGAAAGCTGGCTGCCCAGCCGCTCCAGCGCCAACGCGTAGTCGGCCGAGTCGCGTCGGGTCGTACCCTCCTCAAGGGCCTTGGCCACGACGACGGTCAGCCCTTCGCGGCCGACCGGTTCGCGGCCGGCACCGGCGTCGAGCAGCAACACCGCGACGGCGAGGTTGTGTCCGGGCAGGTGCGCCGCGACCACCTGGCCGTCGCCGACGGACCGGCGTACGACGGCCGGGAAGCGGTATGGCCGGGCCACGCCCGGGGCGGGGCGCTCCGATATCAGCGTCATGCGCTCTCCTCCGGCAGATAGGTCAGGATCACCCGGTCCTGCGACCGCAGCGCCTCGCTGGCCAAGCCGGCCACGTCGGCGGCGGTCACCGCGAGCCAGCCGGGCAGTCGATCGGCTGCCCGCGCCGGGTCACCGAACTGGGTGGCGTAGCGGCCGAGGGTGTCGGCCCGGCCATCGACAGTGGACATCTGTCGCCACCAGGACGTGGTGAGCAGCGCCTTGGCACGGTCCAGCTCGACCTCGGTCACTCCGCCCGTGGCGACCTCGTCCAGCACCTCGACGAGCCCGGCCTCCAGTTCGTCGGCGGTGACGCCGGGGCGGGCGGTACCGGTCACGATCAGTGGTGCCGGGGCATGCGCCAGATCGACCCCGTACGCGGCGACCGTATCCGGCTGGGCGAGCCGCGCCCCGTCGGCGATCCGCTGGTAGAGCCGGCTGCCCCGGCCACCGCCGAGCACCGCCGCGAGTACGGTCACCGCGTCGTAGCCCGCGCTGCCGAACGGGTGGGTGCGATGGGCGAGATAGACCCGGGGCGAGGGGACATCGGCGGTCACCGTGTCCCGGGCCGGCATCCCGGTTGGCGCGACGGTGTGCCCGTCCGGCGCGGCCGGGATGTCGGGGCGGGACGCGAGCGCACCGAAGTACTTGTCGGCCAGGGCGAAGACGTCGCTCGGCGTCACGTCACCGACCACGGTCAGTACCGCGTTGTTGGGCGCGTAGTAGGTGCTGTGGAACGCCTGGAAGGTGCCCAGGTCGGCGGCGTTGAGGTCGGCCATCGACCCGATCGTGGCGTGGTGGTACGGGTGCCCGGGCGGATAGAGCAGGGGCAGCAGCCGCAGCCAGGCATCGCCGTACGGAACGTTCTCGTAGCGCTGCCGCCGCTCGTTCTTGACCACTTCCCGCTGGTTGTCCAGCGTCTCCTGGGTCAGCGCCGGGACCAGGCCGCCCATCCGGTCGGCCTCCAGCCACAGCACCAGTTCCAGATGCTCGGCCGGGACGGTGTTGAAGTAGTTGGTGCGGTCCGGGTTGGTGGTGGCGTTGAGCGAGCCGCCGGAGCCCTGGATCAGTTGCATATGCTCGGTCTTGGCCACGTTGACCGAGCCCTCGAACATCAGGTGCTCGAATAGGTGGGCGAAGCCGGTCTGACCGGCGGGTTCATGGCGTGACCCCACGTCGTACCAAAGGTTGACGGCCACCACGGGGGCGGTCTGGTCCGCACTGACGACCACCCGCAACCCGTTGTCCAGTCGGGTGGTCTCGATCGGCCAGGGGTACCCGGTCTCGGTCATGGTTAGTGACGCTATCCGATCAGCCGTCGGTGAGCCCAGCGCCCACGGCGAGCAGAGTCCGGCGGTTCCGCCATGGCGAGCAGAATCCGACGTCCGCATCACCCACGGCCGGCTCAGTCCGACGGTTCCATCACGGCGGTCGCCTCGTCCGACGTACGCCGCTCGATGATCGTGTCCGGCGCGGCGGCGTCTTCGGCGACACTGGTCGAGGTCGACTGCCACTGGCCGGAGTCGGCCTGTTCCCGCTGGCCGGAGTCGGCCTGTTCCCGCTGGCCGGAGTCGGCCTGTTCCCGCTGGCCGGAGTCGGCGAGGATGGCCTCGGCCTGGGCCAGCGGATCTTCACTGCCCGCCGCCCGCTCCTCGGGGAGCAGGTGTTCCGCTCGGGACTCGACTCGCTGCTGATCATTGATCTCGGTAGTCATGCGTCCTCTCCTACCCAACCGGGTGCTCCGCCACGCCGAATCGCGGGCGACGCCGGCGGTGGCTTTCGTCGTGTGCTCGCCGGTCGGGTATGGTTGCCGACGTGACGTGCTCGTATCGATGGTTTAGTCAGCCGGCCCTGGGCGCCGGTGACTCAGCCATGACCTGACGTCACCACATCCGCCAGAGCCGGCTGAGGCAGGGACATTCGTCCCTGCCTTTTTGCGTTCGTGAGCAGCCGGCTCGACCTCGGGCACGCCGGCACCGAGGCTGTCGGCGGGAGGATTCCAGAGCATGACAATCACCGGTACGGGACGCATCAGCGACCAGCGCATCGACAAGATCGTGCCGCTGACCACCCCGGCACTGTTACGCCACGAGTTACCCCTGGACGAGACGCTGGTCTCGGCGGTAGTGGAGGGCCGACAGGCGGTGACCCGCGTGTTGGACCGGGCCGACGACCGGCTGCTCGTCGTCGTCGGGCCGTGCTCGGTGCACGACCCGGCGGCGGCGCTGGACTACGCCGCCCGGCTCCGGGACATCGCCGGGCGTCTCGCCGACGACCTGCTGGTCGTGATGCGGGTCTACTTCGAGAAGCCCCGCTCGACGGTCGGTTGGAAGGGCCTGATCAACGATCCGGCGCTGGACGGGTCGGGCGACGTCAACACCGGCCTGCGTACCGCCCGGTCGCTCCTGGTCGAGGTGCTACGGATGGGGCTGCACGTCGGTTGCGAGTTCCTCGACCCGATCACCCCGCAGTACATCGCCGACACGGTCGCCTGGGGGGCGATTGGTGCCCGTACGGTGGAGAGTCAGGTCCACCGCCAGTTGGCCTCCGGCCTGTCGATGCCGATCGGGATGAAGAACCGGTCGGACGGGAACGTCGCCACCGCCGTGGACGCGATCCGGGCGGCCAGCGTGCCACACGTCTTCCCGGGCATCGACGTCTCCGGCGCACCGGCGATCATGCACACCCGGGGCAACACCGATGGCCACGTCGTGCTGCGCGGCGGCCGGGGCGGGCCCAACTACGACGCGGCGGCGGTGGCCGACGCACTGCGGCTGCTCCGGGAGGCGGGCCTACCCGAGCGGCTGGTGATCGACGCGAGCCACGACAACAGCGGCAAGGACCACCGGCGGCAGCCCCTGGTGGTGGCCGATGTCGCCGACCAGTTGGCCGCCGGCCAGCGCGGAATCGTGGGAGTGATGCTGGAGTCGTTCCTGGTGGCCGGCCGGCAGGAGCTGGACCCGACCCGGGAACTGGTCTACGGACAGTCGGTCACTGATGCCTGCCTGAGCTGGGACCAGACGGAAGGTGTGCTGACGAAGCTGGCCGACGCCGTACGCGCCCGACGAGCCCGGCGGGCGGTCGGCCAGACCCTGGCCTGACGTCAGCTCGGGCGGGCCCTGGCCTCACCTCAGCTCGGGCGGGCCCTGGCCTCACGTCGGCTCGGGCGGGGAGCATCGCCCTGTTCCCCGCGCGATGCCCCTCCCCCAGCGCAGCCCCGCCCGGAAAAACCGACGGAGGAGTACTCAGGGAAAAGCAGGTCAGAAACCCGACGAAAGACGATGCGCCGCCCACGGCCAAGGCCGTGGGCGGCGCGGTGTCGGTGTGCAGGTCGCCTCTCGGCGAGTGGCGCGACGCGGCTCCAGCCGGACGGTATTCCGCGAAGGCAATTTGGGTGAGGCCCGGGGACACTGGACACACCGACAGTCATTCCAACCCGCTGACCTGCCTGGGTGTTCCGGTCCGGACTGTCGCCCCGGTCACAGCGGAGCGCGGCAGCCCGGAGCGCAGGGGCCCGAGCCCGGCGTCGTGAGCACGGCAGCCCGGAGCACAGCGGCCGGAACCGGGTTTGACGTACCCCAACCCGGGTAGCTGCGCACGATGACGGATGACCAGCCCTTACTCGACACCGACGAGATACGACGACGAGACCTGGACGAGGTGGTCGTCCGCGACTTGGACACCCCGTTAACCGAGGTCGACGTGTTCCCACCGGCACGCGATCTCGACGAACTGCTCGACGACATCTATCTCGGGCAGGACCGGATCACCCAGTCGGAGATCCACCGGCGGGCAGTGGCCGCAGAACTACCGGCCGAACTGCTGATCCGGATCAACGCGATGCCGCAGGGCGAGTACGCCATCGACGAGGCGGCCGAGATCCTCGCCGATCGTAGGGTCGGTGACGAGCACCGGGAGCCGACGATATGACCGTCAGCGACCGGAAGCCGCTGCCATGATCGGCGACGACCGGCTTGGGCGGAACCAGCCGGCGGAACGCCTACCGGTCCTCGGTCAGCCGGACGGGGACGCTGATCCGATCGGCGATCCGGACTTCGCCGAGGAACACTGCCGGACGGCTGTCGCCGACGACATCATTACCGGCATGGATCGGGACCGGGAGCCGGAGTCGCCACGCGGTTGGTCGGGCCTGGAACGCTAGTCCGACCTTCCCACACCACCCGCCCCTCGGTGAGCCGGCCGGCGCAGGCACCGCATCTTCCCGCGCCTGTCTCTCGCCCATCTGGAGTTCGGCCAACCGCGGAGGCTGCCGGTGGCGGTGGTCAGTTGGGGATGGCGGCGGTCAGGTCGGCGAGGGTCAGCAGCTGCAGTTCCTCCGGCGACGGCATCCGACGCAGCTGGCGCAGCCGCTGGGACTGCGTCTTGCGCATCGACTCGAACAGCTTGCGCGCCTCACGGGCGTTGCCAAAGTTCGGGTCGCCCAGCCGGCGGCCGAAGTACCGGGTCGACTCGGTGGCGGCCTCGCCGTCCAGGTAGTACTCGTGGGACTCGGCCATCGAGCTGAGGATCCTGGCCAGCTCGGCCGGCGTGTAGTTCTCGAACTCGATGGTCTTGCTGAACCGGGAGGCCAGGCCGGGGTTGGCGTCCAGAAAGTGCAGCATGTCGCCGGTGTAGCCGGCGACGATGACCGCCACCTCGTGCCGGTGGTCCTCCATCAACTTGACCAGGGTGTCGATGGCCTCCTGACCGAAGTCGCTGCCGGAGCCGAACGACCGGGACAGGGTGTACGCCTCGTCGATGAACAGCACTCCACCGAGTGCGGACTCGAATGCGACGGTGGTCTTCTCGGCGGTGTGGCCGAGGTATTGCCCGACCAGGTCGCGTCGGGCGACCTCCTTGAACCCGCCGCGCGTCAGCAGGCCCAGCGCCGCGAGGATCTGGCCGAACAGCCGGGCGACGGTGGTCTTGCCGGTGCCCGGTGAGCCGGTGAACACCAGGTGGTGACTGGTCGGTGCCACCGAGAGCCCGCCCTTGCGGCGCCACTCGTTGACCTGGATCTCGTCGATCAGCGCCCGGACCTCGTCCTTGACCGCGGGCAGCCCGACCAGGTCGTCCAACTCGGCGAGCAACTGGTCCACCCGGGCCTGGTCGGCGGTGACCGGCCGGTCCGCCGCACCCACCTGGCCGTGTCGACGTCGCTCGCTGGTGATCAGCTCTGCCCGGGAACCGGGGGCGATCTGGATGCCCGGCTTCGCCGTGCGTTCGGTTTGGCAGTCCGACAGCTCGCCACCGCAGTCGGCGGCCACCGTGATGCCAGCGCCCCGGGCCTCGCTGACCACGCACCCGCGCAGCACCGGTGAGCTGTGCTGGGCCACCGCGATGCCGACGTCACCGATCCGGGCGATCTTGCAATTGTCGAGGGTGGGCTTGGAGTATTCGTACACGTACACGCCGCGGTAGCCGCAGTCGGTGACGCTGCAGTTCCTTAGCTGGGGATCGGCCGAGCGAATCAGGATGCCGTCGGTGACGATGTCGACGATCTCACAGTCGGTGACCGAGCCTTCGCAGTTGTTGAGCGACAGCCCGATCTGGGCACCGGAGATCCGACACCCGGTGACCTCGAAGGTGGCCCGACCGCCGATGTGCACCGCCGTGGCGGAGCCCGCCTCGACCGCGCAGCCGTGCAACGCGAACTCGCCACCGGTCACGGTGACAGCCGGCGCATCCCGCCCGGTCAGGGCCAGCTCCCGCACCTCGACCGCGCCCCCACGCACCTCCAGCAGCGCCTCGGCGGGGTGCCGGGGCAGCACGGTAACGGTGTCCCGGCCCGCCGCCGCAGTCAGTTTCAATCGCCTACCGGAGATGGTCAGGTTCTCGTGATATTCACCAGGGCCGATCGCGATGGTGTCGCCGTCGACGGCGGCGCGGATCGCGTCGCTGATGGACGGGTACGCGTCCGCCTGGCTCGGCGAGACCTGCAGGATGTTATTCATGGCTCCAGCAGTGGGCTGAGGGGATCTTCAATCGACTCTAACAGGGACAGTCGTCAAGCCGTACGGCCAAGCGCCTGACCGGGTTCGGCCTCAGGTGCCTTGACTGGCTGGGCCACGGCCGCACGGCGGTCGCCCGCGCGCGCCGGACGCGACTCGGTGGTGCCGTCTCCGGCCGGGTCGACGATGCGCGGTCGACGGGTGACCGGCTTCTGGGCCTCCTCACCGGGCAGCGGGGGACGGTTCTTCCGGCCGCTCAGCGGTGCGGCGCCGCCACCGCCCATCGGCATACCGCCCATCGGCGGCATCATCGGCATGCCACCCATACCCATACCGGGCGTGGCCCCAGGCATGACGCCGGGGGTCACCCGGCCGGTGAGGGCCGAGGTGCCGAGTCCGGTGGTGGTCGCGGCGGTGCCGCTACGACCAAGCAGGTCCGGCGAGTTGGAGGCTCCCGGCAGCCCGGCCACCGGCCCGCCGGGAGCGCCCGGCCCGTTCAGGCCAGCCAGGTACGAGGGCAGTGCGGCCAAGGGCGTCGGGTCCAGCCCGAGTTTCTCCATCGTCCGGCCCAGGTCCCGGGTCAGGTCCTCGATGCTCTGCGGGGGCGTGGCACCCAGCGAGTCCAGCAGGTCCTGCTGCTGCCGGAGTGCGTCGTCGACGCCCGGCAGTGCGGCGTCCAGGCCCGGCGGGACCCCCTGCTGCTGCGCCTGCTGTAGCGCCTTCTGCAACCCCTCGGCCTGCTTGTTCGCCGCCTCTCGCTGCTTGGCGAGCGCCTCCTCGTACTGCTTCTTCAGCTTGGCCGCAGCCTCCTGCTGGGCCTTGAGCGCCTTCTCGTACTCCTTCCGCTGTTTCTTCATCGCCTCCTCGTACTTGTCCCGCATACCGTCGATAATCTTCTGGGCGTTGTTGTTGGGGCCGCCCGGCTTCGGGGTGCCTCCCGGGGGGCCACCGGTAGCCCCCGGGGGACGCCCTCCGCCCGGTCCGCCTGGCCCGCCCGTGGGCGTCGGCCCGGCCGTGGGTGCCGGCAACGGCGTTTCCGAGAGGAAGCCGGGATACCGTGGCGGCCCGCCCCAACCGCCGGCAACATGAATGAGGGCGTCGGATAGGTGATTCCCGAGCAGTATCCCCATAACGTCGTAATAATCTAGCCAACGCTCGGCGATGTCACTCAGTTGCAAGAAATGGTAAAACCCCTTCCACTTTCCCTTTTCCTCCTCGTACAACTGGGCCCAATGGTCGAAGCCCGGCTTCAAACTATCGATTGTCTCCATGTTCTTAACCATCACTTCAGCAGTGGTCTTGAGCACGTCTGCCCTTAACCTCGCGTTCTCGGCCCAGGTCGAGACCGAGACGATCGTCTGCTGCATACGCCCGTCGAAGCTACTCGCGGCGGGGCTTATCCAGGCATCGGTAAGTTGCCTGGTCGACCGCCTGAGATCGGAAGCCGCAGTTTCCAGGGCCTTCGCGACATCGGTCCAGTGGACGCTACGCTCCGTCAACCGTTCGGGCTTCATCTGCATGAAGACCCAGTGCACGTGCCGGAAGGCCTTGCCGGAATCGCCCTTCTCCCAGCCCCGGCCCGGGTCGGCCCAGTCTGTCGGCTTCGGTCGAGGCGGATTGGGCAGGCCCAGTTCTTTATCCTCATGGTAGTAGTCCAGGTCGTCCACTTCGTTGACCGAGGGGCCCTCAATCCGCCAGCCGTGGGCGTCGTACGGCTCACCGTCGTCCTCGTTGATCTCGGTCTTGTTCGCGGCGTCCGCCTCCGCCTGACTCATCGGCTCACGCAGCTTCTGGCCGCTGTACATCTCGGCGTTGAAGTAGTTGGAGCCGACAAAGTTGATCACGTCGACCGCGCCGGCGTACCCCTTGATCACGTCCTCGACGAAGAGAACCAACTGCTTGCTCTGGTAGTCCACGGACTTGTTCAGGTATTCGAGTTCCTTGAAGTATTGGTCCGCGCCTGTGGCCAGCGTCGGCTTTTGCAGGTCCTTGCCGGTCAGGCCCTCGGGGGTCGCGCCCAGGTCGTCGATGAACTCCTTGAACTTGTCGAGACTCGCGACGCGGATGGTCGACTCTCCCATGGCGGTCCCTTTCGGACGGGCGGGCCGGCGAACGGCGACGCGGCGAGGATATCCCGGCCGCGCGCCGCCGTGGCACCTCTACTCCGGTTGATCTGTCAGGGCGGACTGGATCAGGCGTGCGCCCTCCTTGCGGGTCACCAACCAACCGCGACCGGGCGGCAACGGCCCGAGCCGGACGTTGCCCAGCAGCGGCCCGTCGTCCCGGTCGCCGGAGAGCACCACACCCGGCGTCGCCAGGTCGCGCAGTCGGCTGAGCACCGGGTCGTAGAACGCTCGCTGCGCGCCGCCGCTGCGCCGGGCGACGACCAGGTGCAGACCCACCTCACGCGACTGGGCCAGGAACTCGTGCAGCGCCTGCACCGGGTTGCGGTCGGTGGCGACCAGGTCGTAGTCGTCGACCAGCAGGTAGAGCTCCGCGCCCTGCCACCAGCTGCGGGCCCGCAGCTGCTCGGCGGTGACGTCCGGACCGGGCAGCCGCTCGCGCATCACGCCGGCGGCGTCGGCGAGCATGCCCGTGCTCTGCTCGCTGTTCGTGCCGTACGCGAGTAGGTGGCTGGTCGGCAGCCGGCCGAGCAGCGATCGCCGGTAGTCCAGTGCGATGATCTTCGCTTCGGTTGGCTTGTACCGCTCGGCGATCGCCTGCGCGAACGCCGTCAGCAGGTTGGACTTGCCCGACTCCGAGTCGCCGAAGATCAGGAAGTGCGGGTCGGCACCGGCCAGGTCGACGTGCACCGGCCGCAGGTCGTGCTCGGCGATCCCGATCGCCAGCCCGGGTAGCTGCGGGCCCTGCGGCAGGGCCGCGAACGGCACCTGGTCGGGCAGCAGCCGGACGGCCGGCGCCCTCGGCCCGTCCCAGGCCGCGCTGATCGCGTCGACCAGTTCCAGGGTGGCCGGGCCGAGTTCCGATGCCTCGCTGATCCCGTCGATGCGGGGCAGCGCGGTCAGGCACTGGAACCCGTCCGGGGTGATGCCCCGCCCGGGTGACTTCTCCGGGATGTTCGCCGAGGCCCGCCGGTCGATCGCGGAGTCCGAGGGGTCGACCATCCGCAGCTCCAGCCGGGTGCCGAAGACGTCACGGGCACCGCCGCGGATGTCGTACCAGCGGGCCGCCGAGGCGACCACGTGGATGCCGTACGACAGGCCACGGTTGGCGATGTCCACCACCTTCTCAGCCACGTCCTCGAATTCGTTGCGCAGCGTCAGCCAGCCGTCGACGACCAGGAACACGTCGCCGTGCGGCTGGTCGGCGAACTGGCCGGCGGCCCGCAGCCGACGGTAGGTGGCCATCGAGTCGATCTCATGTGCGATGAAGAACCGTTCGCGGTCGTCGAGCAGGCCCGCCACCTCGGCGACGGTACGACGCACCTGGTTGACCTCGTGACGCGGCGCGACGCCACCGACGTGCGGCAGCCGGCGCAGCGTGGTCAGCGTGGCCCCGCCGAAGTCCAGACAGTAGATCTGCACCTCGCGCGGGGTGTGGGTGAGCGCAAGGCTGCAGATGAGGGTACGCAGCAGGGTGCTCTTGCCGGACTGCTGCGACCCGACCACCACCACGTGCCCCTCGGCCCCGGACAGGTCCAGGGTCAACACGTCGCGGCGCTGCTCGAACGGCTTGTCCACCAACGACAACGGCACCCGCAGCCGGCCGGCCAGCTCGGGACCGGCGGCGGCCAGCCCCCGCCCGGGTGTGTCGCACAGCCCGCCCAGCAGCTCGTCCAGCGTCGGTGCCGCGCCCAGCGGCGGCAACCACACCTGGTGGGCCGGCGCGCCCTGGCCGGTCAACCGGTCGGTGATGATGTCGAGCAGGCTCGGAGCATCCGGCGTCTCGTCCACCGTGGCCGGCGCGGACGTCTCCTGCGTCTCGGTCGGCGCGACGTACGCCGAGGTGAACTCCAGGACCCGACTGTCGGCCTCGGCCACCTTGAGCTGCTCCGCACTGCGGTAGGCACCGGAGACGTAGGCGGCGCGGAACCGACCCAGCGGATCGGTACCGTACTTCAGATAGCCGTGCCCGGGGGCGCGGGGTAGCTCGTAGGCGTCGTTCACGCCCAGTACCGCGCGGCTCTCCGCCGGGGAGAAGGTACGCAGCCCGACCCGGTACGACAGGTGGGTGTCCAGCCCGCGCAGCCGGCCCTCCTCCAGCCGCTGGCTGGCCAACAGCAGGTGGATACCGAGGGACCGGCCGACCCGGCCGATCTGCACGAACATGTCGATGAAGTCCGGCTTGGCGGTGAGTAGCTCACTGAACTCGTCGCAGACCACGAAGAGGCTCGGCAGCGGGGCGAGCGGCGCACCCGACTGCCGGGCGCGCTCGTAGTCGCGCTGCGACACGTAGTTGCCCGCTTTACGTAGCAGCTCCTGCCGCCGGACCAGCTCGCCGTTGATCGCGTCGGTCATCCGGTCCACCAGCGGTAGCTCGTCGGCCAGGTTGGTGATCACGGCGCTGGTGTGTGGCAGCAGGTCGAGCTTGGTGAACGTCGCGCCGCCCTTGAAGTCGACCAGAACGAAGTTCAACGTCTCGGGCGGGTGTGTGACCGCGAGGGCGAGGACCAGTGTGCGCAGCAACTCCGACTTGCCGGAGCCGGTCGCGCCGATCAGCAGGCCGTGCGGGCCCATCCCGTCCTGCGCCGACTCCTTGAGGTCCAGTTCCACCCGCTCACCGTTGGGGCCGATGCCGATCGGCACCCGCAACCGGTCCCGGTTCGGTCGGGCGGCCCAGGTCTCGCGCGGGTCCAACGCGTACGGATCGGTCACGCCCAGCAGCTCTGCCAGGCCGTGCTCCGCGTTCATCGCCCGGTCCCCGCCGCCAACGCCGGCGAGCCGCAGCGGGCTCAACTGCCGGGCCAGTGCCTCCGCCGCCGCCAGGCCGAAGGAGTCGCCGTGCCCCAACGGCCGGACACCGTCGAAGGTCCGCGCGACCAGGGCACCATCCTCGGCCACCTCGATCACCAGGGTCGAGCGGTCGAAGTTGCGCGGCGGCTCACTCGACAGGTCGATGACGGTCACGCCCTCGACACCACTCTCGGTCATCAGGTGGTCCGCGCCGGCAATGTCCCCTTCGTCGACGACGACGATCACATGCGGACCGTTCAGATACGACTCGGCCACGTCGGCGTCGAACCGCGGCCGCGCGGCGAGCAGGTCTTCCAACATCGCCTCCACGCCGACGATGCTCGGTGCGAAGAGCCGCAGCGAGCCGAGCGCGTCGGCCGATGTCGGGTGTTGGACGTGCGGCAGCCACTTGGCCCACTCCCACTGGGCGCGGACCGCCTCGCTGGCGCAGATCGCCACCAGCAGGTCTCCGGGTGCATGGAAGGTGACCGCCTGGGCCAGCATGCCTCGTACCATCGCCCGGGTCCGCCGACGATCACCCTGTAGGTAGATCCGGCCGAAGCCGTTGAGCGCCAGTACCACCGGCAGGTCGGGTAGCTCACCGTAGGTCTGCACGAACCTGCGGAGCGCCGCTGCCGCCACCGGCTCCGCCTTCTCCGGCGGCGTGGGCGGACCGGTGACCAGCGGCGTGGCCAGCGCCCGCGGCCCCAGCCCGATCCGCACCAGGCAGTGGTCGAGGTCCTTCGACCGCCGCTCCCACAGTCGGGCACTGTCCACCAGCCAGGTCAACCGATCCGGCGCCGGGTGCCGGTAGTACTCGGCCGAACGTTGCTCGCGGGCGGTTCGACGCACCGACCGTCGGTAGGCGTCCAGATCCCACATGTACTCTCGGCGCGAATCGTGCATTTCCTGTTTGGACGGGCGCGAGCCGTGCATCGAGATCTGCATCATCACCATGCCGAGCGCCGAGATGCCGAAAAGACCGCCGGTGATGTATGCGAGCGGCCCACCCGTACCGCGTTGGCCTGCGAAGATGAGCGCGATCGCGAGCGAACCGGCCAGCATCGGCAGCAGCATGAGCAGCTGTGACCAGCTCCGTCCGCCAGGTGCCGGAATATGCGGCGCAGGCTCAAGAACGACCTCGCCGGTGGGATATGGTGGCGCGGGGCGACGGGCGGGACGCCTGCGAATTACCGTAGTCAACGACTCTTTCCTCCGATGTGGATCGCATTGACCTATTTGGAGTGCCCAAGTTGCAGACCACGAAAGTCGGGCTGACGCGCATAGTATTGCTCAGCCCGCAACGTCGGGCCGACCTCGCGGTTCCCGGATATCTGCCTCTGGTGAACCTGCAACCGGCGCTGTTGCGGCACGCCGGAGTGGGGCTCGCCGACGAGGGCCTGGCCCATCACGGCTGGGTGCTCCGGCGTACGGACGGCACCCTGCTGGACCCGAACCGCTCGCTGACCGGACAGAACGTCACCGACGGCGAGACGGTCCTGCTCGCCCCACAGGACCAGCAGTGGCCCGAGCCCGAGTACGACGATCTCGCCGACGCCGTGGCGCACGAGGTGCGGCTGCTCGGCGCGGCGTGGTCCGGCGAGTACACCCGGCGCGCCGGTGCCGTGACGATGATGGTCGCGCTCGTCGGCGGCCTACTCGTCGCGCTGCGTGGCGGCCCGGATTGGACCGTGGCCGGTATCGGCCTGGCCGTGCTGGCGCTCGTCGCGCTCACCGTGGCCGCGGTCGCGGCCCGAGCGCTGCGGGACGCCGGCACCGCCCTGTTGCTGTCGATCGCCTCCTACGCCTACCTCGGGCTCGGCGCAGCACTGTTGGGTACGGGTGCGGCGCGGATCGGTCGGGCTCAGTTGCTGGTCGCCGGTGCGGCGCTGGCCTGGACGGCGGTGGCCGCGCTGATCGCCGTCGGCACGCACCGGGTCGTGCACGTGGCGGTGCTGGGCGGTGGCGTGCTCGGTGCCGTCGGCGCGCTGCTGGCGATGGTGACCAGCCCGGCTGCGGCCGCCGGCATCCTCGCCGGGGCGCTGCTGCTCGGCTCGCCGTGGTTGCCCCGCCTGGCAGCGCGGCAGGGCGGTCTGCCCGCACCGACGGTGCCGAATCCCAGCAGCGAAGCCCCGGTCGACGAGCCACTGCCGTCGCCCGAACGGATCAGCGCCATCGTGGCCCGCAGCGACGGGCTGCTCACCAGCCTGCTGTGGGCGATGTGCACCGCCCTGGCCGGCTGCGCGACCGTCCTGGCGCGGCAGGACGACGTCTCCGCCCGGCTGCTGGCCGCCGCCATCGTCGTCGTGTGCGCGCTGCGCGCCCGCGCCTTCGTCGCGGTCCGGCACCGGGTTCCGCTGTTGGCCGCCGCGCTGGCCAGCGGGCTGGCGCTGCTGGTGTTCGGCTGGGCGGGCGTCGACCCGGCCAGCCACACCCGGTACGTCACGACTGCGCTGGCGGTAGTGGTGCTCGCCGCAGCCGGTGCGTACCTCGTCGGGCGCAAGTACGCCGCCCAGCCGCCCGGGCCGCAGCTCGGCCGGCTCGCGGACATCACCGAATACCTGCTGCTCGCGCTGAGCGGCGTGCTCGCGATCCTCATCACCGGGTTGGTCGGCTACATGCGGGGTCTCGGTGGCTGAGCGCGCTGAACGGGCGGGTCACCCATGCTGACCCGCCGCGATTTGATCCACTCCCGGCAGTTCCTGCAACGCCGCCTACACACCGCGCTGGTGGCCCACCGGCCCGATCCGCTCGAGTGGTCCGGCACCCGGCTGCCCGGGGTCACCCTCGCCACGGTGATGCTCGTGGTGATCTGCCTCGCCGGAGCGGGCATCTACGGCTACTTCCGGCCGGCCGGTGCCAAGAGTTGGACCGCCTGCAATCGGGTGATCATCGAGAAGGAGACCGGATCGGCCTACGTCTGTGACGGGGAGACCCTGTATCCGGTGCTGAACTTCTCCTCCGCCGCGTTGCTGCGTGGACTGGGCGATCCGCCGGTGTCGGTCGCCCGCGCCTCGCTGACCTGGCCGCGCGGGCAGGCCGTCGGCGTACCCGGCGCGCCGAACGCCGTCCCGGCGGCCGGCGGCCTGCTGACCGGCCCGTGGTCGTTCTGCATGCGCCCGGCGGGGTCGGGCACCCCGGCGCGTTCGGTGGTGGTGGTGGGCGAGCGGGTCGCGGCCGGAGCGCCCCTCGGCGACGAGGTGGTCGCCGTCTTCGACCCCGTGCAGCAGCAACTCTCCGTCATCCACAAGGGACGGAGGCACGCGGTCACGAACCGGGAGGTGGTCACCGCCGCCCTCGCGGTCACCACCCGGGACGTGGTGACGGTCAGCTCGGACTGGTTGGCCACCCTTCCGGTCGGGCCGAGCCTGGGCGAAATCAACATCGCTGGCCGTGGCGGCGCGGTGGACCGCCTGCCCGGGGCACAGGTCGGCCAGCTACTGGTCAGCACGGTGGCGGGCAACACCCTGCGGTACGTCGCCCGACCAGCCGGCGTCCAGCCGATCACCGCCCTACAGGAGGCGCTGATCCGCGCCACGGCGAAGGACACCGCCCCGTCGACCGTCGTCAACCCCGTACAGCTCGCCGGCGCGGCGATCCTGGAACCGCTGGCCGCTGCGGCCCTCGGCGATGGCGCGGTACCGCCGGTCGTCACCGCGGCGCGTAGCCGGGGAGCGGTCTGCCAGATCATCACCGGCGGTGGGGACGAACGCGAGATCTCGGTAGGGGCCGTTCCGGAAGCGCGCACGGCGGTGACCCAGTCGTCCGGCGGGGTGAACGCCGCCGGCACGCTGCTCGCCGACGAGGTGCTGGTGGCCCCCGGCCGTGGCGCGCTGGTGATGGCGCAGCCGAGCCCGACCGCCGACGCGGGCCCGGTCTATCTGGTCACCGAGACCGGTCGGCGCTACCCGATCGTCTCCGCGACGGCGCTGGAACGGCTGGGGTTGTCGGGAACCGCTGTCGTACGGATGCCGAGCACCCTGGTGGAGCGGCTGGCGCAGGGGCCGGCGCTCGATGCGATGAATATGGTTTCGACGGTGCCGTGACGCTACGATCAGCGGGCCATCCGCCCGAGCGACCGGAGGTACCCATGCCCAGTCCCGACTCCACTGTGGATACCGAGCGTCTGGACACGACCACCATCACCGTTCGGGTATCCGCCATGCAGCGGGTCGCGACCGCGCTGGTCGGCGGCCCCGACGCCAACGGTGGCGAGTACGCCAGGTTCCGTGACGACGTGGTCCGGGACGCTGCGCCCCGGGTCACCGAGGCGGCGACCGGCCCGGCGACCACGGTGCGGGAGGGCAACTGGTTCCGTGACGTTGCCACGGCGGAGGCGGCCGCGCTGGTGGACTTCACTGACAGCGCGATGCACGGCGTACACGCGCTGGGTAACGCGGCCGGCTACATCGCCGCCAACTACGACGACACCGACCGGTCGGCGGGCCGACTCCTGGACGATCCCGACGCCATGCTGGACCTGCTGGAGCGGGACGGAAACCCGGCCGGTTCCTGACTCGGAGAGGTGACGTGGCGGATTACTTCACCTTCGACGGCACCGGCGAGAAGACGCAGCAAGTCGCCGTGCCCCCGCCGGCGCGCACCGAGTGGCAGTCCTTCACCACCTTCGAGGAGGTCCACGCGGCGATCCGCAGCGAGGACCCGACCGGCCCCGAACGGCTGGCCAACCGGTACGCCGCCGTCCGCGAGGGCATGCAGCGGCTGGCGGGTGCCAGCGGTGCCCAGATGGGCGCACTGAGCCGAGCCTGGACCTCCGGCGGTTCCCGCGCGAAGTACCTGTGGTTCGCCGGCGCACACGCGTTCAGCCTCGACCAGTGGACCCGGGGCATCGCCGAAAAAATCGACATCCTCGACACTCTCGCGAGGGACATCCGACGACGCCACGACGAGGCCGACAAGCTGGCGCAGGAGTTCCAGCAGGAATATCTGCGCCTGGCACCGCAGGCGGCGGCGGTCGGCCCGCTGCCCGCCTTCCCGCCGGACCTCACCGCGCTGCGGGCAGCCGGGGCATCCGAACTCGTCACCGCGCTGGAACGGTTCTACCCCGAGCTGCACGAGCGCTACCGGCAACGCATCATCGCCGTGGGCCGGCGGCTGTCGGACAACTTCGAGGCGGGCGCTCGCTGGCTGGGAGCACCCGGCGTCGTGCCCCCGCAGTACGCCGGTGCCGACACCGCGCAGCCGTGGGCCGGCGGTGGCCCGGTACCGACGACCGGACCGACCGCCGACCGCACGCCCGGCAGTGGTCCGAGCATCAGCTCGCTGCCGCCCGGACCGGCTGGGCCGATCGGGCCGCCGGCGGTCCCGAACGTGCCGCCCGGGCCTCCCGCTGCTCCGGGCCTGCCACCGGCCGTCCCGGCCCCGGCTCAGGTCCCCGGAGGACCCGGTCCATTCGCCGCCATGCCGATGGGCGCCGCGCTCGGCGCGGGGCCGGCGCTGCCGAACGCGCTCACCGGCCGGCTGGCCGTGACCACACCGGGGCAGCCGCCGACGGCCGGTCCGCCCGGCCGGCTCGGAGCCGACCTGCCCGGCCGCTTCGGCGGCCCGACCGAGTCGGCTGCCCAACCAGGCAACACCGGCCTGACCAGCCGAGCCCCACTCGGCACCCCGGGTGGGCCCTCATTCGGTGCCCCGGCTGGCGGCCTACTCGGCACCCCGGCCACCCCGCCGCTCACCGGGGCGGAGCCCGTCCCGGCCCTGGGACGCGGATCGATGCCCCTGCCGGGTGTCCTGCCACCGACGGCACTCGCCCGGGGCAGCGCGCAGGCGCTTCCCGTGCGATCGGGAGCCGATGTCCCAGCGAATCCACCGGCGCGCACCCGGGCCGGCGACGCCGCGCCCCGCCCGGCACCCGCCGCAGAGCCCAAGCTGGTGCACGCCGACCTAGCGAAGGAACCACGTCGGCCGGAATGGTCCAAATCGGAGGGACGTCCCTCCCTAGCGGACCGGCTGGCGGCTGGCTAGTCTCAGGCAGTTGCGTTGCGGCTCGGCGTTTTCACACGAGAGCAGGACGGTAAACGATGACTCAACCCGAGGTCGTCAAAGTTCAATTCCAGGACATGGAGGACGCAGCCCAGTTCGCTGACGACACCCGCAAACGACTGGAATCCCTGGCGGGCGACATCCTCAAGACGCTCAACCTGCCCTGGGAGGGAATGTCCGGTGACGCCTTCGCCGGCGAGCGCCAGAAGTTCATGACCGCGTGGCAGAACATCAGCACCGCCCTCGGTGATCTGAGCACTTTGCTCTCCAACCAGATCGCGGCGGACCTGAAGGGCACCGACGGCAGCCAGGCTGGCGTGCTCGACGGCGTCGGCGCGATGCCCGCGGGGATGGCCGGAGCAAGCTACACCTACGTCAGCGCCGGGCTGACCAACAACTAGCGGCCGTCCAGGTCAGGGGAGAGAAGCAGACATGTCCCAGCCCATGATCGTCCCGATCGCGGACATCGCCCGCGCCGGTGCCACCTTCCAGGCACAGTTGGAAGAAATGCAGAGCCGTCTCCGCGTGCTGGAGAGCTTTATGGACGAGCGTTCCCAGACCTGGGACGGCGCGTCCAAAGCCGCCTACACCGGGCTGCGACAGCAGTGGCAGACCGGCGCGCAGCAACTGAACCAAATCGGTGTGAACTTCGCCGGTGCGATCGGCGCCGCGAGTCGCAGTTTCAGGCAGGCCGAGGAGCGCAACCTGGAGGCAATCTCCCGTACCGGTTCCAGGAACAACCTCGCCTGATCAGCCGGACGGGCGGTGGCGCTGCCGATGGGTGCGCGCCACCGCCCGCCCGGTCAACAGCCCGGCGGCCCCGAGGCCGAACAGTGCTGCGCACGCCAGAGCGACCCGCCACGAACCGGGCCAGCCTGGGCGGGTGGGGGCCTGCGCCAACGTCGCGGGCGCAGGGGCCCAGGTGGGCACGGCACCGACGGTCGCGGCCGGTTCGACCAACGCGCGGTACGGGTTGACGCTGCCCTGCCCGAACGCGGCATTGCCGGTACCACCGGCGGTGCCGTCGGCTGTGGCGAGCAGCCGACGCACCACCTCCTCGTTCGTCCACTGCGGATGCGATCCGCGCAGCAGCGCCGCAGCACCACTGACCACGGCGGCGGCCGCCGGCGTACCGCCGACGACGGTGTGCCCCCCGACCCGCGCTGCCGCCACCAGTTGCTCGCCGGGTGCGACAAGGTCGACGTGCGGACCACGTGCCGAGCCGTCCAGGACGTCGCCCGACGCGGCCAGTGCGCCTACCCCGACGACGCCGTCGTAGGCGGCGGGGTAACTCGGACCGGGTAGTCCGTCCCCGGCGGCGGCCACCACCACGACTCCACTCTTGATCGCCCTGGCAACCGCGGCGCGCAGGCGCGCGTCGTCGACCGCGAGCGAGTAGGAGATGTGGATGACATCGGCACCCAACCGCTCGGATTCGGTGACCGCCGTCGCGAGCGCGGCCGCGGAGACCGGAGCATCGGTGGCAGGGTCGTTGTCAGCGACCCGGATCGGCAGGAGGGTGGCCTGCGGCGCCACGCCGACGAGGGAGGCGTCGCTGGCGGGTCGGGCACCGATGAGGCTGGCGATCGCGGTGCCATGCCCCTGGCGCTGACAGTCCAATGTGCCACCTGATCCGCCTGTGGTGACATCCCAGCCGGTCTGAACGGCCTTCGCCAGCTGCGGATGTCTTCTGTCTACACCGGAATCGACGACCGCCACGCGTACGCCCGAACCGGTGGCGAGCTGGTGCGCCCTGGGCAGGTCGAGCAGCCGCTGGGCCCACGAGGTCACGGAGATCTTCGGTGCGGCCACCGGCTTACTCTGGTAGCCGCAGGAGGCGGCGTGGGCTGGAGCCGGGGAGAGCACCAGTACGGATGCCGCCATCAGGACTACCGCCGCGAGTCGCCGTACCACCGGTTGCTCCTCTCCACCCCGCTTCGCGCCCTCGGGGCGGCTGTGGCCCGGCGATGCGTGTCCCGCGTATCGGAACCGAATCTAGTGCGCCAAGTGTCCTATGGCTACAGTCATGCCATGCGCGTGGATGACGAAATGCTGGCGGCGATGCGTGCGCGGGCACGTGACCTGACCGGCCAACTGCAGCGCATCACCGACTCGATGGACGGTCTTCAGGAGAGGATCGGGCAGGTGTCGGTGACCGCGGTGTCCCGCGACGGGTTGGTCCGGGCAACGGTCGGTAGTGACGGCAAGCCTCGCGACCTACACCTCGATCCGCGCATCTACCACGACGCCGACGCCGCAGCGCTCGCGCGTACCATCCTGGACACCATCGAGGTGGCGGCGGCAGAGGCCAGGGAGCGGGTCAAGGAAATCTGTCAGCCCTACGTCGATGGAGATTCCTTTGACTCGTACGCATCAGGTGATCTCACCCAGGTGATGGAGCGGATGCGCCAGCGCCTGCCGTTGACGGAAGAGTGAGCAACGTGGAGAGTCGGCTGGGGCCGGGTGCCCGGGAGGCGATGGCGGACCTACAGGCCAGGGCCGCCCGGCACCAGGCAGCCGTGCGGGCGCAAGTCGAGCGCATACTGGCCGTCCCCGTCGTGATCGGCGGCGGCGAAGTCGGGGCACAGCTGCAGCAGAACATCACCGCGGCCAACGATTCACTCGGTGACATGGCGGCCTTCTTCGACACCACCGCGACTGACACCGCCACCGCTGCGAACGCGGTCAACGGGCTCCTCGAAACGGACCGGTCTGCCGCCGCTCCGCTGAACATCCGCGTATAGCCGTTCAGTGGGAGTAGAGAAGCCGGACCTGGGCGTCTGGGACTGGGTGTGGGACGCTGTCACGCTCGTCGGCGGCGGGTCGACCTGGCCGGACAGCGACGAGGACAGCCTCTGGCAGTACTCCCGCGAACTCTTGGCCCTCGCCGAGATCCTGCAAACTGCCGGGCGGGACCTCGGGTCCGCGCAGACGGATCTGGGCAACCTGTGGGGTGGCCCGTCGGCCGCCCAGTTCCAGAACCACTGGCGATACAAGTTCGAGAACGTGATGCCGAAGCTCACCGGCGGAGCGGAGAACATCGCCGAAGTGATGGACCATTCCGCCCGGGCCATCGAGCACGAGAAGCTCACCATCGTCATCTCTGTCATCTGGTGTTGCGTCGAGCTGGCGATCATCGCGCTCGCGATGCTGTTCAGCGCCGGATTCATGGCCGCCGCCAACGCCGGGCCGATTCTTGCCACCCGCGCCGTCACCCAGGCCGCCTACCGCCTGCTGATCGGCAGCCTGCGGGAGAGGTTCATTATTCGGCTCGGCCGCGAGGCAGCTACCGAAGGGCTGCAGGAGCTCTCCTCCGACGCCACCGCTCAAGCTATCCAGAACGCCGAGGGCACCCGCGACGGATACGACGGCGCTCATCTGCTGCAGTCGTTGAAATGGGGTTCCGTCGGTGGAGGGATCGGCGAGGTCCTCACAAAACCGCTGCTGGCGCTGCGGAACCTGGCCCAAAAGCTCAGAACTCCCACCCTGCAGTGGGGGGCGCAGACCCTCGCCGAGGGCCTACACGACCAGGTCACCAACAACCTGACGAACTATCTTGCGGTGGGTTTCGAGCAGGGAGACTGGACACCCAGCACCGACAACCTGGTCGGTGCCGTGGGCCGGTTCGGTGTCGGCGTGGTCACCGGAGGACTGCGCGAGCAGATCGGTAACCAGTACCACCTCCGGATCCAGCAATTCATCGGTCTCGAAAACGGAGGTCCCGACTCCCCACGCGGCCCCGACGCCAACCCGACTGGCCCCGGTGCCAACCCTGCCGGAACAGACGCCAACCCGGCCGGAACAGATGCACCGGGTAACACCGGTGCTCCCGGTGCATCCGGTGGCCCGGCCGCCGGGGCTCCGGCTGGCTCCGCTGCTCCCGCCGCACCAACTGGTCCCGCCGCACCGGCCGGGCCTGCCGCACCCACCGGCCCTACCGCGCCGACTGGTCCTGCTGCACCCGCCGGCCCCACCGCACCGGCTGATCCGGGGGATCCGGCTGCGCCAGTGGAACCGACCGCGCCGGTTGGCGGCCCCGGCACTCAAGGGCCCGCCGAGAGCGGCGGTCCGAGTACGGGCCCTGGTGATCCTGCCGCTCCGAGTACCAGCCAAGGTGACCCTGCCGCTCCGAGTACCAGCCAAGGTGACCCTGCTGCTCCGCCGGCACCGGCCGACACCGGGACGGACACTCCTACCGGCCCCGCATCACAGGCCGGCACCCCCACCCCCGGCGAGCCGGGAGCGGTGCATGACGCGCCACCCGCGTCTCCCGTGGAGACCGGCGATGCTCCGGGCACCCGGGCCGGGGAACCCGATCCCGTGGGACGGCCTGGCGACAATCCGACCACCGGCGACGCACAGACGTCACCGGCGATCCCCGGTCAGCCGGCATCCGAACCGGAGGCGTCCGCCCAGCCCGCGCCCACGCAGGAACCGACAGCCGCCACTCCTGGCGACGCCGGTGCCCGGCCGGAAGCGACGTCGGGTGACAGCGGCCCCAGCCGGGTCGGCATCGCCCAGGGCAACGTGCTGTTCCCGGTAGGGAGCATCACGCCCGGCGGGACGCGGTCGTCGGTGCGTCTGCCAGCCAACAGTCGGAGCGGGCAGCCACCGGCCGAGCAGCCGCCACCGGTCGAGACCACCCCGGCGGCACCGGTCGACAGTTCGCAGGGCCCTGCCGACAGCGCCGAGCCGACACCTACGCAGACGCCGCCAGCCGACACCGCACCTGCCGGCACCGCGCCCGTCGGTACTACACCTGTCGGTGCTGCGCCTGTCGACACGGCGACGGCCGAACGGGACCGGACCGAGCAGGAGCCTGCCGAGCAGACCCCGGCGATGCCGGTTGCGCCACCGGCACCCGACACGCCGGACGGTACCCAACTCCAGGAGGACCGGCCCGGATCGGGCGGCCGCGGCGGGCCGAATGGCCCCACCGGTACGCAGGGCTGGGGCGGTGACGAGGATCCGCGTGACCGCGATACCCGGCCGTTGGAAGTCAAGATGGCCGAGGCGACCCTGGACGCGTTCTACGCCACAATCGCATACTTCGAAGCCGTCGCGGCCGGCACCATTCGCTCCGAAGACGTAACCCGTCGCGCCGCCGCAAGGATCGTCGGAAAACTGCGGCGGGACCTGTTGCCCGAGGTGGACCGACTCAGGGCGGCGGTAAGCGCCCCGGTCGTCGACGCCTCCGCGGTCGCTGACATCGAGTCCCGGGTGCGCGCGGCGATCGCCGATCTCCCCGGCCGGGACGGAAAGACGGTTCGCACCATCCTGACGGAGTGGTCAAACGCCGCTCATGAGATCCGCGGATTGCTGGACATCACCGCGCGAATCCGCGCGACGTTCACCACCATCGGTGCCGAGAGGGGGCCGCTCGCCGGACGGATCGCGGAAGCAACCGAGCGGCTGCGGGCGGCACGAGCCAGACTGTGGGCGGCCGGAGCGAACAGCGACCTGCCCTCGGCCGAACGTAGGGCACTGGTCATCGCGCTGAAAGACGCCGCGACGGACCTCGCCAACCTGCAGAGGTCGCTGGCACCGGTGCTGGACGGTTTCGCCGCCGCCGACCAGATGGTCGAAACCCTACGGCTCATCCTTGATCAGGCCAGCACGCATCTGGTCGAGCTGAGCACAGACATGGAGGCGCAGGCCGAGACAGCGCTCTACACGATGGCAAGTCAGATCGACGCCCAGGTCCAGGCAATCACCCTGCATCGTCAGCGGGTCATCGACCGGTTGGCCACCGCCGACACCACCGAGCCGGCACGGGAGATCCTGCCGGATCTCAACGACGTGGTGCAGTCGGCGGGCAACGTCCGCAAGCAGTTGGCGGGTGAGGTTGCCGCCCTGTCCGAAGCCCACATCGAGCTGATCGAGGCGCGCAACACCACCACCGCGGCCAGCGGCAGCATCGCCCATCTGATTGGTGAGCGCGCTCAGGCCAGGCTGTCGCCGCTGGTGAAGCAGGTCGACCAACTCCGGGCTCAGGCGCAAACGGCGGTGGAGGCCCTGCTGACGGCGATGGCCGGTCCGGACAAGGAGGCGCGCTCGAAGGCGTTGGCCGCCGTCACGGACACCAGGAGAGCGCTCGCGGAGGGCCGGAACGCCCTGACGGTAGCTATGGACCGGGCGGTCGAGGAGGCGGATGTCGCGGCCCGCGTCGCCGCGATGGACCAAGCCGCCCTGGACAGCATGCTGGACGAGGCTGCCAGGAACCTGGGTGTCGAGTGGGCCAGCGCCGAGCGGGTACCCGAAACGGAGACAACCCTCGAATGGGTAGAAGGCCCCACCCCTGCCCCCGACCCCGACTCTGAGCCCGACCCCGACCCCGACCCCGACCGCCAAAAGCCGGAACCGCCCCCAGGGGATACCGGCCCCAACCGGGGGAAGAAACTCGTAGCACGGCAGACCCCCGTGTCAGAGACGCCGTCCGGACGGCGGAGAATTCGGTTCACGCCCCCGGCCTGGGCGCACGACCCGTATCGGAACACCTTCGATGTCGAGATTCGGTTCGTACCGTTGCCGGAGGGCACGCCGTATCGGATTCGGTTGCCGTCCGATGACGACGTTAGGGCGTCAACGACGTATCCGCTCGTCGTGCTGGAGGTCTCAGCTGCGCTGATCGGCGAAGCCGAACTTGGCGTCGCACTACTGGGCGATGCGCTCGCGGAAAGTGGCGAAAAGGTCCTTCTCGCCGAGCGGGGCCGGTGGCTCGGCGAGGCGACCAACCCCGAGACCAGACCCGGATGGCTGCGGCGTTGGCCGCGGCGCCGTTCCGCCGGTGACGAGTCCCGCTGGCGTCGGTTGGTACGAGCTGCGGCCGAAACGCTGACCGGAACGCCGGCCGAGACGTCGACCGACACGCAGGCTGACCCGTCCGTCCGGGTGGTACGGCACCTGGCTGGAATGGGTCTGCTCACCGACCAGACCGACAGTGACCGGCGGCGTCGATCACTGCGGGGCAGGCTGACCGAGGATCCAGAACACCAGCTGATCGCGCTGCGGATGATGGACACCCGCAGCACCGCCGACCGGGAAGCGGCACTGGCCGCACTCGACTCCTCGGCACGCCGGTACGCGACCCGCCCCTTACAGGACGAACAGGCCGCCGACCGCCCCACCCGCGAGTCCGTGCCGAGGAACGTCGCGGTGACCGGCAGCGAGCTACTCCGGGACGGTGACGACGCGGTACTGACCGTGCAACTGCCCCCTGCCGAGGGGCAGCAGGGCGAGCGGATCAACATCGCGGTGCGGGTCGTCGACGAACCAGCGGTGCCCGGGGCCGCCGTACGACTGGAGACCGACCCGGACGGGAATATGACGGTGGTCGTCCGCTCGAACGCCAGCGACCAGGCGATCGCCGTCGACACCGCCGGCACGTTGGCCGAGCTCGCGCTGCTGCACGAAAAGCCGAAGGCGGACACACCCCCTGCCGAAACACCGTCGACGTCTCTCACCGAACGGCGTGCCGTCGCCCGGGCTGAGGCGCAGTTGAAGGTGCTGGCCGAGTTCCGCATGCGTTCCAGTCTGCTGGAGCGGACCGTGATCAACCAGATGGCGGACGAGTTGCTGGCCCGGATGCCGGCGGTAGGGGTGCCGAGTGCCGACGTCGACCGGCTGACAGCGCTGGACCTGGGCGCACGCCGGGTGGACTCACTGCGGCGGGTCGGCCTTTCGTATCGCCTTCTGATCGGGCCACCCGACCGGGCCACGGCTGGAGTCGGGTTCCACCTGTACCGACGACTGTTCACCGCTTTCTCAAGCTGGTGGTACGCGGAGGACACGAACACGCATGCCGGACGGAGCGACCAACAGACCCAGATGACCGCGCTGCGCAGCTTCCTACGGGATCCGGTTCAGGGTCTGTCCGACAAGAAGGCCGCTGCCACGGTCGCCGCTCAAAGCGAGCCGGCCCGGTTCAAACTACCCGGGCCCGAAACGGCACCGAGCGTCTACCGGTGGCCCACGCATCCCAATCGGGCCGAGAACTGGGAAAAGCGGCTGCCGGGCGCGACGGCTGGCGGTCTCGCCAGCCTGATTCCGCTGTGGAAGGGCAATCCGGACGAGTTCCGGGGTACGGCGGTGCAGGGTCGGTGGGCCCAACTGGCCCTTTCCATGCACGTCCTCGGCAGCGAAGTGGCCAGCTCGGGTTTCGCCCAGGCCGAGGTGGACTACATCAAGGACAAACCGGAGCGGGAGGCTGCCAACAAGGAAAAGCACGAGGTCTCGCTCTCGCCCGACGAGCGCCGCAATCGCGCCGCCGGCATGTTGACCTACCCGGTCACGGAACTGCGCGAGACAGTGCTGCGGCTGCTCAGCGAGAACGGCACCCTCGACCCACGGGAGCGGACGCGGCTGCTGGAGTTGCTGCTGCGACTGCGCGCCGACCTAACCGAGGCGCAGCAGCAGATGGCCAACGAGGTCAGGCACAAGCTGACGGACATGGCGTACCGCCGCCGCCGGATCACGCTCTTCCGTCGCGCCGGCAGCGCACCGGTCGTCAACGTGGACGGTGTGCCGATGACGTACACCATGGCCGGCCGGGGTTATGCGTCGGGAGCGCCACGGCTGAGCAGCAACGCGGGACGGGTCGCGGGGCAGCAGGGAGCGACCGGTCTGAATTCGGTCCTGCTCCAGATGCTCATGAGCAAGATGAAGGGCCCAGGTCGTACGGATCCAGCCACCACGCCGGCGAACTCTACCCCCGACGTTCCGGCCGGCCTTCCGCTCCAGTTCACCGTCAGCAACGCGCTGATCAGCGTCCTGGGCCATGGCATCTTGTACGGCATTGGCTGGAGCCGGTTGAAGGTCGAGGAGGTCGCCGACCGGCAGGCGGTGGACGCGTGGGACGCGCGGCGCGCGATCGATGACACGTTGCGTGACATCGCCGCGATCGAACGGATGCTGCGGGACGAAGCTGCTCCCCAGCAGCCGGCCGCGCGGCGGCGGCTGGCCAACCTGATCATGGGCGGGTTCGGGGACGCGGTCCGGCTACGCCTCGCGGACCGGGCCGCCGGACGGCCGAACGAGGTCTACTGGTGGTCGCAGCTCTTCTACAAACACGGGCCTCCGCTCCTCGGGCGGCTGGGTTTCGCCCTGGTGTTCGGGACCGTACTGATCACCCTCGGTGCCGCGCCTGCGCTGCTGCTCGGCATGCTCAAGGGATCGCTGAAGGTCGTTGCGGCGGCTTCGCTCGGGGAGACGCCCATGCGCGTGTGGGGGCCGGCGCACAAGCGGGCTCAGGCGCAGAAGGCGATGCGTACCGACATGGCTGCCCGGCCGGACACCCTGGAGGACATGGCGCTGCTGGCAGTGCAGCTGGGTGAGCAGGTCAGGGACGCCGCTGCAAAGATCCGGCCGGCCCCGGTCGCTTCCAGTGACAACACGCCCAGCCGGCGCGCCCGGTTGGCGCAGGTAGGCCGCGACCTGTTCTACATCAACACCGGCCTGCGTGACTACCTGCAGCGCGACCGTCCACCGGTGCTGCGCCCGGGCCCCAACCGGTCGACGCCGGGCCGGCTCAACCCGGCTGACCGGATGGCGATGAGGCGGATCCACGAGCTGCTTGGCGACCTCGCCCGGTCCGCAGCGCTCGCGACCCGGGACGCGCCGCCGTTGACGCCCGAATCGGAGCTGTTGACGGGCGCACTCGACCCGGAGTTGCTGAAGGCCGAGTTGGTGCGTGAACTCGCCAGGTTGGGCCTGCTCAACATCCAACCGGGTAGCGACATCCGCTGGAAGGCCGCCGAGGGCTTCCTGCAGCGGCGCTACGGGCTGAGCCTGGAGCAGGCGTCCATCCTGAGCGAGCTTCGCGGCACCGACCCCGCCACCCTGCCACCTGGAGAGATCCGTGACGCGTTGCTGGAGGGTCTCACTGAGCAACAGGCGGTGACGGCAGCCCTGCAGCAGATGGCCGAGAGCGGCCGAATGGAGCTCGACGGGCCGATCCGGATGGTCGAGCTCCAGGACCAGAGCACGCTGCGGTTCACCGTCGAGGGGCACATCGTCGGCGGGCACGCCACACGGATAGGGTTCGAGGTGGCACCATTGCCACCCGGCGTGGACGGGCAACTACAGCCGGCGTTGCCCGGGGAGTCCACCCGTCGGTTGCTGATCTCGCCCCAGGTCATGACGGACCCGGCACGGCTCGCCGACTTGTTCTCCGTGATCCTGTCCCAGGTGCAGGAGCACGGCGGCCAGCTGCCGCCAGGCGTGCAGGACATTAGGCGACCGTTCGGTAACGTGCCACCGGCGTCACCGCCTCCGCCAGCCGACCCACCGGGCGATGCCCAGAATCCGGACGACCCGGGATCAGGCGGTCGCGGCGGGCCGGGTGGTCCGGTGGGCCCGCGCGGCTGGGGCGGCGACGAGGATCCGCGTGACCGTGATCCCCAGTCACCGCAGGTCCGGGTGGCCGAGGCTACCGTGGACGCGGTCTACGCCACGATCGCGTACTTCGAGGCCCTCGCGGACGGCACCATCCTTCCGGAAGGCGTGCAGCCGGGCAGCCTGGAGGCAACCGCCGTCGCATCAGTCGCCCGGGCATATGTCGCGATGCTGAGACAGGACCTGCTGCCCGAGGTGAACCGGCTCGCGGCCGCGTTGCGTGCCCCGAACATCGACGAGGCTGCCGTCGCTGCGCTCGACGCCAGCGTCCATGCGCTGATCGCCGCCCTGGGCGCTCCGGCCATCGACTCGGCCGCGCTCGCTGCGGTCAGCGTGTTCGACACCAGCGTGCCAGCGGTGGTCGCCAAGCTCATCGATGACATCGGGGCCCACAACCACCTGGCGCAGCGATTGCGCAACGCCCAGGACGTGGGCGAGTCGCTGGGCAAGACCGGGCGCATCCGGGCAACGTTCACCGCCCTCGGTATCGAGGGCAGCCCACTCGCCGGACGGATCGCGGAAGCGGCCGAACGGTTGCGGGTCGCCCGGGCCAAGCTGTGGGCGGCCGGTACGAACGACGACCTGACCGCCGCCGAACGTGACGAGCTGGTCACGGCGATGGACGAGGCCGCGAAGGACCTGGCCGATCTGCACGAGTCACTGAAACCTGTAATGGACCAGTTGACCGCCGCCGACACAACCATCAAGTGGCTGGAGGACACCCTCTACGACGCTCGCAGCGTGGTGGCCGAGGCGACGGATCTCAACGCGGCGCAGGCCCAAGCGGCGCTTGACATTGTTTCCCACCAGATCGACCAGCGGGTGCAGGCGATCGTCCAGCAACGCCAGCGAATTGCCGACCAATTGGCCGTCGCCGACACCACTGTGCCGGCGACGGAGATAATGCCGGCTCTCGCCGACGCGGTGAAGGCGGCCAACGACCTCCGGACACGGTTGTCCCGTGAGCGCGGTGCCATGCTCGAAACCTGGATGGAGGCGGACAGCGCACGCAACGCCACTACCGACGCCCACCGCAGAACCGTCACTCGGCTCGGTCAACGCGCATGGTCGCGAATGCTGCCGCTGCTTGAGCAGGTGCAACAGCGCGAAACCCAGGCTCTGGCTGCGGTGGACGCCCTGCTGGCGGCGATGACTGGCCCTGACGAGGAGGCACGCACGAAGGCGGTGGCTGACGTCTGGGAGACCAGAAAGGCGCTCACTGAGGCCCGAACGGCCTTGACCAGCACCGTCAACCACGCAATCAACGAAGCGGACCTCGCGGCCAGCCTCGCCGGAATGGACGAGGCCGCCCTGGACCGGATGCTGGACCAGGCGGTCGAGGAGTTGAACGCCGACTCGGCCCGGGCCCGGGCCGAGCGGTTGCCCGGTACGCGGACAATCCGGTTCACGCCCCAGGAGTGGGCACAGGATCCGGACCGGAAAACCTTCGACGTCGAACTCCGGTTCGCACTGTTGCCGGAGGGCAACCTCTACAACGTGCAGGTGCCGTCCGATGCGGACGTAGCAGAGTCGGAGACGTATCCCACCGTCGTGGTGGAACTCTCGGCTGCGCTGATTGGCGAATCCGGGCTGGACGTCGCACTGCTGAAGGATGTGATAGCCGACAGCGGCGAGCAGGTCCTGTCCGCCCGGCGGGGTTTGTGGCTCGGTGACTCGACCAACCCCGAAACGAGGCCCGGGTGGTTGCGACTCGGCCCACTACGTCTCTCCGCCGCCGACAAATCCCGGTGGCGTCGGCTGGCGCAGACGGCGCACGAGCGTTCGGACAATCCGTCGCGCAGGGTCGTGCGACGCCTGGCCGAGATGGGTCTGCTCACCGACCAGACCGACAGTGCCCGGCGACGCGGGAAACTGCGCCGCATACTGACCGGTGGACGACACCATCGGCTGATCGCGTTGCGGATGATGGATACCCGGAGCGCCGCCGACAAGAAGAAGGTGCTGGCTGCGCTCGACTCCCGGGCGCGCCGGTACGTGAACCGGTCGGACGCCGCGATCGACGGCGTCCGGCTACGCCAGGACAGTGGCGAGTCGGTGCTGACCGTACAGCTGCCTGCCACCGAGGGTCAGCTGGGCAGGACAGTCGACATCCCGGTGCAGGTCCTTGACGAGCCGGCGGTGCCCGGTGCCGCCGTGCGATTGGCGACTGACGCCGACGGGAAGTTGACGATCGTCGTCCGCTCGGACGCCAGCGACCAGGCGATCGCCATCGACGTCGCCGGCACGCTGGCCGAGCTCGCGCTGTTGCAGGGCGAGCCGCAGGCGGATGCGGCGTCCAGGGCGGTCGCCCGGACCGAGGCACAGTTGAACACCCTGTTCGGTTTCCGCGAGTTTGCCACTCCGCTGGAGCGGACCCTGATGAACCACATGGCGGCCGAATTGCTGCTGCGGTTCCGGGCGGTCGGGGTACCCACGGCCGACAACAAGCGAATGACCACGTTGGCGAATTGGAACCTGAAGAGGGAGTTCGCGGCGCAGTTGCTGCTCGGGCTATGGCTGCCGGCGACCGGCACCATCGACCCGACGTCTGGGCTGGCCTGGGCTGGGCTGGCCCGGTTTCTGTTGAACAGGCTGAACGTTGACGCGCGGCCCACGCAGCACATACCCCTGTACCGGCTGTTCGCCAAGCCGCTTCGTTCCCTGATCGGGCCACCCGACCCGTCTACAGTCGGACTTGGTTTCCACCAGTTCCGGCGGATCCTCAGCGCCAGCGCGGCCTGGGCGTACGCGGACCTTACGAACGAACATGCGAATCGGGGTCCGGAACAGACCGAGATGAGCAGGAACCGCGCCTACGTCCGGGACATGAGTCAGGCTCTCGCCGACAACAAGGCCGCCGGCGTCGTGGCCAGCCAAAGCGAACCGGTCCGGTTCAAACCACCGGACCCTGACGTCGCGCCGAGCCTCTACCAGTGGCGGACGCATCCCGATCGTGGCGAGAACTGGGCGAAACGGCTGGGGGGAGCGGCGGCCGGCGGTATTGCCAGCGCACTCCCGTTGTGGGCGAAAGACCCGGGCGATTTCAACAGCTCACCGGTGCAGGGTCGGTGGGCGCAACTTGCCCTTTCCGCGTACGTCCTCGGTGGCGAGGTCGGCGGAACGGGATTCGGCCAGGCCGAGGCGGACTACGTCAAGGACAAACCAGAGCGCGAGGCTGCCGACAAGGAAAAACACGAGGTGTCGTTGTCGCCCGACGCCCGACGCAACAGCGCCGCCGGACTGTTGACCTACCCGCTCGGCAAACTGTACGAGAAGGTACGCAAGCTGCGTAATGAGGGCGGGACACTCGACCCGCAGGACCGGGCGCGGCTGCTGACGTTGCTGCGGCGGCTGCGCGCCGACCTGACCGAGGCACAAAGCACGATGGCCCGCGAGGTCGAGCACAAGTTGAGGGACATGGAGTATCGCCGGCAACTGATCACGCCCATCCGGCGTGCCGGCGCCGTGCCGGTTGCCTGGTTGGACGGCAGGGCAGTGACTTACACCATGGCCGGGCGGGGTTATGCGTCGGGCGCTCCGCGGCTGAGCGACAACATGGGTCGGGTCGGGGTGCAGCAGGTGCCGGGCGGTGTGAACTCGGTCCTGACACAGCTCGCCCTTAACGCCATGAGGAACAAGCCACCGCTCGAGGAGGCACTCGCGCTCAAATTCTCCGTCGTCAATGGGGTTGTCACCATTGTGGGCCAGGCTTTCTACGGTGCAGGCTGGAGCCAGGTGAAGGTCGATGAGGTGGCTGACCGGCAGGCGGTGGAGGCATGGGACGCACGGCGCGCGATTGATGACGCGCTGCGTGACATCGACCATATCGAACGGATGGTGTGGGGCAACGACCTTCCCCAACGGCCGGCTGCACAACGCCAGATCAACGGGCTGCGCGACCGAATCAAGCGTAGACTCTTCGACCCGGCCATGGGCGGGCTGGCGAACCGACTCAAGGGTGGGTTCGGGGACGCGGCCCGGCAGCGCATGGCGGACAGCATCGCCGGGCGGCCGAACGATATCTACTGGTGGTCGCAGCTCTTTTCCAAGCACGGTCCTGCGACCCTGGCGAGGCTGGCCCTCACCCTGGCCGGCGGGACGGTGCTGGTGCTGTTCGGTGCCTCGCCCGCACTGCTGATAGCTATGCTCAAGGGCTCGCTGACGATCTCCGGGGCGAATGCGATCGGGGAGACGCCCATGCGGGTGTGGGGGTCGGCGCACAAACGGGCCCAATCCCAGCGGGCGCTGCATATGGACATGGCCGCCCGGCCGGACTCCCTGGTGGATATGGCGCAGATGGCGATGGAGTTGGGCGAGACGGTGAAGACCGCCGCCGCCGAGATCACACCGGCTCCGGTGGTCGACTCCCGCGACGACACACCCAGCCGGCGCGACCGGGTGGCCCAGGTGGGTCGCGACGCGCGAAACATCGACGCCGGCCTACGTAGCCACCTGTTGCGTAACCTGCCATCGGTGCTCCGCCCGGGCCCCAACCGGCCCGAGCCGGGCCGGCTGAACACGGCCGACCGGACGGCGATGAAGCGAGTCCGCGCGCGGCTTGAGGACCTGGAGCGAGCCGCACGGCTCGCCGACCGGAACGCTCCGGTGCCGGCCGCTATCGAACCGGACATGCTGGAGGCCGACCTGGTGCGCCGCTTCGCCGAACTGGGCCTACTCGACAGCCAACCGGGCAGCGAAGAACGCTGGGTGGCCGACGCAGATTTCCTGAAGCGCCGCTACGGGCTGAGCGACGAACAGTTGGGCAGGTTGCGCACGATAAGCGCCGTCACCCTGGAAAACGTACGCCCCGGGAAAGTCCATGACGCGCTGGTGGAGAGTCTCGCCGATCACACGATGCGACACAGGGTGACGACCGCACTGCAGCAGATGGCCGAGAGTGGCCAGATGGAGCGCATCGGGCCACTGCATATGGTCGAGTTCCAGGACTCGAACACACTGCGGTTCACCGTCCCCGGGAGAATCGTCGAAGGGCTGGTCAACGAACTGGTGAGGTTCGAGGTGACGCCGCTTCCCGCCGGCCTGGACGCGCAGCTCCGGCCGGGGTCGCCCGGGGATCCGGTCCGCCGGTTGCTGATCGCGCCGCAGACCATGCTCGACCCGGCGCGACTGGCGGACACGTTCACCGTGCTCCTGTCCTGGTTGCAGGAGAGCGGTGTCCGGCTGCCGCCGGGTGTGCAGGATATTGGTCGGGACGCCCTCGATCCCCAGGGCCCGGACCGGGATGATCCCGATCCCGGTGGTCCCGGTCCCGACGATCCCACCCCGCCGTCGGGCGGTCCGGACCGCCCGGACGCGGGCCCTGCGGCACCGCCGCCGCGCGGCCCGGCCCGGTCGTCACCAATCGCGGACGGCCTGCGCGGCGGGCCACCCGCCACGACGGACCCCACCTAGGCCGCGCCGTCGGTGGCACAGCCACTGCCAGGTCCCGCCATCGACCCGGCCATCGAACAGATACTGCACCGCAAGGGTCGATTCTGGCCGGGTGACAGGCTTGGTGATGAAGGCGTTACCTGACGATCACCTTCGTGTCACCGCTCCAGCCGGGAGCACGGTCTAGCGTATGCGCACCGGCCTGGGGTGTGATTCCGCCGCAACGCACGCACTCCGGGCCGGTTCCACCACTACGCCACGTCCAGGTAGGCGGCCCCGCCAGCCAGCAGGTCGTGCGCGTGCGCCAGGAAGTGGTCCAGGAGCGCCTCGGGCCGGCGGGTATGCATGGCACCGACCCGTACGCACAGTTCCCACAGGTTCCCCGACGGACCGGACCACCACCACAGGTCATGCGTCTGCGGGTCGATGACCGCGGTGACCTGGCCGGCGAAGCCGATCGCGTAGCGCTCGGGGTCGCCGGCCAGCCGACCAAGCGCGGTCAGCAGGGGACGTAACCGGTGGCTGCGGGCGAAGGCCCGGCGTTCCGTCTCGTCGTCCGTCACCCGCAGCAACAGCCCCGCACGCAGCAGGGTGGTGACGACCTCTCGGCCCTCGGTGCCGAGGACGTCGGCCACGGTGACGTCGAAGGTCGACTCCGGCCGTTCGTGCGCCAACGCCCAGCAGGACAGTTGCGTCGGACCGGCCAGGGTCGGGGTGTGCTCACCGACCCGGAGCAGGTGTCCCGGCTCCAGCCCGTCGCCGCCGTCCGGATATTCGCCGAGGTAGTGCCCCAGCGGCAGGATGACGGCCGTCACGACGCCACCCGGTCCAGGTAGGCGGCGCCGCAGCTGAGCAGCCCGTGCAGCCCCTCCAGTACCCCGGCGAGCACCGCCTCCGGGTCGGTCAGGGCCGGGGCGTCGGCGGTGTCCGGGCCGGTGCCGATGTCGTCGGCGAGCCGCTGGCAGGACGACCAGAGATCACGCTCCACCGGGGACCAGGCCCACAGCAGGAACATCGGCCCCGCGACCGTGACCAGGGGCTGGTCCAGCAGGCCCAGCGCGTACCCGCCCGGCTGGTCGCTGCTCTCCCCCAGCCCGAGCAGCAGCGGCACCAGCCGGTGCCCGGCGGCGAACGACACCGCCCGATCCGGGTCGACCTGTACCAGCAGGCTGTCGGCGTAGAGCGCATCCAGGTCGCCCGGGGCGGCGGGCATGCCCCCGGCGACAAGCGACTCGGTGAGCGCCCGCTCGGTCCAACGGGGCGCGCCGGGCATCGCGTGCGCGGACAACCAGATCGCGAACCGGTCGGGGTGCAGGGTCACCGTACGGTCGCCGGCCCGGACCTCGAATCGGGTGGCCGGGTCGTTCAGTGGGCCGGTGGCGCTGCCGAACTGTCCGACTGGTAAGACCAACGCGTCCGTCTGCGTCACGCCTCGCCTCCCACCCGCGAATACTCCCACTGCACCTCGCGGAACGCGCCCAGCGTGGAGAGCAGGTGCCGGCGCTCGAACGCCTCCGGATCAGCGTCGAAGCGGGCCAGTCCCGCCGGGCTCCACAGCGCCGAGCGGGGCACTGCGGTAGCGCCGGCCGGCACGAACTTCAGGCACTCGGCCGCCGCCGCGACGGCGACCCCGATGTCGTCACGCGCCCGGGCCAGCTCCTGCGCGATGGTGCCCACCGCGTCCGGACCCGGCAGGTCGATCTCGTACGGGTCGGCGGCCACCGTGTCGGCCACCACCTCGGCCAGGACGAGGAACTGCCCGGCGTCGAGCAGTTGGGACGGGGTCGCGCCGCCGAACTCCGGATAGGCCGGCGCGGGCTCTGCGGCGAGCGCGAAGGTGAACGTCTCGGAGCGTCCGCATCGGGCACAGATGGCGTGGTACTCCCACCGTTTGCCGGCGTCCCCGGTCAACGTGGCGATCTCCCTCGGCCGCAGCCCGGGCCCGGCGCAGCCCGGACAGGGGGTCAGCGTCAGGAACGCCTGGCACTCCCACGCCGAGCGGGCTGTCGGCCAGGGCGGGCTGGTTCCAGGCAGGCCGCTCACACCGGATCTCCTATCCGCTCGTCCAGGTAGGCCGCATGCCCGGCCAGCAGCGGGTGTAGACAGTACAGCAGGTCGGTCAGCACGGACAGTGGCTCGGCGTCGTCGGCCGCAGCCGGGTCGTCCGGGTCGGCGGCCTCGTCCTCCAGGACGGCAACCGCCTCGCAGGCGTGCCACAGGCTGTCCAACGCCGGGGCCCACTGCCACACCTCGAAGGCGAACGGGGGCACCACCACCGCCGCCGGCAGGTCCGGCAGCCCGATCGCGTACCAGCCGGGCAGCTGCGGATGGGCACCCAGTCCGGGCTGCAACGGATGCAGCCGGTGCCGGCGGGCGAATCGTTCGGCGGCCACGTCGTCAGCCGGGTCGACCTCGCACAGCAGACCGGCGGCCCGCAGCTCGGCCATCGCCTCGGCGAACCGGTCGGCGGGTAGGCCCGCGTGCTCCCGCACCGCCTGGGCCGTCCACGGTGTCGCCTGGTCGGTGAGTCCGTGAGCCAGCCACCAGACGTTGGCCGTCTCGTCGTCGCGGATCCGGGTGGTCCGGGCACCGATCCGCACCCAGTGCTCCTGGCCCTGACCGGCGACGTAGTGCCCGACCGGCAGCAGCAGCGAGCCGTCGGCGGCGGGCGTCACCACGCCGGCTCCAGCGCGGCGGCGCTGGCGGCCAGCAGCCCGGGCAACTCCAGCAGCACCGTCCGCAGCACGGCCGCCGGATCGGTTACATCGATCATGGCGAGCACGCCGAAGTCGGTCAGCGAGGCGCAGGCGGCCCAGAGCGACGGGGACACCGCCGAGCGCACCCACACCTCGTACGTCAGGGGGGTCACCGTGACACGCTCGAGCCCGGGTAGCCCGATGCCGAAGTGGTCCGGGACGAGCCGGCTGTGGCCGAGACCCAACAGCAGGGGCGTGATCCGCCAGCCGTGGGCGAAGACGACGGCCGCGTCCTCCTCCGGCGCGACGTCGATCACCAGGCCGCGTTCGCGCAGTTCCGGCAGTTCAGCGGTGCCCGCCGTCCCGTCCGGGGCCCGCCAGCAGGCGAACTGCGTTCCGTTCAGCTCCAGCATGTGGTCGGCGACGCGTACCTCGTGCCGTTCGCCCGCACCGTCGTCCTCGATGTCTGGAAACGCGCCCTGGTAGAGCCCGACCGGCAGGAGCAGCCGTGGCCACGGTTGCATCGTCACCTCAGCCCGCCGGAGGGGTCCATGGCAGGCCGGACACTTCCTGTGCGGTCAGGGTGCGGCTCCAGACGCGCACGTCGGCGACCTGACCGTGGACGAAGTTGCCCCGCTCGCCGTTCCACATCGCCCGCCCGATCACCAGCGGCCCCGTGGCTCGCCACCTCGCGTGTTGGGTGGTGGCCGTGCCGGGAGCGCCGTTGACGTACACCTGGATCGTCCCGGTGCCCGCATGGAAGGTGCCGGTCAGGTGGGTCCACTCAAGCGTCACCGGCGCAGAGGAGGTCGCCGTAGTGTTCCCGTCGGGGTTCATCACGTCGGCGCTCATCCGGTTGAAGGCCCAGCTACGGTGCACACCGCTGTATTGGAGGTAGAAACCGCTCTGCTTGTTGCCGTCCTGGGAGACCGCCGTCATCGACAGGTCGCTCGGGCGCGCACTGAGCTTCACCCAGGCCGATACGGTGAAGTCTGCCGTGGTGTCGACCATCGGGCCGGAGGTAAGGCAGTTTCGTCCTTTGTGGTCGAACGATGCGGCCGGGCCATGCGTGCGATCTGTCGACCAGGTGACTCCCTGCGGGCAGTTCGCCTCTCGCTTCGTGTTGCCGTTGACGACGAACCGCACCGCGTTATTGGGGCGGGACGATGTGCTGCCGGCAGCGGATGGCCTTCCCGACGTCGACTCGCCGGTACTCGGCGAGGTGGGCGTCGCCGACGCACTCCCGGAAGGTGACGGGTCGCTGTCGGCGGAGGCGGTAGTGCCGTCCGATCCGGAGACCGGCTGGATGATCTGGTCTGAACCGGCTAACTGATCGGCGTCTGGCTTGCTCACCACCTGCGAGATGGCGATGACGGCCGCGAGTGACAGCACCAGCGTCCCGCAGACAGCGATCACTGCGGTCCGCCGGCGCGGTGACGGAGGTTCCGCTTCGGCCCGGTGCGCCCCTGATGCGCGCGGGGCGTACGGCAGCGGTGCGCTGCTGCCGTACGCCGCCACCACGTCCGCAGTGTCGTCTTGGTCGGGCAGGGGGGCCGTCGTGTCGCGCCCGGCTGGCCCGCCGGGTAGAACCGGCACTCCATCTTCGGGCTGGTCCGCCTGGCCGGGCTCGCCGGCCGGCTGTCGGTCGAGTCGATCAAGCGGTTCGAGGCGGTCAAGCCGATCGAGGTGGTCAAGCTGCTCGGATTCCTCACCCCACGCTGATTCCGCGCCCCAACCCGAGTCCTCTTCCGTGCCCCACCCTGAGTCCTCGGCACGGTTGAGCGGTGCCCGTTCCTCGGGCTCTTCGACCAGCGCCGTCGGTCGTTGCTGCTCCTGCGGTTGTGTGGGGTCGGCATCCCAGGGGTGTGCGTCTTGTCCAGACCGCTCGGCCGGCTCGGACGCCCGCTGGTCGGCCAGTCCAACGCTTTCGAGCCCTCCCTGGTCGTCCAGTCTGGCAGGCTCGGGCTTTCCAGACTTCCCGGACTGTTCGGGCTCGTCGATCGATCCGGGCACCTCAGCCTGGTCCAGTCGAGCACCGCAGGACGGGTTTATGCAGTAACCGCTGTCGACCTCGTCTTGGTCGGTGCCGCATGCCGAGCAGATCATCGTTCGCTGCCTTCCACACGTTCCAACGGGCCTACCGGGTCGAACCCGGCGCTCGGCGCCGGAACATCGCTGACCGGGTGCCACAGATACCTTCCGAACCAATGAGGCCCGGAACCTCTACTTCGGACACTCACCGTCCGATCCGGGCCGATAGTACGGCCGCTGGATGGGTGGCAACTCCGTCTGTCGGTCCGACCTACCGGCACGCGCGCCCGGATACGGGCCGTCGGCCGTTCATGCCGGGTGAACGTCGGGCATGATGTGACCGACGGGCAGTGTACGCAGATAATTAGCCCCACCACAGAGCGCGGGCCGGCTCGAACGCAGACGGTACACGGTGGACTGTTCGGCGTCACGACCACCGATTGGATTCGTCGTACCCGGGTGGTGAGCAGCGGTTTTGGTCAGGGCTGCGGGATGCTCCACCGATCGGTCCGACAATCGGGTGGCGTGCCGCTCTGGCTGTCCGAGTCGGCGGACATCCGCTCGGATCATGCCGCCATTCCGGCGGTGGCGGGCCGGTGTGGGTGCCCCTGGAGCGCCAGTCGGCACGGGCCGGTACGGGTGCCCCTGAAGCGCTAGTCGGAGGCGTCCGGCTTGGCCTGCCCCTGCGCCGCCTGCTGCGCCATGGCGTACGCCATCTGGAGGAAGTCGGAGGCGGCCACGGCGGTCAGCGCGGTGGCCGCCAGCCGGGTCAACCGAGGGGCGAGCACCAGCCCGCCGGTGAGCCCGGTGGCAATCCAGACGGCCAGGCAGAACGGGCAGCTCAGCAGTTCGCCGATCGCGTGCCGGGTGCCGCTGCCCTGGTCGCGTACCTGCTCCATCACCTCGCCGCTGCCGATTGGCTTGTCGTACTGGGTGAACGGGGCCCGGATCGGGCTGGTCACCGCGTCCTTGGAGAGCACCCGGCTGAGTTTGTGGGTGGCGATCGACACCAGCACGATGTCGGCGGTCGAGGGACGGGACGGAAGCGGCCGACCGGTCAGTTTCACCGCCGTCGCCAGCGTGCCAAGGAGTCCGGCATAGCCACCCATCGCTACCAGGTATCCGCCGAGGGGTCGGTGTTCGTGGGGTGCGTACGCCTGGCGTAGCCGGGACACCTTGTCCCGAAAGCTCCGTTCGCCCATCTGGACCCCTTCGGTTTCAGCCTGCGGTCAGGTTGTCCGCTACTTGGCGGGCCAAGCCGTCGAGCGATTCGCTGGCAAGTTCGTCGAGGCGCGGCTCGGGCGGGTCAACCGCCAGGTCGAGCCGAACCTGTGCACCCCCCGCGTCGATCGGACGGACCTGGAGCTGAGCCATCCAGGTCACCTCCCCGGATTCGCTGTCCCAGCGGGCGCAGAGCGTCTCCGTGGTCAGTTGGGGACGCTGCCCTTGGCGGAGCGGCTCGGGCAGCCACCCCGCCCGGGCCGGGTCGGTCGCGGTGTTGAAGACGACCTCTGGCGGCGCGGACATGCCGCGCTCGGCGTGGCCGGGCAGATCAGATGCCGAGGCATAGTCGGACATATCAGACACCTGGGCGTAGTCGGTTGGGGTCGATCTCGCGTCCGGGGTGGCGAGCGAGGTATTCGGTCTCCAGCTCGGCTGTACGGCGCAGATGGTTGGCCAACGCCGAATCGGAGGCGTGCCGAAGGACGTCCAGCCGGGTGCGGTGCAGGCTGTGCATCTCCCGGATCAGGTCCTCGTCGTCGAGTTCGGCCGGGTCGATGCCGAGTTCGTCGATCGGGTCGAGCCCGGTGAGCGGTTCCCCGTCCGGTCGCGGCACCTCGGCTTCGCGGAGATGATCACCGTCCCACTCACCGAGGCGCTGCTCCGGGCTGGCGTCGGTGGACACCCTGGGACCGGTTGGCGGGAACTGGTCACGGTAGAGAGATCCGGTCATCCTTACCTCCGGGTTCGCGTGGTTCGTCGCCGCCAGGACGTACCGGTCGACAACTAGACGATTGCCCGGACCCGGCGGCACCAAACCAGCGACACCGGGGCGGTGACTACGACGGCCCGTCGGAGAACCAGCGGCGTCCCCGGTACGCTCGGTCCATGAAACGGCTCTGGACCCCGGCATGGATCACCCGCCATGTGATCGCCGTCGTCCTGGTTGCCGCCTGCCTCGGGCTGGGCTGGTGGCAGGTCAGCCGCGCGGCGTCCGGTAACGCGGTGAGCTGGGCGTACGCGTTCGAGTGGCCGGTCTTCGCCGCCTTCGTGATCTTCATATGGGCGCGTGAGGTCCGACACGCGCTACGCGGCGGGGAGACGGCGGGCGCGGCGGCGGATTCCTCGGCCCCCGTCGAGGCCGATCTGCCTCCGGGGATACGTCGTCCCGTCCGGTCCGCCCGGGCCACGGTGCCTGCCTCGGACAACGACGATCCCGACCTGGCCGCCTACAACCACTATCTGTCGTGGCTGAACGCCAATCCGGGCGCTCGCCCCAGTGACTACCCCGGCTGACCGCCGGAGGAGGAAAGGACGGAACGAGGTGGGCGCTGCCCTGACCCGCTACCGCGTCATCGCCTACGTGGTGGGCGTCGTGCTGATCGCGCTGGTCGTGATCGGGATGCCGCTGAAGTACATCTGGGCGGAGCCGATCGTCGTCGAGACGGTTGGTACGGCCCATGGCTTCCTCTACATGGTCTACCTGGTGGCCGTCTTCGACCTGGGTCGACGCGTGAACTGGCCGCTGAGCCGGATGATCCTGGTGATGCTCGCGGGCACAGTCCCGTTCGTGTCGTTCTACGCCGAACGGGTGGTGGCCCGGTGGGTCCGGGCCTCGGCCCAGGCACCCGCTCCGGACCGGGAGCCGGTGCGCGGCTGACCCGGCCCGGTCAGCCGCGCAACCGGCCGGCCTTGAGTTCGGCGCAGAACGCCTGCCAGGGGCCTGCGCCGAACTCCAGCACCGGGCCGTCGTCGACCTTCGAGTCACGGGCCAGTACCCGGCCCGACGTGAAGGCCACCTCGACACAGGTGTGCGACTCGCAGCGGCTACTCCGACGCCACCGCGCTGGTTGATCCGCCATAAGATCCGCCCACTCCCGACGACTCGGTCAATGTCGGATGCAATGTGTGCACCGGGCGTTCATCGCCCGCTTCAATGTCTCACGACCGAACCAACCATAGAAGACGATAAACTTGAATGAACTCACGGTGATCGACGTGAATACGGAAGGCGACGAATCGGGGTACGCCGACGTCGATCGACGCGGGTCGACGATTCAGTTCCGCAGGTCTCCGACGCGAATCGCGGACAGGAAGTTTCGCCAGGCCGGTGCGGCGATCTCAAGGTGGTCGACGGGAGCGGCGGAATCTCGTACGGCCACCCCCGAGACGGTTCGTGCGACCTCGACACACTGCTGAGATTCACACCGACTGCTCTTACGCCAGACGCCCACGGTGGAACCCAACTGCGACATGCGCCCTCCCCGGCACCGGCGTCAATTGCGGCAGGTGCCGCGACGCACCAGAGATTAGCCCGTTGATTGCCGTACCGCATAGCCCGAAAAACCGCGAATTATGTTGTTCTGTCGGGCCACAAGGACTTTGCGTGATCGGTCAGTTGCGACAGTCGTCGATAGCTGGTGCTGCCAAACAACGCGGTGTAGCCTGCACAAGAGCCTGGCCAATTGATAGGTAGCGGGTAGCCAGGTGGCAACCCTCGCACACGACCATGTGACCCCTCGCTCGGCCGCCTCGCGCCGTTGAAGGAAGGGTTACCGCGATGGCCACTACATACGGACCGAAAGTCGGCCGGCGAAAGCTTCGGTCGGCCATTCGTCGGGCTCGTGAGGCCTCCGGGTTGACGCAAGAGCAGGTCGCCACGGCCATGGACTGGTCACTCTCCAAGCTCATTCGCATCGAAGCCGGATACGTCTCCATCTCCACCAACGATGTGAAGGCCCTGCTGCTCCACTACCAGGTCACCGACCCAGCCGAGGTGGCCGAGTTGGTCAGCCTGGCGCGGGTCGCCCGGCAACGCACCTGGTGGTCGCAATACCGCGACAGCGTCCCGCCGGCCTACTTCTCGTACATCGGGCTGGAGGCGGAGGCGTCGGGACTCTCCTTCTACCAGTCGGTCGGAATGCCCGGGCTGCTCCAGACCCCGGAGTACGCACAGGCCGTCGCGAAGATCGTGATACCGAACTTCAACGACCCCAGCGAGGCGGAGGCGTCGGTCGCCCTGCGTATCCGCCGACAACGAGAGGTGCTGGACCGAGCCAACCCGCCCACGCTCGATGTGGTCCTCGACGAAGCGACCCTGCACCGACAGACCGGTGGGACCGACGTCATCCGGGGTCAGCTTCGACACCTGATCGCTCTGGCCGAAAACGACCACATCACCATCCAGGTACTGCCGTTCACATCGCCGATCTACACCCCGCTCGGCCAGTTCGTGATCATCAGCTTCGCGGGCGCCGAGGACCCAGACGTGGTCTACCTGGAGAGCACCGGCTTGGAGGACGTACTCGACCAGCCCGAGGCGGTGATGTCGCACATGCAGACCTTCGCCGGGCTACGGCAGGCGGCACTGAGTCCAACCGACTCCCTCGCCCGGATCGCAAAACTGGCGGGCGAGCTCGACTGAGCCCGCCCGCCAGCCTCCCCCCTTACCGCGGCAGCGGACGCCAGACCTCCCCCATGGCCACCGGGTCCGCCAGCCCGCCGAGCCGCGCGACCTCCCGGGCCCGCACCAGCGCCCTCGTCACCTGGCCGAACTCCCGCTCCTGGTCGCTGGTGAACAGCAGCGTCGTCGTGCCCCGGTAGGTGCCCCACAGCTCGTAGGCGGGTGGCCGCCACCGGTTACCGGCGACGGCCAGCAGCACCGGTACGAGCGTCAGGATCCCGAGCGTCAGATAGGCCAGGGCGGTCAACCGGTAGAGCCCGCCGGTGTAGCCGAGCGTGATGCCGATGGCCGCCAGCAGTACCCCGGTCACCCCCACCGCCCGCACCGTCAGTCGGTCGTGGGGCCCCCGGGCGGTGTGCAGTTCGCTGAGTTCGCTGACCGGGTATCGGTTGCCCCCGACGGTGAACCAGGTGGAGGTGACGCAAATACCGGGCTGCCGATACAGCGTGACCGAAATCCTGCCTTTTGCGCCATCCGGCGCTACGGAGAGTAGATCTGGTGAGCGCAAAGAGGGGCGAGTAGGATTCACACGTGCCTCCAACCACTCGTGAGGCGGGCTGGTGTGGACGGTTGTGAAGATCGGCATCTGGTGGCAGCCAGGTGCCGATCATCGTTCGTGGGACGCTTCCGTTCCCAGAAGCTTTCGAAAGACCTCTTCGGCTTTCGCTGCCATTGTGCGAAGGCCGCGCCAGAAAAGGGAAGGGCCCCCTTAGCCACCTGGCAGATTTCCAGGCAGCAGCTAGCTCCCTGGACGCATTTACGTACGACTTTGCCTTATTTTGCGACACCAAAAACCCACCGACCATCCGCCACGAGCGACTAAATGGACAATCTGCCAGCGGGGCGGAGCGACCCACAGCCGATCGAAACGACCCCTCACCTTGAGCCGCCAAATAGATACTTTGGGTGATTTCGACATTTCGCCTATTAGCCGTCAACAGCTCTTATCGCTGCCGCGTCACTGTTGGTCATCCCGATCATCGGGTTAGGTTGGTCCCGCCGGTCCGGCCGTCCGCCATCCCTGTGGCTCCGGCCCGGTGCCGCCGCTTTGTCAGCCGGATCGGCGGCCGGAAGGAAGGGTGCCCCCACTCTTGTCGTCCGCGCGAAACCTGTTACGAGCCATCGTGCTGGTCGGTTTCTCGATCGGCCTGCTCGCCCCCGGTTCGGTCGTACGGGCCGCACCGTCGGTCAGCGAACTGACCCGACAGATCAACAAGGCCTCGGTCGAGTTGGAACGGATCGTTGAGTCGTACAACCGGCTCAACGAGGAGATCAAGGCCACCAAGGCCACGGCAGCCGAGGTGGGCAAGCGACTCGGACCACTGGAGCAACAGCTCGCCCAGGCCCGCTCGGAGGTCGGCCGACTGGCCGTCGCCGCGTACAAGGGCGGCCGGCTCCGTACCGCCGATATCCTGCTCGATCCGGGCAGCGCTGACAACCTCGCCGGCCGGCTGGGCGCACTGGACCAGTTGGCACGAGACCGGGAGCAGCGAGTCTCCGCGCTCGACCAGGCGCAGCGCCGCTACACCGCCGAGAAGGCCCGCCTGGACAACACGCTGGCCCGGCAGACCGCCCAGGCCAAACAGCTCACTGACGGCAAGAAGAAGATCGAGGCTGACCTCGCCCGGCTTTATCAGTTGCGACGCCAGGCGTACGGCTCGGCCACCACGAAGGGAACTGCCTACCGGGGCAGCATCCCGGCAGTCTCCGGCCAGGCCGGTGTGGCGGTGCGGTACGCGTACGGCGCGATCGGCAAGCCGTACGTCTGGGCCGCCGACGGCCCCAACGGCTACGACTGCTCAGGACTGACCAAGGCGGCGTGGCGGGCCGCCGGCAAGTCCCTGCCGCACAACGCCGAGATGCAGTGGGGTCGGGTGGCCCGGATCAACCGCAGCGCGCTCCAACCCGGCGACCTGGTGTTCTACAACAAACTCGGGCACGTCGCGCTCTATGTCGGTGGCGGCAAGGTAATCCATGCCCCCACCTTCGGGGAAAACGTCAAACTATCCAGCGTGGACATGATGTCGCCATATGGCTACGGCCGGGTGCGCTAGCCACCGCCGTACCGGCCCGCAGCATGGAAACGGCCGGCGTCCCGCTTGGGGACGCCGGCCGTTCGCCGTACGGGGTTCAGGCAGATCGGAGATCAGGCCGCCCGGAGGCCCTCCGCGCGAGCCAGCTCACGCAGCCGGCCCAGGGCCTGGATCTCCAGCTGGCGGATCCGCTCCCGGGAGAGCGAGAAACGCGAGGCGACCTCGGTGAGCGAGTGCTCCCGGCCGTCCTCCAGACCGTAGCGGGCCCGCATGATGCCGGCCGACCGGTCGTCGAGGTGGTTGAGTAGTCCTTCGATCCGCTGACGCTCCAGCGCGGTCAGGACGATCTCCTCAGGCGAGGGAGCGTCACTGTCGGCGACCAGGTCACCGAGGTTCGTGTCCCCGTCGTCCCCGACCGGCGTGTCCAGCGATACGGTGTCCTGCGACCAGCGGATCAGCTCCCGCACCCGCTCGACGGGCACCCCGAGGGCCGCTGCCACCTGCTCCGGCTCCGGGTCGGTGCCCAGCTCGCGGGTCAGCTGACGGGCCACGTTGCGCATCCGGTTGACGTCCTCGACCAGGTGCACCGGCAGTCGTACGGTGCGCTCCTGCTGGGCGATGGCCCGGCTGATCGCCTGGCGGATCCACCAGGTGGCGTACGTCGAGAACTTGTAGCCACGCTCGTAGTCGAACTTCTCCACGGCCCGTACCAGGCCGGTGTTGCCCTCCTGGATCAGGTCCAGCATCGGCATCCCCGAGCGCACGTAGCGCCGGGCGATCGACACGACCAGCCGCAGGTTGGCCCGGATGAACAGGTCCTTGGCCCGCTCCCCCTCGGCGACCACCCGCTCCAGTTCCGTTCGCTCGACGCCCTCCGGAACCCGGTCCTCGTCGAGCAGGTGCTCCGCGTAGAGGCCCGCTTCGATCGCCTTGGAGAGGTCGACCTCCTTGGCTGCGTCGAGCAACGGCGTACGGGAGATCTCGTGCAGGTAGACGCCGACCAGATCGCGTTCCTCGGCGACCTCGTCGGTACGCATCACGACATTCTTCTCCACGTTGCTCACGATCCCCTCGCTCGCGCCGGCTGCCCGGTTTCTTGCGGTCCCCACGTTCATCAGCCCTCCCCCGTACTTCCGCTGTGCCCTGTGGTGCCGACACCTACACAACAGATGAGACGTGCTGGGGATTCCGTCTCGTGAGTCGAAAGTGTCACGAATGCCTGAGTAGTTGCTGAGAGCGAGATCGACGTTTGCTGTCAGGTCCCCGCGTTGCGCGACCAGAACGTGGGATCCCGCCAACCAGCGCGAGTTTGTCGCGGTGTTTCGCCCGGAAAGTGGCGAAATCGCGGAACCCCGATCACACCGCAGCCGATGCCACCGCGCGTACTGCGATGTTCGTCACTACCGCAATACGTACCGATACAGCTGATCGGCCCATCCACGGGACATGGATTACCCCCACGTCGGATGAACAATCCGGCCGGTGGCGCCGGGCAACTCTACCTCAGGAGGCGAGCAGGACAACTCAGCCTCAGGAGGCGAGCAGGACAACTCAGCCTCAGGGGGCAAGAAGAGCAAGTGCCCCGCGTACCTGGTGGGCGGAGCGGGCCAACGCGGTACGTGCCTCGTCGACGCCCGCGCCGGAGACGAGCGAGACCAAAGCGATCTTCAGGTCTCCGCCGGTGTCGGTCAACGCCTGCCGGGAGACGTCCTCGGAACAGCCGGTCGCCTCCATCAGGATGGAGATCATCCGGCCCCGGAGCTTCGCGTTGGTGGCCACCACGTCGATCATGAGGTTGGAGTAGACCCGGCCGAGCCGGACCATCACCGCCGTGGAGAAGGCGTTGAGCACCAGTTTCTGGGCGGTGGCGGCTTTCATCCGGGTGGAGCCGGTAACCACCTCGGGCCCGGTTGCGACGCCGATGAAGACATCCACCTCACCGGCCGCATCCGCAGCGGGATTGGCACAGAGCAGCACGGTGGCCGCGCCCAGCGCCCGGGCGGTACGCAGTGCGCCGAGCACGTACGGCGTACGGCCACTCGCCGCCAGGCCGATCACCAGGTCACCGTCCTGCACGCAGTCCTTCGCCTCGGCGGAACCGGCCGCCTCGTCGTCCTCCGCGTTCTCCACCGCCTGCCACATCGCCGACGGCCCGCCCGCGATGTGCGCGCAGAACCAGTGCTTGGGCGAGTTGAAGGTCGGGGCGAGTTCCGCCGCGTCGAGCACCCCGAGGCGTCCCGATGTGCCAGCGCCGAAGTAGTGCACCCGGTGTCCCGCCCGCAGCGCCCGTACGCCGAACTCGACCGTCTCCGTGAGTTCGTCGAGCACCGCGGTCACCGCCTCGGGCACCCGTCGGTCGGCTTCGTTGATCACCCGCAGTACGTCCCGGGTGGGCATCAGATCGAGGTCGAGACTGAGCGGATTGCGTCGCTCGGTCGGTGCCCCGACCCGGACCACGTCCGGGTATCCCTCGCCGCTGTCGTCCACCGCCACGTCGCTGGTCATGCCCGCCTCCGACTACCCACGCGGTGTGGTGCGACCGCCTCAGCGGTTACTTCCAGTGCCTTCTTCGCCCGGGCCCGGTTCCGGGCGGCCACTCCGACGAAGAGGCAGTCCACCACGGTCAACTGGGCCAGCCGGCTGGCCATCGCACCGGATCGGTAGGTCGTCTCTCGGGCCGCCGTGGTCAGCACGAAGTCCGCCGCGTCGGTGATCGGCGAGCGGGGGAAGTTGGTCAACGCGACGGTGGTCGCCCCCCGGGCTCTCGCCTGCTCCAGCACCTCGACGACGTCCGAGGTGGTGCCGGTGTGTGAGATGCCCAGGGCGACGTCCCCCTTGCCGAGCAGGGCCGCCGAGGTCAGCGCCGTGTGTATGTCCGGGAAGTAGAAGGCGGTACGCCCGATCCGGTGCAGCTTCTGCTGGAAGTCGGAGGCGACGAAACCGCTCGCGCCGGCACCGTAGATGTCGATCCGGCCGGCGTTGGCGACTGCCGCCACGACCTGCTCGCAGATCGCGGGGTCGAGTTGCTCGGCGGTCTCCTCGACGGCTCGGGCGTCGTTGAAGGCGATGGTGGCGATGATCTGAGCCAGGTCGGCCCCGGGCGGGATGTCACCGCCGACGACCCGCGCGTCCGGCGGCTCGACCCGTCGGGCCGCCTCGGCGGCCAGGCGGATCCGCAGTTGCGGATAGCCTTCCATCCCGACCGACCGGCAGAACCGGATGACGGTGGCCTCGGAGGTCTCGGCGGCGGTGGCGAGATCGGTGATGGTGCGCCGCGCCGCGTCCGCCGGGTTGGCCACGACCAGTCGGGCGACCCGCTGCTCGGCCGGGGACAGTGACGGGAGCAGACCACTGATGTGGACTATCAATCCACCGGTCTCGTGGTTCACAGAAACCTTCGCACTCTTCGCCACGGATGAAACTTACTTTCATGAAGCCGGGAGCGTCAACCATGACACGGGGTATCGGGAAAATCACGCCGGGCCGATAGCAAGGGTCCCATCCCTCGCCCCGTCCCGCGTACCGGCCCCGTGGCCAGTCATTGCCGACCAAGGAGCGACCGGCATTACCGTGACGCACATGGCGAATCGCAGCGTCCTCATCACCGGCGGCACCGGCGGACTCGGGACCGCGGTCACCGACAGCTTCGTCGAGGCGGGCTGGCGGGTGGTCGTACCGGTCCGGGAGGCCCGACCGACGACCGTGCCGGCGGCCGGCGGCGTGCTCCGACCGGTGGCTGACCTCACCGATCCGATCGCCGTGGCACGGGCGGTGGACGCCGCGACGGCCGACCCGGACGCGCCGTTGCGGGCCGTGGTCAACCTGGTCGGCGGGTACGCCAGCGGCGGGCTGGTGCACGAGACCCCGATAGCCGAGTTCGAGCGGATGCTGTCGCTCAACCTGCGCCCCACCTACCTGGTGACCCACACCGCCCTGCCCCACCTGGTCGCCGCCGGGGGCGGCGCGGTGGTCTGCGTCTCGTCCCGCGCCGCCGTCGCGCCCTTCCCCGGGGCTGCGGGCTACGTGACGGCCAAGGCCGCCGTGCAGGCGTTCGCCGCCGCCGTCGCGGTCGAATACCGACGATCAGGGGTACGGTGCAACACGGTCGCCCCGAGCGTCATCGACACGCCGGCCAACCGGGCCGCCCAGCCCACCGCCGACCACTCCCGTTGGGTGCCCCCGGCCGAGATCGCGGCGGTGATCCGGTTCCTGGCAGGCCCGGAGTCGGCTCCGACGAGCGGAGCGACCATCCCGGTCCATGGTCAGGCCTGACCCACGGTCGAGGCGGTCGCCACCACCGCCTCCCGTGACCAGTGCCGCAGCCGCTCCTGGATGGCCCGGCTCACCTCGTCCGGTGTGGCGTTGGCGTCGATGACCACGAAGGTGGGGAACTCGGGCAACGAGTGGTACGCGGCATCCGCCGCGACCAGGTATTCCATGCTCTCGTGGTCGGTTCCACGCCGCTCGATCCGCCGGTACGCCTCAGCCGGGTCCACGGCGAGCAGGAACGTGACGTCCGGGGCCGGGAAGATCCGGTAGAGCAGCCGGGCCAACGGTTCCCAGCGGTCCCCCCGATGGGCTCGGATACTGGCGTACTGGCAGACGGCGTAGCGGTCCATCACCGCCACCCGCCGGCGTAGCGTCGACCGGACCAGGGCCCGGGCGATGGCCAGCCAACGCAGCACCGACTCGGCGACCAGCATGCCGTTGCGGCCCAACAGCCGTTGGGCGTCCCGGCGGCCGAGCCGCCGGGCGATCCGCCCGAACCAGCGCCGACCACCCGCGTTCTGCCAGTAGTCGGCCGGCACCCCGGCGGCCACCAGCGTGTCGGCCAATCGGTGTGCCTGGGTGGTCTTGCCGGACCCGTCGATGCCGACCAGGGCTACCGCCCGCAGCCGTCTGTCACTGTCGTCGGAGATGCCGTCATGCCGCTTCCGCGCAGATGTGGCCACCTCGGCCACGGTACCGCCCGAGAGCACGCGATCGTTACCAGAAGGGAAGCGGTTCACCATACGGGCACGACCCCCTACTCCGGTCACAGGTGTGAGCGACCGGCGCACCGGGTACCGATAATTCGCCATCCCACCTGCCGGATAGATCGCCATCCCAGCTACCGGTTTGCCGTCCCACGATCTCAGGGAGATACCCATGGCGCACCGCGAGGACGAGGGGCTGTTGCATACCCTCAAGCGGGTCGCCGCTGTCCTCAAACAGTCCGAGATTCCGTTCGCTCTCGGCGGCAGTTTCGCCGTCTACGCACACGGCGGCCACTCCAGTGACCATGACGTCGACTTCCTCATCCGGGGACAGGACGTGGACCGGGCCCTGGAGACACTCGTGGCGGAGGGCTTCGTGGCGGAACGGCCCCCCGAGGACTGGCTGGTGAAGGTCTACGACGAGGGACGCCTGGTGGACCTCATCCACCGCCCGATCGAAACCCCGGTCACCGACGAGACCTTCGGCGACACCGTCGTACGACCGGTGGACGCCATCCACATGCCGGTGCTCTCCGCCACCCAGCTGATGGTGCACAAGCTGCTCAGCTTCTCGCAGCACTACTGCGACTTCGCCCGTGGGCTACCGCTCGCCCGCTCGCTGCGGGAACAGATCGACTGGGAGCGGGTACGCAAGGAGACGGCACATTCGCCGTACGCGGAGGCGTTCCTCGTCCTGCTGGACCGACTGGACGTCGTGCCCTCTCCGGGGGCGCGCGAAGACTGAGGAGGTGATGGCGTGCCGCAGCGGAGCGGAACCGAGCCGCCGGACGAGTACCTCGAGGCGGCGGTCCACCGGCTGCTGACCGAGAACCCCGGCATCGCCGAACAGGGCATCGCGGTGGTTCGTCGGGACCATTCGCTGGTCCTCTCCGGTGAGGTGGAGAGCCACCGCCGCCGGGACCAGATCCTCCAGTTGGTGACCGAGGCCTTTCCCGATCTGCCGCTGCTGGTGGACATCGGGGTGATTCGCGCCCAGGAGCCAAGCGAGGCCGAGGAGTTGCCGTGAGGAGAGCACGATGACGATCCGGATCGCCGCGGTCGGCGACGTGCACGTCGACAAGGATGTGGTGGGACGGTTCCGTCCGGCCCTGGACCGCCTGTCGGAGCACGCCGACGCACTACTGCTGGCGGGCGACCTGACCCGACACGGTACGGAGGAGGAGGCCCGGTGCGTCGCCACCGAGTTCGGTGGCCTGGACGTGCCCGTGGTGGCCGTACTGGGTAACCACGACTACCACTGTGACGAGGTGCCACAGCTCGTCGGGGTGCTCCAGGACGCCGGTATCACCGTGCTGGAGGGGGACACGACGGTGCTCGACTGCGGGGGGACCCGGCTCGGCATCGCCGGGGTGAAGGGGTTCGGTGGTGGCTTTGCCGGCCGCTGCGCCAGTGACTTCGGCGAACCGGAGATGAAGGCCTTCATCCGTACCACCAGCGTGGTCGCCGACCAACTCGGCGAGTCGCTACGCGAGCTGGACTGCGACGTGCGGGTGGCGCTGACGCACTACGCCCCGGTACCGGACACCCTGGCCGGCGAGCCCCTGGAGATCTATCCGTTCCTCGGGTCGTACCTGCTCGCCCAGGCCATCGACTCGGCCCCCACGGCGCTGGCCCTGCACGGCCACGCGCACGCCGGTTCCGAACGGGGTACGACACCGGGTGGCGTCCGGGTCCGCAACGTCGCCCATCCGGTCATCAAACAGGCATACAGCGTGTTCCACCTCGCCGAGCACGCGATTGGCTAAAGGTTTCCAGACGCAACAGAAAGGGTATTCAACCGACCATGGAACTGATTCTTTGGATTCTCGCGGTAGTACTGGTGGTCGCCGGTGTGCTGGCCCTCTTCCGGCGGCAGCTGCTCTGGGGAATTGTCCTCATCATCATCGGGCTACTCGTTGGACCTGGTGGTGTCAGCATCTTCAGTTGACGCCCCCGCGACTGACCCCCGCACAACGCTGATCACACTGCTCAGGCCGCTGATCCCGGTGCTCGAAGTCCACTGGCCTGGACTCCGAGCACCGGGATCAGCGCTTTCTGTCTCGTCAATGAGAAATATCAGCAGCGGGGAACGCCGGGAATGAATCCGTCATTACCGGTGTAGACGTACGCATCGGCGATGAACCGGCCCGTGCCGATCCGGTTCCAGATGTTGCTCGTACCGTAGGTCCCGGTGACCGTGGTGCCGGTGGTCTGGCAGTAGATCGTGACTGTGGTGCCGGTGGCGACCGTACCCACCGAGGAATAGCCGGTGCCCGGCCCGGAGCGTACGGTCAGCGGGGTGCCGGCAGTGCGGACGGTCCCGGTGGCGGTGCCGCCACTGGAGCAGCCGTTGTCGCTGGTGTAGGTCTGTGCACCCCAGTAGAGCGCGAGGCTGCCGTTGAACCGGATCTGGACGTCGCTGCCGCCGGAGCGCTGCTCGTAGTGCAGGTGGGCGCCGTACGAGTTGCCGGTGTTGCCGACGTAGCCGATCACCGTGCCGTAGCCGACGGTGTCCCCGACGGAGAGCCCTGCCGCGAACGCGCTGAGGTGGGCGTAGTACGTGGTGTAACCGCCCCCGTGGTCGATCCGTACGTACCGGCCGTAGCTGGTGTCGCCGAGATTCGTCACCCGGTCCACCGTGCCGGGCGCGCTCGCCACGACCGGGTCGCCCTCGTCGTTGGTCCGGTTGAAGTCGATGGCGTTGGTCGGGCTGTGATCGGGTCGGGTCTGTCCGCTCCAGCTCTGTCCACAGGGGAACGGAACCTTGAAGGTGGGGGCCGCGAGTGCGGGGCTGGCTGGGGCCAGTGCCGCGACGGCGAGGAGCAGTGTCGTGCTGACGAGCGTGAGCAGGCGTGGACGCATACCGCACCCTTCGTGGCGAAAATCTTCTTTGTCGCAGATGAGGGTGACAGAAAACTACATGCATCGGAAGGGCTAACTATCGATGATCTGGGATGGCTGACACGAGACCAGACCATCGGTGGCCGCTAGGTTTCCGAATCGTTACGCCTGTGCCGCCTCATGGGTATAGACGAAGTTTCCTTGCAAGCGCTTACATGTGGTGACGCCCATCGAGGCCGGCACGGAGCCACGGGCAACTGAGCCACGGCTATCGGCGCGCCGGCAGAGGAAGGAGGACGGCATGGCGGTCTCTACCAGACCACGCCAAGCCTTCGCGATCGCCAGCGTGTTGGGCCTGGCGCTCACCGCCACCGCATGCGGTGGCAGCGACAGCAAGAACGACAAGGCAGACTCTCCGGAGTGTGCCGCTTACAAAGAGTATCAGGGCCACAGCGGTAAGAAGGTCTCCATCTACGCGTCCATTCGGGACCTCGAGGCAGACCGGCTACAGAACTCCTGGAAGGAGTTCGCTGACTGCACCGGCATCAAGATTAACTACGAGGGCAGCGGCGAGTTCGAGGCGCAGCTCCAGGTACGCGTCGACGGCGGCAACGCGCCGGACATCGCCTTCATCCCCCAGCCGGGCCTGCTGACCCGGTTCGCCGAGGCTGGCAAGCTCAAGCCCGTCTCGGCGGAAACCAAGGCGATGGCGGAGAAGAACTACTCCCCGGACTGGTTGAAGTACAGCACCGTCGGGGGCCAGTTCTACGGCGCACCGCTCGGCTCCAACGTCAAGTCCTTCGTGTGGTACTCGCCGAAGACCTTCAAGGAGAAGGGCTACACGGTCCCCACCACCTGGGACGAGCTGATCGCCCTGAGCGACAAGATCGCCGCCACCGGGCAGAAGCCGTGGTGCGCGGGGATCGAGTCCGGTGACGCCACCGGCTGGCCGGCCACCGACTGGATCGAAGACCTGATGCTGCGTACGCAGACCCCCGAGGTCTACGACCAGTGGGTCACCCACGGCATCCCGTTCAACGACCCGAAGGTCGCCGAGGCGCTGGACAAGGCCGGCACCATCCTCAAGAACGAGAAGTACGTCAACGGCGGCTACGGCGGCGTCAAGAGCATCGCCACCACCTCGTTCCAGGAGGGCGGCCTGCCCATCACGCAGGGCAAGTGCACCCTGCACCGGCAGGCGTCGTTCTACGCCAACCAGTGGCCGGAAGGTACCAAGGTGGCCGAGGACGGCGACGTCTTCGCCTTCTACTTCCCGGGCATCGACGCCGCCAAGGGCAAGCCGGTGCTGGGTGGCGGCGAGTTCACCGTGGCCTTCGCCGACCGGCCCGAGGTCCAGGCGGTGCAGACGTACCTCGCCTCGGCCGAGCACGCCAACAGCCGCGCCAAGATCGGTGACTGGGTCTCCGCCAACAAGGGCCTGGACCTCGCCAACGTCGCGAACCCGATCGACAAGCTGTCAGTCCAGATCCTCCAGGACCCGAAGACCGTCTTCCGGTTCGACGGTTCCGACCTGATGCCGGCCGCCGTCGGCTCGGGCTCGTTCTGGAAGGGCATGATCGAGTGGATCAACGGTAAGGACACCGCTGCCACGCTCACCTTCATCGAAGGCACCTGGCCGAAGTGATCCCTGATCGGGTGGTCCGGCTCGGTCCGGGCCACCCGATCCGGCAGACAACCCCTCTAGGGAGAGCGGATGAACTTCGAGTTCGCCGACGAAGCCCCAAAGCTCATGATCCTGCTCTACGGCTTGGTGGCCTTCGTCGTCGTGGTGGGCGGCCTGTTGTTCCTGCTGGACGCCGTACCCACCTGGTTCGCACGCCGGCGCGACGCCCGGCTCATCGCGGCGTCCGCCAGTGGCGGAACCGTGACCATCGGCAGGCTGAAACCGCGGGAAGGCGTGCTCGGGCTCTTCTTCCTGCTCCCGACGGTGCTGCTGCTACTCATCGGGTTGGTGGTCCCGGCGGTCCGCACCCTCGTGTTGTCCTTCATGGACAGCGATGGCACGAACTGGGTCGGACTGGCCAACTACGACTGGATGTTCTCGCAGGACGAGATCGTCAAGGTGCTGACCAACACCCTGCTCTGGGTGATCCTGGTCCCGCTGATCGCCACCTCGATCGGTCTGATCTACGCGGTGATGGTGGACAAGGCCCGGTTCGAGTCGATCGCCAAGTCACTGATCTTCATGCCGATGGCCATCTCGTTCGTCGGTGCCGGCATCATCTGGAAGTTCGTCTACGCCTACCGCTCCGAGGAACAGGACCAGATCGGTCTCCTCAACCAGATCGTGGTCTTCTTCGGCGGTGAACCCCGGCAGTGGCTGCTCAACGCCCCACTCAACACACTGCTGCTGATCGTCGTGATGGTCTGGATCCAGGCCGGCTTCGCCATGGTCGTACTCTCCGCCGCGATCAAGGCGATCCCCGCCGACATCGTCGAAGCCGCCCGGCTCGACGGAGTCAACGCCTGGCAGATGTTCTGGCGGGTCACCCTGCCGAGCATCCGGCCGGCGCTCATCGTCGTCGTGGTCACCATCTCGATCGCCACGCTCAAGGTCTTCGACATCGTCCGGACCATGACCAACGGCAACTACGAGACCGGTGTGGTCGCCAACGAGATGTACAACCAGGCCTTCCGGGCCGGCGAGACCGGCCAGGGCTCGGCCCTGGCGGTGATCCTCTTCGTGCTGGTGGTCCCGATCGTGATCTACCAGATCCGCAACCTGCGCAAGCAGCGGGAGGTATGACATGACGACGACCACACCCCCGCTCGCCGGCACCGCCACCACGAGCGACCAGCCGAAGACCACCGTCGGCCGGGTACGCAAACGACTCAACACCCGGGCCGCCACGATCGTCTCGATCGTCATCGCGGTGGTCTGGACCATCCCGACCTTCGGCCTCTTCGTCTCGTCGTTCCGGCCCGAGGACCAGATCAAGACCACCGGCTGGTGGACCTTCTTCACCGACCCGCAGGTCACCCTGGACAACTACCAGGATGTGCTCTTCGGCCAGTCGGCCTCCTCCGGCCAGCTCGCCAGCTACTTCATCAACTCGCTGGTGATCACCATTCCCTCGGTGCTGTTCCCGCTGGCCTTCGCCACCCTCGCGGCGTACGCGTTGGCCTGGATCAACTTCCGGGGCCGCGACTGGGTCTACATCGGCATCTTCGCCCTCCAGATCGTGCCGTTGCAGATGGCGCTGGTCCCGCTGCTGCGGTTCTTCTCCACCGGCGTGACGGTGGGCGGCGTGACGCTGATGCCGGCCTGGCAGCTGGAGGACGAGCAGCGCTTCATCCAGGTCTGGTTCGCGCACACCTGCTTCGCGCTGCCCCTGGCCATCTTCCTGCTGCACAACTTCATCTCCCAGCTGCCCACCGAGCTGATGGAGGCGGCCCGGGTGGACGGCGCCACCCACCCGAAGATCTTCCGTACGATCGTGCTGCCACTGATCACGCCGGCGATCGCGGCCTTCGGGATCTTCCAGTTCCTCTGGGTCTGGAACGACCTGCTGGTCGCGCTGATCTTCGCCGGAGGCGGCAACGAAACCGCGCCGCTGACCGTACGCCTGGCGGAGTTGGCCGGAACCCGGGGCAACGACTGGCAACGACTGACCTCGGGTGCGTTCATCTCCATCCTGGTTCCGCTGATCGTCTTCCTCTCCCTACAGCGATACTTCGTACGTGGCCTGCTCGCCGGTAGCGTCAAGGGTTGAGTTCCCGCCACGAACCGATGGCGGTGGCGGGGTGATCGAGCGAAGCGAGTAACACAGTGACCAGGATCGACGATGTCGCTCGCTACGCTGGAGTCTCCACCGCCACCGTCTCCCGGGCGCTGCGCGGCCTGCCGACCGTGTCGGCAGCCACTCGGGCCCGGGTGCTGGCCGCCGCCACCGAACTCGGCTACACCGTGTCACCCAGCGCCTCCCGGTTGGCGGGCGGCCGGACCGGCACCATCGCGGTGGTGGTGCCACTGATCACTCGCTGGTTCTTCGGCACCGTCGTCGAAGCCGCCGAGGCGGTCCTCCACGAGGCCGGTTACGACCTGCTGCTCTACACCCTCGGCGGACGGGAACACATCCGGCAACGGCTGTTCCGGACCGCCGATCTGCACAAGCGGGTCGACGCGATGATGCTGGTCGCCATGCCGCTGAAGGCCGCCGACTTCGTGACGGCGACCCGGCGGATGCTACCCGGCGTCACGATCAGCTCCGGCACCGTCGTACCCGGCTGGCCGGGAGTACGGATCAACGACGTGGCCGCCGCCCGTACCGCCGTCGCCCACCTGCTGGCGCTCGGCCACCGCCGGATCGCCCACATCTCCGGCGAGCCCAACGACGAACTCCCGCACACCGCCCACCTCGACCGACGGCTCGGCTACCGGCAGGAACTGCTCGACGCCGGCATCCCGGCCGACCCCCAGCTCGACATCGACAGCGACTTCACCGTGGCCGGCGGCACCCGGGCCACCGAGGAACTGCTCCGACGCGGCGAACCGCCCACCGCCATCTTCGCGGCCTGCGACGAGATGGCGATGGGGGCGATGACCACGCTGCGCCTGGCCGGCCTGCGGGTACCCGAGGACATCAGCGTGATCGGTATCGACGATCACGACCTCGCCGGTGCCGTCGGACTGACCACGGTCGCCCAACCCGTCACCGAACAGGGCCGCCTCGCCGCCGGCATGCTGCTCGACCAGCTCTGCGGCACCTTCCCCGACGATCGGGAGCTCGCACCCGTGATCCTGCCCACCCGGCTGGTCGTACGCGAATCGACCGGCCCACCGCGGGCAACCTGATACCGACCGGCCCACCGCGGGCAACCTGATACCGACCGGCCCACCGTGGGCACATGCGGTTCCACCCGACGGGCCTGCTGCGACCCGCTGCGGGTCCGGCGCACCCCGATGGGTACGTACGACGACAGAACATGGGAGAGCGGAGAGCGTCCTGAACACCAACGCGAAAAATGCCCCGGCATCCGACTCGGCGTCCGTTCCGACCCACTGGTGGGAGGATGCCGTCATCTATCAGATCTATCCCCGGTCGTTCGCCGACTCCAACGGCGACGGCATCGGCGACCTGCCCGGCATCACCGCCCGCCTCGACCACCTGGTCGAAGTCGGCGTGGACGCGGTCTGGCTGTCACCGTTCTATCCCTCCCCGCAGGCCGACGCCGGTTACGACGTGGCCGACTATCGGGACGTCGACCCGATCTTCGGTCGACTGGCCGACGCCGACAAGCTGATCACCGAGGCCCACACGCGAGGGCTGCGGGTCATCGTCGACCTGGTGCCCAACCACACCTCGTCGGAACACCGCTGGTTCCGTGCCGCCCTGGCCGCCGGGCCGGGCAGCCACGAACGCCAGCGCTACATCTTCCGCGACGGCCGCGGCGCAAACGGCGAGGAACCGCCCAACGACTGGCAGAGCGTCTTCGGCGGCGGGGCCTGGACCCGGATCACCGAGTCCGACGGCCGCCCCGGCCAGTGGTACCTGCACCTGTTCGACCCCGGCCAGCCCGACCTGAACTGGGACCGTCCGGAGGTACGGGCCGAGTTCCTCGACATCCTGCGGTTCTGGCTCGACCGGGGCGTCGACGGGTTCCGGGTCGACGTGGCCCACGGCCTGGTCAAACAGGCCGACCTGGCGGACTGGCACTACCCACAGGAGCCGCTCTCCGGTGAGGGCAGGGAGGGCCAGCGCCCGCCGATGTGGGACCAGGACGGGGTACACGAGATCTACCGGGAGTGGCGCGGGCTCCTCAACAGCTACCCCGGTGACCGGATCCTCGTCGCCGAGGCATGGGTGCAGCCCGCCGAGCGGCTGGCCGCGTACGTCCGGCCGGACGAGATGCACCAGGCGTTCAACTTCGAATACCTGGAGGCGGCCTGGACCGCACCCGCCCAGTACGCGGTCATCACCCGCTCGTTGACCGCCAGCGAAGCCGTCGATGCCCCCACCACCTGGGTGCTGTCCAACCACGACGTGCTACGGCACGCCTCCCGGCTCGGGCTGCCGGTCGGGCAGACCCGACCCAACGGCATCGGAATCGGCGACCCGCAGCCGGACGGCGTACTCGGGTTGCGTCGGGCCCGAGCGGCCACCCTGCTGATGCTCGCCCTGCCCGGTTCGGCCTACCTCTTCCAAGGCGAGGAACTGGGCCTGCCGGAGCACATGGCACTGCCCGACGAGACCCGGCAGGACCCGACCTGGACCCGTAGCAGTGGCGCGATGCGGGGCCGGGACGGGTGCCGGGTGCCGATCCCATGGCAGGCGGACAGCCCGTCGTACGGCTTCGGCCCGACCGACGCCAGTTGGCTGCCCCAGCCGGCGATCTGGGCCGAGTACGCCGTGGACCGGCAGCGCGGGGTGCCCGGCTCGACCTACGAGATGTACCGCACGGCGCTACGGCTGCGCCGCGAGTTGGCGCTCGGCACCGGGGCACTCTGCTGGCTGGAGAGCCCCGACGAGGTGCTCGCGTTCCGCAACGGCCGGCTGCGGGTGATCACCAATTTCGGGGACGCCCCGATCCCGCTGCCCGATGGCGCGGAACTGCTGCACGCCAGCGCCCCGCTCGACACCGACGGCCACATCCCGACCGACGTCACGGTCTGGCTACTCGGCTGAGGTGTGAGGGAGGGCCCCTTCTTAGCGCTTTCTACCCTGGAAGGGGCCCTCCCTCACCCACCTGAGGGCGGGGCGTGTTCAACCCGGGCGGGCGGAGCCAGGCGGAGACGGTCTACTGGGCGGCGGTGGCGCGTTCGGTGAGCAGGTCGTGTACGTCCTCGATGTCGCGGGGCGCGGTACGCGACGCCAGCCAGTACATGATCCCGGTAGGGATGAAGAAGAGCTGGAACGCGGCCAGCCCGACGGCGAAGTTGAGTGGTGGCGGGAACGCCGTACGCAGCCCCTGGAACACCGCACCGACCAGCCCGTTGCCGGTGGCCCGCCCCACGCCGTTGACCAGGTTGCCGAGGCTGTAGACGGTGCCCCGGTGCTCGGGTGGGTTGACGTCGGCGATCAACGCGAACCAGTTGGGCGAGTTGGCCGAGGTCAACGCCAACGCCAGGATCGCCGTCAGCAGACTCAGACCGACGGTTGGCTCGGTGACCACGCTGCCGAGCACCGCGCCGATGATCGCGCCCGCGCCAGCGCCGTCCGGCACGTCGATGCTGATCGGCACGAAGAACAACACCACATAGAACGGTACGGCCGCCAGGATGCCTACCGCCGCCACCAGCGCCCGCCCCCGGGGCGTACGACGTTGCAGCGCGTCGCCGACGAGTCCCCCGACGATGGACAGTGCCCCGCCGAGCTGGAACAGGGTGGCGAAGACGCTGCCCACCACGATCGCCGTCTCCGTGGAGTAGCCCTGGTCCTCGGCCCGCTGCTGGAACAGCACCGGCAGCCAGACCAGCGACCCGAAGGCCGCCTGTGCGGGCAGCCCCTGGAGGATGAGCCAGGCGTTGGTCCGCCGGCCGAGGATCTTCGGCAGGTCCCGCCGGGTGATGCGATAGTCGTACTCGGTGCCGTCGGCGAGGGTGGCCGCCAGTTCGGGTTGGCTCTGGCCGCGCCGGACGTCGTACGTGAACAGGTAGGCCGCCGTGGCGGCCAGGCCGACGACGCTCAGCAGCAGGAACGGACGACGCCAGTCGGCGGCCCCGAGCACCCCGCCGAGCAGTGTCCCGGCGAGGGTGCCGATTCCCTGGGAGAGTCCCCAGAAGCTCATCACCAGGCCCCGCCGACGCGGTGAGATCAGGTCGGTGACCACGGAGAAGCCGACCGAGCCGACCGCGCCCAACCCGATCGCGGCGACCATCTGCGCGGCGAAGAACAGCAGGTAACCGTCGGCGAAGGCGCTGCCGGCCGTACCGGCGGCCCAGAGCAGCGTGCCGATCATGAGCAGTGGCTTACGGTTGGCGCGGTCCCCGACGTACGCCCAGGCGACCGCGGCCACCGCGCTGACCAGGAAACTGACCGCAGTGACGAGCCCGAGCAGGGACTCGTCGACGTCAAGGGTGCCGCTGATCGGTTTGTAGAGCGGCGGGACCAGGCCGATGGCCACGTTGTCCAGCGAGGCGAGTACGACGAAGACCACCACGCTGTAGACGCGGTGCACCGCCGCACCACCGCCCCGACCACCTCGGGTCATACCCTCACCATCACTGGTCATCCTCGCCACCCAACCATGTCCGGCAGACAACCAGGGCCGGATAACAGCCAGGTGACGGGGTGCGCCGCGACCGGGCTGGCTGACCAGCCGAAGTAGCGGCCTTTGAGAACAGTTGTCGGGCTGTAGCGACAATCACCGTTCGCAAACCTCTATGCCAGCGTGTCGCATGGAAGCATACCGACGTGACCATCGCAACGAGGTATGTCGATTTCGCCGCGCGGGAGGCGCGAGGGGTCTCCCCCACGTACGAGCGACTGTCGCTCGCCATCTCCCACGATGCGGAGATCCTGGCGCTGCTCGGCACCCTGCCACCGGCCAAACAACAGCCGAATCTGCTTTTCGGCACCGTACGGATGCTCGCCGGTCCGGTCGACGATCCGGTGGCCTTTCACGACTTCACGCTGGCGAACTGGTCGGCCGTCGAGGCGGAGCTTCGCACCCGGGCCACCCAGACCAACGAGGCTGGACGGTGTGCCCTGCTGTTGCCGGTGCTCGCCGCACTACCGCAGCCACTGGCCCTGCTGGAGGTCGGCACCTCAGCCGGTCTCTGCCTCTATCCCGACCGGTACACCTACCGCTACGGCGAGCACATGGTCGGTTCGAGCGGACCGGTCCTCGACTGCGTAGCCAGCGGAATAACGCCACCGGAACGCCTTCCCGAGGTGGTGTGGCGGGCTGGCCTGGACGTGAACCCGCTCGACGTCACGAATCCCAAGGATGTCGCATGGCTGGAAGCGCTCATCTGGCCCGAGCACACCCATCGCCGGACCCGACTGCTTGCCTCAGCTGCGATCGCCGCAGCGGATCCACCGCTACTCGTCCGCGGTGACCTGGTGGACGACCTCCCGGCCCTGGCCGCCCAGGCACCGCCCGACGCGACGCTGGTGGTATTCCACAGCTCCGTGCTCTATCAGGTGGTGCCCGACCGTCGGGTCCGGTTCGTCGAGATCGTACGGGGACTGCCCGGTCACTGGATCGCCATCGAGGGCTCGGACGTGCTGCCCTACGACGGACTACCGCGCCCACCGGAGGGGGCGCTGCACAACGTACTGGCGCTGGACGGTAGACCGTTGGCCTGGACCCGGGGGCACGGAGAGTCGATGACGTGGTTCGGGTGATGGAAGCCAGCCGATCCGCTGCACCCCAACGCGACGTCCGTTTCGCGCCAGACGTACGGCTACTCGCTGACCAGGATGATGGTCATGAGCAGAGTTCTTGATGGCAAGGTCGCACTGGTCACGGGTGGTAGCCGGGGCATCGGTGCGGCGGTGGCGTTGCGGCTGGCCGAGGATGGTGCCGATGTCGTATTCACCTATCAGCACCGGGCCGACCAGGCGGCAGAGGTAGTCGAGCGGATCAAGGCGGCCGGCCGCCGGGGGCTGGCGGTGCAGGCGGACAACGTCGACCCGGACGGCCTCACTGCCGTCGTGGACCGGGTGGCCGAGGAGTTCGGCCGGCTCGACATCCTGGTCAACAATGCCGGTGCCTTCATCGTGGCGCCCCTCGAAGACCTCGGTCTGGAGGAGTTCGACTACACGATGGCGGTGAACGTACGGGGGCCGTTCGTCGCGGCGAAGGCCGCGGTCCGGCACATGACCGAAGGCGGGCGGATCATCAGTATCGGCAGCAACATGGCCGAGCATGTCCCGTTCCCCGGATTCGCCGCGTACTCGACGAGCAAGACCGCCCTGGTCGGGCTCACCAAGGGACTCGGCCGTGAGCTGGGCTCGCGAGGCATCACCGTCAACATCGTCAACCCGGGTCCGACCGACACGGACGCGAACCCAGCCGACGGTCCCACCGCCGAGACGATCAAGGGCTTCACCGCCCTCGGTCGGTACGCGGAGCCGGCGGACATCGCCGCTGCGGTCGCCTTCCTCGCTGGCGAGCAGGGCCGGTACGTGACCGGCGCGTCGATCAACGTGGACGGGGGCTTCAGCATCTAGGCGGCACGCCGCATCCTGTGGGGCCCCTTGCTATACAGGAAGCGACAGCAAGGGGCCCTTCCTAACACCTCAGACGGTGGGGCGGCTCGCGGTCAGGTCGCGGACGTCGGCGTACCGGTGGCGGATGGCCGGGACGGGCGTCGCGTCGTACTCGGGTGCCTCTTCGATGGTCCACGACGGTGGCTGCGCACCACCGAGGGCGACCCAGGCGGCCTGGCGGGCCGCCCCGTCGGCGACGTACTCCCCCGGCGGCGGCACCCGGACAGGACAGCCGAAGACCTGCGGCGCGATCCGGCGGACCGCCTCGGAACGTGCTCCCCCACCCACCAGGATGATCCGGTCGACGGTGGCTCCCTGCGCGACCAGCGCCGCCAGCCCGTCAGCGAGCGCACAGAGCAGTCCCTCGACCGCTGCCCGAGCCAGGTGGGCGGGGGTGGCGGTACGCAGGGTCAGGCCATGCACCGACCCGGTGGCCTGCGGCCGGTTGGGGGTGCGTTCCCCTTCCAGGTACGGCACGACGACAAGCCCGTCGGCGCCGGCCGGTGCCGACAGCGCCAGTCGGGCCAACTCGTCCAGGTCCACCCCGAGCATCGTGGCGGTGGCATCCAACACCCGGGCCGCGTTGAGTGTGCAGACCAGCGGCAGGAATCGCCCGGTCGCGTCCGCGAAACCGGCCACCGCGCCGGACGCGTCCGCCGCCGGGGTGTCGGCGACGCTGAACACGGTGCCCGAGGTGCCGATGGAGACCACCACATCGCCGGGGACCGCACCGACCCCGAGCGCCGCAGCGGCGTTGTCGCCGGTGCCCGGCCCGATCGGCACGCCGCTGCGCAACTCTCCGGCCCGGCCCGTCGGTCCAAGCACCTCGGGCACGACGAGAGACCGACCGAAGGCATGTTCCAGCAGGTCAAGCCGGTATTCGCCGGTCGCCGGGGACCAGTAGCCGGTGCCGCTGGCATCCCCCCGGTCGGTACGTAGCGCCCCGATGTCGCCCGTACTGGTGTCGTCAGCCGCGACGCCGCCAGTCCCACCCAGTTTCCAGGTCAACCAGTCGTGCGGCAGGCAGACGGCCCTCACCCGCGCCGCCAGCTCCGGCTCGTGCCGGGCCAGCCAGCGCAGCTTGGTCACGGTGAAGGCAGCCAGTGGGACACTGCCCACCGCCTCCGCCCAGGCCCTGGCCCCGGCCTGTCCGCCGCCCAGCTCCGCGACCAGGTCGGCCGCCGCCCGCGCCGACCGGGTGTCGTTCCACAACAGGGCCGGGCGTACGGCCGTACCGGCGTCGTCGAGACAGACCATGCCGTGCTGCTGACCGGCGACCGAGACCGCGGCCACGTCGTCCAGCCCGCCCGCCTGGGCAGCGGCCTGCCGCAACGCCTGCCACCAGGCCTGCGGGTCGACCTCGGTGCCGTCCGGATGGGCGGCCCGCCCCTGCCGGACCAGCGCTCCGGTCTCCGCGTCACGGACCACCACCTTGCACGACTGGGTCGACGAGTCGACCCCGGCGACCAGGGTCATTCGGGACCGCCACCCGGCCGGGCACCGAGCAGGTGCTCGACCGCGAGCTGGTTGAGTCGTACGAAGCCGAAGCCCCGGGCCGCCCGCTCGTCGGCGTCGAACTCCTCGAAGGCGCTCCGGTCGGCCAGCAGATCGGCGTACCCCTCACCCGGGTCGAGGGTGGGCGTGCCGAGGTCGGCGACCTTGCTGACAGTCAGCGCCTCCTGCACCTGCGGATCGGCCCGGAACGCGGCAGCCCGCTCCTTGAGCAGCAGATAGGTGCGCATGTTGGCGGCGGCAGAGGCCCAGACACCGTCGAAGTCCTCGGTCCGGGACGGCTTGTAGTCGAAGTGCCGGGGCCCGTCGTAGCTCGGCCCGCCACCGGGCGCACCATGCTCCAGCAGGTCGACCAGGGTGAACGCGTTCATCAGGTCGCCGTGGCCGAAGACCAGGTCCTGGTCGTACTTGATGCCCCGCTGGCCGTTGAGGTCGAGGTGGAACAGCTTGCCGTGCCAGAGCGCCTGCGCGACGCCGTGCGTGTAGTTGAGCCCGGCCATCTGCTCATGCCCGACCTCGGGGTTGATCCCCACCAGCTCGGGACGCTCCAGGGAGTTGATGAAGGCGATGGCGTGACCAATGGTGGGCAGCAGAATGTCGCCGCGCGGCTCGTTGGGCTTGGGTTCGATAGCGAAACGCAGGTCGTAGCCCTGGTCGAGGACATAAGCGGTGAGCAGGTCGAGGGCCTCACGGTAGCGGTCCAGTGCCGCCCGAACGTCCTTGGCCAGGTCGTACTCGGAGCCTTCCCGGCCGCCCCACAGTACGAACGTCCGGGCCCCCAGCTCCGCCGCCAGGTCGACGTTACGCAGCACCTTGCGCAGCGCGAACCGGCGGATGTCCCGGTCGTTGCTGGTGAAGCCGCCATCCTTGAACACGGGGTGGGTGAAGAGGTTGGTGGTGACCATCGGTACGACCAGCCCGGTCTCGTCCAACGCCTTACGGAACCGGCTGACGTGCCCGTCCCGGGTGGATTCGCCCGCGCCGAACGGGATCAGGTCGTCGTCGTGGAAGGTGATGCCGTACGCGCCCAGCTCGGCGAGCCGGCGCACCGCCTCGACCGGGTCCAGTGCCGGGCGGGTGGCGTCACCGAACGGGTCACGGGCCTGCCAGCCCACCGTCCAGAGTCCGAAGGAGAACTTGTCCGCCGGGGTGGGCGAGGTTGCCATGCCGCCTCCTGGGATATCGACGCATCGGCGTGTCCACCCCAGCTTTCCCGAATCGGACCGGTCAGTCGAGCATCGACGTGGGATCGCTCCCGGCCGCTATACTCCGGATATGCATGTCGCCGGTCGGCTCAGCCCGGACGAGTTCTGGGCACAGATGGCCCAACATGACGAGCAGATACGCTCCTCCGCGCACCTGCTGCCCCGATACGGGCTGGCCGGATGGACCGGGGCGATCTCGACTGGTGACTGGTCATGGGAGGACGACCGTCTCGTCACAGTCGGGCTCGTATACGGTGATCGACTCGACGGCGGTCCGTACGTCCACAGCCGGACCACCGTCCAAGAGCCGGCGACCGCCGTCCGGCTCCTCCGGATGGCCACACCGCCCCACCCGTGCGACATGACCGAGTTGCTCGAACGAGAGCAGCGGCTCGCGACATCACCGAGCACCGAGGTCGACATCTCGATCGACGGCCGGCTAGAGCGGTTCACCCGGTGGCAGGACGACACCCACTGGTACGCCAGCAGCGCCTACCACGGTCACTGCGTGGTACTTGAGGTCTGTGGCGTTACCCCCGACCAGATCACCCTGGTCCGGGTCGAGGACATCGAGCCCTACCTGGCGGGACGACGTTCCTCCCTGCACGCACTCAGAGGTGCGGAGTAGAACTCAGGCACCGACGATGCCGTCGATCCCCTCGCGCAGGAAGTCGGCGTGCCCGTTGTGCCGGGCGTACTCGTGGATCAGGTGCAGCATCACCAGTCGCAGCGACACATCCTCACCCCATCGGGCCTGGTGACCGGTCACGTCCAGCGACTCCGCCGCCGCCTCGATGCGGCGAGCGTGCTCGACCTCGCGCTGCCAGGCGTCGAACGCCTCCGGACGGCTGGCGGCGCTCGCGTCGTACGCCACCTGGAAGTCGCCCTCCGCGGACCACACGAGTGGGATGTCCTCTGCGTTGATCACGCGACGGAACCAGGTGCGTTCCACCTCGGCCATGTGTCGTACCAGGCCGAGCAGGGAGAGGGTCGACGGCGGCATCGACTGGCGGCGCAGCTCGTCGTCGGTGAGTCCTTCGCACTTCATGGCGAGCGTCGCCCGGTGGAAGTCGAGGAAGGCGCGCAGTGTCTCGCGTTCGCCTGCGCGCAACGGCGGTCCAAGTCGTTCGATGGTCACCGCTGACCTCTCTCACCTGCGATGTCACCGGCCGCGACTGCGGTCAACGCACCTGATCATAAAGACGTCCGATACTACCGGCGCCAGACACCGGCCCACGGCGGGTCTCGGAGTGGGCCCCTGCGCCACAACAGTCGAAACCCGGACCGCCCGTTACGACGAGTCACCCGAGCGGAGTGCGGTTCAACCGCCGATCGCGTCCTTCATGCGCTCCTCGGTCCAGTAACCGGACGGGTCCGTGGCGCCGGGGCTCGAGTTGTGTGTCGCGACAACCGGGCCGGGCGCGGGGTGTGGCGCCTCGGTGTCGCGCATCGCGATGATCACGATAGCTGCGGCCCCTGCCAGCGCTGCGGCTCCGGCCGCACCCAGCAGTACGCGGAGTGACATGTCGCCTCCCTGGGTCGGGTGGGTTGCATACCAGTCTGCCTGGTGTGCCACGCGGCACACCAGGCAGACTGTCACTCACCAGGTATCGTTCGCATACGTATCGTAAAGTGTCCCCACTACCGCTGCGGAGAAGTACGGCGAGCCGTTCGTGTTCGAGCCGCTGCTGTAACTCATCACCCCGTGCACGTCACCACGTCTGGTGGTGTTGTTGTAGCTGTAGTACCAGGGACCGCCGCTGGAACCGCCGCCGAATCCGCAGTCCATCTCGATCCGGTTGCTGCCTGCGTCCCGCGACGTGCCGGAGCAGACCCACTGAATCTGGCCGCTGTCCTTGTTGCTCGGGTAGCCGAAGATGTCGTAGTGGTACTCACGGCCACCGCCGGTGAGCAGCCCGTTGGCACCCACCGCATCCACGATGGATCGACTGCCGTGGACGAGTGCGATCGCCACGTCGTACTGCCGCTCACGGGTGCTGATCCAGCCGCTCGGCACCGCAAGCGTGGACCAGTCCCAGGTGCCGTACGGCTGTGCACCGTTGCGGTACGACGGCACGAACATCCAGTTCGCGGTATGCCAGTCCCGGCCCGGCCCGTCGTGTACGCAGTGCGCGGCCGTGAAGACCATGTTGCGTGCCGTGCTGTTGACCACGCTTGCGGAGCAGTAGTGGCCGCGACCGTCTGTGGAACTGGTATAGAAGATCTTCCCCACGGTGATCGACTCGTTCAGCTGGGTGTTGAAGTCGCCGCCATCCTTCGGCGCCACGGCCTCCGCGAAGCGCCGCACCTGCTCCGGCGCGGGACTCTGGGCGATTGGGCCGGCGGACTTCTCCACCTCGTCCGCCGGTGTGGCCGCCGCCATCCGGTCGGCCGTCCAGTATGCAGCGGCCTGCGAGGTGGACCCGGCCTCGCGCTCGATCGATGTGACACCGGCCGGCACGGCCGCGCCCAGCGTGGTGTCGATGTTGGTGGCGGCCTGCGCCGGCGTACCGGCGAGGACCGCCGGCAGGATCAGGGCCGACAGGGCCAGAAGCCGTCTTGACGTTCTCATGAAATCCTTCCCAGCGTTCGATTCTCGGATCGAAAACTGGAGCGCCCCCGTGGTTCATCGCGATACCGGCAACATATCGACAAACATAGATGTATGTCAATGAGTGAAACCGTCGGTTCGCGGCTGTGTCGAATTTGCGATCGACGATTTACCCGCCGAATTCCAGCGAGTACGACTGGACGGTTGGGCTAGTCGAGCACGGCCGGCCGGGCGCTGACTTCGGGGGCATCCCCACCAACCCGAGCTATGCCGCTACGGCTGACCGATGGTCAGTAGGCACCTCGACTGTTGACGACCGCCCCGAAGGTCTTCCACATGATGGTCAGGTCAGCGGCAAGCGACCAGTTCTCCACGTAGTAGAGGTCGAGCCGGATGCCATCCTCCCAGCTGAGGTCGGACCGACCGCTGACCTGCCACAGCCCGGTCATGCCCGGCTTGACGAGCAGCCTCCGGGCCACGTCACCGTCGTAGCGCGCGACCTCGGTAGGCAACGGCGGGCGGGGACCGACCAGGCTCATATGTCCGAAGAGGACGTTGGCCAGTTGGGGCAGCTCGTCCAGCGACCACTTGCGCAGAAACCGACCAACCCGGGTCACCCGAGGATCGGCACGCATCTTGAACAGCAGGCCGTCGGTCTCGTTCTGGGCGGTCAGCTCGGAAAGCAACGTGTCGGCGTTGACCACCATCGTACGGAACTTGTAGACGGCGAACTCGCTGCCGCCCTGCCCGACCCGGGTCTGCCGAAAAATCACCGGTCCTCGACTGTCCAATTTGATGGCCAACGCGATCGCTGCCAGCACCGGCAGCGCCAGGGCAAGCGCCGCAAACGACAGGGATCGGTCCACGAAACCCTTGACGATCTTACGCACGCCGCGGAACTCGGGTGCCTCCACGTGGATGAGCGGCAACCCCGCGACCGGTCGGGTGTGAATACGCGGACCAGCTACGTCGGTCAACGCAGGCGCCAGAACAAGGTCGACGCCGGTGCCCTCCAGCTGCCAGCCAAGCCGCCGCAGCCGGGTCGCGGTCAACTCGCCCGAGGCGGTCACCGCGACCGTGTCGACGCTGGTGGTCGCCACGGCGTCGAAAATCCCCCGGAACGACCCGACCACCGGTACGTCACCCAGCCGCTGCGGCACCGGCGCCAGCAACGCATCCGGGATGCAGGCACCCACCACGTGATAACCCGCGTACGGCTCCCGCCGCAGGGTGTGCACCAACTCCAGGACGTGCGCCGCGTCACCCACCACCAGCACACGTCGGGACCAGCCACGCCCCCGCAACCGGGACCGGTGCAGGTGCTTACGTGCCCCGAACCGGGCGACCACCAGGCCGATCGTGCCAACCGCGAACGAGATGCCCAGGAATCCCCGCGAGACCCCGACGTCTGCGATGTATCCGGTGATGGCGACGGCTCCGGCGAGCCGGAGACTCGCCGAGGTGACCCGACGGTACTCGTCGGCACCGTAACCGAGCACTCGGTCGTCGTAGCAGCGCTGCACCTTGAGGGAGAGCAGCCAGGCGAGCACCAGCGCCGGAGCGACCACGACGTACGGGATGTCCGAGCCACGAGGCTCGTCCCCACCGAACCGGGCGAAGTAGCCGCCCAGCACCGCCAGCCCGAGGATCGTCGCGTCGAGGACGACGATGGCCCGGAGGTAGGCACGTTGTCGGAGTCGACCCTGGATGGTCGTGCCCGGCGTGGAAGCCGGGGAACTGGTCGCTGGGCTCAGCAGTGTCGCCGTCGGCACCGGCCCTCCCCAATTCGCTCAGGGCATACCCCGGGTCAGTCGCCGACCCCGTCGCGGAGCCGGCTGACACCGGGCACCCCGACATCTTCGCCCAGCCAGCTGACTACGCAGCGCTTCCGACAGATTACTGTCACTTACTTGGAAAGCGCTGCAACCGTCACCCGCGTGCCAACGGCGCGTACTGGCGGACGGCCGAGGGGAGGAAGGTCAGCGCGGGGCCGGACGGAGCGCGATCGCCTTGAGCAGGATGTCCCCGATCTTCGCCGGGTCTGCGGTGACGAAGACCCCGCCGCCGGTGACCCTGGTGATACCGTCCAGTTCGTCCCGGTTGACATCACCGCCGATGCCGATGATGACCACCTGGATCGGACGCTCCGGGTCCGCGAGCCGCTTCAGTTCGGTCAGGAGTTTCTGCTCGGTGATGCCCTTGGAGTTCTCGTTACGTCCGTCGGTGAACAGCACCACCGAGTTGACCCGCCCCGCCTCCCAGCCGTCCTGCACCGTCCGATAGGCGGCGAGCACGGTGTCGTAGAGGCCGGTCCCGCCGTTCTCCTTCGGCGTGACTTCACGCAACGCGCCCTCCAGCCGGCCACGCTGGCTACTCAGCGGCCCGATCGGCACAAGTTCGCGGTATTCCCGCTCCCCCACCAGGTCGGTGGAGAAGGTCCACAGACCGAGGGACCACGAGTCGTCGAAGAGCGCCAGCCCACGGCGGGCCGCCGCCACGGTCACCTGCTGCCGGGTGGCGTTTCCCGCGGTGGGCACCCGCTGTCGCATCGAACCGGAAACGTCGATGACCGCGAGCATCCGGCCCGGCTGGGTGACCGCGGTCCAGGTGGAGAGCGCCTGGTCGATGACGACCGGGTCGAGGACTCCGTCAGCCGTACCGGTCGGCTCCGGGCTGCTCGTACCCGCCGTACCGCCGGGGGCGGCCGGGGTGGCACCGGGCGTTCCCGGCCGGGGGGTGTGGACGGTGCTCGGCGCGCCCTGCGGGGCCTGGAAACCGTTCCCCCAGGTGCCGTCCGAAGCACGCAGGCCGTGCGCGGCGAGCAGGTCACGGAACTCCTTGCCGCGCAGCGTGGCGTAGAGCCCCTCGGCGGCGGCGACCTTCGCCGGCGGGCTGCCCGGCATCACCGCGTACGGGTAGTCCAGGCCCATCGGGGTCGGGTCGAGGTAGAGCGCGGCGAGCCGGATCGGTGGGTCCACCGCGTTGTATCCGATGACGTTCTCCTCGGAAAGGGCGGCGAGGTTGAGCGCGGAGGCGATGGACGACGCGTCGGAGGCGCGCGGGAACCGGGCGATCAGATCCTGTCGCAGCACCGAACCGCCGGTGGCGAGCGCCCGTAGAACGGCGGTGGTCGTCGCCCGCACCCCGGCCGGATCGGAGCCGGCGGCAGCGGCTCGGGTCAGCGCGAGCAACCCGGAGAGGCTGGCCGGATCCCGGGCCGGGTCGACGGTGCCGGCCCGCAGCCCGGAGCCGGTGGTCACCTGCTTGAGCAGGTCCGCCCAGGTGAGTTGGGTGGACGGCCAGCCCAGCCGGCCGGCGACCGGCTCTGGCATCGCCACCACGACGGGGCTGTGCGCCACCGACCCGCCGTTCGTGGGGGTGAACCCGGACGCCCCGGCGGTACGCAGGCGGGTCAGCCAGGTCGAGGAGTCGGGCAGCCACACGTCGGGCAGCTCAGCGGCACCACTGGCCTGACCGACGCCGGCCAGGGTGACGCCGTGCTGCGTGGCTACCTTCGCCGCCACGTCCACCGGGTCGGCACTGACCACGTCGACCGCCACACACGTACCGTTGACCGCCGCACCGTCCACCGTCCACTTCTCGGCGGCGGCGCTCACCGCCGGGGCGATCTCGGTGGCGGCGGCCACGTTGATCCGGATCTCGCCGGTACAGGTTGGCTCGGCGAGCCACCGATATCCGAACCATGCTCCGGCGGTGACGACGACGAGGGCCGTGGCGGCGGCGACGGCTCGTGCTCCGCGGAGCCTCTTGGTATTACGGTGGCGACCAGACACGAAACCATCTTGCGTACCTGGTCAAGGCCTTGCCACGAGCCCTCACCCGAATGTTACGCACCAGTAACACTTCGACCAGGTCTCATAGCTGCACGTAGCCGGACGACTACTATTCGCCCGCACATTCCGGCATTGACGTACGGTCCTTGCGTATCCGATAAACCGGGTCAGTACGACTGCACTGTCTGCCGCTGCGGCAGCACGCAGGTCGGGCTCGGCACCGACACCGGGCCACCTGCCGGCGCGGGCACCCCGGTCCCCGGGTCCACCGCGAAGATCTCGATCGTGTTCGCCCGCTCGTCGACGACATAGAGATGGTCGCCCACCATCGCGAAGTGTCGGGGCCAACTGCCACCGGTCTCCACCTCGGTGACGTAACTCGGTAGCCCGTCCGCGACCGCGAACACCGACACTGTCCCCACCCCTCGGTTGGCGACGTAGAGAAACCGCCCATCGCGTCCCACCGCGATCTCGGAGGGCTGGGCCTTCCCCGGCCGGGTGCTGGTCGCGGCTCGACCCCGCTCGTGCAGCGTCCCGCCGAGGTCCAGGCCGTACGTGGTCACCGTCGCATCCAACTCCCCGACCACATGGCAGTGCAGTCCGTCCGGATTCCGGGCGAGATGGCGGGGGCCGGTGCCAGGGGCGGTCCGTACCGGCGGCAGCCGGGGCAGCAGCCGACCGGCGACCGGGTCGACGTCGTACCGGTAGATGGCGTCGGTCCCCAGATCCACCGCGAGCAACCCGCCTCCCCGCGGCTCGGGCGAGACCATGTGGGCGTGTGCCTGCTCCTGGCGCTCCGGATCCGCACCGTGCCCCTCGTGGGTCACCAGATCGGTGTGCTCCCCCGGCATCCCCGCCTCGTCCAGTGGCAGTACGCAGACACTGCCGCTGCCGTAGTTGGCGACGAACAACTGCGCGCCATCGGGCGAGACCGCCAGATGGCAGGGTTCGGCACCCTCGGTGGACCAGGTACCGAGCCCGGTCAGCGCCCCGTCGTCCGCCACCGCCCAGGCGCTGACCCTGCCCTCGTCCAGTTCGTTGACCGCGTACAGGACCGGCAGGCTCGGATGCCAGGCGAGGAACGAGGGTGCCGGCGTGATCGCCGCCGTGCCGAGTACGTCGAGGCCACCGCCCACCGGGTCCCGGCGAGCGGCCACGATGCCCTGCCCGCCGCCGCCGCTCTCCCTGGTGTAACAGCCGAGGTAGACGAGTTCGCCACTGCTGGCCATCCGGTGCCCCTCCTCGACCCGTCGGGTGTGCTCCCGTCCTAGATCCAAGCAGAGGATGCGGGTGAGTGCTCGGTTGCCGGGTTAGGAAGGGCCCCTTTCATGACAGAGAGCGACAAAAAGGGACCCTTTCTAACCCCAAAGCACGATCAGCCGGCCGGAACCGGCTCACCCCGACGCTGCGCGACGTGCTCGACCAGTGCGATCAGCAGGGCCTTACCCGACTGGCGCTGCCGCACGTCACAGAGCACCACCGGCACGTCCGGATCGAGGTCGAGGGCGGCACGCACCGCCTCGGTGGTGAACCGTTGCGCCCCGTCGAAACAGTTGACTCCGACGACGAACGGCGTACCCCGCTGCTCGAAGTAGTCGACCGAAGGGAAGCAGTCGGCGAGCCGGCGAGTGTCGGCGAGCACCACCGCCCCCAGCGCCCCGAAGGCCAGCTCGTCCCAGAGAAACCAGAACCGGTCCTGCCCCGGCGTGCCGAACAGGTAGACCTGGAGATCCTCGTTGATCGTGATTCGACCGAAGTCCATGGCGACCGTGGTGGTGGTCTTCCCCTCGACCCCGGACAGATCGTCGGTGCCGACGCTCTCGTTGGTCAGCACCTCTTCGGTCTGCAACGGTCGAATCTCACTGACCGCGCCGACCAGCGTGGTCTTACCCGCCCCGAAACCACCGGCGATCAGGATCTTCAGAGCAAGCGGGATCCGCTGACCGGACCCGTTCCGGTCAGAGCGCCCGGAGTCCATTCACCACCGCCTTGAGAATGTTGTCGTCGGGAAACTGTTGCGCCGGAGGCTCGTGCATCTCGATGAAACCGACGGCGAGTAGGTCGCCCAGCAGCACTCGTACCACGCCTAGCGCCAGGTCGAGGTGGGCGGAGAGCTCGGCGACGGAGAGCGGTTCCTGGGCCAGTTCGATGATCATCCGGTGCTCCGGCTGCAGCTGCCGATGAGGCTGGTCCCCGGCCTCCGTGGCAGGGACCACCGCCATCACGAATGCCACGAGGTCGAACCCACCGGTGGCGGGCCGTACCCGACCACCGGTCATCGTGTACGGCCGGACCACCGGCCCGGCTTCGTCGTCGAGCCAGTCGTGATGGGGTACGGGCGGCTCAGCCCGCGTCATCGGTGCCCTCCGTGGGATTTCGGGTCGGCGCGGACAGGTTCTGCCCGACTCGGGTCACCAACATCGCCATCTCGTAGGCGATCAGCCCGATGTCGGACTCGGCGTCGCTGAGCACGGCCAGGCAGGCACCCTGACCTGCGGCCGTGACGAACAGATAGGCCGACTCCATCTCGACGACGGTCTGCCGGACCGGTCCGGCCGCGAAGTGCCGGCTCGCGCCCTTCGCCAGGCTCTGGAAGCCGGCGGCCATCGCGGACAGGTGCTCGGCATCCTCCTGGCTCAGGTCCCGGGACGAGCCCATCAGCAGGCCGTCCGCCGAGAGCACCACGGCCTGCCGCGCGGTCGGTACGCGATCCACGAGATCGTCGAGCAACCAGTCGAGATTCGCGGCCGGCCTCGTCGTGTGCACCACTACGCGTCCCTTCCAGATTCGGTGGATCCCAGGTCGGCGACCGGGGAGTCATCGGGGTCAGCGGGAACGGGCTTCGCCGCACCCCACTGGTCGGCCACTGCCGACAGATCGGGCCGGACAGCGGAAGCCGTCGGTTCCGGCTGGACAGCGGTAGCCGACAGATCGGGCTGGACAGCGGAAGCCGTCGGTTCCGGTGATGCCGGAGTTGAGCCGGCGGACGGCCAGCCAGCTTCCTGCCGTCCCCGTGCGGTGCCGGCCTGCAACGCCGACATCAACGTCCGGACCTCGGTCGGCGAGCGGAGGGCGGGTTCGTCGGGTCTGCTCCCCGCCGCCTTCCTGGTCGCTGACACCTCACCGGTCCGATCCACCCGCAGCTGCGGCGCGAGACTACTCTGCCGGACCCGCCGGGGCAGTCCGTCGTCGCCCACACCGTGGACCGGGCGGGCGGGGGAACCGGGCAGGCCAGGACCGCCGATGGCCGGGCCAGCGCCGGGGGACGCCGCCGGATCCGGTTTCGGTACGCCGGTCAGGGCCGGGCTACGCCGGCTGGGCAATCCGTCCGGGGTCAGTACCGGGGTGGTGGCCCCGGACCGGGTCGAGGGGCGGTCCGGCACCACAGCCAGTCGCGCCTTTCCGGCGTCCTCCGTCGCCGCCCCGTACCGTGGGCCGACCGGCACGCCTGCGGCGGACGCGGTGGGCCGGGACGGGGGAACCGCAGGTGGCTCGGTGGTCACGAGATCGCCGGGCACCAGGGCCACCGCGGTGATTCCGCCGTATGGCGACGGGCGTAGGCGTACCCGGATGCCGTGTCGGGCCCCGAGCTGCGCCACCACGAACAGGCCGAGCCGGGCGCTGTTGGCGGGGTCGAACTCGGGCGGGTCGGCCAGTCGCCGGTTGGCGTCCTCGATGGCCTCGGGGGCCATGCCCAGTCCCCGGTCCTCGACCTCGATGGCGTAACCGTTGCCGACCATCTGGCCGGTGACCTGTACCCGAGTCTGCGGTGGGGAGAAGGAGGCGGCGTTCTCGATCAGTTCGGCAAGCACGTGGATGACGTCGCCGACGGCCCGGCCGGCGATCGCGGCGGGCGGTACGGTGACGATGTCCACCCGGGCATAGTCCTCCACCTCGGAGATCGCGCCCCGGATCACGTCGATCATCGGTACCGGATTGCGCCATCCTCGGCCGGGGGCCGCACCGGCGAGAATGACGAGGTCCTCGGCGTGCCGACGCATCCGGGTGGCAAGGTGGTCGACCCGGAACAGGTCCTCCAGTTCCTCCGGTGCCTCGGTACGCCGCTCCATCCGGTCCAGCAGCGCCAACTGCCGGTGCAGCAGAGTCTGGCTCCGTCGGGCGATGTTGAGGAAGACCTCGTTGATCCCACGACGCAACGCGGCCTCGTCCACGGCGGAGCGCACCGCCGTGAGCTGCACCTCGGTGAACGCGTGCCCCACCTGGCCGATCTCGTCGGTGCCGAAGTCCATCGGGGGCGCCTCGCGGGCGACCTCGACCTCCTCGCCCCGACGTAGCCGGCCGACGATGGCGGGGAGGCGCTCCCCGGCCATGTCCAGGGCCATCGCCCGCAGGGCGGTCAGCCGCCGTACCAGCGAGCTGCCGATCCGCAGGGCGATGACCGCGGAGGCCACGATCGCCACGAGACCGAGGACACCGGCCAGGCCGAGCTGGATGAGGATGCGGTTGGCGATGGGTTTGGTGCGCTTGACGAGGGTGTCCGCCGCGGTCAACTGGAAGGTCCGCAGCTGCTCCTGGACCGGGTCGTGGCTGCGCTGCCAGTTGGCGGCGGTGACCGGCGGCACGCCCGTGGCCCGGCCTCGGGCGACCAACTGCTCCAGCAGCCCGCGCATCTGGGTGAACTCCGCACCCTCGGTCATCTTCTGATAGGCGACCCGGTCGCTGGGCCGCAGCTCGGCCACGGCTGTGGCGTACAGGATCTGCTGGTTGCCGATGGCCTGGACGATGCCGTTGTACTCCCCGTCGGCGAACCGCCCGGCGGTGAACGCACCGGCCAGCAGGGCGTCGGCCAGGCTGAGTTTCTCCCGGGCCTGGATGAGCGCGATCACGGCCCGGGCCTCACGGTTGAGCCCCTCGTCGGGCAGGGAGGTCATCGCCGTGAACGCCATGAAGATCGAGTCGATGGTGGCGCTGTACAGGCCCACGGCGCCCGGACGGTCGAGTTTGCGTTGGTTCACGGAGGTACGACCGGGGATCAGCGACTCCAGCGCGGTGAACGACTGGGTGATCCGCTCGTTGAGCAGGTCACCCGCGACGTCGCGTACGTCGGACCGGGAGGCCCGCCGCCGGAAGTCGACGATCGCCTGGTCGGTACGGGCCCGCTGCTCGTCGAGGGCCGGCAGTGGCCCGGGTCCGGCCAGGTAGATCGTGGTGAGCCGGCGTTCCCGTTGTAGTTCGACGACCAACGCCTCGCCCGGCTGCCCCACCTCGTTGAGTAGCTGACGGGTGTTGAGCAGGCTCAGCGCCGGCCCGACGGTGAGCGTGGTCGCGAAGATCCACAACGCCAGGAGGGCGGCGATGGGCACGGTGACGAGCGTGATGACCTTTGAGCGGATCGGCCAGTTGCGGGTATTCAATCGGACCTCGCCGGAGGGGTATGGCGGCAGTGACACCGAGCCGGAACGGTCCGCGGGCTCCGACCTGAGTCGCGAGTCACGGGCGTACGCCCTCGGCAGGATACGTAATCGGAAACGTAAGCACTACCAGACCCCAAGTTCGATTTCCGGGCAGATCGGTCGCTGCCCGGACAGCTCTGCCCGCACCACACCGTTCGGCGGGCAGATACGACGGGGCGTCCCCCGTACGATGACCGCACGGGGGACGCCCTGATCGACTCAATCTGTTCGGTCGGTGACCGTCAGGCTCTTGCGCCGCTGACCGTCAGGCCGAGGCCATCGGCAACCCGCTGGCCGTACGCCTCGTCGCACTGGCTGAAGTGCCAGACCATCTTCTCCTGGATGTGCTTGTCACACTGGCCCAGCAAGTTGATCATATTCTTGACAAGGTCGTCCCGCTCCCAGTCGGGCATGGTGCGGAACCGCTCCCCCGCCTGGGCGTAGTTGTTCTCCCGCTCGATCGGGGCTCGCATGATCTGCCCCGAGACGTGCGGTCGGTACTCCCGGTAGGACTCGTCGGCTTCCCGCAGCCCGGCCACCGAGGAGGGTTCGAAGTTGATGTGCGGGTTGGTTCCCCGGTTGTCCACTCCGTACGCCATCTGGCCGCCGTCCTGGTTGGTGTTGACCTGGACGTCCTCGCGCGGGGCGTTGATCGGGAGCTGGAGGTAGTTCGGGCCGACCCGGTAACGCTGGGTGTCCGAGTAGGAGAAGGTCCGTCCGACCAGCATCTTGTCGTCGCTGAAGTCCAGCCCGTCGACGAGCACGCCGGTACCGAAGGCGATCTGCTCGTTCTCGTTGTGGAAGTTGGTGACGTTCCGGTTCAGCGTCATCATCCCGATCGGGCGCAGCGGGAAGACGTCCTCCGGCCAGGTCTTGGTGTCGTCCAGCGGGTCGAAGTCCAGTTCGGGGTGCTCGTCGTCGCTCATGATCTGGACGTTGAGTTCCCACTGGGGGTACTCGCCGCGCTCGATCGCCTCGTAGAGGTCCTTCGAGGCGTGGCCCAGCTCGGTGGCCTGGATCGCCGCCGCCTGCTCCTCGGTCAGGGACTCGATCCCCTGCCGCGACTTCCAGTGGTACTTGACCAGCACACCCTCGCCGGCGGCATTGACCATCCGGTAGGTGTTGACCCCGAAGCCGTCCTGCGTCCGGTAGTTGGCCGGGATGCCGCGCGGGCTGAACAGCCAGCTCAGCATGTGCATCGATTCGGGCGTGTTCGACATGAAGTCGAAGATCCGGTTGGGCTCCTGACGGAAGGTGACCGGGTCCGGCTTCAGCGCATGGATCACGTCCGGGAACTTGATCGCGTCGCGGATGAAGAAGATCGGCAGGTTGTTGCCGACCAGGTCCCAGTTACCGTCCTCGGTACGGAACTTGACCGCGAAGCCGCGAGGGTCGCGAGTTGCCTCGGAGGAGTCCCGCCCACCGATGACGGTGGAGAAGCGGATCGTGACCGGCGTCCTCTTGCCCTTGGTCTGGAACAGCTTGGCTCTCGTGTAAACGGACGCCGGCACCGCGTCGTCGCCGGTTCCGATCGTCCCGTACGCCTCGAACTCGCCATGCGCGACGAAGCCCCGGGCATGCACCACCCGCTCGGGAATCCGCTCCCGGTCGAAATGGCTGATCTTCTCCAGGAAGTGGTAGTTCTCCAGCGTCGCCGGGCCACGCGAGCCGACGGTGCGCTGCTGCTGGTTGTTGTGCACGGGGTGACCTTGGCGGGTCGTGAGCGGCGGCTTGTTGGCCTGCGACTCGCTCATTCGTCTCCTCCTGATAGCTGATCTTCCTGACAACCGGGACAGTGCCCCCAAAAAGTGACCTCGATCTCCTCCACCTGGAAGGCGTGGGTCCGCTCTGGCGCGAGGCATGACGCCGGCCCGACCACCCGACCGACGTCGCGAATCGATCCGCACTTTCGACACACCATGTGGTGGTGGCCACCACCGACACGCAACTCGTAGCGGGCCGCCCCGCGAGCGGGCTGGAACCGGCGGACCAGGCCCGCGTCGGTCAACGCGTGCAACGTGTCGTAGACCGCCTGAGCGGAGAGGCGACCCAGCTGCCGTCGCGCCGAACGAGTGATCGCCTCGGCATCCAGGTGTGGTCGCCCGCGAATCGCCGCGAGCACCGCGAGGCGACCTGCGGTGACCCGCAACCCAGCCGCCCGCAGGCGTTCCGCGTCGGATTCGATCGGCATCGCCCTAGCCAAGCGCGTCTTCTGGAATGAGTCAAGTTTTTACCGAGATCAACTTACGGACCTAGCCGGTCGGAGCGGACTAACCGGCTGAAACGGGCCGACAGGTTGAAGTCGGAAAGTGCACCGGATCGGGATTGGCGATCAGGGCTCAGCGGGAATACCAGGCAGCGAAGGAGGAGACATGTCGCCTACCGGGATAGTCATCACCGCTCTCGCCATCGTCATCGTCGTGGTCATCGGGATCGTGGTCTGGTCGTCGGCACGCCGCCGCGCCCTGCGCTCCCGGTTCGGCCCGGAATACGACCGGGTCGTCGCCGAGCAGAGCAGCCGCTCCGCCGCCGAGCAGGAACTGCGCGACCGTGAGCGTCGGCACGCCGAGCTCACCATCACCCCGCTGTCCGACGAGTCCCGTCGTCGCTACGCCACCGCCTGGGAGGAGATCCAGGCCCGCTTCATCGATGCTCCGGACCAGGCGGTGGGTGCCGCTGACGACCTGGTCACCCGGTTGATCTCCGAGCGGGGATACCCGACCGGAGACTACTCGGACCAACTCGCCCATCTCTCCGTCGAGCACGCCCGCACACTGACCAGCTATCGCGAGGCGCACGACATCCACCTACGCAACCAGCGCGGCGAGGCGAGCACCGAAGATCTGCGCCAAGCCGTCGTGCACTACCGGGAACTCTTCGCCGACCTGCTCGGCGCAGACCCGGTACGGCACCACCAGGAGGCGGAGCCGGCCCGACCGACAGCGCCGGACCAGCACCACCGGAGCAACGCGGACGAGAACCGTCCGGACACCCCCCATGTCACGACGCGGTGAGGAGATCCCCATGCGAGACCAGGACCAGCTGAATCGCCGTACCGACGTCGTCGAGACGGATCTGGCCCAGGACAACCCCCATCCGGATGATTCGGCAAGATCGTCCGACACACCGGAACCGCAGGCGGGTCGCCCGGCTGGGCGGTCGGCGTGGGCAACCACCCCCACACAGGCGGAGACCACGGCCTGGGTCGAGTCGACCGACCCCGAGCGCACCGCCCCGACCCACCGGGAGCAGGACGAGCACGCGGACCGCGACGTACGCCCCGACCGCCCCGACCGGCTCGACCAGCTCGCCGATGACCCGGATCGGGGCAAGTTCCACGAGCCCGCCCCACAGCCGAGCGCGCTCGGTGCCACTACTGTCGGTGGGGCGGTGGCCGCCTCCGCCATGGCTGGCGGCACCGGTGCGGTGCAGCGCGACGACCAGGACAAGGACATGGTCGCCAAGGGCGACGGTCTCACCGCCGGCACCGTCAGCGGCGACCGCGACGAGGTGGACCGGCTCCAGACGCAGACGCGCTACCAGCCGCCGGCCAAGGCGGTGACGGCGCGGTCCGACGAGTCACCCCACATCGCTGGTACGCCCGCAGAGACCGACGAGTCGGCACGGCACCGTGAGTCGGGTGGGCCGACGCGGCCGGACGGGCCGGCAGCCCTCACCCTCCTCCCCGAGACGGCCGGGCAGGGCTTCCACGACCGGTGGCGCGAGATCCAACTGCGCTTCGTCGACGACCCGCAGGGCAGCGTGGCCGAGTCCCGCCAGCTGGTCGAAGAGGTGATCGACTCGCTGACCGCAGCCCTGGCCGCACGCAAGGACGAGATCGGTCAGGTATCGGACGGCGACTCGGTGGACACCGAAGAGCTGCGGATGGCGATCCGACGGCACCGTGACCTGCTGGATCAGTTGCTGAACCGGTGACTCGCATCCCCGCGGATCGCTGGTGGCCCATGCCGTCCACGGGTACGTCACCCCGGACCGCTGGCTCGGCATGGACCGGACGATCCTGGGTAGCCCACCGGGTAGGAGCAACGCCGTTACCGGACAGGAGGGCAGAAGGTATGACCCAGCGTGATCCGGACCTGGATCGGCCGTTGGAGGAGACTCCGGAGGTGGCGGCGGCGGTCGACGACGAGACGACTGTCCCCCAGTTCGTCACCGGTGGCGCCACTCGCCCCGAGAATCCCGATTTCGGGCAACCTGGCGAGGTACCCGGGGACTTTCCGGAGACCGATGAGTGGATCGGCGATCCGGCCGGTCGGGGCCGGGAGGGTCCGCAGCAACGGGTCGCCCGTACCGGAGCGGAGCAGCCCTGGGAGCCGGAGGACCTGGCGCGAGCCCAGGGCGCGGATCCGGACCCGCGCAGCGTCGAGCGGGCCAGACGCGAACTGGAGCAGGACGGACCCGCAGCGATCGAGAAGACTGTTCCATGATCCAGAAGCCCTGGTACGGCGGACGCCGTACCAGGGCTTCTGCTGTCGTTCAGCGATTACCGATGGTTCCGCTCACAGTGGCGGGTACGCGTTGCGCAGCAGCTCCTGGAACTGGGCGGAGAACCAGTGCCCGGAGAGCGGCGCATCGCCCAACGCGCCGCTCATGTTGTTGTTGTTGCGCGGGTTGCCGGGGTAGGTCGGGTCGCACATCCGGTCGAAGCCCTTACCCTCGTCGTTCGGGATCTCCCGGCTGGCACCGTCCGACTCACCCGGGGGCTTGATCCAGACGTAGGCGTCGATGCCGGGAGCCGGCGCTGCCGTGGGCCGCTCACCGATGCCGGCACCCGACTGGTTGCACCAGTTGCCGAGGTGGATCCGCCGGTCGAGGCGGCCACCGTCGACAAAAGTGTCCACATTGGTCTGCGGGCCAGGACCGGTAGGTCGAGCAGCGCCACCCCAGCCGTTACGCCCCGTGTCGATCAGCATGCCGACGTTGGAGTTGAAACCGGCGGCGATCAGCTGCTGCCGGAACGCCAGGGCGAACGACTGCTCGTCGACGTAGCGGTTCCAGTCGACCCACTTCGACTGGCGTACCGAGGTGCCGTTCACCGTACTGTCGATGGTGTAGTACGACTCCTTCAGGATGCCGTAGTTGGCCGTGTTGGCGATGAAACCGTGCACGTTGTCGACGGTGCTTCCGGATGCCCGGGCAGCCTGGGCGAAGAGGGTCGCCGAGGCCCCGAAGTTGTCGTCCCAGCCGATCCAGCCGTGGTGCCCGGCATCGATGTAGTTGTAGGTGTTGGGCAACGCGCCCAGCTTTGCCAGCGCGTAGCCGACACCGTTGACGTAGTTGCCGTTCGCCTTCATGGTGTCGCACATGGGCGTGGCGGTCGGGCGAGGCGTCACATTGGTGACCAGGTTGGGTAGTGAGTCGATCTCGATGATGTTGATGATCCGAAGGTTGCGGTACTTCGGATCGGCCATGATCGCCGCGATCGGGTCGATGTACTCGGTCTTGTACCGGGGCAGCTCCGTCGGTCCCAACTCACCGTTGGACGCCAGTGCGGCACAGTCTCGACCGGGCAGGTTGTAGATCACGAACTGGATGTAGCCGGCCCCCTGGGCCAGCGCCGTGTCCAGGTGCCCCCGCAGACCCCGCCCCCCGTTCACACCGTTGATCGCCGCGATCCGGTCCAGCCAGACGCCGGTCGGATTGTTGGAGATCCGGCTGCCGCCAGGCTCTGCGTCCGCCTTCGCCTTCCACTCTGGATTCACGTAGCCACGTGCGCCGACGTACGGGTTGTCGACCCGGTCACCGACGGGCGGTGGGGTGGTGGTCGGCGGTGGGGTGCTCGTGGGCGGCGGCGTGGTCGGGTTGGTCCCCCCGTTGCAGGAGACCCCATTGATGGTGAACGAGGTCGGAGCGGGGTTGCTGCCACTCCATTCGCCGTTGAACCCGATACTGGTGGAAGCTCCGGTGGCCAACGATCCGTTGTACGACATGTTCTGCGCGGCCACCTGGCTGCCGGTCTGGGTCCAGGTGGCCGACCAGCCCTGCTGGACCCGCTGGCTGCTGTTGGCGAAGGTGAAGCCGAGGGTCCACCCGTTGATCGGGTCTCCCAGGTTCCTGATGGTGATGTTGGCGGTGAACCCGCCCGGCCACTGGTTGGTCGTGTAGGCGACGTCGCACTGCGTCGCCGCGTGGGCCATGCCGGCCGGGAGGCCGATGAGACCGGCCGCCACCAGTCCGCTCGCCCCGGCTATGGCGGCCGCCTTGTACCGCCCAGACGAGCTACTCGATCTGCTCCATAGCTTCATGCCACTGATCTCCTTGGGCCAAGCCGGGTCCACGGGGGCGGAGCCCGGCGCGGCAACCTCATCGACGGCGACCCTCGGTCGCATCGGTTGAGGCTGCTCTCGGGTGACGGTGCTGCCCGGCCCGGACAGGCGGAATGTGATGGTCGGCCATAGCTGGTGGCCGATGCCGGACGCCGCCCGGAGATCCGGATGCCCTCGGCGTCGACTGCGTGTGGTGGCCCCGCCAACACTGTCTGAATTCTACATGGGAGCGCTTCCAAGGCAACCCCTCGGCGAAGACCCCGATCCGGTGAAGAAGGGCCGTTTGCCCACGCAAGCCGGACCACCGCGGCGACTCTTCCCATCCTGCCCAGCTCCGCACCGCAGGCGCGATTGACCCCTCCGCCGCCGGTAGCGGTCGTTTGCTCCGATAGCACACTGCAAGCCGGACGCGGAGCTATTTCATCTAATTGCCGCATTAATCCGATCAAAGCTCGCGAAACCGCTAGCGTCAGTCATGGCTCGGCCGCAGTGGCGGCAACGGGAAACAGGGGAAGGAAGTGACGTAAGTCATGTCTAAGAAGTTCCTCGGCAAGGTAGTCGCTGGCGCGGCGCTCGGTGGCGCCTCCCTGCTCGTCTGCGCGCCTGGCATCGCGCTGGCGGATAGCGGCTCCAACGGCACGAACGGAAGCGACAACGGCGGCCACGTCTACACGAAGCCGCACTGGGCGAAGCCTGGGCAGGAACTGACCATCATCGAGGTCTGTGACGCGCCCCAGGAACACGCCTGGGTGTGGTCGAAGGTCACCGGCAAGGTGAAGCTCAAGCCCAAGAGCCACGACTGGCAGGGCTCTCGCGAGAACGACGACGAATACCGGTCGGAGGCGAGCGAAGAGGGCGCTGAGCGTCGCGAGCACGAGAACTCGCGCCATGAGAACAGAGAGTACGAAGAGTACAAGAAGTACAAGGAAAAGAAGGCTCACGAGAACGGCGACTCAACCGAAAGCACCGACGCCGAAAGCAACGGTGCCAACGGGGAGAGCACTGGCTCCGCGAGCGATCGCAAGAAGGACGAGCACGGCCAGAAGGACGAGCACGGCCAGAAGGACGAGCACGGCCAGAAGGACGAGCACGGCCAGAAGGACGAGCGCGACCAGAAGGACGAGCACGGCCAGAAGGACGAGCACGGCCAGAAGGACGGCGAGAACGGTCAGCGGCCTGAAGAGGCGAGCAAGGACGACCAGAAGGCCGGCGAGAACGGTCGCTCGAACGACCAGACGGGCGAGCACGCCAGCAAGGAAGAGAAGGACCAGAAGAGCTGGACTCGCGAGGAGGCCGAGAACGGCGGCAACGCCGGCGGAGGCGCCAAGCAGGAGAACGGCGAGCCGACTGCCGAGGACGCCAAGCGCGAGAACGGCGCGAACGGCGAGCACGGCGAGAAGCGCGAAAACGGTGAGCGCGGCGAGAAGCGCGAGAACGGCGCGAACGGCGAGCACGGCGAGAAGCGCGAGAACGGCAACGGGCACGAGAACGGCGAGGAAGCCGCCCAGGAGGAGCGCAGCTGGGACGGCAAGAAGGACGAGCACAACGGGCGTGGCGAGAACGGCCACGACAGCGAGAACGGCGAAGAGCGCCGCAGCGGTGACCAGGGCCACGAGGAGGACGGCTGGAAGTACTGGGCCACCGTCGAGATCCCGGAGGACGCCGAGCCGGGCACCTACGAGCTGAAGGGCTCGTGCGGCGAGGGTGAGCTGGTCGTCGCACCACGTGGCTGGGTCGACGGTGGTGACGGTGGCGCCAGCGGTACCGACACCAGTCTGGCTGCGAGCGGTGCCGGCATGCTGGGGGCGGCAGCCCTCGGTGGCATCGTCCTGATGCGGCGGCGGCGGGCCGATGGCACGCTGGCCTGAGCCGGCGACGAGTGGAGCCGACGGCCGTCACGGATCATCGTGGCGCGCCGTCGGCGTCGCGCTCATCGCCCTGCTGGCCCTGCTCGGCGCCGGTTTCATCGGCGCCGCCCTGAACGCCTCGCCGCCGCTACGACCTCCACAGCCCCGCGCCGAGGCCGGGCCCTCCAACCCTGACGTCACCGATGAACAGTCGCTGGACGACGCTGGCGACGAGGGGGGCAACGACCTTCTGCCCGCCGGCTCGACCGTCTTCGCCCGATCCGAACCGACCGACATCACGATCCCGCGGATCGGGGTCGCCGCGAAGATCATGTCGTTGGGGGTGAACCCGGATGGCACGATCCAGGTCCCACCGCTGGATCAGGCACAACTGGCCGGCTGGTACCAGCCGGGGCCGAGCCCCGGGGAGATCGGAAACTCGGTGATCGTGGGGCACGTCGACTCCGCCGTGATCGGCCCCGCGGTCTTCTTCCACCTCGGGGCGTTGCAACCCGGAGACAAGATCCAGGTGACCCGCAAGGACCGCACGATCGCGAAGTTCAGGGTCGATTCCGTCGAGTCGTACCCGAAGACCGGCTTTCCCACCGAACTCGTCTACGGTCCGACGGAGAAGGCCGCCCTGCGGGTGGTGACCTGTGGTGGACAGTTCGACGAGCGGACCCGCAGCTACGTCAACAACATCATCGTGTTCGCCACCCTCGTGCCCTGACGGGACGGAAAGAGCCGGGGCCCGGAATCAGATCCGGGCCCCGGCTCGTGCGTGCAACCGGCGGTCAGCTGGCCGCCGACGTCCGGACCAGGGTACGGATCTGACGCAGCAGCACCGACAACGCGGCCAGATCCGCCCGTGACTCGTCGAACTCGCCCATCGCCTTACGGGCCCGGCCAACCGACGTGGCGTTGGACTGCTCCCACTCCTGCACCCGGTCCTCCGCCGGCGCGGAGTCGGCTGTCGAGCCGAGCACCTCGGCGGTGAGCGCCGCCAGCGCCGCGTACAGGTCGTAACGCAACGCCATCCGGGCCAGGGTCTGCCAGCGGTCCTCCCGCGGCAGCAGCGAGATCTTCGACAGCAGCGAGTCGACCCGGAACCGGTCGGAGAGCACGAAGTAGACCGAGGCGACCTCGTTCACGTCGCGCCCCGTCGCGGCCGCGGTCTCCACCACGTCGAGGAGGCCGAAGCTGTACATCAGGCGGGTCGCCTGTGCTGCCAGTTCCCGGGGCAGTCCACGCCCAAGGAGCAGTTCGACGTGTGCCTCCAGCGCCTGCCGCTCGCTGCCGTAGAAGAGCCGGTCCAGGTCCGGCAGGAGCTGGGAGACGCCGTCGCGCAGTCGGCGGATCTCCCCCGGCACGTCCAGCGGCGAGCGCCTGTTGGTGACCAGCCAACGGACCGCCCGGTCGAGCAGCCGGCGGGCATCCAGGTAGACGGCCGTCTGCACGTCCGTGGGCACCTTGTTGTCCAGCGCCTCGATGGCTTCCCAGACCTCACCGAGCCGGAAGACGTCGCGGACCACCACGTAGGCGCGGATCACGTCCGCCGCGCTGGCGGCGGTCTCCTCGACCACCCGGTAGATGAACGAGATTCCGCCTCGGTTGATCACCTCGTTCACCAGGACGGTGGTGACGATGTCCCGGCGCAACCGGTGACCGGCCATCCGGTCGGCGTACCGCTCCCGCAGCGGGGTCGGGAAGTAGTTGGCCAGCACCTCGGCCGTCCACTCCTCGTCGGCCAGCCCGTCTTCGAGGATCTCCCGCTCCAGGGCGATCTTCGTGTACGCGAGCAGCACCGCGAACTCCGGCGCGGTCAGCCCGGTCTCGGTGCGGGCCGCCAGCTCCTCGTCCGAGGCGAGCGCTTCCAACTCCCGGTTGAGCTGGCCGGAGCGCTCCAGGTCGGAGATCATCCGGCGGTGCACCGGCAGCAGCGAGCCGGCCTGCGCCATCGCGTTGCCGATCGCTCGGGCCTGGTCGTAGTTGTCCCGCAGCACCAGCTCGGCGACCTCGTCGGTCATCTCCGCCAGCAGCGTGTCCCGCTCCGGGCCGGTCAGCTCGCCGTCGGCCACCACCGCGCCGAGCAGGATCTTGATGTTGACCTCGTGGTCGGAGCAGTCCACCCCGGCGGCGTTGTCGATGAAGTCGGTGTTCATCCGGCCGCCCGCCAGGGCGTACTCGATCCGACCCACCTGGGTGAAGCCCAGGTTGCCGCCCTCGCCGACCACCTTGACCCGCAGGTCCTTGCCGTTGATCCGGATCGCGTCGTTGGACTTGTCCCCGACCTCGGCGTTGGACTCGCTGGACGCCTTGACGTAGGTGCCGATCCCGCCGTTCCAGAACAGGTCGACCGGCGCCATCAGGATCGCCTTCATCAGGTCCTGCGGCGAGATCGACTCGACGTCCGGCTCCAGGCCGAGCGCCGCCCGTATCTGCGGCGACACCTGGATCGACTTGGCGGTACGCGGGAAGACGCCACCGCCCTCGGAGATCAGCGTCGGGTCGTAGTCGGCCCAGGAGGAGCGCTCCGTGTCGAAGAGCCGCTTCCGTTCCACGTAGGAACGTGCGGAGTCCGGCGACGGGTCCACGAAGATGTGCCGGTGGTCGAAGGCGGCCACCAGCCGGATGTGCTCGGAGAGCAGCATCCCGTTACCGAAGACGTCACCGGACATGTCACCGACCCCGACCACGGTGAAGTCCTGGGTCTGGGTGTCGATGCCCATGTCCCGGAAGTGCCGCTTCACCGACTCCCAGGCGCCCCGGGCGGTGATGCCCATCTTCTTGTGGTCGTAGCCGGCCGAGCCGCCGGAGGCGAACGCGTCGCCCAGCCAGAAGCCGTACGAGGTGGAGATCTCGTTGGCGATGTCGGAGAAGCTGGCGGTGCCCTTGTCCGCCGCCACCACCAGGTACGGGTCGTCACCGTCGTGCCGGACCACCTCGTGCGGCGGCACGATCTGCCCGCCGACCAGGTTGTCGGTCACGTCCAGCAGCGCCGAGATGAACTCCTGGTAGCAGGCGACCGCCTCGTCCCGGTCCCCCGGCTTCTGCTTGAGCACGAAGCCGCCCTTGGCGCCCACCGGCACGATCACGGCGTTCTTCACCATCTGCGCCTTGACCAGGCCGAGCACCTCGGTACGGAAGTCCTCCCGCCGGTCCGACCAGCGCAACCCGCCCCGGGCCACCGGCCCGTACCGCAGGTGCACGCCCTCGAAGCGCGGCGAGTAGACGAAGATCTCGAACTTCGGGCGGGGTGCCGGCAGGTCCGGGATCGCCTGCGGGTCCAGCTTGAACGCCACGTACGGCTTGGGCCGCCCGTCGGTACGGCGCTGGTAGAAGCTGGTCCGCAGGGTGGCCTGGATCAGCGTCAGGTAGGACCGCAGGATCCGGTCCTGGTCCAGGCTGGACACCTCGTCCAGCTCCCGCCCGACGGTGGCCACCAGCTCCTTGCTGCGCAGGTTGCGTTCCTCGGTGCTCAACTCCAGCAGCGGGGAGAACCGCACCTCGAAGAGTTCCACCAGCAGCGCGGCCAGGTTGGGGTAGGCGATGAAGGTCGACTCCATGTATTCCTGGGAGAAGACCGTGCCGGCCTGCCTCAGGTACTTCGCGTACGCCCGCAGCACCACCACCTGCCGCCAGGTCAGCCCGGCCCGCAGCACCAGCTCGTTGAAGCCGTCGATCTCCGCCTCGCCCCGCCAGGTGGCGGAGAAGGCGTTCTCCACGTGCGCCCGTACCTCGATCAGCTCCCGCGCCCCCTCGGGCAGTTGCAGCCCGAAGTCGTACAGGTAGATCCGGCCGTCGATCCGGTCCACCTCGTACGGGTGCTCGTCCACCACGCTCACGCCGAGGGAGTGCAGCACCGGCAGCACCGCGGAGAGCACCATCGGCTCGCCGTACCGGTAGACCTTGAACCGGACGTCCATCTCGTCGGGCGGCTCCGGGGCGGTCCAGCCGCTGGCGGTCGCCCGGGCCGGGTGCTGCTTGCGGAACAGGTGCATCTCCAGCTGGCCGGGCTCCTCCAGCAGCTCCAGCTTGGCCAGGTCCTTCATCGCCTCGTACGGCGTGTGCCCGTCCTTGTAGCCCTCTGGGAACGCGTCGGCGTACCGGGTGAACAGGTGCTTGGCCTGCTCGTCGCCGAGCTTGCGTTCGAGCACCAGCCGGTAGTCGTCGTCCCAGAGTCGGGTCGCCTCGGCCAGCTGCTCGGCCAGCACGTCGGCGTCCACCTCACCGGGCGGGTTGCCCGGGTCGGTACGGACGATGAAGTGGACCCGGGCGAGCATCGACTCGGTGACCCGGGTGGTGTAGTCGACCCCGACCCCGTTCAGCTCGCGCAGCAGGATCTCCTGCATACGCAGCCGGTTCTGGGTGGTGAACCGGTCCCGGGGCAGGTAGATCAGGCAGGAGATGAACCGGCCGTAGCCGTCCCGGCGCAGGAAGAGCCGCAACTGACGACGCCCGGCCATCCGTAGCACACCGACGACCGCGTGGTAGAGGTCGTCGGTCTTGATCTGGAACAGCTCGTCGCGGGGGTAGGTCTCCAGGATCTGGAGCAGGTCCTTGCCGGAGTGGCTGCGCGGGCTCAGGCCCGAGCGTTCCATCACCTCGGCGACCTTACGGCGGACCACCGGCAGTTCACGCACACTGGTCCGGTAGGCGGCGGTGGAGAACAGGCCCAGGAAGCGCTTCTCGCCGACCACCTCGCCGGCCTCGTTGAAGATCTTGAAGCCGATGTAGTCCAGGTAGGCGGAACGGTGCACGGTCGCCCGGGAGTTCGCCTTCGTGATGATCAGCAGGCGCTTCTCCAGCACCTTGTCGTGCGCCTCCGGCGTCATCGACGACAGCGCCCGGGGTTGGGTGGAATCCTGGCGCAGGATGCCCAGCCCGGTGCCGAGCACCGCCTCCAGCACCTTGTCGCCCGCGCCGCCAGCTGCCTCGTCGGCGTCGGCGTCGGCGTCGGCGTCAGCCAGTCGGTACTCCCGGTAGCCGAGGAAGGTGAAGTGTTCGTGGGCAAGCCAGCGCAGCAGCTCCACCGAGTCGGTGATGTCCTTCTCCGGCACCGGCGGCCGGGCGTCCGAGGTACGGGCGGCGGCCAGCTCGTCGGCGAGCGCGAGGGCCCGCTCGCGCATCTTCGGCCAGTCCTCCACCGCCTCGCGTACGTCGGTGAGGACCCGCTGCAACTCGGCGCGCAGCCGATCCCGGACTTCCGGGTCACGGACCGGATCGATCTCGATGTGCATCCAGCTCTCGACGAGGTCGCCGTCGATGGCGTCGTCGGGCTCGACGTCGGCGGCGACCTCGATCAGCTTGCCCAACGGCTCCCGGCGCACCACGACCAGTGGGTGCACCAGCAGGTGGACGTCGAGGTGCTGGGCGGTGAGCAGGGCGGTCACCGAGTCGACCAGGAACGGCATGTCGTCGGTGACGATCTCGATGACGGTGTGCTGCTGCTCGGCGGCCGGCTCGTGGATGCGTAGCTTCAGCTCGCCGGGCACCCGCTGCTGGGCCAGGTCCCGGTGGTCCCGGGCGGCGACCAGCATCTCCTCGGCGGTGAACCCGATCAGTTCCTCGTCCGGCGCGAACCGCCAGAACCGGTCGACCAGGGTGGCCGCGTCGTGGTCGTCCCCGGCCAGCACGACGGCCTGAGCGACGAGTCGTTCCGCGTTCGGCACCGGCTCGTCGAGATCGGAGTCATCCACATCGTCACCCAGCGCCTCGCTGGGTAGCGCCGGATCGTAGAGCGTGTCGACGCTGACGCCGGTGAGTCCGGTGACGCCGGCACCATCGCCGTCGCTGTCGGTCGCCGTGTCGAAGTCGTCGTCCCGGCTCGTACCCGGCCGGAGATCGGGTCTCGGTTTAGTCGCCGGACGCCGGTCCATCGGTGCCACTCCCCTCAACCCACTTCGTTGTGGGCCTGTCCAGCCTATGTGCTAGCTGTTCTTGGATTTGTCGGCGAACTGCCGACCGGACGTCCGGAGCCGGACTCCGTCGGTACCACCCATCGCGAAAACGCGAGACAGACCCTGCGGCGCTGAGTACCCAGGCTGAGGAGGTCATCACACCCGTGCAGGGCCGTGTTTCGGCAGCCCGTGTGCGATCTTGTCGCGGTGGCACGGGCCGACCATACCCCTCGCCGAAACGGTCACGTACTACCGTCGGGGGCGTCCCATCCCCGATCGCCACGGAAGGTGATCATCTGATGCGCCGGCCGTACCCTTTCTGTCGTTCCCATCGCCGACCCGGGCAGCGGACCGTCGCCGCGCTCGCCGGACTAGGGCTGCTCGCGGGCGCTCTGGTCGGATGTTCGGGCAGTGACCGCCCGGAGGAACGGTTGGACTCCTTCCTCACCGGCTGGCGAGATGGTCGGCTCGCCTCCCTCTCCTTCGTCGGCCCCGCAGGTCAGCGGATCAGCGGGGCCGAGGTCGACGCGCAGATCAAGACGCTCACCGGCGATCTGTCCGAGACGCCACCGGCGCTGAGCAGGGCCGGCGACGCCAAGGTGACCAAGGACACAGCTATCGTTCCGGTAACCATCGACTGGACCCTGCCCGGCGGACAGCACTGGAGCTACCCCACCTCCGTACGGCTCACCGACAAGGATGGCGAGTGGCAGGTGGTGTGGGAGCCTCGGATGGTGCAGGAACAACTCACCGACGGCACCCGCCTGTCGGTGCGGCGACTGGCACCCGCGCAGCGGGCCGCGATCCTCGACGGCACCGGACAGCCGGTCGTCAGCCCACAACCGGTCGTCGTGATCGGCGTACAGCCCGGTGAGGTGACCGACGTCCCCGCGCTGGTCAAGGAATTGAACAGCGCCTTCCGGGCGGTCCGGCCGGCGCTCGACCCACCGATCGACCTGAGCGATCTCCCCGACCGGATCAAGAGCGCCGACACGAACGCCTTCGTCGACGTCGTCAGCCTGCGGCGGGCGCAGTACCTACAGATCAAGTCCCGCATCTACGACCTGCCCGGCACGAAGTTCCGGGACGAGCAGCGTTCACTCGCACCGACCCGGGAGTTCGCCCGGGCCCTGCTGGGCACCGTCGACCCGGTGCAGAAGGACGACCTCGACAAGAATCCCGGCCGCTACGCGGTGGGCGACCTGATCGGACACGGCGGACTCCAGGGACGTTACGAGCGGCAGTTGGCCGGAATCCCGGGAGTCAGTGTGTCGGTCACCCGACAGTCCGGGGACGCGCCAGCCGAGACCGTCGCCGAGGTGTTCCGCCAGGAGCCGCAGGCCGGAACGCCGCTGAAGACCAATCTCGACGTACGGGCACAGAACGCCGCCGACGCGGCCCTGAAGGGTACGTCGCAGCGCAGCGCCCTGGTGGCGATGCGGATCAGCGACGGGGCGGTCGTCGCGGCCGCCAACGGTCCGGGTGGCGGGGGCGAGAACCTCGCCTTCACCGCCCAGGTGCCACCCGGCTCGACGTTCAAGATGGTCAGCACCCTGGGCCTGCTCGACCAGGGCGCGGTGGGCCTCGACACCCCGGTCGCCTGCCCGAAGACGTTCACCGTCGACGGTCGGTCGTTCAAGAACTCCGACTGGTTCGAACTCGGCACCGTGCCGTTCCGGACGGACTTCGCCAAGTCGTGTAACACCGCCTTCGCCGCGCTGGCCCCGAAACTCGGTGCCGACGGGCTGGCCGAGGCCGGTCGGAGCCTGGGCCTGGAGGGTAACTGGCAGGTCGGGCCGGAGGCGTTCACCGGCAAGGTCTCCACCGGCGGTTCCCCCGCCGAGCGCGCCGCCGCCTCGTTCGGGCAGGGCACCACCCTGGTCAGCCCGCTGGCCATGGCCGCCGCGACCGCCGCAGTGGCGAAGGGTCGGTGGCACCAGCCGCGGCTGCTGTCCGACGCCGGGGCCGACCTGAACGCGCCGCCCGGCCCGCAGCTCAAGACCACCTCGGTCGAGCCGCTGCGGACGATGATGCGTGAGGTGGTCACCAAGGGCACCGCGACCATGTTGCGCGACGTGCCGGGCAAGCCGGTGTACGGAAAGACCGGCACCGCCGAGTACGACGACAACCCGGCCAACACCCACGCCTGGTTCGTGGGCTGGCAGGGCGACATCGCCTTCGCCATCTTCGTGGAGCAGGGCGGATCGAGCGGGGCCACCTCGGTGCCGATCGCCGAACGGTTCCTGCGCGGCCTGCCCCGCTGAGCCGGTCGGTCGCCTGGCCCGGCGAGCCCTGTCCCCGCGGCGAGCCCGCCGTATCGGTCGGTCAGCCAGGCGTACGCCCGTCAGCCGGCCCCGTCGGCCGCCCCGTCCGTCACGGGGGCACCGTCGGTTCTGGCTGACTCGGCCACCCCGGTGACCGCCCGCAGTCCCCGGCGGGCCGCCGTACCCGACTGGGCCGGCAATGGACGAAGCGAGCCCGCATCCGGCGCGACGACCGACGCGAGCCCGGCGACCAGGGCGGCGACGATCTCGGCGGCATAGCTGCCGTCCGGATCGTAGTCCGGATCGAAGACGGTGAGTTCCAGGCCCAGACAGTGTGGTGTCTCGACCAGACCGGCGATCAGCAACTCCAACTCGGGGAAGGCGATCCCGCCCGGGTCGGGCGCGTCGACCGCCGGCATCACCGCCGGGTCGAGGACGTCGACGTCGACGTGCACCCAGTAGCCGGCGCAGTCGGACAGTTGGTCCCGGGCCCACTGGGCGCTGCGGGCGGCCCCCTCCACCCGCAGCGTCGGCACCGGCCGGGTGACGATGCCGGCCGCCTGGAGATCCAGTCGGTAGTCGTCCTGGGCCCGGATGCCGAGCACCGCCACGTCGATGTCCCGGAAGTACGGTCGGCGGCCCTCGATCGAGGCCAGGTCCGCCTGCCCCCGGCCGGTGACCAGGGCCAGTCCCTCGCCTGCGGCGGCACCGACGTACGAGGCGTTGCCCGGGTGCCGGAAGTCGGAATGGCCGTCGACGTAGACCAGCCCGATCCGGCCCCCCACCGACTCGCCCAGCCGGTGCATCGCCAACGCCGAGCCGAGCACGATCGAACAGTCCCCGCCGAGCACGACGGGGAACTCCCCCTGTTCGATGATCGACTCGATGCGTTCCGCCAGCGACATGGAATAGCCCGCGATCGACCTGGCGTGGCAGACCCCGTCACCGGGGCGCCAGTCACCAGGGTCGTATCGCGGTGCCGTGAGGCAGCCCGCGTCCCGAGCCCCGAGCCGGGCGATCAGGCCATGGTCCCGCAACGCCCCGGGTGCCTTGGCACAGCCGGGCACCGAGGAGAGCGTCGGCGGGCGCAGCCCGAGGTTGGACGGTGCGTCGAGGACGGCGATCCGGCGCATCATGGGCTCCCGTCCTGGTCGTGGCCGTTCGAGGCTGGTGGACTCGCTTCTCGTCGTCGGTGTCGGCTCGTGGTCGGCGGTGCCGCTGGTTCGGGTCAGCGATGTGGTGACTCGGGTCGGTGCCCGGAACGCGGGCGTCCGGTCAGAACAGGGCTCGGGCCAGGGCCCGCCGGGCGCTGGCTACCGTGGGGTCATCGGGACCGGCGACCTTGAAGAGCGAGACCAGGTGTTGCCGGGCCGTCTCCCGATCGTCACCCGAGGTCCGTCGGACCAGGTCGACCAGACGAGCGTACGCCTGCTCGGCCCGTCCACTGAGCACCTCGACGTCCGCGGCCAGCAATTGTGCCGCGACGTCGTCGGGATCCGCCGCTGCCGCGGTCAGCGCGGCGGCCGGGTCGGCGACCTGGATCACCCGTCGGGTCAGCTCGACCTGCGCCAGGCCCGCCTCGGCGACCGCGTCCGCAGGAGAGTCCGCAAGGATCTTCTTGTACGCCTGCTCGGCCGCGTCGAGGTCTCCGTTCATCAGTGCGTCGTCGGCGTCGACGAGGCGCGGGTCCTCGGGTGCGGCGGTAGCCACACCCCCCGCCTTGAGTACGGCGTCAAGCCACTGCCGCAGTTGTGGTTCGGGGACGACTCCGGAGAAGGCGTCCACCGGCTGCCCGCCCACCACCGCGTAGACGGTGGGGATGCTCTGCACCCGGAACATCTGCGCGAGGCGCGGGTTGCTCTCCACGTCGATCTTGGCAAGCACCCAGGCACCGCCGTCCGCCGTGGCCAGCCGCTCCAGCATCGGGGAGAGCTGCTTGCACGGCTCACACCACTCGGCCCAGAAGTCGACGACGACGGGAGTCGTCAGCGACCGTTCCAGCACCTCGGTCTGGAAGGTCGCCTCGGTAACATCGATCACGGCAACGCCGCTCGCAGTCGGGGTCGGCGGGGCTCCGGTCGACGGGGTGCCAGGCGCGCCCGGGGTGGCCGGGGCGGCGGTGGCGGGGCGGGACGGGGTCGGGGCGGCGCTGCGTAGTGCGCCGAGGTCTACCGCGCCGCGGGTGAAGATCGACGGGTTGATCCGTGGCTCGCTCATGGTTGTCTAGTCTTGCACGCTCGCCGGTCAACCCAGACCAACCGCCACCGCCACAAACCCGACGCCCCGGCAGTCCGCATCGTCGTCGGATCCCCGCTCACCGTGCACGAACTCGCCCGGAGGGAGTGGCCAACCGGCAGCCGGGTGACCACTCCCTCCGGGCAGTTGCGCGAGGGCAGGAACGGGGCGGGCGTGCCCCACCTTTCGGCGGGCACTTTCAGAAGCGGGCCGGCTCGCGGTAGACGCCCCACTCGTCCCGCAGCGCGTTGCAGATCTCACCAAGGGTTGCCTCGGCCCGTACCGCCGTCAGCATCGCGGGGATCATGTTCCCCTCGGTACGGGACACGTCGATCAGCGCAGCGAGCGCCGCCTTGACGGCCGCGTCGTCCCGTCCGGCCTTGCGCTCGGCGAGCATCCGACGCTGCTCCAACTCCACCTCGTGCGAGATGCGCAGAATCTCCAGTTCCTTGGCGACCGTACCGGTGTGGCAGTTGACTCCGACGATCTTCTTGTCCCCCTTCTCCAGCGCCTGCTGGTAGGTGAAGGCGGACTCGGCGATCTGACCGGTGAACCAGCCGTCCTCGATGCCGCGAAGGATGCCGGAGGTCATCGGGCCGATCTTGTGTGGGCCGTCCCCGCCGAGCTGGCGGATCCGGTCGAAGATCGCCTCGGCCTCCGCCTCGATCTTGTCGGTCAACGCCTCGACGTACCACGAGCCACCCAGCGGGTCGGCCACGTTGGTGACCCCGATCTCCTCCATCAGCACCTGCTGGGTCCGCAGCGCGATCTCGGCGGACTCGTCGGTGGGCAGCGCCAACGTCTCGTCGAGCGCGTTGGTGTGCAGCGAGTTGGTGCCACCGAGCACCGCTGCCAGCGCCTCGACCGCCGTACGGACCACGTTGTTGACCGGCTGCTGGGCGGTCAGCGACACGCCGGCGGTCTGCGTGTGGAACCGCAGCCAGAGCGCCTTCTCGCTGGTGGCGCCGTACTTCTCACGGAGCCAGCGGGCCCAGATCCGCCGGGCCGCCCGGAACTTGGCGATCTCCTCGAAGAAGTCGACGTGCGAGTCGAAGAAGAAGCTGAGCCCGGGGGCGAAGACGTTGACGTCGAGGCCGCGCGACAGCCCCAGCTCGACGTAGCCGAACCCGTCGGCCAGTGTGTACGCCAACTCCTGCGCGGCGGTCGAGCCGGCCTCGCGAATGTGGTAGCCGGAGACGGAGAGCGGCTTGTAGCGCGGGATCTCGGCGGCGCAGTATTCCATCAGGTCGCCGATCAGGCGCAGGTGCGGCTCGGGGTCGAAGAGCCACTCCTTCTGCGCGATGTACTCCTTGAAGATGTCGGTCTGCAGGGTCCCGTCCAGGGTGGACAGGTCAGCGCCCTGCCGTTCGGCCGCCACCAGGTACATGCAGAAGACCGGCACCGCCGGTCCGGAGATGGTCATACTCGTCGTCACGCCGGCCAGGTCGATGCCGTCGAAGAGCACCTCCATGTCGGCCGCCGAGTCGATGGCCACGCCACAGTGGCCGACCTCGCCCAACGCCTGCGGCTCATCGGAGTCGCGCCCCATCAGCGTCGGCATGTCGAAGGCGACCGACAGGCCGCCGCCACCCGCACCGAGGATCATCTTGTAGCGCTCGTTGGTCTGCTGCGCGTTGCCGAACCCCGCGAACTGCCGGATGGTCCAGGTCCGCCCGCGATAACCGGTCGGATACAACCCCCGGGTGTACGGGTATTCGCCCGGCCAACCGATCCGGTCGAACCCGGGATAGGCGACGCCCTCGGGTGGGCCGTACGCCGGCTCGACGGGCAGGCCCGAAAGGGTGGTGAAGTCGGCGTCCCGCTTGCGCGCGGCGTCGTACCTGGCTTGCCAGCGCGCCCGTCCGGCGGCGATCTCGTCGGCGTTCATCGGCGGGGTCCTCCTCGACTCGTCGACTGCACGTCGAGTGTAGAGCGCAGTCCTGAACGATCGATAAGGAAGTCCGTACCGAGCAGTAACGTACGGGCCGGGCCATTTACGACCCGCACCCGTACCCGTACGCGGCCGGTCAGGCGCCGGCAGCCGGCGCGGTACCCAACTCGATGTCGTCGACCTTGACGTTCACAGCCGAGACCGTCAGGCCGTACCCCTGCACGGCGGCGACGACCGCGGCGCGCACCGCCTCGGTCACCTCGGCCACGACGTGCCCCTCCGCGATCACCAGTACGACGTTGATCACGGCCGACGTGCCGTCGACCTCCGCCGAGACCCCCCGGCGGGCGTCACCCACGCGCTCCAGGCCGACCCGGTCGAGCACACTGTTGAAGAACCGAGCAACGTCGCCGCCGAGGTCGGCGACGCCGGGCACCTTCCGCGCCGCGCTGCCGGCGATCTTCTCCACCACTTCCTCGGAGACGGCGGTGGCCCCCTGCGTGGCTCCACCCGGCACGGCGGCTCCACTCGGCGCAGCCGTCGGAACGGCGGCAGGTGCGGCCGGAGCGTCCTCGGCAGCCGGCCCGTTATCCACAACCTCGGTCATTGCTCACTTCTCCCCTGGTCTCGGCACCGGATCGACAGCCTGCCCCGATGCCATTCGCGATGAGCGAGCGTACTAGCCAGAGGCGACCCAACGGCAGCCCGCAGCGCCTCGGCCAGGGCGTCGAAAGCGGTCAGTCCGGATTGGAACCCGCAACTACCGCACGACAGACCGGTCTGCATTGCAAACCGGTTTGCGAATCTGTACGTTAAATGGCATGGAACGAAGGATGCCGATGACCGACTCGACACAGGTCCGCTACGTCACCGAACACTTCGAGATGCTGCAGGGCCTGGCCATGCTTCCGGCGATCGCCTGGTGCGGCCTGGCCATGAGCTGGGCCGCCGGTTGGGTCAACGGATGGACGCTGCTTCCCGGCGCACTGGTGGCGGCGCTCGCGGTGCTGGCTGCCGTGGCTCACTACCGCCGAACCTACGGGCAGGTGCGGCAGCGCTACCAGCACCGCGCCAAACACATGCTGCTGTGGCCCGTCACCGGCCTGCTCACGGTGGCGGCCCTCGTCCACGCACTCGACCTGGCCCTGCCCGTCAGCTTGGAAACCCTGATCCTGTCAGTAGGGGCGCTCGCCGGTGCCCGGTTCGAGCGTCCACTCGCCCCGGCCCTGCTGCTCATCGGCTGCGCCGGAACGGTTCTGAGCCTGCTCCCGCTCGGCGGTCCAGCCGGACCCCATCCGCTGTCGGTCACCGAGCACTGGATCATCGCCTTCATCACCGGTACCGCGGTCCTGGCTGGCTGGAGTCACCTGCTGCTGCGCCGTACCCTGGGCCAGTGAGCCGCCCGTTCGAGGAGCTGGCCGGTCTGGACAAGCTCATCCACGAGCCCGCCCGCCTCGCCATCACCACCGCCTTGGCCTCCTGCGAAGAAGCCGACTTTCTGTTCCTCCAGCGGCTCACCGGCCTGTCCAAGGGCAACCTGTCCGCCCATCTCGCAAAGCTGGAGACCGCAGGCATGATCGAGATCGACAAGCGGTTCGCCGGCAAGCGCCCGCAGACCTGGATCAGCCTCACCAAAGCCGGCCACCGGGCCGTCGAAGCCCACTGGCACCGCCTCGATGATCTTCGCTACCGCACCCGAGCCTGGACAGCGGACGCCTGAAAGGAAGGGCCCCTTCCACGGCAAGAAGCGATGGAAAGGGGCCCTTCCTAACCACAGTCAGCCGTCGAGGCCGGCCAGCAGTTCGTCGGCGGCGGCGTACGGGTCGCTCGCGCCCTCGGCCACCCGCGCCGCCAGCGACGACAGGGCCGTACCGTCGCGCAGCGAACCGATCCGACCCCGGAGCACGCCCAGCGCGATCGCCTCGATCTCGGCGGCGGCCCGCGCCTCCCGACGTCGCCGCAGCTCGCCGTGCTCGTCCAGCCAACGGCGGTGCTTGTCGATCGCGGCGGCGATGTCGTCGATGCCCTCGCTGCGCACGGCCACCGCCCGGACCACCTGCGGTCGCCACTGCCCCGGCCCTCGCTCGCCCAGCGCGATCATGCCCTGGATGTCGCGTACCGTGGCGTCGGCACCGTCCCGGTCGGCCTTGTTGACCACGAAGATGTCGGCGATCTCCAGGATGCCGGCCTTCACCGCCTGGATGGCGTCCCCCATACCGGGGGCGAGCAGCACCAGCGTCGTGTCGGCCAGCGAGGCGACCTCGACCTCCGCCTGCCCGACGCCGACGGTCTCGACCAGCACCACGTCGCAGCCGGCGCCCTCCAGGACCCGTACGGCCGCCGGGGTGGCCGCCGACAGCCCGCCGAGGTGACCCCGGCTGGACATGGACCGGATGTAGACCCCCGGGTCGGTGGCGTGGTCCTGCATCCGGACCCGGTCACCGAGGATTGCCCCGCCGGTGAACGGGCTGGACGGGTCGACGGCCAGCACCCCGACGCGGTGACCGCGCGCCCGCAGCGCCCGGACCAGCTCGTTGGTGGTGGTCGACTTACCCACCCCGGGTGACCCGGTCAGCCCCACCACCTGCGCCCTGCCGGTGTGCGGCGCGAGGGCCGCCGCGACCTGCGGCAGCACCTCGTCACCCGACTCGACCAGGGTGATCAGGCGGGCCACCGCACGCGGGTCGCCCTGCCGGGCCCGTTCCACCAGCAGCGGTACGTCCCGGCTGCGGCGCAGCGGCGGTGCGCTCGTCCCGGCTCCATTGGCCACCGGTGTCCCGGCCCTGCTCGCTGTCGGTGTCTCGACCTCGTTCACTGCCCCTGCTCGGCACCTGGGACGTGGATGATCAGCGCGTCGCCCTGACCGCCGCCGCCGCAGAGGGCCGCCGCGCCGGTGCCACCGCCGCGGCGCTTCAACTCGTACGCCAGGGTGAGCACCAGCCGCGCGCCGGACATGCCGATCGGGTGGCCGAGGGCGATCGCCCCACCGTTGACGTTGACGATCTCCGGGCTGATGCCGAGGTCCCGGGTGGACTGGATGCCGACCGCCGCGAACGCCTCGTTGATCTCGATCAGGTCGAGGTCCTCGATGCCCAACCCACCCTTACGCAGGGCGTGGGTGATGGCGTTGGACGGCTGGGAGTGCAGCGAGTTGTCCGGGCCGGCCACGTTGCCGTGCGCGCCGACCTCGGCGAGCCAGGTCAGCCCGAGTTCCTTGGCCTTGGCCTTGCTCATCACCACCACGGCACAGGCTCCGTCGGAGATGGGCGAGGCACTGCCGGCGGTGATCGTGCCGTCCTTGGCGAAGGAGGGCCGCAGCCTGCCCAGCGTCTCGACGGTGGTGTCCGGCCGGATGCCCTCGTCCTCGGCGATCATGATCGGGTCACCCTTGCGCTGCGGGATCTGCACCGGGGTGATCTCCTCGGCGAAGACGCCGTTCTTGCGCGCCTCGGCGGCCCGCTGGTGGCTGGCCGCGGCGAAGGCATCCTGCTCCGCCCGGGTGATGCCGTGCTTCGCCCCGTGCCGCTCGGTGGACTCCCCCATCGAGCAGCAGTCGTACGCGTCAGTCAGTCCGTCCAGCGCCATGTGGTCCTTGATCACCACGTCGCCGTACTTGTAGCCGGATCGCTGCCCGATCAGCAGGTGCGGGGCGTTGGTCATCGACTCCATGCCACCGGCCACGACGATGTCGAACTCGCCGGCCCGGATGAGCTGGTCGGCCAGGGCGATCGCGTCCAGGCCGGAGAGGCAGACCTTGTTGATGGTCAGCGCCGGGGTCGACATGGGGATGCCGGCGTCGATGGCGGCCTGCCGGGCCGGGATCTGTCCCGCACCGGCCTGGAGCACCTGCCCCATGATCACGTACTGCACCTGGTCGGCGGCGACACCGGCCCGCTCCAGGGCGGCCTTGATGGCGATCCCGCCGAGGGCGGTCGCCGAGAGGTCCTTGAGGTTGCCCAGTAGCCGCCCCATCGGGGTACGAGCGCCGTCGACGATCACCGAACCCGCTCGCGACACGGACTCGTTCCGCTCGCTCCTCGCGCTCACCGAAGCCATAGCTATTGCCTCCGAGGGGTGGGACTGACCAGACAACTTAACGATTGTTAGGTCAGACTAGCGCCATGACCGACCACTCCCCAGTCGAGCCCTCTGCCGACTATCTCACAGGCATCGGCCTGCTCCGCATCGACCACGTCGGCATCGCCGTCGCCGACCTCGACTCGGCGATCGAGTTCTACGAGCGGGTGTTCGGGATGCGCTGCGTGCACACCGAGACCAACGCCGAACAAGGTGTACGCGAGGCGATGCTGGCCGTCGGTCCCAGCACCGACGGCGGTTGCCTACAACTGCTGGCCCCACTCTCCGAGGAGTCGACGATCGCGAAGTTCCTCGATCGCAACGGGCCAGGCGTGCAGCAGGTGGCGTACACCGTCGAGGACGTGGACGCCGCCAGCGCGGCGCTGCGCGAGCGGGGCGTACGGCTGCTCTACGACACCGCCCGGCGCGGTACGGCCGGCTCACGGATCAACTTCGTCCACCCGAAGGACGCCGGCGGTGTACTGGTGGAGCTGGTCGAGCCCGCCCGGACCACCGGTGCCGGGGCGGCTCCGGCGGCGTGAGCACGCCGACGCCCGGGGCTGGGAAGGGTCCCCGCCAAGGCGGAAAGCGATAGGAAGGGGCCCTTCCGCACCCCTCAGCCGATCAGATCGGCTGGCAGCGGGGTCAGGTCGGTGGCGCGCAGGAAGTCGCCGAGGGTGGTGCCGGTGCACGCCGAGTCGACGTTCGGCGCCCCGATGCCGTCGCGCACGTCGGTGCGGTTGACCACGCGGAAGTCGATGGAGAAGCGGGTACGCCCCGAGGTGTTCGGCACCGTCGTGTGCAGGTGGGCACCGGAGAAGATGACGATGCCACCGGGCGGGGTGATCACCCGTACGTCCGGATGCCGCTCGATGTCCTGCTCGATCTGTGGCTGCTTACGGGTCTCCACGTCGATCTGCTGGGCGGCGGAGGTACGCCCGTGCGCCACCCACTCAGCGTAGTCGTAGTCCCGGGAACTGTTCGCCACCGCACAGTCGAAGTACGGCGGGTGGAAGGCCATCACGTTCTCCTCCGCCACGTCGTACACGGGTAGCCAGTAGTTGAGCTGGCACATCGGCGCGGAGAACCAGGTGTCCCGGTGCGGTTCGAACTGGAGGGTCAGCCCGGCGTTGAGATAGTCGCTGGTCATCGTGCGGAGCCGGGGCACGTCGAAGTAGGTCTGTTCCGGGTCGACACCGAGGTCGGTGAGCACCCGCCGGACGAGTTCCTTGCTGTGCGGATGGTTGATGAAGGTCGGTTTCAGGCTGGCGAGGACGTCGACGTACGCCGGGCCGGCCAGGTGGTGCTGGGCATCTGGCGGAAAGTGCGGCGCGAACGCCGCCTCCGCCATCTCCCGCGCGAAGGCGACCAGCGCCAGCGAAGCGGGAGTCGGTGAATAGACGAACAAGTCGCCACCGAAGAGCTTCCGTCGGCGTTCGTCGTCGGGGATCGGCGAGTCGAAGTACACCACTGTCATCGCGGGCCTCCTACGAGAAGATCTCAGCCGCTGGTCACGCTAGGCGGCGGTGCCGTGACTCAACAGGGCCACCGGGGTACGACGCACTGTCGTCAATCCGACCGGCCCTATCGAGCGCGGTGCGCCGCTGGCGTACCGGCCCGCGCCTACAGTCAGGCAGGCCGCCGACACCGGGACACACCCAGTCCGCCCCGGCTCCCCCGCACCGACCCGGACAGCCGCCGACCCAGCCCCGGGAGGACGAGATCGTCACACCACGCCCGTTCCGATTCACCACCTCCGCCCCGGCCCTCGACCGGCCGGTCGCCCGGTGGCGCGACGAGATCCGCCGAATCGAGGACCTGGGCTTCAGCTCCGTTTCGGTCTCCGACCACCTGACCGGCGGCTGGTCCATGGACCCGCTGGTGGCGATGACGGTCGCCGCCGAGGCCACCACCCGGCTACGCGTGCTCGGCCTGGTCTTCTGCAACGACTTCCGGCATCCGGCGCTGCTGCACAGGTCCCTGGCCAACCTGGACGTCTTCTCCGGTGGTCGGGTGGAGATCGGGCTGGGTGCCGGCTGGCAACGGGCCGACCACGACGCGGTCGGCGTACGGTTCGACCCGCCAGGCATACGGGTCGACCGGCTGACCGAGGCGGTCGAACTCCTCTCGGGACTCTTCGGTGACAAGCCGGTCACCTTCACCGGGCAGCACTACCAGGTCACGGAGTTGCCCGGAGTGCCCCGACCGGTGCAGCTACCCCGCCCGCCCCTGCTGATCGGCGGGGGCAGCCGTCGCATCCTGGAGTTGGCCGGCCGGTGCGCCGACATCGTCGGGATCAATCCGCGCCTCGCCCCGGATGTCGACCCGCTCAGCGCGATCACCGAGATGGGTCCGCGACGGTTGGACCGCAAGGTGGCCTGGGCCCGCGCGGCCGCCGTACGCGCCGGCCGCGACCCGGCCGGCCTGGAGTTCCAGGTACGGATGTTCGACGTACGGGTGGTGCACCGGGGTCTCACCCATCGATCCAGTTCCAGTCACGCCACCCGGGTCGACCCGGCGACGTTGGCCGACTCGCCGGTGGCCCTGCACGGCAGCGTCGACGAGTGTGTCGACAAACTGCTCTCGGTGCGGGAGCGGTTCGGCTTCAGCTACCTGCATCTGGGGAGCAACCTGGCCGCCGCGGCTCCCATCGTCGCCCGGCTCGTCGGCCGTTGACCGACCCGCCGGGTGAACCGGGTGGCCGGGTGGCCGGGTGGCCGACTCCGCCGGGTGAACCGGGTGGCCGGGTGGCCGACCCCGCCGGGTAGCTGGGTAGGCCGGGTGGCCGGGTGGCCGACCCCGCCAGGTGGCCGGAGGGGGGCCGTCGACGGCGCCGACCAGGCCGACGGCGCGCGTACCGGTTCACGAGACAGCGAGGTCACGCAGCTTCACGCATCGACCAATGCAGTTTTTCACAAACCGCTTCCCGACCCTAGCTACCGTTAAGTAACCTCCCTCCACTCCGGCGCTACCTGCGTCGACAACCGGTCGTACGCGGCGACTGGCAGCGCCGGAGGGTGCCGATGGCACCGGACGAACGGAGGTTGGGCCGTGCGAAGCATCCTCGAAGTGATCATGGAGGCGGAAGGCTCGGACGACCCGGGCCGGAAACTGGCCGAGATCGCCCACCTACCCGTACCGGAGACGTACCGCGGGATGGTCGTCCGCGCGGACGAGGTCGACATGTTCGACGGGATCGCCCCCCGTGACCGTGACCCGCGCCGGTCACTGCACCTACAGGAGGTGCCCACCCCGGAACTCGGCCCCGGCGAGGCGCTGGTGGCGGTGATGGCCAGCGCCATCAACTACAACACCGTCTGGACGAGCATCTTCGAACCGTTGCCCACCTTCAAGTTCCTCCAGCGGTACGGCCGGCTGTCGGAGCTGACCCGACGGCACGACCTGCCGTACCACGTGGTGGGCTCGGACGCTGCCGGCGTCGTACTGCGGGTCGGGCCGGGCGTGACGAAGTGGCGGCCCGGCGACGAGGTGGTCGCACACTGTCTGTCCGTGGAGCTGGAGGATGCCGCCGGGCACGACGACACGATGCTCGACCCGCAGCAGCGGATCTGGGGCTTCGAGACCAACTTCGGCGGACTGGCGGAACTCGCCATCGTCAAGGCCAACCAGCTCATGCCCAAGCCCGGACACCTGAGCTGGGAGGAGGCGGCCAGCCCAGGGCTGGTCAACTCCACCGCATACCGGCAGCTCGTCTCACACCACGGCGCGAACATGAAACAGGGTGACGTGGTACTGATCTGGGGTGCCTCCGGTGGTCTGGGCAGCTACGCGACCCAGCTCGCGCTACACGGTGGCGCCATCCCGGTCTGCGTGGTGTCCTCACCCGACAAGGCCGAGCTGTGCCGGCGGATGGGCGCCGAACTGGTCATCGACCGGGCGGCGGAGGGCTTCCGGTTCTGGTCCGACGAGCACACCCAGAACACCGACGAGTGGCGACGGTTCGGCGAGCGGATCCGCGAGCTGACCGGACAGGTGGGTTCGGCCGCTCGCGTGGGACGCGGTGGCCGAACCCACCTGGTAGGCGAGGACCCGGACATCGTGTTCGAGCACCCGGGCCGGGAAACCTTCGGCGTCAGCGTCTACGTGGCCAAGCGCGGCGGGACCATCGTCACCTGCGCCTCGACCAGCGGCTACCAGCACCAGTTCGACAACCGTTACCTGTGGATGCACCTCAAGCGCATCGTTGGCAGCCACTTCGCCAACTATCGCGAGGCGTGGGAGGCCAACCGGCTCGTCGCGCTCGGCCGGATCCATCCGACCGTATCCCGGACCTTCCCGCTGGAGCAGACCGGCGAGGCCGCGTACCAGGTGCACCGCAACGCCCATCAGGGCAAGGTCGGTGTCCGCTGCCTCGCCCCCGAGGACGGGCTCGGGGTACGCGACCACGAACTGCGGGCCCGGCACGAGGTGGCCATCAACCGGTTCCGGGGACGCTGAGGGGAAACTCCGGGGTGCACCGAGGGCGGTTGCGGGGATGGCCGAGGGAGTTGCCTGAACGTCGGCAGGGTTGGTGATGGAGGCCACCCCGCCGAGCGGGCAGCGACAGGGCGGTCATTCCATCGGTCACGCATTGCGTTTCCTTGGGGATGACGGTCGATGTTTACCCCACTCGATTCGCTTTCGCAAGAAAGGCGGTTCGGGCTATTTGCCAGGCTTAACCGGCTGATGTTTCCGGTTTTCCCACGACACTGAGGACATGGTGGCACCGGCGCCACTTTCACCGACTGTGACGGCGGCCCGGAGCTGCCAAGATCGTAAATTTGGTACGCCGGGCACGGCACCCTCTCGGGCCGCCCGTCCACCGGTTGATCCGACCAGGGAAACCGGACCAACCGGCCCAGCCGGCTCTTGCGAAGCACCCTGGTACGTCTGCCAGTATGTCCCAATGCCCCAGCAGCAGACCTCCCCTCTCGCGTTCTTCGATAACGCGAACTCGCAACCCGACTTCACGGTCGCCCTACGCGGTTACGACCGCGGACAGGTCGACGACTTCCTCGGTCGGCTCAGCGCCGCATTGACCCAGTCCGAGCAGGCTCGGGGCGAGGCTGAGCAGCGCATGAACGACGCGCAGCGGCGACTGCGCCAGGCGGAGCAGCGCCTCGCCGCGGTGGAGCAGAAGCTCACCGACACCAACAAGCAGCTCGAGGAGAACAACCGACCGACGCTGTCCGGACTGGGCACCCGGGTCGAGCAGATCCTGCGGCTGGCCGAGGAGCAGGCCAACGACCACCGTGGCGAGGCCAAGCGCGAGTCGGAGGGCATCCTCTCCGCCGCCCGGTTGGAGGCGCGGGAGATCACCGACAAGGCGCGGGCCGAGGCGGCGGCGATGAAGGCCACCGCCGAGCGGGAGGCGGGCAGCGTCCGTACCGCCGCCGAACGGGAGGCCGCCGAGGTCCGGGTGCAGGCGCGCCGGGAGGCGGACACGCTGCGCGCGGACGCCGAGCGGGAGACCAAGCAGCTGCGCACGGTGACCGCCCACGAGGTGGCCGAACTGAAGTCGACGGTCGAGCGGGAGGTCGCGACCCTGCGCGCCACCGCCGAGCGGGAGATCACGCAACAGCGCGCGAAGGCGGCCCGGGAGGCCGAGGAGAAGCGTGCCGAGGCGACCAAGCTGCTCACCGATGCCCGGGACAAGCGGGACAAGGACCTCCAGGCCCTGGAGCTGCAACTCGCCGAGCGCCGGGAGAAGGCCGAGCGGGAGGAGTCCGAGCGGCACGCCACCCAGGTGGCGCAGACCCAGAAGCTGGTCAGCGAAGCCGAGCAGCGGGCCCGCGCCGCCCAGGACCGAGCCAAGGAGATCGAGCAGCGGGCCGAGGCACGGCGGGTCGAGTCCGAGCGCACCGCCACCGAGACGGTGGAGAAGGCCAAGGCGCTCGCCGACAAGACCGTCAACGAGGCGCGTGCCGAGGCGCAGCGGCTGTTGAGCGAGGCCCGTACCGAGGCTGAGCTGGCCCTCCAGACCGCCCGCCGCGAGGTCGAGGACCTCACCCGCCAGAAGAACGCGGTCACCGCCCAGCTCGGCCAGATGCTCTCCGGCCTGGCTGGCATCGTCCCGACGGTCGGCGCGGCAGCGTCCGACGACAAGAAGTCCGACAAGGACGACGCCGACAAGCAGGCCGCCGACGCGTCCTGACGATTACGACACAGACGCACCGGAGTGCGCCCGGCTTGACCGGCTGAGCACGCTCCGCCAAGCGGGGCATAAGTGGGTGATGCGGGGCCGCACCGGAGAAACTGGGCGCGGCCCCGCATACTGTCTGAGCTGAAGTCCTTCGGGTCTCACCCGTACCCGGTCGTGAAGAAGCGTCGTCAGCGATCTGTATGTGCCGCGGATCGGGACGATGCATGTGAGGATGGGGACATGTCGCACGGCGAGGAACTGTTCGCTCTTGGCGGAGACGTTGCCACGGAACCAAGCTTCGAGCCGGCCTTTCGGGGCTACGAGAAACGGCAGGTGGATCGCTACGTCGCTCGGGCCGAGCACGAGATCGCGACACTGACCGCCGAACGCGAACAGGCGTACACCCAGATCCACAAGCTCGCCGGCCAGGTCGAGGTGATCCAGCGTGATCTGGCCAACGTGCGACGCCAGGTCGGGGTGGTGGACCGGGCATCGTTCCGGCACCTCGGGCCTCGGGTCGAGCAGATCCTGACCCTCGCCGAGGAGCAGGCTGACGCGATCCAGGCGAGTGCCATGCAGGACATCGAGACCAAGCGGGGCGAGGCGGAGCAGTTGCTCGCCGACGCCCGGGAGCAGGCCGCCGTCGCGCTGCGGGACTTCGAGATCGCCCTCGCCGCGCGTCGGGAGGAGGAGGATCGGGCCAGCACCGCCAAGCGGGCCGAGGCCGACGCCATGGTGGCGCAGGCCGCCGACGAGGCCGCCCGGCTCCGGGAGGCCGGCGAGGCCGCACATACCCGGGCCCAGGACGAGGCGACCCAACTGGTGGAGGCCGGGCGGGCGGCGATCGCCAAGGCCAAGCAGGAGGCGGCCCAGATCCAGGAGGCCAACAAGGCGGCACACGCCCAGGCCCAGCAGGAGGTCACCCAGCTGCGTGAGGCCGGCAAGGCCGCGCACGCCCAGGTCCAGCAGGAGGTCGCCCAACTGCGTGAGGCCGGCAAGGCCGCGCACGCCAAGGCCAAGCACGAGGCTCAGCAGATCATCGAGCAGGCTGCGGAGTCCGGCCGGCGTAGCCGCGCCGAAACCGAGGCGTACGTGCAGCGCATGCGCACCGAGACCGAGACGTACGTGCAGCAGGCCCGCGCCCAGACGCAGCAGGAGCTGAGCGCGTGGCGTAGCCGGGTCGAACAGGAGATCAAGGAGCGGCAGGCCACCAGCGAGAAGGAGATCGCCGACCGCCGGGCCGCCGTCGAGCAGGAGTTCACCCAGTGGCGGGATGGTCTGGAGCAGCAGTACGCGGCTAAGCGGGCCGAGCTGGAACGCGAAGCCGCCAACCTGCGCCAGCAGGCCGAGGAGGACGCGGTCAACCTGCGTCAGCAGGCCGAACGATACGACGAAGACCTGCGCCGCCAGGCCGACGAGTACGCCGAGCGGGTACGCCGGGAGGCCGAGGAGGAAACCGAGGAGGTCCGCCAGCAGGCGACCGTAGCCGCAGCGGAGATCACCCGACTGGCGGAGGAGCAGGCGGCGGAGATTCGACGGAAGGCCGACGAGCACGTGGCCGTCTCGAAGCGCCAGTACGAGGAGTACGCGGCCACGGCCCAGCAGGCCCTCGCCACCACCCAGCAGCATCTGGCGAGCACGCAGCAGGAGGCGGTCGCGGGACGGCAGCAGCTCGCCGAGGTGATGCAGGAGATCGCTCAGGCGCAGCAGACGCTGGCTGACATCCGGCAGGAGGCCTGGCTGTCCCGGCAGGAGTCCGACCAGCTCGAACAGCGGCTGGCCGACCTGCGCAAGCAGATGACGGGCGAGGGTGAGCGACTAACCGACGTGCAGAACTCGGCCGCCCAGGCGGAACGGCAGGTGACCCAGGCCGAGACGGAGGTACGGCGGGCGACCGAGGACCCGGCCGAGCCGCCGACGGACCAGCCGGACCCGATCGGCTCGCCGGTCGAGGGGCAGAGTGCGACCGAGCCGGTGGCCGCCGCGACGACCGACGATGGTCAACCGGTCACGGTGTCGGCCCCGGTCGAGGGCGGCCGGGAGCCGGTGAAGTCGACCGTCTCCGGCGCTACCGCCAGCACCGGGTCGGGCTCCGGCTCGGGATCGGGCGAGGCCAAGAGCAAGCGGTCGGGTAAGGGCGGCACGGAGAAGGATCGGGGCACCAAGGCGGAGAAGGTCAGCGTCGAGTCCGACTGACGGACGGACGGCGACCCGACGGCGAGACATCCCACGCGATCGACGTGCCCTGACGCCAGCCGGTCCGGCCGCCACGCTCAACACCGATCAACACCAACCGGTCCGGCCGCCACGGTCAACACCGATCAACAGCAGCCGGGCCGCTTCCCACGACTGGCTCTGGTCGGCCGGGCCGGCTAATCTCCCGAAGGACATCCCCGCAGCCGTCACCCACCAAAGCGGCGTACGGTGTGCCGGCCCGGCCGCCGGCACCGGGCGGGGCCAGACATCGGGGAGGGTCTGGTGACGGAGAGGGAACCGGCAGCCGAGGATGCTCGACCGCCGTCGGCGGCGACCGTCACCGCCGGCGAGGCGGCAGCCGAGAAGGCCGGTACGGACGAGCCGGTGCCCGCCGTCGCGGTTGGTCCCTCGGGTCGGTTCGGTGAACCAGGCCGACCATTGCGCCGCAACCCGTTCCTGGTCGGCTTCACCGGCGCGTTGGGCGTGCTGCTGGCGTACACCGCCTTCCTCGCCGTACGCAACGCGGCGTCCATGCTGGTATTGATCTTCATCGCGTTGTTCCTGGCGATGGGACTCAACCCGGCCGTCGCCCGGCTGCGTTCGTGGGGTCTGCCGCACTGGCTCGCCGTCGCCACGGTCTCGCTGACCGTGGTGCTGTTGCTCTGTGGTGGCCTGTTCGCGCTCGTGCCACCGCTGGTGACCCAGTCCGGGCAGTTCATCGAACAGCTTCCCACCTATCTGACCGAGCTGCGCCGCAACGAGACGATCAACGATCTGGTCGAGCGATTCGACCTGATGGAACGGGTGCAGTCGGCGGCCAACGCGGAGACGGTCGGTCAGGCGCTGGGCGGGGTCTTCGGTGGTGCCCGGTGGATCTTCGGGACGATCTTCAACGTCCTGACCGTGGTGGTGCTGACGATCTACTTCATGTCCGCGTTCGACCGGATGAAGTCCCTCGGTTACGCGCTGGTGCCGGCCTCCCGACGGGAGCGGGTGCGACTGATCGGGGATGAGATCCTCGCCAAGGTGGGCGCGTACATGGTGGGGGCGCTGGCCATCGCGGTGGTCGCCGGTGGGGCGGCGTTCGCCTTCGCGGTCGTCGTTGGACTGGCCTATCCGTTCGCGCTCGCCGTCGTGGTGGCGGTCTGTGACCTCATCCCGCAGATCGGTGCGACGCTCGGCGCGGTGATCGTCAGCCTGGTCGGCTTCGCCACCGATTTCAAGGTCGGCATCGCCAGCGTGGTGTTCTTCATCGTCTACCAGCAGATCGAGAACTATCTCATCTACCCGAAGGTCATGCGCCGTTCGGTCAAGGTCAACGACGTGGCGGCAATCGTGGCCGCACTGGTGGGCGTGGCCCTGTTCGGGGTCATCGGCGCATTGGTCGCCATCCCGGCGGTGGCGGCGGTCCAACTGATCCTGCGCGAGGTGGTACTCCCCCGCCAACAAGCTCGTTGACCAGGGAAACCCCTCCCCGGAAGACAGTCCTCACGCCGATCGCGCCGCCCAATCTGTCCGTAATCCGTCAGATCGAAATATGTAACGCACTCGGTACACCTTGTAGCATCCAAGGTGTACGGGGCAGCATATCCGTCGATTTCCGATACGCGCGGCCCCACCCGGATGGCGGCTCGAAGCGGCAGGTCAGCGGCGACCGGGCGGGTGGTTCGGGGCAGACGAACGGCGGGGCGAGCCCGAGCGAGAGTCGATCTCTGCGAGGGGAAGTCATGTCCGATACCGAACCCCTGAGCCCATTCGACGCCGAGCCGATCGACACCGAGCCGATCGGCGACCGACGCTCTCGCCGCAACCGACGGCGACTGATCGCCGGCGGAGTCGGCCTCGGCGTGGCCGCCGTCGCCGGCACCGGCTACCTGATCCTGGCCAACCCCGAGGACCCCGACACCGGCCCCATGGTGATCACCACGCCCGGCACGGTACTCGCCAACCAGACCATCATCCGCCCGATCGAGATCGCGGCAAACAACGTCACCCTTCGCCGAATCGTGGTCAAGTCGGGTGGCACCGCCGTCGTCACCGTACGCGCCGGCTCCACCGGCACCCTCATCGAGGACAGCAAGGTCTACTGCACCGGGCGCGGCACCAACGGCATCGCCCCGGGCAACTACTCCGCCGTCCGGGTGCAGGTCTTCAACTGCGGAACCCCGTTCGTCTACAGCCCGTCCGCACCGGCGAGCATCGTCGACTCGCAACACGACGGGGACCCGTACCCGGACGTGACCCCGTCCCCGGGTCCCAGCCCGAGCAGCCCCACCCCGGGTGGACCCCCCACTCCGTTGAGCTACTGGCCCGGGCCGACCACCACCGGCGTACCGGCCGGCACCATCCTGCGCGACTCCGGATCGCTCAGCCTCCGGCAGGACGGCGAGGTCGTCTCCAACCTCAACATCACCGGTTGCGTCAACGTGTACGCCAAGAACGTCACCATCCGGAAGTCCCGGATCACCTGCGACAGCCCGGCCTACGCCCTCCGCACCCTCGGCGATGCCAGCATGGTGGTCGAGGACGTCGAGATCAACGGCACCAACAAGACGGCGGCAGCGGTGTGCTGCGCCAACTACACGCTGCGCCGGGTCAACATCTACAACGTCAACGACGGCCCCCGGCTCGGGGACAACACCAACGTCATCGACTCCTGGATCCACGACCTGAACCGGATCGAGGGCTCACACAACGACACCCTCCAGACCACCGCCGGGGTCAACATCGTGGTCCGGCACAACCGGCTGGACGCCTACCGGGCGAGCACCCGGGACCCGATGAACGCCTGCCTGATGATCGGCTCGACCACCGGCCCGGCCGTGCGCAACCTCCTCTTCGAGGGCAACTACTGCAACGGCGGCAACTACTCGATCGGCATCCGGAACGACCTGACCGCCTCCAACATCGTCATCCGCGACAACAAGTTCGGCCGCGACTACCGCTACGGGGTGGTCGCCCGTCCCAACCACCCGGGCATCACCTGGGACCGCAGCACCAACGCCTGGTTCGACAACGGTCGTCCGATACCGGTCGACTGACCGGGCCGACCGGTGCCGATCAGCTGACCGGCGACCGCTGCTCGTCGGACGGGGCCGACCGCTCCCCGTACGGGATCAGCTCGGCCCGGACCCGCAGCCGCTTCCGTCGGATCCGGCGCAGGGTGCCCACCGTCGACTGGAACTTCTGCCTGGCCGACAGGGCCCGCCACCACATGCCCGCCATCGGCAGGTGCTTCAGCCGGGGGGTCATCAGACCGGCCGCCCGCAGGGTCACCAGCCGACCCCAGACCGCACCCCGAGCGCTCAGCAGGTTGGGTTGCGAGGCGGGCAGGATCCGCGCCGGCATCGGCTCCAGCACCAGCGCGCCGGCCGCGATCGCCGCCTCCACCAGGCGTACGCCCCGCTCGGTGCGGGCCAGCACCAGCGAGCGCCCCGGATCGTCCCCGGTCGGCCGGTACCACGGGTCACCGACCGCCACGTCGGCGAACTCGCCGGTGTGGTCGGCGCAGAGATAGCAGCGCCACTGCCGGTGCTTCTGCAGGATGTCCCCCCAGGACTGCTCGTAGCTGAGCGTCCGCTCCTGCCCCGGGGGATCGTCCACGAGGCGGGCACGGGCCCGCCCCGGCCAGCCGTTGCCCCGGTAGTGCACCGACGCCACCTGCTGCGGGTCCGGCGTACCGAGCTGACGCAGCATCTCCAGCGTGCCCCGGGTGGACGGGGTGCCCGCACAGAAGACCGCGATGGTCAGCCCCACCCGTGCATCCAGCTCCGGCTTGACCTGCCGGGCCATCCGTACCGCCGCCACGTCGCACGGTTTGCCGATGAAGACGCAGGGCACCTCGGCGGACTCGACCAGGTCCAGCCGGTCACACGGGCTGGCCGGTGCGTACCGCGAACCCGCCGCCGCGAGCAGCTCCTCCCGGGTACGGGAGAACCGGGTCTCGTTGAGGTAGGGCACATCGGATCGGGCCCCGATGTGCAGCACCCCGGCCATCCCCGCCTGCTCCAGGCAGTAGGCGGCCAGTGCGGTCGCCACCCCGCCGCTGGAGCCGGCGAACCGGATCCGCTCGTCGGCGGCGTACCCCTCCCAGATCGCCCGGACCGGCCCCCAGCCGGCCCGCAACTCGGCGATCTCGCCCGGCGCCGGGGTGCTGGTCTCGTGCTCCAGCCGTACCCCGGGGCAGCACCGCAACGCGCTGGCCGCACCGGACGTTCCCGGGGTGTGGGTCGATCGACTGGGTTGGATCGGCAACACCGGCAGCGGCCGGCGACCGTGATCGAGGACGTCGACCATGCGGATCTCGTCCGGGGCCAGGTAGGCACAGACCCCGCAGCCGGTGCAGAGCTTGTGTGCGGCGACGTCGTGCACGGTCCGGGGACGCGCCATCAGTGCACCCCGACGGTGCCGCGCGCCGTGTGCTCGGCACGGGCCAGGGCCACGATCTCGTCCATCTGCGCCGCGGCCCGCCGGATCGCCTCCGGGGTACGCACCGCCAGCTCGGCAGCGGCCTCCGCCCGTGTCGTCCAGGACGACCAGAGCGTCCCCAGCAACTCGTCGTCGGTCAGCCGCCGGGCGTCGGCGACGTGCCGCTCCTGCCCCACGCTGGCGAAGACCCCGCGCGCCTTCAGGCTGTAGGCGATGTTGGCGGCCGGCACCGCCGAGGAGAGCGCGGCGATGGTGGCGTGCATCCGCATCCCGCAGAACCACGAGGTCCGCGCGATCACCCACTTGGCCTGGTGCGGGTCCAGGTCGGTCGGCGCGACCGTCACCCGGTCGGCGTACCGGACGGCGAGCGCGTCCCGCAGCCGCTCGCTGGCCGCCAGGTCGCAGTCGACCCCACCCGGGCTGCGTACGTGCGGCACCACGACCACCCGGGTGTCCGGCTCGGCGAGCAACCGCTCACACAGGCGCTGGGCGACGTTGCCACCGTCCCCGGTCAGCCCGAACCGGGCCATCCCTTCCGACTGGACCATCAGTCCACTGACGTTGATCCCGACCACCGGCCCCGGCGCGGCGGCGAACCACTGTGCCATCCGCTCGTACGAGGCACCGTCGGGCTCCCGCGGCTCCAACGCGAAGGCCACGTCGACGCCCTCGCGGTGCCGCTGGGGATCGAGGTCGGGGCCGACCAGTTCGTTCAGCGCGTGGAAGCTCTCCGGGTCCCGGGCCCAGGCCATTGCCGCGCTCCGGATCAGGTTGGCCGCCTCGGCGCGCAGTCGGGCCGACCGGAACGGTCCGTACGTCTGGGGCAGCAGCACCAGCGGCCGGTTCCGCAACAGGGTCAGTCGCTTGGGCCAGGCCACCGATCGGAACCGATGCTCGCCGTAGATGTCGCTGAAACTGTCCCCGCCGCTGACGTCGAGCACCGCGTCGGCGGCGTCGATCCGGGTCACCCCGGTGTTCCCCAGGCCACCGAGTGCGGCACTGACCCGCATGTTCAGATAGGACTCGGGCCGGTGGTAGCGCCGGGAGTGACGGGCCCCGGCCAGCGCGATCGGGACCGGCCGACCGGCCACGTAGGCGCGCCCGGCACGCTGGCCCCAGCCGTCGTCGAAGACGGTCACCCGGGCCTGCGGTTCCCGGCCGAGCAGACCGGCGAGGGTGGCGGCCCGTAACGCGCCGACGCCCAGGTTGTTTCCCGAGCCGGGCACCCCGAAGAGGCAGATCGACAACGGGCTCGTGGTCATAACCGGATCACCGCTTTCTCGCACCGGAACGCCTCGGCGTACCGGGCTCGGCATTCCATGCCGCGCAGCCGGGCCAGCCCGAGGAACACCTCATCGTCCCACCAGTCCCGAGACTTCTGTGACGGGAAACACGCGTGGAGTAACTCCAGCTTCCGCCGGACCAACTCCTCGGTCAGGGGCAGGTAGAGGTTGCGTCGACCGAGGTCCCCGTCCCACTTGGGGATCTCGTAGTGCAGCAGTGGAGCATCCCGGAACGCCGTGGGTGCCAACTCGGCCAATAGGCGATGGTCCTGGTGGGCGTCGTCCGTACCGGGGGCGACGACCAGGTCGACGTCGGGTACGACGGCGGCGGCCCGGTCGACGATCTCCTTCGCCCGTCCCCAGTGGGCCGGCACCCGGCCGTCGGGCAGATCGTGCAGGTCGAGAGTGATCCGCGCACCGGCCAGGAACGTCATCACGGCGGCGCGGGCCTCGGCCTGGCGGTCCGGACCACCGGTGAGCAGGACATAGTGAACGCGTAGCGGCTCGGGACGGGCCGTGCCGGCCAGTGCCAACAGCAGACCGCCGGCACCGATCTCGATGTCGTCGGGATGCGCCCCGAGCAGTACCACGGACCGCACCCCGGCCAGGTGCAACGACAACATCAGCGGCTCACCACCGGAACCGGGCGCAGGCCGTTGCGGTTGGCGTCCCAGAGCATCCACGGGCATCGCCCGGAGCGGTAGAGGTCCTCCAACTCCGCACGGTCCTTGAAGGTGTCAGCCGCGCGCCAGAATCCGGTGTAGCGCTGGGCGAGCAGCCGCCGTCCGGGCAGCAGCCGCTCGAAGGCGTGCGGCACCAGGTCCTCATTGGTACGCAGTACCGAGAAGATCTCCGGCCGGAGGATGAAGTAGCCGCCGTTCTCCCACTGCATCAGGTCCCGGATCGGGTGTACCCGGCTGACCTGGTCGCGCTCGCCGATGTCGATGACGTGGTGGGTCGACTGCACCGGTACGGCCAGCAGACTGGCCACCTCGGTGCCGGCCCGGAACCGCTCGATCAGCTTCGGCAACGGCGCATCGGTCAGCGTGTCGGCGTAGTTGGCCAGGAAGAGCGGATCGTCCTCGACGTACTCGCGCACCCGCATCAGCCGCTCGCCGATGGTGGCGTGCAGACCGGTGTCGATGAAGGTGATGTTCCAGTCGGTGATGTCGGAGGAGAAGAGCCGGACGTCCCGACCGCCCATGCTGAGGGTGAAGTCGTTGGACAACGTCTCGTCGTAGTGCAGGAAGTAGTCCTTGACCGCGGCGGCACCATAACCGAGGCAGAGAATGAACTCGGTGTGCCCGAAATGAGCGTAGTAACGCATCACGTGCCACAGCAGCGGCCGATCACCGATCATCGCCATGGGTTTCGGCGCGGAGGCGGCATCCTCGCGCATTCGCATACCGAGGCCACCGCAGAAGAGGACGACCTTCATCAGACGACCTCCAGCGCCGGGATCGGAAAGACCAACCGGCCACCCCATTGGCGTACGTGGTCGAGCTGCGCGGAGATCTCCGTACGCAGGTTCCAGGGCAGCACCAGTACGTAGTCCGGCTGGTCCTGCTCGATCCGCTCCGGCGCGTGGATCGGGATGTGGGTGCCGGGCAGGAACCGCCCCTGCTTGTGCGGACTCCGGTCGACGGTGTATTCGAGCAGGTCGGCCCGGATGCCGCAGTGGTTGAGCAGGGTGTTCCCCTTGCCCGGTGCGCCGTACCCGACGACCCGCCGCCCCTGGGCGCGGGCGGTGAGCAGGAAGTCGAGCAGGTCCCGCTTGATGTCGAAGACCGCCTCGGCGAAGCCCCGGTGCCCGGCCACGGTGTGCAGACCGGCCTCGGCCTCCGCTTCCAGCACCGACTTGACGTTGCTCGACGGTTCACCGGCACCGGTGGCTGGTCGGGCGTACACCCGCAGTGAGCCACCGTGGCTGGAGAGTTCCTCCACGTCCACCACGGAGAGGTCGGCGGTGGCCAGGGCCCGGCGCGCGGTGAGCAGCGACAGGTACTGGTAGTGCTCGTGGTAGATGGTGTCGTACTGCCGGCGCTCGACGAGCCGAAGCAGGTGCGGGAACTCCAGGGTGACCAGTCCGGTCGGTTTGACCAGGGCGGCCAGCCCGGCGGTGAAGCCCACCAGGTCGGGGACGTGGGCGTAGACGTTGTTGCCGACCACCAGATCGGCCTGCCCGTACCGGTCGGCCAGCTCGACCCCGCTCGCCGCACCGAGGAACCGGTTCTCGGTACGGACGCCCCGACCCCGGGCCACTTCGGCGATGTTGGCCGCCGGCTCGACGCCGAGCACCGGTACGCCCCGGGCGACGAAGTGCTGGAGCAGGTAGCCGTCATTGCTGGCCACCTCGGTGACCAGGCTCTCCGCCCCCAGGCCGAGCGTTTCGACCATGGTGTCGGCGTACCGCCGGGCGTGCGCCACCCAGGAGTCCGAGTAGGAGGAGAAGTAGGCGTAGTCGGAGAAGATCTCCTCGCCCGGGACGTACGCCGGCAGCTGCACGAGCAGGCACTCTGGACAGATCCGTACGTGCAGCGGGTAGAAGGTCTCGGCGCTGTCCAGCCGCTCGGCCGGCAGGTAGCTTTCGCACAGTGGCGACATTCCGAGATCAACAAAGGTCTCGGTCAATCCGGTGGAGCACAGCCGACATTCGGCAAGGGTCATGCCCAATCACCCCGAATATGAATCGGATTACCGGCGGTCCAGCCACACGCTCCGGTCACGCTAGCCAGGCGACCCAGGCAGCGGAGGGTTCAGTAAGAAGTCCGACAATAGGCCGGCCTACCAGCGGGGTCTCAATAAGCTCGCCTTCTCAATTCCGATCACAATTCGGGAGCCCTGCCGTGCGTGTTCTCGTGACCGGCCATCATGGTTATCTCGGCAGCGTCCTCACCCCGATGCTCCAAGCGGCCGGGCACGAGGTGACCGGGCTCGACACCGACCTCTACGCGGACTGCCTGCTGGGGCCGGCTCCGGCCGAGGTGCCGACGCTCCGGCTCGACCTACGCGACGTCCTACCCGAACACTGTGCCGGTTTCGACGCCGTCTGCCACCTGGCCGCACTCTGCAACGACCCGATCGGCAACCTCGACCCGGAGCTGACCTACGACGTCAACCACCGGGCCACCCTGCGCCTGGCGATGGCGGCGAAGGCGGCCCGGGTGTCGCGCTTTCTCTTCTCCTCCTCGTGCAGCCTCTACGGGGCCGGGCTGGACGACCGGCCGTTGACCGAGGACGCCGGGTTCGCCCCGGTCACCCCGTACGGGGACTCGAAGGTCCGCGCCGAGCAGGGCCTGACCGAACTCGCCGACGACGACTTTTCCCCGGTCTTCCTGCGCAACGCCACCGCGTACGGCTTCTCGCCCCGGTTACGTGGGGACCTGGTGGTCAACGACCTCACCGCACACGCGCTGCTCACCGGCGAGGTACGTCTCCTCTCCGACGGTTCGGCCTGGCGGCCCCTGGTGCATGCCGAGGACATCTGCGCCGCCTTCCTGGCGCTGCTCGACGCGCCCCGCGAGGTGGTGCACGGCCGGGCGTACAACGTCGGGCTCAGCACCGAGAACTACCTGATCCGGGACGTGGCGGAGCTGGTCGCCGAGATCGTCGACGGCTCGACGGTGACCTTCGCCGGAGGTGCCTCGGCCGATGCCCGTAACTACCGGGTCGACTGCGACCGGATCGCCGCCGAGGTCCCCGGCTTCCAGCCCCGGTGGACGGTACGCAAGGGGATCGAGGAGCTGGTCGAGGCCTACCAGCGGCACGGCCTGGCCCTGGCCGACTTCACCGGTGACCGGCACCAGCGGTTACGCCGCATCCAGGCGCTGCGCTCCGCCGGCCGGATCGACGCCGCCCTGCGCTGGCGCGACAGCCAGGGTCGCCCGGCCACGACGGGCGGGGCCGAGGGGACGGGCAGGGCCGAGGGGGCGGCGGCGTGATCCGCGCCGGCGGGCGGACCGACCAGCTAGGCGGAGCCCGGATCTGTGACGCCTGCGGTGGCACCGTGCTGGTGCCCTTCGCCGACCTCGGGGAGATCCCGGTCTTCTGCGGCGTGCACTGGGGCAGCCCGACCGAGGCGCTCGCCTCGCCGTTGGGCACCATGTTGCTGGCCTACTGCCCGGACTGCGCCTACGTGCGCAACATCGCCTTCGACCCGGCCGCCCTGGTCTACGACACGACCATGGACACCAACCTGCACCACTCCCCCGCGTTCCAGTCGTTCTCCACCGAGCTGGTCCGGCACCTGGCCGGGCGCTATCCACTACGCGGGGCGACAGTGCTGGACGTCGGCTGTGGCCAGGGCGAGTTCCTGCGCGAGCTGTGCCACGTCGCCGGCGCCCGGGGGGTGGGCTACGACCAGATGTACGCCGGTCCGATTGGCCCGGACCCGTCCGGCGCGACCTTCCACAGCGGGCCGGCACCCCTGGACGACCGCCTTCCGGCGTTCGACTTCGTCACCTCCCGGCACTGGTTCGAGCATCTCGACGACCCGTACGGCTTCCTGGTACGGCTGCGGGAGCTGGCCGGTGACCGGCCGGTGCACGGCTACCTGGAGGTGCCGGACGCCGGCTACGACCTGGCCACCGCCGGCTGGGAGGTGATCTACCCGCACGTCTCCTACTTCGACGGCCATTCGTTGTGCCGGATCGTGGAGCGGGCCGGCTGGCGGGTGGTGGCCACCGGGCCGCTCTTCTCAGGGATGTTCCGGTACGTCGAGATCGCGAGCAAGGTGCCGGCCTCGGCCGTCCGCGCCGAGTTGCCCGGCCCGGCCGACCGGGACCGCCAGCTCGACTCGATCGCCGGCTTCGCCGACCGGCACGCGACCGAGCGTGAACGGTGGCGCTCCCTCATCGACCGGGCGTTGGCCGCGGGTGACCGGCCGGTGCTGTGGGGGGCCGGTTCCCGGGGGGTGCAGTTCCTGCACCTGGCCGACCCGGCGGGGCGGCTGGCCGCGGTGGTCGACGTCAACCCGCGCAAGTGGGGCCGCTACCTGCCGGTGACCGGGCACCGGGTGACTTCCCCCGAAGAGCTCGCCACGCTGGGCACCCGCACGGTCATCGGGACCAATCCGGCTTATCGTAACGAGATCGGCGCGACGCTGCGGGAACTCGGCGTCGAGGCCGAACTGCTGATCGCCTGAGCGGGAGGACTCGATGGCCGGTACGCCCCCGGTGACTCCCGGCACCCCCCGGGTCAGCCTCGGTGTCCCCCTCTACAACGCCGAGCGTTATCTCGAAGACTGTCTGGACGCCCTGCTCGCCCAGGACTACCGGGACTTCGAGGTCATCGTCAGCGACAACGCCTCGACCGACCGGACCTGGGAGATCTGCCAGCGGTACGCCGCCCGCGATTCCCGCATCCGGCTCTATCGGAACCCCCGCAACTTCGGCGGTCACGTCAACTACGCCCGGGTCGTCGAGCTGGCCCGGGGCGAGCTGTTCAAGTGGGTGGCCTACGACGACGTCTGCCTGCCGTCCTACCTGAGCACCTGTGTGGCCGCGCTCGACGCCGCCGGTGAGCGGGTGGTGCTTGCCTATCCCCGTACCGTGCTGATCGACGAGGCGGGCGTGATGATCGGCCCGTACGCCGACGGCATGCACCTGCGCGACCACCGGCCCTGGCGGCGGGTGGCCGGTGTCGCCCAGCACCTCAGCCTCTGTCACGCCCACTTCGGAGTGTTCCGCCTCTCGGCACTACGGCGGACCGGGATGATCCGACCGTTCCTCTCCTCCGACTACACGCTGCTCGCCGAGGTGGCCCGGCTCGGCGAGATCCACGAGGTGGACCAGCCGCTCTTCCAGCGTCGGATGCACGGGGCCTCCACCCGGCAGGCAAAGGACAGCACGCCCACCTCCGCCCTGGCCTGGTACGGACAGCAGGACGGGCGGGTCCGGGCACCCCGGCTCCGGATGCTGATGGAGACCCTGCGCATGCTCTCCACCGGCGAACCCCGGCTGACCACCCGGCTCAGCTCCGCGATGGCGTTCCTCGCCATCTGGTGGGCGCGGCGGATCCGGGTACGACTCGGCCGCTGGCGACGCCGGCTGACCCGACGGTTCCGGGCCACCACCACGTCGAGCGGTGCCTTCTAGTGCGCGGCGCCACGTCCGCCGCGCCGAGCAGCCCGGCCAGCGCACCGCCACAAGGTCGGGTCCGGTCCGCGATCGGCTGGTCGTACCTGCTCACGGCGGGCCGGGTCGGCTCCTCCATCGTGGTGACGTTCCTGCTGGCCAAGCTGCTCGGGCCGAGCGAGTTCGGGTTGGTGGCGATGGCCACCGTCTTCATCACCGTCGCGCAGACCGTCATCCAGCAGGGTCTGGTCGCGGCGATCGTGCAGCGCGACCAGCTCACCTCCCAACACCTCGACGCCGCCTTCGTCGTCCTGCTCCTCACCGGTCTGGGCGGCAGCCTGCTCACGGCGGCGGCGAGTCCCCTGTGGGCACTGGTCAACCGGGCCCCCGAGCTGACCGTGGTCTGTCTGGCGCTCTCCCCGCTGGTGCTGATCCAGGGGCTGGGCATCGTGCCCGAGGCGGTGCTGCGCCGCGAGCTGCAATTCCGGGCGATCGCCATCCGGACCCTGCTCGCCGCGGTGCTGAGCGGCGTCGTCGGGGTGGCACTGGCGCTGGCCGGGGCCGGCATCTGGGCGCTGGTCGGCCAGCAACTGGTCAACGCCGTGGTGAGTCTGGTCGTGCTCTGGGTGGTCTGCCCCTGGCGACCGAGCCGCCGACCCCGGCTCGGTGCCATCCGGGAGCTGTGGGCCTTCTCCGCACACGCGGCCAACGCCGGCCTGGGGTCGTTGATCAGCTCCCGCGCGGACATCATCTTCACCGGCATTTTCTTCGGCCCGGTCGCCACCGGCATCTACCGGCTGGCCGCCCGACTGCCCGACATGCTGGTCGATGTCACGGTCCGCTCGATCCAGCAGGTGGCGCTGCCGTCGCTGTCCCGGCTCCAGCAGGACCGGGCCGCGTTCACCGCCCATCTGGTCCAGTTGCAGCACCTGGGCGCGGTCGCCGGCCTGCCGGTGCTGGGCGTGCTGGCGGCCACCGCCGAACCCCTGGTGACGTTCCTCGGTCCGCAGTGGGCCGGCACCGAGATCCCGCTGCGACTGCTCTGTCTCTTCGGTGCCGTCAACGTCTACGGGGTGCTGCTCGGCCCGGCCCTCCAGGCGATCGGTCGACCGGCGAAGCTCGCCGCGATCCTGTGGAGCCGGGGCGTCCTCGGGGTGGCCACCCTCGCCGCCGTCGGCACGCTCATGACCAGCGACGACGCGGTGGCTCAGGCGACCGCGGTGGCACTGGCCGGGATCGCGATACAGCTGGTCGTGAACGCGGCGGCGGTCTGGGTCACCGTGCACCGGGCGGTGGGGGCCTCGGTGGCCCGGTTCCTCGCCCCGACCGGGCCGGCGGCCCTGGCTGCCCTGGCCGCCGTGGTCGTGCCGGTGGCCGCCGACCGGCTCGGGTTGGCCACCGGACCCCCGCTGCTGGACCTGTTGCTGGTGGGCGGGTCCGCCAGCCTGATCGCCGCGACGGTGCTGGGGGGCACCGACCGTCGACTGCGCCGGCTGGTGGTCGTCCGGCTCCGGGCCGTCCGCCGTACCCAGCCGGCGCAGGAGGTCACCACGCCTAGGGTGCCGGCGGAGTGAAGACCACCGCCCGGCCGTTGACCAGCACCGGCTGGTTCACGGAATACTGCGTCGCGTCCGTACCGGTCGGGTCCTCGATACCGACCGTCGCGGAGTCACCCTTCTCCCGTCCCTTGGTGTTCAGGTCGGCGTAGTGGAAGGTGATCTGTCCCGACTCCGCGATGACCACCGAGAAGGTGATCCGCGCCGACGACGAGCCGTAGAGCCCGATGTTGCGCCACTCGACCACGAACCGTCGGTCCGGCGCGGCCCCGACCAGCGCCGTCCGGATCGACGAGTCGGCGCGTACCACCAGGTCGTCCCAGAACGGATGGATCGCGGCGTTCGGGGCGGCCGGGTCCGGCAGCGGGGTGTTCACCCCCCACGAGCGGCCCGGATCCTGGAACGACAGCCGCCCGTTCACGTCCACCCAGGCGCTGGTGTAGCGCTGACCGTAGAAGGTGACCGGGAAGGGCAGCTCCACCCGGGTCAGTGCCTCGTCACCGGTCAGCGGCAGCACCGTCTGGTCGGCCGGTACGAACGGGGCACCGCCGACCGTCGTACAGGTGTAACCGAAGCTGTCCCCACAACCCGGGGCACCGGTGAAGGTCGCCGTGTAGGTCGTCGCTGTCTCCGGCGCGGTCAGCACCCGGGTCCGAGCGCCCCCGTCGGACCAGCCGGCGAAGGTGTAGCTGCTGCTGCGGTACGCCTGCGGATCCGGGGCGCTGAGCGTGGTGGTCGCCCCGACGATCACCTGCCGGGTGGCCGGCGTGGTCAGGTTGGTGCCGTCCAGGTTGAGTTGCAGCCCGCTCGGCTCGCTGGCCAGGGTGAGACTGACCGTACGCGGGTCCAGCCGTACCGTCGTACTGGCGGTCAGTCCACCGCTGTCCGTGGCGGTCAGGGTCAGTTCCAGGTATGACGGATATTCGTGGTCCGGGGCCAGGAACGAGCCGGCGGCGCTCGCCGCGATGTCCTGCACCACGTGGGTGTGGCAGTTGTCCGGTGCGGTGCAGTGCCGGTTGATCAGGTGCCAGGAGAGCGCCGACGGGGGCAGCTCACCGTCCTGCGGGTCGGTGGCGTGTCCGGAATACATGATCCGCTGGCCTACCACCCAGTTCAGTGCGGCGGTCGGTGAGTCGATCACCGGCACCGGCGCGTCCGTACCGACCATGATCGGCACCGTCGCGGTGTCCGTCCTACCGGCGGCGTCGGACACCCGCAGCTTCGCCGGATAGGTGCCGACCGTCGGGTACGTGTGGTTCGCCGTGGCTCCGGTCGCGTCGAAGGTGCCGTCACCGGTGAAGTCCCACCGATAGGTCAGGATCTCCCCGGGGTCCGGGTCGGTGGAGCCGGTCGCGTCGAAGGCGACAGCGAGCGGGGCGCTGCCCGACGTCGGGGTGGCCCGAGCCACCGCCACCGGCGGTTGGTTACCCGAGCTGTAGTGGAAGCGCCGCACGCTGCCGCCGGCCAGGTCCACGTAGTAGAGGTCGTTGTCCGGGCCGACGACCAGGTCCACCGGCCCGGCGGCGGTGGCCGAGAAGGCGACGATGTCGGCCGGGTCCGGCACCCCGTCGGGACCGGCCCGCATCGCCCAGATGCAACCCCGGGCGTAGTCGGCGAAGAACATCGCGCCCGCGTACTCCGGCGGGTAGCTGCCGCCGCCGCGCGGATAGAAGGCCACCCCGGACGGGGACGAGCCACCGGTCGGGCAGCCGTCGCCGGCCGCGACCTGCTGGCTGTGCGCGTACGTGTAGTGCGGGGGCGTGACCGTACCGGCGGGCGCGGTGTAGAGGCTGCTACACAGCTCAAGCCCGGCGGCCCGGTAGCCGTTCTGCCGGACGTTGCCCTCGTAGCAGGGCCAGCCGTAGTTGCGCACCGGTCCGCCGGCCGGGTCGGTGATCCGGTTGATCTCCTCCCAGACACGCCACCCCACGTCGCCCAACCAGACCTCGCTGGTGCCCGGTCGGAACGCCCAGCGGTACGGGTTGCGCAGCCCGTAGGCCACGATCCGGCGGGTGTTGGCGTCGGCGCTGCTCGCCCACGGGTTGTCCGGCAACGCGGCCCCGGTGGTCGGGTTGATCCTGATCAACGTTCCGGAGAGCCCGGTCGGGTCGGCCGGGGTACGGACGTCCTGCGACCGCAGCGCGCCGCCCTCGGCGGTGGGCGGGGTCATCGCCCCACCGATCGGTGCCGGCGGGTCACCACACGGGTTGGTCGGGTTGCCGGCCTGACCGTAGTCGGTGAAGGTGCCCGACGCCCCGTCCCCGCCCGTGACGTAGAGCGCGCCGTCCGGACCGAAGGCCAGGTCACCGATGGAGTGGCTCTCGATCTGCTGGCACCAGTCGTGCAGCAGCACCTGCTCGGTCCCGGTCATCACGTTGCCGTCAGCCCGGAGCCGGGAAACCCGGCTGCTGGCCGGGCAACTGCCGATCGCCGCACAGGCATCGTTGTACGTCGGCGCGCTGCCGCCGATCATGCCGTCGTAGCTGTAGCTGACGTACACCCACGGGTCGGCGGGGAAGTCCGGGGCCAGGGCCAGCCCGATCAGCCCCAGGTCCTCGAAGTCGTAGACGTTGGACCGGAGGTCAGCGAAGACCGTAGCGGTGGTGTCGGAGAGTCCGTCGAAGACCTTGATGATGCCGTTCTTCTGCCCGACGAAGATCCGCCCGTCTGGCGAGAAGACCAGCTTGGTCGGTCGGGTCAGGCCGGAGAAGACCACCTGCTGGGTGAACCCGGCCGGTGGGGTGGCCTGTGCCGGCCGCTCGTCGCCGGCCGGTGACCCGACCGTCATGGTCCCACCGAGGACGACCGCCAGCATCGTTGACAGTGTTCGTCGTACCGCACGCGACATGGTCGCCCCCCATCCCCCCGGCCCGCGCCGCCCTCGAATTCGGCGCGTTTTGCCTGGTCACAGCATCGGGGCCGGGTGACGAACCCGCTGTCAGTTGGCGGACCGTGCGTGGTCGTCCGACCAGCCAGACTTAACGACCACTCAGTAGGACGCGGGAGGCCGGGCGGCCGGGCGGGCTGCTCCGTTCGCCCACCCGGCCCCTGGTACGCGGCTCGACCACGACTACGGCGTACCCCGCCGTGGGGACTCGACCACGACTACGGCGTACCCCGTGGTGGAGTGAAGATCACGGCGGTGCCGTTGCGGAGGTTGGGCTGGTCGGTCGAGTAGCTCAACGCCACCGCACCGGTGCCGTCCTCGATCGCCACCGTCGCCGAGTCACCCCGTTCCCGCCCCTTGGTGTTCAGGTCGGCGTAGTGGAAGGTCACCTCGCCGTCCGGGGCCAGCACCACCGCGAAGGTGATCCGCGCCGAGGTGGAGCCGTAGAGGCCGATGTTGCGCCACTCCACCACGAGCCGCTGCTCCGCTCCCGTACCGACCAGTGCGGTCCGGATACTGGAGTCGTCCCGTACCACCAGGTCGTCCCAGAACGGGTAGAGCGCCGCGTTCGGTCGGTCGACGCTCGGCACCGTCGTGTTGACCGCGGACGGCCCCTCCGGTTCGACGAAGGAGAGGAACCCGTTGGTGGAGACCCAGGCCGCGGTGTGGGTCTGCCCGTACAGCGGGAAGCCGAACGGCAGGTCGACCCGGGTCGCGGCGTCGTCCCCGGTCAGCGGTAGCACCGTCTGGTCCGCCGGCACGAACGGCCGGGCGGTGGTCGTCGCACAGGTGTAGCCGGCGGCGTCGGCACAACCCGGGGCACTGGTGTAGGTCGCCGTATACGTCGTCGACGTCGCCGGGGCGATCACCACGTGCGTGCCGGCACCGCCATCGGACCAGTTGGCGAAGGTGTGGGTGAGACCGTCGGCGCTCTGCGGACTCGGCGCACTGACCGTGTTGGTCGAGCCGACGATCACCGTACGACTGAACGGGGTGACCGCCGTCGACGGCCCGACGCTGAGCCGGAGGCCGGGTGGATCGGTGGCGAAGTCGAGTTCCACCGTCGCCGGGTCCAACCGGCGGACCACCGTGTCGGTGAGCCCTTCCTCATCGGTGGCGGTGAGCTCCAGCTCCAGATGGGACGGATACTCGTGGTCCGGCGCGACGAACGAGCCGGTCGTCACTCCCCGCCACTCCTGGAGCGGGTGGGTGTGGCAGTTGTCCACCGACTCGCAGTGCCGCATGCTCAGCCGCCAGGACAGGCCGGACGGCGGCACCGTTCCCTGCTGTGGGTCGGTGGCGTGCCCGGAGAAGGTCAACCGGTCCCCCACCCGCCACCGGGTCTGGCTGGTCGGCGTGTCCACCACCGCGCTGGGCGCGCTGTTGCCCGGTTGGATCTCGACCGTCGCCGTAGCGGTGACACCGAGCGTGTCGGTGACGGTCAGCGTCGCGGTGTAGTGGCCGTTGGCCGGATAGGTGAACCGGGCGGTGGGCGTGGTCGCGTCGACCGTACCGTCGCTGGTGAAGTCCCAGCGGTAGGTCAGCCGGCCGACATCTGCCGGATCGGCGTCGGTGGAGGCGGTGCCGTCGAAGTCGACGGTGAGCGGGGCGGGTCCGCTGGTGGGTGTGGCCTCGATCTGGGCCACCGGCGGCTGGTTGCCCGGGTAGTAGCGGATCCGGCGGACCGTGCCGCCGGCGAGGTCGACGTAGTAGAGCTCGGCACCGGGGCCGATGGCGAGGTCGACCGGGCTCGCCGCGGCCTGTCCGAACGCCTCGATGTTGCCCGGGGCGGGCAGGCCACCGGGGCTGCTCGGCCGCATCGCCCAGATGCAGCCCCGCGAGTTGTCGGCGAAGAACAACGCCCCCGCGTACGCCGCTGGATAGGTGCCACCCGAGCCGGGATAGAAGGCGAGCCCGGATACCGCGTCACCGCCCTGGGCGCAGTTCTCCCCGGGCACCACCTCGGCGCTGTGGTGGTACGTGTAGTACGGAGTCGTCTGGCCGGCCCCGCTGTAGAGGGCCTCGCAGAGGTTCAGGTTGGCGTTGTCGTAACTGGACATCCGGCCCGCGCCTTCATAGCAGGGCCAGCCGAAGTTGGTGGGGGCGGCGGTCGGATCGACCAGCCGGTCGACCTCCTCCCAGGCGTTCCACCCGACGTCCCCCAGCCACACCTCGTTGGTGCCCGGCCGGATGGCCAGCCGGTACGGGTTGCGCAGGCCGTACCCGACGATCCGGCGGGCGTTGACGTCGGCGGAGCCGGCCAGCGGGTTGCCCGGCGCGGCGGCACCGGTGGCCGGGTCGAGGCGCAACACGGCACCATCCAGTCCGGTCGGATCGCCGGTGGTGCGTACGTCCTGGGAGCGCAGTGCGCCACCCTGGGCGGTCGGTGGGGTCATCGCGCCACCGGGCGGGTCACCACACGGGTTGACCGGGTTGCCGAGTTGCCCGTAGTCGGTGGCGCTGAAGCTGGCCCCGTCGCCCGCGCTGACGTAGAGCATGCCGTCCGCTCCGAAACCGAGGTCACCGATGGAGTGGCTGGGGTACTGCTGGCACCAGTCGTGGATCAGGACCTGCTCGTCGCCGGTCATGACGTTGCCGCTGGCCCGGAGCCGGGAGAGTCGCCCGGTCACGACGCATCGGCCGTTGTTGGCGTCCCCGCAGACGTCGTTCCAGACCGGGGCGGTCTGACCGGGCGGGGCGTCGTAGGTGTAGAGCACGTAGACCCAGGGCGTGGCGGGAAAGTCGGGAGGCAGGGCCAGCCCGAGCAGTCCCCGGTCCCACTGGTTGTGCACGTTGCGGGAGAGGTCGGCGAAGAGCGTCGGGCTGTTGTCGGCAAGATCTTCGAAGATCTTTATCCGACCGCTCTTCTCCGCGACGAACACCCGCCCGTCCGGCGCGAACTCGATGTTTGTCGGCTGCTGGAGACCACTGAAGACGACCTGTTCCTGGAAACCGTTGGGCAGGGTCACCGCAGCCGCTGCCGGAACCCGCAGCGGTACGACGATAGTGACGAGCAGAGCGACTGTGAAAAAGAGCCGGAACGCACGGCGAAGGCGCATATTCCACCCCTCCAGAGACGCGGCGAGGGCAGGGGTCCACGCCGGCCACCGGTGACCGCCAACGGCGGCAGGCACAGGCTAACCAGTTGGCCAGGGGAAAGCGACATGTCTTTACTGGCAGGAAATCCGGAAGGTAAGCAATCGAAGTAGGTTGACCTCGGGAGGTGTTGACACGCCGAACCGAGAGACCCATTCACATTTAGATCATCGAATGAATCGGCAATCCCCCGACCAGGTTTCGTCATGTAAACAAGCCGACAACACTCGCGAATCAGCATCCTTGCCCCACGCGCCTCGGTAGCGCAGTCTCGCAGAGGACATTGTCGCGGGATGGGAGCAGTTGATGGTCGACCGATCCCCGCACATTGTCATCGTGGTGGTCAATCTGCCCGTCGAGCGGGACCGCCGGGTGATCCGAGAGTGCCAGGCACTGGAGGCGGCCGGCTACCGGGTCAGCGTCATCTGCCCCCGTGGACCAGACCGGCCACGGCTGGTCCCCGGCACCAGGACCAGCCGGATCCATTCCTTTCCCCAGCCACTCGCCGGATCCGGACTACTCTCCTTCGCCGCCGAGTTCACCTGGGCGCTGACCGCGGTCACCGCACGACTGGTCGGCATCATGGCGCGCGACCGGGTCGACGCCGTACAGGCCTGCAACCCGCCGGACATCTTCTGGATACCGGGTCTCCTGATGCGGCTGCTGGGCCGCCCGTTCGTCTTCGACCACCACGACCTGAGCCCGGAACTGTACGAGTGCAAGACCGGGCGCCCAAATCCGGTGGTGCTGCGTATCCTGCGCCTGCTGGAGAAGGCATCCTGGCGAAGCGCCTCAGCCGTCGTCTCCACCAACGAGTCGTACCGGGACCTGGCGATCAGCCGGGGCGGCTGCGATCCGGACCGGGTCGTGGTGGTCCGCAACGGTCCAACCATCGCGGAGGTTGACGCCACCGGAATCGACTTCGGGCCGACCGACGACCGAGACTGGACCAGCGGGCCGACATCGCCCGGAGCTCCGGGCGTGCCCAGTAGCCCTCAGCGGGCCGGTCGGACCAAGCGGATCGTCTACCTCGGTGTGATCAACCCGCAGGACCACGTCGAGGTCGCCGTCCTCGCCGCCGAGCGACTCGTCGCACTACGCGGCGCGGACGACTGGCAACTGTCGATCGCCGGAGACGGGGACTGCCTGCCGGAGCTTCGTCGACTCGCCGCCGAGCGCGGTCTCGCCGACGTCGTGCGGTTCACCGGATGGTTGGACGCCGCCGAGGTCGACACGCTGCTGCGGTCCGCGACGCTGGCAATCCAACCGGACGCGCCAACCAGAATGGCCGAGCTGTCCACAATGGCGAAGACCGTGGAATACGTCGCTCGGGGCGTACCGGTCGTCGCGGTCGACCTGCTGGAGACCCGACGTACCGCGGGATCGGCCGCCAGCTACCTGCCGACCGGGGGACCCGACGAGTTCGCCAAGGCGCTCGACCAGTTGCTCGACGACGCACCGGCCCGGAACGCGATGCGAGTGGCAGGTCGCCGCCGCTTCGTCGAGCGACTCGCCTGGGACCACCAGGTCCGGTCGTACATCCGACTGTGGAACCAATTGCTCCCACGACACGAGGCTGGTCACCGTTCGGTCGCGTACAGTGACGACGTTGATGCCGCGTCCCCGCTCTCGGGCCGGTCCCACTAAATCCCGACAGCTCACCTGCGCCTTGCGAAGGGGTCAGCACCATGGACCTTCTCGACCTGCTGAAGCTCATGTTTCGGCGGTGGTACGTCACGGCACCCGTGATAGTCCTGACCCTTGGCGCGGCGCTCGTGCTCGGCGCCTCGATCCAGCCGGAATACAAGACCGAGGCGGCCGTCCTGCTCGTTCCGCCCACCACCGCCACCGCACCCGCGCCCAACGCCAGCCCGCAACCCGGCAACCCGTGGCTGCGCGTCGGCGAGAACGCGATGGCCCAGGCCGTACAGATCGCCGTCTCCGCGCACGACGCGCGTACCCAGGTGGTGGCCGCCGGTGGCGACCCGAGCTACGAGATCGGCCTGGTCAACCGCAGTTCGATCCTGACCATCGAGGTCACGGCGTCGACCCACGCCAGCGCCCTGGCGACGGTCACCTCGGTGACCAAGCTGATCGAGGACGTGGTCGCCAGCAAGCAGGCCGAGTACCGGCCCCGGGCCGGTGAGCAGATCACCACCGAGATCCTCGATCCAGGTCTGAACATCATCCAGTCGCGGTCCAATGTGCTCCGTGCGCAGATCGTGGTGGGGGCGATCGGCCTGCTGCTGGCCACCGCGGCGGCGGTCGGCTACGACGCCCTCCAGCGACGCCGGGCCACCGCACGGCAGAACAGCCAACGGGCGGCCCGTACCCCGCTGAACTGGAACAGCGGGCAGGCGGCCGTCGGGTCCCGCCGGCCGAGCCCCACCGTCCAATCCCACGCCCCGTCGGCCCGACCACGACCCGATGCCACCGTCACACCGGCGGTCGACGCCCGGACGAGCAACCGCGACACCAACAGTCCGCGAAACGCCCCGGACCCGGGTCCGCCTCAACAGTCCGACGACACGATCCTGCTCTCCACGGTCCGCGGGCCGGTCGAGGACTCGACCACCCCATGACGACGCGCTGAGGATGCGGGCGACGTGCCGACCTATCTCTCCACCCGGAGATCAGTCACCGTCTACGACGGGATAACCCCCGCCGTACACCATTTTCCCGACGCGACCGCCGGCCTCGTCATCGCGGTCATGCTGGCCTACCTGCTGCCGTCCCGGCTGATCTTCCCGCCCCTGAGCGACCTCGGTAAGCCGGGCATCATGCTCGGCTTCGGGCTGCTCGTCTGGTGGGGGTTGAGCCGCCTGCACCCGGCACTGGTCACCAGGGGCCGTCAGCCGATGCGCTGGGCTATCGCGATCTACCTGGTCACCATCGGTACGTCGTACATCGCGGCGCAGTCGCGGGGCATGCCCGGCCTGGAGTCCAACGGCCTGCACCGCGCGGTACTCATGGCGTTCGCCGGAGCCGGCGTGCTGCTCGCCGCCGCCGACGGGGTGCTCACCCGAAAGCGGATCGACCACGTCCTGCGCTGGGTCTCCTGGGGCGCCACCGTCATGGCGCTCTTCGCCCTGAGCCAGTTCATCCTCCGAATCGACCTGACAAACTACCTCAAGCTGCCTCCGGTGCTGATGTTCCAGCGGGACCTCATCGGCTTCGACAACCGCGGTGGGGGTGGCCTCGTCCGGGTCGCCGGGACGGCTGGCCACTACATCGAGTTCAGCGTGCTGATGGTGATCGGTCTCATCGTCTCCATCCACTACGCCAGGTTCTCGTCCAGCCGGCGTAACCGGCAGATCTACGGCACCCTGGCGATCATCCAGGCGGGGGTCATCCCGATCTCGCTCTCCCGCACCGGGGTGCTGGCGCTGGCCGCCGCCATCCTGCTGTTCGTCCTGATCTGGCCGCTGCGCACGACCTTCAACGTACTCGTGATCGGTTTCTTCCTCACCGCGATGATCCAGGTCGTCCGGCCGGGGCTACTCGCCACCCTGCGGGCACTGATCTTCGCCGGCGAGAACGACCCCAGCGTGCGGGGTCGGCTGGAGGACTACGAGTTCGTCGCGCCCTACATCAGCGAGCGGCTCTGGTTCGGCCGAGGGCTCGGCACCTGGCTGCCGGAGCTATACCAACTGCTCGACAACCAGTGGCTGGTCACCCTGGTCAGCACCGGGGTGGTCGGCGTGGCCGGGCTCGCCCTGCTGTTCCTGCTCGGCGTCGTGGTCGCCGGTCGGGTCCGCCGGTTCGCGCTGCGCCCCCGCGACCGGGACCTGGCCGCCGTCCTGGCGGTGTCGCTCGGCGTCGCCGCCGTCACCGCCTTCACCTTCGACGCCCTCTACTTCTCGACCTATTTCCTCACCGTGCATCTCCTGCTCGGGCTCGCCGGCGCGTTGTGGCGGGTGACCCGGGCGGAGCGAGTCAACCAGAGCGAGGCGCCGTGACCGGGATCGACATTCTCATGATCACCTACGACCGGCCGGAGTACGTCCGGCTCTCCCTGCCTCACCTGCTCACCACCTGCCCGCCGGACGCCCGGGTCTGGTTGTGGCACAACGGCACTGACCAACCCACGCTCGACGCGGTCGAGGAATACCTGGACCACCCCCGGGTCCACCGCTTCCACCACAGTTCGGTCAACGCCGGGCTGAACGCACCGACGAACTGGTTGTGGCAGGAGTCGACCGGCGACCTGCTGAGCAAGGTCGACGACGACTGCCTGCCGGAGAACGGCTGGCTGGAGAAACTCCGGCAGGCCCACGACGACGTGCCCGGGTTCGGGGTCGTCGGCACCTGGCGGTTCCCCGACGAGGACGCCGACGAGACGCTGATCGCGGCGAAGCTGGCCGACTATCCGGGCGGGCACCAACTGTTACGCAACCACTGGGTCCAGGGCAGCGGCTACCTACTCAAACGCGAGATGGTACGACAGACCGGCCAGCTCGGCGACGACGACTCGTTCAGCACCTGGTGCCTGCGGGCTGCCCGGCACGGCTGGATCAACGGGTGGTACCACCCGTTCCTGCGCGAGGACCACATGGACGACCCGCGCAGTCCACGCACGATCTACCGTACCGATGCCGACTTCATGGCCCGTCGACCGTTGTCCGCCCGCCGGACCGGCGTCACCACCATCGCCGAGTGGACCGAACAGATGCGCCACTCGGCCCGGGTCGTCCAGGCCGCCTCGCTGGACCTGCGCGAATACCGGGGCTGGCGGCTGCGTCGCCGTACCGCCGCCCGCCGGATCCGGCTCGCCCTGACCGGGCGGGCCCCATGGTGACCCCGGCCGGCGGGGCGGGCAGGGCTTCGGCCGGCGGGGCGGGCATGGCTTCGGCCGGCAAGTCGGACGCGACCTCGCTCGGTGGACCGGGCCGGGCTTCGGACGGCGAGGTGGACAGGACTTCGGTCCGCAGGGCGGACGGCGGGCCGATCAGTGTGGTCGTCCCGGCACACAACGAGGAAGCGGTGCTCGGCTCGTGCCTACGCCGGCTCCTTGAGGATGCCAAGCCGGGCGAGTTCGAGGTCGTCGTGGTCCCCAACGGCTGCACCGACGGCACCGCGTCGGTGGCCCGTTCCTTCGCCGGGGTCACCGTGGTCGAACTACCCGCGTCGTCCAAGGCCACCGCACTGAACGCGGGCGATCAAACGGCCACCGGATTTCCGCGGATCTACCTCGACGCCGACATCCAGTTGGGCACCGCCGATGCACGGGCACTCGCGGCGGCACTCCGGCCGCCGGGTGTCGACACGCCATCCGGAGGATCCTCGCCGGGGGAAGCCGGCGACCACCCCACCCCGCTCGCCGTGGCCCCGCGCCGGGTGGTGGTCACCACCGGCCGGCCCTTGCTGGTACGCGCCTACTACGCCATCAACCGCCGGCTGCCGGTCTTTCGAGACGCCCTGATCGGCCGAGGGGTGATCGCGGTGTCCCGGGCCGGGCGGGAGCGGTTCGAGCGGTTCCCGGAGACCTTCGCCGACGACCTCTACCTCGACTCGATCTACCAGGTGGGTGAGCGGGTCGAGGTCGCCTCGGCCGGGGCAGCCTCGGAGAGTCCGATGCGGACCCGCGACCTGCTGCGCCGACTGGCCCGAGTCCGAGCCGGCAACGCGGCACTACGCACCATGGACAGCCGGGCACACCCCAGTCGGGGCGGCTCCTGGCTGGTCCACGTGGTGCTACCCCGCCCGTGGCTGCTACCGGCCGCTGCCTGCTATGTGGCGCTGACCCTGCTGGCCGAGGCATCGGCCCGACGGACGCCGGCCGGGACGACATGGGGGCGGGACGAGTCGAGCCGGACGATGGCCGGCGGGGGCACCCGATGACCCCGCCGGCGGTGAGCCTGATCGTCGTCTCGTACCAGACCCGGGAGTTGATCCTGCGGGCGCTGTCGATGCTGCGGGCGTCCCGTCCGACCGTGTCGTACGAGGTGATCGTCGTCGACAACGCATCCACCGACGGTTCGGCCGATGCCGTGGCCGGCGCGTTCCCCGATGTCCGGGTGGTCCGGCTGGCCCACAACGTCGGTTTCGCGCGGGCGGTCAACGTGGGCGCGGCGCGGGCCACCGGGCACTGGCTGCTGCTCCTCAACCCGGACACCGAGCCGGTCGGGGACGTACTCGGCGAGCTGGTGAGGTTCGCCCGTGCCCATCCGGCACATCGGATCTACGCCGGCCGGACGCTGCACGTTGACGGTACGGACGACGGACGGTCGGTCTTCGCCCTGCCGTCGCTCTGGGCGTACGTCTGCTTCGCTACCGGACTGTCCACAGTGTTTCGTCGTTCCCCGCTCACCAACCCGGAGGAGCTGCCCGGACTGGACCGCACGACCGGCGGCCCGGTACCGGCCGCATCCGGTTGCCTGCTGCTCATCGAACGGGCGTTCTTCACCGAACTCGGTGGCCTCGCCCCGGACTTCTTCATGTACAGCGAGGACATCGACTTCTGCGCCCGCGCCACAGAGCATGGCGCGAGCCCGGCCCTGGTGCCGTCCGCCCAGGTACGACACGTCGGCGGGGCGTCGTCGACAAGCGTCGGCAAGCGGGTCATGGTGCTACGCGGCAAGACGACCTACCTACGGCTTCGTTGGTCTCGGCCCCGGGCCGCGCTGGGTCGGGCGCTGTTGGCCACCGGAATCGCCATTCGCGCGCTGGGCGCCCGGCTCACCGGTCGGGCCGGTTACTGGCGGGGCGTGTGGGCGCAACGGCGGAACTGGCTACCCGGCTGGCCGCCGGTATCCCAACTGCCGCCCGTGGGCATCGTCGCAGGCAAGCCGGACGTGGGAATCGTCGCAGGCAAGCCGGACGGGGAGATCCCGACGGTCCCGTCGGGCGCAGATCTCGCGCCCGGACCGCCGGCGAAGACGTCGTGACTACTCCAAGTCGGTCCCGGTACCGACCGAGCCGACCGGCTGCCGTCTATTCCGCTTCGGTCCCAGCTCGCGACTGTGCTGGCCCGGGGACCGGCCGGTCGGCGAACGCCGCCACCGTACGATCGGCGTAGGCGCTGGCGTCACCGGTCTCCATCGGACCGTCCCAGGTGTTGGGCAGGGGCACCGGCACCGTCGGGTTGACCCGGCGGACCACCTCGTCCAGCACCGTCTCGGCGTTGCCGACCCAGAGGTGTTTGGCACCCGGCACACCGATCACCTCGGCCTGCGGGATCGACGCGAACCGCCGTCGCGCCTCGGCCGGTCGCAGGTAGTCGTCGAACTCGGGCACCAGTGCGGTCAGTGGCTTACCGGTCTCGGCCCAGACCGCCAGGTCGTCGTCGGTGGAGTAGCGCAGCGGGGGCGAGAGCAGGATCGCCCCGGCGATCGTCGGGTCACAGCCGTACCGCAGGGCCAGGTCGGTGCCGAAGGACCAGCCGACCAGCCACAGGTTGGGCAGTTCGGCGAACTCGGCGTACTCGATCGCGGCTGCCACGTCGTAGCGTTCGCCGACTCCGTTGTCGAACTCCCCCTCGCTGGTGCCCCGCACGCTGCTGGTGCCCCGCGTGTTGAAGCGCAGGACGGCGAGGTCGGCGAGGGCGGGCAACCGCCAGGCCGCCTTGCGGAAGACGTGACTGTCCATCATTCCGCCGTGGGTGGGCAGCGGATGCAGGCAGATCAGCGTGCCGACCGGGTCCCGGTCGACCGGCCGGGCGAGTTCCCCGACCAGACGCAGTCCGTCGGCGGTGTGCAGTTCGATGTCCTCCCGGTTGCCGGGCAGGATGGAGGAGGCGCGGATGGCGGTGCTCACCGCTCCAGTCTCGCCCTGATCCAGCCGGAACGTCAGCCGGGGCCGAAACAGCGTGACGAAGATCCCGAATGCTGCATCCGCCCCGCCTGCTTGACGTGCACCAGCACCGCCGGGCCGGGGGTGATGGTCAGCCGTGTCGGGGGGCGTTGCGGGAGCGCTGGATCCCGGGGGCCCGCCGGTCCCGCGCCCGCCAGCAACCGGTGTGCCAGTGTCGGCGATCGGTAAGGTCGCCCCGGCCATCCGCCGGCCAGGCCACCACGTGCGCCACGCCCGGCCGGATCTCCTGGTCACAGCCGGGACAGCGGTACGTCTTTACCGCCCCACCGCCCGGGATGCCGCGTACCTGCCACTCGCCGTCGCGCCAGGACTGCACCGATTCCACGCCCTGTCGGGCCCGTTCGCTGGCAAGCGGCGGGATCTCTGCTTGACGTGGACGGTTACGACGCGGGCTCACGTTCTCCAGGGTACGGGGCACTCAACATCATCCTTTACCGCCTTTGTCGGATCACGGTCAGAACAGGCTAGATAACCACAAATCGCACTAACGTTGCCCTAGCGCCAGCAGATGGAGACTGGACGGGAGACGCTGAGGAGGCGCGTCATGTGGGGAAAGCGCATCGCCACAACGGTCGTGGTGGTGACAATGGCCGTGGCTGTCGGGGCAGCTCCGGCCGCATGGGCGGGCGGCGTCGGTGACCCGATGTACGGCGACCTGAACGCCGACGGACTACGCGACCGCGCCTCGCTCGGCGTCGTCCAGCCGAACCGGTGCGTGGTCAAGGTCGAGCTGGGCAAGCGCGGCGGTGGCTACAAGTCTCCGAAGACGTACACCTATCTCGAGGACACCGGCACCGACCCGATCAGTTGTCCGGACCTCGGCGTCGCGGTCGATCTCGGCGGGGACGGCTCGACGGAGCTGGTGCTGGCGTGGTTCGCCGGGCGACCGCCAACGGCCGACCACGATCTGCTGGTGCTGCGCAACTACCAGCCAGCGGCCGGCTTCGACGCCATCCACCAGCCCAGTTACATCGGACTGGCCGACTTCAACGGCGACGGACGGCAGGACGTCTACCAGTGGACCGATCAGGGCGAGGGATTCGTCACCTACCTGAACACCTCGAGCGGCGGGCTGACGCCCGGTCCGGTCAGGTGGTGCGCCGGGTGGCCCCAGTTCAGGCTCGCCGACTTCAACGGCAACGGCGCGATGGACGTGGTCATCTCGTACGTCGAGGGTTGTGGTGACGCCGCCAGCGGCGTGGTCGTGATCCGGGACGACGGCACCAAGAATCACATCCGACGGGAGGTCCCCGGCGAGAACTACTGGTCGGTGGAGACCCAGGACCTCAACGGTGACGGCCGGCCCGACCTGATCGTCACCGACAACGGCAGCGACGAGGTCCGGCACTACCTGGGCAACGGGGACGCCACGTTCACCGAGTCCCCCCGGGCGGTCCGGGACAAGGTCTCGATCAACGGCAGTCGCAAGACGAAGATCGCCGTGCTCGACAACGACTACGCCACCACGCAGGCGAAGATCAGCGTGGTGACGGCACCGCAGCACGGCACGGTCCGGGTGACCAGCGACCGGAAGGTCCTCTACACGCCGAGTTCCGGAAAGGCCACCAGTGACCGGTTCGTCTACCGGCTGACCGAGCACGGCCGGACCAGCAACGCCACGGTGAACGTCACCGTCCGGCCCTGACGGCCGGGCAGGGGAAGCCGACCATCGGGAGGCTGGCGTCTTCGATGTCGACGGAGACACCGGCCTCCCGAGCTGGTTCGGCCAGCCGAACCGGGCCGGTTCAGCGCGCTTGGACGGGCCGGTTCAGCCAGCCGGACCGAACTGGTTCAGCGCGCTCGGACGGGCCGGTCCAGCCAGCCGGACCGAACTGGTTCAGCGCGCTCGGACGGGCCAGCCCGGCGGCTCACCGGCGGCTCTCCGGCGGGACGGTGTCAGCGGTTGGTGTGGTCGCGGAATCCCCGGCCAGTCTTGCGGCCCAGGTAGCCGGCGGTGACCAGGTGTTCCAACAGCGGCGCCGGGGCGAACCCGGGCTCCCGTGACTCCAGGTACAGCTCCTGCTGGATGGCCAGCGACACGTCCAGCCCGACCGCGTCGAGCAGTTCGAACGGACCCATCGGGTAACCGCAGCCGAGCTTCATGGCGTGATCGATACCGTCTGCCGTGGAGTAGTTCGCCTCCAGCATCTTCACCGCGTCGTTGAGGTACGGGAAGAGCAGCGCGTTCACCACGAACCCCGACCGGTCGGCGCATATCACGCCGGTCTTGCCCAGCGCCGTGCAGACCGCCCGCCCGGTCGCCACGGTCTCCTCCGACGTGCGGATGGTGCGGACCACCTCTACCAGCGGCATGACCGGGGCGGGGTTGAAGAAGTGCAGGCCCACCACGTCCGCCGGGCGCTGGGTGGCCATGGCGATGTCGATGACCGGCAGCGACGAGGTCGTGGTGGCGAGCACCACGCCGGGCTTGCAGATCTCGTCGAGGCTGGCGAAGAGCGCCTTCTTGACGCTCAGCTCCTCGACCACGGCCTCCACCACCAGGTCGACGTCGGTCAGGTGGTCCAGCGTGGCGGACCAGGTGACCCGGCCCAGCGCCGCGTCGCGACCGGCCTCGGCGAGCTTGCCGCGTACCACCGCCTTGTTGAGCGAGGTCTTCACCGACTCGCAGACCTTCGCGGACTTCTCCGCACCCCGGGTCACCGAGACGACCTCGTACCCCGCGCGGGCGAAGACCTCGATGATGCCGGTGGCCATCGTCCCGGAGCCGACCACCCCGACCTTGGTTATCGCGCGGGCGGCGTCGGTGGCCTCGGCCGGCGTCGAGTTCGGCGTCTGGTCGTCGGGTACGACCACCGGCGAGCCGGGCTTCTCGTAGGTGTAGAAACCGCGGCCCGACTTGCGGCCGAGCAGTCCCGCCGTGACCATCTGCTTGATCAGCGGCACCGGGGCGTGCCGGCGGTCCCGACCACCCCGGCGGTACATGGTGTCGAGGATCTCGTACGCGGTGTCGATACCGATCAGGTCCATCAGTGCCAGCGGCCCCATCGGGAGGCCGCAGCCGAGCTTCATCGCGGCGTCGATGTCCTCCCGGCTGGCGTACCGCGACTCGAACATCCCCACCGCGCGGTTGAGGTAGCCGAAGAGCAGGGCGTTGGCGATGAAACCGGCCCGGTCGTTGATGGTGACGGCGACCTTGCCGAGCCGGGCGCAGAGCGCCTCGACGTCGGCGACCACCTCGGGCTCGGTGACCACCGTCCGGATCACCTCGACCAGCTTCATGATCGGCGCCGGGTTGAAGAAGTGGACGCCGACGACCTGGTTGGGTCGGTGGGTCGCGACGGAGATCTCGGTGACGCTCAACGAGGAGGTGTTGGTGGCCAGGATGGCCTCGGGCTTGCAGATGCGGTCCAGCTCGCCGAAGATCCGCTGCTTGAGGTCGAGGTGCTCAGGCACCGCCTCGATGACGAGATCGACCTCGCGTAACGCGTCGAGACCGACGGCGAAGGTCACCTGGGAGTGCAGCGCGTCCCGCGCCTCGGGGGCGAGTTTGCCCTTGGCGACCGCCCGGTCGGTGGAGTTGGTGAGGTTGGCTCGACCTCGGTCCAGGGCCGCTTCGCTGATCTCGACCGCGACCACGGCGACGCCGTTGCGCGCGAACACCTCGACGATGCCGGCACCCATCGTGCCCAGCCCGACCACGCCGACGCTGCCGAACTCGCGTGCCACCGCTGGCCTCCCGCTTACTCGGAGCAGCCGAGTGAACGGCCGCTAAGTTATGCGGGCGAGTCTGCCATGTGCGCCGGAGATGTCGAGATGCGGTGGGGTATTTCACCGGTCTACTGAAAGATCAGATAGGCCCAGGTCACCCAACCGACGAGTACGACTCCCCCGCCCAACACCAGCAGCAGCCGGCCGGGCCGACGGGCGACGATCGCCTGGGTCGGGGCGCGCAACGCCCGTGCGGTCTGCCCGTCCACTGGCGCGTCGGCAAGTAGGGAGCGCGAGGCGACCGGCTCGCCCGTCAACGGGGCGTGCGGGACAACCGGCTCATCCGCCAACGGGGCAACCGATTCGTCCGCCAACGGAGCGCGCGGGGCCACCAGGGAGCGATAGCTCAGCGCGCCGACTGGGTCGGTCGGAGCCGAGCCCGGGTCGAAGAACCGTAGCTCGACGCCGCCGATCCGGATCCGGTCCCCGTCGCGTACCTCCCGCACAACGGAGATCCGCTGGTCGTTGAGCCAGGTGCCGTTGGTCGAGGCGGCGTCGCTGAGCAGCACCCGGCCGCCGACCAACTTCACCGTCGCATGCCGTCGACTGACCCGACGATCGTCGATGCGAATGTCGACCTCTTCGCCCCGGCCGATCATCGTCAGCCCCGACCGTAACCGGAAGCTCGCGCCCCGCAGTGCGCCGCTGACCACCGTCAGCAGCGGCGACAGGCCAATCTCGTCCGCCATGGGCATGTTCACTGCCTCCCGCGCCAACCGTCCGCGCACCGGTCCCCGAAAGCACCCTTCCACCGTCCCGCAGCGTTTTCCACGCACCGCAGTACCAAGTTGCCCATGCTGTCGGGCAGATCCCGCTACCGGTTCGGCGGACCATGAGTAGCCGTTCGCTGCCTTAACGTAGTCATCAGCGGAGGCGAAAGCGAGCCCGGTCGCACCGGCGGGCCGCGAGCCCAGAGCGTACCGGTGAGTAATTTTCGGGTTTAGACTTCGCACATGACGGCCACGCATGCCCCCGGGATTCCGGTCATCGAGGATGGCGAGTTGGTCTCCACCAACCCGGCGACCGGCGCGGAGGCCGGCCGGTTCCCGGTGGCCGACGCCGACAGCGTCGGCCGGGCGGTGGGTCGGGCCAGCGACGCGGCCGAGTGGTGGGCACAACTGGGCCACTCCGGCCGCAAAGAGCGACTACTGCGTTGGCGGGCGCTACTGGCGCAGCGCATCGAGGAGATCGCCGACCTGTCCCACCGGGAGGGCGGCAAGCCGATCGCCGACGCCATCGTCGAGACCGTCTCCGCGATCGAACACATCGACTGGGCGGCCCGCAACGCCCGCCGGGTGCTCGGCCCGCGCCGGGTCCGCTCCCGGCTCGTCGTCGCCGAGTTCGCCGCCCACCTCGAATACCAGCCGTACGGCGTGATCGGGGTGATCGGCCCGTGGAACTATCCGGTGCTGACCCCGGTCGGCTCGATCGCGTACGCCCTGGCCGCCGGCAACGCCGTCGTCTTCAAGCCGAGCGAGTACACCCCGGCGGTCGGTCAGTGGCTGGTCGACGCCTTCGCCGAGGTGGTGCCGGAGCACCCGGTGCTCCAGGCGGTCCATGGCTTCGGTGACGTCGGTGCCACGCTGTGCCGCTCGGGCGTGGGCAAGGTGGCGTTCACCGGCTCCGGGGCCACCGCCAAGAAGGTGATGGCCACCTGCGCCGAGACCCTGACCCCGGTGCTGCTGGAGGCCGGCGGCAAGGACGCGATGATCGTCGACGACGACGCCGACCTGGACGCCGCGGCCGAAGCCTGTGTCTGGGGTGCCCTCACCAACGCCGGCCAGTCCTGCATCGGCATCGAGCGGGTCTACGCGGTCGACTCGGTGCACGACGCCTTCGTCGCCAAGGTGGTGGAGAAGGCTGGCCGGCTGACCGTCGGGGCGGGCAACGGGGCGGACCTCGGGCCGATCACCATGCCCAGCCAGATCGACATCATCCGCCGGCACATCGACGACGCCGTCGCCCGAGGTGGGCGGGCGGTGCTGGGCGGGCCGGACGCCGTACAGCCCCCGTTCGTGCATCCGACCGTCCTGGTCGACGTGCCGGAGGACTCGTCCGCCGTACGGGAGGAGACCTTCGGCCCCACCCTGACCATCACCCGGGTCCGGGACGCCGACGAGGCGGTGACGCTGGCCAACGCCACCTCGTACGGCCTCGGCGGCTCGGTCTTCGGTCGCCGCCGGGCACTGGACCTCGCCCGCCGGCTGCGCTCCGGGATGGCGGCGGTCAACTCGGTGATGAGCTTCGTCGGCGTCTCCTCCCTGCCGTTCGGTGGCGTCGGCGACTCCGGATTCGGCCGGATCCACGGCGACGACGGACTGCGCGAGTTCGGTCGGGCCAAGGCCATCACCCGGCGTCGGGCACGGTCCCTGCTCCCCGCGATGACCTTCGAGCGGACCCCCGCCCAGGTGGATCGGATCGTCAAGGTGATCAAGCTCCGGTACGGGCGATGACCACGTCACCCAGGGACGCGTCACGGTAACCGTTCATCACGGTTCCTCAGTCGCGGACGATAGGAATCCATCGGAGGCACCCAACCGAGAATCCGGCCGTGGATGAGTGCGGGAGGCGTGGGACAAAGGTCAACTAGGGCATGCTCGAGTTGACTGGCGAGATAGACGCAGAGCCCGATCCGGTCGTCGGCGAACTCACGGAACAGTTGCAGGCGGGCCGCGCCGCACGGCCATGGGCCGGCGCAGTTGCGGCAGATCCAGAGCGGGCGGATCGGGGTGTGCGGTGTGGTCACGGCTCAAGCTCCCGGTCGGGGTGCACCACTACACCGGGCACATGCAGCGCGTCGAGCCGTACGAAGACCTCGCGGGGCACCTGCTGGCCACGGGCGCGGGCGGTCATGTCCCAGCCGGACACCAGCACGTACGTACGTTTGCCTGCCCGGGTGATCAGCCCAACATGGTCAACCTCCAGCCACAGTGGGCCGGCGCTGGGTGTGTAGTAGGTGCCCGGTAGCGCGATCAGGGTGCCCACCGGCACACGCTCATCGATCCACGCGGTGAGTACGGCATGGGTGGTGAACGTTTCCTCATCCACGGAGATCCCCCTGGGCGCGACGCGGTGGGACCGGCTGTAGTCCGGCGATGCGTACGAAGATCGATCGGCGCTCGACGGCGTCGCCGGTCGCGTCGAGTTGGTAGCCGTCGAGCCATATCCAGCCCTGGTAGGTCGGCCAGTCGTGGGGACGGATCACCCGAAACAGGATTGGCGCAGCAAACTGGACACTCGCCTGTCGGGTCACGCGGAACACCTCGCCAGCGTGCGGACGCATGACTAGACCAGCCTCCCGCTTATCGGCCGTGGTCGGCGGCGAGCGGAGACAGGGGCTGTCGATGGTCGGTATGGGCATCCGCAGGGGCGTGCGGCCCGGAACCGGCCTCGGTAACCGCGTCGGTCGCGCTGGCAGGTGCCGTGTCCGATCTCGTCGGGGCGGGAGCGGGAGCGGGGCAGGCAGATGGGCGGGCGGCGGATCACTACTGGGCACCGTGGCGGGGACGGTAGCCCTGGGCACCGCGGTTCTGGGCACGGGTGAGGCTGCCGGCCCGGCTGATCGGGTCGAACAGCGTGGTCGGGGCGTTCCAGCACACCGGGAAGGCGGCGCTTACCCGAGGCATCCCTTCGCCCGGGAACGGGTGACGGTCCGGGCAGGGCCATCGCAGACCGCACACACAGCGCCGGCCCAAGGTACGCCAGTCACGACGGTGCTCGATCAGGGATATCGGTCGGCCGTAGAGCATGGCGACAGTCCTCTCTACCTGGAGATAGGACAGGGACCACAGCACGGGGGAGAGATAGCTGTGGCCCCCGATCGGATGCGATGCGCCAACATCCGATAGATACATGCTGGTGCGTGGACGACTACGCTCGGAAGCCTTGCTCGACGATCACGGAATGCCAGAAACCGACGGGGAGCAACGCGGGAAAGCGAGGAAGGTGTGGGAATTTCGCCGATGGAATTTCTGCTTCGCGAGATGCGTAAGCGGAGGATCGCGGCCGGCTTGACTCAGCAGGCACTCGGAGAGCGCATCTACGTCTCGGACACGGTCGTGAGCGCAATCGAGACCGGCAGCAAACCGCCGAAAGAGGGGTACCTGAAGGATCTAGACGCCGCGTTGGAGACGGGCGGTCTGTTTGTCGCGCTCTGGCAGGACTTGGTGAGCGACGGGACTACCCCTGTTTGGCTGCAAGAATGGATCGAGATCGAGCGTGCGGCCCGCGTGTTGAGATGGTTCGAACCCCTGCTTGTGCCTGGACTGCTGCAAACCGAGGAGTACGCTCGGGCAGTGCTGTCGCACAGTCGTCTTCTGACGGATGACGAGGTAGAGCAACGCACAGCGTCACGGATGGAACGGCAATCGATCCTCAATGACGACTCGCCACCCCAGTTCATTGCCGTCATAGACGGCGGCGTGCTCCGACGACGTGCGGGAAGCCGCGACATCATGCGCCGGCAGTGCGAGCGACTGTTGTCCTGCTTGGATTTTCCGCATGTCGCAATCCATGTTGTCCCAGGTGAGGGTATACACGCTGGCCTTGCAGGTGGGTTCATCCTGGCAAGGGGTAAGACCGGCGACGCAGGACATGTGGATACCCCATTGCGCGCAGGCGTGGTCACGGATCAGGTTGACATTGATAGGCTCGATCTACGGTGGGAGAGCATCCGTAGTGAAGCGTTACCACGTGAGTCATCAGCAGCGTTGATCAAGGAAGCGGCGACATCATGGACATGACCGGCGCCCTGTGGCGCAAGTCCACCCGTAGCGACAACGGCGGATCGACGTGCGTCGAGGTGGCCGACAACCTGCCCGGCGTCGTGCTGGTACGGGACACCAAGGACCGCGACGGCGGAACGTTGGCCTTCAACCCGTCGGCCTGGCGGTCGTTCATAGGGTTCATGGCAACGCAGCGCTGAGCACCGTTCGGAGGCCGGAGGGCGACACCGGTCACTCCACTATGAGCAGTCCTCGTTTCGCGAAGATCGCCATCCGGGGTGTGAAACGACAGGCACCTCCACACCGGGCGACCGGTGCGGGGGTGCTTTCGCGTGCCGGGTGCCGGCTGCCGGCTGCCGCAAACAGCACAGACGTGCCGAGCGCGTGCAGAGCCGTACACGATTTGATCAGTCCCTCCGCGGCACCGCTCGCACCTCTGCCTTTGTGAACATCTGTTGCTGCCCCCCCCAGCAGCAACAGATGTTCACACACCGGCCTCAGCGGAGAGCGATGCCGACCAGGTACGAGCGCCGGCGGCGGGCCAGTCGCGGATGCCGGCCGTAGACGGGCACGGGGAGGACGGCATCACCGCCCACCAGTTCGACGTAGCCGCCTTCGGGATCGACACGCCCCCGGAGGAGCCGGTCACCGGACCGGACCCGACAGTGGCCGATCATCCTGAGCAAAACGCCGGTTTAGACATGGCACTGGGACGCCCCACCCACTACATTCCGTCCAGTGGGGATACACGCTCTGCGGTTTCGCCTGGTTGACGGCGCCGACTCCTGGGGAGGCCGGCGGCGAGAACGGCGAGCCGGGTGGCTGGCGGAGACCTTCCCGGACCTGGCCCAGATGTCCATCATCGACCTCGGCGGGCGGGTGGATACCTGGGCGCGGGCGACGGTCCGCCCCAAGCACGTCCACGTGGTCAACCTTGAGCCCGTACCGGCCGAGATACCCGAGTGGGCTGAGGTCGACCATGGTGACGCCTGTGCCCTGCCGGCACGCATCACCAACCGCCGCTACGACCTGGTCTTCTCCAACTCGGTCCTGGAGCACGTCGGTGGGCACGAACGCCGGCTCCGGTTCGCCGAGTCGGTGCACCTGCTGGCCGACGCGCACTGGGTGCAGACGCCTTACCGCTACTTCCCCATCGAGCCCCACTGGATCGCCCCCGGCATGCAGTTCCTACCGGTCCGGATCCGTACGACGCTGGCGCGCCGGTGGCCACTGGCCCACACCCCGGCTCGCAGCCTTGACGGTGCCCTCAAGCAGGTGCTCTGGACCGAACTGGTGGACAAGACGCAGATGCGGCACTACTTTCCCGAGTCGCGCATCCGGGTCGAACGCCTGGCCGGGCTGCCCAAGTCACTGATCGCGATCGCCCCCGCCGCCTGACGAAGCTCCGGTGACCGCCGACCGGTCGGCCAACGCGACCCGGTCCGCTGCTGCCGTACCCGCCGCCCAACCGGCTGCGTCGTTGCCCCGCACTCGCCGCTCGACGATCCCGGGAAACATCGCGTCGACGGTCTCCCGCACGACGTCCTCCCGAGCGGCCAGCACCGGAAGCAGCCGGTCCGACCCGGCCGCATCCACCGCCTCGCGTCGGGCCGCGTCGGCGGCGTCCCGCAGCCGTTGCCCGATCCTGACGGCATACGCCTGGAGGAACGACTGCCGGTACGACCGGCCGGTGGAACCACCCCGCGATCCGCCCCGCACCATCGCTGCCGTCGCCTGCACCAGCAACGAGGTGTAGATCAGCTCCACCGACTCGACATCGGACGGGAACCCCAGCACCGTGGCGAAGCCGAACTCGCCGGACCACACGGATCGACACCGGTTGGCCGCCGCCACCTCCTGCAACAGCAGCGCCTTGGCCTGCTCGTAGGGAGAGTCGACACCGATCCGGACGGCGAGCGGCTGGTGACCCGTCCCGTCCGGCACACCCACCGTCCGGCGCGGTGCGCCATCCGTCCCGAGGTCCAGCAGGGCGTGGTCGATGCTGTGCCGGGCCATCAACTGCTGTGCCTTGGCGGAGAGCGCCTCCGCCTCCTGTGGGAACTCGGTGGACTCGGCCTTGGCGAGTAGCCCTCGGACCCGGCCCAGCACCCGCTCGTCGATCGCTCGAGCGGTGGTCGCACCGGACCGGTCGGCACCGGCCACCGGGAGACCAGGCGGTAGGGTGCCGGGGAGCGGGCTGATCCGCCCGATCTCCGGCAGCCCGGTCAGCACGGCGAGTACGTTCACCGCGTCGCGTAGCGCCTCCGACCGGTCCAGCCGCTGCCGTCCGGACCACGCGGTCAACCGATGGTCGGTGGTGGCCGGCGCCCCGACGGTGATCCCCCACTCGCGCAGTTGGCTCTGCCACCGCTGCGGCACCGTCGTCGCCGGATAGCCGTGTAGTTGGGCGACGATCTGCGTGATCACCAGGTCGGCAGCGCGGTTGCCGTGCCGTCGTCGGACGACCCGGACCAGGTCGGCGGGAAGCCAACCGTACTGCCACAGCCGACCGACGACCCGCTGGAACGCGTCGGCCAGCACCGGATCGACCAGGGCGGGATCCTCGACGGTCAACTGGTCCAACCGCCGCTCGACGTGATCCACCGAGCCGCTGCGGAGCGCGGTCACCGCATCGCGCAGCAGATCGCCCAGCCGCTCCTCGGGAGGCGGCTGGCCGGTGGTCCCACCCGTCGCCGCGTCGTACCGTTCGCGGTGACCGGCCGAAGCCTCCCCGCGGTGACCGGCCGAAGCCCCCTCGCGATGGCGGTGCCGAGGCTCCCGCGCCTTCTTACCGGCCGCTCGCCGCGGCGGGTCTTCCGTTCCCACGCGGATCAGATTCCTGTTCCCAAACGGCTCAAACTCGCGTTCCCAGTTGACTCAGTTTCCTGTTCCCACGCGGATCAGAACAGGGTCAACTCGTCGCGTTCGATGCCCCGCAGCTTGTTGTAGTCGACCACGACACACCGGATTCCCCGGTCCCCGGCGAGCACCCGGGCCTGCGGCTTGATCTCCTGGGCGGCGAACACCCCGGCGACCGGCGCGAGCAGTGGATCGCGGTTGAGCAGTTCGAGGTAGCGGGTCAACTGCTCGACCCCGTCGATCTCGCCTCGCCGCTTGACCTCCACCGCCACCGTCCCGTGGGCACCGTCCCGGCAGAGCAGGTCAACCGGGCCGATCGCGGTCGGATATTCCCGACGGATCAGGGTGAATCCCTCACCCAGAGTCTCCGGGCTGGCGGCCAGCAACTCCTGGAGGTGCGCCTCCACCCCATCCTTACGGAGCCCGGGATCGATGCCCAACTCGTACGACGTGTCCTGGAAGATCTCCTCCAGGGTTATCCGCAGCTCCTCGCCAGCCTTGTTGACCACCCGCCAGACACCGGGGGCCTCCTCCAGCTTGCAGGGTGGGCTCATCCAGTTCAGCGGCTTGTAGGCCCGGTCGTCGGCGTGGATGGAGACCGATCCGTCGGCCTTGACCATCAACAACCGGGTCGCCAACGGCAGATGCGCCGCAAGCCGTCCGACGTAGTCCACTGAGCACCGCGCTATCACCAACCGCACCTGACGAGGGTAGCCGAGCCTGCTTCGCCAGTTGGTCGACCCCGGAGGCGCGGCGGGTCGCCCCTCGCCTGGTTGCACCGACGAGCCACCGTCCGGTGGTCGGGGTGGCAGGTGAATGAGACTCTGAAACGGTGCTGGAAGCCCTCACCGGAACCGGACTCGCCGCCTCGGCGGGCCTGAACGCCTACATCCCCCTGCTCACCATGAGCCTGCTCGCCCGCTACACCGGCCTGGTCGAGTTGCCGAGCGGCTGGCAGTGGCTGTCGAACGGCTGGGTGATGATGATCCTGGCGGTGCTGCTGGTCGTCGAGTTCGTCGCCGACAAGGTGCCGGTCGTCGACCACGTCAACGACGTGGTGCAGACGGTGGTCCGACCCACTGCGGGTGGGCTCGCCTTCGGGGCGGGAGTCAACTCCGAGACGGTCACGGTCGCCGACCCGGGGCAGTTCTTCTCCTCCAGCCAGTGGGTGCCGGTGGTCGTCGGAGTGCTCATCGCCCTCGGCGTACACGCGCTGAAGGCGGTCGCCCGGCCCGTGATCAACGCAACCACGGCCGGGTTCGGTGCCCCGGTCGCCAGTACGGCGGAGGATGCCACCAGCGTCGTCATGTCCCTGGTCGCGATCGTCCTGCCGGTGCTGGTGCTGGCCTTCCTGGTCGGCTTCGTGCTCTTCCTGATCTGGGTGCTCCGGCGACGGGGCCGGCGGCGGCGGGAACGGCAGGCGGCCCGAGCAGCCGGCTTCCAGGTCTGAGCAGCCGGAGTTCCGGCCTTGGTAGGTGGAGTCCCGGCCTTGGTAGGCGGAGTCCCGGCCTTGGTAGGCGGAGTCCCGGCCTTGGTAGGTGGAGTCCCGGCCTTGGTAGGCGGGAATCGGACTCCGAGCAAGCGGAATCCCGGCCTGAGAGCCGGGGCCCGGGGCTGACTGGCCGCCTCGAAGGAGGGAGCGCGCGCCGCACGGTCCCCGCCGACGACCTCTTACTGCGATCATCGGCGGCGTGTCCGCGAAGAAGACTCGTTTGTTGCTCGCCACCCTCCTCGTACTGACGCTGGCCGGTGGCACCGCCCTCATCGTCGGCCTGGTCCGGCACTTTTCCTCGGCCACCCCGCCTGCGGCGGCGACCCTGCACACCGCCGACTCGACCGGCGCCGCCCCGACCACCTCCCGTAACGCCACACCGTCCCCACAGGCGGCCATCACACCGGGGGCCACCCGGCCGGGCACCCGACCGCCGGTGGTCGACCACGGCCCACGTACGGGAAACCGCGTCGCGCTGACCTTCGACGCCGACATGACCGACGGGATGCTGCAGAGCCTGCGTACCGGCCGGGTGAAGTCGTACGCCAACCTGCGGATCATCGAACTGCTGGAAGGGGAGCAGATCCCGGCGACCTTCTTCCTGACCGGCAAGTGGGTCGAGCGCTATCCCGACCTGACCCGCCGCCTCGCTGACAACCCCCGGTTCGAGCTGGCCAACCACACCTACGGCCACCTGGCGTTCACCTCGGACTGCTACGACCTGCCCCGGGTGCCGAGCCGGCAGATGACCGAGGACGTCGCGAAGACCTTCCGCGTCATCGAGCCATACGGTGGTCGGCAGACCCGCTACTTCCGCTTCCCCGGTCTCTGCCACGACGGCGGGGCGCTGGCTGCCCTTGCCCCGCTGGGGCTGACGGTGGTGGACGGCGACGTGGTCAGCGGTGACCCGTTCGCCTCCGCCTGGCGACCGATCGTCGACGCCGTGCTGTCGAAGGTGCAGCCTGGTTCGGTGGTCATCATGCACGTCACCGAGGCGAACGCCGCGATGACCGACGAGGCGCTGCCGCATATCCTCGCCGGCCTGCGCGCGCGTGGGCTGACCCCCGCTCCCCTCTCCGAGGTACTGGGAGGCTCGACGATTCCGGAGTAATCAGGCTCACAACAGCCTAAAATCGGGGTAAGTCTCATAAGGAGGACGAAATGGCCACCGCTTTGGAAATGCCCCGAGTCCAGTCCTGCACCGTCACGAGCTGTTCCTACAACCAGGACGGCTGCCACGCCTTCGCCATCAGCGTCGGAGGCGAGGACGGACACGCGCAGTGCAGCACCTTCGTCGAGATGCCGACCCGGGGCGGGGTCGACACGATGATCGCCCTGGTCGGTGCCTGCCAACGGTCCGACTGCCGGCACAACTCCGAACTCGAGTGCCGCGCCCCGGCCATCGACGTCAGCCCGGAGCAGGCGATGGCCGACTGCATGACCTACGACCCATCCTGATTCCGGTCGACCGTCGGCCACCGTACGCGTTGTTCGGCCCGTCCTGATCGTCGCTTCGGCCGTGTCACCCGTCGAGTCCGTTCGCTTCCCGGACCACCGTCACCAGCTCGTCGATGATCTCGGTCAGCGCGAAGTCCTTCGGGGTGAAGACCCGGGCCACTCCCGCCGCCCGCAACTGGGTGACGTCACTGGCCGGGACGATCCCGCCGACCACCACCGGCAGGTCCGCCCGGCCTGCGGCACGCAGCCCGTCGAGCACCGCCGGCACGGCGGCCAGGTGCGATCCGGAGAGCACCGAAAGACCGACCAGGTCGACGTCCTCCTCCACCGCCGCCGCCACGATCTGCGCCGGGGTCAGCCGGATCCCCTGGTAGACCACCTCGAAGCCGGCGTCCCGAGCACGTACCGCGATCTGTTCCGCGCCGTTGGAGTGCCCGTCCAGGCCAGGCTTACCGACCAGGAGTCGTAGCCGTCCGGTGCCCAACTCCCCGGCGGTACGCCGGACCCGCTCCCGTACCGACCGCAGAAGCATCTCGTCCCCGCCGCCGAGGGCAACCCCACCCGCCAGTCCGGTCGGCGCCCGGTACTCGCCGAACACCTCCCGCAGCGCCCCCGCCCACTCGCCCGTGGTGACCCCGACCCGGGCACACTCGATGGTGGCCGGCATCAGGTTGGCGGTGGACGCGGCCTCGGTCCGCAGCCGGGTCAGTGCCGCGGCAACGGCCTCCGCGTCCCGTCCGGCCCGCCATTCGCGTACGGCGACAGCAGCGGCCACCTCCACCGCCGGATCGACCCGTTGCACCGCCTCGGCGCCGGCGGCGGTCAACGGTGACGGTTCGGTCTCGACGAACCGGTTGACCCCGACCACCACGTCCGAGCCGTCCTCCATCCGCTGGCGACGCTTGGCCAGCGAGGCGACCAGGGCGCTCTTGAGATAGCCGGTCTCCACCGCGGCGACCGCGCCGCCGAGGTCGAGGATCCGGTCCAGCTCCCGCCGGGCCCCCGACACGATCTCCTCGACCAGCGCCGACACGACGTGCGACCCCTCGAACAGATCCGGATATTCCAGCAGGTCCGACTCGTACGCCAGCACCTGCTGCAACCGCAGCGACCACTGCTGGTCCCACGGTCGGGGTAGGCCCAGCGCCTCGTTCCAGGCCGGCAACTGCACGGCCCGGGCCCGGGCGTCCCGGGACAGCGTGACGCCGAGCATCTCCAGCACGATCCGGGCGACGTTGTTCTCCGGCTGCGCCTCGGTCAGGCCGAGCGAGTTGACCTGCACCCCGTAGCGGAACCGGCGAGCCATCGGGTCGGTGACGCCGTACCGGGTCTGGACGATCTCGTCCCAGAGCGCGGCGAAGGCCCGCATCTTCGCCATCTCCTCGACGAAGCGCACCCCGGCGTTGACGAAGAAGGAGATCCGGCGCACCACGTCGCCGAACCGACCCGCCGGGACCTGACCGGAGTCACGCACCGTGTCCAGCACGGCCACCGCCGTGGCCAGGGCGAACCCCACCTCCTGTACGGGGGTGGCCCCGGCCTCCTGAAGGTGGTACGAGCAGATGTTGACCGGGTTCCACCTCGGCACGTTGCCCACCGTCCAGGCGACGGTGTCGGTGGTCAGCCGCAGTGACGGACCCGGCGGGAAGATGTGCGTGCCCCGGGAGAGGTACTCCTTGACGATGTCGTTCTGGGTGGTGCCAGCGAGCCGGTCGGCAGCGGCCCCCTGTTCCTCGGCGGTCACCACGTAGAGCGCGAGCAGCCACATCGCGGTCGCGTTGATCGTCATCGAGGTGTTCGCCTCGGCCAGCGGAATGCCGTCGAAGAGCGTCCGCATGTCGCCGAGATGGGACACCGGCACCCCGACCCGGCCGACCTCACCGGCGGCCAGTTCGTGGTCGGGGTCGTAGCCGGTCTGGGTGGGCAGGTCGAAGGCGACCGACAGTCCCGTCTGCCCCTTGGCCAGGTTGCGCCGGAACAGGGCGTTGGTCGCACTCGCCGACGAGTGGCCCGCGTACGTGCGCATCACCCAGGGTCGGTCCCGCTCCGGCAGCCGGCCAGCGCGGTCCCGCTCCGACAACCGGCCGGTGTCGACCTGAGCACCGTCGATCCGTTCGTCCATTTCCGGAGTCTAAGTTACCGTTCAGTAGATCAGTCGGTGAAAAACCGCACAGCTCGCGGCCACCCCCGGTTACCGTGCCGACTCCGGCAACGCGGATAGTTGACCCATGACTGACCAGCTCGCAATCGCCGTACGGGGATTGCGCAAGTCGTACGCCGGACAGCCCGCCGTGGACGGCCTCGACCTGGAGGTACGTCGGGGCGAGGTGTTCGCGCTGCTCGGCCCGAACGGGGCGGGCAAGACGACGACCGTGGAGATCCTGGAGGGCTTCCGGCACCGTGACGCCGGTGAGGTCAGCGTGCTCGGGGTGGACCCGGCCCGACCCGACTCCTCCTGGCGAGCCCGGGTCGGCCTCGTACTACAGGGCACCGGCGAGTTCGACGAGCTGACCGTACGCGAGGTGGTACACCACTTCGCGGCCTTCTATCCGACGCCGGACGACCCGGAGAAGGTGATCGATCGGGTGGGGCTGGCAGGCAAGGCCGACGCCCGCACCCACGCCCTCTCCGGTGGACAAAAGCGGCGGTTGGACGTGGCGCTGGGCATCATCGGCCAGCCCGAACTGCTCTTCCTCGACGAGCCGACGACCGGCTTCGATCCGGAGGCCCGGCGGGAGTTCTGGGAACTGATCCGGGATCTGGCGGCAGGTGGCACCACCATCGTGTTGACCACGCACTACCTGGACGAGGCCGAGACGCTCGCCGACCGGGTCGGGGTAATCGCTGGCGGCCGGCTGGTCCAGGTGGCCACCCCGGCCACACTGGGCGATCGGGACAACGCCATGGCGACGGTTTCCTGGCGTACCCCGGACGGGACGGTGCAACAGGTGGAGAGCGATACGCCGACGGCGGTGGTGGCCGAGTTGGCCGCGCGGTTGCGGGCGGACGGCGGGGACGGGGAGATTCCCGGGCTCACGGTGACCCGTCCGACGCTGGAAGACGTCTACCTACGGATGATTGGGCACCGGTGAGTACGACGACAGCGGCACCGTCGCGCCAGACCACCACCCCCCGCCGGGTCGGCCCGGTCGCCCTCGGCCTGCGCCAGGGGCGGTTGGAGATCCGGCAGTTCCTGCGTAGCCGGGAGTCGGTGGTCTTCACCATGGCCTTCCCGGTCATCATGATCCTGATCTTCGCGTCGATCTTCGAAGGCGAGATCGGCGGCGGGGTGGGATACACCCAGTACTTCATCACCGGCATGATCGCGACCGGGCTGATGACGGTGGGCTTCCAGAGCCTGGCGATCCAGATCCCGATCGAGCGGGACCGGGGCGTGCTCAAGCGGCTACGCGGCACACCGATGCCGAAGTGGGTCTACTTCGCCGGCAAGGTCGTCATGGTCGCGGTCATCGGGGTGGCCGAGATCGCGCTGCTGCTCCTGGTCGCGGTGCTGCTGTTCGACCTGCAACTGCCCGACACGGCCGGCAAGTGGTTCACCTTCGGCTGGGTCTCGCTGCTCGGCATCACCGCGTGCACGCTCTGCGGCATCGCCTTCTCGTCGCTGGCCCGCAGCGGGCGTGGTGCCTCGGCCACGGCGACACCGGTCGCCCTGGTGCTCCAGTTCATCTCCGGGGTCTTCTTCGTCTTCACCCAGTTGCCCAGCTGGATGCAGCAGATCGCGGCCATCTTTCCGCTCAAGTGGATGTGCCAGGGGCTACGGTCGGTGTTCCTACCCGCCTCGTTCGGCGCCCAGGAACCGGGCGGCTCCTACGAACTGGGCATGGTCGCGATCATGCTGGCGGCCTGGTGCGTCATCGGGCTGGTCCTGTGCCTGTTCACCTTCCGCTGGACCACCCGCCGCGACGGCTGAGCTGAGGGCCAGCCGGGATATGGCCGGGCTGAGGGTCAGCTGCCGTCGGTCAGCGCTGAGAGACCTTGGCGAAGGCACTCGACCAGACGTACGGCGATTCGCCCGTCGGGGTCGAGGCGAGGGTTGAAGATCGTCACGTCGAGGCCGACGGCTCGACCGCTCGACATCGCCGTCCGCAGTACGGTCTCCAGTTCGGCCCAGGTCAGCCCATCGGGCTGGCGGTAGTCCACGGCCGGCATGACCGCGTCGTCGAGGACGTCGACATCGAGATGGACCCAGTAACCGGAGCCGGGTCCGGCACAAAGCCAGTCCACTGCCTGCCGCGCTGCCGCCGTCGCACCGGCTCCGCGCACCCCCGCGAGGTCGATGGTTCGTAGTTGCGGTGGCAGCGGCTGCATCCCGGCCTGCTCCGACTCCGCACCGTCACGGAAGCCGAAGGCCACGACGTCCTCGTCCCGCACCAGTGGGCCACGGCCCTCGATGTCGCTGAGCAGTTGCGGTCCGCGGCCCGTCGCCAGCGCGAGATCCATCGAGGCCGCCTCGCCGTTCGGCTCCGCCGCAGGCTGGTAGAAGTCGGTGTGCCCGTCGACGAAGAGCAGGCCATAGCGTCCGCGCCGGCGTAGGGCGAGCAGGTTGGCGAGGAGGATGCTGCAGTCACCGCCGAGGACCACCGGGAGGGCCCCACGAGCCAGCACCGCAGCCACCGCATCAGCCAGCTCGACGGTGTACTGCGCGATCCCGTGCGAGTTGAGGACCCCGGTCTCGGGATCCCGACTCTGGTCGTACGCCGGCGCGTCGATCCGGCCGCCCGCCACCGCCCCTGGCAGGTCCCGCAGACCGGCGTCGAGCAGCGCGGCCGGCAGGTCCTCTACGCCGGAGGGCCGCAGCCCCAGCACCGACGGCGCCTCGATGATCGCCAGTTCCAGCACGCTCGACTCCCCCACCAGCGAGGCACAGCAGGCGGCCCCGGTCGTCGTAGCCGACCTGCCCACACACCTCACCCGCACGGTAGCCGCAGACGCCGCACGCCCGCCGGTCGTTTCCCCGAACCGGATCCGGCTCGCCCGGCAACTGCTTCGACGCCGGCACCCCGGCCTGATCGGGCACCCCCAGCCAGAATCGAGGGGTACCCGATCGCCAGCGCGGTGAGCCGAGCCGAGGCAACCCGGCCCGAGGCGCAGTACCAGCGACCCCAGCAGTATGGGCGACCCGAGGGGCGGTACCAGCGACCCGAACTCAGTACGAGTAGAAGCCCTGGCCCGTCTTACGACCCAGGTCACCGGCGGTGACCATGCGCTGGAGCAGCTCCGGCGGGAAGAACTTCTCGTCGGCGGTCTCGGTGTAGATGTTCTTGGTGGCGTTCAGCAGCACGTCGGCACCGGTCAAATCGGTGGTCGCCAACGGCCCCATCGCGTGCCCGAAGCCGAGCTTGCAGGCGATGTCCAGGTCCTCCGGCGACACCACTCCGGACTCGACCAGCTTGACCGCCTCCATCACCAGGGCGGTGATCAGCCGGGTGGTGACGAAGCCGGCGATGTCCCGGTTGACCACCACGACGGTCTTGCCGATCTCCTCGGCGAAGGCGCGGGCCGTCGCCAGGGTCTGGTCGCTGGTCTTGTGTCCCCGGACCAGTTCGCACAGCTTCATCATCGGTACGGGTGAGAAGAAGTGGGTGCCGACGACGGACTCCGGCCGCTGGGTCACCGCCGCGATCTGGGTGATCGGGATGGCCGAGGTGTTGGTGGCCAGGACCGTATCCGGGCCGCAGATCTTGTCGAGCGTACGGAACACCTCGTGCTTGATGTCCAGCCGCTCGAACACCGCCTCGACCACGATGTCGGCCTCGGCGGCGGCCTCCAGCTCGGTGGTGGGCGTGATCCGGTGGAGCGTGGTCTCGACGTCCTCGGCGCTGATCTTGCCCTTCTCGGCGAACTTCTCCAGCGACTTGCGAATCCCGTCCAGGCCCCGCCGGGTCGCCGCGTCGTCCAGGTCTCGAAGCGTCACCTGCCAGCCTGCCTGAGCCGCTACCTGGGCGATACCTGCGCCCATCAATCCGGCTCCGACGACCGCGAGTCGACCCGCCATCTCTTCCCACTCCCTCACCTGGTTGTGCTGCCTTGTCAGCACCTTATCCGGCCCACCTGAACGCTTCTTCAGGCGGCCGATCCGCCTTGCTGTCGTCGATCCGTCCCCGGTCCGGGCTCACCGGCGGCCGAACCTGGCTGCCGATCCGGTCCGGACGCGCAGACCGCCGGTCGGGGCTCGCCGCTGGGCAGGCCCACGAAGGGGTCGGTGGGCTGCCAGGCGGTGGGTAGCCGCAGGTCGATCCCGGCTGCGCTGGCCTTGGCGTAGAGGAAGTCGAGCGCACGGGGGATGTCGTCGACGAGGGCGGGAAGCGGGACGAGCGGCTCGTGCAACGGTCGCCAGAAGTCGTCCCAGTGGATGGGCAGGACCCGACGCGCGCCGACGGTGCCGACCGTCTCCCGCCAGTACCGTTCCTGGTAGTCCTGAGGCTGCCGGGCCAACGTCCCGATGCCCAGGTAGGCGACATCGGCCTGCTGCCTCACCAGGGCACCGGACCGGAATCCGGCACTGCCCTGGACGAGGATTCGGCCCTGGTCGTGAGCGAACAGCAGGGAGTGACACCGGCCCATCCGATAGGTGCTGGCCCGGACCGGCGGCGTCACGGGATGGGTGAGCTCACCGCTGAACCGGTGCGGCGGGACGTGTTCGGATCGAATCAACGTGACGGTGAACCGGCCGAAGGCGAGCGGCTCCCCCTCGGCCGGCACGAGTATCCGGCTGTCGTCAAGGCCAGCGGAGGGGCCCCGACCGGCTCCACCGGCCGACTGAAGGGCATCACCGGCCGACTGCCGGACTCCAAGCGCGACCATCCGGGTGGACGGCGAACCGACCAGCACCGCGCCGGTACGGGCGGCGACGACGGGGGCATCCATGACGTGGTCGTAGTGCGAATGTCCGACGATCACGGCGGCGAGCCGGGTGATGCCAGCGCGACGGAGACTCCGGTCGATGATGGCGGGATCCGGCGCGATCCGGCCGAGCAGGGTACGCACTTTGCCCGGCCGGCTGAAGAAGCCGTCGACGAGCAGTGCGGTCTCCCCGTCCTGAATCAACAGGGTGGAGACACCGAGAAAGGTCACCCGCAGCAACTCCGGGTCAGGCGCGGCGGGCGGCAGCATCCAGTGCGGGTCGTCCGGACGCCGGGGTCCTGCTCGACCACCCCGGTCGGCACCGCCCCGGTCGGCACCGCCGAACAGTTTCCGCATCGCGTCCACCTTCGCCGCCGGTCTCCCGACAGCCCGATCACGTCCCGCCGGTCGTCGACCATTGAACGCCACCCGACCTCGAACATCAAGGACATCGATCAAGGGTCGGGTCGCCCCGCACGACTGGGAGCCGACGGCCGGCTCACAGGGTGAAGGTGGTCTCCTCGGGTGCGGCGGCCCGTTCGACCTGCACGCCGAGGGCCCGCAGGTCCGCCACGAAGTCCGGGTAGCCCCGGTCGACATGGTGCACGTGCGAGATCTCGGTGGTGCCGTCGGCGCAGAGACCGGCGATGACCAGGCCAGCACCCGCCCGGATGTCGGTGGCGCGTACGGGGGCGCTGGAGAGCCGCTCCCGACCCCGCACCACCGCGTGATGGCCGTCGATCCTTATGTCCGCACCGAGCCGGGCCATCTCGTTGACGAACATGAACCGGCCGTCGAAGATGTTCTCGGTGATCAGGGAGGCTCCCTCGCTGACCGAGGCGAGTCCGATCGCCATCGGCAGCAGGTCGGTGGCGAACCCGGGGAAAGGCAGGGTCACCACATCCACGGCCGTCGGGCGCTGGTCCATCCGTACCCGGAACGAGTCGGCCCGGGTCTCCACCAGGCCGCCGGCCGAAACGATCTTGTCGAGCGCGATCTCCAGGTAGGCGGGACTCACCCCGGTCACGGTGACGTCGCCTCGGGTCATCGCCGCCGCGAAGGCCCAGGTGCCGGCGACGATCCGGTCGCCGACGGTGGCGTGGCGGACTGGCCGTAGCTCGGTCACCCCCTCGATCCGGATCGTCGATGTGCCCGCTCCCTCGATCCGCGCCCCCATCTGCGACAGCATCGCGCAGATGTCGACGATCTCCGGCTCGCGCGCGGCGTTGTCGATCTCGGTCACGCCCTTGGCGAGTACCGCCGCCATCACCAGGTTCTCGGTCGCGCCGACACTGGGGAAGTCCAGCCAGATGGTCGCCCCACAGAGCCCGTCCGGCGCTGATGCGATCACGAAGCCATGCTCACCGGTGATCTCCGCCCCCATCCGGGCCAGGCCGGAGACGTGCATGTCCAGGCCCCGGGAACCGATCGCATCGCCGCCGGGGTGAGCCACCCGGACGTAGCCCCGCCGGGCCAACAGCGGACCCAGTACGCAGATGGACGCGCGTAGCCGGCGGACCAGGTCGTAGTCCGCCTCGGCTCCCGGCTGCTCCGGTACGTCGATGGTGATGGCCCGGCATCGCTGCACCGTTCCGTCTGCCCCGGTGGGCACGCACCCGTCCGGCCCTGGCGTGTCGTCCTCGGCAAAGGAGACCTCGCAGCCGAGTCGACGCAGCACCTCGCCCATGATGACGATGTCGGTGATCCGCGGGACGTTGGTGATGACGCTGCGCCCGGGCGCGAGCAACGCTGCCGCCATCAGCTTGAGCGCGGAGTTCTTCGCGCCGGCCACCCGGACCTGACCGGCAAGCCGAGCGCCCCCGCTGACCCGGATCAGGTCGGTGTCCGCCGCGCTCGGGTCAGCCGGCCCCACCGGCACCGGCCAGTCAGCCACCGGCTCGCCGCCAGCCCTGCTGGTCGACGACCAGGCTGGTACTGGCTGGGCGGACATCCGTACGCTTTGCGTCATGGCCGTCCACCTCACGCGTATCTACACCAAGGCCGGCGATGCCGGCACGACCCGGTTGAGCAACAACGAACAGGTCGCCAAGACGGATCCCCGGATCACCGCGTACGCCGACGTCGACGAGTGCAATGCGGCGATCGGGGTGGCGCTGGCGCTCGGGCAACTCGACGACGATCTGCGTTCGGTGCTCGCCGCGATCCAGAACGACCTTTTCGACGTCGGAGCCGATTTGTCCAACCCGATCGAGCCGGAACCCGCATATCCGCCATTGCGGGTGACCGAGGAGTACGTGACCCGACTCGAAGGCTGGTGCGACGAATACAACGCACGGCTGGCCAATCTCGACTCCTTCATCCTGCCGGGCGGTACCCCGGGTGCGGCCCTACTACACGTGGCGCGGACTGTCGCGCGCCGGGCCGAGCGATCGGCTTGGTCGCTGATTACCCACGATTCGGAACGAACTAGCGCCCTTCCGGCAAAGTATCTCAACCGGCTATCAGACCTGTTGTTCATCCTGGCAAGAACGGCAAATCCAGCCGGTGATGTGCTATGGGTCCCCGGCGGCAAGCACTAACCGGACCGGGCGCACCAGGGGCAGCCTCTCCCCCGGGCAAACCCCCCACCCAACCCACGGAACCGGCCCCTACGGACCCGGCCCCACGCTCCACGCGCCCACGGACCCGCCCGCCCCACACACCCACCCTGTTGATCATGACTCTATAGCGGACAAACCGAGCACAGGGTTACTACAACAACTTCATGATCAACGGGGCGGGGGGAGCCGAGAGAGGTAGGACCGGCGCGCCGCTCAGGCCGCCGGCCAGTCGTGCACGGCAAGACGTGGCGAGGCCGCCCCGGGCGGGGCGGCCTCGAGCCAGGAAAGGAATCCGGTCACGGTGGATTCCGCCATCGCGATCTCCACCGGAGCATGGTGACTGGTACACCGGAGAATCACCCAGTCGGCGGGCATGATGAGCCGTTCCTGCCCCTCGGGCAGCCGACGCAGATCCACCGCGAGCCCCCGCCGGTTCAACACCCGCTTCGGACGGATCGCGAAGCTGAACATCCGGAACCAGCGCAGTTCGTCGTTGACGAACCGGCCGAAACCGGGGGACCAGCCACGCCCGTCAAGCAGGGTGGACACCCGGACACTGAGTCGGATGATGCCACCGGACCGGGTCACCAGTGCCCGCCGGACGAACAGCACGGCCAGCGTGAGGCACAGGACGAGGACGCCGACCCCGATCCATTTCAAGACCAGCATCGACGTACCCGGTCAGCGTGCCGAAGCGGCGGTGACCGGGGTGGCCTCTTCGGCCAGGATGGTGACGCCGTCGGGAGTCACCGACAGGAAGCCGCCGGCGACCTCGTAGGTGATCTCCTCGCCGCCGGCCCGCTTGATCCGGACCTGGCCGGGCTCAGCGAGTTGCCCCAGCAACGGCTCGTGGCCAGGCAGCACACCGAGCTCACCCTCGGTCGTCCGGGCGAGAAGCATCTCGGCCTCACCGGACCAAACCTTTTCCTCAACGGCTACCAGCTCGACCTGTAGCGGCTTTGCCACGCTGTCTCCTCTGCGGCGGCGGGGTTGGGCCCGAGTCTAATCCCGCACCCGGCCGACGCCCAAGGCGGGTGGCCAGACGCACATTCCCACTACGGCTCCTTGTTCACCAGCTCAGGATGTTCGAGCAGGAACTGGGCGACGCCCTCGGCCCGCACCGCGGCGAAGAACTCCTCCGCGATCGGCTCCAGCCGCTCCCCCTGGTAGTTACTCCCCATTCCGACACCCCCGCCCGGCAACTTGACCGTCTGAATGGAGTCGGACCGAACTCCCCGCAACGCGAACCCGAAGTCGACGACGTCATTTCCGCGACCGTTGAAGATGAGCGACTTCCCGGCGGCACGCAACACCGCGTCGAGCTTGAGCGGATTGGTGACCACGTCCCGACTGAATGCCTGGTCGACCATTGCCTTGACGAACTGCTGCTGATGGCGCTGCCGACCATAGTCGGCGTCCGGGACGCCATTACGCGGGTAGCGCTGGCGAACGTAGTCCAGCGCCTGCCAGCCATTCAGATGCTGCGTGCCCTTCTTGTACTCCGCCTGGGGGCCGATGTAGCCCTCTCCGTAGGGATTGCCCTCGCGATGGGTGCCATCCGGCTTGCGGTGCTCGGAAACGACATCACGCTCGATGTGCATCGTGACGCCTCCCATGGCGTCGACGATCTTCTTGAAGCCGTTGAAGTTGATGATCACGCCAGCGTCGAACCGCTCGATCCCGGTGTACTTGGCGATCGTCATGGCGAGCAACTCGAACCCCCGGGCCGCGTCCGGGTTCTTGCCGGAGACCCGACTGCCGTAGGACATCGCCGCGTTGAGTCGGTCCTGCCCCCCGGAGAAGTCCGCCTTCTCGAACCGCGGGATGTCGACGATCAGGTCCCGGGGCAGCGAGAACAGGTACGCCTGGTCGAATGACTCCGGCACATGCATGATCATGATCGAGTCGGCGAGTGGCGGGGTCTCCGGTTCGCGGGGATCGATCCCCACCAGCAGGATGTTCAGCGGGCCGGTGATCTCCTGTCGGCGGGTCTGCGTCCCGGCCGCCTGGTCCCCGAATAGGTCCGCCTTACCGACGGCACCCTCATAGCGCACGGACAACGCCTCGGCCCCAACGAGAGCACCTCCGCTGAGCACGATCAGCACCGATCCGAGGATCGTGCACAGCCAGGCCCACCAGGGCGCTGAACGTCTTGCCTCGCGGCGCTCGCCGTCGACGGCCTCTACCACCAGAACCTCCGATAGTCACGACCTGCCATCGACAGATGACGGGCGCGCACCACAAATTCGTTGCCGAGACTAACGTGGATTGTTTTCAGTGAGCTATTGAAGGTACCTCGTCGCGGCGGCCATCAGAATTCACGACGAAAAGGGCTGCACCAGTTTGCACCGGTGCAGCCCTTTTCATCCGTACAGGGGTTGTCAGCCCTTCATCAGCTCAGCGGCCTTGCGCTCCAGGTCCTCAAGACCACCGCACATGAAGAACGCCTGCTCGGGGAAGTGGTCGTACTCGCCCTCGCTGATCTTCTTGAACGCCTCGATGGTCTCCTTGATCGGGACCGTCGAGCCCGGTACGCCGGTGAACTGCTCGGCGGCGTAGGTGTTCTGCGACAGGAAGCGCTCGATCCGCCGCGCACGCTGCACGACGAGCTTGTCTTCCTCGGAGAGCTCCTCGATACCGAGGATGGCGATGATGTCCTGCAGGTCCTTGTACTTCTGCAGGATCCGCTTCACCTCACTGGCCACCGCGAAGTGCTCGGCACCGACGTACTCCGGCGCGAGAATCCGCGACGAGGACGCCAGCGGGTCCACCGCCGGGTAGATGCCCTTGTCCGAGATCGACCGCTCAAGGTTGGTGGTCGCGTCCAGGTGGGCGAAGGTGGTGGCCGGCGCCGGGTCGGTGTAGTCGTCGGCGGGGACGTAGATCGCCTGCAGCGAGGTGATCGCCTGGCCCCGGACCGAGGTGATCCGCTCCTGCAACTCGCCCATCTCGTCGGCCAGGGTCGGCTGGTAACCCACGGCGCTCGGCATCCGGCCGAGCAGCGTGGAGACCTCCGAACCGGCCTGGGTGAAGCGGAAGATGTTGTCGATGAAGAGCAGCACCTCCTGCTTCTGCACGTCGCGGAAGTACTCCGCCATGGTCAGCGCGGAGAGGGCGACCCGCAGACGGGTGCCCGGCGGCTCGTCCATCTGGCCGTAGACCAGCGCGGTCTTGTCGATGACGCCGGACTCGGTCATTTCGGCGATGAGGTCGTTACCCTCACGGGTCCGCTCACCCACACCGGCGAAGACCGAGGTACCACCGAAGTTCCGGGCGACACGAGTGATCATCTCCTGGATGAGCACCGTCTTGCCCACACCCGCGCCACCGAACAGACCGATCTTGCCGCCCTTGACGTACGGGGCCAGCAGGTCGATCACCTTGATGCCGGTCTCCAGCATCTCGGTCTTCGGCTCCAGGTCGGCGAAGGCCGGGGCCTTGCGGTGGATGCCCCACCGGTCCGAGGCCTCGAGCTTCTCGCCCGGCTTGAGGTTGAGGCACTCACCGATGGCGTTGAAGACGTGGCCCTTGACGGCGTCGCCCACCGGCACGCTGATCGGGCCGCCGGTGTCCCGCACCTCGGCACCCCGGACCACGCCGTCGGTCGGCTGCATCGAAATCGCCCGGACCATGTTGTCACCCAGGTGCTGGGCGACCTCCAGGGTCAGAAGCTTCTCTCCACCGGAGAGGGCGACGGTGACATGCAGGGCGTTGAAGATGTCGGGCATCGCGTCGCGCGGGAACTCGGCGTCGACGACCGGGCCGATGACCCGGACCACGCGACCCGTGGCCGTCTTGGTCTCAGCTGGTCCACCAGCAGCTGCGGATACAGTCATCACACTTCACTTCCCGACGCGGCAAGCGCGTTCGCGCCGCCGACGATCTCGCTGATCTCCTGGGTGATCCCGGCCTGGCGGGCCGAGTTCATCTCACGCGTGTACTTGTCGATCATCTCTTCGGCGTTGTCGGTCGCGCTCTTCATCGCCCGCCGCCGGGCCGCCGACTCACTCGCCGCCGACTCGATCAACGCCGCGTAGATGCGGGTGTTGATGTACTTCGGCAGCAGCGCGTCGAGCAGCGACTCGGCGTCCGGCTCGAACTCGTACGCCGGCAGCAGGCCAGGCCCGGCCTCGGACCGGGGCCGGTCCTCGACCTCCATCGGGCCGATGATCCGGGTCACCGGGTTCTGGGTCATCAGCGACTTGAACTCGGTGTAGACGATGTGCAACTCGTCGATGCCCCGAACGCCGTCGATCCCGCCGCCGTCCTCGGTGTCATCCGCACCGTGCGCGAACGCCTTGATCAACGTTTCGCCGACCTCACGAGCGTTGGCGAACGCCGGCTGCTCGGAGAAGCCGGTCCAGCTCGCCTCGATCGGCCGGTTACGGAACCGGTAGTACGTCACGCCCTTGCGGCCGATGACGTACAGCACCGGCTCCTTGCCGTCAGCCTTCAACCGGGCGACCAGCGACTCGGCAGCTCTGATCGCGTTGGTGCTGTAGCCACCGGCCAGGCCGCGGTCGCTGGTGACCACCACGACGCCGGCCCGCCGCACCTTGGGCCGAGCGGTCAGCAGCGGGTGGTCGACCTGCGAGTTGGACGCCAGCGCGGTGAGCACCCCGGTGATGGCCTGGGCGTACGGCAGGGACGCCGCCACCCGGGCCTGGGCCTTGGCGATCCGGCTCGTCGCAACGAGCTCCATCGCCTTGGTGATTTTCTTCATCGACTTCGCCGAGCGGATCCGTTGACGAAGAACGCGAACCTGGGCCGCCATGGATCAGCCCTTACTGCTTCTCGGCAGCGGGAGCGCCGTCCCGGTAGCGAGTGACCGTCTCCCGGTTCTCCGGGCCCTCGGCCGGCTTGGCCGCCGCTTCGTTGATCCGCAGCTCGTCCTCCTTGCCGAGGAAGGTCTGCTTGAACCGCCCGATGGCGTCGTCAAGAGCGCCGATGATCTCGTCGTCCCACTTGTTGTCGGCGATCGCCTGGAGCGTGGCGTTGTGCTTGTGCCGCAAGAACTCCAGGAACTCCGCCTCGAAGCGGCGGACCTCACCGACCGGGATGTCGTCCAGCTTGCCCTCGACGCCGGACCAGACCACGACGACCTGCTCCTGCACCGGGACCGGCGCGTAGTTCGACTGCTTGAGCAGCTCGACCAGGCGGGCACCGCGGTCCAACTGGTTACGCGAGGCCTTGTCCAGGTCGGAGGCGAAGGCGGCGAACGCCTCCAGCTCGCGGTACTGGGCCAGGTTGAGCCGCAGCGAACCGGAGACCTTCTTCATCGGCTTGACCTGCGCGGCACCACCGACCCGGGAGACCGAGGTACCGACGTTGATCGCCGGCCGGACGCCCTGGTTGAACAGGTCGGTCTCCAGGAAGATCTGGCCGTCGGTGATCGAGATGACGTTGGTCGGGATGAAGGCCGAGATGTCGTTGGCCTTCGTCTCGATGATCGGCAGACCGGTCATCGAACCGGCGCCCATCTCGTCGGAGAGCTTCGCGCAGCGCTCCAGCAGCCGGGAGTGCAGGTAGAAGACGTCACCCGGGTAGGCCTCACGGCCCGGCGGGCGGCGCAGCAGCAGCGACACGGCCCGGTACGCCTCGGCCTGCTTGGTCAGGTCGTCGAAGACGATCAGGACGTGCTTGCCGTTGTACATCCAGTGCTGGCCGATGGCCGAGCCGGCGTACGGGGCGATGTACTTGAAGCCGGCCGGGTCGGAGGCGGGCGAGGCGACGATGGTGGTGTACTCCATCGCGCCGGATTCCTCCAGCAGGCCCTTCACCGAGGCGATGGTGGAGGCCTTCTGGCCGATGGCGACGTAGATGCAGCGGACCTGCTTGCTCGGGTCGCCGGAACGCCAGTTGTCGCGCTGGTTGAGGATCGTGTCCAGGGCGACCGTGGTCTTACCGGTCTTCCGGTCACCGATGATCAGCTGCCGCTGACCCCGGCCGATCGGCGTCATGGCGTCGACGGCCTTGAGACCGGTCTGCAGCGGCTCGGAGACCGACTGCCGGGCCATCACGTTCGGAGCCTGCAGCTCCAGCTCGCGGTAGCCCTCGTTGGCGATCTCGCCCAGGCCGTCGATCGGCTGGCCGAGCGCGTTGACGACGCGGCCCAGGAACGCGTCGCCGACCGGCACCGAGAGCACCCGGCCGGTCCGCTTGACGCGCTGTCCCTCTTCGATGCCGGCGTAGTCGCCGAGCACCACAGCACCGATCTCCCGGACGTCGAGGTTCAGCGCCACGCCCAGCGTGCCGTCCTCGAACTCCAGCAGCTCGTTGGTCATGGTCGAGGGCAGGCCCTCGACGTGGGCGATGCCGTCACCGGCGTCGGCGACGGTGCCGACCTCCTCGCGGGAGACGTCGGGCGAATAGGAGGAGACATAGCGCTCCAGGGCGCCGCGGATCTCCTCCGTCGAGATGGTCAGCTCGGCCATCCTCTGCTTCCTCTATTCAGCGCCCGGAGAACCGGAACGGCGTGGATGTCTTCTCAGCGCTTTGCGAGCGCGTTACGGGTGTCGTTGAGGCGACGCAGGACCGTACCGTCGTAGAGATCGGAACCGACCTGGACGCTCAACCCACCGAGGATCTCCGGGTTGACCGTCTGCTTGACGGTAACCTCCCGGCCGTACAGCTCGGCGAGCTTGGCACCCAACCGACGCTCCTCGTCTTCGCTGAGGGGCGCCGCGACGGTTACGTAGGCCACCTGCCGGTCCCGGCGGTCGGCGGCCAGCTCCACCAGCCGGGTCAGCGAACCCGAGAAGGACCGCCCACCGAAGCCGGCCAGGGCGACCTCGACCAGGCGGACCGTCGCCGGCTTGGCCTTGCCGGCCAGCAGCGTCCGGGTCAGCTCGGCCCGTTGGGCCGGCGGAGCGATGGAATCGGCCAGAACGCTGCTCAGCCCCGGGTCGCCCGAGACCAGCTGACCGAAGCGGAACAGCTCGTCCTCGACCTCACCGAGGTCACCGGCGCGGTCGGCACTGGCCAGCAGTGCCTCCACACCCAGCCGCTCGGTCGCTTCGAGTAGCTCCGATGGTGTCGACCAGCGGCCGGACGCCATTGTGGTAAGCAGTTCCTGCGCCTCCGCGCCGACCTTGCCGGCGAGGAGGTTGCCGAGTAGGCCCGCCCGGTCCTCGCCGGGGCGGGCCGGGTCGGCCAACGCCCGCCGCAGCCGGGGCTCGCGCCCCAGTAGCGCGGCCACGGAGAGCAGCGCCTCCGCGGTGTCCGCCAGCGAGGCCGGTTCGGCACTGCCGGCGTACGCCTCGAAGCGCTCGTACGCGGCCGCGTACGACTCGCGACTGGCTGCCTGCATCAGCGGGCCCCCGCGCTCTCAAGCCCGGTCAGGAACCGCTCGACCGTGCCCTTGCGTCGTGCCTCGTCGGCCAGCGACTCGCCAACGATCTTGCTGGCCAGGTCGACGGCGAGCGTGCCCACCTCCGTGCGCAGTTCGCGCACGATGGTCTGCCGCTCGACGGCGAGGGACTCCCGACCGGCCGCGATGATCCGTTCCGACTCCTCGCGGGCCTTCGCCAGCACGTCGCTACGAATCGCCTCGGCGTCGGCACGGGCGTCGTCCCGAATCCGGGCCGCCTCGGTGCGTACCTCGGCGAGCTGCGTCTTGTACTGCTCCAGCACCTGGTTCGCCTCGGCCTGGGCTGCCTCGGCACGCTTCAGGCCGCCCTCGATCGCGTCCACCCGCGCCTGGTACATGCCTTCCATCTTCGGCATGACGAACTTGAGCAGGACGAAGCAGAGGATGGCGAAGGAGATCGCACCGACGACGATCTCCTGCCAGATCGGCAGGATCGGGTTGTGTGCTCCTTCGGCGGCGAGATACATCTCAGACCTCCCGGTTTACGGTTCGGACCCGTGGCTTATTCGGCGCCGCCGACGGCGAAGGCGAGCACCAGGCCGAACAGCGCCAGCGCCTCGACCAGGGCGAAGCCCAGGATCAGCCAGGTCCGGTTGTAGCCGGCCGACTCGGGCTGACGGGCGCTGGACTGGATGTAGGCCGCGAAGACCAGTGCGACACCGATACCCGGGCCGATGGCCGCGAGGCCGTAGCCGATGGTGTTGACGCTACCGACGATCTCGGCAAGAACGTTCATTGCGAGGATTCCTCCTAGTTCGCGCGTGACTACTCACGCGTACGACAAGTCAGTACCAAAGCTCTCGGACGGTGCCGGCGGCCCGCCAGATCAGTGTGCGTCCGCCATCGAGGTGGAGATGTAGTTCGCGCTCAGCACCACGAAGACGTATGCCTGCAGAACGGCGACCAGCAACTCGAAGAAGGCCATCAGGATCGCCATCAGGAACGAGAAGACCGAGGTCGCCTGGATGAACAGGCTGTCGGAGGCGAGCATCACGAACCCGCCGATGGTGAAGACCAGCAGCAGCAGGTGCCCGGCGAACATGTTGGCGAAGAGTCGCAGCGCGAGGGTGACCGGGCGGATGATGAAGTTCTGCAGGAACTCGATCGGCACGAGCAGGAAGTGCATCGGCCACGGCACGTTCGGCAGGATCAGGCTCATCTTGACGTACTTGAAGAACCCGTGCTTACGGACACCGATGTAGTTGTACATCGCGTAGGAGACCGCGGTGAGCACGATCGGGAACGCGATGTGCGAGTTGGGCGAGATCTGGAAGCCCGGGATGATGCTGAAGAGGTTGGTCAGCACGATGAAGCTGAACAGCACCGTCAGGTAGGGCGCGAACTTGATGCCCGCGGCACCCATCTGGTCCTTGGCGACCCCGTTGCGGATCAGCCCGTAGACCTCCTCGGCCGCCCACTGTGCCCGGCCCGGGACAAGCTTCGGCTTACGGTAGGCCAGCATGAAGAAGATGATCAGTACGGCGACCGCGATCCACACCATGATGCCGAACTTGGTGACCCAGGGGCCGGCCACGTTCGGTGGGTAGAAGTCCCCGACGCTGGGGGGCCAGGGCAAATCCTGGGCGACGACCAGCTGTCCGCTCACCGTGTCATCCTCCGCACTCGACAAGACCGGCACGCTGACATCAGGCACCGAGCCTCTTAATGATCAGGTAGATCGCTCCGACCGCGCCGATCATCATGCCCGTCACGAGCCCGACGCCGGACGGCAGATCCAGCCATCGATCCGCCAACCATCCCAGGATTCCCCAGACGCCGATCCCGGCGATCAGGTAACCCACGACGGAACCGGCCACACCCTCCGACGACTCGTCGTCGGACTTCTGGGGGTGGAGGTCATCGGCCATGACGTGGCGAACGATATCAGCCTAGATACGCGCAGGTGCGGGGCACCCCCCACACGGCATCAAGTGTGCGGGACGGGCACCAAAGACACGTCGACCTCCGCACACGTTACTCCCCATGGGACGGGTTGGCGCCACGCCGTACCCGGCAAAATTCCGACAGCCATGCGGTCGGCAGACGGCTTCGGCAGCGAGTCAATCCCGTCGCCCCCGCTGACCGGAAAGACCGCCGGTCAGCACCTACCCAAACACTCCACTGACCGGAAAGACCGCCGGTCAGCACCTACCCAAACACTCCACTGACCGGAAAGACCGCCGGTCAGTCCTGACTCGGCTGCACGTACGGCAGTGGTGCGCGAACCGTCCAGACCAGTTGACTGATGGTCCACACCGCCACCGCCGCGATGATCGCCGCGCCCATCGGCATCAGTCCCGACCAACCGGTCGCCGCGATCACCGACATCACCACACCGAGAATGACAATCTTGATTGCGTAGGTCACCAGTCCGACCGACATGATCAGCTTTGGGTTCACCGCATCCGCCCAGGCGACCGAGAACCCGGAGACCAGATAGCTGAACACCACCAGCGCCACCCCGGCGGCGGCGCCGGCCGCCCCGGTCGGGCCGCGCAGCACCGCGCCCACCGGAACCGCCAGCACCAGCAGCGCCGCCGAGGCGAGCAGGGTGGTCCGCAGATAGGGCAGGCGTTGGCGGATCGCTCCCGGCTGCCCAGCCGATGGCGCGCTCATCGGGGGTACGCCGGGAAGGCTGCGACCAGGTCGGCGACCGCGCCCGCGATCGTGGCGAGGGAGTCGGTGCCCCCCGGAGCGGTCGGGTCGGTGCGCACCGCCCGAGCGATCAACGCGGCGATCTGGTGCATCTCCCCCTCCCGCATGCCCTGGGTGGTGACGCTGGGCGTACCGACCCGGATTCCGGAGGCGGTCAGCGGCGGTCGCGGGTCGTACGGAATGGCGTTCTTGTTCAACGTGATCATTGCGGCGTCGCAGCGCTCCTCGGCTTGCTGGCCGGTGACGTCGATCGCGCGCAGGTCGATCAGGGCCAGATGGGTGTCGGTGCCGCCGGAGACCGGGCGCATCCCCTCGGCGGCGAGCCCGGCGGCCAGCGCCCGGGCGTTGCGTACCACCTGGGCGGCGTACGCCTGGAACTCGGGCGTCGCGGCCTCGCGCAGGGCGACCGCCTTGGCCGCGACGGCGTGCATCAGCGGACCGCCCTGGGTGAACGGAAAGACCGCCTTGTCGATGCGCTGGGCCAGCGCCTCCCGGCACAGGATCATCCCGCCCCGGGGACCGCGCAGCACCTTGTGCGTGGTGGCGCACACGACGTCGGCGTAGGGCACCGGGGACGGGACCGCCCGGCCGGCGACCAGGCCGATGAAGTGGGCCGCGTCCACCATCAGGTAGGCCCCGACCTCGTCGGCGATCTGCCGGAACCGGGCGAAGTCGATCAGTCTCGGGTACGCCGTGGCACCACAGATGATCATCTTTGGCCGATGGGTGAGGGCGAGGTCGCGTACCTCGTCGTAGTCGATCAGCTCGGTGTCCTCCCGGACCCGGTAGCCGATCGTGGTGAACCACTTGCCCGAGAAGTTGACCCGGCTGCCATGGGTCAGATGGCCGCCGTGCGGCAGGTCCATGGCCAGCACCGTGTCCCCCGGCTGCACCAGCGCAGCGTAGGCGGCCAGGTTGGCGCTGGCACCCGAGTGCGGTTGCAGGTTGGCGTGCTCGGCACCGAACAGCTCGCGGGCCCGGGACAGGCCGATCTCCTCGGCCCGGTCCACCTCGGCACAGCCGCCGTAGTAGCGCCGGCCCGGGTAGCCCTCGGCGTACTTGTTGGTCAGGGTCGAGCCGAGCGCCGCCAGCACCGCCGGTGAGGTGAGGTTCTCACTCGCGATCAACTGGAGACCACCACGGAGCCGGTCGAGCTCGCCCAGCACCACCGAGGCGATCTCCGGGTCGGTGGTCTGGAGCTGGTCGAAGTCTGGCCCCCAGAACTGGCCCGGGCCGGCATCCCGACCGCTCAGGGCAGCATCCCGCCCGCTCATCGCCAACGCCTCGTCGAGTTCCCCACAACACCAGAGTCTAGGCCGCCCCGACGAGCCGCCTCGCCACGCGATGGCCTTGAGCTGGCCGGGTCACTCCTCGACCCCGAAGGCCAGGTCCAGGCTGGGTGCCTTGAAGTTCCGCTTCGGCTCGTCGCGCAACGCGTCCGCCATGATCCGGGCCACCCCATCGGCCACCTTCGCCTGCACCCGGGAGCCGACGAGATCCTGCGGATCGTCCGGGTTTGCGGCGATCGCCGCCACCGCCAGCTGCGGCGTGTAGATCACCACCGTCTCGGTGGCGTAGTTGTCCGAGCTACCGGTCTTACCGGCCACCGGACGCTTCACGATCTCGTACACGTCGGTCGCCGTACCGCCGTTGCACCGGCCGAACGCCGACTGGTCACCGACCGGGCAACGCGCCGCGTCCGTGGCCGCCCGGGCTATGTCGGCGTTCAGGACCCGCTTGCAGGACGGGTTGCCGACGGCGACCGCCCGGCCGGCGGCGTCCTTGATCGAGACCACCGGCAACGGATCGCAGTAGCGGCCTTCCGCCGCCACCGTCGCGTAGGCGTTGGCCAGGTCCAATGGCGTGGTGGCGGCCACCCCGAGCACGAACGGTCCCCATTCCCTGGCACCGTTGCGGGCCAGTTCGGCGTCGCCGTCCGACCGGAAGGTGATGCCCAACCGCTCGGCCATCTCCACCACCGCCTCCGCCCCGACCCGCTCCGCCAGGTGTACGAAGTAGGTATTGACCGAGCGCCCGAAGCCGGTCCACATGGTGCGATAGCCGTCCATCCGTTCCGGATTGGCGTTACGCGGACACCAGTAGCCGCCGCAGCTCGCCGATCCGGTCACCTGCCACTTGGTGATCAGCCGGGTAGGTGAGTCGTAGCCGGTGCTCAACGGCAGGTCGTCCTCCAGCGCGGCCAGCATGGCGAACAGCTTGAACGTCGAGCCACCCTGGTAGCCCTCGATCGCCCCGCCCCCAGCAATCAGCTGGTTCACGGTGTTGGGGTAGTTCTCCTGGCCATCGGGGTTCTCGGCCAGGCTGTAGTGCCGGTTGACCGCCAGCGCCAGCACCCGGCCGGTGCCCGGCTGCACCACCGCGGTCGGTACGGCCCGGGGATTGTCGTAGTCGTACACCGCCAGGGATTCCTCCAGGGCGGTCGCCTGGATCCCTGGATCGAGCGAGGTGGTGATCGCGTACCCGCCCCGGCGCAGTGCCCGTTGCCGTTGCTGTACGTCATCCCCGAAGGCCGACTGGGCGTTCCACCACTGCTGGAAGTAGTCGCAGAAGAAGCCCCAGTCGTCGTGTTTGGCCGGCACTCCCACGCAGTCGTTGGGCTCGGTACTGGGCCGGAGCTGAAGCTTCTCCGCCTTCGCCGTCGCCGCCTCGGCGGCCGGCACCATGCCCATCTCCACCATCTGGTCCAGCACGTACGACCGGCGCCCCAGCGCCGCGCCGACGTCGCCGCTGATCGGGTCGTCGGTGTGCGGCGACTGGACGAGTCCCGCCAGGAGCGCCGCCTCGGCGAGGGTCAACTTGTCGGCCGGCTTGGAGAAGTAGCGCTGACTCGCGGCGGCGATGCCGTATGCCCCGGCCCCGAAGTAGGAGATGTTGAGATAGCGGCCGAGGATCTCCTCCTTGGTGAGCTGGCGTTCCAGCGCCAACGCGTACCGCATCTCCTGGAGCTTGCGGCCGGTGGTCGTCTCGGTGGCCGCCGCCCGCTGCTCCTCGGTCAGGTTGGGATCGTTCTTCAGCACGTTGCGCACGTACTGCATGGTCAGCGTGGAAGCGCCCTGTCGTACCTCGCCGCCCTGCTGGTTGGCGACGAACGCCCGTACCACGGCACGCACGTCGACTCCGCTGTGCCGATAGAACCGGGTGTCCTCGGCCGCCACCATCGCCTGACGCATCACCGGTGCCACCGCGTCGAGCGACACGTCGTGCCGGTTCTCCGCGTAGAAGGAGGTGATCAGGGTCTTGCCGTCGTTGGCGTAAAGATAGGACCGTTGCGCGGTCGGCGGGGTCGACAGGTTCCGGGGCAGATCGTCGTAACCGGCGCTGATCGAGCCCAGCCCGATCAGGAGGAGCGTGCCGGACGGGATGGTGGCCACCCCGAGGATCGCACCGGCCGCCACCCCGACCACCAGCAGAAACCAGATCTTGCGGACCCGGGACCGGGCCCGCGACCCAGACCGGGAACGCAACCGGGATCGCAACCGGGACAGAGACCGTAACCGGGCCATACGCTTACCCCTCGCAACGGCGTAGAAGCGTTAGAACCAGTTCAGAATGACCACGAACTACGTGGTACGGCCGCCTTTTCGGTTAATCAGCAGGAAATTCACACTATCCGGGCAGCAGTACGGCCGCGAAGGGCTGCACCGTCTCCTCGATCTCGTCGGCCACCCGGCTGAAGCACTGGTCCCCGCGACCCCACGGGTCGTCCAGGTCGTCTGCGGGCAGCGGGGTGGCTCCACGCCGGGCCGCGTCGACCGCCTCGACCAGTGCGACGCCCCGGGCGTACACCGAGTCGGGGGTCAACTCCACCGGGGGCAGCGCCGCAGCGTCCACCCCGGCCAGCAGCCGGCCGAACTCCCCCAGCACGAACGTCCGGGCGGCGGCGTCAGGGCGCAGCGCCACCACGTACTCCTGCTGGTCCGCCGTCGCGGTCAACACCAGGTCGGCGGCGTCGATCTGGTCGGAACGCAGCTTGCGGGCGGCGAATCCGGTGATGTCACCACCCCGGCCCCGCACCTGCCGGGCAGCCGGGGGATTCATCTCCTCACCCGCGTGCCAGCCACCGGTGCCGGCGCTGTGGCTGTGCAACAGCTCGTCCGCGACGGAGACCTCGGTCGCACCGCCCAGCGACCGGGCCACCCGGGTACGGACAGCGAGGGTCAGCAACCGCTCGGCCATCGGCGAGCGACAGATGTTGCCCATGCAGACGTGCAGGACGGTGAAGGGTGGCACTCAGGACACCTGCCCCTGGATGTCCGGCACCACGTCGCGCAGCTTTTCCAGGGGGATCGCGCCCTGCCGCAGCACCCGGCAGACCTGCCCGGTGACGTCGACGATGGTGCTCGGCACCGGATCGGGACACGGTCCCGCCTCCAGATAGGTCCGGACCGTGTAGCCGAGCTGGTCACGCGCCTCCGCCGCGGTCACCGCCGCCGGCTGCCCGGTCTTGTTGGCCGAGGAGACGGCCATCGGCCCGGTCTCCCGCAGCACCTCCAGCGCCACCGGATGCAGCGGCATCCGCACCGCGACCGTGCCGTCGGTGTCCCCGAGGTCCCACTGGAGGCTCGGCGAATGCTCCACCACGATGGTCAGCGCGCCCGGCCAGAACGCCTCCACGAGGTCGCGGGCGACCGGCGGCAACGAGTAGACCAGCCCGTCGAGGGTGTGTCGCGAACCAACCAGGACCGGCGGCGGCATCTGCCGGCCCCGGCCCTTCGCGTCGAGCAGTGCCTTCACCGCGTACGGGGTGAAGGCATCGGCGCCGACGCCGTAGACCGTGTCGGTGGGCAGCACGACCAGTTCGCCGTTCTTGACCGCTTCGATCGCCGCAGCGATGCCTCGGTCCCGCTCGGCGAGCGAACGGCAGTCATAGAGCATCACGGGTAGCCAGTCTGCCACGCCCCAGCCGGCCCGGGGTTGCCGGAGCCGCTGTTCCCAACCCCCGACGGGTGCCACCCGGAGATCGGTCCCGCCGAGCGGTGGCGAGGTCAGACCTGGCGAGCGATGCCAACCGGAGACGAGGTCGGGCGTCAGGCCCGGCGAGCGATGCCAACCGGAGACGAGGTCGGGTGTCAGGCCCGGCGAGCGGTGGCGAACCGGGGCCGACCGGTCAGGTCCTGGTGCCCGACGATCTCGGTGAACCGGTCGTCGGCCCGAAACAGCTCGGGCACCGCCGCTCCATGACTGTCGTCGTGCTCGATCCCGACCACGCCCCCCGGGCGCAACAACTCGGCGGCACGGGCGATCACCGGGCGGATCACCGCCAGCCCGTCCGGTCCGGCGAAGACCGCCTCCGCCGGGTCGTGCTCGGCCACCTCCGCCGGTACGACGGTGGCCGCCGGCACGTACGGCGGGTTGCACAGCAGGACGTCCACCTGCCCGGCGAACCCGGACAGCAGCTCCGGATCCGTCACGTCGCCGGACAGCACCTCCACCGACCGGCCGCCAGCCGCCGCACCGGCTGCCGTGTTGCGCCGCAGCCAGTCCAGCGCAACAACCGACCGTTCCACCGCCACCACCCGGGCCCCGGGCACCTCGTCGGCCACCGAAAGGGCGATCGCGCCGCTACCGCTGCACAGGTCGAGAACGAGGGCGTGGCCGGCTGGCGCGACCGCGCGGGCCTGCTCGATACCCCAGCCGGCGAGCAGCTCGGTCTCCGGCCGGGGCACGAACACCCCCGGTCCGACGGCCACCTCGACGTGCCGGAACGCGGCCGAGCCGAGCAGATGTTGTAGCGGCTCCCGGCGGACCCGCCGGGCGACCAGTTCCATGAACCGGTCGTACTGCGCGGGAGTGAAGTCCTCGGCCAGCGCCAACCGGCCCCGCGACACGCCCAACACGTACGCCGCGAGCTGTTCCGCCTCGACCCGGGCCGGGCCGACACCCGCCTCAGCCAGCACCGTCGTCGCGACCGCCACCGTTCGGGACGGCCGAAACCGATCCGCCTCGCCGCCAGAGCCTCCGCCGCGTCCTGTCACGACATAATCATGGAACGTCGGCGACGACGTCGCGCCACGGGGGCGTATCGCTCACGACCGCTGGGGAGGTTACCGTGAGCTGGCTCGACCGGGTCAATGACCAGGCCGATGTCATCCGGCGCGCCCAGGAGCTCCAGGAGAGTGACCGGTCGGCCGAGGCGTGCCTGGCCCTCGATCTCGTGATCAGCACCACCCGGGACCCGTACACCCGGGCCGAGGCGATGCTGCAACGGCTCTCCGCGCTGATCAACCTCGGCCGGACCGCCGCGTACACCAGCGCCGTCGAGCAGGCGTTCGCCGCCGCCCGCGACCTCGCCGAGCCGTACCTGCACGGGCACCTGCACGCGCTGGCCGGGCTCGCCGCGCACCACCAGGGAGCGTTGGACCGGTGCGTCACCCACCTGGTCCGCGCCGAACGGGCGCTCGGCAGCGTGGAGAATCCCGGCCGGGCCACCGCCTGGGCCTGGCACGACCTGGCGATGGCGTACTCGTACCTCAGTTTCCACGGCTACGCGTTGCGCGCCATCGAGCGCGCCCGGCAGCTGGGTGCCGCCGCCAGCATCCCGCAGGAGACCTTCGCCGCGCCCGGTATCCGGCTGCGCAACGCCGTGGCCCTCGACCACAACGGGGACAGCGACGGCTGCCTACGGGTGCTCCGGGACATCGGCGGTGACTTCGAACGCTTCCAGCGCGGCGGCCGGGCCACCCGGCTGCGCCCGAGCGGGCTGGTCGCCTACGGCTACGCCATCGCCCGAGGGGCGGCGCTCGGCGACGCGGCCGGGCCAGTCGGGCGGCCCGACGCCGCCGAGCTGCTCAGCCATGGTGGCGACAGCGCTCGGGCCCGGGACATGCGGCTACTCGGCGCGGCCTGTCTGGCCATCGCCGCCGGCCGCCCCGTCGAGGCGATGTCCCAGCTCGACGGGATGACCGTCTCCACCGAGACCCTCGGGGCGGCCGAGCACGCCCGGCTTCGCAGCATGACGTACGCCCTGGCCGGCGACCACTCGGCGGCGCACCGGACGGACCGGTACGCGTTCCGGCTGGCCGCTCAGCGCAACGACCGCCTACGGGACGTCTACGTGGACGGGATCGCCGCCCGCATCGACCAGGAGGAGGTACGCCGGGACACCGCCCGGTATGGCGGCGAGGCGCTGATCGACCCGCTCACCGGTCTGCCCAACCGGCGGCGGCTGGAACGTTACGTCGCGGCACTGATAGACCGGGGCGAGCGGGCGGTGATCGGGGTCTGCGACGTGGACGGGTTCCGAGCGGTCAACGCCGCCCACGGCCATCACTCCGGTGACCTGGTGTTGCAGCGCATCGCCGGGGTGATCAACCGGGTCATGCGCCGGGGCGACCTGGTGGCCCGCTACGGCGACGACGACTTCGTACTGCTGCTGCCCGGAGCCGGGATGAGCCAGGCCACCGAGGTGACGCGGCGGATCATCCACGCGATCCTCGCCGAGGACTGGGAGTCGCTGGTGCCGGGCACCCCGATCGACGTCCGGGTGGGCTTCGCCGAGGTACGTCCCGGTGCCCCACTACAGCAGGCGCTGGGTCTCGCCTTCGAGCTGGCCGAACGGCAGCGCTCGGACCGGACCCGCCCCGCCTGACCGTCGACGACCCGGTCTCGCCGTTCTCCTCGTTCTCCTCGCTACGGCGTAGCGTTCCGTTGGAGCCGGATCAAGCGGCCGTACTGGAGATCTTCCGGCGGGGTCAGCCTCCGGGCACGGCGACGACAGCTTCACCAGCCTGATCGACGTCCTCGCTGCCCGCTCCTGACCCGGGTGCCGACGACCGGCTAAGCCCACCACATGACCCGGGTGCCGACGACCGGCTAAGCCCACCACATGACCCGGGTGCCGACGACCGGCTAAGCCCACCACATGACCCGCAGCCCGGCTACGACACCTCCCAGCCGGGCGCGGGTCGCGTTCGTCAGCGGCGGGACAGCTCGGTCTCGCCCGCCAGCCGGGCCGTCCGGTCCGCCTCGGTCAACGCGCCGAGGACGCCGTCCAACTCCCCGGCGAGCACCAGGTCCAGGTTGTACGCGGTGAAGCCGATCCGGTGATCGGTGATCCGGTTCTGCGGGAAGTTGTAGGTCCGGATCCGCTCGGATCGGTCCACCGTACGCACCTGCGCCTTGCGGGCGTCCGAGGCGGCGGCGTCGGCCTGCTCCTGGGCCACGGCGAGCAGTCGCGCCCGCAGGATGCGCATCGCCTGCTCCCGGTTCTGCAACTGGCTCTTCTCGTTCTGGCAGGAAACCACGATCCCGGTCGGCACGTGGGTGATCCGGACCGCCGAGTCGGTGGTGTTGACCGACTGGCCACCCGGGCCAGACGAGCGGAACACGTCGATGCGCAGGTCGTTCGGGTCGATGGTGACGTCCACGTCCTCGGCCTCGGGCAGGACGAGCACCCCGGCGGCGCTGGTGTGGATCCGGCCCTGCGACTCGGTGACCGGCACCCGCTGTACGCGGTGCACGCCGCCCTCCCACTTGAGCCGCGACCAGACGCCGTTGCCGCCCTCGGGTACGCCCTTGGTCTTCACCGCGAGCGAGACGTCCTTGACGCCGCCGAGGTCGGAGTCCTGTGCGTCGATCACCTCGGTGACCCAGCCGTGCCGCTCCGCATAGCGGGTGTACATCCGCAGCAGGTCCCCGGCGAACAGGGCGGATTCCTCGCCGCCCTCACCGGCCTTGATCTCCAGGATCACGTCCTTGGCGTCGTGCGGGTCGCGCGGGATGAGCAGCTCGGCCAGCCGTTCCTCCAGCGCCGGCAGGGACGCGGCGATCTCGTCCACCTCGCTGGCAAAGGACGGGTCCTCGGCGGCCAACTCCTGGGCGGCGGCCAGGTCGGCCCGGGCCTGTTCCAGCTCACCGGCGGCCTTGTGCACCGGGGTCAGCTCGGCGAAGCGTCGGCCCACCCGTCGGGCGGTGGCCTGGTCGGCGTGGATCGCCGGGTCGGCCAGGCGCTTCTCCAGCTCCGCGTATTCGGCGAGGAGCCCGGTCAGGCGTTCGTTGCTCATGCGCCGGCCTCGACGATTCGCCCGCTCATACCCGTACTCCTTCGATCGAGACCGGAACCACGACGCCGCCGGTCGGCTTCGCTACCGGACCGGCCCAAAGACGGACCGACCCCAGAGCGACCGGCCCAAGACGAGACCGGCCAAAGACCGACCGGCCCAAAGACGGACGACGCCCGCGTCCGGCGCTAGACCGGACACGGGCGTCGTCGACGCAGCTACTTGGCCTTCTTGGCCTGAACCTTGGCGTACTTCTGCTGGAACTTCGCGACCCGACCGGCGGTGTCCAGCACGCGCTGCTTACCGGTGTAGAACGGGTGGCAGGCGCTGCAGGTCTCGACGTGGATCGAGCCGCCCTTGGCGGTGCTGCGGGTCGTGAAGGAGCTGCCGCAGGAGCACGTGACCTCGGTGGTGACGTACTCCGGGTGGATGTTTTGCTTCATGTCGCCTCGGTCCTTTCGTTGACGGTCGCCGGGTCGCCCTCGCCGCACCGCAGTCCGCGTGACGAACCGCTCGCGTGACGTAGTCGGGCGTGAACCGGAACCCTGGCCGATTGACCAGTGTGCCATGCACCGTCGGGCGCGGCGAAATCGGACTGCACACCGGGTCCCGTGACGGCTAACCTGACTCGCCCCTCAGGTATTCCCCGGCCCTTGTCGGCCACCGGATCCCCCTTGAGCGGGCTGCCTGTCGATTTCCCGTCCTGCCGGAAGGCACACCCGTGACCACCCCCGTACGCACCTCGACGCCTCGACTCACCGACGTCCTCGACGCCACCGCCCTGGCTGACGCGCTCGCCGCCGGACACGTCCGGGTCCAGCGGCACCCCGAGCACCCCCTGTCGATCTACAACTACACCGAGGCGTGCACGTACGGACAGTTCTGGACACCGGTGACGACGACCTGCCGGGGGCTGATCGTGGACGACCGCACCGAGATGGTGCTGGCCCGGCCCTTCGCCAAGTTCTTCAACCACGACCAGCCCGGGGCACCGACGCTGCGGATCGACGCGCCGGTGACGGTCACCGACAAGGCGGACGGCTCGCTGGGCATCCTCTACCCCGACCCGGAGGGCGGCTTCGCGGTCGCCACCCGGGGGTCGTTCGCCTCCACCCAGGCCGAGCACGCCACCGCCGTACTGCGTAACCGGTACCCGGACTTCGCCCCGCCGGCCGGGCTCACCGTACTGGTGGAGATCGTCTACCCGGCCAACCGGATCGTGCTGGACTACGGCGGGCTGGACGACCTGGTGCTGCTCGGTGCGGTCGAGATCGCCTCTGGTCGTACCCACGGGCCGGAGGCGGTGTCCGACTGGCCGGGCCCGGTGGTCGACCAGCTCGACCATGCCACGTTCGCCGAGGCGCTGGCCGCCCCACCCCGGGACAACCGGGAGGGCCTGGTGGTGCACTGCCGGGAGACCGACCAGCGGGTGAAGATCAAGTACGCCGACTACCTGCGCCTGCACCGCCTGGTGACCGGTCTGACTGCCCGCTCGGTGTGGGACGTGCTGGTCAACGGCGGGGATCTCGCCGCGCTCGTGGAGCCGCTGCCCGACGAGTTCCACACCTGGGTACGCGAGGTCGTGGCGACGTTGACCGCGACCGTCGAAGAGCGGGTCGTGGAGATCGAGACGGCGTACCAGGAGATCGTGGCCGCGCTGCCGGAGGGCTGGACCCGACGGGAGTTCGCCCAGGCGGTGCACCAGCACCCTGACCGGGGACAGCTGTTCCTGCGGCTGGACGGCAAGGATGTCCGCCCCCTGCTCTGGCAGCGGGTCCGACCGGCACCGGAGTGGACGCCGTACTCGTCGACCAGCCGCCCCGACCCCACCCCGACGCGCCCATGACATTGAAAGACTTACATTAAAGAAAGTTAACCGATAGGCTTCCCGTACCCAACCGAGGTGGGATGCCATGAGACTTCGTCGGGAACTGATCGCACTGGTGGCGGGCACGGCAACGGCCGTCCTGGTCGGGTTCGTGTCCGCACCGTACGGACTCGCCAGGGCGGTCGACGCCTCGGCGAACGTACCGCTCGTCGCCTGCTCGGCACCGGCCTGGGCCGAGGGCACGACCTATCCGGCGGGCAGTCAGGTGACCTACACCGGCCGGTTGTACGAGGCCCGGGTGACGCACACCCCGCCGGTCGGCGCGGGTTGGAACCCGGTGGCCGCCCCCTCGCTCTGGCGGGACCTCGGCACCTGTGACGGCGGAGGGTCGCCCAGCCCGACGCCGACCCGTACCTCGTCACCGTCCCCCACCGCGAGCCCGACCGCCTCGCCGTCACCGACGGTGAGCCCCACCTCCTCCCCCGGGACCGAGACCTGCCCGGTCAAGTCGAAACCGGTCGGCAAGGTACTCCAGGGATACTGGGAAAACTGGGACGGCGCGGTCAACGGCGTGCACCCGCCGCTCGGCTGGATCCCGATCACCGACCCCCGGATCCCCGCGCACGGCTACAACGTGATCAACGCGGCGTTTCCGGTGATCCGCTCGGACGGCACGGTGCTCTGGGAGGACGGCATGGACGTCACCGTGAAGGTCGCCACCCCGGCCGAGATGTGCCAGGCCAAGGCATCCGGCCTGACGATCCTGATGTCCATCGGCGGTGCGACGGCCGGCATCGACCTCAGTTCGAGCGCCGTAGCCGACCGGTTCGTCGCCACCATCGTGCCGATCCTCAAGCGGTACAACTTCGACGGGATCGACATCGACATCGAGACCGGGCTGACCGGCAGCGGCAACATCAACCAACTCTCCCCGTCGCAGGCGAACCTGATCCGCATCATCGACGGGGTACTCGCCGCGATGCCGGCCAACTTCGGCCTGACCATGGCACCCGAGACGGCGTACGTCACCGGAGGCAGCGTGACCTACGGCTCGATCTGGGGCGCGTACCTGCCGATCATCAAGAAGTACGCCGACAACGGCCGCCTCTGGTGGCTGAACATGCAGTACTACAACGGCAGCATGTACGGCTGCTCCGGCGACTCGTACTCCGCCGGTACCGTCCTGGGCTTCACCAAGCAGACCGACTGCCTGAACGCCGGGCTGGTCATCCAGGGCACCACCATCCGGGTGCCGTACGACAAGCAGGTGCCCGGGTTGCCCGCCCAACCGGGTGCCGGGGGCGGCCACATGTCCCCGGCGTTGGTGGCCCAGGCGTGGAACACCTACCAGGGCGGTCTGAAGGGCCTGATGACCTGGTCCCTGAACTGGGACGGATCGCGCGGCTGGACGTTCGGGGACAATGTCAGGAGCCTCCAGTCCCGCTGACCAACCGCTCGTCGCCTGCTCCCTGGGCCGCATCCCGTACACGCGGTTCGGGGCGCAGGCGCGTCGCGACCAGCCGACACCGACCAGCCGACACCGGCCACCGGCCACCGGCCACCGGCCATGGAAACCCGCGCGCCACGAAGATCAATACGGCGTACGGTGGGACCGACCTGACGCGACCCATGCCGGAGCGACCGCCATGACCCGACTGATCCTCACCCGAGGGCTACCCGCCTCCGGCAAGACCACCTTCGCCCGGAAGTTGCAGCCGAGCGTGGTCCGGGTCAACCGGGACGACCTGCGCCGGATGCTGCACGGCGAGCGGCTCTTCGTGCACTGGGCGGAGAGCCAGGTCACCACCGCCCAGCGGGTGCAGGTCGAGGCGCTGCTGCGGGCCCGGGTCGACGTCTGCGTGGACGACACCAACCTGCGGGCCAAGACCGTACGGGAGTGGGCCGAACTCGCCGCCCGGCTCGGCGCGACGTTCGAACTGCACGACTTCACCGACGTACCGGTGGACGAGTGTGTCCGCCGGGACGCCGTACGACCGGAGCAGGACCGGGTCGGCGAGGAGGCGATCCGGCGACTGCACGAGCGCTACCTGGCCGGACGCAAACTGCCCCTGCCGGTGCCGTACGTCTCCCCGGGTGGACCGGCCACCGTCTACACCCCGCCGACCGGGGCACCGGAGATCGTCCTGGTCGACATCGACGGCACCGTCGCATTGATGAGCGGGCGCAGCCCGTACGACATGACCCGGGTCGGTGAGGACCGGCCCCACCACGCCGTGATCGCGGCGGTACGGGCGATGCACGCCGCCGGCTACGGGGTGGTCTTCTGCTCCGGCCGGGACGACTCCTGCCGGGAGGTGACCGAGTCCTGGCTGGCCGAGCACGTCGGAGTCCCCTACCTTGCCCTACACATGCGGGCGTTGGGCGACACCCGCAAGGACTCCATCGTCAAGAAGGAGATCTTCGAGCGGGAGATCCACGACCACTACCGGGTCGTCGGAGTCTTCGACGACCGGATGCAGGTCGTACGCATGTGGCGCGATCTCGGTCTGACCGTCTTCCAGGTCGCCGACGGCGACTTCTGACGCAGTACGGAAGGGTCCCTTCCTATCGCTCCTCGCGTAGGAAGGGACCCTTCTCTGAGTGGAAGCTGGCTAGGCGGCCGGCGCGGTGCGAGCGCCTACCCGGGGTGCGAGCTGAAGCGTCGCCTCGGCCCGTACGCCGTTGACCGTCACCGCCACCACCACCGAACCGGTGGATCGCAGGGCGGTCAGTCGACCGGTCGCCGGGTCGAACCAGGCGGTGTGCCAGGGGCGCAGCCCCAGCGGCGATCCGATGTGGACGCTCGGTGAGGCGGACCAGTCGGCGCTGACCGGTGCCGCCACCGGCACCTGCCGGCCGCCGGCCTGGGTCACCGTGGCGGTCACCTGGGCCGGTGTACCGAGGGCGACCACCGGTGGGGCGGTCACCGTCAACGCGTCCACGTGCGCCCGGGTCTGCGCGGTCACCCACTGCGGGCCCTCGGCGAGCGGGTTCCGTCGGGCCCGAGACGCCTCCGCCTCGGTCACCGGATCGACGCCGAACATCGTCCAGCCGGTGAACCCACCGAGGTGCGGGGCGGTGGACGGGTTCTTGCCCGAGTTGCCGTTGATCACGTACGGCACCCCGTCGACCCGCCCGGCGGAGAAGGCACCGACGTGACCGCCGACGAAGAGCGCGCCCTTGCCGGTGGTGTGCTGGAACTCGGCCAGCCACCGCTCGACCAGTGCCGCCTCCTTGCGGTCGCCGAGCTGGCTCGCCTTGGCCGGGGACGGGTCACGCGGCGGGTGGTGGTGCAGGACCACCACCGACCCGATCGTCGGGTCGGACGCGGCCTGGTCCAGTGCCGTCCGGAACGCCTCGATCTGGTCGAAGCCGCCCCCGCGCAGCGTGCCGGTGGCCGAGTTCAACGTGACGAATCGGGTGGCCGTGCCGCCGCTGGCCGGTCGGTGGTCGAAGACCCGGTGGGTGTCGCCGAAGACCGCCTTGAAGTTGCTGATCGGGGCGCCCATGATCTCGTGGTTGCCGGGGACGTAGTAGTAGGGCGCCGTCCCGGCCAGCTCCTCGTCCAGGATCCGCTTGGCCAGCGCGAAGTCGGCCGGGTAGGCGGTGTCCACGAGGTCGCCGTTGATCACCAGGAAGTCCGGCTTCGCCGCCCGGATCTCCCGCAGCGTACGGCGGGCCTGGGCGACCAGGTCGCTGTCCGGGTCGGCGGCGACGAACTGGGCGTCGGACATCACCGCGAAGCGCCAGGGTGCCCCGTCCACCGTGCCGTCACGCAGCACCACCCGGTCGGTGCGCGGCGACTCGGCCGGCGCGTCGACCGTCGGAGGTACCCGGGCCACGATGTCGTCCACCACCACCTCGTTCTGGTAGGCGGTGGCGGCATCGGTCTCGGCCACGTAGAACCGCCGGATCCGCACCGGATACTGCACCCCGGCCGGCACCGCCATCTCGACGTAGCGCCAGCCGGTCCAGTCCAGGTCCGGCCCGCGCAGCACGTGCTGCTGGTCCAGCGCGTCGTGCAGGTGCAGGCTCGGCCATTCGCCCCGACCGTTGGCGTAGATCCACATGCCGAACGCCTGCGGCTGGCCGGGCACCTCGATCCACGCGGGCGGGTTGGCGTACGCGGCCCGGGTGCCGGTGGACTGGCTGAAGTCGTACGACAGTTTCAGGCCGGTGCCGGTGTGCCCGGCGGCCGGGGCGGCCGATCCGGTGGCCCGAGCGGCGCTGAACGTCCAGTTGGCCGCGTCGTCGAAGGTGGCGACCGGCACGTCGGTCAGACCGATGGTGACCGGCACCACCGTGCTACTCGCGCCCACCTTCAGCGTGACCAGGCCGGCACCGGATTCGGCCTTCGCCTTGACCGACAGGTTGCCCTCGGCGGTGGGCGTGATCTCGAACAGGTTCCGGTCGTAGTCGAGCCGCACGTCAGCCGGCTCGATCGGCGCGGTGTTGCCTTCGGCGTCGTACCCGACGACCCCGACCAGGCCGGTCGCGCCGGCACCGACCAGACCCACCCGGTCCACCGTGCCGCTGATCCGGTCCAGCGGACCGAGCACGGTGAGTTTCACCTCGCCCCGAGCGGTGCCCCGAGCGGCGGTCACCGTGGCCTCGCCCGGCACCAGTGCCCGGAAGACACCGTCGGCGTTCACCGCACCCCGTACCGCCGGGGTGGTCCGCCAGGTGGGCTTGCCGACGGCCGGGCCGTAGGTCTCGTCGTGACCGGCGGCGGTCAGTCGACGGGTGAGACCGGGGAAGACCCGGTCCGGCCGGCCGCCGCGTACCGGGCCGACGCCGGGCGCGGCGCTCGGGTCGATGGCGGTCTCCACCCAGTAGCCGGTCAGTTTGCCGCTGCCCGCAGGCGCGTAGATGGCCAGGCCGTTGGGCACGGGCCGCTCGGAGCCGTCCGACGGGCTGTTCTCCACCTGTACGGTGGCGACACCGGGCTCCCTGGCGAGCAGCGTGGAGGAACCGCCGCCGTCGAGGTTCAGCGCGTTGTGCGCGCCGAGTTCGGCCATCATCCGGCCCAGCTCGGTCTGCGTCACGCCCCGGCTGTCGACCTGCCGGCCGTCGACGGTGAGCAGGAACATCTTCCGACCGTCGGCGGAGAAGCCGACCGAGGTGCGCGGGGCCAGGGTGACGTCGGCGATGTTCTCCGGTACGCCGTCGCGCAGAACCACGTTGCCGCCGCCGACCGCGGCGTGCGGTGCGCCACCGGCGGAGGGACGCGGCTGGTAGGCGACGTCCACCGGGTCACCGGGGCGAAGACCGGCGAGCGCGTCGGCCCCGCCGTCGCGGCCGAGCAGGATGGTGGTGCCGGCCGGGATGGGTCCGCTGCCGGCAGCGTCGGTGACACTGACCACGTGACCGTCGACCAGGGCCACCTCCGTGACGCGGGCGGCACCATTGACCGCACGGCCCCGGGTGTACGACCCCCAGAGCGGCGTGAAGACACCGATGCCGTTGGCCTGGATCATGTTGTTGAACTGCGTCAACGCCACCGGACCGGTGGGCAGGGTGGCGGTGCCCTCGAAGTACACCTGGATCACCCGGCCGATCCCGTCGGCGGTGACGGCGGCGGCGTTGTGGTGCCCGGCGACCGGCGATTGGACGAGCTGCCCACTTTGGATACCGATGCCCTGGGCGGCCCCAGAGTTGTTGATGTCGAAGAAGTCGCCGTTCACCGCGGCCACCGCGCGGGACCGGTCGACGGCGCGACGTAGTGGCTCGGCCTTGGCGACCTCACCGGAGTTGACGTAGTCGACGGTGAGCCCGCCGGAGAGGTCGGCGGTCAGCGCGTCGGCCCGCAACCAGCCGGCGGAGTCGAAGCGGTCGAACGAGGTGAGGGTCAGCCCGGGAGCGACGGGTCTGCTCCGCCGGTCGGTGTCGAAGCCACCGGCCGGTTCGGCGGCGAGCAGCGTGGAGGATCGGGCCGGATAGGAGGAGGCGATCGGACTGTCTTCGGCGAGGGTACCGCCGGCCGGAAGGCTGCCGGCGGATGCCGGGGCGGCGCTGGCCGGCAGCGGGCCAGCCAGGGTCAGCAACGGTGCCAGCAGCAGGGCACCGAGGAGGTGGGCGGGTCGACTGCGGGTACGCATGCCGGGTAGTCAACCGGATGGTGAATAGAAGTTTCAATACCCGCCGATTGAACTGAAGGAAAATTCCGCACCTCGTCGCGCGGCGGCACCCCGGAAACGGCGTGAGCCGGACCGCTGTGCGGTCCGGCTCACGCCATCGTCGTCGACTGGAGACGAGCAGGGCTGGGCAACTACTCCCCCGGCGTCGACTTCGCGATCTGCATCAGGAACTCGATGTTGGTGCGGGTCTGCTTGAGCTTGTCGAGCAGCAGGTCCAGCGCCGCCTGCGAGTCCAGCGAGTGCAACACCTTGCGGAGCTTGTGCGTGATGACCAACTCCTCCGGTGCGAGCAGGATCTCCTCCTTACGCGTACCGGAGGTGTGGATGTCGATGGCCGGGAAGACCCGCTTGTCGGCGATCTTCCGGTCCAGCTTCAACTCCGCGTTACCGGTGCCCTTGAACTCCTCGAAGATGACCGTGTCCATCACGGAACCGGTCTCCACCAGGGCGGTGGCGAGGATGGTCAGCGAGCCGCCGTTCTCGATGTTGCGGGCCGCGCCCAGGAACCGCTTGGGCGGGTAGAGCGCGGTCGAGTCGATACCGCCGGACATGATCCGACCGCTGGCCGGGGCGGCCAGGTTGTACGACCGGCCGAGCCGGGTCACCGAGTCGAGCAGTACGACCACGTCGTGGCCCAGCTCGACCAGGCGCTTGGCCCGCTCGATCGCCAACTCGGCGACCGTGGTGTGGTCCTGCGGCGGCCGGTCGAACGTGGCCGCGATGACCTCGCCCTTGACCGAACGCTGCATGTCGGTGACTTCTTCGGGCCGCTCGTCGATCAGCACCACCATCAGGTGGCACTCCGGGTTGTTGTGGGTGATCGCGTTGGCGATCGCCTGCAACACCATCGTCTTACCAGCCTTCGGCGGCGACATGATGAGCGCCCGCTGACCCTTGCCGATCGGCGTCACCAGGTCGATGACCCGGGTGGTCAGGATGTGCGGCTCGGTCTCCAACCGCAGTCGCTCCTGCGGGTAGAGCGGGGTCAGCTTGTAGAACTCCGGTCGACGCTTGGCCTCGTCCGGGTCCATGCCGTTGATCGCGTCCAGCCGGACCAGCGGGTTGTACTTGTCCCGGCGCTGCTCACCCTCGCGGGCGGCACGCACCGCACCGGTGACGGCGTCACCGCGCCGCAGGCCGTACTTCTTGACCTGGGACATCGACACGTAGACGTCGTTGGGGCCGGAGAGGTAGCCGGTGGTGCGGACGAACGCGTAGTTGTCGAGCACGTCGATGATGCCTGCCACCGGGACGAGCACATCGTCCTCGTTGACCTGCGGCTCCCGGCCGCCGCTCTCGCCCTCGGGACGGTCGCCCCGGCCGCCACGACGACGGTCGCGGAATCGGCTACGGCGGCCACGGCGACCGCCGCCCTCACCGTCGTCGTCTCCGTCGTTGTCACGGTCCCGATCCGCAGTCCCGCGCTGACCACGATCGCCACGATCAGCCCGCTCGCCACGATCAGCCCGCTCGCCACGATCAGCCCGCTCGCCACGATCAGCCCGCTCGCCACGATCAGCCCGCTCGCCGCGATCAGCCCGCTCGCCGCGATCAGCCCGCTCGGCCCGGTCGGCACGATCAGCCCGCTCGGCACGGTCGCCACGATCAGCCCGCTCACCACGGTCGGCACGATCAGCCCGATCGCCCCGCTCGGCACGGTCGCCCCGCTCGGCCTGGTCAGCCCGTTCTGCCTGGTCGGCGCGCTCAGCCCGACCACCAGCCGGGGTCTCCTCGACCCGCGACTCGGCCTGAGCGGCGGTGGCAGCCGCATTCCGGGACCGGCGGGAGCGGGGGCGGGTCTCGCCCTCGGCCGCCGGCTTGTCCGGTACCGGTGCCTGTGCCGTGTCGCCACGCCGTTCGCCGGCGTCCCGAACCTCGGCCCGGACCTCTTCCCGTGCGGGAGCTGCCGCTGCCGCGACCTCAGCCCGAGGACGCGGTGCGCTGCCCGCAGCAGCAGCGCCGCCCTGCCGCTCCGTGATAGCGGCGATCAGTTCGCCCTTGCGCATCCGGGCCGTACCGGAGATGCCGAGCGACGCGGCCAGGCTCTGGAGCTCCGGCAACAGCTTCGCCGAGAGTCCGGTGCCGGTCCGCCGACGGCGGGCGGGACCTGTGGTGGCTTCGCCAGCGACGTTGGAAACATCCGACGTCACGTCGGTGGTGTCGCTCAATGGATTCCTTCCCTCGATAAGGCCGGGGCTGCCCGGGGTCGAAGAACAGGTGGCCGGGCGGCCTCGGTGCACCCGCCTCGCGTGACACGTAACGGGAGTCTGTAACACAGCAGTCGGTCGGTTTCGACTCACCAGTACTGGTGAGCGAGTCTCGCCTTCTGCGGCGACCTTGGAGAACTGCGGTGCGGCGTGGGCCTAGGCAGGGGTAGACGGGCTAACCGCCGAAAGCTTCGGGGGTGCGCCGACCCGCAGGAGATCGCGGTGCTTCGCGGCTGTGCTAAGTCTAGAGCGTAATCAACTCTTCCGACCTGCGGCAACAGGGTCCCGCTCGGCGTGTCCCAGTCTACCCCCCTCGACCAGGGCACCGGCGACATCCACGGACAACCTTTGGCAGATCCAATCCATTCCCGGGTCGAATCCTGCCGGCGGCTCGGTCAGCGCCAGGACCGTCGGTCCCGCCCCACTGACCACAGCTGTCACACCCGCCGCACGCAGGGCCGTGAGCAGGGCGGCGGTGCCAGGCATCCCCGCCGCCCGGTAGTCCTGGTGTAGCCGATCCTCGGTCGCGGCCAGTAGCAGACCGGGCTCGGTGGTGAGGGCGTGCACGAGCAACGCGGAACGGCCGGCGTTGAACGCCGCGTCCCGATGCGGCACGGTAGCCGGCAACGCGGCACGGGCCACCGAGGTCAACCCACGTTCACCGGGTATGAACACCACCGGCTGCACGGCCGGGGCGATCGGCAGGGAAACCGCCCGGGCTCCAGGCAGGACACCGGTACGCGCCGCGGACTCCGCGGTTTCCGTCCAGGCGATGGTGAACCCGCCGAGCAGGCAGGGCGCGACGTTGTCCGGATGCCCCTCGATCTCGGCGGCCAACCGCAGTGCGCCGGCATCGTCGAGGCGCTGGCCGCCGTCGGTCACGAGCGCCCGGGCAAGCTGTACGCCAGCAACGATCGCCGCCGACGAGGAACCCAGCCCCCGAGCCTGCGGGATGCGGTTCACGCAGTCGACAGCCACACCCGACGGCTGGCCGCCGAGCACGTCGAAGGTGGTCCGCATGGCGCGTACGACCAGATGTGTGTCGTCGGCGGGCAGCTCACCAGCGCCTTCACCGGTCACCTCGACCCGGCAGCCGCTCGACGTGACCCGGGCGGTGACCTCGTCGTAGAGCGCCAGCGCCAGGCCCAGCGCATCGAAGCCCGGCCCGAGATTGGCGCTCGTCGCGGGCACGCGCACCCGCGCCGGCCCGGAGACGAAGGACAGCGGCATTCGTTCATGCTAGGCCGCGTCCGGCACTCGGCCAGCGCCGGTATGCCTACGGTCTCGCCAATCGCGGTCGTATCGACCATCGCCGGTAAGGTGTCGGCATGATCCTGGGAGCGGAGGAAGCCGTGTTCGGAGACCTGCTTGGCCCATCGTTGGGGACACTGCCGACCATGCTGGTGCTGGTGGTCGGGCTGATCCTGGTGGCCGTGGCCGGCAAGCGGCTGCCCGGTCGCGCCCGGGTGCTGGCCTTCCTCGGCGGCGCGGTCCTGTTGCTGGAACTACTTCTTGCCCTGGCCTGGGGACTGGCGATTCCCACGTTGTTCAGGGAGGGTGTCTTCAACCACGCTGAGTTCACTCCGATCAGCCTCGTCGTCTCCCTGCTGCTGAGCCTCATGCAGGCAGCCGGGATCGGGCTGCTCATCGGCGCGGTACTGGCCGGCCGTACCGCCAGGACGGAACCGACAGCGACGCCGACCACGCCGTCGGCCGCGCCTGCCGCCTGGTCGGACACGCCGACGTCGGGCACGCCAGCGCAATACCCGACGATGTCGGCCCCGTACCCGCCGGCCTCCGCACCGCCGGCACCGGCCCAGTGGACCCCACCGACGTCCTGACCGACACCATGCCCGGAGTCGGGCGTTGGCCGGAATTCACTCGTCCGGTGACTTCTCGGACGGTGACTTCTCGGACGGTGGTTGTTTCGGTGTACGCCCTGCGGCACGCAACGCCTGCCGTAGGGCGTACTCGATCTGTGCGTTGACGCTACGCAGGTCGTCGGCGGCCCACTTGGCAACTGCCTCGTAGACCTGCGGATCGAGCCGTAGCAACAGTTTCTTGCGTTCGGCCATCAGCCGGCAACCGCCTCAGCTGTAGAGGGAACCCGCATTGACGACGGGCTGAGCCGCCCGGTCGCCACAGAGTACGACGAGCAGATTCGCCACCATCTGGGCCTTGCGTTCCTCGTCCAGCTCGACGATGTGCTCCACGCTCAGCCGCTCCAGGGCGTTGGAGACCATACCCACCGCCCCTTCGACGATCTTGAACCGGGCCGCGACCATGGCGTTCGCCTGTTGCCGGGCCAGCATCGCCTGGGCGATCTCCGGCGCGTACGCGAGGTGGGTGGTCCGTGATTCCAGCACCTCGACGCCGGCCAGTTCCACCCGTTCGCGCAGTTCCTGGGTCAGCTCGTCACTGACGGCGAGACTGTCCCGCAGGCTGGCCCGGCCCGAGTCGTGCGCCTCGTACGGGTAGCTGGTGGCCAGGTGCCGGACCGCCGCCTCGGCCTGCACGGAGACGTACTCGACGTGGTTGTCGACGGCGAACACGGCCTTGGCGGAATCGACCACCCGCCACACGACGACGGCGGCGATCTCCACCGGATTGCCGTCGGCGTCGGAGACCTTGAGCCGGGCGGTCTCGAAGTTGCGCACCCGCAGGGTGACCTGCCGGTGCGCGGTCAGCGGCCAGGTCCAGTGCAGCCCGGCATCCCGGATGGTGCCGACATAGCGCCCGAAGAACTGCACGACCTTCGCATTGTTGGGATTGACGATGACGAATCCGGTGGTGGTGACGACGGCGAGCACGGCATAGCTGACGGAGGCCACGACGATCCACAGCACGGCGTCGGAGGCACCGGCCAGCAAGATGAGCACCGTCGACACCGCTGCGGCCAGTGCCACCAGTGCCGCGATCACCAGGAACCCGGGAAGCCGGAAGGCGGACCTCTCCATGACATCTCCTTGCCATCAAAGTGATATCACCAAGGTATCGAGTGACTCGCCGGGCACACAAGTCCCCAGAAAAATCCGGCGGCTCCCGCGAATCAGGCGGCGGGGACCGGTTCGGTCGCTTCATCCGACAGCGACAGCCGGCGGGTGGCGACCCGCCAACCGATCGCGTAGACCACCGTGGTCAGGCCACAACCGGCCAGCACGATCCACGCGTCGACGTGGTCGACCACGGCGGCCACCACCAGTTGGCTGACCGAGACAGCAAGCGTCGCCAGCATCATGTCGGTCGCGAAGACCCGGCCCCGTAGCCGGTCCGGCACCTCGCCCTGCAAGGCGAAGTTGGACAGCACCCAGTTGCCGCCACCAGCCAGGTGCGCGACGAAGACCAGCACCAGCACCAGCCAGAACCAGGGGGCCGCCGCCACCCCGACGTAGGACAGGCCGTAGCCGGTCATCGACAACGCCAGGCCGGGGAGCAGCCACGACCGGTGGCTGAGCACCCGACGCATCAGCATCGGCCCGGCCAGCGCCCCGGCGCCACGTACCGCGAAGAGCAGGCCGGTGCCGATCGCGCCGACCCCGTACAGGCCGGCGAGCAGCGGAAAGACGGTCAGCACCCCGTTGCCCAGCCCCACCGCCGACTTCACGGTGACCAGCGCGAGCACCCGGGGCCGGTGGCCGATGTAGCGCAGCGCCTCGCTGATCGCCGCCCAGGTGCGCGGGGCCGGCACCGTGTGGTCCCGAGGCACCTGCAACGGCCGCCGGATCCGCCGGGCCAGCAACGCGGCCCCGACCAGGAAGGCCGCCGCGATCCAGAAACAGGCGTACGGCCCGAACGCCGAGGTCAGCACCCCACCGAGGGACGCGCCAACCACCGTCATCGTTCCCCACGCCGAGCCGGCGATCGCATTGCCGGCGGCGAGTTCCGCCGGTTCCAGCACGTTGGGCAGCGCTGCCTGCGCGGCCGGCGAGTAGAACGCCTTCGCGACCGCTACCGCCCCGATCGCGAGCAGGGCCAGCCAGGCCGTCGCCTCGCTACGGACACCGAGCAGGAGCAGGACGCCGAGCAGGGCGGCCAGGTTGGCCACGATCATGATCTTCCGGCGGTCCATCCGGTCTGCGATAGTGCCGGTGTACGGCAGCAGCAGCGCGACGATGCCGGTGTCCAGGGCCAGCACCAGCGCGCCCCACACACCGCTGCCGGTCAACTCCGGCAACAGCACCAGCAACGGCACCATGACGAACCAGTCGGCCCCGAAGACCACCAGTTCGGCGCAGAACAGATTACGGAAGTCCCGGTTACGGGTAAGGACCGAAAACGTCGATGCCACGTACCGGAACCATACTCGGGCACCGCGACCGGGAGGGCGGCGGTCAGAGATGAACCTTGGCCTGCGCTGCCATCAACTGGGACACGGTCACGAACTCGAAACCTCGGGCCCGCAAACCGATGATCATGTCGGGTAGTCCCCGGATCGCGACCAGCCGGTCCTGCGGCCCGACATCGTGCGCGAGCAGGATCGAACCCGGCTCGGTGTGCTCCACCATGTGCCGGGCGTGCCCGACCGGATCGTCCGGGAACTTCGACTCCAGCATCTGCAACGACCACAGCACGATCCGGTAGTCCATCCGCGCCGCCGCCAGCACCGCTCCACCGCCCAGGTGTCCGTACGGCGGCCGGAGCAGAGCCGCCTCCTGTCCGGTCACCTCGGCGATCGCCTCGTGCGCGCGGGACAGGTCCCGGTACGCCTCCTCGGCGTCGACCCGAGCCATGTCCCGGTGGTTCCAGGTGTGGTTGCCCACCTCGTGCCGGCCCATCCGGCCGGTCAGCACCGACGCGTACTTGCGTACCCGCCGGCCCACGAGGAAGAAGGTGGCCGGCACGTCGTACCGCTGGAGGGTGTCCAGCACCGTGTTCGTCCAATTCGGACGGGGACCGTCGTCGAAGGTCAGTGCCACCAACTTCTGGTCGGTCGGCCCCGCCCAGGTGACCAGCACCTGCCCCGCGCCCGGATGCCGGTCCCGGCTGGCCACCGTCGCCCCTGCGGCACCGCCCCGGATCGGCAGCTTACGGTCGACGACGTGGGCCGCCTCGGCAAACGCCACCGCCCCCACCCCCGCGCCCGCCGCCACCAGCGCGGCCCGCCGCAATATGGTTCGGCGACGGGTGTTACCGCCCGGTCCGGCCTCGCCTGATCCGGTTTCGACCGGTCCGGCCTCGACCGGTCGACCGTCCCCCGGCTCGGGTCGGCGCGGCGCGGGCACCCACCCGCGCCCGGTCTGTTCCCTACCCTCGACGCTCACCATGGCCCCCCATCACCAAAGCCAACGACGTCCCGCCGACGATGACCGTCAGCGGGACGCCGTTGAGCATAGGGTGCGCCGCTACTCCGAAGGAGGCAACGGTGACCTGCGACTCTTTGGCAGACGCAGCACCTCGAACTGGTCCGTTCCGTCGACCAGCGCACCGGAGGGTGCCGGTCGGGCCTCCGCCGAGGTGGCGGCCGACACCGGTGACTCCACCCGATCCGGGCCATCGCCCGACGCCACGACCGGAGCCTGCGCACCATTCGAGGTCACAGTGGACGAAACGACCCCGGCCGGTTCCTCGGTCGTCCCGACGGGTCCGGCCGGGTCACCCGCCCCACCACCGGACCGCCGCCGCCGAATCCGCTCCTTGGTGTTCTCCACCATCGTGTAGAGCGTCGGCACCAGCACCAGCGTCAGCAGCGTCGAGCTGATCAGCCCACCGATCACGACGATCGCGAGCGGCTGGGAGATGAAGCCGCCCTCGCCGGTCAGCCCGAAGGCCATCGGCAGCAGCGCGAAGATGGTCGCGATCGCGGTCATCAGGATCGGCCGCAGTCGTCGCCGACCGCCCTCGATCACCGCCTCGCGTACCCCCATGCCCTGGTCGCGGTACTGGTTGACCAGGTCCAACAGCACGATGGCGTTGGTCACCACGATGCCGACCAGCATCAGCACGCCGATCAGCGCCGGTACGCCCAGCGGCGTGCCGGTGGCCAGCAGCAGTCCGATCGCACCGGTCGCCGCGAACGGGATGGAGACCAGCAGGATCAGCGGCTGGATCAGGCTCCGGAAGGTGGCCACCATGATCAGGAAGACGATCGCGATGGCGGCGAGTACGGCCAGCCCCAGGTCGGCGAAGGCCTCCTCCTGGTCGGCGCTGACCCCGGCCAGCGTGAAGGTGGCACCCGGCACGTCGAGCTTGTCCAGCCGCTCCTTCAATGCCTCGGTGGTCTCGCCCAGGTTGCTACCGGTGGCCGTACCGGTGACGGTGGCGCTCCGGTCGCCGTCGATCCGGGTGACCTCCAGAGGGCCCTTGACCTCGCTAATCTCGGCGATGTCGTCCAGCTTCACCGGTCCGATCGGCAACGCCCGCAGCGCCTCGACCGAGGTCGGCCCGGCACCGAGCCGCAGCACCACGTCCTGCTGCTCGTTGTCGAGCACCACCCGGCCCACCGGGCTGCCCCGGAACACCTGCGCAACGAGCTGGCCGACGGCCGCCTCGGACATGCCGACCCTCGCCGCCGCAGCCCGGTCCACCACGACCTCGATCCGGGGGGAGTTCCCGGTCAGGTTGGTGCTCACATCCGCCACGTCGGGCGTCTCTGCCATCGCCTGCTGCGCCTGCTCGGCCGCCCGGGTCAGCACCTCCGGGTCGGACGCCTGCACGACGACCGCGACCTGGTTGGTCGACCCCATGCCGGCGCCACCGCCGGCGCCGAAGCTGATCTCGCCGGCATTCAGCGCGGTCAGCTCGGTCCGCAACCGCTCGGTGAGCTGTTCCGCGTCGGCGTCCTCGGTCAGGGCGAGTGAGAAGCTCGACTTGCTGCCGCCGGACTCCCATGGCATTCCGCCGCCACCCACGGTGACCTGGTAGGTCGTCACCTCCGGCGTGCGGGCCAGCACCTCCTCGACCTTGCGGGCCGCCGCGTCGGTGGCCGCCAGGCTGGTGCCGACCGGCATCTCCTGGGAGAAGCTCAGGGTGTCCTGCCCGGACTGGTCCAGGAAGTTGGTCTTGAGCCCGGTGGAGAGCCCGAAGGTGCCGATCAGCACCAACAGGCCCAACCCGAGGGTGAGCCAGCGCCGCCGGGTGGCGAACTCGATCACCGGCAGGTAGCGGCGCTGCAACGGGTCACGCAGCTCCTTCTCCTCGGCCGCCTGGCGTACCGCCTCGGCGTCCACGCCAGTGGCCGGCTTGAGGAACCAGTAGGACAGCACCGGGATGACGGTCAGCGACACCAGCAGCGAGGCCAGCAGGGCCACCGTCACGGTGATCGCGAACGGCGCGAAGATCTGCCCGACGAAGCCGCCCACCAGGGCGATCGGGGCGAAGACCGCCACCGTGGTCAGGGTGGAGGCGGTCACCGCGCCGGCCACCTCGCGTACGCCCTTGATGATCGCTTCACGCTTGCGCTCGCCGTACCCGAGATGTCGTTTGATGTTCTCCAGTACGACGATCGAGTCGTCGACCACCCGGCCCACCGCGATGGTCAGCGCGCCGAGGGTGAGCAGGTTGAGCGAGTAGTCCCCGATCCACAGGGCCAGCAGCGCCACCACCATCGACAGCGGGATGGAGACCGCGGTGACCAGGGTGGACCGCACCGACAGCAGGAAGACCAGGATGACCAGTACCGCCATCACCAGGCCCAGCAGGCCCTCGGTGGTGAGGCTCTTGATCGACTTCTCGACGTACGGCGCCTGGTCCAGGACCACGTTGAGTTCGGCCCCGGACGCCGTACGCAGATCGGCGAGCCGGTCCCGGATGTCGTGCGAGATCTGCACCGCGTTACCGTCCGGCTTGGCGGTGACCGCGATGCCGAGGCTGTCCTTGCCGTTGGTCCGCGTGTACGAGGTCGGCGCGTCGAGCTGCTGCTCGACGGTGGCGATGTCGCCCAACCGGACCGGCGGGGCGCCGGGCGCGGTCAGATAGATACCGCGCAGCTCGTCCAGCGTCTCGATCCGGCTGCCGACCTGCACGGTCAGGCTCCGCTCCGGACCGGTCAGCGTGCCGGCCGGGATGGAGACCCCGTTGGCCTGCAACGCACCGGCAATCGCGGTCGGTTGGACCTTGGCCTTGGCCAGCTTCACCGGGTCCGGGGTGATGACCACGCTCTGGTCCCGCGCCCCGGTCACCTCGACGGTACGGACGCCGTCGATGGCCTCCAGTTCGGGTACGACCGCGTTGCGCAACTTGTCGGCCAGCGCCCGCTCGTCCCCGCCACCGCCGGCCGCCAGGATCACCGCAGGCAGGTCGTCGGTGGTGCCGGTGAGCACCGTCGGTTCGACACCTTCGGGCAGCTGACTCGCGATGCGACCAAGCGCGGTCTGCATCTTGTTGACCGCGGCGTCGATGTCGGTACCGAACTCGTACTCCACCTGGATGGTCGCCACGCCCTCACGGGAGGTCGAGGTGACCTTGTTGAGTCCGGCGATCCCCTGGATGCTGTTCTCGATCGGTTCGGTGACCTGCGCCTCGACGATCTCCGGTGCGGCACCCGGATAGGCGGCGATGACGAACGCGCCGGGATACTCCAGCGACGGTAGGAGTTGTTGCTTCAGCGATGGGACGGCGAACAGTCCGAACCCCGTAAGCACCACCGCGATGAGGGCGACCAGGCCTCGGTTGGCGAGACTGAATCTGGCAAGCAACGACATGATCGGGCTTCCTCCCGGGGAAGCTAGTTAAGAGACCACCCCGACAGCGGGCGGCGAGACTCGGCGACAAATACTGCCCGATCCGGGCAACTGATTCGGGAGCGGGGGACACAGCCCCTGCACCGGGGGCGGTGGGCGTGATTGTCCCAGCCCAGCGCGCCCGTCGAGGTAAGGCTCCTCAGCCCACTCTCAGTGATCGGATGTTAGGAAGGGCCCCTTCCTGGCGCCCTTGAGTTCTAGTGGTGGTTGCAACACCTGATCTGTTCAGGAGTTGCAGTGTTCGAGATCCGTAAGGACCGGGCGCCTCAGGGCCGGAAGAAGTTGCATGCTGAGCGTCAGGCTTATCTTGATCTTGTGGCGCAGGGTGTAGGTACCGCACAGGCGTGTCGGATCGTCGGGGTCAACCGGCGTACTGGCCATCGTTGGCGGCACGGGCGGAAGTCCCGGGCCGGGCAGGAGGCGCAACCTCCTGCCCGGCCCGGGACTTCCTCCGGTCGGTTTCTGTCCGTGGACGACCGGATCCTGATCGCTGACCTGCGGCGCGAGGGCAGGTCGCTTCGGTCGATCGCAGCCGAGGTGGGGCGGGATCCGTCCACGATCAGCCGTGAACTGCGCCGTAATGCCCATCCCGGGACAGGGGACTACCGCCCTCACGCGGCTCAGGCACGGGCCGAACAGCGGCGCCCACGGCCGAAGACGGGCAAGCTCGCCGCGAACCCGCGGCTACGCCAGGCAGTGCAGGACGGCTTGGACCGTAAGTGGAGCCCGGAACAGATCGTGCAACGGTTGCGGCGAGACTTCCCCGACCAGCCAGGGATGCACGTGACCCACGAAACGATCTACCAGGCGCTCTACGTGCAGGGACGCGGTGAGCTACGCCGCGAGCTGACTCGGGCGCTGCGTACCGGCCGCGCGGTCCGCCGCCCGCGCCGCCAACCCGGACAACGTCAGCCTCGCTTCACCGCGCCCATGGTGATGATCAGCGACCGGCCCGCCGAAGCCGACGACCGGGCCGTGCCCGGCCACTGGGAAGGCGACCTCATCATCGGTAAGGACAGCGCCTCGGCCATCGGCACCCTGGTGGAACGCGCTACCCGCTACGTCCTGTTGGTGCACCTGGGTCGCGGTCGTACCGCTGAGCGTGTCCGTGACGCGCTGCAGGCCACCGTCGCCACCCTGCCGGCCCACCTCAAACGATCCCTGACCTGGGACCAAGGCACCGAAATGGCCCTGCACCACCAGTTCAGCACCGCTGCGGACATTCCCGTCTACTTCTGTGATCCACACTCGCCCTGGCAACGCGGCTCCAACGAGAACACCAACGGTCTGCTTCGCCAGTACTTCCCCAAAGGCACCGACCTCGCCGTCCACGCCCCGGAGCACCTCGCCGCCGTCGCCGCCGAACTCAACGGCCGACCACGCAAAACACTCGGCTGGGACACCCCAGCCGAGCGCATCGCTAAGCTTCTGACCGAAGCCAGTTGATCACCTGTGTTGCAACGACCCCTGGAATCCGCCGCCTTTCCCGACCGGAAGGGACCCTTCCCCACACTCAGGCGAGGTCGAGTGCGCGGGCGGCGGCCAGTACGTCGTTCTTGATGGTGGTCGGCGCGGGTGCGGTGGAGATCGCCCACTCCGGATCCTTGAGGCCGTGCCCGGTGACGGTGCAGACCACGGTCGAGCCACGCGGCACCCGGCCCGCCTCGGCCTGCTGCAACAGGCCGGCCACGCTGGCCGCGCTGCCCAACTCCACGAAGACGCCGACCTGCCGGGCCAACAGCCGGTACGCGCTGAGGATCTCCCGGTCGGTCACGGCCGCGATCAGCCCGCCCGAGGCGTCCCGCGCATCCAGTGCCTTGGTCCAGCTCGCCGGGTTGCCGATCCGGATCGCGGTGGCGATCGTGGACGGCTCCCGTACCGCCGCGCCGTTGACGATCGGCGCGGCCCCGGCCGCCTGGAAGCCGTACATCTTCGGGGTCTTCCCGGCGTTGCCCGCCGCCGCGTCCTCCTGGTAGCCCAGCCAGTACGCGGCGATGTTGCCGGCGTTGCCGACCGGCAGGCAGTGGATGTCCGGGGCGTCGCCCAGCGCCTCGACGATCTCGAACGCTGCGGTCTTCTGACCGTGCAACCGGTCGATGTTGACCGAGTTGACCAACGCCACCGGGTAGTCCACAGAAAGCTTGGAGGCCAGCGCCAGGCAGTCGTCGAAGTTACCGCTGACCTGCAACAGCTTCGCCCCGTGCACCAGGGCCTGGGCCAGCTTGCCCAGCGCGATCTTGCCCTGCGGTACCAGGACCGCACAGGTGATCCCGGCCCGGGCCGCGTACGCGGCGGCCGAGGCGCTGGTGTTGCCGGTGGACGCGCAGATAATTGCCTTGTTGCCGGCCTCGATCGCCTTGGAGACCGCCAGGGTCATCCCCCGGTCCTTGAACGACCCGGTCGGGTTGGCCCCCTCCACCTTGAGGTAGACGTCAGCACCGATCCGCGAGGAGAGCGCGGGGGCCGGCAGCAGCGGCGTGTTCCCCTCGTTCAGCGTGACGACCGGCGTGGACTCGGTGACCGGCAGCCGATCCCGGTACGCCTCGATCAAACCACGCCACATCTCGATCTCCTTGCCTGCTCACGCCTGCTCGGGCGGGTTACCAGCCTGCCCCAGCGTGACCGGTCGGCCGGCGGCGCACCCGCGATTAACCACCTGTCGGGATGCTCCCATCTGCGCCACCACACGGGCACACCGCCCCAGCGCACAGCCCATCACCGCCCCGGCGGGCTCCGGCAACGGCAACCAGGTCAGAGGCTGCCCTCCACCCGCAGCACACTGGCGATCGATCCGACGATGTCCAGACCGCGCAGTTCCTCGACGGTGGCGGCCAGCGCGGCGTCCGGAGCGGCGTGCGTGACGATCACCAGGACCGCGTCGTCACCCCGACCGGCCGGACCCCCCGCTGCCGGCGCCTGCCGCACCGTGGCGATCGACACGCCGTGCCGAGCGAAGACACCGGCCACCCCGGCCAGCACACCCGGCCGGTCGGCCACGTCGAGGCTGATGTGGTAGCGGGTGACCGCCTCGCCGATCGGTCGCACCGGCAGCGCCGCGTACGCCGACTCGCTGGCCGCCCGTACCCCGGCGAGCCGGTTACGGGCCACCGCCACCACGTCGCCGAGCACCGCGCTCGCGGTCGGCGACCCGCCCGCGCCCCGGCCGTAGAACATGAGCTGCCCGGCGGCCTCCGCCTCCACGAAGACCGCGTTGAACGCGTCACCGACGCTGGCCAGCGGATGGCTCAGCGGGATCATCGCCGGATGCACCCGGACGCTGACCGACTCGGTGCCGGTGGAGTCCAGGCCACGCGCGGCGATGCAGAGCAGCTTGATGGTGCAGCCCATCGCCTTGGCACTGGCCACGTCGGCGGCGGTGACCTCGGTGATGCCCTCCCGGTAGACGTCGGCGGCCCCCACCCGGCTGTGGAAGGCCAGCGACGCCAGGATCGCCGCCTTCGCGGCGGCGTCGAAGCCCTCCACGTCGGCGGTCGGGTCGGCCTCGGCGTAGCCCAGCTCGGTGGCCTCGTCCAGCGCCTCGGCGAAACCGGCCCCGGTGGCGTCCATCGCGGAAAGGATGAAGTTGGTGGTGCCGTTGACGATGCCGGTGACCCGGGTGATCGTGTCGCCGTGCAGCGACTCGCGCAGCGGACGCAGCAGCGGGATCGCCCCGGCCACCGCCGCCTCGTAGTAGAGGTCCGCACCGCCGTCGAGCGCCGCGTCGTGCAGCGTGCCGCCGTCCTCGGCGAGCAGCGCCTTGTTGGCGGTGACCACGCTCTTGCCGGCCCGCAGCGCCTCGACCAGCCAGGTCCGGGCCGGCTCGATACCGCCGACCACCTCGACGACCACGTCGACGTCGTCCCGCTTCACCAGGCTCAGGGCGTCGGTGGTGAACAGCGACGGGTCCACCGGTAGCGGTCCCCGGTCCCGGCCCAGCCGGCGTACGGCGATGCCGGCGATCTCCAACGGAGCGCCGATCCGGGCGGCCAGGTCGGTGGCCTGCTCGTGCAGCAGGCGGACCACCTCGGCACCGACCGTGCCGCATCCCAACAGCGCCAGCCGCACAGCTCTTGTCATCGGATTCCTTCCGTGGATGCTCCGGCCTTTATGCCGGAAAGGAAACGGAACTCCTGCGGTGCAGGGCAGGGATAGCCGATTCGCCGCCAAGGCGGATAGGCGTCTGCCCGCGCGTCACCACAAGGTTCACCGGTAAGCGGTCCAGCGTGTGAGTGGTGTCCAGGACTGTGAAGCGGGCGTTCAAGTACCGCTTCTACCCGACCGAGGCGCAGGCGGCGGAGTTGTCGTGCACGTTCGGTTGCGTCCGGAAGGTCTACAACATGGCGTTGCAGGCCCGCACCGAGGCATGGGCACTGCGGCAGGAACGGATCAACTACAACGCCACCAGCGCGATGCTCACTGCGTGGAAGAAGACCGAGGAGTTGGCGTTCCTCAACGAGGTCTCCTCCGTGCCGTTGCAGCAGGCCCTGCGGCACCTGCAAACCGCGTTCACCAACTTTTTCGCCAACCGCACCCGGTACCCGAGCTTCAAGTCCAGGAAGAAGTCCCGCAAGTCGGCCGAGTACACCACCAGCGCGTTCCGCTACCACAGCGACGGGCGGCTGACCCTGGCGAAGATGGCTGAACCCCTCGACGTCGTGTGGTCGCGGCCGTTGCCCGAGGGGGTATCGCCGTCGACCGTGACGGTGTCGCAGGACGCCGCTGGACGCTGGTTCGTAGCCCTGCTGTGCGACGACGTGATCGCCCAGACGGCCGCCACCGGCCAGGTCGGGATCGACGTCGGGCTCGACAGCCTGCTCACCCTCTCCACCGGGGAGAAGATCACCAACCCGCGCCATGAACGTGCCGACCGGGCCCGGCTCGCCCGCGCCCAGCGCCGGCTCGCCCGCAAGCAGAAAGGGTCGATCAACCGGGCCAAGGCCCGGCTGAAGGTAGCCCGTGTTCACGCCCGGATCATCGACCGCAGGCGGGATCACCTGCACAAACTGACTACTCGGCTCGTTCGTGAGAACTGTGAGTATGGGTGGGTGCTGTCCCGGGCCGTGGTCTGACTCGCGCGAAAACTGGCCGTGGTGCCTTGGTTTGGATCTGTCGATCGCGGTTCGGGATGGTGCGTGCTGACACCGGCCCGGTGGAACGTGTCCCGATAGGGGCCTTGCCGTGAACAAGGCACCGTCACAGTTTTGACCGCTCCGACCGGTCCGGCGTTGGCCGTTTATGCCCCCGAGCGGATCAGGAGCCCCTCGACCATGTCCAGCATGCTCCAACCCGATCCTGTCGGTGCGCCCGACGCCGGCGACATCGTGATCGGTGTGGATACCCACAAAGACGTACACGTGGTGGTGGTCCTGACCGTCACCGGTGTACTGCTCGGCAGCAACAGCTTTCCCACGACCGCGGCCGGCTACCGGCAGCTGCTCACGTGGGCCCGCAGTTATGGTGACCTCCGCCGCGCCGGGGTGGAATGCACCGGCTCCTACGGCGCCGCCTTGACCCGCTACATGCTCAGCCAGGGCATCACCGTCATCGAGGTCGCCTACCCCGACAAGGCCACGCGCCGGCGTCGCGGCAAGACCGACGTCATCGACGCGGAAAGCGCCGCACGAGCGGTGATCAGCGGTAGCGCGAGCGCCATGGCGAAGACCACGGACGGGCCGGCTGAGATGATCCGCATGTTCAAACTGGCCAAGAACTCCGCGTTGAAGGCCCGTACCCAGGCGATCAACCAACTCAAGGCCGTCCTGGTCGGCACCGACCCGGCATTGCGGGAATCGATGGCCGGTCTCGGTCCGAAGACACTGCTGCGCCGCTGCGCCGCCCTGGCCATCGACGCCGCACCCACCGACACCGCTGGCGCCGCCGCCTACACCCTGCGCCTTCTCGCCCGTCGGATCCTCACACTCACCGAGGAGATCGACGAGCTGCAGAAATGCCTCGCCGCAGTGATCACACACCATCATCCGCAGTTGCTCGAACGGTCCGGGGTCGGGCCCGACAACGCCGCGACCCTGCTCATCACCGCCGGAGACAACCCCCAACGGCTGCGCAGCGAACGATCCTTCGCCGCGCTCTGCGGAGCCAGCCCCGTTGACGCTTCGTCCGGCAGAACCAGCCGTCGGCGCCTCAACCGCGGCGGCGACCGGCAAGCCAACGCCGCTCTCTACCGCATCGTCCTGTCCCGCCTGCACACCGATCCCGAGACCCGCGCCTACCGCGACCGCCGTCTCAGCGAAGGCAAAACCAAACGCGAGATCATCCGCTGCCTCAAACGCTACGTCGCCCGAGAGATCTATACCCTGCTCCAACCCACACCAGCATGACCCCTTGACGAACATAGGGGCATCCAAACGATCGTGATCGAGGACCTGACCGTGCGCAACATGGTCAGAAACCACACCCTCGCAAGGGCGATCAGCGACGCGGCCTGGCGACAGTTTCGCACTCTGCTCGAATACAAAGCCGACTGGTACGGCCGGAACCTGGTCGTGGTGGACCGATGGTTCCCGTCGTCGAAACTGTGCTCGACGTGTGGTGCGCGCGCTGAACGGATGCCGCTTGACGTACGGTCGTGGACCTGCCGATGCGGCAGCGTCCATGATCGGGATGTCAACGCGGCCCGCAACATTCTGGCGGAGGGGCTCTCCGTTACCGCCTGTGGAGCCGGTGTAAGACCCCAACGGGCGCACGCCCGAACGAGGCAGTCGGTGTCGAAGCAGGAAAACCCAAGGGCGGCCAAGGGAATCCCCGCCCGTTAAGGCGGTGGAGAATGTCAACCCACATCCAATGCCAGCAGATCGTCTTCGGTCTCCCGCCGGACGATCACGCGTGCCTGACCGTCCCGGACCGCCACGACCGGCGGCCTCGGCACATGGTTGTAGTTGCTGGCCATGCTCCGGCAGTAGGCACCCGTACCGGGCACGGCAAGAAGATCTCCGGGCCGCACGTCAGCGGGCAGGAATTCATCCTTCACTACGATGTCCCCGGACTCGCAATGCTTTCCCACCACCCGGGCAAGGATCGGCGGGGCCGACGAGCTGCGGGAGGCCACCGTCGCCGAGTACGACGCGTCGTAGAGCGCGGTGCGGATGTTGTCGCTCATCCCGCCGTCCACGCTGACGTAGGTGCGGATGCCGTCGACGTCCTTGACCGTGCCGACCTCGTAGAGGGTGAAGACGGCCGGTCCGATGATCGCCCGCCCCGGCTCGATGGAGAGGTGCGGTACGGCGAGCTGGGCCGCCGCACACTCGCTACTCACGATCTTGTTGAGCCGCTTGCTCAGGTCGTGCGGCGGGGACGGGTCGTCCTGCGTCGTGTACGCGATGCCGAAACCGCCGCCCAGGTCCAGCTCGGGCAGCTCGACCCCGCGTGCGTCCCGGATCTGGGCCTGTAGATCCAGCACCCGACGGGCGGACACCTCGAAGCCGCTGGTGTCGAAGATCTGCGAGCCGATGTGCGAGTGCAACCCCCGCAGCTCCAGCACGTCCTCGTCGAGAATCTTGAACGCGGCCTGAAGGGCGGCTCCCCCGGCCAGCGAGAAGCCGAACTTCTGGTCCTCGTGCGCGGTGGCGATGAACTCGTGGGTGTGCGCCTCGACGCCGACGGTGACCCGGATCAGCACCCGGGGCCGTACCGACCGTTGCCGGGCCAACGCGGTCAACCGGTCGATCTCGTCGAACGAGTCGACGATGATCCGGCCCACCCCGGCGTCCAGCGCCCGGGTCAGCTCGGCGACCGACTTGTTGTTGCCGTGGAAGCCGATCCGCTCCGGAGGCATGTCGGCGGCCAGGGCCACCGCCAGTTCACCGCCGGAGCAGACGTCCAGATACAGCCCCTCCTCTGCGATGATGCGCACCACCGCGCGGCACAAGAACGCCTTGCCCGCGTAGTAGATGTCCTCGTCCGGGAAGGCCGCCCGGAACTCCCGACACCGGGCGCGCAGGTCCTCCTCGTCCAGGACGTACGCCGGGGTGTCGAACCGCTCGGCCAACTCGCGGACGCCAAGGTCGCCGACGGTGAGCGCGCCGTCGGCGTCCCGCGCCACGCTGCGCGGCCACAGTTGCGGCACGAGGGCGTTGACGTCGACCGGGGTACGCAGCCACGCCGGCCCTCGGCTGCCGATGTCGCCATGCAGCGCACCGGCCTCATGTGCCCGCATTACCTACCTCCGCTTCGCGACTGCGGGGCTCGCAAGCTCGCTCCTCGCGCTCGCATTACCTACCTCCGCTTCGCGACTGCGGGGCTCGCAGGCTCTCCTCGCATTCCGGCGCCAGCGCGTCCCACGCGGCCGGCCCCGAAACGCTCGCTCCTCGCGCTCGCATTGGCGACTACATCCTTTCCGGGGCGGAGACGCCGAGCAGGTCGAGGCCGTTAGCTATGACCGTCCGGGCCGCCTCGACCAGCCACAGCCGGGCCCGGGTCAGGTCGGTCGCCGGCTCGTCGCCCTGCGGCAGCACCCGGCAGGCGTCGTAGAACCGGTGGTAGGTGCCGGCCAACTCCTCCAGGTAGCGAGCGATCCGGTGCGGCTCGCGCAGCTCGGCGGCGGTGGCGACCACCGTGGGGAACTCACCGATGCTCTTGAGAAGGTCGTTCTCCTTGGGGTGGTCGAGCAGCCCCGGGTCGAAGTCTTCGCCGCGGCTGACCCCCAGCTCGGCGGCGTTGCGCAGCATCGAGGCGATCCGGGCGTGCGCATACTGCACGTAGAAGACCGGGTTGTCGTTGGACCGCCGGGTGATCACCTCGATGTCGAGGGTCAGCGGCGAGTCGGTGGAGGACCGGGCCAGCGAGTAGCGGGCCGCGTCCACGCCGACCGCTTCGACGATCTCGTCCAGCAGGATGATGTTGCCGGCCCGCTTGGAGAGCCGTACCGGCTGCCCCTCCCGGACCAGGCTCACCAGCTGGCCGATCAGGATCTCGATGTTGAAGTCCGGGTCGTCCCCGGCGCAGGCGGCGATGGCCCGCAGCCTGTTGATGTAACCGTGGTGGTCGGCACCGAGCAGGTAGACGCACTTGTCGAAGCCGCGCTCCCGCTTGTTGACGTAGTAGGCCGAGTCGGCCGCGAAGTAGGTCCAGTCCCCGTCGGCCTTGCGCAGCACCCGGTCCTTGTCGTCCCCGAACTCGGTGGTGCGCAGCCAGATCGCCCCGCCCTCCTCGTAGACGTGGCCCTGCTTGCGCAGTGTGTCGAGGGCGTGGTCGACCGCCCCGCCCGCGTGCAGGTCCCGCTCGGAGAACCACACGTCGAAGTGCACGCCGAAGCGGCCCAGGCTGGCCCGGATCTCCTCCAGCATCAGCCGGTAGCCCTCGTCCCGGAACAGCGTCCGGGCCTCCTCCTCGGGCAGTGCGAGCGCGTCCGGGTGGTCGGCGAGCAGCCGCTGGGCGATGTCGGTGATGTACTCACCGGCGTACCCACCCTCCGGGGTCGCCTCCCCCTTAGCCGCTGCCAGCACGGAGCGGCCGAACAGGTCCATCTGCACGCCGGCGTCGTTGATGTAGTACTCGCTGGTCACCGTCGCCCCGGCGGCGGTGAGGATGCGGCGCAGCGAATCGCCGACCGCGGCCCACCGGGTGTGCCCCAGGTGGATCGGGCCGGTCGGGTTGGCCGAGACGAACTCCAGGTTCACCTTCTGGCCGGTGAGGTGCTCACTGCGCCCGTACGCCGGACCGGCCTCGACCACGACTCGGGCAAGCTGCCCGGCGGCGGCGGCCTCCAACCGGATGTTGAGGAAGCCCGGTCCGGCGATCTCCACCGACTTGATCCCGGGCGCCTGACCGAGCTTGTCCGCGAGGGCGGTGGCCAGCTCCCGTGGCGGTACCCCCGCCCGCTTGGCGAGCTGCATGGCCAGCGTGGAGGCGTAGTCGCCGTGCTCCGGATTGCGCGGTCGCTCCAGGGCCGTCGTCTCCGGCAGAATGTTGTGATCCAGCCCACGGTCGGCAAAGACGACGTGGGCAGCGGAGAGGACGACCTCGGCGAGTTTGGCAGGAGTCACCGAAACATGTTACCGGGGGTAGACTCGGTCACTCGGCGGCGACCCTGCGCGTACCCGACCCGCCACCCCCCGACCGACCGACCTGGCGAGGCACCATGAGCATAAGCACTCCGAGTGGCAATCAGCGCCGACCGTCCGTGGTCAGCACCGGTAAGAAACCGGCGGCCGGCGGCAAGAAGCCACCCGCTGGTGACAAGACCACCTCGGGCGGCAAGGCCGCTGATGTCAAGTCGACGTCCGCCGGCAAGCCGGCGGCCACCAAGTCCGCTCCCGCGAAGAAGCCGGGCGGCGACACCCGCCCGACCAGCGGCGGCAAGGGTCCACGCAAGCCGATCGCACCGGTCAAGGTCAGCCAGGGCCGGTCCTGGGGCCCGATCGCGCTCTTCGTGGCGGTCGGCGTGCTCGCGGCCGGGATCATCGGCTACGGCGCCTGGGCGGCCTTCAAGGGTGCCCGGTCGTGGGAGGACCGCGCCGCGGACATCGCCGGCATCGTCAACTTCCGCGACCACGCTGACAAGTCGATCACCTCACAGGAGCACGCCTGGGGGGCGTTGACCTATGCGGTCAGCCCGCCGGTCGGCGGCAAGCACAACTTCAACTGGCAGAACTGCATGGGCGACGTCTACGCCGCGCCGATCGCCAACGAGCACGCGGTGCACAGCATGGAGCACGGCGCGGTCTGGATCACCTACCGCTCCGACCTGCCCGCCGACCAGGTTTCGGCGCTGGCCGAGAAGGTACGCGGCAACGAGTACATGATGATGAGCCCGGTCGACGGGCTGGACTCGCCGATCTCGCTACAGGCCTGGGGCTACCAGCTCAAGGTCGACAAGGCCGATGACAGCCGGGTGGACGAGTTCATCAAGGCGCTGCGGCAGAACGCCAACGTCGAGCCGGGCGCGACCTGCGGCCGGGGCATCACCGCCACCGGCACCACGCCACGCGACCTGGGCAAGGACCAGCCGCAGCAGCCGATGCAGTAGTTGGGAGCGGCAGTGGGCAGCAGCACCTCAACCCAGACCGGGACGCCGGCAGCGGCCAGCGTCCCGGATGGCGGCGACCTCGGATCGGACGCCTCGGCCACCGTCGGGGGCGGCGGCCAGCGCTTCGGTACGGCCTGGCTGGCCGCGATCCTGGTGGTCGGGCTGGCGCTCGGCCTGGTCGCCGGGCTCCTCGTACCGGGGCTGACCCGGCCCGGTGACGCCTCGCCCGAGGCCGGGTTCGCCCGGGACATGTCGACCCACCACGCGCAGGCGGTGGAGATGGCGATCCTCGCGCATGAGAAGGGCACGGACCCGGACGTACGTACCCTCGGGGCGGACATCGCCCTGACCCAGCAGGGCCAGATCGGCACCATGCAGACCTGGCTACGTACCTGGGATCTCAACCCGACCGGCTCCCAGCCCCGGATGGCCTGGATGCCGAAGGGTGAAGACATGATCCGCGAGGGGCTGATGCCGGGCATGGCCACCGACGAGGAACGGGAACGGCTGCGTAACGCCACCGGTCGCGACTTCGACGTCCTCTTCCTCCAGTTGATGCGCCAGCACCACCTCGGCGGCATCCACATGGCCGAGGCCGTGCTCGACCTCACCGACGACGAGCAGGTCACCCACCTGGCCGGGTCGATGGTGGCCGGGCAGAAGAAGGAGATCGACGGTATCCAGGCACTGCTGACCAAGCTGGGCGCTGGATCCTGATCAGTCCCGTACGGCGGCCCTCACCCACGGGTGGGGGCCGCCGTCGTTTGCCTGCGCGCTGCCGCAGGCCCGCCTCCATCATGCCAACTTTGTCCGTATAGCCCAGTTAGAGGCTAGTGCGGCCTTTCAGGAGTTTTCTCCGCAGATATCGTGACCAGTCATAATCCGGGTTCGTTGTCCTAGACGTGGGGGTTGCACTCAAGGACGCACGACGTTCCGTCACCAGCTGGTGCCGGCGTCACACCATCGGCGGTGACGGGGCGGTGGCGGCCGTCCGTCGCGGACAACGGTCGGGCGCGCAGGGGACGCTCAGCCGCGACCAGGAACTCGAACTGATCGAGGCCATCCGGGGCAACCATCCCGACGGGTACGGCCTGGACGACGAACTGTGGTCCCGGCACACCGTGGCCGCCCTCATCCAGCGCCGATTCCAGCTCGATTTGGACCTGCGCGACGTCGGGGCGTACCTGGGGGCGTGGGGTCTCGGGCCCCGCGAACCCCGGGAGCGTGCCTGCAGCCTCTGCGCCGACTCGGTCACCCGCTGGATGGAACACGCCTACCCGGCGATCCTCCGGTCCGCCCAGGAACACCACGCCGACGTCTACTGGCTCGGCCGGACCCGGCTGCACGGTGTGGTACCGCCGGCCGACGTCCTGTCGGCGGTTTCGGCACGCGGCCGTACCCGTTTCATGATCGCCACCCCGTCGGTCAACCCGCCCCTGCCCCGCGACTTCCTGCTGCGACTCAGCGGCGCAGCCGGCCGTACGGTGCACGCGATCGTGGACAGTTCCTGGCCCACCGCCCGGTGGCCACGCCGCCTTCCACCGCGAATCGTGCTGCACCCGCTGCCCAGTTGCGGCCGGGACGCATAGCCCGGCGGCTGGAATACGTAGCCGACGGTACGAACGGGACGCGGCGGCGACATGAGCGGATACCGATTGGGCTGACGGACCGGGGGTTTGCTACAGTTCCTGAGTCGCTGAGCCCCCGTAGCTCAGGGGATAGAGCACCGCCCTCCGGAGGCGGGGGCGCAGGTTCGAATCCTGCCGGGGGCACCATCGATGAGAAACCCAAAAGGCCGTTGACCGGGAAACCTAGTCAGCGGCCTTAGTCGTGTGCCCGGCCGTCAGTGGTCTGTGTCGGGCGTCCGTGCCGAATGCGTGCCGAAGTTTCGGCGCGACCTCAGCCGGGCCTAGCTGCACTGCCCCGGCACCTCCGGTGCGCCAACCTCCGGTGGCCGCCGAAGCGATCTTCATGTTCCCCATCTCGGTGTCTTCTTTGCTCGGAATTACACCCTTTCAACGGCGCACTCGACCAGAGCCTGATCGACACGTTGAACTTTTCCCATGGACTGAACGTGCATGGAGTAGTGGTGGCAATCGAGATGACTCCGGAGGTAACTGGTTCCAGGTCATCTCGGGCTGCCGGTCGACTAGGAGAACAGGAGGAGAGCGTGCGCCGTTTTTCGATTCGCAAGTTGATCGCATCTATGTCGGTTGCGGTTGTCGCCGCGGGGCTGGCTATCGGTGTGGGTGCGGCCCCGGCCCAAGCCGGCGGAACCACTGGGTGGTACTCCCTGTGCGCTAGGGGAACCTACACCTCCTACATGAAATACAGCGACAGCCCAACTACCTCGGTCCTGGCGCACCCGGGAAGTTGTGTTCCGATCTACTTGGATGGCTCCCGGGTCGACATCTACGGCTTGTACCCGGGCGGTTACGAATTCCACGTGGGCACCAACTGGTGGCCAGCCAACATCGCTACCACCGGCAACATGGGATCGTGGGGCTGGTACGTGTATTAACTTGAGCTGACGCTCAGCTCTGGCCATTGGTGGGTGAGACCACCGCGCAACGCATGGTCTCACCCGCATCAGAGTCCTTCCGAGGTTTCGTACAAACGTACCGGTAAGAACCATGCCGAATGCCCGGCCGTAGCCGTAGCACAGGCCGTACAGCAGCGGCACCGCGAACAACCACAAGAGCGCCAACTCCTCGCGGCAACTCGGCCATGACCGTCGGTCAGGTACCGGCGAGGGCCTCGGTAGGGGCGAGCCGGCTCGCTCGTATCGCCGGATAGAGGCCGGCGACCGCACCGATCAGAAGGGTGGCGGTGAGGCCACCGACCGTTGCCCAGGCCGGCACCACGACGGGCCAGCCTTGCCCGGCCGCGTACAGCCCGGTGACGACGACGCCGAGCAGGGTGCCGCCCGCACAGCCGAGCGCGGAGAGCAGTAGCGACTCGGCCAGGAACTGCCCGCGAATCTGCCCCCGGGTCGCGCCGAGCGCTCGCCGAAGTCCCACCTCGGCACGACGTTCCAACACCGAGATCATCATGGTGTTGGCGATGCCGACACCACCCACCAGGAGCGCCACCGCCCCCAGTCCGAGTAGCAGCCCGTTCAGCGTGCTGTCGGCGGCTTGTTTGGCGGCCAGCACGTCGGAGGGTCGGGACACCGCCACCTCGCTCGGCGACTCCGGGTTGATGGTCCGGCCAAGCACGTCTCGCACCGCCGCGACCTGGGTCGGCGCGGTCCGCAGGTATACCCGGGTGGGACGGCCGTCGAAGCCGAGATAGGACCGAGCCGCCTCCCACCCCACCAACGCGGCCGAGTCCAGCTCCTCCACTAGGGGTACGGGTGCCAGGATGCCGATCACCGCGAACCACTCACCGCCCAACCACACCCGGGCGCCAACCCCGGGTACGTCCAGACGGCGGGCGGCGGTGTGCCCCAGGACAACCGTCGGATAGGCAGCGGTGGCGGACGTGAACCAGGTACCGGCGTGCAGGGTGCCGTCGACGACGGTCAGCAGCTCGGGCTCGGCGGCGAGCACGACGAGACTGCCGGTCTGCCCGGCGGGGATCCGGTCGTTCCGGTAGACGGATCTGGCGACGGTGCCGGTGGCGCTGACCGACTCCACCGGCCCGACCCGATCCACCAACGCCGTCGCGTTCTCGGGTAGGACCGCTTCCCCGCCCGTACGGGTCTCGCCCGGGGCTGCGGTCAGCAGGTTGGTGCCGAGCCGGTCGAGGGTCTGGTCCAGCTCGGCTCGGCTGGAGGTGGAGATGCCGACCACCGCCAGCATCGCCCCGATCCCGATGGCGATGCCGAGCGCGGAGAGGAAGACCCGCAGTGGTCGGGCCCGTAAGCCTGCCGCACCGAGTCGGGCCATGTCCGCGGCGCTAAGCCGAGCCGGCCGCGGTTTCGAGGTGCCTGATCTGGGGCTCTCCGGCGTACCGGGTTGCCGGCTTGCCGGCGTACGGGTTTGCCGGGTCGGGGTCGTCCTGGCTTCCCGGGTCACCGATGCACCGCCAGGGGTGCGGCGGCGGTGTCGCGGATGATCCGGCCATCCCGCAGCATGATCTGCCGGGGCAGACTCGCCGCGATCTCCTGATCATGGGTGATCACCAGGACCGTGGTGCCCTGGGCGTGCAGCTCGTGCAGCAGTCCCAACACCGCCGCACCGGCCACCGAGTCGAGGTTGCCGGTCGGCTCGTCGGCGAGCAGCAGCGCCGGCTCGCCAATGACGGCTCGGGCGAACGCCACCCGCTGCCGTTCACCGCCGGAGAGCTCGTGCGGCCGATGGTCGAGCCGATGGTCCAAGCCGACTCGGGCCAGCGCCTCCGCCGCACGCCACCGTCGTTCCCGCCGGGGTACGCCGGAGTAGAGCAATCCGTCGGCCACGTTGTCCAACACGGGCACCCCGGCGGCCAAGTGGAACTGCTGGAACACGAAACCGAGCCGCCGGCCACGCAGCGCGGACACCTCCCGGTCGGTGAGCGCCGACAGGTCGTACCCGTCGATGCGTACCGTCCCGGACGACGGGCGGTCGAGGGTGCCGATCAGGTTCAGCAGGGTGGACTTGCCCGAGCCGGAGGGACCGACGATCGCGGCGAGTTCCCCGTAGCCGATGGTCAGGTCGACCTCGCGCAGTGCCGTCACCCCGCCGGGGTAGGTCCGGGACACCCCGACGAGTTCGATCACGGCGGTCATTGCGGCACTCCCACCGTCATGCCCTCGGCAAGGCCCTCGCCGCTGACCTCGACCCGTCCGTCGGCGAACATGCCCGCCTGCACGGCCACGATCCGGGTACCGGAGGGGCTGGTCACCTCCAGGCCGTATCCGCCCTCGGCGAGCGCCAGTAGCGCATCCGCCGGCACGGTGAGCACGTCACGGCGCTCCTGCTCGACGTATTGCACGTCGACCGGCGCGCCACTCAGCGCACCCAGCGACTTCTGATCGGCGATGGCGATGGTGACCTGGACGGTGGCGGCACCGGTACCGGGCCGTTCCGAGTTGGCTCCCTGCTCTCCACCTCCGGCCGGGGCACCGGAGGTCACGGCACCCACCGCGCTGACCTCACCGGCCACCGAACCGCCGGTTGGCAGGGTCACCGTCACCTTGGTCCCCTTCGTCGCCCAGCTGGCCTCGCCCACGCCGGCGGTGACCGTCACCATCCGCACGTTGCCGGTGTACGTCAGCACGTCACCGGTCGCGCTCGCACCGAGGCGTACCAGTTGCTGCGCGACGCGTACCTCCTTTGGTGCGTAGACCACCCGGTACCGGTCGACCGTGCCGGTCTCTGGCAGCGTCAGGTCCTTCTGCCAGCGCTTCACAGCGACGGTGGTGAGTGCGGAGAATTCGTCGTCCACAGTGAACCCCTGATAGCCGAGGGCGGCGAGGTTGCGCTCGAACTGCCGTACGTCGGAGCCGGTACTGCCTTCGGCCAGCGCCCGGTACATCGGCAGGAAGCCATAGAGCAGCACGACCGGCTGCTCGTCGGCTCGCAGCAGCACCCCGCCGCGTCGTACCGTGGCTCCGACCGCCGGTAACCAGGTCACCGTGCCGGTGGCGGTGGAGGCGAGCGGTGTGGCGGGGCCGTATCCGAGTTCGCCGGCCAACGTCACGGTCTTGACCAGGGTCTGTCGGGTGACCTGCGCGGTGGCGGCCGGGCCGGTGCGCTCCGATGGCGGTTCGTCGCCGCCGCGCCCGCCGAGGCCGAGGGTGGCCGCGCCGGCCACCGCAAGGGTGACCAGCGCGGCAGCACCGCCCGCTATGGCCCGCAGCCGCCGTCGCCGCCGCCAGCCCGCCACCGTACGGGGCGACTCGGCGGTACGGGGTGGCTCGGTGACATCGGCCGATTCCGCCCGGGATATCTGCTCGCTCACCCCTGGTGGCTCGCGTTCGGGTTCGGGGTGGTCTTCGGACGGCCATCCAGCACCGGTTCGCAGATCTGCAACGCGCGAATGTTGGCCGCCTGCTCCTGCGGGGTGAGTTCCCGTGCCAATCCCCCCTCATTCGGCCATTCACCATCGGGACCCGGGTCGGGCCAGTCGGGCATCCCGTTCGCGCGCATACACTTCGCGTGTTCCCGCCGGTTGGCAATCTGCTCCGCAGTCATCGGGGGCGGCTTCTCCTGCAACTCCTCGGGGACAGGCAGGCTGAAGTCCTTGCACTTCAGCTGAGCTTCCCGCCACTTCGGGTCGGTCTTCTTCGGGATGCCGTGCGCCCTCAGGTCGACTCGCCCCTTGGCGTCCGGGTCCGGCACCTCGAAGCCCTCCTTACGCAGGCAGTCGACCCACTTCCGTTGCGCCTCGACGTACTGGGCGGCAGCTCCGCTGGCCGCGCCGGCCGATCCGGTCGGCTGGGCACTCGCACCACCGGCCGTGGCCACCGACTGCGCATCGGTGTCGCCACCGCATGCGCTCAACGCGAGCACCAGCATCGCAGCGGCTCCCACACCAAAACAGTGCCGATACCGGCCTCGAACACTTGGTTGACTCATCGATATCTCCCGACGTTTCCATTCCGATTTGCGCGCAGGCTGAAGCCGCGCAGATGACGAATTCCGCGATCTGCGTTTAGAAGTTGGCTGATTCGTTTACGAGCTGCGGGCTACCGGTGACCAGCGCCAGCCATCGGTCGACCCGTACAGGACACCGTCGGGGTAGCTGTGGGCGTAGAACCAGCCATCCGGCGTACGGCGGATCGGGAAAACGGTGGCCGGCAGGCCCGGCAGTTCGACCGGTTGGTAGGTGCCGTCATTCGGACGGGCCACCCACCAGCGGTAACCTTCGATGTCTCGATCGGGGTGGGGCACGACCTGGGACAGCACATGCGTCCCGTCGGCGGCGACGAACGACTGTGCACCACCGACTAGGTGGTCGACCGGCACCTTGTCCACACCGGTGTCCCGCTGCCAGTCACCACCGTCCCGGCCCGCGTTCTCCACATAGCGGTAGACGGCACGGTGCCGCACTCTGACGACCACCGCGTACGCCGTCGGCCCGTCACCTGTCGTCAGGTACGGCGGTTGGCAGCCCTCCGACGAGCAGGCCGGCGCGTCCACGAAGACCTTGGTGGACCAGGTACGGCCCGCGTCCCGACTCACCGCAACCGCCGGCCGACCAGTCGCCTGATCGACACCCGATGCCCACAGTCGGCCGCCCGACTCTCCGATCAGGAGTTCGGTGCTCAGGGTCAACGGAGGCTGGTTGGTCAGCGGCGCGATCCGGCGTGACGTCGGATCGAGCGCGTGCACGATGCACGGCGAACCCGCCACCCCGCCCGACTCCGGCCAGCAGAGGGCCGTGCTTCCGCTCGACACCGCCGCGACGGCCGGGGCGCGCTCTGTTGTATGCCAGGTTCGCCCGCCGTCCGTGCTGGTCCGCAGCTCCCACTCTTTCGTGTCCGACGGGCCGGATGGCTCGACGGCCAGCAACCGACCGGCTTTGAGGACCTCGAAACCGGTGACCCTGATCGGTCCGCCCCGGTCGCTCCAGGTACGCCCGCCATCGTCGGAGCCCACCAGTTGCATGCTGCTCTTGTCGCACGGCTGCTTCGCACAGCTCGACTGCGTCGACACCAGCACGTAGAGGTGTCGTGCGTCGGCCGCCCTGACCATCTGGACCAATCCCCCGGGATATGGCAGCACGCCGGGCAACGACTTTTCTCCACCGGTGCCTGATTCGCCCCTGACGGTCGGCTCGGACCGCACCATCGCGGCAATGCCCGTACCGGCGCCCATGGCGAGCGCCACCGCGACCGCAGCGTTGGCCACTACGGCCCGTCGACGTCGGCGTTGCCGCCCGGCCGCGTACACCTCGTCCGCGACCAGCCGGCTCGGCGGTGCCGAATCCGTCGCCTCCGCAAAGAGATCACGCCATTCCGTCATGCCTTTCCCTCCGTAGCGCCGGCCAGTGCGGGGACGGAAACTGCATCGCCCAGGATCTGGCGCAGCGTGGCGAGACCCCGCGCTGTCTGGCTCTTGACTGTAGTCAGTGCGCGCAAAAAGCCAAAAGAATCTTGGACCCATTGAAACCACCCCTGACAGGGACATCCCGCGTGGTGCGACCATCGTCTGTGTACTGCCGACCTGGCCGCTGCCGCCGTTGACGGCTACCGGGCGGGCGTCCAGGGGCAGCACCGATCGGCACCGATCTCGCTAGCCCTCACGCCCGCTGCGTTGTTGCCGGAGCGGACGGGCGTTGCGTACCTCACCGAGGTGGTAGCCCCGTGGCCGTGCGCACCGTATCTGCGGGTGTGTCATGGGTGATGGGGAGCTGTCCGTGCCCGTCGAGCATGCCGGCCCGGTGCTGGCGGCGGCCGAGCTGGAAGTAGTGATGGTCGATACGCGACTCGTGGCCGATTGCCTCGGTCAGTTCGGCGACGTTGGCTCCGGCGGCGACGCACATCTCGGCGATGGCGTTGACGAACGAAATCCGGATGGCTAGGGAGGCAGCATTTCCGTGTGACACGGGGAATTCCTGGCATCCACACGCACATATGGTGGAGGCATGACCGATGTTACGTACACCCGCCTAGGCTCCGACGCCGCCGCTGCCTTGATGGACCAGTTGTGCGAGGTCTACACGGACGCCTACGGCGAAGTGTCCGGCGAGGACAGCAACGTAAAGACCGGTGCCTTCCGCGACCGCGCCACGGGAGCGCTGAGCGCCCGGAACTACGAGCTGGTGACGGCGACGGCCGGTGACGATCTGGTTGGGTTCGTCTTCGGCTACAGCCTGCGGCAGGAGCGCGACTGGTTCGCTGGGCTCCAACCGGCTCCAGAGCCCGGGTTCACCGATGAGCGCGGCGGCGAGCGGACTGTGGTGCTGGCTGAGATCGAGGTTCGCAAAGCCTGGCAGGGCAGAGGAACCGGGCGAGGACTTCATGACACGTTCCTCGGGGGTCGTCGCGAGGAACGGGCAACGCTGTCGGCGAACCCAGCAGCGGCTGCGACTCATGCCCTCTACGAGGGGTGGGGCTGGCAGCGAATCGGCACTAAACCGGGGCGGCCCGGTGCCTATTACCGTGAATACGCGGTGTTCATGCGTCCACTTTCGCTAGCTGGCAGGCGGTGACTGGTAGGCGCCGATCGCTTGGTCGAGTTCCTTGACCGCCCGGGTGCGCTTCCACGGATCGAGCCCGCGGCGCAACTGCCGCACTCGCTGCTCGATGCGGCGAGTGGAGTTCACCGAGGTCAGCTCCACAGCCTCGGTGATCGTCTGGCAGGCCAGACCGATACTCCGCTGGCGGGCGAATGCCTCGGCGCGAAACAGTAGCCGGAACGAACGGTTGTGCAGGTTGCCCTGGTCGCTGAGTTTCAGTGCCTTGTCGGTCACTGTCAGCACCTGATCCGCATCGTGGAACTTCAGCGCATTCTGAGCACTGGTGCTCCAGAAGAACGACTCGTCGTAGAAGTACCACCACGACTGGCGCTGGCTTTGGCCGCTCAATGCTGCTTGCAAGGCGGCATACTCCTGATCGAGGGTGTCCTTCGACCGGGCCGCCTGCCCATCGGCTGTCAGTGCCCGAACGGCTACGTCGGCGGCGTAGGCGCGAGCGTATGGGGTGTCGCTCTGTTCGGCCCACGCTGCGGCGGCGACGGCATGATCGATGCCGACCCGAGGCTTTCCCTGCCACGTTGCCAGGTGGCTCATCGTGCACAGAATGTATGTCACCAGTTCCACGGCACGCGCCTCGTGCGCGGCGGCTCGCGCGTCGTCGTAGAACCGTTGCGCGGAGCCGTAATCGCCCATGTTGAAGCACAGCCAGCCGGACAGTTGGGTCAGCTCGGCATAGGCGGTCACCGCGCGGTCGCGTAGCGCGCCATTCGGGGCGGCTTTGGCTTGCTGCTCGGCGATGCGCCGGTAGGCCAGCGCACTGGGCAGCGTCGAACTCGCCCCGAGAACATCACCTTGCTTGCGTAGGTTCGGCATCATGGTCTCGCAGTGCGCCAACGTAGCCGGATCGAACCTACCTAGATCTGCTGCGGGCGCGGCATCGGCATGCTGGGCTAGGCCCGCCAGCTCAGTCAACGGCGCTACGGTGGCGACCGCCAGCGCGGCAGTCAAGTTGCCCAACATGTCCCTGCGAGCCTGGGAGTGCGGTATCCGTTGCATCCACATCGCGATGACCTGCGCCAATTCTCCGAAGTCGACCTCCTCCGGCAGGCGGTACAGGCCGGTAGCATCCGCGGGTAGTGGAGCACTCGCCTCGGCACCGGGGCGCCGGCTGAGAAGGTCGCGAAGCAGGATCTCCGCCTCGCCTGGCACCATGATTTCACCCGCAAGGGTGGTGGTCGTACCCCGAGGCGCTGTCAAAGTCGTTCCGGCGGCCGAGTCGAGATGACGGAAGCTTGGCAGGTCCGCCAGCAGGTCGACGACGCTGCACTCATAGATCTCCGCCAGCCGCACAAGGTTGTCCTGTGATGGTGAGTATCCACCCTTGCCCGGCCAGATCTCCCAGTACGAGAAGGACTTGAAGGTCTTCGGCTCGTCAGGCCACCGCCGGTTCCACTCGTCGGCGGCTCGCGTCTGACTCCACCCACGCACGGTCCGAAGAGCCACACGGGGGTTAAGTCGAAACCGCGTCTGAAAGATCTCGGCTGCCTGCACCCATGTTTTGCCCGCTGCGCGCAACTCGGCAGCCAACCGCACCTGCTGCCGTCGCAGGCTTTCCGACCGTCCCTCGGTCATCCCACCACCCTACAAACAGCCGTGCACATCGATGCCCATTCACCAGACGATACGTCCACTGCGCCCAGTAGGGAAACTTCCCCGCGACACGGGGAATTGACGGCCGGAAACCTCCCGATGATGCCGGGTAGCGATTAACCCAATGCATAGGTGATCGTGGTGGGGAGCAGCATCCGTGCCGCCCTACCGGAAACGTATCCACACCGGCGGTGGGACGGACCGGCGAGCCGGCCAAACATGACTATGCCTCCATTCGGCTGGCACACCGCCATAAAGCCCGCACAAGCAGTCAAACGAAGGCCGAACGATTATTCAATCGAGACCTTGGAATGCAAGGGGGACCATGACTGCAACAATCAGCAACTGGTGGGCCGCTACGTTCGACATCCGGGCGGGGAGCGCGTCGCCGAATGTGCGTCCGAATCATGAATTAGTCGATCAGTTGACTTCCTGGCGTTACGTGACTGCGGGCTCCTCCGTGGCGTCGGGAAAACGGGCGGAGTGCGCCGTGCAACCCGATGCTGGCGGCAACCACGCGGTGCGCTCCGCCACCCGTGATACACGAAGGGAAGACACGTGGGGACATACCACGGTGGGCAGCGGTTGGATCAAGCGCAGCAGACATTGGAGCGACACGCGGTATCGAGCGCGAACGGGTTATGCCTGACGTGCGGCACACCCGGACCGTGCGTTGAGCACGAGACTGCGACTCAGACATTCATGTTTTCGATGCGGCTGCCCAAGCGAGTGCCGGGTGCGACTCGGCCCGAGCTGATCGGCGCGCGGCGACTAGGCGGTCCGGGGTTGCTGGCGGGGATGAACTGAGGCGGGACATTTACTTCATCGCCTCGACTGTCAAGCCCAGGCGACAGTCCACCGAGAAGCGCGATGGCGCTCCAATTAAAACAATGCGTGATATCGAAAATATGAGGCTGCCGCTACAACGTGCCCGACCTTATCGGGCCCCAAATTTTCTCCCTGGCTGCGCTATGTCTCAGCATCAAATTGCCGAAGCTGTAAAGCCCACGGTTCCACGAGGTAAGTGGTCGCCAGCTACTGAAAAGCAGGGACTTAGGAGAGTTATAACGTGTCGAAATTCGCTGCCCACGACCTGTCAAATAATCACAGTAGAGTCATCAAATATCCGCCGCCAGTCGTAACGCCAAGCTGGAACGATCTCAACACCATCACGGGCCTCATCGCTGAGGCGGTCTCTCCCTTGCCTACCGCCGCGTGGCTGGTCCCCGATGCCGAGCAGCGCACCAGCGCGCTTCGTGACCAGTTCAAGATTCTGGTCGAACACGCCGCCTTCTACGGTCACATCGATGTGCTGTATGACCGGTCCGCCGCCGCGGTCTGGTTCCACCACCTCGGCCCCGTACCACCACCACACCACTACGACCAGCGGCTCCACGAGGCGTGCGGCAGCCATGTCCACCGCTTTCGCCACCTCGATGCGCTTTTCGACAGGCATCGCCCTGCCGAACCGCACCACCACCTCGCCTTGCTCGCGGTCACCCCCGCCGCACAGGGCACCGGACGCGGCACCGCCCTGCTTGACCACCACCACCGGCACCTGGACCAAGCGGGCATCCCGGCCTACTTGGAGGCCAGCAGCCCCCGCGCCCGGGACCTCTACACCCGCCACGGCTACGAGCCCCGCCGAGCGTTCACCCTCCCGGATGGCACCCCGTTCTGGTCCATGTGGCGCGAGCCGCAACCAACCCACCAGAGCTGAAGCTCTGCTTCCGCAAAGCCCGGCCCAGCCCATCACTCACAACAAATCCCACGAGGACAAAGTGTCGCGAACAGCAACAGCAGCTGTCGATGAGCAACTACGAATCATGCAGACAGGTATCGAGGCCGTACGAACTCGCGCAACCGTTGCGGGCAACGAGGTAGAGCGGGTCATCGCCCGAGCCGCCTTCGCCGGTTTCAGCGCCATCGCTGTCGGAATGACCCAGGTACGGGAGGCGATCCAGCAGACCCAGACGACCCTGGCCGCCATCCACGTCGCCGTCGGTGACACGTCCACCACCGTCCAGCAAGCGCCGGTGCATGAGTCACCCGCCCAGGCGATCTCGGAGCTGGGCCGAGCGGGGCAACGCCTCAAGACCGTCCACGACACGATTATCGCCACCATCGGTCAGGTCGATGAAACCCGAACGGTGGCCGTAAGAGTGCTGCACGGCGGCGACCCCGGGCCACTGCTCGCGATGCTCGAAGCGATCAAAGAGAACCTCGTGCAGGTCTTGCATACCGGCACCGCCGCACAACAGTCGTTGGCCGCGCTCATTCACAGCGCACAACAAATGGGACGCGCAGAGTCCTGAAGGTGGCCTCGTCGATTGCGACCTGAAAGGAGAGTTTCGATGTCGCATGTGCTGGCAGGGCTGGTCGGCATGCTGATCGGTGCCGTCGTCGGATTCTGCACCTACTGGCGATCAAGACACTGGTGTGTTCGGTGCGGTCGGACGCTGACTTGCGCGACCTGCGCGAGAACAGCTGACGCGTCTACCCCGCGAGGTTGACCGCCCATGCCGACCACACCAAGCGCAGAGTCGAGAGCGGCCGTGACGGACAGCCTACCCAGATCAAAACGAGCCAGGCGCATCAGAAACAAACGACTCAACCAACTACCCCTTGCCGCAGCGGCCAATCAGCCACTCGCGTACCTCGTAAAAGAATCTGGATTCCGATCTCTCGCCGCCTTTGCTAGCGCGATCAACAACCACGCATCGGCCGCGTATGGCATACAGCTCAGTCACGACCACAACATCATCAGACGCTGGCTCAACGGCGCGGCGTGCATGCACCCCGAAATCGTCGCCGATGTCCTCAGCGGCGCGTGGGGTGTAACGATACCGCCGGCCGTGATCTGGCCCGACGACCGCAACGGCACGCCACCCGCATCAGCCCACCTGCAACCGTGTATCGCCGAGCACACCCTGGCAAACCTGGGAGCCTTCCTCCGGCGCGACGCGCTCCGCGAAGTCGGCTGGACCGACCCTGTCCCGGTCGCGACCGGCGACGAACTGGTAAACCCGATATCGCGATGGCTGGCATCCCCACCCGTCCGCCTAACTGCCACCGAGCAGGGGCCACAGCACACCGATCAGCGCGATCAGCTGATGGTCGACCGAATCGAGGCAGCCACCGCCCACCTCATTGCTCTGGATGCGGTGGCCGGTGGAGAAGCAGCGCGCGACATGGCGGCAGGACAACTGCGATACGCCGTGGACCTCGCCAGCCATCACCTGCCAACCGACACCTTCATCCGTAACCGTCTACTCGCCGCGATAGCCAGACTCGCCTCCGAGGTGGGCGCGATGTCCCACGACGCCGGCCTCGACGGCACCGCACAGCAGTACTTCGCCTACGCGCTTCAGACCGCGCAGGTCGTGGACAACGACCACGCCAACCTCGTCGTCGTGTATGTCCTCACGCACATGGCCCACCAGATGTGCGAACTGAGTGCGCCACAGACGGCACTGCGTCTTATCGAATTGGCAGCTGCGCACCACATACAGCACGCCGCCCGCAGCGGCGTCATGCAGGGCATGCTCTGGATCCTGCGAGCCCGCGCCCTGGCCATACTCGGCCCCGACTGGATGGAAGAGATCAACAGCTCCATCGCCCTGGCCCTCACCGGCTGCGCAACCGCCGAAACCCCACCACCAATCAGTCAGTGCCGCCTGAGGAGGCATGCCGCCGAGGTTTACCTAACCATCGCCGAAGTCGACCATCGGCAGGCCGCCCCGCTCGCCGCCAAAGCAGAGTCCTGCTCGCTCATCGCACTCGATACCCAAAGCCAGAACCAGGCCCGCGAAAAGGCATACAACCTTATCAACCTCGCCCGATCACGGTTCCTTCTCGGAAGACCGGACGAGGCGTGCGACGACGCAACCCAGGCAATACAACTCGCCCACCAAATCCCAGGGGCAGCCAGACTTGCCACACGTATACACGCTCTCGCCACCATCGCCGAGCGGTTCCCACATCATCCGCAAGCACGAGACCTTCACCGCCGCGCACTTCACTTTGAGCCATAAACAACCCGAATGGAGTGACTCCAAACAAAACCTTCAAACACATCCATACATAAGGCCCGCACTTTCGACGCTAAAACTCTCTCTTGGCCAAGATTTGCAGCCTTCGCATCGACTGCTCAGGTGCGCCGCGTCGCCCAGAGCAGCATGCCGACCTTGCATGCCTCTATCCAGGCGTCAACAACGGGGGAAGATATGGCGGAGCTACTTTTTGCCGCAGTTGGAATTACGTTTCTGATTATTGCGCTCATCAGGGGTACCGCGTCGGGGGCAACATGGGTCCTAGTCCGACTGCGCCTGAGCCGGATTTTCACCGCCGTTGTAGTTCTCTTCATAATTGGAGCACTGCTCGTGCAGGTGATGAGGCGAGCCGCATGAGGTGTTGACGGGCGGCGATCATCAGGTTCACCAGGAAGAACAACCGGCACCCGCTCACCCTACCCACAGAGGCTCCTTCACCGTTACTCGCCCGGCCATCATCTTCTTGCTGGTGGACACGGGCCTGTGGATCAACGGCTCTGTTTCACATTCGGTTACCACCGAATGTGAAACAGAGCCGAAATCTACGCAGTTCCGGTCACCCTTCGAGTGGGTGTCACCTCAATCCGCAGGCCGGAGCACTCACGCAACACCCGGGCGACCAGCGCCGCAGTCTAGGATCCCGAGCCTGCTCCTGGATCCAGCAACCGCAGGGTGCCGCGTTCCGCCAGCCGCGGTTCGGTCGCGATCCGCTCGGCCACCACCCTCGGGGTAAAGTACTGCCCGAGGTTCCGTTGCTGGACCGGGTCCATGGCCTGCATCAGGGCGGCGCGTCGGGCTTCGGTTCAGGACAAGAGCCCATCGATGACGAGGTCGAGTTCGGGATGCGATGGCACGTCGCGCAGCCTACTGCGTCTGCCAGCATGGGCTACGGCACCACCACAGAGAAGCTGTGTGCCATCAATAGGCAACCAAGCGTAATTTTCTTGTTTGGCTGCGGGCACCCGCGCCTGGATATCCACCTTTTGGCCGCCGGCTCCGCTGGTCATTTGACCGTCATTTGACCCGCCGTCGCCGATTTACCAGGCGAGGGCAAGATCAATTCGTCTGGCGTGTCGCGTACGTGCAAGTCGCGCTGACCACCAGCTGCCTGCTGGCTCTGATACGGGTATGTGGGTCGGTGTTGAGGGCGGCGTCGGCGAGCTGGTGGATGTGCCAGAACAGGATGAGGCGGCGGGCAGCGGTTGAATGCGGCCGGTGGATGAATGAGAGCAGGTGGGTGGGGTCGGGTAGCTGGAGGCGGACGGCGAGGCGGGCAAGGTCGGAAAGTGGGTCGCCGTAGGCGGCGAGTTCCCAGTCGAGCAGCAGTCCGCCGGGTGTGTGGAGGAGGTGGCCAACTTGTAGGTCGTGATGGAGCAGTCTCGGTTCGATATCCAGATCGGCGGTGTCAAGTTCGCGATGAATGGCCGCTGCGACCGGGGCGAGGTTCGGCGCTGCGGCGGCGTAGGTGTCCAGCCGGTTGCGGAGGTAGGCGCGCCAGGTCGGGTAACGCGGTGCGCCGGCAAGGCGGCCGACGTGCGGGCCGGGGATGCGGTGGATGGCGGCGAGGGGTTCGGCGATCTGATTGAGGAACTGGTTGGCGGGCACAGGTGGGGCGTGGACCGCGGTTTGCGCAGCCCAGGGCGGTGCTGCGTTCGGATCGGCGGCCAGGAGTCGGGGTGCGGGTGCGTGGTGGGCGGCAAGGAGGGTAAGGGCGGCGACTTCGTTCGCGGCGCGGGCGGCAGTGCCGTACTGCTTGAGCACGTAGGGCGTTGGCCCATTGATATGCCAGACGCGATTGGCCTGGCCGGTGGTGAGTTCGCGGGCGCCGTCGGGGACCCGCCCGTCGAGTTCCGCCATGATGGGTTTCAGGCGACGTCGCCAAGGTAGCCGATGTGCAGGTCGTCGACGGCGAGGGCGGCGATCGGTTGCCGCAGGGCGTGGGGTAGCAGGTTGAGGCCGGACACCTTTTCCAGTTCGACCCACTCCAGTCCGGTCTGCAGGTCGTCCTTGGCGTGGCCGCTGAGCTGGCCGGGCGTTCCCTCTGGGGTGCAGTGGAAGATCGCTTCGACGCGGTGGGTGTCGGCTTCGGTGTCGGCGTGTTCGTGGTTGGCACCGATGTATTCGCGCAGCCAGAGCATGCGTACCACGTGCACGGTCAGGCCGGTCTCTTCGTGGACCTCGCGGCGTGCGGCGGCGTCGAGGGGTTCGCCGGGGTGTTGACCGCCGCCGGGCAGGAAGTAACAGTCCATGCCCTCCCAAGTCGCTCGTTGGAGCAGGACGCGCCCGTTGTGGATGACGACGGCTTTGGCAGAGGTGCGGATGGTCGGCAGGTTTTGAGGCTCAGTCACGAGGTGGTCTCCAACTCTTGCTCGACACGGCGGGTGGGGGCGTCAGCGTTCAGTCTTGCCGAAGCCCCGGTGGTTTCTGGTGAGCTTCTGGAGGATCATCGCCCAGGGACCAGCCATCCGGACGAACGGTTGGAGCGGGCTTGCAGCGATCACGGCGGCCGGATGGCAAGGGGATGCCAGCGGAAGCTGACCGGTGGGGCGTGGCGGGAGGACGGCGGCGTGCAGCGCGGGGGCGAGGGCAAGCAGCCGTGCGGTGAGCAGCGGGCCGTGGAGCAGGATTCCGAGGAAGGCGATCGCGGCCCATAGGGGCCCAGCCCACCAGGCGGACGCGATGGCGGCGGCTGCCAGGGGTGCGCCGATCAGCCAGGCTGCTTCGTCTGCCCACTCGCGCACGACCAGGAGGGCCTTGGCTGGGCGGGAGATGGCGGCGGGCAGGTGGGAGACCGCGTGGGCGTGGCGGTCGGGACGGGCGGAGGAGGTGAAGGCGAGCGCGTGGAGATTGGCCAGCCCGGTCGGCTCGGTGTAGGGCTCGTCCAGGACCGCGACCGTGGTAGCGGTCAGGTCGACGCCGAGCACGGAGAGTCGGTGTCCGGTGCCGAGGTCTTCCATCGGTTCGGGAAAGCCTCCAAGCGCACGGATAACCGGGAGGTGGACAGCCATGCCGCAGCCTACGGCGTAGACCATGGGGCGTAGCACTGTGCGCAGCCACTGCGGTAGCGGGGAGCCCGACAGGTAGGCGTGGAGACGGATGCGGGCGAGTTCGATGCCGAGGGAGCGTCGCAGCTGGTACACCCATTCCCCGGTGAGTAGCAGACCGACCGGCCCGTTGGGGAAGGGGCGGCGGCCCAGCAGCGGCAGCCGTTGCTGCTGGATGAGGGCCGGCGTCTTGTCTGTCCGGGCGATGCGGGTGGCGGCTGCGGCGGCGAAGGCGTGGAGGGTGCGGGCGTCGGGGATCGCGTCTGCGTCGTAGACCACGGCGAACGTGGACTCGGCGTCACCGGTTTCGTGCCAGCCGACCGGGCCGAGCACCTGATCGAGGTGGTCGAGGGCGAAGTTCAGCTGGCCGGCTTTGCGCCCGCCGATGTCGGGCTGGTGCAGGTGCACCAGGGGCAGCCGGCCGGATGGCGAGGTGGCGGCGAGGGCTGCGACAACCTCGGCGGTGGTGGGTTCGGCGTCGAACCGTTCGGTCAGGATCGTCAGGCGGTCGTCGGGCGGGGCGGCGTTAACTTCTGCGGCGACGGTGCGGCATTGGGCGGCGGGGAAGATACCCCGCAGTTGTTCGGCCCGCAGCGGGTGTTGGGCGGCCAGTGTCGGGAGCTGACTGCGGTGCCGGGTACGGGCGATGTTCTCGCGTTCGGTGGTAATCACCACGACGGCGGCCCGTCCGTGCGGGTACTCCAGTGCCTTGAACGCGGCGATCGTTTCCGGGGCGACGCTCTGCTCACGCAGCATCGGCAGCAGGATCACCAGCCACGGCACCTCGCTGCGGTGTATGGGCGCTGCGGCCGGCGGTGCCAGCAGCCACCGGGCGCTCATCTCGACCGCCACAATCACCCACAGAGCGCGGGCGAGCAGGGCGGCCAGCAGCACAGGGGCAGCGATGTGCAGCCAGACCTCCGTAGCGCTCACTGCTGCTCCAGCAGCCGGTAGATGGTCCGCGTCTGGTCGGCGATGGCAGGCCAGGCGAAGGTTTGCGCGCGTTCACGGGCGGCGGTGCGCCGGAGGGTGTGGTCGGGGGTTCCGGTCTCGGTAAGCACCGTCTCGACCGCGTCGATTGCGGCGGCGGTGTCACCGGGCGGGGTGAGAACGGCTGCGGGGCTACTGCCTGCGTAGTGCGGGATGCCGCCGACGTCGGTGGCGACGACGGGGGTGCCGCAGGCGAGCGCCTCCAGTAGCGCGTTGTTGGCAGTAGCGTCTTTCAGCGGCAGCAGCAGGACCGCGGCTTGGCGGTAGAGGGTGATCAGCGATGGCTCGCTGATGCCCTGCAAGACACGAGTGGCCGGGTGCCACGGGCGGCGGTGGGCCTCTCGGGTGACGACGGTCAAGTTGATGCCGTCGCCGTGCCGGCGGTGCAGGCGTTCGTGCACCGTGTCGAGGACCTTCCAGTCCCGTAACCACCAGCCGACCGTCAGCACTAGCGGCCGAGAGGTGAGGAGTTGGTCGGCTGGGGTAAACGCGGCCGTGTCGATGCCGTGCGGCACCAGATGCACCCGCTCGGCGGGGACGAGGTTGGCGAAGAACTCCTGCTGGTGTGGGTCGAGAGTGATGATCTGGTCGGCGCGTGCGGCAACGTCGCGCCAGGCGGCGGGCGGCATGAGTGCCGCCAGGTGGGCTGCCGGGCGGTGGTAGGTGACGGCGGTGGGTCCCTGGCGGCGGCGGGAGAAGTAGAACTGTTCGTCCCCGTACAGCACGTGGGCGGGGCCTCGAGCGGCGAGAAGCGCGAGGTCGGTGGCGCAGTGCTCGACTGGGTAGAACGGCAGCGGGCACCGGCGTCGAAGCAGTCGATGCGCGCGTCGGGCGGCGTGTTGGGCGAGGCGCCTGGTGGGCGGGGTGATCCGGCGGACGTCAGGGAGGTGGTCCAGGAGCCGGTCGTAGCCGCTGTGAGCGGTGTGCCAGGGTACGCGGACGACTGAGGCGATCACGCGTCATGCCTCCTTCGGGGCGAGTAGGCCATGGGCTCGTAGCTGCGGCGCGACGGCTGCCGGCTGGTCGAGATGAAGGACGGACAGGCCGCCGGCAGTGAGCGGATGGAGGCGTTGCGCCCAGCGGCGGCGGTGCCGGTGGTGGTGGGCAGGGCCCCACCACAGGATCGAGTCGCGGGAGACAAGGTGCCGGAAGGTCTCCCGGTTCCCGGCGAACAGCTCCTGCCCGGTGGCGGCCCGCCGTATCGAGCGGCGGATCAACCGCGGCAGACAGGTCCGTAGCGGCAGGTCCAGCCAGATGGTGAGCTCGGCGCGTTCAAGCAGGATCTCGGCGACGTCTCCGCCATAGTTGCCGTCCGCGATCCAAGCCCTGGCGGCGAGCGCGTGTCGCACGGCGTCGTGGAAGTCGGAGGCACCGACAGGAGTCCATTGCGGTCCCCAAAACAGGTCGTCGAGGTCGACGTGGCGCAGGCCGGTGTGAGCGGCGATAGCGGTGGCGAGGGTGGACTTGCCGGAGGCCACCGGCCCGACCAGCGCGATCCGTTGGGCCATCACGTGAGGCCCCCGGCTACAACGTGAGCGATCCGCTCCAGCAGCCGCGCGGTGCGCACCCCGACGGTCACCGTCATCACCGGCACCTTGGCGAGCAGGTCCTCCACGCAGCCATCGGCTTGGCGTGCCAGCTCATCGGGGATGCGGGTGCGGTCGGCGAACCAGGGGTGGAGCCAGTCCTCGTCATGCGGGGTGCAGCAGACAGCGGCTAGCGCGGTGCGGGCCACGGCCGGGCCGCAGAAGGCCATGCTCAGCTCCCGGCTGTCGTCGCTGAGTTGAGGGAGAACAACGAGCCGGATCGGGGCACTTTCCCGCACGCGGGCGGTGAAGGCGTGGGCGAAGTCGCGCGGAGTGCATGCAGCCTTGTGGGCATCGCCGAAGTCGGCTCGTGGTTGCCGGGGCGGTGGCAGGCCGCGACGCGGGCCAAGCGCGGACAGAGTGCCGCCCGCGATCCGTACCGAGATTGGCACGCCGACCACGCGGGACGCGCCCTCGGTGAGCACCGCGCGGTCGGAGGCGACCACGTCGGCCTGGCGGTGCGCAGCCAGCGCGGTCAGCACGGTGGTCTTGCCCGCCCCCGACGGCCCGGCGATCAACACTCCGCGGCCGTCGATCGCTGCGGCAGCGGCGTGGAAGGTGGTCCAGCCGCGATCTTCCGCGCAGCGTAGGACGATCTCTCGGATGACGCGCATGGCGTACCGCTCGCCGTGCTCTGTCCCCGGATGCAACACGACGTGCGGTCGGCGCGCGGCATCCTGGGCGTACAGGTGGTCCTGGGGTAGGCGCGAGTCGGGGTCGGGCCGCCACCAGGAGACCTTGCCCATCTGGGAGAATCGGTACGGCTCGCCGCGGAAGGGGACCACCGTCAGCGACCGAACCGCACTCAGGCGGGTCATCTGCTCCCGGAAGAGATCCTCATCGTGGTGGACGCGGACCGGCGTGAGATGCCCGCACGACGGGGCCAGGTCTGCCTCCGGGGCGAAGTTCCGCAGGTGGATGCCCTGCATGGCGCGGAAGGCATCGTCGGTGTGGATACGGAAGCGGTGTCCGGCGAAGGAGATCAGCTCACTGTCCGTGGTCTCGTTCACGAGCGGCTCCCGCCTGCCACTGTGACCGTGCGCGTGTTGGGCAGCTCTTCCGCAGCGCCTCTCACCAGGCGGCGGGCGATGTCGATGCCCATCTTCACCGCATGGTCCATGTTGCCGATCTCGTACCGCCAGGTGCCGAACCGGCCACGCGGGTAGATCCCACTCTCTTCCATCCACGGCACCACCTCGGCCAAGGCCGCATCGCGGTCGAGGGTGGGCACCGGGTAGGCGTAAGGGATTACCTCCAGGTGGGCGCTGACCAACGGCGCGTGGGCGGGGACGAGGCCGTGGCGGCGCAGCGCCCGGTCGCAGGAATCGATCAATGTGGCCTGGTCGACCTGCGCACCGTCCGGCACGGAGGTTTCCGTCATCCAGGAGCTGAAGGTGCGGGTGTCCGAGCCGGGGACGTTGGCGGGCGCGTACTTGCTGAAGTTGGTGGCCCGATAGAACGGCACGTCCAGCTGCGGGAAGTACATCCACGACCGGACGTCGGTGGTGGGGACCTGGTAGCCGAGACCGACCATGGCCACGGTGGTGTGCCGCAGCCGCCCGGCCGCCGCCCGTACCCCAGCCGAAGCGCCCATCGTCATCGCCACCAACTGGTCCAGCGGCCCAGTGGCCACCAGATGGTCGTACGCAATGCGTTCACCTCCGGCCAGAACCACCTCTCGGACGGCGGCGTCGACCGCGACCACACGGGCACGGGTACGCACACGAGGACCGAGACGAGCGGCCAAGCGGCGCGAGATTTCCCCCGTGCCGCCGGAGATTGGGAAGGCGAAGGTGGCGTTCGGCCCCCACCGGCCGGCGCGCCTCACGGTAGGGGCGGTGGCGGCGGTCAGAATCTGGTCAAGATCGACCGGCGCGACGCGCTCGGCCACCCAGGTGGAGGACATCAGCTCAGGCGCTGTGGCCCACACTTTTGTGTTGTATGGACCGAAGAACCACTCCACCAGCGCCGACCCGTACGTCGCCCGCAACCAGGTACCAAAGTCGGCATCCCTGCCTACGCCGCCCTGTCGTTGGGCGAGGACGAGCCCGTCCAGGCAAGCTGTCGCGTCCTCGGTGGGCAGGCAATGCACGTGCTGTTGGAAGGGATACGGAACCCACCGGTCACGAAAACGGATGAACGAGGACCGGTCATGGCGCAGCAGTTCCCCGTCGCTGAACAGCTCGGACAACAGTCGGTCGAACTCGCCGAAATGGGAGAAGACAACGTGCCCACCCAGGTCCCATGTGAAGCCGGCTGAGTCAGTTACGGAAGAAGCGAGCCCACCCGCAGTGGCGGACGCCTCGAGAAGCAGCCAGTCCGAGTGATCCAGCCGCACCAGGTCGTCCGCGCAGGCCAGGCCGCACAGCCCCGCCCCGACGATGAGGATTCGGCCAGGCTCTCGTGCGCATGAAGCCTGCTGCGCGAGGTCTTCCGCCACGGCGGGCTGGTTTCGCCTCAACCGGGCGGGGTGGGCGACGGTCAGCGGCACGGCCACTCCTTCTCGTCGAATAAGGGACGGGACTCATGCGGAACCAGCTCGGGCACTTTGGCGCCGCCACCGCTTCCAGTACCATCTGTTCGAGGTCGTCGGCATCCACGGCGGTCAACCGGCAACCGCATGGCCCTCGGTAGGCCCGTGACCGAGCATCCAGACGGGCGGCAGCGACGCGCGCAACCGCGACAGCGCAGCAGACCCTCGAGGGTGAAGGCCCCAGAGAGAGGCGATCCGGGCTGCCCCGGCCGCTCACCGCTGCGGCCGGATGCGGTACGACGTGCGCAGTCGCGCATGTTCTCGCCTCGAACGTCGACGGCCACGGGGCACCTCCACCATCACCACTGATCGCAAATGCGAGGGCTTGGCCACAGCCGTGGAAGTGACGCGAAGTCGAAACCCCCATCCATTGCCGCGGTTGTCTGTGCAACCAGCCTGCGGGTCCGCCCCATCCCCTGACGATGCGTAGACGTTCTAGTGTTGTCCTAGTTTCGGCTCGCCTGCGCCCACCGTCGTCTACTACGCTGCCGACTGCGACAATGACGCCGAGTGCACGGCCTGGGGGATAGCCCGTGGAGACGGTGCGGCGGTGGACCGGCCTCGAGGCAAGAGCACTACGCCTGGCGTTGCGCATGAGCGTGCGCGGCTTCGCCGAACACCTGGGTGTCAATCCGGCGGCCGTCTCCAACTGGGAAAAGCGCGGTTCCGCGACCCGTATGCGCTATGAGACCCAGCAGATGCTCGATGTCGATCTGGCGCGATCGCCGACCGAGGTCAAGCAGCGGTTCGCCCAGACCCTCAAGGCGACTATGGCCGCAAGTTCGAGCGGCTTACCCGCACCTGCCGACGACTCCGGGCCCGCCATGCAAGATCTCGGCGCCCGTTCCAGGGAACGGACGGCAGCCATCCTCACGACGCTCGGTGGTCAGCAGCCCGACGATCTCGTGTACACGCCTCCGGCCGACGTCCAGCGGCTGTTTGCGGACTTCCTCGCCTCGACCGCGCGCGTCTACCTGGTCACCGGCCCCCCGGGCTGCGGCAAGACCAGCTTTACCCGCCACCTGGCGTCGCAGGCTCCCGGAGTGGATGTTCAACTGCTGACCGCGGAGTCGTGGACCGAGGACGTCGACCTGGCGCGGGAGATCCTCCGCTACGGCTCCCTGCCAGCCGGCGTAGATCCGCTGCTGACCCTTGAGGGTGAGAGCCAAAGCCTGTCCAGGCCGCTGCTCGTCGTCATCGACAGTCCGCAGTCCCGCGCCGTGGTGGACAAGGTATGCCGCCAGCTCGACGGCACGCTGCGGCAGGTGCTCTCGGGCAACCTGAAGTTCCTGGTCGTACTGCGCACACCGCCGGACGTCGAGCTCGCGCCCTACCCCGTCCTATCGGCGGCGGTCATGCCCGGTCAGAATCACGGTGCCGGCCCGTCGCTGCCGCTGGACCGCTGGGACGCCGACACGGCCCGGGACGTGTGGAACACGCAGCGGCACGAGAGCGAGCCCCCGTTCGACGCCCTGCCCGCGAAGATTCGCAACTTGGCCCGCCTGCCGCTGTACATGAGCCTCATCCGGGCCGCCAAGTCGACCGAGCCGCTCGGGCAAACCAACGCCTACCGGCTCGTGGAATTCTGCGTTGCCTCGATCTTGAAGGCGGCGGGCCTGAACGTCGAACGTGCGACGGCGGATCTGATGGCACTCGCGCGACGGCAGCTCGCCTCCGCATGGCCGCATCACCTCCTTCCCCCGATCCAGAACGACCCGCCAGGAAATCTCGGTGACCTCACCATGTCCTCGATCGCGAGACTCGTGCGGTCCGGCCCGTTCGGCGGACTGGCGTTCCATCACGACGTCATCCGCGAGTACCTCTTCGCACGGTGGCTCGCCCAGCTCATCGAGTCCCACGGACGCTCGAGCGTCACCATCGAGCTGCTCAACGACTTGGCCGCTCGCACCAGCACGTCGGCCGACCTGCGAGGCGTCCTGGAATTCCTTTTGCAGGGCTTGGATGCGACCTCACCGGAGCTGCTTGCCGCCGTCGCGCAGTCACCGTCGGTCAGCATCACCGAAACGCTGCCATTGATGCTCGATTTCACCGGCGACGCCTCCGCCTTCGCCACGGCCGAGGTGCTGCGCATGTGCGCCTCCCGGTGCCTTCACGACAATGGCCTTTCCCTCGCCAGAGCCCTCCTGCACACCAGCACAGCCGCCACGGCGCTCGGTGCGGAGTACTCCCGGTGGATGTTGCGGGTGCTGCGCCGCTTTGGCCCGGCAGTCTGGTCCGACATCGTGGCGTGCGTCGAGACGCGGCTGCCCATCGCGGCCATCCACGACTTCATCCGTCTTGCGCAACTCAACACCGTAGAAGACGCGGTGTTTATCGCTCGACACTTCTACGTCTTTCTCGCCACCGACGACGGCAGTTCCCAAGAGCTGAAGGCACTGCTGGCCCACCCCGACTGGCGAGCCCGCGCCGCCCTCGCCGAGGGGATCCGAGCGGGCCGCGCTATCCCACACCCTACGATGATCTCGATCATGGAATCGTTGGCCGCGGACCGCGACTACAAAGTCCGCGCCGCCGTCGCCGAAGCCGTCGGCCGCTCGGCCGCACCCGGCGTGGAACACCTACTCGCGACTCTCCTCGACGACCGGAACTGGCACGTCCGCGAGCGTCTCCTCCAAGGGCTTGCCGCCCGAGTCGGAGACAACGACTCGGCCGCCGACCTAGTCATCAGGGCCCAGGCGGCATGGCGAAACGGTCCTCGAAATGTCCGAGTCGCCGCCCAGCGGCTCCTACTCAAGTCCGGCAGACAACCGATCCAGGACAAGGACTCATCTCGCAGCGCCCTGTTCGGCCTGCTCCGAGAAACCCGCACCGGTGCCCTACGGCTGCCCACGAACGTCCAATCCGCCCTGGTCAACCAAGGCATCGCCTCGGCTGACTGGCTCGTTCGCACCGAAGCCAACCTGCTCGTCCAAGACGGCACAGCCACGAGCACGGCTGGAGGCATCAGCAAGGAAGCCTTCCGCCGTCTCCGAGACGGACGCGCACTTCAAGTCGCGCTCGACGTCCGCGACATCGACTACGCCATCGCCGTCGCACGGGCCGCCGCCAACGCTGGGGTGCAATTCATCGAGGTCGGCGACCCACTCGTCAAAAGCGTCGGCATTCAAGCCATCAGCGCCATCAAGCAGCAAACGCCCGATGCCTGGATCGTCGCCGAGATGATGTCGGCAGATTGGGGACGCGACCAGGTGGTCCTCGCGACCGAGGCCGGAGCCGACGTCGTGCTGCTCATCGGACCCGCCAGCATCGCCAGCGTGTCCGCTGCCGTCGAAGCGAGCAAACGGCTTGCTGTCCCCATCATCATCGACGTGCCCGAGGGCCGGTTGGTCCAAGGCTGGGTCCAGGATATGGAACGCGCGGGAGTCGACGGCTTCGCCATCACCACGAACATCGACTTGGGCGTGGCCGGTTTCCACCCACTCGACCAGGCGCAACTCATCAGGTCGTGGACCAAGCTGCCGGTCGCGGTCTCCGGTGGCTTCGAACCCACCGACGTCGAAGCCAGCCGACGACGCTCCTGGGACATCCTCGTCGTCGGTCGCGGAGTCACCGACTCCCTAGACCCCGCCATCGCCGCGCGGGACCTCGCCGCATCGATCGAGCTCACCGAAGGAAACCGCTCATGATCATCACCCCGCTCACGGTCGACCGCATTCCCGACCTCGAGAAACTGCTGGCGCTCGGAGAGCCGTACATCAGGCTACGGGGCTCATCGGACTACTGGCTGTACGCCACGATGTTCGCCAACACCTGCCCACTCGCCATCGTCGACGGGCAGGTCGTAGGCAGCGTGATCGCCTTCCGAAGCCAGATCGACCCGTCAGAGATCTACCTGCAGGACGTGATGACGCACCCCAGCCACCGACGTCAAGGGGTCACGCGGGCGCTCGTAGAAGAAGTTCACCGCCAAGGCGCCCTCTGGGGGTGCCGGCGCCTCTTCCTCACATCAGAACCCGACAACCACGCCGCGCACGCGGCATGGCTCGCCTTGGGCTTCAGCAACGTTCGCGGAGACACCAAAGAGCAGGGCGTGTCCGTGATCAACGACTACAAGGGGCCGGGGAAACACCGCGCCGTGTACGAGCGATCGATCTGCGCCTAACATCAAGTGGCCCCTTGCGACCCCAACGCCGGAGGTGCACGGCAAAGTGGATCTCGACGATGTGTGACGCCAGTGGGTGAGGGCGTGAGTGTTCCGGCGAGATCTGCGGCTCGCGCAGCTCTGCGGGTAGGCAGAGGCATGTTCGCGGCGGCGAGGCGCGTCCTCCAGCGCGTCATTTGTCGCGCTTATCGCCAGTGCCATCAGCGATCCCCCGCGCCGATTGCGGGCTGGCGGTACCCATGGGCTGCGCCCGCCCCTGTCAGGGCGGGCGCAGGTCACGCGGCGTGGGGTCGGGCGGTGGGCTGGTGGTGCAGGCGTAGGAGGCGGGCGAGTTTGGCCGCTTGGTCGATGTCGGGTATGCCGGCTTCGGCGGCGAGGGCTTGGATTTCGTCTTCGGTCTGCGGGTCGGTCAGGTAGCGGGCCATCGACAGCGTCCCCGGCAGGATTGGATCGCTGCTGTCGGTCGTGGCCTCGCCATCGGCTGTCCGCGTGGGCGGGGTCGGCGGCGACGTGTGTGGTGTTTTCGCGCGTGATTGCTGGTCACGGCGTGTGGCCATGTCCCTCCCAGGACGGCTCGTGGTGTGAGGTCGAGGCGTCTGGCCATCGGCAACTCCTTCTCGGTCGTGAGAACTCGCTGAAGATCGGCCGCCGGGTCGCGTCGTCCGTGGAACGGCGGATCGGCGACGGTCAAGTGGGCGCGGACTGTAACTCTGGCGGCCTCGGAAGTGAAGACGTGCGCCACTCACAGGAACTGTCACGGCAGGACTGGTGTGAGCACAGTGTCTGTCGCCGGGAGCCCGCCGACAGACGTGTGGCCGGTGGCGAGGCGCCTGCTCCGCCTCCGAAGTGCGGTTCGAGCCCGCCGGTGCGGGCCGCAGGCGAGGGAAGGCCGTCGCTGCAGGGGGGTAGCGGGTGTGGACGGGATGGGCGCCGTGTGAAGCTGGCAGGCCATCCCACGCGCCGTCCTTCCCGCTGGTCCCATTAGACGGTCCGCCCGTCCTGGCTGGGCGTGGTGTGGGTGGGGAACGCGTCGTCGTGGTCGGTGTCGGTGTAGGGCAGGTCGATGAGGCGGTGGCGGCCGGTGCTGCGGCCGGCGAGTTGCCAGACCTGGTCGGCGGGGCTGGCGCCGGTGGCGGTACGCAGTTCGGCAGTGGTGGTGGCGATGGCCGTCTCCAGGCCGGGAACGGCGGCGAGGCGGTGGTGCAGGTTCGCCTCGCGGCGGGCCGAGGGCAGGTGGAACAGGACCGGCCACGCCCACGTGCTCATCGCGTACAGCCGTTCGTACTTGGCGATCTTCTCGGTGAGGATGTCGAGGCGTTCGCGGCCGGTGTCGTACTCGAGGAAGAACGGTACCGAGCGGTCCTGCTCGGTCCACACCCCGGCGCCGTCCGGGCGGGGCAGTCCGGTCGATCCATGGACCATCATCTGCGGGTTGCCGCCTGCCCGGTAGAGTACGCCGGGCTCGTGGAACGCGGACGCGGGCTGCCAGCGGACCAATCGGCTGTCGGGGTGGGCGCGGGCGTGGGCGTGGGCGGCGAGGTCGATGAAGACCTGGTTGCCGCCGAGCAGGTGCGGCAGGTCCGGCCGCGAGGTGAGGGACTGTTTGCGGCGGCGGGCCTGGTCCCGGCGTGGTCGTCCGAGTCCGCGTTGGGCGTGGACGTGGTCGTAGCCGAGCTGGTCCAGGACGTAGTGGTACGGGTAGGAGCCGCCGTAGGCCCGGTTGGGCCGGAACCTGTCCACCGCCCGCAGGACGGTCAGGCGGCGCAGCCGGCGTTGGGCGAAGTCCAGGGACGGGAACAGTGCGGCGGCGATCTGGTCGGTGGTGAGCACGCCGTGGTCGTAGAGCCAGCCGAGGAGCCGGTCGTCGCGGGCGGTGATGCTGGCCTGTAGCCGCAGCAGCGGATCCACAGCGGGTAGCGGTTTACGCATGGGCGGCCCCTGGGGGGAGACCCCAGACTGGAGGGTCTGTCTGGAGCGGTATCGAACCGGTGAGAGCGGCCCTGACCTGGGCTGTGAGCGGGATCGGGGGGTCAGTTCGGGGGTCAGGATCAAGACGGACGGTAGAACGGGGATCGACGCCGCCACCGACACGGCCGGCCACAACGGACGGGGCGTGACGGTGCCGTGAGGGGATGCGTGAGTCGGGCCGGTAGCGGCGCTCGTGGTTGTCGCTGTGCGGGGACATCATCGTTGTTGCTCCTTGTTCAGGGTGCGGATAGGCGCGGGATACGCAGCCCGGCCACTGCTGGGCGGGAGTGCGTTGACAGGTCCCGTCAGGTTCTGACAGCTCACGGGCTTCCTGACAGACGCGCGCTGGTCTGACAGCGGCGGTTCGGTCTGACAGACCTGCCAGGTCGGGGATCTATCACGCGGCCTGCCGCGGTGACAGATCCGGTGCGGGCGGGGTGGTCTCGGCGCGGAGGACGCGCACAAGCGCCGACGCTGTGGCGTTGGACAGCTGGTGCCCCTCCGCGCGTAGTTGTCGGGCGAGCGCCTTGCGGGACAGCAGGGTTCCCTCGGCGGCGAGGGTGCGGGCGGCGGTCCGGGCGGCCGGGACCAGCGCGGCGACCTCCGGACCGCCGTCGTCCGTCGACACCTCGGTGTCCCGGCGGTCCGGGACCGCCGTACGCCGGTCCGCGACGGCGGGGCCCGCGGTCGTGCGGTCCTGGACGGCAGCAGCGATCACGGGGACCGGCTGGTGAGTGTCCGGGACCGGCTCGGGCTCGGTCCAGGCGGTCCGGTGGGGTGGGGCGGGGTCGGCGCGGCCGAGGGCAATCTTCACCATCGCCAGAAAGCCCAGGGCTGGCAGGGCGGCCGCGATCCAGCCGATCACCGACGCCTCCGCCTCCACCACCTGCGCCGCCAGGGACAGCAACACCGCCAGGACCAGCACCGTGGCGGGGAAGGCGACGCTCCTTTCCAGGCGCCGGTTGCGCCGCAGCTCCAGACCGGCGGCGATCGACGTCAACTCCAGGACGACGGCGTCGGCCCAGGCCAGCCAGCCCGGCTGACCATGCCCAGCCGCGACGTCATGCACATGCGTGAACGATGCCGCCCCGGCCGCGCCGCCGATCAGCAGCATGATCGCCACCTGGGTGCGGTTCTCCAGCCGCTCCCGCCTCGTGCTCTCCTGCTCTGGTGCGCCAGGGTGACGTTGGTCAGGTGAGGCCAAGGGCCCACCACCTGGGTTCAGGCGGGACGTGTACGGCCGCGTTCGACGTTGCCGAGGGGAGGCGGGCCGTGACGGCAGCCGCCGCCTCCATGGGGTTGAGGTGTGGGGTCACGTTCGTGCTCCAAACGGTTGAAGGGTTCGACATCAGACGATTAGGGTTCCGTCCCAGGCCGCGCATGCCCGGCTCCGGTCCGTTCCCGGACAGGCGTGCCCCTGCCGGGTGACGCCCGGTCGGACGGACCCCTAACGGGTGCAGGGGGACGGCAGAAAGTCACTATGGTCGAGTCAACGAACACGCAGACCATGCAGGGGCAAGCATCAGGGCAGCAGGCGTCGCCACAACCCGCACAGCAGGCTGTGGTCAACGCGCGGACACAGGGGCAGACGGCCAAGCCGAGTCGCAAAAGATCAGTACTCGCCACGGGTAGCGCCACAGGAGCGTCAGGGGTGGTGCGGCACCTCAACTCGCCGACGGACCATCCTTCATGTGGGACCTCCTATCTCTCCACGTCCCGCGGCGTCGGTACGAACAACGGCAGGCACCCCGGTTGTGGGGGTGCCTGCCCGCTGCATGTGTGGCCAACCGCGCCAGCCGACGCTGCGGGAACGTGTCTCCATTACGCCTCCGAAACCCAACAGAGTCAACCTCCGATTCGCAACGGATCAGGCACCGAGTCTTGCCACCCGTCCCTCCGGGTGCTATGAAGTCCGCCTGCATCCGTCGCAGTCCCCGCACGTCCTGCCCGATCATTGGCGGAAATACCTGTAAAGCCGCTCAACTGTCGGGACTGCTATCTCTCTTGGTGGAATCGGCTCCGAATGGCGCCGCCGTGAGGTCTGCGAGCGTCCTCAAGACGGAGGGCTCGATGTCGTCGCAATCGCCGTTCGGGGTCGTGCAAGGATGGGAAGGGATCCAGGTCTCCCTCTGCAAGTGCGGTGATGTCAGGAGCGCGAGGCCCGCCTCCATCGATCCGCGTGCCCAGGTTCATTGCTCCCGGCATGGGCCCACCGCGTGCTTTCATAAGGGCCATGCAGCCGGTGCCACCTGACGTCCTTTCCCGGCTCGATCTGGAAGGAGCCACGTGTCGAGAGGCCAGTGCCGAGGAACCCTTGATACCGTCGTCGCCGGGCACCTCCGAGCTGAATGAACGCGCTCCAGAATTCGCCTCGTGGCTTGCCGGCCAACTCCAAGCCGGACTAACGCCTTGCCGCGGTCTTGTCGTCGCGGTCGCTAAACCCGAGACCGGCAGCAGGCCGGTTGCACTCTGGGGTTTCGCCGAGCGAGTGACCTTCCGGGCGTTGACCGATCTTCTCATGGCCGAGGCCAAACACGAGGTGGACCGCTCCACGGAGGGATACCGGACGTTCGCCTACGCACCGCTGGCGTACGCCCAAACCCGGGGCAGCCGTGTAGACGCCAACGGCAACAGCGAGTTGTCCTGGCCGGATAACGCGGTCGTCCAGTACGTCGTGAAAGCCGACCTCGCGTCGTTCTACGACTACGTCGACCATGACATCCTCGCCCGCGAGCTACTCCTCCGTACGGGGGACTACGCCACTATCGAGTGTCTGCTCGAGCTCCTGCTCGAGGTCCAGCGCAGGCGCTACGGACTTCCTCAGCTGCTCGAGCCTTCGGATCGGCTCTCCGACCTGTACGCGAGCCGGGTGCTGCGCGCGCTGCGCCGCAAGCAGTGGGCTGCGTGGCGGTTCAACGACGACTTCCGAATCGCAACCGACACGTTCGAGGACGCCAAACGAGCGCTCGACGATCTGGCAGCAGCCGCCCGCGATAACGGGCTGACGCTCAACGAATCCAAGACCCGCACACCATCGTTCCGCGCCTACTGGGAGAAGAACGAGGTACCCGAGTACGCCGATGATGACGACGACAGCGACCCTCAGTGGGCGCTCGACATTCTCAACTCGACCGTAACCCCCCGCGATCTGGCAACGGACATGGTCACCGACAACCGGATCAACCTGCACGAGGCCGACCGTGCCGCGATCCGCGCCATCCGGAGTGCGCTAATCAGGCTGTCGGATCCAGCAGAACCACGGGCCGTCGACGTGATGCCGAAGGTGATGAATATCGTCGCCTTCGCCGCGTCCACGACACCGTATGTACTCCGCTATCTGAAAGCCATGGCCAACCTCGACCGTCCCGCGGTGACCCGCACCGTTACCGCGATCGCCACGGAGGTCAGCCTCAGCGACTGGCAGCGCCTCTACCTGCTCCGCGCTATCCGCGAACTCGGCCTGCTGGACTCGGACCCCTTCACCGCTTGGATCATGGCCAACCGTGCGCAGCGGTACGAGCCTGTCGTGCGCGCCGAGGCCGCACTTGCCCTCGCATACGCGAACAAGATCGAGGCGCAGGAGATCGTCCGCGCCCTCGACGAGGAGCCATCGGCATTGGCAACCTGGTATCTGGTTGCCCTACGACGCCTGCGCCACCATGGAGCTGTATCCCAGGAAGCCAACGATGCCGTGCGCGACGAAAGCGGCCTACACGCGACGATCCTGGCTCAGCCATGACACCAGAGCCCGTAACACTCAAGATCACCGAAGACGCCCTCGAAGAGCTGATCACCACCTACGCACGACACACCGCGACAGCAGTCGGCCGTTCGCGAGACCGGCCCCGCCATCGCGTCGGCCTCGATCGTGACGCTGCGTCAGCCGACCGGGCTGCCTGTTGGCTTCGGATGGTCAGCATCGTCGAGATCTACACCGAGGCCCTCCTGAGACATCTCGCCGATGAGGCTCCTGGCCGAGCGCCCGGCGGCTGGAGCGACGTCATCGGTCTCCTGCGGCGACGGCACAACATCGACGTGGCTGACATCCCAGCATGGGAAAGGCTCGAGGCGTGCCTTCTCGTACGCAACGCAGTCGCCCATGGTCTCGGTCGCTTCACAGCAAAGCAGCTTGAGAAAGAAACTCCCCGCAAGATACGTGTCATCGGCGTGCCGGTACGCGACGGCATGGTCGTTATCACCGCGACGTCGCTGGCCGACTGTGTCGAAACCTGTCGCGAATTCATCACCAAGCTGGACACGCACCCGCAGGTCACCGCCGAGGCGATCACCGCGCCCGCCGCCGCCGACACCTGGGCCCAAAGATTGAGCCATTTCCATCCTGATGGTGCAGGTCAGCGGCCTGGAGAAGCTGGTAGCCGGTCGAGGTGAGGTCCCCGGTAAGACAGCAATCGACCAAGAAAGATGCCCCTACCGGGAGCCTCCTCGGACCGGGGGTGCCGCTGGCCGGAAGTCGACCTTGCTGGCGATGTCGTACGTCCGCAGTACAACTGACTCATGGCCCACGCCGAAGACCTCCCACCCAGCGTCGCCAGCATCGCTGAGTACCTCGCCATGATGGCCAGGGGCTACGACAACCACCTGAAGTGGAACGAACAGGCCAAGTTCAAGGCCGACCTCATGAACGCCCGCGCCCGGTGGCGCGGGGTCGCACCTGAAGCCTTCGCGGCGAAGCTACGCCGCGAAGGCATGCGCGAGGAGGACATCCTCGAACTTGTCGACTGGCTCAAGAGGGCTCAGGCTGGCCGGCGTCTCATCCCGCAGCGCACATACCGAGATCACATCTTCAGCCCACCTCCTGAAGCCCCGAGCGGTGGCCAAGGGCAGAACAGCCGGGTCTGGTGACGCTCGAAGCACAGGTTCCGTGCGTGGCGGTTGACGATCGGCTTGCTCAGCCTGTTACGCCCCACCTTCCGGTTCAACGGGATCGAACGTCCTGAACCCGCCAGCCGGCACGCATCCGCCCATCAGAGCAATGTTCTCCAGATGGTTGCGCGTGAAGATTTCGGTGTAGACCATCCGGTCCTGGAGCGACTGCCGCCTACCATCCAATCGGAAGCCAGCCCAGGCCTGGATCTCCGGCGCGATAGCGACGCCCGTCAAGTCCGCCGTGATCTCCCATGGCCGCAGCGGTCGGCTGGCCGTGAAGCGCCCGACCACCAGTTCTCGCTCGATGTGGCTGTACGGCTCGACGGTCTCGTCGAACTGAATGGTGACGCCGCTTGGCGGCGCAACCCGGATGCGGTGCTCGTCAACACGGCCGAGCCCGACGTGGAGCGCTCGGTGGCGGTCCTTCCGAGCCAGCTCGTTGACCCACCAGGTCAGGTTGCTCTCTGGGCCCCATGGGGACTGGTAGGGCTGCGACTTCTCAAGCGCCTCAATGATCTGCACCGGCAACATCACGAGGCGTTTTGCTTGGCTCTTGAACTCGGCCGGAGTCGAGCAGATCGGGTACTGGATGCGCTCGGCCTGCGGCGGGGGATTCTGGCCGGTTGTCGAGGAGGCCAGGGCGTAGATCGCGTTGTCGAGCGACGCCCGCAGCGCTGCCAGCCACTCGGAGAAGATCAGGGCCAGCTCGACCGGCGCTGGCTCGCGCATGACTGCCAGGATCTCCAACGTGCAGGGATCGACATTCCGGACATCAATGTCCCACGGATGCACCGAGATGTACTTCGCCCAGCACTGAGCGAACTCCTGGCGCTTGACGGACACACGGTCGAGTCGCGCGAAGGCGCGATCGTAAAGTTCCTGCACAAGCGCTACGCCAGCTTCTCGAGGAGTAGGCGCAGCCTCTTGGCTCCCCTGTCGGAGACGCCCTGCGACATAACGTAGGACGCCGCTTGCTCTGGCGCGAGACGCCCGGACTGGACATGGTGCCCGAGGTGAGCGCGAGCGTGCTGCTTCTCGTCCGGCCCAGTCCAACCGTTATTGCCGCCGAAAAACACCGCGCGATCGAGGTCGGCCTTGACGTCGTCCGGGATGCTGCTCGTGCTCGTACTTCCGTCGAGCAGATTGATGGCTCCCGCACCCGCCGCCCACTCAGCAAGCGGGAAGCTGACCGTCTCCACGACCGCGAGCGAGTAGCCGCGGGCAAGATCGAGCGCGAACTTCAACGTTCGCTCATCCGGCACGTAGGCCAGCACCGGACCGCGATCGAACCGTTGCTTGCCCTGCGGCGTGGCCCGACCGCCACGGCGAGCAATCTCGTCCAGGCATCCGATGCCGACGCCATTCTGGACGGTGTTGGTCACCAGGAGTGGGGCTACCCCCTCGATCTTGCTGCGCTCCCAGATCCAGTCCGCAGCAAGGTCGGCGGCGTCCTCCCAGGGTCGCTCCGGGTCGTCATCGGGTACCCAGGCGGCGGCTTGTAGGTACGTCGAGGGGTGTAGTTCGACCACTGGAGATCACCCTTCTCGAATCCTCGGGGTTGTTGCTGCCTTGAGCTTCCCACGCGCCACCGACAGTTCAGGAGGCGACGGGCGTGCGTGAGGTCGAGTCTTCCGTAGCAGTTCCGCGACGTGGCTCAGGCTCCACGTGGACAGCGGGATCGTGGCGGGATAGGTCAGCACGAAGCTCCTCGGACAGGCGACATGTGTTTTGGTCGATCACCCCATCTACCAGGAGCTTGTCTATCTTCGACGGTCGACACCCGGCCCCCACCGATCGAGCGGACCGGCCCTGCCAGCTCTTTTGTCGTGCGTAACGGTTGGCTTCGACCTGTTGCAGGACGAGGATGTCCCGCACGATCGTGGTGGCTTGGCGTGGGCAGCAGCGTAGCTTGGCGAGGATCTCCAGGCCTGACGGTGGAGATGGCTCTTTCACCGCAGGCGCGCATCTTTGCTGTGCGGTTCACGGCCTTCTGCCGGGTGTCAGCTGCGGCCACCACGGAAGCCCTCAGTCACCAGCCCAGCACCATCTGAAACTCTTCGATACAATCGGGATGTCGGCTCGCCCGAGGGTGGAGTGAACTTGTCACGACCGAAGTCGGACCGTGCGACCGTTGTCAGCACGATCATCGCGCTTCTCGCCCTGGGCTGGGGCGTCTACGCCTACTACTTCCCACCTGCCGCCCCAGCTCCACCGGCGGCAGCCACCACGCCCGCCGCAGGCGCCGCCACATCGTCGACTCCTTCGCCCAGCGCAGAACCGGGGCCGAGTGACTCGGTGCCGCGGGCGCTGAAGGCGATACCTGCCGCGTTCGAGCGCTTCTCGCAGCGAGCCGAACGCGACCGGTACAAGCAGTCATGGTGGGAACTTGCCCTGGCGTGGCTGTTCCTCATGGGCTTTCTAGTCTGGAGAAGCATCGAGTACTTCGACCGTGCCATCTGGGTACCACTGTTCGGCGCAGGCTTCATCTACTACTTCTGGCCCTCCCTGAGCTGGTGGGGAGTCACCGCCAGCACCATCGGCGGCCTTATCGCATGGGCTATCGCAGGACTTGGATCCGCTGGTGCCTTCGAACCTCAGCCCGGCACCCACACGCAGGCATCGGCCTCCGATCGTTCGAAGCAGCAACCCGATCAGGAGGTCCAACAGAACCTGCAAGATCAACAGAGGGGCGGAGCAGCCGGATTCCGCGAACACTAAGCGAACTGCCCGCCTCGCGCCCCGCTCCGCCACGGGACCATTCGGCGGTGCCAGCAATCGATGCCATAGCCGGCTGGCACCATGCCGCCATGGAGGAGTCGACCAAGCCGGTGCCCACAGACTTGGACCGACAAGCGACGGCTCGTGCCCTGCTAGTGTCCTGCGCCAGAAATTCGCCTTATAAGTGGGTGTAGGCTACGAGGATGCCAAGAACCGGGCGTCCGACCCCACCGTTGACGCTGACGGACGAAGAGCGGGCGACGTTGACGCGCTGGTCACGGCGGGCGAAGTCGTCGCAGGTTCTGGCGATGCGGTCACGGATCATCCTGGCGTGTGCCGAGGGCGCCTCGAACGTCGACGTGGCGACGGAGCTGGGTGTCCATCTGTCCACTGTGGGTAAGTGGCGGCGGCGGTTCCTGAAGCTGCGGCTCGACGGCCTTATCGACGAGCAACGGCCGGGCCGCCCGCCGTCGATCAGCCTGGACCAGGTGGAACAGGTGGTGGTCGCGACTCTGGAGCAGGTACCACGCAACGCCACGCACTGGTCCCGCACGTCAATGGCCGAGCGATCCGGGCTGTCGAAGTCCACCATCGGGCGAATCTGGCGGGACTTCGGCCTCAAGCCACACCGGGCGGACACGTTCAAACTGTCCACCGATCCGCAGTTCATGGAGAAGGTCGTTGACGTGGTCGGCCTGTACCACAACCCGCCGGAACGGGCCGTGGTGCTGTGCGTCGACGAGAAATCCCAGATCCAGGCCTTGGACCGCTCCCAGCCGGTACTGCCGATGATGCCCGGCATGCCGGAACGCCGCACCCACGACTACGTCCGTAACGGCATCACCAGCCTGTTCGCCGCGTTCAACGTCGCCGACGGCACCGTGATCGGCCAACTCCACCGCCAGCACCGCGCCACCGAGTTCCAGAAGTTCCTGACCGCGATCGACAAGACCGTGCCCGCCGACCTCGACATCCACCTGATCTGCGACAACTACGGCACCCACAAGACCCCGGCCATCCGGGCCTGGCTCGCCAGACACCCCCGCTTCCACATGCACTTCACCCCGACCGGCTCGTCCTGGCTCAACCAGGTCGAACGCTGGTTCGGCTACCTCACCGAACAAAAGATCCGTCGTGGCGCGCACAAGAGTGTCCGGTCCCTTGAGGCGGACATTCGGGCGTGGATCACCGACTGGAACAGCAATCCACGTCCCTTCATCTGGACCAAGACCGCCGAAGAGATCCTCGAATCACTCGCACGATTTTGTAGGCGAATTTCTGGCGCAGGACACTAGTGCCGTGACCACGAACGTTCGCGGTGTTGGGTGACACGCCGTCCGGCCTGTCGGCTGGGCGGCGTCGTGGCGGTCAGGCTGTGGCGGTGGCAGATCCTGTACGTGTGCGGCGGCTCAGTGACCAGGAGGGTCAGCAGCTGCTCAGAATTACTCGCCGGGGAACCGGTTCAGCGATCCGACTACGGCGGGCGATGGTCGTGCTCGCCTCGGCCGGCGGGAACACGGTGCCGGCGATCGCCCGCCTCGTCCAAGCCGACGAGGACACGATCCGGCAGGTCATCCACCGGTTCAACGAGATGGGGATGGCCAGCCTGGACCCTCAGTGGGCGGGTGGCCGTCCCCGCCAGATCAGTCCTGACGATCAAGCGTTCATCGTCGAGACGGCCAACACCCGCCCCGAGAAGCTGGGGAAACCGTTCACCCGCTGGAGTGTGCGTAAGCTCGCCGACTACCTGGGCTCGCATACTGCCCGCCCGATCCGTATCGGGCGGGAGCGGCTGCGGCAGATCCTGCACCAGCAGAAGATCACCTTCCAGCGGACAAAAACGTGGAAGGAGTCCACCGACCCTGACCGGGACACCAAACTCGCCCGGATCGAGTACGTGAGCAGCCACTTCCCGCAGCGGGTGTTCGCGTTCGACGAGTTCGGTCCCCTCACGATCCGCCCGCAGGCCGGCGCCGGGTGGGCACCGGCCCGACACCCACACCGGCTGCCCGCGAACTATCACAAACTGCACGGCGTCCGGCAGTTCCACGGCTGCTACAGCATCGGTGACGACCAACTCTGGGGCGTCGTCCGATGCCGCAAGAGTGCCGTGAACACCCTCGCCGCACTCAAGTCGATCCGCGCCGCCCGTCCGGACGGGGCACCGATCTACGTGATCCTGGACAACCTGTCCGCACACAAAGGCCTCAAAATTCGCAGGTGGGCAGCCCGGAACAAGGTCGAGTTGTGCTTCACCCCGACCTACGCCTCCTGGGCCAACCCGATCGAGGCCCAGTTCGGGCCGCTACGCACCTTCGTCATCGCCGGCTCGAACCACCCCAACCACCCCACGCTGACCCGGAAACTGCAGACCTACCTGCGCTGGCGCAACGCCAACACCCGCCACCCCGACGTCCTGGCAGCCCAACGCCGCGAACGCGCCCGCATTCGCAGCGAACGACAACGACAATGGGGCCAACCCGCCACCCGCGCAGCCTGACCCCGACACTCTGAACGTTCGTGGTCACGGCACTAGCCGTCCTCAGCCATCCCCAGGTTGCCAGCAAGGCCGACGAGCGGCTACTCGAAGCGCTATTGCTGGCCGGGCTGCGATGCATCCCCGGACTGGCGGACGCCCTGTTTCGGTGCGGACCCGACGTGGCCTTCGACCTCGGCCAACGCGGAAGACAGGCGGACATCGTGGGAACACGCGCAGGCCAGATCGTCATCGAGTGCGAGGTGAAGATCCGCTCCAGGCTCAACTCACAACAAGACGACGATACGCAGCTCGACAAGTACGCCTCCCACGCTCCAGCCGAAGCGCAGCTGTTCCTACTCACCACACAAGCCCATCACGCCAAGCTCAGTGCTTATCTGGCGCACGTACGAAGCCTGGACCGCTGGTCGCTGCTGTGGCTGCCCGACGTCTACACCGCTATTGAGAAATCGGCCGGCCGGATAGCACCTGGCGACGGTTCAGCGGAACGGCTCGCCTGCGCTCTCGCTCGGCTGCGGTAAGGCACCAGCTTCCGTCTCATGCGGCTGGCATCGCAGCGATCCGCCGCAGCGGAAGTCCCGCTTCCGCCACGGCGGACGCACGGAACCAGCCGCGAAATCCGGAGACCTGGCGGATGGGCACAGCAGCGCGACCTTGAAGGGCCGCTGAGCTGGGGTGAGGCGCGCTTTGGCGAGCAGACCGTGCGCACGCCATGGCGCGACGGGCGTGGCGCACGGCGGAGCACATGCCGCGCTGGCTAACGCACTGCAGGTTGCGGCAGTTGCCGTCCTCGTCAGGTTGGTGGGCGGCGGCGACGTCGAGGGCGAGCCGCCACAGCAGCGGATCGGTCACGTCGTCCGGGATGGAGGCGAGGGCGCTGAGTCGTTCGCGGGGCACGGCGAGACACCTTCCGTCGGCGGATGACGCCGCCCCGCCCAGTGGTGGGCGGGGCGGCGGACACGATCGACACTCGCCTCTGCGTGAAGGTCAAGTCGTTCGAGGACTCGGCTCGGCTGCCGTTAGCGGTTCAGGCTGCCTGCTGGTCCTGCGGGCCGAACTTCCACCGCCAGTCGAGGCGGTGGCGGCCGAACGATCGCCGTTCGCCCTTGAACCCGGCCCGCAGGAGCTTGATGTCCGCGACGAGGCGGATGATCTCCCGCTTGACCGCGACGTCGTCTCCGAGTACCTGCCACGCCGGTACAGCCTGATCCCCGATCCGTCCGCGCAGCACGGCGGGAACCCCGGCCTCGGCGGCGCGTTGCTCGTGCTCGGCGATCTTCGCCAGCAGGCGCTTCTCCGCGCGGGCGTAGGCGATCGCGGTGACGTCGCCCTCCTCGCCGAGCTTGCGCCAGTCCTCCAACTCCCCCCGCAACCGTTGCGCCTCCGCACGGGCGAACGCGGCCTCCTCGTCACTGGCGCCAGCGGTGGAGAGGATCTCGTACACGTCGGGGCGGGACAGCCACGCCACCACCACCCGCTGCACGTACTCGTCCAAATACTCGGCCTTCACCGCGGCGCACCGCTTGTGCAGGCAGGAGTACACCTGGCCGGTCCAGCCGTGCCGGTTCACCTTCTGCGACGACAACGGCCCGCCGCAGACGCCGCAGCGCACGATGTACGACAGCAGGTGGACCGCGCGGGCGGGGCGGGTGGTCGTGCGGGACGGGTCGGCCAGCATCCGTACCACCGACCAGTAGGTTTCCTCGTCCACCAGGGCGGGCCAGATCCCGTCACCGACGATCTCCCCGCGCAGCACCCGTTTGCCAATGTAGGCCGGGTTCATCACCTGCTTGCGCAAGACCCCGCGCCGCCAGACACCACCCTGCGGCGCGGGGATGCCGAGCTGGTTCAACTCGGCTTCCCGCACGGTCAGTGGCATGCCTTCGGAGATCTTGCGAAAGTTGTCCCGCACCACCTGCGCGTGCGAGTACTCGGTGACCGTGCCGTCTGCGGCGACCGCCTGGCGGGTCTCCGTGTCCGGTTCCTGGCGCAGCAACGCTTTGGTGCGCTGGTCGTAGATCCGCCGGTACCCGTAGGTGACCTTCCCGTGCGGTCGGCCCGCTTCGGCGGCACCGTTGATGCCGCGCAGCACGTTGTCGCGGATCGAATCGGCCAGCCATTCGGCCTGCACCGCTTGGAAGCCGAGCATCATCCGGTCGTTCTTGTCCCGCAGGTCGAACAGCACCCCGCCGACCAGCCAGAAGTAGAGGCCGACCTCGTGGCACAGGTCGCGGATCTTGACAAAGACGGCGAGGTCGCGTTCCTTGCGGGACACCTCCCACACGACGAGGACGTCGTAGCGGCCAGCGCGGATGCCGTCCATCATCCGCTCGAAGTCCTCGCGCTCCTTCGTCGCGTGGCGACTCGCCGACAGGTTGTTGTCTGTGAACGAGGCCGCTTCCGACCATCCGTTGCGGTGGATCTCGGCCAGGTTCAGGTTGCCCTGGTCGCTGACGCTCTTACCCTGTTCCTTCTTATCCTGACTTGCCCGCTGATACCGCACCGCCCGCACGTCAGCCCCGCCCGCGAGCAGAGCAGCTTTCGTGTCGAACCGCGTCGAAACTTGCCGGGCCGACCGTTTCCGTACCATGACCAGGATCCCTCGATCGATGCGCGTCCCCACATGAACGAAACTAGCATCTAACGATCCTTGACAGTGCCCTCCGAGCAGCCCAACGCGGCGGCCGTCTCGGCCACGTCGAGTCCCTGATAGAACCGGCAGACGAGAGTGACCCGCTGACGAGGCGGCACCTGCCGCAACGCCTGAGCGAAGAGCACCCGACGGGTCGCCGACTCGGCGTCGTCGTTCCCGCTGGCCTGATCCGGCATCTGCGCCACTGAGCGCTCGCGGCGCCGCCACACTCGCCGGGTCTCGGACAAGTACGTCCGCACCAGGCAGGTCCGGACGAACGCATCCACCGCCTGCGGGTCACGAATCCGATGCCAGGCTGTGGCGACCCGGATGAACGCAGCCTGGGTCAGATCATCCGCCCAGTGCCAGTCACCGCAGATCAGGTACGCGGTATGCCGGACCGCCTCACGCCGGGCAGCGAAGTACTCGCTGAACTGGCGCCGACCCTCATCCTCGTCACGTCGCATCCGACTCCCTTCACCATTAGGTGCCTCCCCGGGACGGAATCGGTTGCCTGACTTTCAAAAGAATTTCTCGCGACCGATAAATCCGATTGCCGGATCGTCGCCGGCGCTGCCAGGATCCCCGGATGCCGGTAGCGCGCGTGGATCTGCTGACCCGACAACTCGACATCGCCTGGGCGCTGCTCGAATACCACTTGGCCGACCTGGACGACACGGTCTGCCACTGGGAGCCGGCACCGGTCTGCTGGGCCGTACGACCGGACGAGCACGGTCGCTGGGTGGCCGACTGGGCGGTGCCCGAGCCGGACCCGGTGCCGGCCGTCTCCGTCGGCTGGGTGACCTGGCACATCGGCTACTGGTGGACGACCACCCTCGGGCACTGCTTCGGCTCCGGGGCACCTGAACGTGAAGAGATCACCTGGCCGGGCAGCATGGCGGCGGCGACCGACTGGCTACGCGGTCTGCGAGACGACTGGCGGGCGAACCTGCTGCCGCTCACCGATGCCGACCTCGACTCCGTCGAGCGGACCGCCGGGCTGCCCTGGGGCGAGAAGCTGACGCTGGCCGACGTGGCGGGTTGGGTCAACATCGAGTTGACCAAGAACGTCGCCGAGATCGGCCTGGTGCGAAACCTCTACCGGGTACAGCACTAGTCGAAGAGGCCGTCCGGGGGCAGGTGCCGCCCTTCCCTGACGTGTGAATAGTCCCGGGCCTCCGTCACCAGGCCGGACTCGTCGAAGCGCAGCACCGTACAGCCGGAGATGGTGGTCGGCTTCTCGTCGACGTAGAGCACCACCCAGTACTCCACGGCTGCCGTAGCGCCGTCGACCTGCGGCTCGGCGAACCAGGTCTCGGCGGGGCGAGTCTCCTCGGCGAAGCACTCCGTGACGTATTCCCGAAGCCCGTCCCGCCCCCGGTAGGGCCGGAACATCGATGCCCAGTGGTCGCCCTCTTCGGCCTGCAGGGCGACGATCGCCGCCACGTCCTTGACCGGCCAGGCCGTCGCCCACGTCCGGGCCCAGCGCTGGGCCGCCGCACGAGTTTCCATCCGCTCCCCCGACTGTGAACCACTGCCCATGTCGTGACCACTCCTACCAGCCCCCTCTGACAACCGGCCGAGGTCGTACCCACTGACGAGAAAGTTGGTGAACCACCCGCATGACTGATATTGGTGGTGGACCACGGCCAGGAAGGTACAAAAGTGAAGCTTGCCGAGGCGCTGGCTGAACGGGCGGACGCAGCTCGCCGGGTGGAACAACTTCGTGCGCGCATCACCACCAATGCGCGGTACCAGGAGGGCGAGACGCCGTCCGAGGATGCGCATCGACTGCTGGTCGAGGTCGATGACGTGCTGGAGACGCTTGAAGTGCTGATCCGCCGGATCAACCGGACCAACGCCACTGTCACGATGGGCGACGACGGTACGTTGACCGATGCGCTCGCCCGTCGGGACGTACTCCGAATGCGTCACTCGGTGGTCACCGCCGCTGCGGACGCGGCGGCCGGCAGCCAGCGTGGCCATGCGGTGCGGCAGTTGAGGTCCGAGCTGGCGATGGTCTCCGCTCTTCCCGTCGCGCAGCTACGCGAGCAGGCCGACCGGCTCGCGCGGGAGATCCGCGAACTGGACGTACGGATCCAACGCACCAACTGGGAGGCCGACCTCCTGGACTAGGCGTGGGGCGACAACGTGAGCAGGTAGTCGTCACGGAGGCGGGCACACACCGAGGTCGGCGGTTTCCGACCCCTCCTGGCGCGTGAGGGGCAGCGCGGGGTTCGACTCCCCAGCAGACAGTGCAGCCCAGCATCGCGTACAGGTGACGGGGCACGATGTACAGCTCACCACCACGTGCAGATCCGCGACGACGAGGGCGGGCTCGGGGTCTTCATGTTGTCCACCGCGCCGACGGTCACGTGGGTCCCGGTGCAGGCGGGACCCACGTGCCGGAACCGCGGAACTAGCCGTACACCGAGATCGCCGACTCGCCGATCAGGCCCTCGACCGCCTTGACGATCTCCTTCACCCCTGGGTACTCGGTAGCGACCCGGTTGAGCATCTGCCGCATCACCGGGCGGATGTCTTCGCCGATCGCGTCGAGGTACAGGGCGGACTCCAGCCCGAGAGCCCGGACCAGACCGGCGAGGACGTCGGTCTGCGGATCGGCCGCCTCGATGCCCTGGAGGACGTACCGGAGTCGACCCCGTACCCGGGGGATGACGGCCGAGTCGGTCGGCGGGTAGGCAGCGGTGCGACCGAACAACCGGCGGCGGCTGGTCTCGGTCACCAGGCCGCCGGCGACGAGCCCTGCACTGGTCCGCTGGTACGCGTCGACTGCGAGCAGTCGCAGCGTGTCCTGCACCGACATCGACGCCTGGTGCCCGGCCAGCATCGTCAGTGCCCAGTCCGCGACGGGGTCGCCGGTCATCTGATGGTCCACCACCACCGCTGCCGAGCCGCCGATGAGCCGGACCCGTTCGACCGGCATCACCAGGCCGACCAGGATCGCCCCGGCCAGCCCGATGGAGAGCGAAGGCCGGTGGGCCATGGGTTCGCCTGCCTCGGTGTGGGTCAGTACGAACAGTTCGCCCCGCAGCGGCATGCGGTTGTTCGGTGGGGTGGGTGTGAAGGGCTGACTCATCCCGACCTACCGGAGAGACCCGGCCAACTCCCGCAGACGCTGGTGCGTGCCCTGGTAGGCCGGCGCCCCGGAGAGTATGGCCTTGTCGATCGAAGCATGCATCGTGTAGTTCGGGTCGCACACGTTGCCCGGTGCGGCCAGGCCCGCCTGCGACACCAGTTGATAGGCGTCCAGCAACTCCAGACCGGTCAGGCCGACGGTCCAGGTGACCAGGTCGTGCTGGCTGATCCGGTAGGCGTCCTCCAACGGCCGGGCCGCGCCGATCGAGATCAGCCGGTCGTCCGTCTCGATCCGGGGCCACGGGGTGGTCACGCCCTTGATCAGCTCCACTGCGACGGTGACCCGCATGGCGGTCTCCACCGCCACTCCGCAGACCTCCCCCTGCCCCTGGCGGGCGTGCCCGTCGCCGAAGGCGAACAGCGCGCCCGGCACGTTGACGCCGAGGTAGACGGTGGTGCCGGCGCGCAACTCCGGGGTGTCCAGGTTTCCGCCGTGGGCATCCGGCACGATCGTGGATCGGGCCTCGCCACCGGCGGGCGCGACGCCGACCGTACCGAGCATCGGGTCCAGCGGCAGGTCGACCGTGAAGTCGGACCGGCGTGCGTGGTAGCGCACGATCCCGGCTTCGACGTCAATGTCGTAACGCCAGACCCGTTCCTCCAGTGGCGGTTGCAGCGTCGCGGTGGTGTGCGTGCTGGTCAACGCGCCGAAGTGCGGGAAGGTCGCCGACATGCCCCAGTCCCGGGCGGGGGTCAGGTCGGCGAAGTGCAGGGCCAGGGTGTCCCCCGGCTCCGCGCCGACGACGTGGAACGGCCCGACGACCGGGTTGAACGCCTGGCAGACCAGGGTGGGCAGATCGTCGACTGTCCGGACCGCACCGCCGAAGCAGTCTTCGGTGGTGGTGACCAGGACGTCCCCCGGCTTGACCTCGGCGACCGGCTGGTGACCGCCGAAGGTGTAGGTCGGCTGACCGCCGGATGGATCGTGACGGATGAGACGGGTCATTCGGAGTCCTCCTCGTTCTCCAGGCCGGACAGCACCGGGCGGCGGCCAGCCGCGTACAGCCCGATCAACACGATGATTCCGATGCCGAACCACACGAAGCCGAGGCGCTGCGCCGCGATGTTGGCGTTGACCACGACGTAGGCGAGGATCGCGAATCCGACGGCCGGCATGATCAGGTGGGCGAAGTAGTTCCGGCTGCGCCGACGGACGAGGTAGTGCCAGATCACCGCCAGGTGCAGCACCAGGAACGCGGTGAGCGCGCCGAAGCTGATCAGGCTGCTCAGCACGGAGATGCCGTCGTCGCGTGAGTTCATGTAGAGGCCGATCACCAGCGACACGGCAGCGGTCAGCAGGATGGCGTTGGACGGCACGCCGTGCTTCACGGAGACCTTGGCGAGGAACTTCGGCAGTTGGCGGTCCCGAGCCATGGCGTACAGCAGCCGGGAGGTCGCCACCTGGGCCACCAGGGAGTTGGCGAAGCCCCAGGCGAGTGCGGTGGCGATCGCGCAGAGCGTGGCCAGCCACGCACCGCCGGCCTCACGGGCGGCGTCGTAGAAGGCGACCCCGTCCGGGTCACCGGTCGCCAGCACCTCGGCCGCATTCGGCAACAGCATCGCCGCGACCCAGGTCTGGGTGATGAACAGCAGGCCAGCCAGCCCCAGGGCCGCCGCCATGGCCCGCCCGATCTGTCCCGCGCCACCCCGGTTCTCCTCGGCCAGCATGCTGATGCCGTCGAACCCGAGGAAGCTCAACACCGCGACCGAGACCGCGCCGAAGACGATGGGCCAGGTAAATGTGTCGGGGTTGAACAACGGTTCCACCGAGAACCCGGTGCCCTTGCCCTCCACCAGTGCCGTGAGGCCCACCGCCAGGAAGATCAACAGTACGATGACCTGGCCGATCAGGAAGATCCGCGTGATCGCCGCGGTGAGCCGGATGCCTCGGTAGTTGACTACCGTGTTGAACAGTACGAACAGGATGAGCCAGCCCCACACCGGAATCGCCGGCACCGTGGAGTGCATGGCGACCGAGGCCACCAGGTAGAGCATGCTCGGCACCAGTACGTAGTCGAGCAGCACGGCCCAGCCCGCCAGGAAGCCGATCGGCGCGCCGATGCCCCGACCCGCGTAGTTGTAGACGCTGCCGGCCAGGGGGAATGCCTTGACCATCTGTGTGTACGACGCCGCCGTGAACACCAGCGCGATCATGCCGACGAGGTACGTCAGGACGACCATCCCACCGGAGCTGCTGTAGACCGACCCGAAGATGCCCATCGGGGCGATCGGCACCATGAAGATCAATCCGTAGAACAGCAGGTCCGTAAAGCCCAATGTGCGGCGTAGCTCCTGCCGATAGCCGAACTGGGTCGGCTGCTCGGTACGCATTGCGTTGTTCCTCCCCTTTGGTGCGCCAGTCCGGTGTGCCGCCTCAGATGGTTGGCCCCCCTGAATCAGGGGTTGGGGTGGTCGGACTGGGCATATCAGTGTCGAGGTCCTGTTCCGCTGGCAGATCATGCAGTGCCCGGACGGGCAAGTGAAGAGCCAGCACGTGCGCCGGGTCAGCATAGATGTCGCAGCGTGGCGACTTGTGTCCAGAGTGGTATGTGTACGCTCTGCAATAAGGGCCGGGAGAACATCGTTATACGGAACGCCATCAGCGAAAACTGGAATGATTCACCTAAAGCTGATGATCAACGCAGCAAGCTGCGCTTCGGTCGACGAGTCCGATCCTGCGCTCCGATACGGAGCGCAACTTCACCCGGGCGGCCCCCTAAATCGCGCACGCTGAGTGATCACGATGGAGCCGGCGTACGAGGGCCGAGAAAGAACCGGGTCGACGGAGCCCACAACACCTGAAGGTGTTCGACTTCATGCCCGGTTGGATCTTCACAAAAATCCCCTGAGTGGGTGGCGTCCACCGATACTCGAGTGGTATCGGACCCGCAGGTTCGACACGACTCCGAGACAGCTGGCCGACGATCGACGACGGAGGCGGGGCAGCCGGCGACCGCACCAGGGACCGGAGCCCCGCCAACAGTCACACCCGGGGCCAGAGCCCCGCCAACAGTCACCCCGGATCGGGCCGACCCACCGTGACGGTGGGTCGGCCCGGGTGGAAGATGCTGCTGCTCGCCGTCAGCCGGAGACGTCCGGGGTCGCCCAGGAGTCGCGGAACGCGTACCGGGCGGGCGTGCCGGCGTACTGCAGGAAGGCATCCGCGTCGGACGTGCCACCGACCGCCTTGGTGTTGTGGTACGTCCGGCAGCCCTCGTAGATCATCTTTCCGTTGGTGAGGCTGGTGCCGTTGGCACTCACCAGATGCCGCCCCGCGAGCACGCAGTCCTGGTAGCGCACGATCGGCAGCCGGTTACTCGTGGCCTTGTACTCGTGGAAGCTGTACGGCTTACCGTTGCCGCCCTGCACGGCCCCCACGTCGGAACAGGATGTGAAGGTCACCGATCCGTTGTTCCAGTTGCAGTCGATGATCCGATGCTTGTCCGTGGCCCGGGGCTCGAACCGGACGCCGTTGACGTTCAGTCGAGCGGCCGTCGTGTTGCCGTTCGCCAGCGGCATGTAGAAGTACTTGCAGGTGTTCTGCGTTCCGTCGCTGTTTCCGACCATCGACCAGGAGCCACCGTAGACGTTGATGGATCCGCCGCGATCGAAGCGGAAGAAATTGCCCTTCCGCAGGGCGAAGTTGCACGACAGCACGAAGAAGTTGAGGAACTGGTTCTGCTGGTCGTTCGTGCCACTGATGCCGCCGCAGCGCAGGAACGAGTCCGTGTATTCCGATGCGGTGTCCGTCGAGCAGAGCATGAAGTGGTGCTCGCTGTTGTTGTTGGCCTGCTGGTCACCATCGATACCGATCACCCGGTCCCACTGGCCACGCCATTCGACATTCTGATACACGAAGTACTGGTTCTGACCGTAGCCGTACTCCGGATATTTGTAGGCGGTGTCGTCACCGTCCCGGGAATAGTAGTAGGCGAAGCGGTTGTTCGGGTTGGTCGAGCTGAAGCTCATGTCGTTGAAATAGACGTACCGCAATCGCATCGCCGCGGTGATCAGGTTGTTCTCGCGGGGGTCGGCATTCGCGGCGAAGCTGCTCGCGAAGTTGATGTTCGTCACCCGAGGGCCGCCGCCCCGGAAGCGCAGGCCGAAGATCTGGTCGGACTTGCCGGCGGTCGGCGACCACATCAACGTGTCCTTCTTGGTAACCAGGTACTGCCCCGGCGGGAAGTAGATCTCCCGCTGAGCATGCACCCCGGACCGGGACGAGACCGCTGCCGCGACCGCAGCCCGGATGGCGTCGGAGTCGTCCGTCTTGTTGTCACCCTTGGCGCCGTGGTCCCTGACGTTGATCGTGTAGACACCGTCACCTGTAGCGGCCTCGCCGACCGCAGGGGCCGCCACGGCCGGCGAGGCACCGGCGATCGCGAACGCGCCGACCCCGCCCGCCGCGCCGAACGCGAACCCACGACGGCTGAACATTCTTGGCTGCTCTGGCTCGCTCTGCCTTGCTGGCATACCGACGACTCTCCTCAGCGGTTCTGGCTCGAACTGGCGTCCAAGCCGGTCCACAGTAGATAGATCACCCGAAACCGGACAAGAAACTTGATCAAAAATTAAGGATCTTGTTTGCGGGCACTCCGGACCACGTACGACATCTCCCTGCGGGTACGGCTACCCGCAGCATGAGGAGTCAGGCTGGCCGCTGCATGAAGAGTCGGACTGGCTTCATCGAGTTCCAGTCCGGCAGACGGCAGGCTGACGACATGACAAAGTCACGTTCCCGCAGCACAGGCATGCTGGCACTGGTCGTCCTCGGATTCCTGGCGGCAACCGCAGTACCAGGCTCGGCCAACGTGCCGACCAAAACGTCGAAGCGGGAGAGCCGCCCGAAGGTCGCCGTCATCGGCACCGGGGGCACGATCGCCGGAAAGTCCGAAAGCCGGGTTGGTTTCCAGAGCTACCAGCCCGGCCGTACGCCGGTCGCCGAGCTGGTCGACTTCCTGCAACCCGAGGTCGGTCAGGTCGCCGACGTGTCCTCGGTCGACTTCGGCGAGAAGGGCTCCAGCGAATACACGATCGCCGAGTTCCACGACCTGTCCCGGCTGGTCGACGAGCAGTTGACCAAGGCAGACGCGGTGGTCGTCGCCACCGGCACGCAGACCATGGAGGAGTTGGCGTACTGGCTGGACCTGACCGTGCGCAGCCCCAAACCGGTGGTGGTCACCGGCTCGATGCGCCCCTGGACGGTCATCGGCAGCGACGGGCCGCCCAATCTCTACAACGCCATCACGCTCGCGGCCGGTCGACGTACCCGGTGCTTCGGCACTGTGATCATGATGAACGACGAGATCCTCGCCGCCCGGGACGCCACCAAGACCAGCACCACTCGCCTGGACACCCTCCAGTCACCCGAACTGGGCATCCTCGGCACGATGGACGAAAAGAACGTACGACTGCACCGCGCTCCCGCCCGGGTCCACGACTGCGCCCAGCCGAAGCAGTGGCGTACGCCGTTCGACCTGGCCACGATGCCGCGCGACGGGCTGGCCAAGGTGGAGATCGTCTACTCGTACGCCGATGCTGGCGGTGAGTCGATCACCGCGATGGCGGCGGCGGGAGTCAAGGGCGTGGTAGCTGCCGGCACCCCGTCCCCGGCACAGACCGCGGCGCTCATGTCGTCAACGCAGTCGGGCATGGCCGTGGTCGCGGCGAACCGTAACAACACCGGTGCCGTGTACGACACTCCCGGTCCGGTCATCCCCGCCGAGGATCTGCTGCCGCAGAAGTCCCGGTTGCTACTCCTGCTCGCGCTCAGCCGTACTGGTGATCCGGCCGAGGTCCGCAGCCTGTTCCAGCGCTACGCCGTACCGGAGTTCGGCCCGATCCGCTGACCACCCCAACCACCCCAACCACCCCAACCACCCCAACCACCCCAACCACCCCGGTTGATCAAGAGGTTTGCGTCAGCCAAGAACCAAAAGCTGACGCAAACCTCTTGATCAACGCGGTAGGGCGGGGGCAGGCGCAGGGGTAGATCGGCAGGCACCTACGTGCGGGGGCGGACGATCAGCTGACGCGGTTACGGGGACGGGTCAGGGCGAATCCGACCACACCTGCGACAGCGGCCAGGATGCCGCCCCCGATGGTCCAGTACCAGCGCGACGACAGGTCCGGCCACCGTACCCAGTCGAACCAGCCGTCATCCTCGTCACCAGCCGCAGCCGCGGGCGGCGTGCTGAGGGTCGGATCCTCGACCACCACCTTGCCCGGCTCGACCGGCATCGCCAGCGGCTGCTTGAGGTCGCCGCCCTCGGGCTTGGTGTCACCGTCGGACTCCACCCCGACCACCAGGCTCACCTCGATCGGCAGGCCCAACTCCTGCTCGGGCAGCGAGCTGCCGGAGAGTCGGACGTAGTAGGTGCCCGGCAGCGGATCACCGGACCACGGCTCCGCCCATGAGCGCACCTGCCGCAGTTCACAGTCGAGTTCGACGCTGGCAGCGGCCTTGGCCGCCACCGGGGTCTGTGCCCCGGCGACACACGCCTGCCGGCGACGCAGCCCGTCGAAGACCTCCACGGTCCAGGTGGAGTCGCCCTGCCGGGTCGCCGCCGTGGGCAGCGAGACGGTGGCCGCCACGTGGTGGGTCTCCCCCGCCTTGGCCGTGAACGACCAGTACAGGTAGTCACCGATGGAGGCACCGACTCGTACCGGTTGGCCGGGACTGATCCCGGCGGCGGTGAGGAACGAGGTGCCGGCCTTGTTCACCGTCGCGGCCCCCGGGGACGGGGTGGGTGTCTCCGCGCTGGCGGCCGCCGGCAACCCGACGGCGATACCAGCGGCGGCCAGCACCACCGCCGCCCGGCGGACCGAGGTCCGGGCCAAGGTCACGCCCGAGGCCGCACCCGAGGTCATGCCCGGAGCCGGTGCCGGCATCCGGGTCGAAGTCGTCCGCATCGTCATCGGGTCCTCCAGACCGCTACCCACCAGCGCGTCAGCCAACCGACGAGCAGGCCACTGAGCAGACCCGCGAGGGCCAGTACGCCCAGCAGCACCCAACCCCGGCCGAGACCCGGGCTGTTCGGGGCGGGCGAGGCGTCGACCAGGTCGATGGTCAGTTCCAGCGGCATGCCTGGCGCCTGACCGGCACCGGCCGCTGCGGAGAAGGAGTTGCTGACCACCAGGCAGACGACGGTGGGCTCAGGGGCCTTCGTGGTCGACTTCGTGAAGATCCCGCCCTGGTCGTCGTCCTCCGCCTCTTCCTCATCTTCGTCGTCCGCCGCCGACCAGCGCAGACCGGTCGACAGTACGTCGGTACGACCGCTCCCCGCGTCGTTGCCCCGGACCAGTTCCCGTCCGTCGGTGGCGGTGGCTCGCAGCAGTACGCCGTAGTCCCGGTTCAACGGCCGGTCCAGGCCGATGCTGACCGAGGCCCGCAGTTCCTGTCCGGGCTGGACCGGAATCCGGTACCAGCGGTGCTCCTCGAAGCGCTCCCGGTCGGTGTAGACGCCGGCGGTCAGCACCGGTGCCTTGGCGCAGACGTCGGTGCCGGTCACCTTCGCCGGAGTCTTGGCGTGGGTGTCCTTGGCCCGTTCCACGATCTGTTTGATCCGGCGGGTCAGGTCCTCCTTGCTCTGCGCGGAGGTGTACGTCCCGCCGGTCGCCGCGGCGATGCAGACGAGCTGCTTGCGTACCTTCTCGTCGGGGATGAGGCCGAGCGTGTCGACCACCAGGTGGGTGCCCTGGGCGGCCAGTTCCCGGGCCACCTCGCACGGGTCCGGCGGCGCACAGGTGTCCTCGCCGTCGGTGATGAGCACGATGCGTCGGGTCGTCTCACCGGTGCCCAGGTCCTTGGCTGCTTCCCGCAGGGCCAGCCCGACCGGGGTGAAGCCGGTGGGGCGCAGGGTGGCGATGGCGTTCTTCGCCTTCACCCGGTCCACCGGGCCGACCGGTACGAGCTGCTGGGTGTCCTGGCAGCCGACCTTCTTGTCGTCGCCACCGTAGGTGGCACCGAGGACCCGGATGCCGAGGTCCGTCGTCTCGGGCACCGCGTCCACGACGTCGTTGAACGCCTCCTGGGCGACCTCGATCCGGGTACGACCGCCGATGTCCTTGGCCCGCATCGAGCCGCTGACGTCGAGCACGAGTTCCATCTTGGGCGGCTCGACCGGTTCGGTCTCGGGTTCGGCGGCGTAGGCGGGGGGAATGCCCAGTGTCGGGAGGGCGACCAATAGTCCTAACAGGACCATTGGGAGCCGTCTTTTGATGATCACGGCGACGATCCTAATGAGACTCGTTGGATCGCCTGCGGTTGGCAGGATAGGACTTCGTCAAAGTGGGCAGGCGAGTACGTCCGGTGACCAATCGGACGTCACTCGGAGCGTGACGGCAGCCCCGAGAGCATCGCGGAGTGGCGCGGAAGGTTGACGGAAGCCGGTGTGTCGAGCACCCGGCCACCGGCTCCTGGCACCTGCCAGGGCTGCTGCTCGTCCGGCTCCGCGGGTTTTGACGATGACGCCAGTCGATCGCTCGGGGTGACGACCGGCGACCCGGTGCGCAGCTCCCCGCGTCCCACTGCCGGATTCCCGGCACGGTTCGTCGATTCCGCTGGACTTCGAGCGCCGGCCAGCATGGGAGCCGACCGCTGTGGCTCCTCACCGGGCAGCGGCCGACGCGACCGGCCGGTCAGGTCCAGCCGAAACGGGGTCGCCGGTGACCAGGGATCGTCCGGTGGCGTACCCGGGGTGTTCCGAGCCGCTCTGCCCACGCTGACACCGGCGGTGCCAGCCGCCGGTTGGGAACGAGTGCCGCCGGCCGGCGGCGCAATCCGGGCGGCCGGGCCACGTGGGAGCATGGGCGGGGTGGGAGTCCGCTGGCCGGTCAACTCCGGGGCGACCGGCCGTGGGCCGAGACGGCCGAGTTCCTCGGTCAGGCTCGCTGGCTGCGCATCGGTCGGCGGCGTCGACCGGCCGTCCGGGCCTCGGGATGTACCACTGCCCGGTGGCGGCCAGCCACGGCCGCCCAGCGACGGTGGCGGCCGCTTCGACAACGCGTCGGCGGCGCTCGCCGCCTGGGCCGGGTTCGCACCTCCGGGCCGTCGCGGGGGCATCGGCAGGCTCGGCGGACGCATCGGCTGTCGGGGTTGGCCCGGCTCCCCCGGTTGGCTTGGAGGCCCGAGCTGAGCCGGGTCCTTTGACAGCGACGCCGATGGCCGGAGTGGGGGTGTCGGCGTGGACGACATCGACGATCCGCCCTGGCCAGAAACGTCAGCCGGCCGGCTGCCGGGCAGGGCGACGCTCGGCCGGCTGGGCGGTGCCGGAACAGCCGGCGTACGCGACACCGGAACTACTGGCGTACGCGGTGAGGTTGGCGGGATCAAACCCTGCGGCAGTGGTTGTGGCACCGGACCGCCGGGTCGACTGCCGCCCGGCCGTCCTATCGAGCCTGGTGGTGTCGGCACGGGGCCTCGGGACGCCACCTGACCGGCCGGCAGGACCGGTGGCGAGGGCGGCGGAACACCCAGCCCGCCAAGGGCCTGCAGGACCGGTGGCATCGGTGGTGCAGCGCCCAGCCCGGCGAGAGTCGGGGCCGCCGGGGCCGGCGGTGGGGGCATCCCCGTACCGGCCACGCCGGCCGGGGCGCTCGGGGGAGCCATCCGCTCCTGCGCTTGCTTCACCATCTCGTCGAGCAGGCCGAACAGTCCGCTGACGTTGATCGACTTTGGGCCCTCGAACTCCGGCGGCGGGGCCGGACGCATGTTGGGATCGGCCACGAGCCCGAGCAGGGGTTCGACTATCCGCATGGCCCGTATGCTGAACTGGTCGTCGAACCACTGCCATTCGAGTGGTGTCCGGACCAGGGTGGGCGAGCCGTTGGCCGTGAGATCGACATAACCGCCCCCGGAGTACCGCGCCAGCTGCATCCGGTATTCGTCCCACAGCGTCTGCATGGCACTCTGCACCTGGCTGATCTTGTCAGCGATGGTGTCCAGCGCCTGCGCGTTGTCCAGTGCCGCCGTAAGGGCGCTGTTCGCGACCTTCCGGATCTTCGCCCCCTGGGTCATGAAGGCATCCGCTGCCTCCCCCTGCCAGGTCTTGGCCAACTCCTCGTCGTACAGCGACAGGGTGATCTGGAGATTCAGCATCCGGCCGGCGAACGCCCGGTACGTCTGCGCCGCCTCGTAGAGCCGTTCATCGCTGAGCAGTGCGACAGCCCGCCAGACCTGGTCGATCGGGGGCCCGCCGTAAGGAATATACTCCGCCATCGACTCGGCCTTCTCGATCTGGGCGGGACGCTACTGGTCCGGTAGCGACTCGGACAGCCGGGGATCGAACGGCCGGGGGTACCTGCCGTAGTTCTCCTCGGTCCGTGTCACGATCGCCGGTGCGGGAATTCGCCGCGACCCCTCGTCGTACGTGCACTCGACCGGCGGAGCGATCATCGGCTCGGTGTAAATATCCTGGCCGTAGCGGTACGGCACCCAGACGCCGACCTTCTGCACCACTTTTCCATTGTCGAGCTCCAACATGTTGTACGGCAGCGGCTCGTCGGCCGACACACCGCCGGGCTTCACCCGGCAGATGTCCGGTCGGATCTCGTTCTCCGGGGTGCTGCTCCGCCCGGGGCCCCATGGCTGGTTCGGGTCCGGATCACTGATATAGACGGTCACGGCTCCGGTCAGGGGATTGACCTGTACGTCCTCCCGCTCACCCGGCGGAGCTGTCCTCGTTTGATCCGCCTGCTGCGCCAACGCGGCTTGGCGTTTCTTGTACGCCTTCTCCTGCTCGGCCAGATTGAGCTGGATCTTCTCGTACTCCGTTGCCAGCTTCTCATTCGCCAACTGCAGCGGATCGGCGTCCCCCAGCCGAGCGGTGAACAGCTTGGTGACGTCGTCGGAGTCGATGCGGTTGAGGCCGTCCGCACCGATCTGGTCAGTGACCTGGTAGGCGAAGCCAAGCATGCTGGCGCCGAGTGCGAGGTTGGTCAACCCGAACGTCATGTCCTGGCTGAGCCCCTGGAACTTCGTGACGTTGTCGAAGCCGGCGCTGCCGAACTCGTCCAGTTCGGAGAAGACCTCAGAGTCGGTACTACCGAGGAGAAACAGCATCAGGGTCTCCAGGGACCGGCTGCTGTCCGTCGCGAACTCCTGACTCATCGCGTCGATCCGCGACCGGTACGTGTCGAGGTCGTCGAGGTTGACCCGGACCTGCCCGCCCGGCCCCGTCGCGTCGTCGTCGGACATCGACACCCTCCCGGTTGTCGGGGCCGGCGGACCGACCCGACCCGCAGCTCCACGGCGACTGCGGGCATTCACGATGATAGTCGTCGTAGGCACCCGAACAGAATGGCCGAAGCGAGCAGACCTACGACGGCGACCGCCAGGCCAACTGCACCAGCCGGGGGCCGTGTCGGCGGTCGACCAGCCAGCCCCGCCCCGGCGGCTGGGCCGACGGCCGGACGTTACCCAGCAACGGCCCCTCGTCGGCCGCACCGGACATCAGGATGCCGGGCACACCCAGCTCCCGCAGCTGCAACTGCACCTGCTCGTAGGCACCGCGTGCCGCCCCAGCGGTGCGCCGCGCGACGATCAGGTGCAGGCCGATGTCCTCGGCCTGGGCGAGGAATTCCCCCAACGGTGCCAGTGGATTGTTCTGCGCCCCGGCGACCAGGTCGTAGTCATCGACCAGGACGTACAGCTGCGACCCCTGCCACCAGCTCCGGTCCCGCAACTGTTCGGCCGTCACGTCCGGGCCTGGCAGCCGGGCCCGCATGGCCGTCGCCACCTCTTCGATGATGTTGCGGGTGACGGCGGCCGACGTGCCGTACCCGACGAGATGGCTGTCCGGCACCGAACCGAGCAGTCCCCGCCGGTAGTCGACGACGATCAGGCGAGCCTGGCGCGGCGTGTTCCGCTCCGCCAGGGATCTCGCGAGCAGGCGCAGGAAGCCGGTCTTCCCGGAGCCGGAGTCGCCGTACACGATGAAGTGCGCGTCGGTCTCGAAGTCGATGGTCACCGGACGCAGGTCGAGCTCGGCGATTCCCACCGGCACCCCGGGACGGTCCGCCTCGACCGGCAGTTCCTCGTACGGCAGCAGGGTCGGCAGCAGGCGGACCGGTGGGGCGCTCGGGCCCGTCCAACCCTCCCGGATCTGCCGGATCAGCGCGGCCTGCCCCTCGCTGGCGGTCTCCGCGTCCTGCCTGCCGTCCATCCGGGGCAGCGCGGCGAGGAAGTGCAGTCGCTCCGGCGTGATGCCCCGCCCGGGAACCTTCTCCGGCACGTTCATGGCGGTACGCCGGTCCAGCGCCGAATCACCCGGCTCACCCAGGCGAAACTCCAGTCGACTCCCGAAGATGTCCCGGACCGCCGGACGGAGGTCCAACCACCGGGTCGCCGAGACGACCAGGTGCACGCCGTACGACAGGCCCCGGTTGCCAACCTCGACCAGCGCCGTCTCGATGTCGTCGAACTCGGAGCGCAGCGTGCCCCAGCCGTCCACCACGACGAACACGTCACCGAAGGGGTCCTCCGGGAACCGTCCCGCCGCCCGGGCCCGCCGATAGCTGGCCATCGAGTCGATCCCGTGTTCGGCGAAGAGTCGTTCCCGCTGTTCGAGCAGCAGCCGTACCTCCGCCACCGTGCGCCGCACCTGGCTGGCCTCCAGCCGGGTGGCCACCCCACCCACGTGCGGCAACTCGCGCAGCCCGAGCAGGCCGCCCCCACCGAAGTCGAGGCAGTAGAACTGCACCTCGCGCGGGGTGTGACAGAGCGTCATGCCGACCACGAAGGTCCGTAGCGCCATGCTCTTGCCGCTGTGCGGCCCGCCGACGATCACCACGTGCCCGGCAGCACCCCCCAGGTCCAGCCAGAGTGGGTCCCGGCGCTGCTGCGACGGCCGGTCCACCACGCCGAGCTGCGCCCGCAACGCGCCATGCAGGCGATCGTCCGCCACGGTCAGGCCCCGTCCGGGAACCACCCGGATCGGGGGGAGCAGGTTGTCCAGCGTCGGCGGGTCGGTCAGCGGTGGCAGCCACACCTGGTGGGCGGGGGCACCCCGCCCCCGCATCCGGTCGACCAGGACGTCCAGCAGGCTCTCCCCGTCCACCTCGTCGACCGGGGCCGGTTCTTCGGCCTCGGGGGTCGGCAGCGCCGGCGCCAGGTACTCGGTGTGGTAGACCCGCACCTGGTCGACCGGGACGACGTGCGACGTACCGGCCGCCGGATCGGGCAGCGCTCCGGAGACGTACGCCGCCCGGAACCGGGCGAGCGCCTCGGTGGCGAACCGGAGGAAGCCGTGTCCCGGGGACCGGGGCAGTTCGTACGCTGCCGCGTCGCCGAGCACGACCCGGCTCTCCGCCGCCGAGAACGTCCGCAGGCCGATCCGGTAGGACAGGTGGGTGTCGAGCCCGCGCAGTCGCCCCTCCTCCAGGCGTTGCGAGGCGAGCAGCAGATGGATGCCGAGGGACCGACCAACCCGTCCTATTTGGACGAACATGTCGACGAAGTCGGGCTTGGCGCTGAGCAGCTCGGAGAACTCGTCGCAGACGATCAGCAGGCTGGGTAGCGGCGCGAGCGCCGCGCCGCTGGCCCGCGCCCGCTCGTAGTCTCGCTGCGACACGAAATTGCCACTGGCCCGGAGCAGTTCCTGACGGCGGGTCAGCTCGCCGTTGATGGCCTCCGCCATCCGGTCGACCAGCGGCAGCTCGTCGGCCAGGTTGGTGATGACCGCGCTGGTGTGCGGCAGCGTCTCCAACCTGGTGAAGGTCGCCCCGCCCTTGAAGTCGATGAGCACGAAGTTGAGCAGTTCCGGGTCGTGCGTGACGGCCAGCGCGAGCACCAGGGTACGGAGCAGCTCGGACTTGCCGGAGCCGGTGGCCCCGATCAACAGGCCGTGCGGCCCCATGCCGTCCTGCGCCGACTCCTTGAGGTCCAACTCGACCCGGCCACCGTCCTGGCCGACGCCGATCGGCACCCGCAGCCGGTCCCGCGGTGAGCGGGCCACCCAGGTGGTGCCCGGATCGAACGTCCACGGGTCGCCGAGACCGAGCAGCTCGGTCAATCCGACGTCACCGGTCATCCGCGGCTCCGTACGGGTTCCGCCGTGCAGGCGGATCGGCGCCATCTGCAACGCCAGCGCCAACGCGACGTCCGGCCGCAGTCCGTCGGCCCGCCCGGCTTCGGCCGTCCCCTCCGCGGTGGTCGTACGCAGCGATCCCTGCGCGTCGACGTCGAGCACCAGCGTGTGCCGGTCGAGGATCCGGGGTGGCGCCGAATGCAGGTCGAGCACGGTCACGCCGCTGCGGCCCCCCTCGGTGAGCAGATGACCCGACCCGGTGCCGTCACCCCCGTCGAGGAGCACCAGTACGTGCGGGGTGGCCGTACCGGCCTGGGCATGCCGCTCGGGCGACCGGCTGTCGAACCGGGGCCGTCCGGCCACCACGTCGTCGAGCATGGTCTCCAGGCCGGAGATGCTGGTCGACACGAGGCGCAGGGCCCCGAGTCCGTCGGTCCGTCCGGGGTGCAGGGCGTGCGGCAGCCACTTGGTCCAGGACCACTGTGACCGGTTGCCCTCGGTCAGGCAGACCGCCACGAGCAGGTCGTCGGGGGCGTGAAAGGTCGCTGCCTGGGCGATGAGGGCGCGGGCCAAAGCCCGGGTGCGCTCGCCGTCGCCGCGTAGGTAGACCCGGCTGAACCCGTCCAGCGCCATGACGATGGGCAGGTCCGGCACGATCGCGTACGTGTGCAGGAAGCGGCGCAGGCTGGCGGCGCAGAGCGGGTCGAGGTCCTCGACCGCCTTGGTCTCCGGTGGCACCAGCGGGGTGGCCAGTTCGGCCGGACCGAGCCCGATCCGGACCGTGACGAAGTCGGGTTCGCCGCTACGCCGTTCCCACAGTCGGGGACTGGCCGCGATCGACCAGAGGCTGTCCGGGTCCGGATGGTGGTGCAGCTGCGCGGCCCGCTGCCGGGTCACCGTTCGCCGCACCGTACGCCGCCGCTGGCTCAGGTGCTGCATGAACTGGCGGCGCGCCGTGATCAGCTGCTGCCGGTTCTGCCCGCCGGCCGACATGCTGAGCTGAGAGAAGATCATGCCGAGCGCGGAGACACCGAAGAGACCACCGGTGACGTACGCCAGGGAGCTGCCGCCCTGGCCGGCGAACATCAGCGCCATCGCGCACGAGCCGGCCAGCATGGGCAGCATCATCATCATCTGGGCCCAGCGCTGGCCGCCGGCTGGTGGTATCTCCGGTGGCGGGTCCAGGATCAGTTCACCGGTGGGATATTCGGGTGCCGGCATCCGCGGCGGTCTACGGTGGACGGTGAAGGCCATTCGGCGGTCCAACCTCCCGGCGTCGCACGTCGGGCAGCCGAGGTGCCCGTCGCCCGCTCGGCGGCGCAGGCACTACGACATGGTCCCGGTCCCGTCAGCGGCAAATGATAGACCGATGACAGCATCTTCCCGGCGGCCAGTCATCATGGTTTCCTTGTTCGGCCGAGCGGGGACGGCGCGCGGAAGGCGGTAGGACCGGCATGGTGACGGACACCGAAGTCGGACTGGTCCGGGTGGTGGTGGTGACGCCACGCCGGCATCTCGACCTGGCGTTGCCCGGACAGCTGACCCTGGCGATGTTGTTGCCGGCGGTGCTGTCCCACGCCGGCGACGAGGCCACGCACCAGGCGGGTGAGCAGGGCGGCTGGCTGCTCCGCCGCACCGACGGAACCCCGCTCGACGTGGGTCGGGGCCTCACCGCCCAGGGCGTACGCGACGGCGACGTGCTGCATCTGGTCCATGCGCAGGTCGACTGGCCGGAGCCGGAGTACGACGACGTGGTGGAGGTGATCGCCGCCAGCGCCCGGCAGGGGGGCCTGGTCTGGAGCACCGGGGTCAGTCGCTGGACCGGCACCGTGGCCATGGGAGTGCTGGTCGCTGCGGCATTGGCGGTCTGTCTGCGCACCGCCGTCCAGTCGGAGACCGCCGCCCAGTCGAGCATCGGCGCCTGGTGGGGGCTGGGCCTGGCCATCGGCTGCCTGACCGGCGGCATCCTGCTCACCCGGGCGTACGACGAGCCGGACATCGGCCGGACCGTGGCCGGATACGGCCTGGTCGCCGCGTTCGTCGGCGGACTGCTCGTACTGCCCCGCACCGGCCCGGGGCCGGAACTGGCCGCCCCACACCTGCTCACCGGCTTCGCCCTGCTGCTGCTCGCCGGCACGGTCGGCTACCTGGGCAGTTCCGGCCGGCGCTGGCTCTTCGTCGCCGCCATGGTGGCCGGCGTCGCCGGAGCGGGCGGCGCACTGGTGGCGCTGAGCCCGCTGGACCTGCCGTCGACCGCCGCCGTCACCGTATCGGTGCTGCTGCTGCTCACCCCGACCTGGCCGGCGATCGCCGGACGGCTCGGACGGCTGCCGCTGCCCGCGTTCCCCCGGAGCACCTCGGAACTGCTCCAGGACGCGCCGCCGACGCCGGCCGCCGTCACCTTCGGCGTCATCGCCCAGGCCGACGACATGCTGACCGGCCTACTGGCGGGAGCCACCGCCGTCATCGCACCGGGACTGGTGGCGCTCGGCCTCGCCGACGGGCTCGCCGCGCCCGTACTCGGTGGCGTCGTCACCGCTGCCTGCCTGCTGCGCGCCCGGCTGTTCCCAGCCGTACGACATCGGTTGCCGATGCTGCTGGCCGGTCTGACCGGACTGGTCGCGTTGTCGCTGCGGTTACCCGTCGAAGACCCACCCGGCTGGTCCCTCCTGGCACTGGTCGGCTCCGCGACGGTCGTGCTCGCCCTGGGCCTGCGCCGCAACCGCTCGTCGGTCTATCTGGGTCGGGCGGCCGAGCTACTCGACATCCTGCTGCTGCTGGCTGTCGTGCCGCTGGTCTGCGGCGTCCTCGGCCTCTACGCGGTGATGCGCGGGCTGGCCGGTTGAGCACCCCTGCGCCTGGCCCAACTACGGAGGGATGATGCCAACACGCCGCGACCAGGTGCAGTCCTACCAGTTCATGATGCAACGGGTGATGTCGGCCTTCGCCCACCAGGACACCGATCCGGTGCATCCGGCCGGGCGGCGGCTGCTGGGAGCCGGCCTGGCCGGGGTGATGGTGGCGGCGCTGGGCCTGGCGGGCATGGGTGTGTACGGCATGCTCCGACCCGGTGGCAACAAGACCTGGCGAGACGGTTCCGCCGTCATCGTGGAGAAGCAGAGCGGCACCCGATACGTCTACCGGGACGGCACGCTCTATCCGATGGCGAACCTCACCTCCGCGGTGCTGGCGCTGGACGGGCCAGCGAAGACGGTCGGGGTGGCGGCCAACTCCCTGTTGGGTGTCCCCCGTGGTCCGCTGCTCGGAATCGTCGGCGCACCCGACGCGCTGCCGCCGGCCGCGCGGGTGACCGCCAAGCCGTGGCAGTTGTGCGGGCTGCCTCCCCAGGCCGGCGACCGCCCGCACGGCTTCACCAGTCTGCGCATCGGCGTCGACTCGACCGGGCGGGAGTTGGGCGACGACGCGCTCCTCGTCGAGAACGCCGATTCCCGGCGTCTCTTCCTGATCTGGCACGGGCGTCGACACGAACTCATGGACCGACGGGTCGCACTGACCGCCCTGGGCCTCGACCAGCAGCCCGCGATCGTGGTCCCCCGCGCGTGGCTCGACGCGTTACCCGCCGGAGGGCCGCTGACGACCCGTACGGTGATCGGCCGGGGGCAGCCTGCCACGGCCGTAAGCGGTGCGCTGGTCGGCCAGGTCTACGTGGTCGACGGCACCAGTCAGCAGTACTACCTGGTCGCGGAGGCGAACCGGCTGGCCGCCATCACCCCGGTGGAGGCCCGGATGCTGCTGGCCGACCAGGCGACCCGGGCCGCGTACCCCACCGGGCTGGTCCGTGCCCTGACCCTGACCTCGATGCAGGCCGCCGCAGCCGAGAAACAGCCCCCGCCGGACCACGACCCGGCAGCCCCACCGGCGGTCGCACCCCCGATCGTCACGCCCGACCTGGCGCGTTTCGCGATCTGCGCCACGTTCGGCAACCCGGTCGACCCGCCCCGGCTGACGATCGACCCCGCCACCGCGCAGACCGGTCCGGCGACCACCACCGGCCGGTCGGCGCAGGGCGCAGCGCTGGTGGATCGGGTCGAGGTGCCACCCGGCTGGGCCGCCCTGGTCGAGGCCATGCCGTCCCCCGATGCGGCTGCTGGCACCCGTTACCTCGTCAGCGACCTGGGTATCCGGCATGCTCTCGCGGATCAGGACGTGCAACGGCGTCTTGGCTACGAGTCGGCCGCCCCGGTGCGGCTGCCAGCCGGTCTGGTCGCCCGAATACCGGAGGGGCCGGTGCTCGACCCGGCCGCGGCCCGCCGGCCGGCGCTGCCCTGAGCAGGACCTCCACAATCGGGGGCCGTCACGAGCGTCGTCACCACAGTGGACGACGACGCGAATTCCGTCGTCGTCTATCTTTTGCCGGGTCGGTCCAGTTCGGTACCGTCAAACCGGCACCGCCATCGAGCGGGCCGCCGTCCGGAGTGGTCCGACAACAGAGGAGATGGTCGGCAATGGCAGCCGGGTTGGAAACCGACGTCCAGGTAATGGCGAAGGCCGCACAGCATGCCGCGAACATCAGTGCCCAGCTCTCGGCAACCGCAGAGGCGATGAGTACGCAGCTCAGCGTACTCAACACCGGCTGGGTGGGTGCCGGCGGCGGCGCGTTCCAGGGGGCACACCAGCGCATCCGGGGTGACATGGACCGGATCAACGGCGCGCTCGGCCGGTTGTCCACCTTGATTGGCGACGCCAGCCGTCAATACACGACCAGTGACGACGAAACCCACCAGGAAGTGACCCGGGCCGGCTCCGAGGCCGGCACCATCGCCGGCACCATCAACTTCTGAGGCTCCGCCCGCCAGGAGGTATCCCACCATGTCCCAGATCACCGTCCAGTTCGGAGCGCTCGACATGGGTGTGGACGCCCTTGCCAGCGCACACCGGACGCTCCTGTCCCAGATCAACGACCTGGAGGCGGCCATGCAGCCGCTACTGGCCGTCTGGGACGGCACCGCCCGGCAGGCATACCAGCAGTGCCAGGCCGACTGGCGCCGGGCCGCCGACGACATCGGCCGGGTACTGACGCAGTTGAAGGACGCGGTCAACAACTCCAACGCGACGATGCAGGCGCGGGAGCGCTCGAACACCGCCCTCTTCGGCGGCTAGCCACCGGCCCGGCAAGCAGCCGTCATCCCCGCGTCCGGGCCGGCGGCTTCGGCACAGCGAAGTAACTGTCCGTCAGCTCGGGCAGGTCCGGCTCGACCGCCGGGCCTGCCCACCCCGGCCCGGCGATACCCGTGCCCCGGGGGCGTCCGGCCGTGCGACGCCGCCGGACGCCGACCGCCAGAACGGTGCCCAGCACCAGCAGACCAGCACAGAGGCCGATGACCAGCGCCGAGTGTCGCGCGGATCGCCACCGGGCAGCCGCCCGCTCCGCCACCAGATCGGCGGTACGCGGGGGCAGGTCCGGCAGCACCCGGGTGCCTCCGGCGGCCGTCGTCTCGGTCACGGCCCGGTACGGGTCGACCATGCCGTGCGTATAGCCTCCGCTCCCCGTACCGCCGGGGATCTGGTTGGCGGTGGCCACCATCCGGCGCTCGACCTCGGCCGCGGTGAGTCCCGGCTCTGCCGACCGGATCAGTGCCGCGACCCCGCTGGCCAGCGCCGCCGCGACACTGGTGCCGGACCAGATCGCGTGCCCACGCTGTCGGGTCGCGGCCACCAGCGCACCCCCGGGTGCCACGACGTCGACCTCTGGTGACACGGGTGAACTGGCGAGCCGGACCCCATCGCCGGCTACCGCGCCGACACTGAGCACTCCGGGATAGGCGGACGGAAACCACGGCGGGTCCGCCAGATCCGGCGAGCCGGGATCCTCAGCGCCATCCGGCCGACTGCCGGCGGCGGCGACCAACAGGACGTCTCGCTCACTCGCGTACCGCACCGCAGCCCGGAGCTCAGTGGTGTCGAGTGGCGTGACCAGCGAGACGTTGACGACCTTCGCCCCGTGGTCCACCGCCCAGGTGATGGCTCGGGCGAGCAGGCTCGTCTCCGCCTGTCCCATCTCTCCTCGTTCGGTGATTCTGACCGGCAATATGGTGGCTCCGGGCGCGACCCCCACGAAGCCGGTTCCCGGGGCCGACCGGGCCGCGATGAGGCTGGCCATCGCCGTCCCGTGCGACACGCAGTCGGTCCGCCCGTCCGGACTCCCGGTGACGAGGTCCAGGCCACGGCCGACCCCACCCCGTAGCTGCGGATGATCGTCGTCGACGCCGGTGCCGATCACCGCGACGGTGATGCCGGTGCCGATGGTCACCGGCCACGCCCGTCGGAATCCGAGCATGAGCTGTTCCGGTGGCAGCTGACTGGCCACCTGCCCCGGCTCCGCCGGTGTCGAGCAGGCGACATCGGCCGAGCCCGGCACGGCTACCCCCAGCGCGCCGGTCGCGGTGCCGATCGCTGCCGCCAGCAGAAGCCCCAGGCAGCGGGCCGCCGATCGTACTTGGTATCGCACCTGTCCCTCCACTGTGCACGGGTGAGGCCACGGACGGTCGATGCATTGTGGAACGCCGTGCTGCTTAAGTATCGTGGTCTCACCGTATAGCCGATCATCAGTCGTGGGCCATGGTCGCGCCGGCTTCCACGGCACGTTTCGGGAGGCTTCATGGATCACGATGCGATGCGCGCCTACACGGACCAGTTGACCGTCCGGTTCGAGAAACTCCGGGTCGAGGCCGCCCAGGTCCAAGGCCGGGTCACCGCCATCCGGGCCACCGCCACCTCCCCGGACGGATACGTCACGGTCGTCGTGGACCACCAGGGTCAGGTGCAACGGCTCGACATCGACCCCCGCGTCTACCGTCGTCCGGACTCGAAGCAGCTGGCCGAGACGATCCTCGAGACGATCCGCCGCGCGGTCGCCGACGCCGGTCGACAGGTGACCGAGGCAGCTGGCGACGACCGTCTGACCGCCCTGCCCGCGAATCCGTTCGACCTCGACCTGGACGCCGTCTTCGACGAGTTCGACCGACGGGTCGAAACCCTGCCCACGGAGGGGTCACGATGAGCAACCCGACGCGCACATCCATAGACACCGACGCGGCGCGCCGGGGCATCGACGATCTCCTCGCCGTCGCCAACAACGAGACCCTTGCCAGGCTACGGGATCTCAAGGAGCAGATCGGCTCGCTAGAGGCTGGTCGCCCGTGGGGCGGCGATGCCTCGGGAGATGCGTTTCAGAAGCGATACGCCACGGCGCCGGACTCACGAGAGGTGGCCATGGACCTCGTCAACCGCCTCAAGGAACTGGCCGATCACCTCGACAGCGGATGGCGCGGGTCGATCAACGATGACGAGTTCACCCGAGAGCTACTCACCTCGGTCCCCGTCGTCGATATTCCCAACCTGCGGTTCTGACTGCCGCCGGATGTCCACTATCGACTAGGCGGTGGCGATGGCGGTGGCATCAGGTGGCCCGCCCGACTTCGGCGGCGCGTTCTGGAACGGCGTGCGAGACGCGATCCTCTTCGGCAAGACGTCCGGGGCCTTGGGGGCGGACCTGGCCGCGCTGGTCGGCGACAAGCTCGATGACGCGCTGTTGCTGGGCGTCGGAGGAGCGCTCTGGCCGGAGGGTGACGAAGATCGGCTCTGGGACCTCGCCGAGACCTGGCGGGACTTCGCCGCCGAAATCAACGTTCTGCAACGTGATTACGGCGCGGGCGTCACCAAGATCGTGTCGGCCTGGGGTGGTGACGTCGGCCCCGCCGTACTCGAACGCTGGCAGGAACTCAGCAGCGAGGTGGGCGGCCTGATGGACGTCCACGCGATCGCGGTACAGGCGAGCATGGGTGCCCGCAAGGCCGGAACCGACATCGAGTTCGCAAAACACAGCCTCATCGGGATGATCATCATCACGATGGGAATGGTCTTCGCGCTGGCCATCAAGTCGTTCCTGAACCCGTTTTCCCGGCCTGCCGTGGTGGCCGGACAGGCTGGTCTCATCATGCTGGCCCGAAAGAAGGCCACAGAACGCATAGCCACGCTCACCGCCCGGATGGGTGGTAAGCAGATCGGCCGTACGCTGCCCCGCGCCGCTGCGCCCGCCGCCGCCCGCACCACCGCGCCGGCGTTCACCAGGACCACAGCGGCCAAGGCGGCCACGGCTGCCAACAGCGCCGCCAGGCCCACACTGGCGCAGACCTGGAAGACCGTGGTCACCCGGGACAACATCAAACGCTCGGTGCTGTCGCAGGTCGCCCTGATGAGTGGGGTCAACCTGGCGGTGCAGGGAGAGCAACTCGGCCGTGGCACCCGGGACGCCTTCGACCTCCGCAGCTTCGGTGCCAGCACCCTGACCGGGGTGACAGCCGGTCTCCTGATGGTCCCGGTTCGCGTGCCATTGCACGTGGGCACCCGGAAGGTCCTACCTGTCAAGCCGTCGCCTGGCCCGTCGTCGGCGGTGCCCACCTCAACGCGTTGGCCGCGTACGGCCGCCATGCTGGAAGAGGGACTCTTGATGGCGGCCACCCTGCCGCCAGCCAGCATGCTCGCCAATGGCGTGGTCTACCAGCAGTGGCATCTACCCACCCCGCGCGAATGGGCGATCGCCGGCTATCAGGGCGCCTTCACCCGGGGACTCGGCCTGGCCGCCGAGGCCGGGGGCAGGAAGCTCGGCGGCTTGGGCCTGGTGCCGTTGAACGACGCGAAGAACCCCGTCGGGTACGCGAAGACCAGTCCCGAACCGGTGATGAAATCCGCTCCACTACCCGAACTGCCGTACCAGCATCTTCACCCTGCCGAGAAGCCGCTGAAGTTCGGGCTCGACCCGGTGACCACCGGGCACCTCAACCGTCCGGACGTCGTGCCCAGCGTCACGAAGGCCAGCCCTGCCCCGCACCCGAGCCCCCGGCCGGTAGAGGCGAGCGCCCCGACCCACTCGAAGACACCGACCACCGTGGTGCCAGACCTGGCTCGCCCCGGGAACGAGCCGGCCGGCGGTGCGCGTACCAACGAGCCGGCCGGCGGTGCGCGTACCAACGAGCCGGCCGGCGGTGCGCGTACCGCCGCCGAGCCGGCCAACCCGACGCGGGGCCGAGAGCCCGCCACGCCACCCCAGTCCGGCCCGCCACCCCGGGGCAGAGCCGGTGGGGTCACGTCGGTGTCGCATGCCGAGAACAACACCGGAGTCCGCCCGACCGGTGAGCCCGCCGCCAGGAGTGCCCCGGCCAACGGCCCCACACCGCCAGCCAGGAGTCACGAAACGGCTCCGCCGGAAGGTCGCGGCGGCGGCGAGAGGACCGGCCCGAGTCGCGAGCATCCGACCGAGACCGGCCCGAGTCGCGAGCATCCGACCGAGACCGGCCCGAGTCGCGAGCATCCGACCGAGACCGGCACCGACCGGGCGGAGGCGGTCAACGGCTCGGGGACCCGGAATGGCAGTCCGGACGGACGACACACCGGTACTCAGATCAACGCCACCGAGTGGGTGGGCATGTCGGCGCACGGCGGCACGCAGTCGCCGGCCGAGACCCAGGCGGCGATCGGCCGGGGGTTGGGCCGGGTCCGCGAGATCCTGGAGGAAAGTGTCGGCAAGGTTCGGAGCGTGACCGTCGACCAATCCGGCGGCACCTACCGGTTGGTTGTCGTGACCAGGCGGGGCGTCAGCCACACCTTCGAGATCGTCGTCGGCCCCACCGGTCCGGACCAGGCGGCCATGACCAACATCGGAGGCGGTTCGCGGCGCGCGAAGACCCACCGGGTGACGATCTCCGAGGACATCACCGGCACCAGCCTCGACGCTGCGGTTGGCCGCGCGATCAGTCACGAGGTACGGGAGACGCTGCATCAGGACTCCAGCGCGTTTGGCCGGGCGCTCCGGCGTACCGGGCCGCCGTCGGTCCTGTTCGCCGGCTCGACCGTCGGACCGGGTCCGGTGCGCCTGAGCGGCCACGACGCCGGCCGGGTACAGGAACTCCAGGTGATGATCCGGGAGTATGCCGGCGCACCGGTGCGGGATCGACCAACGCTGGAAAAGCAGCTTGGCCGCATGGTCGACGAGTTGGGCCTGACCAACTCCGCTCTGCGCGATGCGGTGAATCAACTGCTGAACCCACACGAGACTGGACTTGTCGAGCACCTGGCGGACCCTCGGGCGAGGTGGCGGGGCACCCAGCCCCCTCGCGACCCGGCGTGGCAACAGGCCGCCGACGCGATCCTGCCACTGCTGACCAGCCAGCGCGGGTCCGATTTCTGGCTGGTGACTCGGGAGGGCGGCTTGATCGTCGCCTATACCGCACAGGGCGGATCGGTGCGGGTAGCGATTCGGAACGCAACGTCCCACCTGGAGATGGTCGAGCAGTTGGGGCGGGATCTGTCCGCCGCGCTCGAAAGGCGACAGCAGCTCAGCAGCGGCATTCCCGACTCGCTGGCGCCTGACCTTCCAGGTGGGAAGTCGTTGAAGCTCGGCCCGGCCGACCGGAAGCACATCGGTGCCCTGACGGCGCTGGGGCGGCTGTATGAGCAACTGCGTCGAGAGGAGTTGGACCCCGCGCTTCGCCAAGCGAACGACAGCACCCTGGACGGACTCTCCGCCAAGGATCTGGCATCGCACCCGACGGCACCCGACGCGGTCAAGGCAGCGGCCGGCAAACTAGCTCCCGTCGAGAATCGCCTCCGTGAGCTCATCCACGGCCCGGAGGGACGCGACCACGGACTCGGGCTGGGCAAGGATATTCCGGGTGCCAGGCAGCGGCTGGAACTACTCAAGGACGCCATGCCGGACTCCCTCTTCGCCGTCGTCGATCGACTCGCCGCCCCCGAAATGTCCACCGACGGGGCGCTGGCGCTGGCCCGACACCTGGCCACGACGGACGCGGTGGAGGGGGTGGGGATCAAACCGACGAACGAACTCCCCCTGGACGCCGACAGCGCGCGGAGCACGCCGATGGAGCCGCAGGACATCCGGGCCGCCCAGGACGGCCTGAACAACCGCTTCAAGGACGTCTATGTGGCGTACTCCAACTCCGCCGGCAAGGCCAAGGGGTCGGTCACCTTCTATTTCGTCAGGGACCCGTCGGCCACGGATGCGATCACGATCGAGCGGGTGGCGAACAGTCAGTTCCGGATCACCATCTCCGACAAGCTCACCGAGCAGTCATGGGCCGCCGGGCGAGACGCGCTGGCCAAGGAGCTACGCAACCTGGTAAACGAAGAGGCCTATCCACTGCCGAGCCGAAGATGGCTGTGGGCCAAGTCAGGCATTCCATCAGGTGCTCAGGCGATCACCATGACGGCCGTGATCCAGGCGGCATCGGTCGGTGGCCCGATCAGCGCGAAGCTGTTCTTGATCGCTGGGTTGACATCCGCAGCCGGGGAGATGGTCGGTGGCTGGCGCGGTGCCCGCCAATCCGCCACGGCGGGTGACCAACGGGCCCGCTGGCAGCAGAGTCAGACTGGCCCGCCGGATCGGGCCACGCTGGCGCGGGATGTGAACGCGGACATCCAGGCGACCAAACCAATGCTGGAAAAGTACGGGCGACCGCCCACGAGCGAGCCGACAGAGAACGCGATCGTCTCGACGAATTCAGCTGATAGTGCCGCTCTGCTGGCCCGGGTCAAGCAGATATTGCAGACAGGGGTCAGCTCGTCCGAGGTGCCCGGCGCGGCAAGGATAAAGATTGCGCGCCTGGACCCGAACGACCCCAACGCGCCGATCAGGATAACCATCCGACTGGCCAGCCCGCACGGTGCCGCAAGCCTCACGATCACGATCAAGGGAGTGGCCGCCCGCGGTGAGCTGGTGCTACAGGGGACGAAGTTCAACAAGCTGACCGGTCGGGTCAGCTACGACGCCTACCTCGGTGCCGATGTGGTCGCGAAGTTTCGGGAGCACCAACAGTCACCAACAAGCTCGGGTGCCGACCCGGTGCGCAAGGAGATGCTCTCGGTCCTGGCGGAGGCGGTCCAGGACCGTGCCAACCTCTTCAGCAAGGAACAGAGTCTGCGCTGGCAGTTGGCCCGGAGCGGTCCGACGGCCGCGGCTGGGGTCGGGAGTTGGGCGGTGCTCGCCGGTACCGGCGTTCCGGGACTGGGATTGGCTGTGGGGGCGGGATTCCTCGCCAGGGCCGTGACGCGGGCTCCCGTCGACTTCGCCTATGACCACACCGCCGCTGCGGAGAGTTCCTTCTCCGGTGCCGCGCGGAGCTCCGACATGGGGCATTCCGGCAAGGCCAACCGGATGGGACTCGGTGCGAAGGTACTGCACGGGATATCCCACGTAGCCGACATCGTGGAGGGGATGCGTTACAACGCGCATCTGTTGGACAGTGGCACACCACCGTCTGCCAGCCTCCTGGGCGTTCTGGCGGCGGAGAGTGCCCTCGTCAATCCGTCCCGCACCAGTCCAGATCCGGGGTTCACCGCGGAGCGTTTGGCAAACGGCCGGATCGTGCTCAAGCCCACAACCGGACGCTCGATCGAAATCGAGATCCACGAAGGCCCGCACAACTGGGTACGCCTCGTGCACGCCGGCAAGGGATTCATCGTGGAGGTGCCACGCGACGGCAGGGGCGAGATCTTCATCAAGGAGGTCCAGGAGGCCGCCGCGAACGCTGTAAAAGTTGCCCAGGCAATCAGTCCTCGCGGCCTGTTCCAGTTCCTCAAGCCCTCGGGTCCGAATGTCGCGGTGATCGGCGGAACGACGGCCATCAACTCCGCGGTGCTGGGCGGTTCCGGGCTCAGCGCCTTCGGCAACCGCAGTGCCGGTGCCGCCGGCACCGGCCCAGCCGGCAGGATGAACGAGCAGGGATGGTTGCACGGCCAGCTTGAGGCGGCTGGGCTCGGATACGACAAGTCCAAGCACAGTAGTCCGGCAGATCTCCGGGCGGGCCTCACCCATGCCGAGCAGCAGCAGTCGGCAACCATCAACGACTTGGTCAAGCTCCTCGGGAGCGCCAGACCCGCAGAGGTCCAGGCCCTGAAGGACGCCCTACGGGACTACTTCCTCGATGCCCAGAAGCAAGAGGCGGTCGCGGACGAGATCATCGCGAGACTGACGAAACCGAAGGAGCACGGCGAGCTTCCCCACGTCACGGAGGCCGTTGATCTGGGTGGCGGGCGCTACCTCCTCAAGGTCGTACCCGAAGGCAGCACAGCCGGGCGGGTGTTGCGTAACGAAAGCTCCTTCGGCCTGGTCATCGAGGTCGCGTTCAAACCTCTTGAGGGCGATCGGGCCGTCGCGGTCTACCCGGTGAACGACTCGGCCGAACTCCTGATCGTGGTAGATCCGAACAAGGCACCGGCCCCGGGTGGTGCGCAGCCGGGTGCGGGGGCCCGACCGACTCCACGTGAGGCGTTCGTCGAGGTGCTCAACGCCTACATTCAACTCAAGCTCACCTCGCCGAACGGCGAGGTGCCCTGGACCAAGATCTTGGGCAACACCACGGTGGTAGCGGGTGCCGGCGTAGCGGGGGTGCTCGCCTCGGCGGTGCTGGGGGTCAACGGAGTGCCCAGATCCGCCTTCACCCGGGCCCTCTACGGGTCCGGACAGGTGGTGACCGACGCGTACACGGGACAGTGGTTCGGCCGAGGATTGGCGGTCGACCGCGCCCGAGCGGAGAACGTGCTCGCCGACATGACCGGCGGGCCGTCGGCGGTACGGCTGAACTACGTCCTCGCACAGAACGCACGGCTTCGGCAGGTGGCGGATGTGATCGACGCAGCCTACGACGCCCTCTACCAGGCCAGGGGTTGGGACACGGCGAAGGTGGCGAGTGCGATCGACGGCCTCATGCAGAGCGGCCTGCGCGATCGAGACCTGGTCAACGCGGTTCACGAGGCGTTCGCCGCGCTGCCGCGCGACACCGCCCGAGAGGTGGCGGAGAACTATGCGGCGACGGTCGCCGGGTATCGCGGGGTGCCGGCTGACGTGCTCTATCAGGCTCACAAGAGCCTGCTCGAGGAACGACTGGCCGACCTCCGCCGGAATTCCTCACGTACGCCGGAGGAGGACGCCCAGCTCGCCGCGCTCACCCAGCTGAAGCAGGGGTGGCCCGACCCGGCGGACCCCACTGCCCCGCATACTTCCCGGCAGATCCTGTGGCATTCACCCGACCTCTCCTACGCCGCAGAGGTCTTCGGTGATCTGGCAAATGCCCAACACGTAGCGGTGGTGATCGCCAACCACCCGAATGGCTTCGCCGACACCCTGCCGCCCGCCGCCGGGCTCAGTGATTCGAGCGGGGTGGCTACCGTGGTGCTCAACGGCCCGCTCATGTCCGGCCCGGCCGGGAGGGATGCGTTGCACTCGGTACTGCAAAGCATCGACACGGTACGACACAGCGGCGCGGATGTCACCGTCATCGCCCATTCGCGCCACGCGCCGATAGTGCTGGGCATCGCGCCACCGCCCACCAACCGGCCCGTCCTGCCGAACCCCCAGCCGATGTCCACCGTGTCGATACGTCGGCTGTTACTGCTCGACGCCGACCTGAGAGATCCGGCGCTCCGCCAACGGCTGGACCAGCTGGCCAGTGCGGGGGTGCTGATCACCGTCGGCTACCCGGACGGCAGCCAACCAAACGCTCCACGTCAGGCGACACAGGTGCCGATCGGTCCGGTCAACTCCGGACTGAACGGATACTTCGATGCGGACAGCGTTGCCCGGCGCACACTCGACGATGTCATCTCCGGCACCTTCGACCCACCGTTCCGAGCCTTTGGCGGCCTGCTGGAACTCCGGCCCGAGGAGGGCTGGGAGTTGGACGCGCGGCTGGAGCAGTGGGCCACCGACGCGTACGCCGAGATCCGGGCGGTCGACGACGTGGCGGAGATCGCGGTGGCGCTCGCCGACGCAGCCCGGCAGGACGGCTCCCGAGGTTTCCGCCCCGAGGAGATCGAGCTGGTACGCCAGCACCTGTTCCTCGACGAGCACCCGATCGACTCGGACGACGGTCGGAGGGTGGTGCCGCGGCGCTACGATCCGCACCCGGACATCGCCGAGGCGTGGCTCCGGCTCCGGACCGGCGAATACCTGCCCGCCGACCTCGTGCTGCTGGAGCACGAACTCGCCGAGGCGCGATACTTCGCCGCCCATCCCACGGCGTCGTACGCCGAAGCACACGCGGCAGCGAACCACACCGCCAACTGGCAGGACCGGATTCCGCGACGGCTCAGCGAGGTGCTGGAGGGTTTCGAAGGTGCCCTGCCCCCGGATCGGTTCACCGCCCTGCGGCAGTTGGTGGACGACGGTGGACGGGAACAGGTGGTCACGAGGCTCTGCGCGACGCTGGACGAGCTGGGCATTCCCGTCACCCGGGCCGAGCACGCGGAACTCGCGGCGATGACCAGCCGTCCGGCACCCGCCGCCGGCCCGTCCGGTCCGGTGCCCGGTGCCCTCGACAGGCTGACGGTCCGTGGCTGAGACTCGTCGGCAGAGTTCTGATCGAGACACGTCAGCGGGAGGCCGGCACCGGTGGCAATTCTGATGGTCGCCAGACAGATCGCGGAGGATCCTGCCGTGATCCGCTACGCCTACGGTCTCGACGAACGGTTTGACCGTACGTTGGTGATCGACAGACAGACCGGGGCGGCGAGCGGTGGCGCCGGCGAACTGGACACCAACGGGGCGATGATGGCGGCGAAGATCAAACGGCTGTGGCGTGCGAACGGCGAGTTCCCGAGCCGGGTCACGTTCGCCGGATGAGCGGGACCGGTCCGATGACGCCGCTACCCGCCCGGTCCCGTAACGAGGCGCAGCTCCACCTGGAACTGCTGGCCTGTCCCACATGTGGCGAGGCCGGACTGGAACTCGATCAACACGCCCTCCTGCTGATCGACGGCCAACCGATCGACTGCTACGCCGGACAGTGCGCGGGATGCGGAGTCGGCCGGGAGTTCAGGTATGCGATCGCTCCCGACGGTGAAGCCCAGCCCGAGGCGTTCGGCGGCGATACACCATCCCGACTGGTCGACGCGGGCGAGTGGCTCTGGGTGGCAGACCGGATCGTCGCCGGCCTGACGGTCTGGCTCGGCGAGGATGTCGAGGAGGACCCGACGGAGACCGCCGAGGAGTTCGCGCTCGCCTCGGCCGCCATGGACGAGGTCCTCAAGTTCGTTCCGGCCGGGGCGGCCACGCCGCCGCCCACGGCGTTCTGGACCGAACGAGGACGCGAGATGTGGGAGGAGGCACCCGAGCGGTTCGACGCGCCTCGGCTGGCGGCCGTGCGGGACGACTACCGGATGTGGGCGGAGCGCCTGGACGCGAACGGCACACTGTCCAGCACTCCGATTCCCGCCGCCGAGGCGGTCCCGGTCGCGGCACCATTCGCAGCGCAATCGCCCGAGCAGCGGCCATCGCCGGTCGTACCGACATCGACGCCAGCCGAAGCCGGTCGGACCGACGGTCTACCCGCCGCCGAAAGCAGCGATCACCTATCGGCCCGCAGCACCGAAGAAGCCATGATGTTCCTGCGGTTGAACCCGTGTGGCTGCGGCTCGAACGAATTCCCGCCATCGTCGGCCACCAGCCGGCTACCCGACGCCCACCTCACCCGGTACGAGGGCAACTGCGTCGACTGTGGACGGTCTCGCAGTTACACGTTCCGCCTGCCGGCCAATCCCGCCTCCGGTCCCGGTACCCGGTTCGGGCCGGCCGGCCGCCCCTCGACCATCATCGACCCGGGCGAGTGGCTGGCGGTGGCCCGAGGGTCGGAGGCGGAGGCGGCCCAGTCGGCAATGGACCACCCCGCCGAACGCGAGCACGTCCAGGACCTGCTCCGGCTTGCGGCCGAGGCGATCAGCGAGGTGCTGAACTTCCTGCCGCCCGGTGCCTCCGCCGTACCACCGGAGGCATCCTGGACGCCCGAGGGTCGAGCGGTCCGGAACCTGGTCGCCGACGAAGCGTTCGACGTAGTCTGGCTCTCGGCCGAACGGACCCGACTCCTCGACGCCGCCCACGCCGGGCTGGTGGGAGATCGGTTCGCCCAACCCGACAGCACCCCGGCGTCGGATCGGACCGGGGTGGCGAACGGTGACCGGACGGAGAACGGGGTGGCGGACGGCGACCGGACGGAGAACGGGGACAGACGTGCCTGACTCGGCCACCGGTGGCCGGCTGATCGGCGTACTGCTGGCCGGTCAGTCCGGGTTGGCCGCGGTGTTGCTCGCCGTTACCCGGCCCGGCCCGTGGTGGCCCGGGGTCGCGCTCTGCCTGGCCCTGCCGGCTGCGGGGCTGCTCGCCGCCGCATCCGAGAGCCGACGGCGACGCCGCTTCCCGGCACCCTCGACTGATCCCGGCTCCCGGGACGCGCCACGGCCGCCCTCCGCCCCGGCCGGGGACGTCCCTACCGGGAACGCGCCCGCCGATACCCACCTGCTCGCACTCTCCGGGCCGGTCCGGGCCCGCTCCGTGGAACGCCGAGGCGGCAGGGTCGGGGTGGCCGAGGACAGTGGAGGCTGGTTCGCGGTGGCCGAACTGGCCGAGCGCACCGATCTGCGGCCGGACGCGGCTCGACGACCGCCGGTCGCGGTCCTCCGCCGGATCTTCCAAGGTGCCGGCGATCCCTCTGCGGTCCAGGTGGTCGAGCACATCCTGCCCGGTCCCAGCGGGCTGCTACCGGACGGTGTCCCGGTCGTCGGGTCGTACCGTCAGCTCGCTGCCGGACACCCCACGGCCGCCCAACATATCTCCTGGTTGTGCGTGCGGGTCGACGCCTGCGGGGGAGCGATCGCGGCGAACCGGCGGGGCGGCGGTCCGGATGCGGCGGCATCGACTACCGCATCGGCGATGCTGCGGGCCCGCCGCATCCTCCGGTCGTCCGGTTTCACCTACCGCATCCTGGACGCCCAGGAACTGGGGTTCGTGCTCGACGCCGCCGGCTTGGTGCCCGGCTCCCCCGCAACGGTGCACGACCAGCGCGGCGCGCTTCTCGCCGACGGGTTACACCAGGTCTGCTACCTGGTCGGCGGGGAGCCGGGAGGTGAACCAGTCGGGCCGACCCTCGCCGCCGGGTCGCCCGCGGTCGCGGTGACCAGCTCGCTCACGATCGGCGGCACCTCGGACAGCAGCTACGCCCGGCAGTTGGTGCGGCTCCTCGCCTCCGCAGACCACGTCGACGCCAGCGACCGGGCCCTACGTGAGCAGGCCCGACGGACCGGACACCACGTGCGTCGGCTCGACGACCGGCACCCGGTTGCCGCGTACGCCGCGGGCCCCACCGCCGCGGCCCTTCCGCCCACTGGCGGCTACGCCACCGCCGCACTGGCCGTCGGTCTCGATCCGATCGGTGCGCCCTGGTGGCCACTCACCCCGCCCGGGGCAAGCTCGGCACGAGACCCGGCGGGGGCCGGTGCCACCACAACGTCCCAGTCCGCGGTGGGGCTGCGACTCGGCCAGGACGTGGACCAGAACCCCAGCGTCGTACGCCTCTTCCGCCGTCGCCCGACCGAGGTGGTGCTCGTCGGCGGCGACGGGATCGCGCGACTGCTCGCCGGTCGCGCGCTCGCCTGCGGCGCCCTGGTGTGCGTACGCACCGACGGAGCAGCGCAATGGCACGCGTTCGCGGCGGCGAGCGGCGTTCCGGACCGGGTACGACTGGACCTGGCACCACCGCCGGCCGGCAACCCGCAACAGCCCACGCTGATCGTGGTCGAACAGACCGACAAGCTGACCGTTTCCGATGGCCTTCGGCCGTGGCAGACCCGGCTCACCGTGCTGCCCCGGCTGACCAGCCACGACACCCGCCGGTTGGCCGGAGCGCAGTTGGTGGTGCTCGGCCGGTTGAGCACGGAGGAGGCGGAGATCGTCGCCGATGTGCTCGACATGACCGGCGACACCCCGCGAGCGTTGACCCGGTTGCCCGACGAGATGGTGGCCCTGGTCGGCGGCGGGGTGAACAGCTACGTCTGGCTGGACCTGACCGAATGGGAGCGTCGGTTCGGCGGGCCGGGAGAGACCGAGGTGGCCACGGTCGCGGCGGCCGGTGCGCCGGGCAGCGGACGATGACGGCGGGGTGGCGGCCGGACGACTACCTGATCGGGCTGCTGGATGTGGCTGCCCAGCGCCGGGACGTGGACGGCTATCTGACCGCTCTGCTGGAGACCTGTGTGGTCATGCCGGCCGATTCCGACGGGGCGAGGTGGCCGACCGTGGCGGGCCCCGACGGCTCGACCATGGTCGTGGTCTTCACCTCGGTCGACCGGCTGTGCACCGGGCCGGTCGAGATCCAGGCCCCACCGATCGTCTGGCCGGTCCTCGACCTGGTCCACCACTGGCCCGACCCACGATGGGCGCTGCTCATCGACCCGACCCTGGCCAGCCAGGTGCTGCTGGAGCCGGAGCTGATGGCCGAGTTGGCGGACCGGGCGACTAGCGAGCATCCCCTGGACGCCGCGCTACGGGCGGCTGGCGACGATCCGGCGGCGTACCTTGGCGCGCTGTTGGAATCCGATGTGGTGGTACCGACCCTGCCGACGGGGTCGCCGTCGCGTGACCTCTCCGATGCCGAGTTCGCGTGGTGGCGGGACGGAACGAGCCCGGCCGACGAGGGAATCGTGCTGTTCAGTTCGGCGGTACGGTTGCGGGCCCGACTCGGCGACGTGCCGTGGATGATCGCGCCCTTCCTCGATGTGCTGGAGTACTGGCCGGCGGGCTGCGCGGCGTTGGTAGACCCGGATCACCACAACGGTCTCCGGATCCCGGCTACGGTGTTGGACTCGCTCACCGCCCAGATCAAGGCGGCCATCCAGGCCGACACCTCGGTCGAGCCACCCGAGCGGGCCGACACCTCAGTCGAGCCACCCGAGCGGGCCAGGCCGGTCGGCTAATGGCCGAGGCCGAGACGTTCACACAGGCCACGTAGCTCGGTCCATCCGGTGCCGCGCCGGGCTCGGTCCAACATTCCGCGTACGGTCTCGGCGATCAACGGGGAGCGCATCCGCTGCGGCCCCAGCCGCTCGGCGGTGAGCAGCATCCGTAGCGCCTCCTGGTCCTTGCCGGTTCGGGCCAGCGCCCGCCCGGTGTCGGCGTAGTACGCGAACTGCCGGGACACCGAGTCGACGAGTTGTGGTTGGGTATGTCGGGCGATCTCGACGGCCCGGTCCGGATCGGCTCCGCCGGCTTCCATGGAAATGCGCCAAAGGCTGATGTTCGTCGGGCCGAACATCAGCCGTAACGCCGCCGACTCGCCGGTCCGCGCCGCAATTGCCTGCGCCTCCGCGACCGGCTCCAACGAGTCTTCCGTACGTCCCTCGACGAACAACGTGAACGCCTGGGTCATCAACAGTTGCCCGTACATCTCCGCCCCGGCCGGTGCGTTCGTGCAGTTCCTGAGGTCGTGTACTCCGCGCTCGGCCAGTTGCCGGGCGCGGGGCAGCAACCCCATGCCCAGGGCCGCGTGCACCCGCGACCAGGTGGCCAGCCCCAGCAGCACCGGATCCCCCAGCGTCTCGGCGGCCTGCCGCGTCCGTTCGGCCACCAGGCAGGCCGAGCCGGGATGACCGGCGTAGCGGACCACGAACGAGGCGGTGTCCATCGCGACGACCAGTGCCTGTAGCGCCCGGTCACGTTCCGAGCCGAAGGTAGCCCGATGCAGGCCACGGATCAGGGCGGGCAGGCGGGTGGCTGCTGAGACGTACTCGCACCGGGCCCGCAGGTCACAGACCAGGTCCAGTTCCCGCGTCAGCGCGGGGAGCGGGTCGGACGCATGGTCAGAGCCGTCCGGGCGGCAGTCCAGGTCCGCGTCGACCACGGCGCGGATCGTCTCGTAGAGCGCACCGCCGGTCTCGATCCGGTCCCGACCCACCGGATCCGCGGGCAGGCCGGTCAGGTCGGCGACCGGACATCGCAGGGCTTGGGCGATGGCCGCGAGGGTGGCCCGGCTGTCGGCGGATATCCGACCGTGTTCGATCCGTGACCAGGTCGAAGCCGCGATGCCGGCGCGGTCGGCGGCGTGCCGGATGCTCCAACCGGCCAGTTCCCGCCGGTCCCGGATGCGCTGCCCGATGACGGTGTCCACGGTGGCTCTGCGGGACATGTGCAGCCCTCCCGAGATGCCGTGGATCGCCAGATTAAGGAAATGTTGCGGCAATGCAACAGCTTTACGCAACCACTGCCTTACGTTCTGTCAATCATCGTCGCGTATCCGCTCCGGCCACAACCCCGGTGACCATCCGCGCGATGCCAGGCCGCCCTCCACGGCGCCACCAGTTCGCCGCCAGCGCAGCCGGCCTGACCATCCACGAGGTCGTCCGGTCCGGACGCGAAGGCGGCGATCACCATGACGGACAGGCACCACACCGAAGACCAGTACGACGCGGCGCGGCTGGCGATCCGCCAGCATCGGGACAACGCGCGATGCTGGCGCTGCGACCATGCCGGCTGCTGGTGGCACGACTGGGCCCGCGCCTATCTCGCCGAATACCAGCGCGGTCAGGCGGTCGTGTCCTGACGCACCAGCCGACCATCGCGCAGCTCCACCTGCTCGCCGACGAACCGGTGGCGGAACGCCCGGTCGTGCGAGACGACCACCAGCGCACCCGGATAGTCGGCCAGTGCCTCCTCCAACTCCTCGACCAGGGTGAGTGACAGGTGGTTGGTCGGCTCGTCCAGCAGCAACAGGTCCGTCTCGCTGTCCAGCAGCCGGGCCAGCGCGAGCCGGCGTCGCTGCCCGATCGACAGCGCCCCGACGGGCACCCGCAGGGTGTCCGGGGCGAACAGCCCGAACGCCAGCAGCCGGTCCCGATGCTCCTCGATGTCCCCGGGTCGCCCCTCGGCGAACGCCGCCAGCACGCTCTGCCGTGGCCGGTGGACCGGTGACTCCTGCGGCAGGTAGCCGATCCGGCCGTGCCGCCGTACCGTCCCGTGCTCCGGCGCCAGTTCACCGGCGAGCACCCGCAACAGGGTGGTCTTGCCGGCCCCGTTGGGGCCGTGGACGAGCAGCCGCTCCCCGCCGGCCACCGACAGCGTGTCGATCGCGAGCCGGTCGGCCACCTGTACGGCGGTCAACTCGACGAGCGGTCCGCCGGTGTCGCCACCGGCCAGCCGACCGGCGAACCGCAGCGGCTCGGGCGGTACCGGCACCGGTTCCTCGGTCAGCCGACGCAGGCGCTCCTGCGCGTTGCGTACCCGGCTGGAGATCGAACTCTGCACCCGCCCCTTGTCCCGGTCGTACGCCAGCTTGTTGCGGTCCTTCATCGGCCGGTCCGGCGCCACCCGGTGCGCGGTGGTGGTGGCGAAGTCCGCCAGCCGGCGGATCTCCGCCTGCCAGTCGAGGTATGCCTGCTTCCACCTGGCTCGGGCGGCGGCCTTCTCGGTCAGGTAGCCGTCGTAGCCGTTGCCGTAGCGGCTCACCGCACCGTCGGCCACCTCGACGATGGCGGTGGCCACCCGGTCCAGCAGCACCCGGTCATGCGAGACGACCACGACGGTCCCCCGGTGGGCCCGTAGCCGCTCCTCCAGCCAGGTCAACGCGGACCCGTCCAGATGGTTGGTGGGCTCGTCGAGCAGCAGCACCTCCGGGTCGGCCGCCAGCAGACAGGCCAGTGCCAGACGGGCCTGCTCACCGCCGGAGAGGCTGCCCAACCGTCGATCCCGACCGATGTGCGCCAATCCGAGCCCGTGCAACGCCTTGTCCACCCGGGCGTCGGCCTCGTAGCCGCCGCGTGCCTCGTACGCGCTGAGCAGTTCGCCGTACGCGGACAGCCGCTCGGCGGCGGCCAGGTCGGTGGTGGCCAGGTCGGCCTCCAGCTCGCGGAGTCGACGTTCGAGGGTGCGCAGTTCGGCGAGGGCACCATCGATCGCCTGCCCGACGGTGTGCTCCTCGGGTAGGTCCAGGGTCTGGGTGAGGTGCCCGATCCCGCCGTCGGCGGTGACGGTGATCTGGCCGTTCTCCGGCGCCTCGACCTCGGCGATCAGCCGGAGCAGGGTGGACTTGCCGGAGCCGTTCTCACCGACGATGCCGACGTGTTCGCCCGGTGCTACGGTCAGCGAGATCCGGTCGAGAACGAGCCGTTCCCCGTACGACATGGTGACGTCGTGGAGTGCGAGTTGGGTAGCCAAGAGCGTGTCTCCGATCGGGGTGGGTGGAACTGGTCGACGTCGACGCTCGACGGGTGCCCCATCGCTACTGCCCTCCCTGGTCAGCGACCGCATAATGCAACTACTGTTGCAATATCCTGTCGAGGATGCCAGCGATTATCAGTTGATGCAACTGGAGTTGACTTTGACCACACACGGCACCGTACGGCCCGGCGGGCGCACCGCCCGGACCCGCGCCGCCGTCCGCGAGGCCACCCTCGCCGAACTGGTCGCCCACGGCTATCAGGGGCTCACCGTGGAGGGCGTGGCAGCTCGCTCCGGCGTACACAAGACCACCCTCTACCGGCGCTGGGGCAACATCGAAGGACTGATCGCCGACGCACTGGAGCTGGCCAGCGGCGAACCGTGGCCGGTCCCCGACACCGGAACCATCGACGGTGACCTGCACGCCCTGGCCCGTGAGGTACTGACCGGCTTCACCGACCCAGAGGCCGGCCCGGTGGCCACCGCCTTCGTCGCCGCCGCCGTCCAGAACCCGGCGGCGGGTCGGGCGCTCCACGCCTTCTTCCAGGCCCGACACGAACAGTCGGCCCCGATCGTCGACCGTGCCATCGCCCGGGGCGAGCTACCCGCCGGCACCGACCCGGTCGAGGTCGTCCGGTTCGCCATCGCACCGCTGTACTACCGCCTCTTCGTCAGCGGCGAGCCGATCGACGAGACCGTCGCCGACCGGGCCGCCGCCGCCGCACTCGCCGCCGCCCGAGCCGGCGTCCTCGTAACCCCACCGTCCGAGTCGGCGTCCTCGTAACCCCACCGCCCGAGTCGACGTCCTCGTAACCCCGCCACCGGGAGACGACGACCGGTAATTCGGTGGTGATCAGACCGGGCCGCCGGGAAAGCTGGCCTTCGGGGAGGTCTCATCGCCGAACGCGGAGGAGCCAGTGGGCCACATCGAGGTAAGCGAACTGACCCACCTGCTGCCGGACGGGCGACCCCTGCTCGACGCGGTCTCCTTCCGGATCGGCGAAGGCGGCAAGGCGGCACTGGTCGGCCCGAACGGTGCCGGCAAGACCACCCTGCTCCGGCTGATCTGCGGCGACCTTCACCCCGGCTCCGGGCAGGTCCGACACGCCGGCGGGTTGGGCGTGATGCGCCAGTTCATCGGCGGCGTACGCGACGACCGGACCATCGCCGACCTGCTGCTCTCGGTCGCCCCGGACCGGATCCGGGCCAGCGCCGCCGAACTGCGCCGGGTCGAGCGCGCCCTCGCCGACGCCCCCGAGGACGAGTCGACCCAACTGGCGTACGCGCAGGCGCTCACCGACCACACCGACGCCGGCGGGTACGACATCGAGGTGGTCTGGGACAGCTGCACCACCGCCGCCCTGGCGCTCGACTTCGACCAGGCCCGGGACCGGCCGGTGAACACCCTCTCCGGGGGCGAGCAGAAACGGCTCGCACTGGAGGCGCTGCTACGCGGGCCGGACCGGATCCTGCTGCTCGACGAACCGGACAACTACCTCGACGTGCCCGGCAAGCAGTGGCTGGAGGAACAGCTGCTGGCCAGCCGCAAGACCGTACTGCTGGTCTCGCACGACCGGCAGCTCATCGCCACGGTGGCCGACCGGATCGTCACCGTCGAGTCCCGTACCGTCTGGGTGCACGGGGGTGGCTACGCGACGTACGCCCAGGCCCGTGCGGACCGCATCGACCGGCTGGACGAGCTGCGCCGCCGCTGGGAGGACGAGCACACCCGGCTCCGGCAGCTCGTGCACACCCTGCGGCAGAGCGCCACCAACAACGACTCGATGGCCTCCGCCTACCGCGCCGCCCAGTCCCGGCTGCACCGCTTCGAGGCGGCCGGGCCGCCCGAACGGCCACCGAAGGAACAGAACGTCCGGATGCGCCTGCACGGCGGCCGGACCGGCAAACGGGCGGTGCTCTGCCAGGCACTGGAGCTGACCGGGCTGATGCACCCCTTCGACACCGAGATCTGGTACGGCGAGCGGGTCGCGGTGCTCGGGGCCAACGGCTCGGGCAAGTCCACCTTCCTCGGTCTCCTCGCCCAGTTGGGCGGGGACAGGCCACCGGCGGTGGCGCATCAGGGCGAGGCCCGGCTCGGCGCACGGGTGGTCCCCGGCCACTTCGTCCAGACGCACACCCGCCCCGACCTGCACGGTCGTACGACGGCCGAGATCGTGATGAGCACACACGCGTGCACCCGGAACGAGGCGATGTCTGCGCTGGCCCGGTACGAGCTGGGGCCGGCTGGGCGGCAGCCGTTCGAGACGCTTTCCGGTGGCCAGCAGGCCCGGTTGCAGATCCTGCTGCTGGAACTCTCCGGCGCGACCCTGCTGCTGCTCGACGAGCCGACCGACAACCTCGATCTGGCCAGCGCGGAGGCGCTACAGCAGGGCCTGGCCGCATTCGAGGGGACGGTGCTCGCGGTGACCCACGACCGCTGGTTCGCCGCCGACTTCGACCGGTTCCTGATCTTCGGCGCGGACGGGCGGGTCTACGAGCACCCCGAACCGGTCTGGGACGAGCGCCGATGGGACGAGCGCCGTGTTGGAAGGCGCTAGGCGTCACACCCCCGCCGGGTAGGTCTCCAGCTCGCCGGGGACCGGGGCCGCGGGCAGCGGATTCAGCGCACTGGTCCGATCGCACCAGACGAACGCGTCGTAGCGTTGCGCCAACCGGGTCGGCACGTAGTTGCCCCACTTCTCGAACGACGGGTCGTAGACCACGCCGATCGCCCGGTGGTCGAGGGTCTCGGTGGCCCAGTCGGGCTGCTCGCCGTCGTCGAAGAGGACCAACGCCCGTTCGGGCAGCAGTCCGTGCAGTTGGTGTTCCAGGGAGCCGGAGCGGGCCGGCGGCACCACCATCGACTCCCAGGGGGCACCCCAGCGCGGTCCGGCGATCACGTTGCCCTGGTAGCTGCCGAACCCGACCAGCACGACCTCTTCGTCGCCGTACCGTTCCCGGGCCAACTGACCGATGTTGACCATCCCGTCGTCGGTCATGTCGGTGGCCCGGGCATCCCCGACGTGCGTGTTGTGCGCCCACACCACGGCCTTCGCGTCCGGGCCGTAGTAGTCCAGCAGCCGCTCCAGCGTGTCCGCCATGTGCGTGTCCCGGACGTTCCAGGACTGCGGACCACCGGCCACCATCGCCCGGTAGTAGCGCTCCGCGCCGGCGATCACCGCCGCGTTCTGCCATGCCGAGAAGCGGTCCGGCCCGTCGGCGAGCGCCTGTTCCCGGGTACGCGCCAACAGCCGCACCACCTCGTCCTCGCAGCGCGCCGAGACGAACCGGCTGGCGACGCCGTACTCCTCGATCCGTCTGCCGTACGGCTCGAAGCAGCGGTACGCCTCCTGCGCCGCCTCCAGGGTGGCCGGCTCCTCCTCACCCAGGTAGTCGAAGATCGCCTGCATCGACTCCCAGAGGCTGTAGACGTCCAGCCCGTGGAAGCCGGCCCGCACCGGCTCGGCCTGCTCCAGGTTCCAGGCGCGCAACCACATGCAGAACCGGGCGACCTCGCCGTTGGCCCACATCCAGGTCGGCCACCGGTCGTACCGCCCCAGAGCGGCCAACGGGTCCACCATGCCGCCCGGCATCGCGGTCACCGACCGGTGCACCCGGTCGCAGTCCGGCCAGTCCCCCTCGACCGCGACGAAGGAGAAGCCCTGCTCCGCGATGAGTCGCCGGGTCAGCTGCTCCCGTAGCCGGTAGTAGTCGTGCGTACCGTGGCTCGCCTCGCCCAGCATCACCACCCTGGCCGAGCCGACACGCTCCAGCAGCGGATCGAAGTCGCCCGGTCCCCCGAGCCGGTGCACCACCATGCCCTGCGGCTACCCGACCGGATCGGCGACAAACGCCACCCGAACCCGGCCGGGTGGTCAGGTGTGCGGGTGCCCGCTGCGGGTAGACCGGTCGACATGACGGTCAACGCCCTACAGGTGCAGGAGTACCTCGTCGGCCTGGACTTTCCGATCTCCAAGGAGGATCTCGTCCGGCGCGCCCAGGAGTCCGGTGCCGGTACGGCGGTCATCCAGCTCCTACGCTCCCTGCCAGCCGACCAGTTCGCCTCGCCGGCCGAGGTCGACTCCGCCCTGAGCGAGGTCGCCTGAGCACAAGGTCGCCTGAGCACAAGGTCGCCTGAGCGCAAGGCAGCTGAAGTGGCCGCCTGAGCAAGGCACCTACCCGCTACTACGGCTGATCGGTTTGACGGGCGAGTTCCAGCTCCGCCGCGTCGGCCAGCGCGTCGGTCAACCGCGCCCGGTCGGCGTCGGTCAGCTCGATGGCGCGTACCCGGGTCAGGAGCGCATCCACGGTTTCGCCGTCCGCCTGCCGAGCGGCGAGTTCCGCCCGGTAGACCAGCGCACCAACCCGGTCGACGGCGGACGCCAACGCCTCCTCCCGGGCCAAAGTCGCGTCCAGGATCCGCACCGCCTGCACAACGTCCCCTTTGGAGTCGCCGAGCACGATGGCGTTCTGCAACACCTTCGCCAGCCGGCTCTGGGGGGTGTCACCTGCGTCGACACCGGTCTCGTCCGGCACATCGTCCTCGGCCGGCGCGTCACCCGCATCCGGGGCCTGGAAAATCCGGATCCAGTTGCCGCCAGGGTCGACGACGCTGAACCCGGAGAGGCTGCCGGTGTTCTTCCGGGCGCGAGGTCGGGTCATCCGGGGGATGCCGGCGACCAGCAGCTTGCCGTACGTCGCCCGCATGCCCTCGGCGAAGGCCTGGTAGAGCGCTCCGATGTCGGGTACGGACACCAGGCAGGTCCCGTACGACTGCTCCGGGTCGAAGTCGGCCAGCCCGAAGAAGTGCAGCTCCAGATCCTCCCGCCGCAGCACGATGTACGGGTTGGGGCGGATCTGTCGATAGGTCGACTCGAACCCGAGCGCCCGGTAGAAGTCGGCTGTCTCGTCGATGGAGCGGCACGGCAGCAGGGGCACGGTCCGTTCGTCAGCCATGGTCTCTCCCGTCCGGCTGTGCGTCGTCGTCTGGCGTGTGTGCGGCGTCGATCTCCAGCTGCCGGGCGAGTTCCCGCAGGGTTCGGGTGGCAGCGTGCAACTCGTCGAGGGTCGCCCGTTCGGCGATCCGGTTGGACCACTCGGCCTGCCGCTGCTCCACATAGTCCAGCGCCACCCGGCCCCGTGCGGTGATGGTGATCAGCTTCGCGCGGCGGTGTCGCGGATTCTCCTCGAAGCTGACCAGGCCGTCCCGGGCCAGCGCGTCGGCGGTCTGTTGCACGCTCTGCCGGGTCAGGCCCATCACCCGGGCGACCTCCGACACCGTGCTCGGTTCGTGGTCGACCACGCCGAGCACCTGCCAGCGGGCACTGGTGAGGCCGGCGGGTCGGGCCAGCCCATCACCGGAGGCCAGCAGCAGACCGTTCGCGCGGAACACCTCGATGACCAGTTCGGACAGGGCCGACCCGGACGGGGTGAGCTGAGTCATGGCAGGCAGCCTGCCGCCTTGACAGGACCCTGTCAACTCATGCTGGCCAACGCCCTACGGCTCAGTCGCCGGCCCCGTTGAGATAGGCCAGCACCGCGAGCACCCGCCGATTGTCGTCATCCGACGGTGCCAGGTCGAGCTTGCCGAAGATGCTCGCGGTGTGTTTACCCACCGCACTCTCGCTCAGGAACAGTCGCTGGGCGATGGCGCTGTTGGAACGTCCCTCGGCCATCAAGCCCAGCACCTCCCGCTCCCGTGGGGTCAGCCGGGCCACCGGCTCGTTCCGGCCGGACCGAACCAGCAACTTGGCGATCACGTCCGGGTCCATCGCGGTGCCACCAGCCGCGACCCGGCGTACCGCCTCGACGAACTGTTCGGCATTGAACACCCGGTCCTTGAGCAGATAGCCGACCCCGCCCGACCCGTCGGCAAGTAACTCCCGGGCGTAGAGCTGCTCCACGTGCTGGGACAGCACCAACACCGGCAGGCCAGGCACCTCCTGTCGGGCCGCCAGCGCCGCCTGCAACCCCTCGTCGGTCTGGGTCGGCGGCAGCCGTACATCCACCACGGCGACGTCCGGACGTAGCTCGACCAGCGCCCGCAGCAGCTCCGGGCCGGTCTCCACCGCCGCGACGACGTCAAACCCGTGTACGGACAGCAGCCGGACCAAACCCTCCCTCAGGAGGTAGAGGTCTTCGGCGACGACAACACGCACGGCAACTCCAGACTGATCGCCGTCGGCCCACCCGGCGGGCTGCTCACCACGACGACGCCATCGAATGTACCCAGGCGACGTTCCACCCCCCGCAGGCCGCTGCCGGCAGCCGGATCGGCCCCACCCCGACCGTCGTCGGTCACCACGGCCCGCAGTCGGCCGTCGGCGTACCGCAGGTCGACGGTGATCCGGCTCGCCCGGGCGTGTTTCACCGCGTTGGTCAACAGCTCGCTGACCGCGAAGTAGGCGGCCGACTCGATCGGCTCCACCAGCCTGCCGGGCACCTCGACAGTCACCTCGGTCGTTATCGGCAGGTCCAGCGCCAGCGCCCGGATCGCGTCGCCGAGCCCACGCTCGGCCAGCACCGGCGGGTGGATGCCCCGAACCAGGTCACGCAGTTCGGCCAGCGCCTTCGCCGAACTCTCCCGCGCCTCGGCCAGCAGCGCCCGCGCGGCGGCCGGATCCTGATCCATCAACTGCTCCACGGCACCCAGGGTCAGTCCGACGGCCACCAGCCGGGCCTGTGCCCCGTCGTGCAGATCCCGTTCGATCCGACGCAGCTCAACGGCCTGGGCCTCGGTCGCGTCCGCCCGGGTCTCGGTGAGCCGCTGCACCCGCAGGGCGAGTTGGGCCCGCCTGGTCGGGGCCAACAGCAGCCTGGTCCAGCGGTGGTGCAGCCGCAGCATGCTCGGCGCGACCAGCACACCCAGCAGGGCCAGCGCCAGGCCGACCGGGATCGCCAGCCCGGCCACCACCGTCGGGCCGAGCCCGGACATCGCCATCGGACCGAGTCCGGCGGAGGTCGAGAAGAGCCAACTCTGCCCCGCCGCGTCCACCCCGGCCAGCCGCAGAATCCCGGGCACCGTCAGGCTGATCAGGCCGTACCAGATCAGCCCGAAGGGCAGCAGCAGCGTCGCGCCACCGACCAGTGGGTCGGTCACCAGCCACAGCATGTCCCGCCAGGTGGCGGGGTCCCGGTTCAGCCACTTCAGCCGCTGGTTGTACGCCGCCCACCGCGCCGTCTCGTAGAGGTGGTCGTCGACCTGGTAGAGCCCGTCCGGCCGCGGTGCGGGCAGTTCCGGCTCAGGCCGGTACGGCGTCTCCACCGCCACCCCGGACCACTTTCCCAGCAGTTCGCGACGGTACCCGGTCAGCCAGCGGGTCATCTCGATGATCGGTGGAAGAAGGTAGACCTGACCGACGCCGAAGCCGAGCACCATCACCAGCACGGTCAGTACGGCCAGCAGCACGCCGAGCAGGGCCAACGCGAGCAGGTAGAGCAGGCGTACCAGGACGAGCAGATGGCGACCGATCCATGCCTTCCGACACTCGGACCGGGGGGTCGAGACGGTCGGTCGCAGCAGCAACGCGGTCCACCGACCGTGGAGCGCCACCAGCGCCGGAGCGGTCGCCACGCCGACCACCGCGCCAACCAGTCCGGCCGGCACCGCCCACCAGTAGGCACCGGCCCGGGCGGCGGCGTACCAGGCACCACCGGCGGCCACGCCGAGACCACCCACGACCAGCCCCGCCGGCAGGGCCCCGAGCACCCCGCCCACCACCGTGTTGAGTGCCATCCAGGTCAGGTCGCGGTAGGTCGCCCCGTCTCCGAGCAGCCAGTCCAGGCGGGCGGAGAACGCCGGGAACCGGGGCGACCGGTAGAGCTTGTTGAGGTGTCGATACCGGCCGTCCGGTTCCGGTCGGGGTGCCGACGGTCGGGGCCGGTACGGCACGGCGACGGGTATCCCCGACCAGCGGTGGGCCAGCCGTCGGGCCAGGTTGGGTAGGTGCCGCCCCCACTCGACCGGGCGGGGCAGCAGGAAGATCAGCCCCAGCCCGAACCCGGGCACGAAGACGGCCAACTGGGCCAGGAACGCGACCGCGCCGGTCAGCGCCACCCCGGCCAGGGCCAGGCCACGTGCGACGGCGATCAGGTGATGCCGTACCCCCCTGCTCGTCATGTCGCAAGCATGCCCTGAGCTGCGGGCCCACCGTATTGTCGGCAGGGCCCGAACCGGGGTGTGGCTAGCTACACCCCGCACCCGTCGGCTCTCGCCCACGCTCGGCACCCCTACGGTCGCCGCCGGAATACCGGTCGACCGGTCAGCACAGCAACCGATTCACCCGTCATCCGGACGACGCACGAATCTGCCATCCATCCATGGGATGACATCTCTGGGCTGATGTGCGACCCGTCACGTCGTGCCTAGTTTCTCCTCATGAAGGGCAAAGACAGCACACCTGCCGTACGGTCGGCTGGCACCCGACCCAGACCTCACGCCCGGGCCGGCACCGCCACGATCGCCGCTGCCACCCTGCTCGCCGCTGGTCTCGTCGCCGGCACCACACCAGCCCAGGCCGAAACGACCGAGTCGGCCGGTGGGTACTCGGCCGAGATCCGCCGCACGTCGTACGGCGTGCCACACGTCACCGCCAGGAACTTCGCCAGCCTCGGCTTCGGTGCCGGTTACGTGCAGGCCGAGGAGAACATCTGTGTGATCGCCGAGAAGGTCGTCACCGCCGATGCCGCCCGGTCCCGGTACTTCGGTGCCACCGAGTCGAACGTGGGCAGCGACCTGTTCTTCCAGAAGGCCAAGGAGGACAAGGTCGCCGAAGGGCTCCTCGCCGGCACCCCCGACGGCGTAGCCGCGCCGTCGCGAGAGGTCCGCGACCTCGTCCGTGGCTTCGCCGCCGGCTACAACAACTACCTGCGCAAGACCGGCGTGGCAAAGCTGACCGACCCGCAGTGCCGCGACAAGCCCTGGGTACGGCAGATCAACGCGCTCGACCTCTGGCGTACCAACTGGGCCAACATGATCCGGTCAGGGACGTTGGAGTTGCTCCGTCCGCTCCTCGACACGGTTGCACCGGCACCGGGATCCGCGCCCAGCCCCACCCTGGACGCGGGCGGGCCGGGCACGAGCGCCGCCGACCCGGGCAGCGCCGACGCCGCGGAGGGCAACGCGGGCGGGCTGGGCAGCAACGCCTACGGGTTGGGCAGTGCGGCGACGGTCAGCGGCGGCGGGATGCTGCTGGCCAACCCGCACTTCCCCTGGGACGGGCCCGACCGCTTCTACCGGATCCACCTGAAGATCCCGGGCAGCTACGACGTCGAAGGGGCGTCGCTGCTCGGCGACCCGATCGTCCAAATCGGACATAACGCCTCGATGGGCTGGAGTCACACCGTCTCCACCGCCCTGCGGCACGTGTGGCACGAACTCAAGCTGGTGCCCGGCGATCCCACGTCGTACCTGGTCGACGGGAAGCCGGAGAAGATGACCCAGCGCACCGTGACGGTTCGGGTGCCGACGCCGACCGGCGGCACGGAACCCGTGACCCACACCTTCTACGACACCCGGTTCGGCCCGGTCATCGCCTCCCCCACCTTCCCTTGGACGACCAGCACCGCGTACGCGATGACGGACATCAACGCCGACAACGGCCGCGCGCTGGACGGCTGGTTGCAGCTCGGTCGGGCCAAGACGGTCCGGGCAGCGAAGACGATCCTCGACCGCTACCAGTTCCTGCCCTGGGTCAACATCGTCGCCGCGGACGCGGCCGGCGAGGCGCTCTACGGCGACCACTCGGTCGTCCCCCGGGTCACCGACGAACTCGCCGCCACCTGCATCCCGGCGCGGTTCAGAACCCGGTACGCCGAATCCGGCGAGGCAGTGCTCGACGGGTCGACGTCGGCCTGTGGGCTGGGTGCCGACCCCGACGCCGCCGTGCCCGGCATCCTCGGCCCGGCCCACCTGCCGGTGCTGATCCGGACCGACTACGTCACCAACTCCAACAACAGCCACTGGCTGGCCAACCCGGAACAGCCGCTGACCGGTTTCCCACGAATCATCGGTGACGAGCAGACGGAACGTGGCCTGCGTACCCGGCTCGGGGTGCGCCAGGTGCAGCAGCGGCTCGCCGGCACCGACGGCCTGCCGGGCACCAGGTTCACCACCGAGAACCTCTGGCAGGTCCAGTTCGGCAACCGGGTCTACGGTGGTGAACTGGTCCGCGACGACCTGGTCGCGCTCTGCACGGCGAACCCGAGCGCCACGGCGTCGAACGGTGCCACGGTCGACCTCACCGCGGCCTGCGCGGCGCTACGGGGCTGGGACCTGCGCGCCAACCTGGACAGTCGCGGTGCCCACCTGTTCAACGAGTTCAATCGCGCTCGCGGCCTCGTGTTCCGGGACCCGTTCGTGGTGACCGATCCGGTCAACACGCCCCGGGTTCTCGCCGCCGACAACCCGAGGGTGCTGACCGCGCTGGCCGACGCGGTGCAACGCCTGGCCGGCGTCCCGCTGGACGCACCGCTCGGCGAGGTACAGACCGAGCCACGGGGTGGCGAACAGATCCCGATCCACGGCGGCCCGGGCGGCTCCGGAATCTTCAACGCGATCAACAGCGGGTTGACGCCCGGGGTCGGCTACCCGAAGGTCAACTACGGTACGTCGTTCGTGATGGCAGTCGAGTTCGGCCGGCATGGTCCGTCCGGTCGGCAGATCCTGACCTACTCGCAGTCGACCAACCCGAACTCGCCCTACTACGCCGACCAGACCCGGCTCTACTCGCAGAAGGGCTGGGACACCATCAAGTACACCGAGGCACAGATCTCGGCCGACCCGAACCTACGCACCTACCGGGTACGGGGAAACCGGCACGACAACCTGGGCTGACAACCAGGCGGGTACCCCGGGGCTGGCCGTCAGCATCGGGGTACCCGGCCCGTGTGCCCGTGGCCTACCCGGGCAGGGTCACCGTACGGCCCTGGGCACGGGCGGTCTCGGCGGCGTCGAGCACGGCCACCACATCCCGGCCGAACCGGACATCACACTGCTGGTCCCGGGTGCCCGAGTCGACCTCCGCCAGCAGCTGGTCGATGGCCAGGCCGAGCGCGTCGGCCGGTCCGCCCTCCCGGGGCGGCATGCTCTTGATGCCGTTCTCGCCATAGAAGACCAGTTCACTACCGACCGCCGCAGAGGGCGCGTCCAGGGTCAGCGAGACCGTGCTGGTCGCCTGGGTGCCGTGCTTCAGCAACAGGTGGACGGTGCCCCGGGGTCCGGACACGGCGGCCACCTCGGTGACCCGGCCCAGCACCGGCAGGAGCACCGACAGGGCGTGCGGCCCCACATCCCACAGGCCACCCCGCTCCCGACGCCACGACGAACCGGCGTACGGGCTGCCCGACTCGAAGATCGACGCGAACATGATGGCCCGGGCACCCTGCCACCCGCCGGCCGCCGCCGTGGCGGCGACGAAGCTGGCGATGTTCGGGTGGAACCGGTTGGTGAAGAAGACCAGGGACGCCACGCCGGTCTGCCCGACGGCTGCCACCACCCGGTCGGCGTCCGACGTGCTCAGTGCCAGCGGCTTGTCGAGCAGCAGGTGCCGGCCAGCAGCAGCAGCCCGTACGGCCACCGTCGCCTGTACGTCCGGTGGCAGGGCCACGGCCACCGCGTCGACCGCCCCGATCAGGGCGTCGACGTCGTCGAAGGCGGGTACGTCGTACTGCTGGGCCAACGCGGCGGCCTTGGCCGGGTCACGTCCCCACACTCCGGCGAGTTCCGCCCCGGGGTGTGCCGCCAGCGCCGTGGCGTGTGTCTTGGCCGCCCAGTGACCAGTCCCAAACAGTCCGAACCGAAGCAAGGAAGGGCCCCTTCTTATCGTCTTCTGCCTTGGAAGGGTCCCTTCCTAACACATCGGGACCCGCTAGCCTGACCGTTTCCGGGAACGGGACGGTCGCCGACGTACGGCGTACCGCTCGGCGGTGAGCAACGCCTCGTGTGCCTCCACCGCCGCCACAGCCGCCTCGTCCACCAGCGCCTGGGCCGCCACCTCGGCCACCCGTGCCGCCTGGTCGGCCCGCCGTACCTCCGCTGCGGCCTGGTCGTGCACCCGTCGCGCCGCCACCTGTTGCAGGCGCTGCCGCTCGGCAGCCTGCTCCCGCTCCCGCTGTGTCGGATCCCGATCGCCGGCCCGCTGCCACACCTCGCGCATCTCCCGCACCGAGATGTCCCCCCGCCGGTACGCCGACAGGGCGGCCCGGGACACCACCCGCTCCTGCTCGGTGTCGGCACCGTCCGCACCGTCACCGGCCCGCCGACCGGCCTGCGCGGCGCGCAACGCCTCCTCGTACGCCTTCTCGGTCGCTTCCTGGGCGGCCCAGGCCTCGTCGCGGAGACGCTCGGTGGCGGCCACCTCCTCCCGGGCCTCGACCGCGATGGCGACCGCCCGCCCGGCCTCTGCCTGGGCCTCGGCGGAATGGGTGGCCAACTCCTCGGCCTCGGCCCGCAACTGGTCCGGGTCGGGTCGTGCCGCGCGTTGCCGATCGGTCAGTAGGGCGAGCGCGAGCAGCGACAACATGCCCAGCACGCCGAGAATCAACATTGCCCATATCCCTGTCGCGTCCACGCCTCTCGACTCCCCAGGCTGCGCGTCCGACAAACAACTCGATGATAGGCATCTATTGATGCGATGGGGAGGGTGCCGCCGAGCGCCGAAGGAGCTGGCGGCGTCGGCAGCCGACGACATCGGCGTTAGTAGGCTGTGCCGGTGACCGACCCAACGACCGGGGACCTCCGGTGACCAGCGCAACCGTCAGCGCAACCGAGGCGGCAACCACGGCGACAGCCGGTACGCCGGTGGACGGGATACTGGCGACGGTGGCCATCGCGCTGTCACTCGTACTCGCCGTATGGAGCCTGATCGCAACGGTGCGTGACCGCGCGCCGGACCGTTCCCACCTGATCGGCCTGGCGGTGGTCGAGTTGTCGCTGCTCGCGTTGACCGCCGCCGCGCTGGTGGCGATCTTCGGAGGTGACCGGCCCCACGAGGCGGCCACCTTCGCCGGCTACCTGGTCACCCTGGTCTGTCTGCCGCCGCTGGCCGCGGTGCTGGCCCGGATGGAACCGACTCGTTGGGGCTCGGCCATCATCACCGTCATCTGCCTGGTCAATCCGGTCCTGATCGTCCGGCTCCAGCAGACCTGGGAGGTCGTCGGTGGTTGACGCCCCAACCCGGTCGACCAACCGGGGGCCCGGCCGGCTGCTGGTCGCGGTCTACCTGCTCTTCGCCATCGCCGCCACCTGCCGGGCCGGGGTACAGACGATCCTCCGCTTCGACGAGGCCCCGCTCGCCTACCTGCTCTCCGCCCTGGCTGCGGTGATCTACATCGTCGCCACCGTCGGACTGGCCCGGGACAGCGCCGGCGGACGCCGCACCGCCCTGGTCTGCTGCGCCGTCGAACTCGCCGGAGTGCTCGTCGTCGGCACCATCAGCCTGCTCAAGCCCGCGCTCTTCCCCGATGACACCGTCTGGTCGGGGTTCGGCTCAGGGTACGGCTATGTGCCGCTGGTGCTGCCGATCCTCGGTCTGCTCTGGCTGTTGCGCACCAGCCGCCCCCCGGCGACGCAGAGCTGACGGAGCGCAGAACCGACGAGACCCGCGACCGTCAATCGCACCGGCCCGGACCGGTCAGTCGCAGGGACCGCCGGCGACGTAGATCACCTGACCGGAGACGAACGAAGCACCCTCGCTGGCCAGGAAGGACACGGTGTGCGCGATGTCCTCCGGCCGACCAATCCGGCGGACCGGAGTCTGGGCGGCGATCCGCTCCTGGAAGTCGTCGAAATCGACGCCGATACGCGCGGCGGTCGCGGCCGTCATGTCGGTGGCGATGAAGCCGGGTGCCACCGCGTTGACGGTGATCCCGAACTGACCCAGCTCGATGGCGAGCGTCTTGGTGAACCCCTGGAGCCCGGCCTTGGCCGCCGCATAGTTCGCCTGCCCCCGGTTGCCCAACGCGGAGGTGCTGGACAGGTTGACGATCCGTCCCCAGCGCTGGTCGACCATGTGCTTCTGCGCCGCCTGGCTGAACAGGAACGCACCCCGCAGGTGCACTCCCAGCACGGTGTCCCAGTCGGCATCGGTCATCTTGAACAACAGGTTGTCCCGGAGCACCCCGGCGTTGTTGACCAGCACCGACGGCGCACCCAGTTCGGCGGCGACCCGGTCGACGGCCGCCTGCACCTGCGCCCGGTCGGCGACGTCGGCCGCGATCGCGAGCGCCCGACCGCCCGCCGCGCTGATCGCGTCCACGGTGCTCTGCGCGGCCACCTCGTCGAGGTCGACCACGGCCACCGCCAGACCGTCGGCGGCCAGCCGCAGTGCGGTAGCCGCGCCGATCCCCCGGGCGGCACCGGTGACGATGGCAACTCGGGACTGCTCCGACATGGCGACCTCCGACAACTCACGGCGACGGTCGGAGGAGCTTAACCCAGGGGTACGCCCGTCCGCCGTCACCCGAGGACGACGCCGACCTGCCCGCTGCCCTCACTCGAAGGCAGCACCACGGCTGAGCCGGATCCACCGGTAGCCGTAACCGGCCAGCTCCAACGCGTCGAACTTGCCCACCGGGGTGTACCGACGGTCGGCCAGGACGTCCCCCGGCAGCTCGGTCTCCGGATACAGCTCACCGAGGTCGAGTACGGCTTTGTCCGGGCCGAGGTTGTGCAGGAAGAGCATGCTGCCGGTCGGCCCGTCCGCCCGGTGCGCGAGCACCGCCGGTGGTAGCCGTACGTCGACGTGGGTACAGCTGCCCGATCCGATCTCGGGCGTCTCCCGGAGGGTACGGATCATCCGCTCGAACCAGTTCAGCAGCGACCCGGGGTCCCGGCGCTGGGCCGTCACGTTGACCCGCTGATAGCCGTACTCGCCGCTGTCGATGACCGGCCGGACCAGCTTCTCCGCCGCAGCCGAGGAGAAGCCGGCATTGGGCTGGTCGGACCACTGCATCGGGGTACGGATCGACTGCCGGCCGGGCAGTGACAGGTCGTCACCCATCCCGATCTCCTCGCCGTAGCGCAGCACCGGCGTACCGCGCAACGAGAACTGGAGGGCGTAGGCCAGCTCCAGCCGGCGGCGGTCGTTGCCGAGCATCGGGGCCAGCCGGCGGCGGATGCCCCGACCGTAGATCCGCATCTTCTCCTCGGGCCCGAAGGCGTCGAACACCTGCTCCCGCTGTTCGGCGGTCAACCGGGACAGGTCGATCTCGTCGTGGTTACGCAGGAAGGTCGCCCACTGGCCGCCGGGTGGCAGGGTCGGGGTGTCACGCAGCGCGTCGATGATGGGCTCGGGGTCGTGGCGGGCCAGGGCCAGCATCAGCCGACCGTTGAGCATGAAGTCGAAGAGCATGTGCAGCCGGTTGGCCGAACCACCGTTGTCACCGAAGTAGGCGGGCAGGTCGTCGGGCTCCACGTTCGCCTCGGCCAGCAGTACGGCGTCCGCCCGTCGCCACTGCACGTGCTGGCGCAGCTGGGTCAGGTACTCGAAGTCCTTGGGTGAGTTCGGGCGTCCCGGCTCGGTGTGCTCGATGATGAACGGCACCGCGTCGATACGGAACCCGGAGACACCGAGCTGTAGCCAGAACGAGACGATCTTCGCGATCTCGGCGCGTACGTCCGGATTGGCGGTGTTCAGGTCCGGCTGGAACCGGTAGAACCGGTGGTAGTACCAGGCCTTGGCGGTGCGGTCGTAGCTCCACGTCTCGTGCTGCTCGCCGGGGAAGACCATGCCCTGGTGCCGGTCCGGCGGCTGCTCGTCCGACCAGATGTACCAGTCCCGGTACGGCGAGTCCGGCGACGACCGGGCCGACTGGAACCAGGGATGCTGGTCGGAGGTGTGGTTGACGACCAGGTCGATGATGACCCGGATGCCCCGGTTGCCGGCCTGGTGCAGCAACTCGGCGAAGTCGCCGAGGGTGCCGAAGCGCGGGTCGATGTTGTAGAAGTCGGTCGCGTCGTAGCCGTCGTCCTCATTGGGGGACGGATGGATGGGGTGCAGCCAGAGGCAGGTGACCCCGAGCCGGGCCAGGTAGTCCAACCGGCCGATCAAGCCCTTGATGTCACCGACCCCGTCGCCGTCGGAGTCCGCGAACGTGTCGATGTCGAGGCAGTAGACGACCGCCTCGGAATACCACCTGTCACCCATACCTGAGGGACTTTTCCGATCCGGCAGTCGGACAAACCTGAACCGCCACGGTACGGAGTGTGACTAGCGTGGTCAGCGGGTAGGAGGGTCCCGACCACACCAGTGGCATCGATGCGTACAGGAGGTACCCGCCGATGGCAGTCGCCGCCGAGGTCGACCCGACCGAGATGGGCGGGCTCACCGGCTGGGTGGCCGGGGTGATCGACTCGATGGGCGTAATCGGGGTGGGTCTGCTGGTCGCGTTGGAGAACATCGTGCCGCCGATCCCCAGTGAGATCGTCCTCGCGATGGGCGGCTACCTTGCCGGCGAGGGCCGGATCAACGTCTTCCTGGTGGTGCTGGCGGCCACCGCCGGCTCGGTGCTGGGGGCGCTCGCGCTCTATTGGCTCGGCGCGAAACTCGGCGAGGACCGGTTGAAGCGCTGGCTGGACCGGATTCCCCTGGTGGAGTCCGACGACCTGACCAAGGCGGATCGCTGGTTCGAGCGGTACGGCCGGTGGGCGGTGCTCTTCGGCCGGATGGTTCCGGTGGTGCGCAGTCTGGTGTCGGTGCCCGCCGGAGCGGACCGGATGCCGATCGGCCAGTTCCTGGCCCTGACCGCGTTGGGTAGCGGTATCTGGAACTCGCTCTTCGTCGGGCTGGGCTACGCCCTCGGCTCTCGTTGGGAGCAGGCCGAGCGGTACAGCAGTTGGTTCGACTACGGCATCCTGCTCCTCTTCGTCGTCATGATCGGCACCTGGGTCGTCAAGCGCCTGCGTCGACGGCACAGCCAGCAACACATCACCCGCTGAACTGTGCGGGTGATGTGTTGCCGTTGATCGGACTCAGGTCGGTTCAGGTCAGCCGAACTGGGCGGTGATGGAGGTGAACTCCCAGTCGTTCTGTGCGATGCCGCTACAGTGCGACACCACGCCACCGTCCGGGCAGGGCCGGTCCCGGTTGACCGCCCAGTAGGTGAACCGGGCCAGTCCCCGGGCCTCCGCCCAGTCGCGGATCTGCGTCCAGGTCGCCGGGGTGGTGAGTTCCCGCTGGTCGGAGAGGCCGTTCATGCCCGAGATGCCCATCCGGCTGTAGGCTGTGGCGTCGGTCCAGCCGAACGCGGTCTTGAGGGCGTTCTTCAGTCCCTCCGAGGCGTTGACCGTGCTCTGGTACATGTTGGTGCCGCCACCGAAGTCGAACGGCATGATCGTGAATACGTCGATGTTGGCCTGCAACGCCGCCGCCTGGTTGATCAGCCGGGTGCCGTAGTAGTTCGGCCCGGTCGTGGTGGTCGGCATGGTGATGATCGTCTTGATTCCTGGATTGTTCTGCTTGACGATCTTCAGCGCGTTGAGGATCCGGTCCTGCACCACGGTGTTCTCGAACTCGTCGGTGTTCTCGATGTCGACGTCGATCGCCTTCAGGTCGAACGCGTCGATCACCTGCTGGTACGCCGCCGCCAGGGCCTGCGGGGTCGAGCAGTTCGGGCCGAGCTTGTTGCCGCTCCAGCCGCCGATCGACGGGATGATGTCGCCACCGGCCGCCCGGATCGCGTTGATCGTGTTGGCGTGTACCCCACCGGTGAGCGGCGCGTTGCCGTCCCAGCCCGGCGCGCAGCCACCGTTGGAGAGGATGAACGCGATGGTGAACCACCTGATCCCGGTCGCGTTCATCACCGTCGCCGGTGCCGGCGGGTTGCCCCAGCCCGGATAGAGGTACGGCGCGGCGGCCATTCCACCGGTGGGCGGCTCGCAGCCACCGGTGGACGCCGGTACGACCGCCGACTTCGCCGACTCGCCGTGCTCGTTGTACGCCGTGACCGTGTAGCTGTGCGCCGAGCAGGTGGCCAGCCCGGAGATGGTCGCCGAGGTCCCGGTGACGGTGGCCTTGACCGCTGTGCCCTCGTACACCCGGTAGCCGGTCACGGTGCCGGCGGAGGCGTCCCAGGCCAGTGAGATCGACGACGTGGTGGTCGTGGTGGCCCGGGGGTTGCCCGGGACCCCGGGCACCTGGTTGCCGGGGCCGCCGGTGCAGGACTGCCCGTTGACCGTGCAGTTCGTCGGGTCACCGGTGCCGGTGACGATGAAGCCGAACGAGGTGCTGGCCCCCGGGGCCAGGCTGCCGTTCCACGACCGGTTGGTCGCGGTGACATGCTGCCCCGAGGTGCTCACCAGGGCGTCCCAGTAGGTGCCCATCGTGCTGCCCGCCGGCAGGTCGAACTGCACGTTCCACGAGGTGATGGCGGTCGAGGTGTCGTTGGTGACGGTGAATCTGGCTTCGTACCCGGTGCTCCAGCTGGTGGTGCGGTTGAAGGACGCGGTGGCGGCGGACGCGGCCGGTGCCACCAGCACCGTGGCCGCGGCGGTCGCGGCCACGAGGGCGGCGGCGAAGACCGCCGTTCGGAGGGAACGGATTCTCATCGGATCTCCCAAGGCCAAGAAAGAGGTACGAAGTCAGGGCAGGGTGGCGAGGTGCGGCTTTACCGTGCGGGCGAAGTTGTTGCCGTTGGCGACGTCCCAGTTGATCGACCAGGTCATCGCGCCCCGAATGCCCGGGTAGGTGCGCGGCGGCCGGAAGCTGCCGCAGTTGGTGGCCCTGGCCAGGCAGTCCAGCCCCTGGTTGACCAGGGCCGGAGCGACCACGCCACCGCCGGCCGCGCCGGGTCCGGCGGGCAGGCCGAGGGCCACCTGGTCGGGCCGCAGCCCAGCCTCCAGTTGGATGCAGGCGAGCGCGGTCATGAAGTTGACCGTGCCCTGGGAGTAGGCGGCGTTCTGGTCGCAGCCGAGCATCGCGCCGGAGTTGTAGAACTGGGTGTGTACGACGGTGAGGATGTCCTTGATGTCCAGCGCGAGTTTGAAGTAGGACACCGAGGGCGACTGCATGTCGATGGTCTGCGGTGCCATCGTGATGATCAGTCCACTGCCGACCCGGCTGCGCAGGGATCGCAGCGCCTGCGCCATGTACGTCGGGTTGAGTCCGTTCTCCAGGTCGATGTCGACGCCGTCGAAGCCGTACTCCTGGATGAGCTGGTAGACCGTGTTGCTGAAGTTGACGGCGGAGTTCGCGTCGTTGACCGACACCCGACCGGCCTCACCGCCGACCGAGATGATCACCTTCTTGCCCCGGGCGTGCAGCGCTGCCACGTCGGCCTTGAAGTCGGCGTTGGTGTAGCCACCGACCGCCGCCGACAACCCCGGGTCGACGTGGAACGTCACCGCACCCGGGGTGCTGGTGGCGTCCGCGAAGGCGACGGCGACCAGGTCGTAGTCGGCCGGTACGTCCCGCAGCCGCAGTTCGACCGCCGGGTTGACGAAGTTGTGCCAGTAGCCGGTGAGAAAGTGCCTGGGCAGCCCATCGGTGGGCGGATCGGTCGGTGGTGGCGTGGTCGGGGACACCGTCGGTGAGGCCGAAGCCGTCGGCGTCGCCGTCGGAGATCCCGTCGGGTCCGCACCACCACCACACGCCTGCCCGTTCAACAAACAACCCACCGGCGAACCCGACCCCGACGCCAGAAACCCGAACGACACCGACCCACCCGGCGCGATCAACCCATTCCACGACCGATTCGAAAACGTGAACCGCTGCCCCGACGACGACAACAACGCATCCCAATACGAACCCACCGACGTACCCGCCGGAAGATCAAACACCAACGACCACGACGACACCGCCGTAGACCCACCATTCGTGATCGTGTACCGCCCCTCCCAACCCGAACCCCAATCCGACACCCTCACAAACGACGCCGTCACACCCGCCGCGAACGCCGGCAACTGCCCCCACACCACCCCCAACGCCGCCACCAACCCCGCCACCACCGCCACCACCAACGACCTCGACCGACGCCACACCCCAACCCCTCCCACCAACCCAGACATCCACAGCCATCAACAAGATGGCCCTAATTATTAGGACTGTTAACTGTTTCTGTCCAGACCCCGGCCCCTGATGATTTTGTGATGGGAGAAGGGCCCCTTCCTATCGCTTCCCACCCTGGAAGGGGCCCTCCCGACAACCACAACCAGTGGGAGGTCAGCGGCGGAAGGTGAACCAGTTGACGTTGACGAAGTCCTCCGGCTGGCCGCTGGTGAAGGTCAGGTAGACCGTTCGGTTGCCGGTCACCGTCGACACGTTGCCCGGCACCGAGCGCCAACTCTGCCAGCCACCCGTGTTCGCCACCGCGAAACTACCGATCGGTGAGCCGGTGGGACTGTCGAGGCGTACCTCCACCAGACCGCTCACCCCACCGGGCGCGCCGGAGGCGACCCGGGCGACGAAGTCCCGGGGCGGGGTCGCACCGAAGTTGACGCGATCGAACCGGACCCAGTCACCGTTGCGCAGCCCGCCGATGTTCTGTCCGCCCTCACTGCACGCCTCGGTGAGCACACCGTTCTGCGCGCTGAACTCCTCCGCCTGGATGGTCGAGTACGCGTCGAACCCGCCGCCCGGCGGCGGAGTCGTGACCGGTGGGGTCGTCGGCACGGTACCCCCACCCCGGCTCCACACCGCCACGTAGTCCACCAGCATCGACCGACCGGAGACGGTGGCCGCCGTCGGCGTCGTCGAACCGGCGATGGCGTTCGGGAACGCCCCGCCCATGGCCAGGTTGAGCAGCAGGAAGTAGCCGGCGTGGCTGGTCATGTTGGCCCAGTGCGGCTCACCGACCTGCGACTGGGTGACCGTGTGGTAGTGCTGGCCGTCGACGTACCAGCGCAGTTGTTGCGGGCTGGCTCCGGCGTCCCACTCGAAGCGGTAGGTGTGGAACGCCGACTGGCAGGATGCCCCCGGGCAGGTACGGGACGCGCCGATACCGGTGAACTCGTTGCACGGTCCGCCGGGCGCCACTCCACAGTGGAGCACCCCCCACACCGAGTCGATCCCGTTGACGTTCTCCATGATGTCGAACTCGCCGATGCCCGGCCAGTTCCAGTGGTTGCCCCGGAACGGCGCGCCCAACGCCCAGAACGCCGGCCAGTACCCGGCCGCCGCCGCGCCCGTGATATTGGGCATCTGGATCCGCCCCTCGATGGCGAGCACTCCCCCGCTCGGCGGCTTGAAGTTGGTGCGTACCGTCTCGATCCGCGACGATGTCCACCCGCCGGCGGCGTCGCGGAGCGCGGTGATCCGCAGGTTGCCATTCCCGTCGTGGCCGATGTTGGCACCGTTGCCGGTGTAGGTCTGGATCTCACCGGTGCCCCAGTTGGCCGGGCCACCGGGATAGCTGGTGCCGGTGTCGACGATCCAGTTGCTCGTTGATGGCGGGCTGCCCGCGGCTCCGGTGAAGTCGTCACTCCAGACCAGACTCCAGCCGGGTGGGGTGGGCGGCACGGCGGCACGCGCGGTGACGGTGACCGCCGCCAGGATGGTCACCACCACGGTGATCATGGACAGGACCAGGAGCAGGCGACGTCTGGGGGCCGGGGCGACGACGACGGTCGCCCCGGCGAGCTCGTACGGTCTCATCAGGGTGGCCTCTCTGCGGAGCGGGAGTCGAGAGAGCGCTCTCTCACGGTTGTACGGCGCATATCGACGATTGTCAACTGCCGTCTCGTCGACGTACGCGATGTCGTCCCGTGCCCTACCCGCGCCGAAGTACCGCCTGCTCCAGCGCCGTCCACGCCGTCGTGGTGACCAGGTAGATCACCGCCGCGAGCGGTGCCACCAACACGATCAGCGGTGTCCCGTACGGCAGCAACGGCATGATCTTGGCCAGCGGATTGGTCGCTGCCGCCGGCACTCCGTCGGCCGATGTGGCCGCCACCGCACCGGCCGCCGATCCGTTCGCCGCGGGCTGGGCGGTCACCGCACCGGCCGCCGCCCGACGCATCCGCCGCGACGACAGCCAGGCCAACCCTACGAGCAGCAACACGAGTACGCCGAAGAGCGGCCCCGCCGCGCCAGCCAGCCCATCGCCGACGTGGTGGCCGAGCGGCACCCCGAACAGGCGCTCGGAGAGCAGCCCATCCGCTTCACCAGGAGTGGTGAAGAGGCGGTACATCACGAAGAAGAACGGTGCCTGCAAGAGTGCCGGCAGGCAGCCGGCCAGCGGCGAGGCACCCGCCTCCTGATAGAGCGCCACCAGTTCCGTCCGCAACCGGTCGGGCTGGTCGGCGTACCGTTTCTGGATTTCCTGGATCTTCGGAGCGAGCGCCGCCTGCCGCTGCTGGCCCCGCACCTGCGCCAGGGTCAGCGGCGAGATCAGCAGTCGGACGGCAATGGTGAACAGCACGATGGCGGCGGCGGTGGCCGCCGTCCCGGCCAGTGGCCCGACGGCGTCGGCCAGTACGGAGACAGCGGCGGAGGCGGCCGCGACCGCGCCGTCGAGTGGTGCGAAGGCAAGCATGGCTGAACCCCTCGGCTCGATTCCGGGTGTCGTGTTACGACAGGCGAGCCCGCCTGATGTGCGGGCATGGCGTGGAATCGGCCGCGTGGCGGCAGGAGAAAACGGGCGCTACGCGGCCGAGGGAAGCGCCGACGGGGCTCGTGGACGGGGCCGCCCGGACGCGTCCGGATCGATCTGTCGGGGCACACCGCTACGGCGGGCCCGATCCCGCAGGATGCTGGCGTGTCGTGCCGGATCAGTCGGGCGACCCGGCCAGCCGACGAAGTAAACCGTGACGGCGACCGCGATCAACGTCGCGGCGGCGAGCGCCGCCCCGGCGACCAGCTCGGCCGGGTGGGTCGTGAGTTCCGCGAACTGTGTGACGACGTACGCCCAGAGGCTCGTCACGATCAACGGAAACGCAGGCACGGGGTCAGCCTAGAAGATCGCGTCCAGTCCCCGGCTGAGGCCCGTCATTCGGCGGCACTGACGGCACCATGATCGAATGACGATCCACCGACGGAAGCCACAGGAGCATGCCGATGACGACCGTCCTACGGACAGAGGCGACGCCAGCCGCTCCCGCACTGCGCCTGCGCCCCTGGAGTGATCGGGACGTCACCGCGTTGATCGAGATCTACCGCGACCCCATCCTGCGGCAGTGGACCCGGCTGCACGTGGAGAACGCTGAGGACGCCGTACGGTGGCTGGACGTGCAGCGGCAGGGCTGGAAGAGCCGGCAGCGGCTCAGCTTCGCGGTGCTGGAGGAGCGGCCGGACAGCGGTAAGGACCAACTGGTCGCCAACGTCGTCCTCAAGCGAGCCGACCCCACCGGCCGGACCGCCGAGGTCGGCTACTGGACGGCGGCGCATGCTCGGGGTCGCGGAATTGCCCCGCGTGCTCTGGAAACGCTCACCGACTGGGCCTTCGACACCTTCGCCGCCGACGGGTTGGACCACCTCGACCTGCTCCATCAGGTGGACAACCCAGCATCGTGCCGGGTGGCGGAGAAGACCGGCTACCGGTTCGCACATACCCTGCCCGCCCAGCCGCCCGCCTTTCCGCAGGACGGCCACCGCCACGTCCGCGCCCGGCGGTAAGGAAGGGCCCCTTCTTATCGCTTCCTGCCTCGGAAGGGGCCCTTCCCACACCTCAGGACAGGCGCAGGTGTGGTTCCAGGGTCACCTCGAAGAGGCGGTCCCAGGGCAGCTCGACGTGCACCGAATCGAGCCGGGCCAACTTCGCGGTGAACGTCTTCGCACCCCGCCGACCGAGCACGATCCGGTGCCCGGCGAAGTGGTCCGCGAAGTACCGCGAGGTCACCGGGGCGAGCCGGTCACGTAGCCAACCGTCGAAGTAGACCTTCTGCTCGTCGGTGAGGCGCAACGGGTCCCAGCCCTGGGCACGGGCGTGGGCGTACGCCTCGGTCTGCACCACGTTCTTCCACGGGTCGTCCTTGACGAACCGGTAGAGCAGGTACTCGGCGTGTGCCTGTCCCGGAGCCGACATCTGCGGCACCCCGAAGCCGCTGCCGGAGTTACGCAGGTACGACCAGCGCGCGGTGCCGTGCCCGAGGGCCAGCCCCAGCGCGTTGCCCCCGGTGTTCCAGCCGGAGTACGACAGCAGCGCCGCCAGGTCGAGCCCCGCCTCCATCCGGGAGACCAGGTCGTGGTCCCCCTTGTTGACGATCAACGGGTCCACCACGATGACCGGGGTGCCGGCGGCGAGCAGCGCCCCGATCCGGGCCACGAAGGTGTCCAGGTCGGTGCCCCGGTTGGCGGCCACCGCCGACGGGGTGTTCACGGCGAGCACAATGTCGGCGGGGCCGTCGACCACCCGGCCACCGACCGACTTGACGTGCCGGCGGATGTTCTCGGCGAACGGGATGCCCTCCAGTTGGGCCGTCCAGTTCTCGCCGGATACGCCCGCGTACTCCAGCCGGTAGGTGGGGTTGTCTCCGGCGGCGATGAGCCGGGCCACCAGCAGCGCGTTCACCTCGTCCGCGCCCGGGAAGATCTCCACCCGGTCGGTGACGCCGAGCTGGGCGGCCAGCGCCTCCAGCTCGACCCGCTCGGCCCGAGCCAGCCCGACCGGCGCGGTGTCGTCCTCGGAGAGCACCAGGTGGCTGATGGTCCCGTCGGCGACCCACTCCACCATCAGCTTGTTGACCTGGTGGTTGCGGGCCCGCGCCGCGAGGTAGTCGTCGACGATCTCGTCGGGGATCTGCGCCCGGGTCGCGTCGAGCTGCCCGCGCAGCTCCTCCTGGCCGAGGTTCACCACCTGGTCGTAGAGCTTCGCCCAACTGACCAACAACGAGATGTACGCGTCCAGCGGCGTACCGGTGCTGGTCAGGGCGAGCCGCTGGATCGTGTCGTGCACCTCGATCGTGGCGTCCGGACGAGCCCTACGCAGCGTACGGATCGCCTCGACGTTGGCCAGCGCCTCGGCCATCGTCGCGGTGGCGGTACGCGAGGCGATCAGGCCGCCGTACGCGAGCATGCTCACCGAGATGACGTACCCGTCGACGTTGCCGACCGAGCCCAGCCAGCGGCCGATCCCCGCCCCGTCGCCGGGGGTGAAGAACCGGCCGAGCAGCTCCCGTGGCGGCAGTTCCAGGCGTACCCCGGCGCTGGCGGCGGTCATCTCCGAGCAGTACACGTTGACCGGACGGTCGTCGAGCGGTACCAGGGCGATCGTCCGGTTCCTACCCTTTGCCGGTGCGGCGAGCGCCGAGCCGCCGCCGAGGGTCACGGCCGCCAGGCTGCCGGCGGCCAGACCGCCCAGTCCCGCAGCCAGGACGTTACGTCTTCTCATCGTCTCTCCATCCTCAACCACCCCCGTCGCGTCGGGCTCATCCAGTCGTACGCCCTCCGGACGGGAGTCCTCCGCCGCACCCGTCCGGCCCGCCGAGGGGTTAGGAAGGGCCCCTTCCTATGCAAAAAGCGATAGGAAGGGACCCTTCCTTGCACTCAGCCGGTGGCCCGGGGGGTGGCCGGGACGAGCCGGCGGGTGATCCACAGCGGTGAGGTGACGGCATTGCCCATCACCACGGCGTGTGCCCCGGCGGCGAAGGCCTCGCCGATCTGCTCGGTGTCCCGGTAGCGCCCCTCGGCGATCACCGGCACCGACAGCAGCTTGGTCAGCCGGGCCAGCAGATCCAGGTCGGGTCCGTCGGTCGCCGGGCTGTCCGGGGTGTAGCCGGACAGGGTGGTGGCCACCGCGTCGGCTCCCGCCTCGACCGCCGCCACCGCCTCCTGTTCGGTGGAGATGTCGGCGAGCACCAGGGCGCGGCTGCACTCGCGTACCGCCTGGACGGTGTCGGCGAAGCTGCGCCCGTCCGGCCGGGGCCGGTCGGTGGCGTCGACCGCGACGATGTGCGCCCCGGCCAACGCCGCGTCGACGGCGTGCGTCGCGGTGGGGGTGATGAAGACCCCGTCGCTGCCCGCCTTCACCAACCCGATCACCGGTACGTCCACAGTGGCCCTGATCGCCGCGATGTCGGCCAGCCCGTTCGCCCGAATCGCCACCGCGCCACCCCGTACCGCGGCAGCGGCCACCCGCGCCTGCACGTACGGGTCACGCATCGGGTCGTCCGGCTCGTCGGGCAGCGGCTGGCAGGAGATGACCAGGCCACCACGCAGGTCGTCCAGAATCGTCACAGGTCCTCCATGGCTAGTCGGGCCGCGCCGACGGCGACCGAGTCGGCGCCGAGCGCGGCGGGTAGCAACGGCACGTCGGCCCAGGCCGGGGGAAGTTCTGCCGGGTACGCGATAGCGGCGGCCGGGAGCAGCGCGTCCCCCGCCCCGCCAGCCACCAGTACGGCCTGCGGGTCGAGCAGGGTGACCAGCCCCGCGAGGGTCCGGCCCAGCGCCGTGCCGGCCCGGTCGAGCACCGCCTGCGCGGTGGTGTCCCCGACCGTGGCCCGCTCTGCCACCAACTGCCCGGCGATCCGTTCCCCGGTGGCCAACTCGTACGCGGCCGCGAGCCCGGTGCCGGAGGCGATCGCCTCCAGGTGACCGTACCGACCGCAGCCGCAGCGCAGGCGCTCGGCTCCGGGCACCGGCAGATGGGCCACTTCACCGGCCCCGCCCCGGGCACCGTGGTCGACCCGGCCGTCCCGGATCAGTCCGCCGCCGAGCCCGGTGCCGGCGGCGACCAGGAGCAGGTGTCGTCGGCCTCGGCCGGCACCGGCCCAGGTCTCGCCGAGTGCGGCGGCGTTCACGTCGTTGTCGACGCGTACCGGGGCGAGACGTACCCGCTCCCCCAGGTTGCCGGCCAGTCGGGCGGTGAGTTCGTCGGCGATCGGGGTGCCGGCCCAGCCGGGCAGGCTGTCGGTGGCGTACCGGACGGTGCCGGTGTCCGGGTCGATGGTGCCGGCCGCGCCGACCCCGACGGTGACCAGCGCGTCGCCAGCGTTGTCGGGGAGCAACCGCCGGACGAGCCCGGCGGCGGTTTCCAGGACCGCTGCCGGACCCTGCCGGGCCGGGGTGCCGGCCGTGCTCCGGGCCACGACCTCGCCGGCTGGGGTCACCAGCACGGCGAGGGTCTTCGTGCCGCCGATGTCGATGCCGATGTGCAGTGTGTCGATGCCGACCCCGACGTGCAGTGTGTCGATGCCGACATGATGGTGCTGCGGGTTGCTCATCCCTTCAGACCGGTGTGCGCCAGACCCTCGACGAACTGCTTCTGCGCTACCACGAACACCGCCAGTACGGGCAGTGCGGTCATCGAGGCGGCAGCCAGTTGAACGTTCCACATCGGGCCGCCGTACGCGTCGACGAACTGGGTCAACGCCTGCGGCAGGGTGAAGTTCTCCGGCGAGGAGAGGAACACGATCGGTTCGAGATAGAGGTTCCAGCTGTGCAGGAAGGTGAAGATGGCCACCGCACCCAGCGCCGGGCGGGACAGCGGCAGGGCGATCTTCCAGAAGGTCGCGAACCGGCCCAGCCCGTCCACCCTGGCCGCCTCCTCCAGTTCACCGGGGAGGCTGATGAAGAACTGCCGCATGATGAACGTCGCCAGCACGCTGGGCGCACCGAGGATCGGCACCAGGATCAGCGGCCAGTGGGTGTCGACCAGCCCGAGCTTGAAGAACATCTGGAACAGCGGGACGATCGTCACCTCGCTCGGGATGAGCAGGCCGGCGAGCACCACCAGGAACAGCACGTTCTGTCCCCGGAACCGGATCCGCGCGAAGGCGTACCCGGAGAGGGCCGAGACCGCCAGCGTGCCGACGGTGACGATCAGCGCGATGTAGAGGCTGTTGAAGTACTGCCGTTCGAACGGCTGCAACTCGAACACCCGCTGGTACGCGTCGAACTGGACGTCGGTCGGCCAGAGCTGCGGCGGGAAGGCGAAGATGTCGGCGATCGGCTTCAGCGACGAGGTGACCATCCACCAGGTCGGGAAGACGAACGGAATGCACAGGACCATCAGTACGCCGTAGAGCACGAGCTTGGTCCGACGCGAGATGTCACGATTCATGGAAGACCCACCTCTTGCGCATCTGCCACTGGAGCACGGTCAGCGCGAGGACGATGGCGAAAAGCACGATCGACAGGGTGGCGCCGTAGCCGAAGTGGTGGAACTGGAACGCCTGCTGGTAGAGGTAGTAGACGAGCACGGTGGTGGAGGTGCCCGGCCCGCCCTGGGTCAGCACGGCGATCTGCGCGAAGACCTGCAACGAGCCGACCACCGTGATGATCGAGGTGAGCAGGATCGTCGGGCTGATCAACGGCACGGTGATCCGCCAGAACTGGCGCATCCGGCTGGCCCCGTCGACCTCGGCAGCCTCGTACAGTTCGCCCGGCACGCCCTGGAGCGCGGCCAGGAAGAGCACCATGTTGAGGCCGACGTTCTTGAAGACCTGTACGACGATGACCGAGAGCATGGCGGTGGTTTCGCCGCGCAGCCAGTTCGGCCCGTCGACGCCGATGGTGTCGAGCAGCCCGTTGATCCCGCCGTTGTCCTGGAGCAGGAAGCCCCAGACGATGGTCCAGGCCACCAGCGACACGACCACCGGCGAGAAGAAGAGGGTACGGAACACGATGCTGCCGCGTAGCCGCTGGTTGAGCAGGACCGCGAGCAGCAGCGCCAGGGCGAGGTTGAAGATCACCAGCCCGATCGAGAAGAGCCCGGTGGCCTTCAGTACGCCCGGCAGGTTGGTGTCGTCGGCCAGCGCCTGGTAGTTCTCGGCCCCGACGTAGTCGAAGGTGCCGGCGAGCACGTTCCATTCGTGCAGGCTGTACCAGACCACCAGGATCAGCGGCAGGATCACGAAGACCGCGCTGCCCAGCAGTTGCGGGGTGATGAACAGGTAACCGGTGAGCTGGTCCCGTCGTCGGGCGGTCCAGTACGGCCGGCGGTCACCCGCCCGCCGCGGACCGGCCGGTTCGGCGGTACGCCCCCCGGTGGCGGGCCGGGCCGATTCCCGGCCCGCCACGGTGTCCGTCTCGGACATGTCTGGGAGTCCCTACTTCGCCAGCAACGGCTGGATCTTGGTGCAGACGCCGTCCAGTACCGCCTTGACGTCGGCGTCCGCCTTCCACAGCGGGTCGAGGCTGGCCCGGACCTGCTGGCTCAACTCGGCCTGGCCGGCGTGGTTGGGCTTGACGACCCCGTTGGTGATGCCGTCGATGACGACCTTCTGGAGCTGCTCCGGAGTGAGCGTCGGGTTGGTCTTGGCCAGCGTCTCGGCGGTCAGCTGCGACTGGCGCGGCGGCGGGAAGAACTGGGCGAGCTTCGCCGAGTTGGTGGCGTTGGTGAAGTACGCCAGGAAGTCGGCCGCCGCCTGGGCGTGCTTGCTCTTCTTCAGCACCCCGAGGCCGGCCTGGCCGACCACCGAGTAGTTGCCCTTCGGACCGGCCGGCAGCGGCACCAGGTCCCAGCCGAAGCCGTCCTTCTTGAGCAGCGAGGCACGGGAGATCTGGGTGACCGTCATGGCCGCCTCACCGGCGAAGAAGTCGGCGGTCGTACCCGGGCCGGGCATCGCCTTGTCGACGAAGATCGCCTTGTGCAGCGTGGTCATCGCGTCGACCATCTCCGGGGAGGTGAAGCCGCAGGTCTTGCCGTCCGCGCTCCACGCCTGGGCACCCCAACCGGTGAAGTAGGTGGAGAGGTTGTCCCAGCCCTTGTAGTCGAAGTCCCGGATCACGATGCCGGCCTTGCCGGTGGCGGCGTTGGCGGCCGAGGCGGCGGCCAACGCGTTGGTCCAGTTCCACTGGCCTGCGGCGATCAGCTCGGCCGGCGTCTTCTGACCGGCCTTCTTGAGCAGGTCGGTGTTGACGAAGACACCGAAGGGCGAGGTGGAGAACGGGTACGCGTACAGCTTCCCACCGTCCTGCCACAGCTTGAGGGTGGCCGGCGACAGGTCGTCGTACCCGTAGCCCTCGGTCTTCTTCAGGGTCTCGTCCAGCGGCAGGAGCGCGCCGGAGGAGACGAAGTCGGGGGCCGAGTTCTCGAAGATCCACGCCAGGTCGGGGGCGTTGCCGCCGGCGATCTGCGTGGTCAGCGTGGTGGTGTAGTTGTCGAACGGCAGCGGATCGAACTTGATCTCGGCGATGTTCGAGTGGGTCTTCTTGTATTCGTCGGCGATCTCGTTGAACAGCTTGAGGTGCGCCTCGTTGGCGGTCCAGACCGTCATCCGCAGGGTGGCCGGGCCGCTGTCGGCGGCATCGTCCCCGCCGCCACAGGCAGCGAGGGCGACCATCCCGGCCAGCGCGGCAGCGGTGACGCGCAGGCCCTTTCCTGTCTTCACGGTATGTCTCCTCGTTCGGGGGTGTGCAATTCAGTTGCCCGCAGTTGGTGCAGTAGCCGACCGGTGGTTCAGTAGCCGGCGATCTGCGGCCAGCGCAGTTCGACGGTGGTTCAGTAGCCGGCGATCTGCGGCCAGCGCAGTTCCACGCCGGCGGCGGTGATGCGGTCCTGGAATTCGGCCAGCAGGGTGGGGGTGTTGCGGACCGCGCGCGGCGACTCGCCCCGCGCCAGGCAGAAGTCGGCGAGCAGGCCGGCGACCTCGCCGACGTTCCACTCGACCGGGTGCAGCCGATAGCTGCCGTTGGTGATGTGCGTGGTGCCGATGTTCTTGCCGGCCGGCAGCAGGTTCTCCACCCGGTTCGGGATCAGCGCGCCGAGCGGAATCTCGAACGGGCACGAGCCGACGTCGATGTAGTTGTCGCCGCCGGTGGAGGGGTGCAGGTCGATGCGGTACATGCCGACGCCGACCGAGTCGGGGTAGTTCACCGCGCCCCGGTCACCGCGTACGGCCAGGGACAGGTCCTGCTCCGCGACGGTGTACTCGGCGCGGATCCGCCGCGACTCGCGGATGTACGGTGCCTGGGCCAGCCCGTCGGCGCTGCCGGTGACGTCGCCCCGGAGCCGCAGTCCGGGGAACCCGGTGCCACCGTCGGGACGCGGTGCCTCGGTCTGCATCCAGTAGAGGACCGAGTACGACAGCTCCCGGGCCTGGGCGAGGTGCCAGGACGCGTTCGGCACGTCGATGACCGGACCCTCGAAGTAGTCGATCATCGGCCAGTTGACCAGGGTGATGTCACTGGCGTACGCGCCGTCGACGAAGTTGCGCCGGGCGGCGATCCGCCGGAACGTCCACAGGTTGCCGTCCCCGGGGTTGAGCCGCTGGTCGGCGTTGACGCTCAGTGGGTCGTCGTCCGGGTTCGGGGTGAAGCTCCGCTCGACGATCTCCAACGTGCGCGGGTGCGGCGAGCGCCAGGAGAGCAGCCGGTCGCCCCAGAAGTCCGGCTTGTAGTCCCGCCAGAAGTCGTAGTTGGCCGGCCGGTCGATGGTGTGGTCGCCGTCGACGTGGTCGAGCGCGAAGCAGACCGAGACCGCCTGCATGTTCATCGGCTGCGCCTGCGCCGGGGCGCTGGGCTCGCCGGTCTCGGACTGCGCCTCGAAGCCGGTCACGTACTCGGTGCCGGTCAGCGGCAGCAGGTCACCGGTCTCGGTGGCGTCCAGGATGTAGGGGGCGGTGATGTCGATCCGCTCGTCCCGGTCGCGGTGGGCGACGGTGACGCCGACGACCCGGTCGCCGTCGGTCTCGGCCGCCACCGGACGGTACGGCTGGAGCACGGTCAACCGCCCCGACCCCCGGTACGGGGCCAGCATCTCCTCCAGCACCGCGACCGCGACCCGGGGCTCGTGGCAGAGCCGGCTGACCCAGCCGGCACCCGGGTTGAGGTCGGTCCAGCCACGGGACCGGGCGGTCAGCGGGTAGTGCCGCCGGTAGTAGTCGCGGATCCCGTTGCGTAGCTCCCGGTAGCTGGCGGTGGCGCCGAACTGCTCGATCCAGGAGTGCTCGTCCGGTGGGACGGCCTGGCTGGTGAGCTGCCCACCGAGCCAGTCGAACTCCTCGGTGAGTACGACCGACCGACCGGCCCGCGCCGCCGCCAGGGCCGCCGCGACCCCGCCGAGTCCGCCGCCGACGACGAGGACGTCCGCACGCATCTGTGCCACTTGCTTCCTTCCAGTAGTCCGGTCGCCGCTCAGCTGCGGCCGACCGTCCGATCAGGTGCGCCGAGGGTGCTGCCCTCGACCAGTTCGCAGGGCAGGAGCCGTTGCTGCACCCCACTGCCGTCAGGGCTGCCACCGGCCGGGCCGCCCACGCCGGTACTGCCACCGGCCGGGCCGCCTACGCCGGTGCCGCCACCGGCCGGGCCGCCGTTGACCATCGCCACCAGTACCTCCACCGCCTGGCGGCCCATCTCCTCGCGCGGGATGAGGAAGCCGGTGAAGGCGACGTCGCTGGGCACCGGGACCGTGGGGTCGCCGAGCGCCAGGATCGACAGGTCCCCCGGTACGGCCAGGCCACGCCGGCGGGCGGCGCGCTCAAGCTCCACCATGACGGCGAAGTCCTCGACGAAGACCACGGTGGCGTCGGCGGCGAGCACCTGGTCGAGCAGTTCGTCGACGGTACGGCCGTCGGTGCCGACTTCGATGCCGCTGCCCGCTGACCCGATCTCGTCGGCGAAGCCCTGGCGGCGGTCGGCGGCCGACTCGGCGGCCATTCCCATCCGCAGGTACGCCATCCGGCGGTGCCCGTACCCGTGGGCCCGTCGGACGAGTTGCCGTACGGCGTCGGCGTAGTCCGCGCCGACGTAGGGCACCGGCCCACCGGCGTCGTCGCGTCGACCGACCGCCACGAACGGGAAGCCGTCGTCGTTGAGCCGGCGCAGCTCCGTCGCGTCGAGTTCCCGCCCGAGCAGGAGGCAGCCGTCGGCCAGCCGGAGCCGGTTGTCCTGGTGGAAGATCCGACGTCGTCCGTCGACCACCGGCGCGCTGGTGAAGAGCAGCAGGTCGCAGCCGACCCGTTCGGCACATTCCTCGATGCCGACCAGGAACGGGTGGAAGAAGTCCCGACTGCCGCTGGGGAAGGCGGGCTCGTAGGTGAAGACGCCGATGATGCGGTTGAACCGGGAGACCAGGCGGCGGGCGACCGGGTCGGCCACGTAGCCGGTCTCCTGGATGGCGCGCAGCACGCGCTCCCGGGTCTCGGGGGCGATCCGCACCTCGGTGTCGGCCCGGTTGTTGAGCACCAGGGACACCGTCGCCTGACTGACACCGGCAAGCCGGGCGATGTCACGCTGGGTAACGCGCCGGGAGGCAGGAGTCACAGTGGTCAGGCCTTTCGATCAACAGCGCTAATACGTATAACCGGATCGGTATCCAGGGATACTGCTGCGCGCTCCGGGTAGCTGTCAAGAGCTGGACGAGAACTTCGTTCGCGGGTAAGTTCCCTGGCTAATGCGCATTAGCAAGACCTGACCGCTCCCTGAGGGAGAATGTCACCGTGACGGAACGGCTGATCGTGATCGGCGGAGACGCGGCCGGGATGGCCGCCGCCTCGCAGGCGCGGCGACGCCGCAAAGTGGACGGCCTGGAGATCGTCGCGTTCGAGCGTGGTCACTTCACGTCGTACTCCGCCTGCGGCATCCCGTACTGGGTCGGGGGGCAGGTCCCCGAACGCGACGACCTGATCGCCCGTGACCCGGCGACGTTCCGGGACAAGCACCAGATCGACGTACGGCTGCGACACGAGGTCACCGCGATCGACCTGGACCGGCGGGAGGTCGTCGCCCGGGACCTGACCAGTGGCGGCGAGGTGCGCGAACGCTTCGACCTGCTGATGTACGCCACCGGCGCGACCCCCACCCATCCGGACTGGGCCCGTACGGCGGACACGCAGGGCGTCTTCGGCGTACAGACCCTGGACGACGGCGCGGCCCTAATCGACTGGCTGGACGGGACCGCTCGACGGTCACCCTCGTCGGACCGGCTGCGGTGCCGGCAGGCGGTGGTGGTCGGCGGCGGCTACATCGGGGTGGAGATGGCCGAGGCCCTGCTCCACCACGGTCTGTCGGTCACCCTGGTCGACCGGGGCGAGCAGCCGATGTCCACGATGGACCCGGACATGGGCGTGCTGGTCCGGGACGCGCTGGTCGGGCTGGGCGTCGACGTGCGTACCGGATGTGCGGTCACCGGTCTCTCCGCGAAGGACGGGCAGGTCACCGGGGTACTGACCGACGCCGGGGAGATCCCGGCCGACGTGGTGGTCCTCGGCCTCGGCGTACGACCCAATACCGCACTCGCCGCCGAAGCCGGCCTACCGCTCGGCCTCTCCGGCGGGGTCCGGGTCGACCAGCGGATGCGGGTGCCCGACGTCGAACGGGTCTGGGCGGCCGGCGACTGTGTCGAGTCGCTGCACCGGGTCACCGGCCAATCGGTGCACATCCCGCTCGGCACGCACGCCAACAAGCAGGGCCGGGTGGCCGGCATCAACATCGGCGGCGGCTACGCCACCTTCCCCGGGGTCCTCGGCACCGCCATCACCAAGGTGTGCGACCTGGAGGTGGCGCGTACCGGCCTGCTGGAGCGCGAAGCCACCGCCGCCGGCTTCGAGTTCGTCACCACACGGGTCGAGTCGACCAGCCGGGCCGGCTACTACCCGGGGGCCGCCCCGATGACGGTCAAACTCATCGCCGAGCGGCGCAGCGGACGGCTGCTCGGGGCGCAGATCGTCGGCCGGTCCGAGGCGGCCAAGCGAATCGACGCGCTGGCCGTGGCGCTGTGGAACCGGATGACGGTGGACGAGATGACCGGGCTCGACCTCGGCTACGCACCGCCGTACGCCCCGGTCTGGGATCCGGTGCTGATCGCCGCCCGCAAGGCCATGGAGGCGGTGGAAGCCACCGGCTGAGGTGGTAAGGAAGGGCCCCTTCCTAGCCGCCACCCCCTAACCGCCAACCGTCAGGGGCGACCGCCCACCAGCGCGTTGAGATCGCCGTAGTCCACGGTGTCGGCGAGCGTCGAGTAGCTCCCGGTGGCAAGCAGTTCCTCTGCGCTGCGCCGGGCCAACGCGTACGCCGCGCTCGCAATCCCGGCACCGAGACTGACCCGGGCCACCCCCAACTCGGCCAGCACGTCGACGGTGGGGGCACCGGGACCGGCCAACACGTTCACCGGGGCCGGTATCGCCTTGACCAGCACCGAGATGGTCTCCTGGTCGACCACCCCGGGTAGGAAGATCCCGTCCGCGCCGGCTGCGAGGTAGGCCGCCGCCCGCTCCACAGTGGCGGCGAACCGGTCGGCCGGGTCACCGTACTGGCGCAGGTAGGTGTCGATGCGAGCGTTGAGGAACATCGGCACGCCCACCGTATCGGCTGCCTGTCGGGCGGCAGCGATCCGCTGGGTCTGCTCCTCGACCGGACGGGACAGGAACGGCCCGTCTTCGAGGTTGACGCCGACCGCCCCGGCAGCCAGTACGCCACGGATCGTCTCGGCCACCCCGGCCGGATCCGTCGCGTAGCCGCTCTCGATGTCGGCGGTGACCGGTACGTCGACAGCGGCGACGACCCGGGCGATGAGGTCCAGCGCCCGGTCCCGGTCGAGCTGGTCCCCGTCGGCGGCACCGAGGCTCCACGCGACACCCGCGCTGGTGGTGGCGATCGCCTTCGCCCCGGCGGCCTCGATCAGACACGCGCTGGCCACGTCCCACGCGTTGGGCAGCGCCAGGATCTGGCGGCCGTCGTGCAGTTGACGCAAGAGCAGTGCCTGCTCCGACTGGTTGTTGGTCATGACAGCCAGTCTGGCTGCCCGCACCAGAGGTCGTCTGGCGGTTTTCGGACACCACCACCGGCCACCATCACCACCGGACATCACCGCCGGCATCACCACCGCAGGGCACCGTCACCACCGGGCATCACCACCGGCATCACCACCGGATCTCACCGCCCGCGATCAGGCGAGCGATGACTCCCGCGTGGCGCAAGTGTCGGGTGATGTGCTCGTCCATGTCGCTGGGACGACACTGATCGCGCACGAAGCGGTGTTGCATCGCCGGATGCGGCTTCCCCACGATGACGCGTCCTCGCTGGACTGGTTGCTGTTCGAGCAGGCCGGCACGCTGACCTGGCGACAGGCTATGACCGAGCTGAGCCCCGGCAAGGTGCGCCATCTGTTGGCCACGGGACGCTGGCGTCGGGTGTGCCGGGGCGTACTGCTGACGCACGATGGCCCGCTCACCCGCGAGCAGCAGTGGTGGGTCGCCGTACTGGCCAGCGGGGAGGGGGCGATCCTGGCCGGTCTGGCCGCCGCACGGGCTGGCGGGCTGCGCGGCAACTGGCGGTCCGACCGGATCGACGTGCTCATCCCGTACGACCGACGCGCCCCCGACCTGCTGAGCCGGATGCCGGTGGAGCTGCCTGCGGTCCGGGTACGACGTACCCGGCAACTGTCGGCGGACGACCGGCAGCGGGGCCGCCCGGATCGCACCACGATGGCCCGGTCGCTGGTCGACGCGGCGCAGTGGGCGGGTACCGACGACGAGGCACAGACGATCGTCGCCGCCGGTTGCCAGCAACGCCGCGCGACCCCGGCCGAGATCGGGGCGGTGATCGAGCGGATGCCCAAGACCCGGCGACGCGGGTTGTTGCGGCTAACGGTGGCCGACATCGCGGGCGGCGCGGAGGCGCTGTCCGAGATCGATTTCATCCGGCTCTGCCGCCGGCATCGGCTACCTGTTCCTGACCAGCAGGAACGACGAGTCGACGCCGGCGGCCGTACACGTTATCTCGACGTCTACTGGAGGCGGTGGCGGCTGCACGTGGAGGTGGACGGGGCACACCACCTGGACGCCCGGCACTGGGCTGCGGACCTACGCCGACAGAACGAGATCTGGATAGCCGGTGACCGGATTCTCCGGTTTGCCGCCTTCGACGTACGGCGGCGGGCGGCGCAGGTCGTCGCACAGGTCCGCGCGGCCCTCGAAGCAGCCGGCTGGCGACCGGGTTTGTGAACATCTGTTGCTGCTGGGCGGGCTGTTGCGAAATGAAGTTGGGGGCGGTTGATCTCCTTTTTGTGCATATTTAGATAGAATGGTGGTATGGCAAAGGGGTACCGACCCGTTGATCGTGATCAACAGTTTCTGATGCCGCCGGATATGCGGCAGTGGCTGCGGGCTGATCATCCGGTGTGGGTGCTGATCGAGGCGGTGCGGCTGTTGGACACCACGCAGATACATGCCCGGTGTCGCACGGGTGGGGTGGGTCGGGCGGGCTTCGACCCGGACATGATGCTGACATTGTTGTTCTATGCCTACGCGCGGGGGATCCGCTCGTCACGGCGGATTGAGCGGCTGTGCTGGGAGGACGTGGGGTTCCGGGTGATCTGCGCGCAGGACGTGCCGGATCACACGACGATCTGGCGGTTCGCTGACATGGCCCCGCAGTTGGTGGAGAACTTGTTCGCCGAGGTGCTGCTGCTGTGCGCGAAGGCGGGGATGGGGCGGCTGGAGACGATCACGCTGGATGGGATGAAGATCGGCGCGAACGCGTCGATGAAGGCCAACCGCAGCGAGGAACGGATTCGCGCCGAGTTGGCCGAGGTGGCCGCCGAGGCGGTGGCCGAGCACCGGGCCACGGACACGGCCGAGGATGCGCTGTTCGGCGGCGCCTGCGGCGGTGACCAGCTGCCCGAGGAGTTGGCCGATGAGCGCTGTCGTGGGCCGCGGCTGCGGCGGGCATTGGCCGAGCTGGAGGCCGAGCGGACCGCCGGACAGGCCGAGGCTGGGGCTAAGGCGGATCAGTATCTGCAGCGTCAACGTCGCGGTGAGCGTATCCGCGGTAACGTGCCGGTCAACGCGGAGGTTGCCTCGGCCAGGCTACGGCTGGAACAGGCCATCGCCGCTCGGCAAGCCACGATCGCCGAGTGGGAGCAGCGCAACGCCGACAAGATCGCCGCGACGGGTAGCGGGCTGGTCGGTGCGCGGCCCCGCCCGGTCGATGAACACTTCGCGGTCGTGCGGGCGCGTACGTGGTTGGACAAGGCGCTGGCGCGGGCGGCCGAGCGGGAACGCCAGGTGGCCGATCAACGGCCGCGGGTGCGTAACGTCACCGACCCGGACAGTCGGCTCATGCCGACCAAGTCCGGGTTCATCCAGGGCTACAACCCGCAAAACGTGGTCTCGGCCGACCATCTGATCATCGCCACCGAACTGACCCAGGACACCGGTGATGTTGAACAGGCAAAGCCGATGATGGCCGCCGCCGAAGACGCCGCCAACCTCATCACCGGTGCCCATCGCGACCAGGCCGAAGCAGCGCAACTGACCTGCACCTGCCCACCAAAAGACAGCCAGGACTCACCGCCAACACCAACCGCCTCGCCGGCCACCGGTGCGACCCGCCGATCCTGTCCGCGCCACCCGAACGGGATCGGCACAATGGTCATGGACGCCGGCTACCTGTCCGAGGAGAATCTCACCGCCGCCGGACCCGACCGGCTCATCGCCACCGGCAAAAGCCACGACGTGGAGAAATCGGCCCGTACCCAACCCGCCGACCCGCCACCGGATCCCGACCAGCCCCACCACACCGATCCGGTCCAGCAGATGGCCCAGCGGTTACGCACCCCCGAAGGCATCGCCACCTACCGCCAACGCGGACACATCGCCGAGACCCCCCACGGCCACATCAAACACAACACAGGCATCCGCACCCTCACCCGCCGCGGTCTGGACCGTGCTACCGCCGAATGGAAGTTCATCTGCGCCACCTACAACATCAACCGGCTGGTACACACCCTCCGCACCACCGGCCATCTCCTACCCGGCAAGGCATAGCGCAGCCAGTCCACGAACCACCCCAACCCGCCGGCCACACCCCACAGGCCCCAACAACATCAAACCCCGAATACCACCAGCACCCGCTAACACCCCCCAACTTCATTTCGCAACAGCCCGCCCAGCAGCAACAGATGCACCCAAACCTCAGGCCGACACAGACGTAGACGCAGACACAGACGATGCCACCGGTGACGCCGATGCCGATCCCGACACCGACGAGGTCACCGCCATCACCGGATAGCGGATGATCGTCTTCAGTTTTTCGGCTGCGGTGCGGGCGGGATTCGACAGGTAGATCTCGTGGTGCAGGCCGGAGACCTGCCGACCCTGTTCCGCCACGAAGGCGAGCAGCCGTTCGATCGTGGGCCGCTCGTCCGCGTACGGTCCGATGTGCAGGATCTGCGCGGCCGACCCCTCGGCGTACTCGCGCAGCTCAAGCTGATCCACGGCTGCCGACGGCTTCTTCTTCGCCGTCGCGGCGATGCCCTGCGCCACCAGCTCCGCCGTGACCTGCGGCGGCTGCATGATCATCATGGTCCACCGCCAGTCATCCCGATCCCGCTCGGTAATGTCCCACCCGCCGTCGACCCACCACAGCCCCTGCAACGGCATCACCGGATATTCCACGATGCCCGCATTCTTCAGGGCAAACCGGACCGAGTAGGAGACGCCGTACAGCGCCTCGACCGCCGCCTGGCAGACCGGCCCGTCCGGATCGCCAGCACCGCTGACCGCCAGGAACGGCAACGGGGGTACGTCCACCACGGCCGGCTCGGTCGTCGCGCCGTACAGATCCTTGTGCACCTTCTTGAAGTCCGTGTTCAGCATTCGTCCTCATCCTCGATAGGGATCACGATCCGGGTCGCCAACTGCGCCGGATCGCTCGTTGTCGGATCGGCCAGGTACGCCTCGCGTACCGGGCCATGGGGGCGCAGCCCCCGCTCATGGATCCAGGCAAAGATCGCCTGGTACGTCAGGGTCAGGTGCTCGTACGGGCCAACGTGGGTGGCGACGGCGGCCAGTCCCCCGGACAGGTGCTCCACCGTCATCCCGCCCACCGGGTCGGCGGCGCTCTCCACGCCGACGGCGATCCGCAACCGCCCGTCGACGTCGACCGGAAACAGCCCCCACATCGGCGGTGTCCACGGCAGGCCGGGCAGCACGCTCGACAACTGCGTCATGCATCCGGCGACCGCCGTACCGATCTCGTCCACTGCGCATACGGTCTGGACGACCAGCAGCCGTCGGGGCGGTTCCCGGGTCAGGCCGACTTCCTGCCGCAGTAGCCCGTCGCGGAGCAGCCGTTCCAGTGCCTGAAGGGTGTTCCGCTGCCGAACCAGCCGCGCCTCCAACCGGTCCCGCTCGGCGCGCAGGGCGGCGGTCTGGGCGCTCCCGTCACCCCGTAGCGTCTGTGTGATCGCCGCCAGTGGCACGTCGAGCGTACGGAGCAGGGCGACCGCCAGCGCGTCGCGTACCTGGTCACGGCGGTAGTAGCGGTAGCCGGTGACCGGGTCGACGTGTGCCGGCGGCAGCAGTCCCACATCGTCGTAGTGCCGTAGCTGCTTGACGCTCAGCCGGCACATCCGGGCGAAGCGGCCGATGGGCAGTAACTCCTCGGGCATGCCCTTATCGTCGGCTCTCCCATCGTGGGAGAGTCCAGCGGCGCGGGCAGGTCACCAGGTTTGTGAACACCCGTTGCTGCCCCGACGACAACGGATGCACCCAAACCTCGCCGGTCAGGCGCGACCCACCAGCGCGATCAGGCCGTCGGCCAGGCCGCCTCGCCAGCAGACCGGGTCGTGGCCGCCGTCGTACTCGTGGTAGTCGACGGGGGCGTCGGCGGCCCGCAGGATGTCGCGGAGCTGCCGGGTCCGGTCGAGCAGGTCCCACTCCCGGGTGCCGACTTCGAGGTACCAGCGGATGTCGCGGACCGCTGCCGTCCCGGCGACCCGGGTGGCGAACCAGTCGTCGCGGGGATACCAGAACGAGCCGGACTGCGACAGTACGGCCCCGAACCGGTGCGGTGCGCGCAGTGCCGCGTAGGCGGCGGTGAGCCCACCCAGGCTCTGACCGGCGATGACGCTACGGGCCGGGTCGACGGTGATCGGCACCCGCCGACCTGCCCAGGGCAGCAACTCGTCGACGAGGAAGTCCACGAAGTACGGGTTGCAGGCGAGATCCCGCGTACGGGTGGGCATGTCGACCGGATCGACCATGAGCACCGCCGTCGGCGGGATGCGGCCCGCCGCAACGAGATTGTCCAGAGTGGAGCCGAGGGCACCCTGGTCGCCCCAGAGGTCGCCGTCGAGCAGGACCACCACCGCCAGGTCGCCGCACTGGCCCAGGTCAGCCTGCCTGTCACCGCGCTGGCCCAGGTCAGCCTGCCCGTCGCCGTACCCGCCCAGGTCAGCCTGCCCGTCGCCGGGCGGTGCCCAGAGCCGGACGGTACGTGTACCGCCGAGCGCGACGCTCTCGAACCGGTGCACCGTGATGGTGCCGCTCGGTGTGCCTGGTCGCGGGGCCAGCCACGGCTGGGCGGGCGCGTCGGGCAAACTCACCGTCGACAGCACCGGCCCGTCGGGTCCGTCCGCCAGTGGAAACCGGTTGAGTGGGTCGGTCACCGTCGCCGACCGTAGCCGCTGCCAGAGGGTACGGTCGGGCGCGCCGGTCGGGTCGAACTCCGACACCGGTACGTCCAGCGGGCCGATCGTGTAGCTCCCCCGCCAGGTGCCCGGCATCCGGTAGCTGAGGTGCCACACGTCCGTACCGGGCAGCCGGCGCATGGTGCTCTGCCGCAGGTCGTGGAAGTCGGTCAACTTGTTCAGGTGCAGTACGACCGACTGTGCCGCATCATCCCGCCACAGGAACGTGACCACGTGATCGGTGCCGTCCGACTCGACCAGTGGCGTACCTTCCACCGCGACCTGCGCCCAGAACGAGGCGACCGCCGCTGCCGTCGCCGACTCGTCCAAGTCGACAACGGCGGCGGCCAACGCGGTGATGCGCGGGCTGGTACAGACCGGCAACGGGTACGGCCGGGGCCGGTGCGGCGGCACGACCGGACTGCGTGGCACGTCGAAGACATCGTTTGGCCCGGTCGGGCGGCTCAGCCCTTCGAAGGTGCCCTCGGTGCGCGGTGCGGTACTGCCCATAGGTTCGTGCTCCAGCCAGAGAGTCAGTCTTAGGGGAGCCTAACTAACCTCGACGTGGGTTCCCCATGCCGCCTGGACAGCGAACAGGCGCTCGAACTGTGCCCGGTCGTATCACGAATGCCCGTCGGGGCTTTGCGTAACGCTAGGCTCCCGATGTGCCGGCGCTGATCGAGGTCGTGTCCGTCATCGACGCTGCCCCGAGCGTGGTCTTCGACCTGGAACTTGATGTGGACGTTCACACCGCATCCGTGCGCACCAGCCAGGAGACGGCCACGACCAGCAGCGGTCGACGCCAGCTCGCGCTCGGGGACGAGGTCACCTTCCGCGCCCGCCACTTCGGGCTGCGTTGGCGCATGACCCTAGGGCTGCTGGGCACGGTGGTGACCCGGGCACTGATCGTTCCGTATCTGCGCCGACTGTTAAGGCAGCGGGCAGCCCACATCAAGTACCTGGCGGAAGCCCGCGAACCGTAGAGCGTGACCGCGTGACGATCGCGGGATGCGGACTCATGCCACTCCGGCCAGCCCGGCGTTCATCGCAATCCCCCGACGTCGACCGCAGCCTTCGTTTGGTTGACACCGGCACTTTCCGAGTAGATTGTGCATCGATGCAGATCATCCTTCACCTGGGCTGAGAGCCGAGCTTTCGGCCTCTACCCCCGGGTTGAACCGAGCTTCGGTCTCGTCCCCGAACGCCGTCCCGGAAGGACACTCATGCGCAAACCCGTCAGCCGGATCGCCGCAGGTCTCGCCGCCGCCCTGATCACCACGCTGACCGCGACGCTACCGGCGTCGCCCGCAGCCGCTGGAGAGCCGGTCCAAAGCCCCGACAATGGCCTGGTCTTCTACTCGAGCTACCCCACCGAAGTGGTCGGCAGGCAGGCCACACCTGACGATGTCTGCCGTCAGGTCCCGGCCGACGCGACCTGGCTGCTCGCCTGGAGCGGCGGCTTCGGTAGCGTCTCCGGCTACCGGACCCCCGACTGCAGCGGTCAGGCGTCCGAGCTCAACCACTTCCACAGCTGGCCGAAGGGTCAATACCTCACATACAAGGCCAGTTGACCGTGTGTTTCCCGGTGGTCGTCACCCGACGCGGGGACGCCGCGGGGCGCGAAAGCGCCGCATCTAGCGTTCATCGTCGAAGGGTGGTTGGCAGGTGGGGCACCAGTACGAGTTGCGCCCGGCGAGTTCGCCCTGACGGATCTCCGTGCCGCAGACGTGGCAGGGCAGGCCAGCGCGACGGTAGACGTACACCTCGCCACCGTGCGGATCGACGCGCGGTGGGCGACCCATCGCCTCCGGCAGGTGCTCGGGGCGGACCGTGTCGATGTGCCCGACATCCACCGCCGCGCCCATCAGCTCGACCAGATCCGCCCAGATCGTCGCCCACGCCGTCGGGGTGAGCTGCCGGCCGGGCAGGGTCGGCGACAGACCGGCCCGGAACAGCACCTCGGTCACGAAGATCAGACCGGTGCCGGCCACGATCGACTGGTCCATCAGCAGCCCCGCCAGGGCGACGTTGCTGCGCCCGATCCGGGCGTAGGCGGCGGTCGGGTCGGCGTCGGCGCGCAGCGGGTCGACGCCGAGCCGGTTGCGCAAGGCGTCGACCTCGGGCGGGGAGAGCAGTTCGCAGACGGTGGGGCCGCGCAACTCCAGCCAGTGCCGGTCACTGGCCAACTGGAGACGTACCTGGCCGACCGGCTCCGGTGGCTCGCCGTCGCCGTCGGCGAACTTGCCGTAGAGCCCGAGGTGGATGTGCAGGCTCAGCCCGTTGTCGTAGTGGTGCAGCAGGTGCTTGCCGCATGCCTCGGTGTCGTCCAGGATCGATCCGGAGAGTAGCGCCGCGCCCTCGGCGAACCGGCCCTGCGGGCTGGCGGCCAGCACCTTGTCGCCAGCGAACAACGTACGGTGTCGCGTCGCCAGGCGGTGGATCACATGTCCTTCAGGCACGACAATCAAGGGTACGTGAGCGGCAACAGAACGAGTGGATGGGAGACCTGGTCACCATGGCTCAGGAGGTAACAACCGCACGCCGGCAGTATCTGTTCTGGGCAGCGGGCCGCAGCCGGAAGTCGACCACGGCACAGATGCTCCCCGTCGAGACCGGCCAGAAGCGCGGCTGGACGCCGGTCAGGCTGCTTCGGGCCCTCACCGGCGTCCAGCTCTACGTGGTGGCGGCCTACCTCGCCGCCGCCGTAGTCCCGTACCTCTGGAGCCCACGTCCCTACCCCCCGACCTGGCTGTGGATCGTGCCGGGCTGGCTGCTGGGCGTACCGGGATTTGTCATCACGCTACTCGGACCGGCGCTCGCGATTCCCTTGGCGCTCACCGGACTCGTTACGTTGGCCAGGTACCGCCGGGTGCTCACCGCTCGAATGATCCGTTGGTGCCTGGCGGCTATCGCCTTCTCGGCGGCCTATGCCGTCTTCTGCTTGACGCCCGTGGCCCAGACGATCACCGTCCATATGATCGACTGACAACGCCAACCCCGGATCAGTGGATCAGGTGGCCCGTCTTCACCCCGGCCAGGAACGCCGTCCACGCGCTCGGCTCGACCGCCAGCACCGGACCGGCAACGTCCTTGCTGTCCCGAATGCCCACCACACCAACGAGGTTGCCGGCCACCTCGACACAGTCTCCGCCGCTGCCACCACTGCGGGTGGCCTTGCGCCACTTCGCACCACTCAGGTCAGGCATAGTGCCCTCCTACGATCTCGCCGATCGGCCTTGCTGATGGTCTCGCGCCCGGAACGAGAAGCTCTGCTGCTCAGCGTGCCCCGGTCTTTCATTGTCGTCAATATGGTCGGAGCCGCCGGCAACCCGTCCGGCGGCCCCGACAATCGTCACCGGGCCAGACGGCCGGACTTCACGCCGCTCAGGAACGCCGTCCAGGCGCTCGGCTCGACCGCCAGCACCGGACCGGCAACGTCCTTGCTGTCCCGAATACCGACGACCCCGACGAGGTTGCCGGCCACCTCGACACACTCTCCGCCGCTACCGCCACTGCGGGTGGACTTGCGCCACCGGGCACCGCTCAGGTCAGGCATAGCGCTCTCCTATGGTCTCGCCAATCAGCCTGGCTGATTGTCTCTCGTCCAGGGCGCGGGAATCCAGGTCCGACCAGACGTACGCATAGGCGGCCACCTCGGCCGGCTTGTCCAGATAGAGCGCGCCGGTGATGCCCTCGACGTAGATGGTGGTCGGCTCGGTGGCGACCCGGCCGAAGGCGGCCGGAAAGTCGAGGATGACGAAGGCACCGGTCTCACTGGCCAGGGACGGCCCGGCGGCGAGCGGCAGCACCCGGATGGAGATGTTGTCGCGGTCGCCCGCCTCCAACAGATGCCGCAACTGGTCTCCCATCCCGGCCCGGTCCAGTGGCGAGCGGAGCAACACCGCCTCGCTCAGCACCACCCGGAGGGTGGGGGCCGGTGGCAGTCGGCGAGTCAACACGTTTTGCCGCTGCAACCGAACGGTCACCAGTTTCTCCCGCTCCTCCGGCGGCATCGTCGGTGACTTACGGCGGAACAGCTCGGTGGCGTAGGCCCGGGTCTGTAACAGGCCGGGAATCAGCTCGCCGTTGTACATCCGCACTTGCCGGGCCCGCTCCTCCAGGCCTACGTAGAGCGAGAACCAGGTGGGCACGGCGCTGCCGTAGGAGTGCCACCAGCCGGTGGCCCGGGTCTCCCGCGCCAACCCGAGTACGAGTTCGGTCACCTCCTCGGCCACGCCATAGCGCGTGCAGAGCGCCCGTACGTCGATGACCCGGGCCGGAACGAGGCCCTTCTCAATGCGCCAGATCTTCTGCCGGGAGCAGTCCAACTCCTCGGCCGCCGCGTCGAGCGTGACCGCCGCCTCCTCGCGGAGCTGGGTGAGCAGCCGCCCGAGCTGTCGCCTCGGGACGGTGGAACCCGATGTTTCATCCACGATGCAACATCTCCCATTCCCTCGTGCAACAAATAGGAATCATCCCCTCACCAGCCTTTCCGCGGGCTTCGGTTAACACCGGCAATTGAGGTTATGAAGCCGGAATCCATTGCGCAAGACAGCGGCACGGACAGAAACTCGATAAACAAAAGAAGTCAGCGGTGGACGATTCCCGGGAGGGCGGAATGAAACGGCGCGTCTCCTACGAGGAATACCTCTCCGCAGCGGCGATGACCTTCGCCCGCCGGCACCGTCCGCTCCCGCTGGCACACAGGTGTACGTGCGGCGCAGACCTGCCCTGCCAGGCCCGGCACCGGATACCGATCAGCCGCGAACACTGGCCCACCCCGGAGGAGCAGAAATGAGTTGGGCCCAACCCAGAGGAGCAGGAATGAGCTGGCACAACCCGCTACGCCCCTACTGGACCTGCACCGGCTGCGATGCCGACTGGCCCTGCCCGACGAAACGACGAGAATTGTTCGCCGAATACCAGGGGGCAATGATCAGTTTGTCGATCTACCTGGCCAGTCAACTCGTGGAGGCCGCCCCCGAACTCGACTACATTCCGGCCGGCTGGCTACACAACCGATTCCTCGGCTGGATCCGCCACCCCGCAGAGCCGCTGCCGCACAGCGCCACCGACGTGCTGGTCAGCACCTACGACCTGGTCACCGAGCACACGATCGACCACCAGGGGTGCTGCCCGACCTGCGGCGACCCGGACACCTGCTGGGTACGCATCAACCCAGCCGGACCGGCGATCGCCGTACCGCTACCCAGGTCGACGTCAACCACCCATCGCGCGGACGGGGCTCCGGCAACGTCGTGACCGTGTCCGGCTCGCGGGATTGGGCAGCCCGCCTTGCCCCTTCGACCTTGGTGATCATGATGCTATGGACCTAACCAGTCGGTTTTAACGTCCATAGGGTCGTGATCACCTCGTCGGGGCATGGCCAGGCCGTAGTTGCGATACGGATCGGCGGCGTATTCGCTGGCGAACCCGTCGGCCAGCTCATCCTGGACCACCTGTCCGTGATCGCGCAGCGTCCGGTAAAGCGAGATGGCCATCGCGGTGTCATCGGTCCACAGCCAAGGTCCCGGTGGTACGAGCGGTCATCGACAAGCCGCCGCATCTGCTCGGCGGGCCGGAAGAACCACGTCTCGCCAAACGCGCCGCCCAGCGCCACTCCGTGCAACGACCAAGTCGCGGCCTCAACGTTGGCAGTCATGGTCCGATCGTGACAGCCGACCCGGCGTGGCCGTTGCCGCTGCACCTGGTTCCCGAACCGGGCTGTACCGAGCTGCACCCTCCACGGACAGGTGTGACCCCCATCGCATCGGGGTACAGCGATGTGGTCCCCCGCGTAGGCGCCACCGGACACGGCACCCACGCTCGGCTCAGGAGGTGAACCATGGTCAGAATTCCCTCGTTCTCGCGCAACCAGGAGACGGCGCCCACCCGGGCCGGCAGCCAGGTCGCCAGCGATGAGCGGTCGACCACCGAGACCGTCACTCGCACCGACGAGACCCGCGACGGTGGGCGGGTAGCGGTCACCGACCGCCCCGATCCCACACCGACGACCAAGACCCGAACCCCCGAATCGCGTACGACGACCGCCCCCGCCCGCACCACGGAGACACGCACCACCGATACACGTACGGCCGGTCGGGCGCGACCGGTCGACGTGGACGACCGCCGGCCAGAGACCGACCGCCGGCCGGCTACCGACCGGACGACGGACGTTCCCCGGAAGCCGGACGTCGACCGGGGGCCGCAGGTCGACCCGAGCACCGAACGGGTCGTACCCGCTGGCCCTCGCCCCCGGGCCAGCATGCTCGCCACTCTCGGCCTGATCTTCGGCGTGGCGGCGGCGCTCTTCGTGCTCACCGGCACCCTCGCCGGGTACGGCATCGGCCTGGGTGTCCTCGCCCTGCTGTTCAGCATCGGCGGGGTCTCGGCCACCGGCCGCCGCCACGTGGCCGGCAAGACCGATGCCCTGATCGGCCTCATGCTCGGCCTCGGCGCGCTACTCATCGGCGTACTCGCGGTCAGCGGCGAGTTCGGCTGGCCGACGATGGACGGTGACACCGTGCTGCGGTTCCGGGAGTGGCTTGACTCACAGTTTGTGAACCGGTTCTGACGGGCAACTACTGATCTCGGAACGGTGGTTCACCGGCTCCAGCGACTAGGTACAGGTGGTTCACCGACCGAGCGCACATCTTCGAGGGGCGGCAGCGCAGCCGCCCCTCGAAACATGTCCGGGCCGCCCCTCGAAGCGAGTCCGCGATGTTCCTCGAAAACGAGTCCGCGATGTCCCTCGAAGCGGGTTCGGCTTCCGCTGGACGCAACGAACCGACGGTGAGACCGCATCCAGACGCAACGTTCCGCGTCATCACGCAAGTCTCACCAGTGGTTCCCGCCGCCCGCCCCGGAATAGCGTGGATCGGGACGCCAGCCCGCAGCCATGCCGTGGCCGGGCGCGTCCGATCCCATGGGGGCAGGACCAATGACGTTGGACGCCACCGGTCGGCGCTATCTGATGTGCCGGCCGACGTACTTCGCTGTCGAATACGCGATCAACCCGTGGATGGATCCCACCGCCCCGGTCGACACCGCGCTCGCCGTCCGGCAGTGGGAGACGCTGCGTCAGACGTACCTCGATCTGGGGCACCACGTCGAGGAGATCGAACCGCTGCCCGGCCTGCCGGACATGGTCTTCGCCGCCAACGGTGGGATCGTCATCGACGGTCGGGCGCTGGCGGTGCAGTTCCGCGACCCGCAGCGCGCGGACGAGGCACCGGCCTACCGGGCCTGGTTCGAGCGTGCCGGCTTCGAGATGTACGACCCCAAGCACGTCAACGAGGGCGAGGGCGACCTGCTGCTCGCCGGTGACCTGCTACTCGCCGGCACCGGTTTCCGCACCGCCCACGCCGAGCACGCCCACCTCCAGGAGGTCTTCGGGCGGCCGGTGATCACGCTGCAACTGGTCGACCCGCGCTACTACCACCTGGACACCGCGCTCTGCGTTCTCGACGAACGGAACGTCGCATACCTGCCGGAAGCCTTCTCCCCCGGCAGCCAGGCGGTGCTGCGGCGGCTCTTCCCGGACGCGGTGTTGGCCACCGCCGCCGACGCGGCGGTGTTCGGCCTCAACGCGGTCAGCGACGGACGGCACGTGGTGCTGCCCCGCCAGGCCACCGCGCTGGCCGGCGCGCTGCGCGACCGGGGCTACGAGACGATCGGCGTCGACCTGTCCGAGCTGCACAAAGCCGGCGGCGGCCCGAAGTGCTGCACGTTGACGTTGCGTAAAGGAGAGGCAAGCAAATGATCGTGGATGACGCCCTGCGTACCCCGACGGCGGACGACACCCTGCGTACCCCGTCAGCGGTGCGCGACGCGGAACGCTGGACCGCGCACAACTACCACCCGTTACCGGTGGTCATCGAATCAGCCGAGGGCGCCTGGCTGACCGATGTCGACGGCCGGCGCTACCTGGACTGCCTGGCCGGCTACTCGGCACTCAACTTCGGGCACCGGCATCCGGCGCTGATCGCCGCCGCCCATGCCCAGCTCGACCGGCTCACCCTGACCAGCCGCGCGTTCATCCACGACCAGTTCGCCGCCTTCTGCCAAGAGCTGTCGCAGCTGTGCGGCAAGGAACTGGTGTTGCCGATGAACACCGGGGCGGAGGCGGTGGAGACCGCCATCAAGGTGGCCCGCAAGTGGGGCTACCAGGTCAAGGGCGTGCCATCCGGCCAGGCCACCATCGTGGTCGCCGACGGCAACTTCCACGGGCGTACGACCACCATCGTCAGCTTCTCCACCGACCCGGACGCCCGCGACGACTTCGGGCCGTACACCCCCGGGTTCCGGATCGTCCCGTACGGCGACCTGGCCGCGTTGACCGAGGCGATCGACGACACCACGGTGGCCGTACTGCTGGAGCCGATCCAGGGCGAGCAGGGCGTGGTCGTCCCGCCGGCCGGTTACCTCTCCGGCGTACGTCGGGTGTGCACCGAGCGGAACGTGCTCTTCCTCGCCGACGAGATCCAGTCCGGGCTGGGCCGGACCGGTACGACGTTCGCCTGTGACCACGAGGACGTCGTACCGGACATGTACCTGCTCGGCAAGGCGCTGGGCGGGGGCATCGTGCCGGTGTCGGCGGTGGCCGCCGACCGGTCGGTGCTCGGGGTGCTGCGCCCCGGCGAGCACGGCTCCACCTTCGGCGGAAACCCGCTGGCCTGTGCGGTGGCGACCGAGGTGGTCCGGCTGCTGGCCACCGGGGAGTTCCAGCGGCGCTCCGCCGAGCTGGGCGTACACCTGCACACCGCGTTGCAGAAGCTGGTCGGCCAGGGCCTGCTGGCGGTACGCGGCCGGGGCCTGTGGGCCGGGATCGACATCGACCCGGCGCTGATGACCGGCCGGCAGGCGTGTGAGCGGTTGGCCGAGCGCGGCATCCTGGCCAAGGACACCCACGGTTCGACCATCCGGTTGGCTCCGCCGCTGGTCGTCACCGTCGAGGAGTTGGACCACGCGGTCGAACAGTTGGCCGCCGTACTGCGCGGCTGACGCCCGGACACTCGTCCCCACCCCGGGCACTCTTGCACGGAAAGTGTGGCTGTTCGCGCGCGAGTAGCCACACTTTCCGTGCAAGTGCGCGGATCCTGGGGAGGCCGTTACCGGTTGAGGCGGATCGCCATGGTGGGAGCCTCGGCCATGACCGAGGTCGGGTTGAAGTCGCCGCCGGAGGTCATCTTCGCCGCCCGTCCGATCTGCACGCCCGGGTACAACTCCACGATGTCGCCGGTGCCCAGCGCCCGAGCCTGCTGATTGGTCAGGGCCACCCGCTGCGCCTCGTCCATCGAGCCACCCGGCCGGATGCCCGAACCATTGGTGCTCACGTCCCGGGCGACCAGGTCGCCGCCCCGCAGTTCGAAGCTGACGTGGTTGCGGCTGATCCAGCGCCGGGCCTCGTCGTTGAGCCACTGGCCGAGCCGGATGCCGTCGGACTGCTCCGGTGCCCGGCCCACCACCACCTGCTCGTCGGGCGCGACCACGAACCGCCGCCGGATCTGCCCACCGATCCGTACGGCGAGCACCTCGATCCTGGGGCGCGGACCGACGTCGGAGAGCCGACGCTCGTGCCGGGGACAGGTCGGCACCCCGGTACGCAGGCTCGGCGGGGGCTGGCCGTACGGCGCTCGCTCGGCCCGCAGATCGGCGAAGGCACCGCCCCCACCCCCGCCGAACAGGGCACATCCCAGCTCGGGGCAGCGCCACATGCGGGCGAGCAGCTTGGCACCGGTCGGTGACGGGCCGACCGCGGTGGGCACGCTGACGCCCACTCGGGCCTTCAGGGTGGGACCATTCGCGCTGGAGATCGGGGCAAGCACCCGCCCCGGTTCGGTCACCCACGGGAAGCGCCCGGCGAGCCCGTCGAAACGTTGCCGGCTGAGTACCGGCAGGCCGAGCAGGTCGGCCACCTCAAGCATCCGGTCGGCGGGGTGGTGGTCCAGGACCTCGACCAGGCCGTCGTCGGCCCAGCGGCGGATCACCATCCGCTCGTTGGAGGTCAGGTCGGCGTCGGAGAGCAACCCCCGGTGCACCACCGCGTAGACCGGTGCGCCGTCCTCCTGGAGTTGCCGGCCCAGCGCGTCGATGGTGATGCCGAGCCGCAACAGGCTGGCCGGTCGGCCCCCGTCGAGGTCGACGTACCGGACCACGTCGGCCAGGTCGAGCACCGCCCGAGCCAGCGCGGGATCGGTGCAGACCCGGCCCTCGATCGCGTCCAGGACCTTGCTGATCTCGAATCTCACGCTGCTCCCTGGGCGATCTCGTCGATACGACGGGCCAGCTCGATGTCCCGTCGGGTCACTCCGCCGACGGAATGGGTCGCGCACCGGAAGGTGACGGTGCGCCAGCGTATGTCGATGTCCGGATGATGGGCCATCTCCTCGGCGACCACCGCGACCCGGTCGACCAGGGAAATCGCGTCGGGAAATCCCGCCAACTCCACGGTACGGGAGATGCCGGCCGGGTTGCCGGTCCAGCCGGTCAACCCGTCCAGCTCACTGCGCACCGCCTCAGCGTCGAGCACCTCTGCCATGCGGCTGACCTTACCGTCTGCCCGGTCCGGCTCAGGAGCCGTCGTGAAGCTTGCCCACCTTTCCGCTGTGGGCGTTGCCGACCTGGTCAGACGCGGGTGATCCGTACGGCGTCGGCGATGACGTATCCGGTGGCGCTGGACCACCGGCTCACCCCGACCACGTCCTTGTCACCGGCGGTGAGGGTGAAGGTGCCGAGCGTCTTCCACGCCCCGCCTCCGGTGCTCTGGTCGACGATGACGGTCTGGTTGCCGCCCTTGGCGAGGACGACGTACGGCGTGGCCGTGTTGTAGCCGGCAATGCCCGGGTACCAGGCCTCGATCCGGTAGTTGCCCTCGGCCGGGATGTTCGCCTTGTAGTAGGCGGCGTCGCTGATCGCCTGCGGGTTGGCGTACCGGTAGTCCGCGCCGTACCGCTCGGCGGAGTAGCTGGAGGTGAGCCAGTTGGCACTGGCGGTGAACCGACCGGCGGTGATGTTGTCGACGACGACGCTGAACGCCGGCGGGGTGGTGCCGCCGAGCGCGGCGGCGACGTCGGAGCGCAGTTGCGGCAGCTTGGCGTAGAGCACGTCACCCGGGCAGGCGGTGGCCACGTAGTCGCGGTGACCGTAGATCCGGGTCGGGGCGATGTTGTACTGCTCGCAGATGTACGCGCAGAACTGCACCAGCTTGTTGTAGAGCACGGCCGGCGGGGTGGCGGAGGTGTAGGTCCCCTCGTTCTCGATCCCGATGGCCTTGTCGTTCTGGCCGGGGCAGTGCGCCCCGACGACCATCCCGCTGCCGGCCCGCAGTCGGCTGAGGCTGTTGTGCCGGCCCTCCATCACGTGCCCACCCCGGCTGATGGTGAAGTGTTGGCCACTGTCGGCCCAGCCGTTGCCGTCCATGTGCCAGCCCTGGACGGTACGGGCGAACGAGTAGGCGTACGACAGCGAGGTGTCGCTGACGTTCGCGCTGGCCGTGTGGTGGATGAGGATCTTGTCCGGCGAGGACGAGATGACGTTGAGCGGGCTGGAGGGGTTGCGGGCACCCCAGGTGGCGCAGCTGGCGATGGTGGGTGATTCGACGGCGAGGGCCGGCGCGGCACCGGCGAGCGACAGTCCGCCGGTGGCGGTGCCGACGCCGAGGAGTACCGCACCACGCATGACGTCCCGGCGGGACAGGTGACCGGTCATTGGATGGCCTCCGGATCAGGAGTGAAGATTTCTTTAGCATCACCGCCAAAGATTGAAGGAATTCTTACCAGACATAGACACCCCCCGCTAGACCGACTTCGATGCGTAGCGCCAGGATCGACGGATAGCGCTCAGGTCATCCGGCGTACCGCGGCGCGCAGCCGGGCCAGGTCCCGCCGTCGGCGCTCGTAGGTCATGGCCAGTCCGATCAGCACGAGACCACCGAGCGCCAGGAAGATCCACCGGGGCAGCCGGTCCCAGACCCCGACCACCTCGTGCAGGGCGACCAGGGCGAGCGTCCCGCCGCCGAGCAGCACCGCAGCCTGCCGACGCCAGTTGGCACCGACCAGCACGGCGACGAGCGCCCCCGCACCGACCAGTAGCCGCCGCCAGGGCTGCCCGTCGGCGACCAGGATCGAGACCAGACCGGGCAGCAGTGCCGCGGCCAGTCCCGGCCCGTACGTCAACCAACTGTTCCGCCCCGGCCGGGTCCGGTTGGCCAGCCAGCCGGCGATCAGCGCCAGGGCCGCCGCCGGCAGGGTGTACGCCTCCAGCACCGCCACCCGTTCGGCGGCCAGCAGCAGCCACGTGGCGAGCAGTTCACTGCCGCCCGCGACCGCCGCGAGACTCCAGCGACGACCGGCCGACTCCCCCGGACGCAGGGCCCGAACCCCCGTCGCGACCCCCCACAGGGTGCAGACCGCAGCCGCGTACCGCAGGTCGGTCACGGCGAGCAACAGGGCGACCAGCGCACCGGCGTGACCGGCGGCTTCGACCGCGATCGACTCCACCGGTCGTCGGCCGCGCAACGCGGCACCGACGGCGAGGGCCGCCCCGGCCACCCCGAGCACCGTGAAGGCGGCGAACCGCAGCGGCAGTTCGGCCGCCCGGGACGCGGCCATCGCGAAGGTCACCCCCGCACCGATCGCGGTCAGCCAGCCGGTCAGCCGGGCATTGCGGGTCCGGCCTGCGACCCCGGCCACGGCAGCGACCGTGACGACCAGGCCCACCGCCACGAGCGTGCTGACCTTCGTCGGGAGCAGTCCGACCAGTCCCGGCCCGGCCAGGACCACCCCCAGCGGTACGGTCACCGCGCCGAACCGGGGCCGCCACGGCGTCAACGCGGCGAAGAGCAGGCCGGCGAGGCCGCTGAGCAATGCCACCGCCGGTACGACCGGCCATCGGGCCCCCGACGCCGCCAGCCCGACCAGAAGTGCCGTCGCCCCGAGCGGTGCCGCCGCGACGAGTGTGCCCGCCCAGTGACCCGGTCGGGTCGGCCGGCGGACCCCGGGGCGGATCAGCACGGCGATGGTGAGAATGGCCAGGGCGATCCCGGCCGGGGCGTCCGCCCGGCGGACCAGTTCCTCGGATGGGCCACCGATCGGCATCAGCCCCACTCCACTGGGCACCCCGGACCAGATCCCGCCCAGCCAGGCGTACGGGCCGACGAGCACCGCCCCGACGGCCGGCGCCAGCAGAATGGCGCCGGTCAGTAACAGCAGCCCAGCGGAGAGCAACAACGGCACCGCCCGCTGGATCGGCTGGACCAGCACCAGTCCGACGGCCACCAGTCCGACGAGGATCGAGACGTACACCGCTCGTGGCTCCCCGGCCCGCTCGACGGCCGGCGACAGGCCCGGCACCAGGACGGCGAGTGCGAGCGCGACGGTGGCGTACGGCAGTTGGCCGGGCCGCCACCGGCGAACCGCGACCAGCGCACCCACCAGCAGTGCGACAGCGACGGTGCCGCCCCGCGCCTGCCCTGCGGGACCGACTCCGGCGGCGAAGAGCCCCACGGTCAACGCGGCTGGCCCGGCGAGCAACCCGATCGCGAGTGCGGTTCCCCCGATCGCCCGCTCCACCGCGGAGTCGACCGATGCGGTGACCGCGACCGCGATCCCGATGACCAGGATCCCGGCGAGTACGGCGGTGGCGCTCGCCGGGCGGGCCAGGCCCACCAGGAGCGCGTGTCCGGTCAGCAACGCACCGGTCAGGGCGGCCGTCACCCGCACCGCGACCGGGCAGCGCGGCAGGAACCGGCCACCGCCGGTGGCCATCAGCAGGCCAACGGTGACCGTGAGGTCCATGACCGGCACCAGCCACCAGACCGGTCCGGCCGCCGGCACGGCCAGCACCACCAGCCCCGTACCACCGATCGCGGTGCCGATCCGAGCGGTCCGGGCCGTCCGGGGCAGCAGCAACGCCAACGCCCCGACGGCCAATCCCACCGACACCGGTGCCCGCCAGTCGAGCGGCACGGCAGCGTCGAGGTCCCCCCGCCACATTGGCATCGACCGCAGCACCGTGGCCGCCATCACCACGAGCACCGTGATCCCGACCGGAATCCACAGCGCCCCGACGGTGACCAGCCCACCGATCCGGGCCCCGAGGCCCATCCGGACCAGCATCGATCCGTTCGCTGACGGCACGGGTCCGACCGGCAACGATCCGCCTGCTGCCGGCACCGCGCTGACCACGCCTGCTGCCGGCACGGCACTGACCACGCCTGCTGCCGGCACGGCACTGGCCACGCCTGCTGCCGGCACGGCACTGACCGCGCCCGCCACGAGCAGGGCGATCGCCATGACGACCAGCGCAGCCGGCAGCAACGGCGACCCGGGCAGCTCGACCACCGGGCGGACCGCCGCTGCGGCCAGCACGACCACCAGCAGGCCGACCGCCACCGCCGGGAAGACAACGCCCCGACCGACCAACGCGCCGGTCACCAGCAGCAGTGCCGCCAGCAGCAACGGGCCGCCGGCCAGGATCGGCGGATCGCTGACGAACAGGGCGACCAGGCCGCAGCCGGCCGCCCCGAGCAGAGCACTGCCGTACGCGACCCAGGCGGTGACCCGTCCGGCCAGCGCCACCGCGTCGCCACGTACCAGCCGCACCACGGCAAGGTTCAGCGCGGCCAACCCGGCGAGCGTCAACGACCACCCGGCGGCCCCCAGGTGCGCGTCGACCGCCAGCAGCACCGGCACCGGCTGGACCATGAGCAGCGCGGCGAACCAGGGCGCGGCGAGTCGGGTGGACGCGCCGTAGCCGGCGGCGATCACCGTGCCGAGCGTCGCCACCAGCGTCGGATAGCGCAGCCCCGGCCAGCCGGCCACCCCGAACAGGTCGACCGACCAGGCCGCGTATCCGTCGAGCAGCACCAGGAGTAGCCCCACCGCCGCGAACGTCTCCCCGGTAGCGGTCAGACCCCGGTGCTTCGCCAACGGCGGGGCGGCCAGCACCAGCAGTGTGACGGCGGCCAGGATCACTGCCCGGCCGGTGACCCCGACGGTGGCCCAGGCGACGGCGGTGAAGACGATCGCGGCCGTACCGAGCAGCAGCCCACCGAGAATGAACAGCAGGTTCTGCACGGTGCGGGTGGACGTCTCCGGTCGTACGCCGCCCGTCTCCCCGGTCGCCCCGGTCACCGAGGCGACTGGGGTCGGGGCAGCCGAAGGGATCGGGGTACGGGCCGAGGTGGGTGGCGAGGTACGGGCCGAGCGGTCGACGTAGCTGGCGACCCGCACCCGAGCGGCCAGTTCGTTTCGTCGCCGCTGGTGGTCCCGCAACGTCGCCGCCAGCGTCAGGTACGCCTGTCGGGCCTGCTCGACCCGACCGACGAGCCCGGCGATCTCGCCATTGATCCGGATGACCTCGGCGGCGACGGGATCCGGGGTCCGACCGCAGCCCGGACAGCCGGCGGTCAGGTTGGCGGTGGCACCACACACCGGACACGGATAGCTGCCAGACGAAGCGGGTAGGCCGCTGGTCGGGACGACCCGGCTGCCGGACGAAGCGGGTAGGCCGCCGGTCGGGGGCGGGCCGCCGGTCGGGGGCGGGCCGCCGGTCGGGGGCGGGCCGCCGGTCGGGGGCGGGCCGCCGGTCGGGGGCGGGCCGCCGGTCACGGACCGGCTGCCGGTCGGGGGCGGGCCGCTGGGGTGGGGAGGCTGCACCCTCACATGTTCTGGGGCGGCACCGACCGCCGGCCAGAGTGCGGGTACTCAGCCTCGGTCGTCGGACACCCGGTTGGCCTCGATCCACTCGTCGATGCGCGCCCACCAGTCGTAGAGCCAGTCGATGCGTTCCTGTCGCTCGGTCGGCACCTCCTCGGCTGGCACCGACCAGAAGCGCATCACGATCCGCTTGTCCATCGGGAGTTCCCGCCACACGTCGGTGACGGTGAGCATCCGGTCCAATCCGGTGTGCGCGACGAAAATGATCCCCGCCTCGGGGGCGGCCTCCAGCGCCGCCAGCAGCCCGCCGGGCTGCGGGGCGAGTACGTGCCGCATCGCCTCGGCGCGTACCGCCATCTGCTCCAGCCCTCGGGACCGCAGCCGTTCGATGGCCCGCAGCCGGCGACGCGGCGTGAAGTTGCCACCCTCGGGAAAGATCACGAAGACGTCGTCGTCGTCCAGGCCGGTAGCCAGGTGGCGGATCTGCTCGGTCATCGTCTCCCCCGGCTCGCGGCCGGGCGCGACGAACCGGTTGGGTAGCCGGTTGAGCAGCACGTCGACGGCCGGGTCCCACTGCAGGGTGTCCTTGAGGACGATGCGCGGCTCGCGGTCGAACCAGTTGACCAGGGCGTGGATCAGGATGAACGAATCACCCGGTCCGGCGTGCCGGCAGAGCACCAGCTCGGGGCGGCCGGGTAGCGCGGTGTCGGGATCGGTGCCGACGATGTCGATCCGCAACCGCAACGTCCAGCGGGCCTGCCAGAAGAGAATCTTGAGGAACCAGCCGGTCAGCACGTAGTGGGCCCGCTGGAATCGGGGCGACTGGATCTTCCAGCCGAAGCCCGAGGCGACCCAGAGCCCGAAGAGCGCCATCAGCGCGGCAGCGTCCCAGACCAGATAGACGCAGGCCATCCAGAGCACCCGCAGCGGGCGTAGGTAACCGGGCACCAGTGGGGAAGCCGCCGCGGCGATGAACAGCCACACCGGCAGGGTCGTGACGAGCAGGAACGCGAGCAACACCACGCCGGGTGCGATCAGTATCCGGCGCAACCACCTCGGCGGCAGCGGCATCAGGAATCGTCCACATGAGACGCCAGGTAGCGCCGGGACGCGGTGTAGGCGCGGCTGATCCGCCGTCCCACGGCCGCCATGTCCCGGTACGCCCACGGGCTGTCGTCGCGAGGATTCAGTCCGCCGGTCGGAAGTACATGCACATCCACATCATCGGGTAGCGCCGCCATCTCCCGGGCGAACCGATGCCGGCGGGCGATCTCGAACGCCACCTGAGCGATCTCCCAGGGCCGCCGGGGCGGGCTCAACGGCCGCTCGATCCGGCCCACCTGGAGTACGAAGATCTGCTTGGCACCGTTGCTCACCGCCTCCCCGATCGGGATCGAGTTGACCACCCCACCGTCGATGAAGTGCTCGCCGTCGATCTCTGTCGGTGGCAGCAGGCCCGGCACCGACGCCGAGGCGAGCACCGCGTCCACCACCGGGCCGGAGGTGAACCAGTGTTCGGCGGCCCGCTCGATGCTGGCCGCGCAGCAGTGGAACGGCACCCGCAGGTCGGCGAAGGTGGTCTCCTCGCCGAGTTCGCGTTCCAGCAACCGGCGCAGTGGACGCGGCGAGTGCAGGTGGGTACGGGCGGCGAACCGGCGCAGTTGCCGGGCGACCGAATCGCCGTACACCTCGCTCGCCTCCGGCGAGGCCCAGAGCCGGACCAGCCGGTCGGTGACCCCCTCGGTCGGGTCGGCGGCGACCAGTGCCCCGTTCACCGCACCGATCGACGTACCGAGGACAAGATCGGGCTGGATCCCGGCGCGGAACAGTGCCCGCAGCATGCCGACCTCGACCGCGCCGAGTACGCCGCCACCACCGAGCACGAACGCCACCGGGCCGTTGACCATGACATTCATCCTGACACGTGCCAGTCGGCCACCGCCCGGCGGTCGACGCCGACGGCAACCGCCGGCCGGCACGGCCGACGATCCGTGGGCGATCGTTGACAGCGAGCAGCCATCCACGGACCCTGATACGATCCCGTCCCCTCCCCACAGGCAGGTGCGACGCATCATGACAGCGCTGCACGCGGGTGAGCTGCTGACCCGCAGATACCGCCTCATCGATCGAATTGGTGCCGGCGGCATGTCGGTGGTCTGGCGGGCCCGTGACGAGGTGCTCGACCGGTTGGTGGCCGTGAAGATCCTCACTGCCGCCCTCGCCGCCGACGCCCGCTTCCGTGACCTGGTACGGGAGGAGGCCCGCGCCGCCGCGCAGCTCGTACACCCGGGGGTGACCGCGGTGCACGACTACGGTGAGGTGGTCGCCCCCGACGGCACGGTCACCGCCTTCGTGGTGATGGAACTGCTCGTCGGGGAGGAGCTGGCTGCCAGGCTGGTCGCCGGGCCACTGCCCTGGCCGGAGGCGGTACGGATCTGCGCCGAGGTGGCGGACGCACTCGCCGCCGCCCACCGGCTGGGCATCGTGCACCGGGACGTCACCCCGGCCAACGTCATGTTGACGTCAACCGGCGCAAAGGTCCTCGACTTCGGCATCGCCACCTGGGCGGGCACCCCGGACGACGACGAGGACGGCACGACCTTCGGCACCCCGGCCTACGTCGCACCGGAACGCCTCGACGGCCTCCCCGCCCAACCGGCCACCGACGTCTACGCCCTGGGGGTGCTGCTCTACGAGACGCTGACCGGTCGGGTACCGTTCCCGGCCACCACCTGGGACGACCTGACCGGTGTACCGACCACGGCCACGATGCCGCCGCTGACCGGCGTACCGGACCTGCCCGCCGCGGTAGCCGACCTCTGTCGGCGCTGCCTGGCCCGGTCAACGGCCGACCGGCCGAGCGCCCGGCAGACCCGGGACATCCTGCGCGACCAGGCCAGGGAGGGCCCGCGCGACCAGATCCGGGAGGACCCGAGCGACCAGATCCGGGAGGGACTTCGACAGCGGCACCAACCCGGCATCCCCCATCGTCGGCTGGCACCGAAGAGGGCCGTCGGCGTCGTCGCCGCCGCCGTACTGGGCCTCGTCGCGGTGACGGTCGGCGTGCTCGTCACGACATCGCCGCCCCGGGAACACACCGAACAGGCACTGCCACCTCCGTCACCGGTGACAGCCCCGACCACCGCACCGGTCGCGTCGTCCTCCGCCGGCAACCAGCCGGCGCAGCCCGCCACCGTCGTACCCGATGTGTCGCCGACCGGAGCCGCACCACCACAGGTGGCGGCGGCCGAACTGGTGGCCCAGTTGCATCGGATCATCGACGACGGGGTCTCCGCCGGGGCGATCCGGGACGACGTCGGCATCGACCTGCGCAACCACGTACGACACCTGTTGCCGATCTCGCCCACCGAGCCAGCCGACCTGACCCGCCCGGTCGCGGAGATCCGGGACAAGATCGCGGTACGGGTGGCCGAGGGCACGATCACCACCGCTCACGCCCGACAGCTCGACACCACCCTCGCCCACCTCGCCTCGATGTAAGGAAGGACCCCTTCGTATCGCTTTCTGCCCTGGGCAGGGCCCTTCCTGACACCCTCACGGCAGCGCGTTGAGGAACGGTTCGTGGTTGTTCTTGAACTCCCAGCCGTAGTACCGGTCCCAGTTGATCGACCAGGTCATCAGTCCTCGGAAGCCGGGGCTGGTGCCGCTGCGCGGCGCGTAGCCGCCGCAACTCGCACCCCGGACCAGGCAGTTGACCGCCGCCTGCACACCCGGGGGTGCGACGTACCCGTTGCCCGCGCTGGTCGACGCAGGCGTGCCGAAGGCGACCTGGTCGGGGCGCAGCGGCGGGAACACGTTGGCGGTGTTACCGGCGACCGGGAAGCCGGCGAGCAGCATGTCGGTCATCGCGATGTGGAAGTCGGCCCCGCCCATCGTGTGGTACTGGTTGTCCAGCCCCATGATCGGGCCGGAGTTGTAGTCCTGCACGTGCAGCACGGTGATGTCGTTGCGCAGCGCATGGATGACCGGCAGGTACGACCCGGCGCGCGGGTCCTGTCCGCCCCACGGGCCGGAGCCGTAGTACTGGTAGCCGAGCTGCACGAAGAAGGTCTCCGGTGCCATGGTGAGTACGAAGTCCGCGCCGTACCGCTGCTTGAGCGTGCGGACTGCGGAGATCAGGTTGACGATCACCGGAGTGGTGGGGTTCTTGAAGTCGGTGTCGCCGGTGTTCAGCGACAGCGAGTGGCCCTCGAAGTCGATGTCGAGGCCGTCCAGTCCGTAGCGGTCGATGATGGCGCCGACCGACCGGACGAAAGCGTCCCGGGCGGCGGTGGTGGTCAGTTGGACCTGGCCGTTCTGCCCGCCGATCGAGATGAGCACCTTCTTGCCCTGCTGCTGTTTGGCCCGGATCGCGGCGATGAACTCGGCTTCTGTCTCCACGCTCGGACACTCGCTGACCGGGCAGAGCTGGAACCGGATGTCACCGGAGGTCACCGAGGTCGGCTCGCCGAAGGCGAGGTTGATGATGTCCCACTCGGCCGGCACGTCGGCCATCCGCAGATAGCCCGACCCGTTGGCGAAGCTGGCGTGCAGGTAACCGATCAGCGCGTGCTTCGGCAGGCCGCCAACCGGCGGCGGGGTGGTGGGTGGAGGGGTCGTGGGCGGTGGCGTGGTCGGGGACACCGTCGGTGAGGCCGAAGCCGTCGGCGTCGCCGTCGGAGATCCCGTCGGGCCCGTACCACCACCACACGCCTGCCCGTTCAACAAACAACCCACCGGCGAACCCGACCCCGACGCCAGAAACCCGAACGACACCGACCCACCCGGCGCGATCAACCCATTCCACGACCGATTCGAAAACGTGAACCGCTGCCCCGACGACGACAACAACGCATCCCAATACGAACCCACCGACGTACCCGCCGGAAGATCAAACACCAACGACCACGACGACACCGCCGTAGACCCACCATTCGTGATCGTGTACCGACCCTCCCAACCCGAACCCCAATCCGACACCCTCACAAACGACGCCGTCACACCCGCCGCGAACGCCGGCAACTGCCCCCACACCACCCCCAACGCCGCCACCAACCCCGCCACCACCGCCACCACCAACGACCTCGACCGACGCCACACCCCAACCCCTCCCACCAACCCAGACATCCACAGCCATCAACAAGATGGCCCTAATTATTAGGACTGTTAACTGTTTCTGTCCAGACCCCGGCCCCGCCACAAAGAGGGGCCCCTCCGCAGGCGCACACCGAAGGGACCCCTCTTGACCGCCCAGTGCGGCGTGGCTGTCAGTTCAGGAGCTTTGCCAGCGCCCGCAACCCGGCCAACACCTCGGCGGCGGTGGGTGGATTGTCCGGGTCGCTGAGACACTGGATCATCATGCCGCTCATCAACGCGACCTGAACCCTGCCGAGGGTGCGGGCCGACTCCTCCGACACGTCACCCTCCGGCACGCTCTCCAGGATGGCGGCCATACCCCGCCGGCCCTGCCGGGTGCCCTCGGCGAGTTGCGCACGCAGCTCCGGCTGCCGCTGCGCCTGCATGAACAACTCAACGGAAGCGAGCCAAAGGCTGGGCTGCTCCCGGAACTGATCGATCAGGCCGTTCCACATGCGTTCGAAGTGCTGTGCCGCCTCCTCCTGGTCACCCCCCTCGGGCACGAGCACCCGCCCCATCGCGTCGCCATGTTCGTCGAGGATGTCGAACAAGGCTTGGTTGAGCAGCGCTTCCCGCGACCCGTAGTGGTAGCCAATGGCCGCCATGCTCACCCCGGCGGCGGAGGCGATGTCTCGCACGCTGGTCCGGTCGTAGCCCTTCTCACGGAGGCATTGCTTCGCGCCGGCCAGCAGATCTTCACGGTTACCCATGTCCCTCAGTCTAGCAATCCGTTTGCACATCCGACTAAGACGATCGCCTGACTCGTTTGCCTCATGCAGATGCCTGATGCGACCGCCTTGCGCGATCGACTTGCGCGTTCGCGCTAACAGCGTCTACAGTTCCATCCGTCGCACCGAAACGATGGGAGACAGACATGAGGACCACCTCCACCGGCTGGCGTCCGAGGCGGGTCGCCGCGGCTCTGGGCCTCGGACTCGCGTTCACCGGGCTGCTCGCCACAGCCGCCCCGGCAACGGCCGCCCGGACCGCAACCGACCCCTCGGTGGTCAACACCACACACGGCAAGGTGCGCGGCACGGTCAGCCCCGGCCTCCGCACGTTCGAGGGCATCCCGTACGCCGCGCCGCCCGTCGACGAACTGCGCTGGACCTCACCCCAACCCGCAACGGCCTGGACCGGCGTACGCGATGCCACGGCACCTGGTCCGGCCTGCGCACAACCCGTCGGTCTGGCGATCGGGGTGCCCAGCAACAACGAGGACTGCCTGTACCTCAATGTCACCGCGCCAACCAAGACCAAGGCCAAGGCCAAGGCCAAGCAGCCGGTGATCGTCTGGATCCACGGCGGCAGCATGATGTACGGCACCGGCGACATGTACGGTCCGGATCGGCTCGCCGCCGAGGGTGCCGTCGTCGTGTCGATGAACTACCGGCTGGGCGTGTTCAGCTTCCTGACCGACCGCGTCCTCGACGGCCCGAAGGCCACCTACGGCTCCGGGAGTTTCGGCCTGGAGGACCAGCAGGCCGCGCTGCGGTGGGTACGCGAGAACATCGCCGCCTTCGGCGGTGACCCTCGAAACGTAACGATCATGGGTCAGTCCGGTGGTGGATACGCCGTCTGCGACCACCTCGCGTCGCCGGTATCGGCCGGGCTGTTCAACCGGGCGATCATCCAGAGCGCGGCGTGCGCCACGGATGGCTCCAGCTCCCGTACCCGGGCGGAGGCCGAGGCCGACAGCGATGACGTGATCAAGTTGGACGAATGCGCTGACGCGTCCGATCTGCCGGCCTGCCTGCGGACGGTCGACGTGGAGGTACTACTGGCGAAGTACGGGCAGTGGGAGGACGGGGAATTGAAGGAGCCCCGCCCGGTGACCGGCACCAAACTGCTCCCCCTGTCCCCGGCGGAGGCAATACGTACCGGGCGGTTCAACCGGGTGCCGGTTCTCGTCGGGGTGAACCACGACGAGGAGAACGGGATGGTCGGCGCCCAGGAACTGGCGCCGGACGGCGCGCCCATGGCGCCAGAGGCATACGAGCCAGCCATCCGCGCACAGTTCGGCACCGATGCGGACGCGGTGTTGCGGCAGTACCCGTTGCACAGGTTCGGGTCGGCCGGGGAAGCACTGGCGGCCGTCAAGACCGACGCGAAATGGTCGACGCCGACCCTGGACACCGCACGACTGTTGTCCCGGTGGACGACCACCCGGATGTACGAGTTCGCCGAGAAGGACACCCCCTGGTTCGAGGGAATGGACTACCCCAGCTTCCCGATGAACGCCCAGCACATGGCGGAGTTGGCCTACCTGTTCGACCTGGACCTCTTCCAGGACCTGACGGATGAGCAGGCGAAGCTCAGGACCCGGATGATCTCGACCTGGGTGCGGTTCGCCGCCGTCGGCAACCCGAACGGTGGGGGCGAGAGGGCCTGGCCGCAGTTCCGGGGCGAGACCCCGTCCGGCTGGTACGTCCAGAGCCTGACCGCGGGCCCCTGGCAGTCGACGGCGTTCGCACAGGACCACGGCTATTCGTTCTGGAAGTCGCTGGCGGCGTGACCCGGACGGTCACCGGCCGGTGACCGTACCGACAAATACATGAGTGGGCTCGCTTGCCTAGGTGAGCGGGCCCACTCACGTCGTTGGGTACCAACCGTGCGAGCCGGCCACGGCGACGGGCACCAATCGTGCGAGCCGGCCACGGCGACGGGCAGCCCCAACCGCTGCTCAGCCCAGTCGGATGCGATCACCGGCCCGGTCGAAGAAGAGCAACCGGTCCGGGTCGACGGCCAGCGTCAGCGCCTCGCCGACGCGGGGCAGAACCGGAGCGGGTACCCGGATCACGACATCGCCGGCCGGCGGTGGGTCGCCGGGCAGTTCCGGGTCGTAGACCGGATAGAAGCCGTACTCGGTACGGGCGGTCGCCGGCAAGCCGTCTGGTCGGTGTGAGGCGGCCGACGACGAGCTGTCCGTGAGCAGGTCGGCCAGGTGTCGGCCGACGTCGGGAAGCTCCAACCTGGACTCGGCCACCGAGGTCGGCACCGCACCGGTGGCCACGTGCACCACCGCCTCGTGCCCCAGGTTCTCCACCAGGCGTACCCGGCCGCGCAGCACCGGCCTACCTTCGGGTTCCGTGTCTGCGGCGACCGGGGTCAGCGCCTCGGGCCGGAGCGCGACCGTCACCCGCTCGGTGTGCCGCGTCACAAGGGAGGCGAACCTCGGATCGTCCCGGGCAAATTCGAGCGTCTGCGTGCCGAAATCGACCACCACCCGGTCGCCCTCGACCACTATCGCGGCCTGCACCAGGCTGGCCCGGGGCGTACCGACGAAGGCGGCAACAAAGAGGGTGTCCGGATCGGCGTAGATCTGCGCGGGCGGACCGACCTGCTGGAGCACACCCCGACGCAGCACCGCCACCCGGTCCGCCACCGTCATCGCCTCGACCTGGTCGTGGGTGACGTACAGGGTGGTCACCGCCAGCCGGCGGGCCAGGGCGGCCACCTCGGTACGCAGTTCCGCCCGCACCCCCGCCTCCAGATTGGACAGCGGCTCGTCGAGCAGCAGCACGTACGGCCGACGGATGATCGCCCGGGCGATCGCCACTCGCTGGCGCTCGCCACCGGAGAGGTGGTCGGGCCGACGACGCAGCAGATCGGTGACGCCCAACTGCTCGGCGACCTCGGCCACCCGGGCCGGTACGTCCACCGTCGGATCGGCCTCGGCACGCAGCGGAAAGGCGATGTTCTGCTCGACCGTGAGATGCGGATAGAGCCCCTGCTCCGGGAAGACCAACGCCACCCGCCGCTCCCGGGCCACGGTCTGGTCCACCGGTCGACCGTCGATGCGTACCTGCCCGCCACTCGGCTGGTCCAGCCCGGCCACCAGGCGCAGAAGGGTGGATTTGCCGCAGCCGGTCGGCCCCAGCAGGGCCAGCACCTCGCCCGGTCGTACCTCGATGCTCACCCCGTCCACGGCGACGACATCACCGAAGGACTTCGTCAACCGATCGATGCTGATGGCGACCATGGCGATCACCTCCTGCCGCCATGGTCTCGGTGGGGGCACCGGTCGCGCTACCCCTTATCGGTGACCGTCGAAACGCGGTCACGGGGACTATCGAAACGCGATCACCGAAACAGGGTGCTGGCTGCCTGCCGGGCCACGGTGACCGGTCGGGGGTTCGCCAGCCACTCCCGGTAGACCTGCTCGTAGCCGCGCGCCATTCGTTCGGCCGAGAACGCCGTACGGGCGTGCGCCACACATCTGGCCGGATCGAGCGCCTCGACGGCTCGTAGTGCTGCGGGCAGCTCTGCCGGATCGTCGCAGATCAGCCCGGTCTCACCGGAGCGGATCAGCTCCGGCACCGCCCCCCGGTTGAGCGCCACCACCGGCGTACCGGTGACCATCGCCTCGATCATGACCATGCCGAACGGTTCCTCCCAGCGGATCGGCATGATCATGCAACGGGCGGCGAGCAGCAGTTCGAGACAGGTCTCCCGGTCCGGGTCGCGGACCAGGGTCACGTCCGGGCCGAGCATCGGCTCGATCACCTCGGCGAAGTATGCCTGCTCGGAGGCCTCGTTGCACTTGCCGGCCAACACCAACGGCAGCCCGGCCGCCCGGCAGGAGCGGATCGCCAGGTCCGGCCCCTTGTCCGCGCTGAACCGGGCCAGCCACAGCACCGGCCCGGTGCCCGGCGCCGACTTGCGCGGCATGCCGTCGGCGCGCATTCCGTTGTGGACCACACCGGCCCAGGGCAGCTTCGGGACCAGTCGCCGCTGCGCGTGGGAGATGGCCACCAGCCCCACCGAGGGGCGTACGCCTCGAAGGATGTCACCCAGTTCGCCAGCGGGATCGCCGTGCACCGTGGCTACCGTGGGGACCGGCCGTTGCGGCGCGACGAGCGGCCCGATGGTGGTGTGGTCGTGCACCACGTCGTACGAGTCGGTCGAGAGCAACTGGTCGACCCGGGCCAGGTGTACCAGCTCGGGCAGTACCTGGCCGAGTCGGTCGTGCTGCACCTCGGCATCGGTCGCGACATAGCGACCGCTGGTGCCGGTCCAGGTGCCGGCCCCGAACAACGTCACGTCGTGTCCCAGGGCCACCAGACCATCGACGAGCGCGGCACACACCTGCTCCAGACCCCCGTAACCGGGCGGCGGCACCTCGTACCACGGGGGTACCACCATCGCGACCCGCAACGGTTTCGGGCGGAGCGAGCGGTCGAGTGCGGTCTGATTCACGGAACGAGCCCTCCGGATGGATCCAGCAGGCCTGCGTGCCCTTCCGGGACTCCCCGGCGGCCACTCGCGGGTTCCCCGGTCCGACGCCTCCACTCCCCTGCTCGGTCAGGAACCTATTCGGTCAGGAACCGGGCGGTCTCCCCGGGCGCGAGGACGAGTCTGTCGTCCACGGAACTCACGCCGGGCGCGGACCAGGCTGCCCGTTCCGCCGCCTCCTTCTCCATCCACGACCGTACGGTGCCACCGATCACGACTACGTCGTTCCGCACGTCGATGGTGATCTGGTCGACGTTCCCCTGCAGGGTACGGAGCAGCGCATCACGGATGTCCCGCTTGACCGCTTCCGGGGCCGGCGGGCCACCGGGCGGCCGGACGGCGATGAGGTTCGTGACCCCGCGTACGCCGGAAAGCCGACGAACCGACCGTTCGGCAGCCCGCCGCTGGTAGCCCCATTCGGCCTCGCCCCGCAGCATCACCCAGCCGTTGGCAACGGTCACGTCGAGCTTTTCGGACGGTACGAAGGCATCCCATTCCAGCGCTCGGCTCGCCGCCAACGCGATGTCGGTGTCGCTGCGTTCCGCCGAGCCGGGCAGCTGTACCTCGATCTCGTTGGCCACCGCACGGACCCCGTGCAACCGGTGCGCGGAGTGCTCGGCCGCCCACTTCTTGGCGTAGCTGTCCACCGCTCCGGTGAGGGTGACGATGCCGTCGTGCACGCTCACCCCGACCTCGTTGGGCTGCACCCAGGCGTCCCAGCTCAGCTCCTCCAGCACATCCCGCTGGATCTCCTCGTCGCTGCGGGTCATGGTTGCCGTGATCATGCCTGCCTCCGCGCGTTGTGAGCCGATTCGGCGCCGGTCAGCGCCGCGCGACAGACAGGCACCGCGTCCACTACCGATCCTTTGTCGGGTTCGGGTGAGAGGCCATCATCCGAGGAGGGTGATAAGGCCACGCATGGAGGCGGCGGCGGGCAGCGTGACCAACCCCCTTGGTCACACCGCCCGCCGCCGTGGGGAGGAGGCAGGTTGCTGACGGGGACAGATTTAACCGGTTTTGCCGGCTATCCGCCCTCGATGTTGCCGTACTTCTTGTTAGGACGTTTCGGCGAGCGTTACGGTTGCCGTCTTTTCCGCCCCGTTTCGGAGGAACTTCAACTCCACCCGGTCGCCGACCTTGCCGGCCTGGACCGCCGCCACCAGGTCGTTGGCGTCGTTGATCGCCTTTCCGCCGTAGCTGACGACGACGTCACCCTGCTGCATGCCGACCTGGGCCGCCGGGCTGTTCGGGACGACCGTGCTGACCAGGGCTCCGCCCTGTTCGGCGTCACCCACGCTGACCCCGAGGGACGGGTGACTGACCTTGCCGCCGCCCCGCAGGGTCTCGGCCACCGCCTTGGCCTTGTTGCTCGGAATCGCGAAGCCGAGGCCGATGTTCCCGGTCCCCTGCCCGGCGGTGGCGATGGCGGTGTTGATGCCGATCACCTCGCCCCTGGTGTTGATCAGGGCTCCGCCAGAGTTGCCCGGGTTGATCGGCGCGTCGGTCTGCAACAGGCCGGAGATCGAGGTCGCCCCACGCTGCTGCTCCAGCTCGTCCGACTGGTCGCCGGCCCGGATGGTCCGCTCCCGGGCGCTGATGATGCCGGCGGTCACCGAGCCCTGCAGACCCAGCGGACTACCGAGTGCGAGCACCGTGTCGCCGACCTGCATCGCGTCACTGTCGCCGAACTTGGCCGGGGACAGCCCGGACACCCCGTCGGCCTTCAGCACCGCCAGGTCGGTCTTCGCATCCGTACCCACGATCTTCGCGGTCGCGTTCTTGCCGTTCGCGAAGATCACCCGCACCCGGTCGCCGGATCCGCTTGCCACGACATGGTTGTTGGTCAGCACGTAGCCGTCCGCGGTCAGCACCACCCCGGAGCCCTCACCACTGCCCGTGCTGATCGACACGACGCTGTTCTCCACCGCGGCGGCGATCTTCGGCAGGTCGGCGCTGTCGATGATCGGCGCGGCGGTGTAGGTACGTCCGCCCGATCCCAGATTGCCGTCGATGGCGAGCGCGACGACACCCCCGGCGATACCGGAGCCGGCCATCAGCACCAGGGCCGCCGCCGCGGCGGCCAGGACCCGACCCAGCCGGCTCGGCCCCGGGACCCGACCGGAGACGACCGGCCCGTGCGGGCTCCACATCGGTGGTGGGCCACCGCGAGGGTCCGCCGGCCCAGAGAAGGGTACGGGACCAGGCGAACCCGGGTAGTGCCCCTGGTAGGCGGAGGGATTGCCGGCCCAGCCGGGCTGGTTGTGGTGCGTCACTGGACGGTGGTGGGCCGGTTGCCAGGCGCTCGGCGGATATCCCCCGGGCACAACCGGCGGCGCACTGGCCGGACCGGACACACCAGCCGGCGGCGCACTCGCCGGACCGGACGGCGCACTGGCCGGCGGCTCGGTGCCCGTCGGTGGCTCGACACTTGCCAGCGGCGAACCGTCGGCCGGCGGTGCCGTCGGCCCGGGATCGGCCGGGCGAGGCATCGACTCCGCCTCGGTCGGCTGCGGCATCGAGCCGGAGGAGTCGGCCGAACCGCGCTCAGCGCGAGTCGACTCATCGATAGGGTTCGTCGGCTCGGCGTTGGCCGAGGGCCGTCGCGGATCGGTCTCGTACTCGTTCATGCCTTCCACCATCCCCTCCCGTACTGGAACACGCCTGTGATCATCCTGGAGGTTAGCTGTGAGAATCAGCCGATTCGCCGCTGTCGGGGGCCAGCGGTAGTCGTACCCGGAAGGTCGCGCCCCCGCCCGGGGTCTCGCTCGCCTCGACCGAGCCGTTGTGCGCGGCCACCAGGGCCGCGACGATGGCCAGGCCGAGCCCGGTCCCGGCAACCCCGTCCGACCGGCGGGTACGTGCGGAGTCGGCCCGGTAGAACCGCTCGAAGACCCGCTCGATCTGTTCCGGGGTGAGCCCCGGGCCGGTGTCGGCGATCTCGACGACGGCCAGGTTGCCCTGCTCGGTACGCAGTCGCAGGGTGACCCGTGCGTCGGCTGGCGTGTGGTTGACCGCGTTGGCCATCAGGTTGCCGATGATCTGTCGCAGCCGGGCGTCGTCGCCGTACACCACCAGCGGCCCCGATCCCGGTACCACCTCCAGGCGGATGTCCCGGTCGGGGGCGACCGCCCGAGCGGCCTGTACCGCGTCAGCGGCCAGCACCGGCAGTTCGACCGGGGCCAGGGTCAGCGGCCGTTCCCGGTCCAACCGGGCGAGCAGCAGCAGATCCTCCACCAGCAGCCCCATTCGGGCCGCCTCGTCCTCGATCCGACGCACCAGCCGGGCGGTGTCCTCCGGCGAGCCGGCCGCCCCCTGCCGGTAGAGCTCGGCGAAGCCTCGGATGGTGGTCAACGGGGTTCGTAGCTCGTGCGACGCGTCCGCCACGAACTGCCGCATCCGCTCCTCGGACCGGCGGGCCCGCGCCTCCGAGGCCTGCGCGGCGACCGCCGCGTCCCGGGCCGCCGACTCGGCCGACCGGGCAGCGGTCTCCGACGCGGCCCGCGCGGTGAACGCCGCCTCGATCTGGGTGAGCATCGCGTTCAGGGCCCGGGAGAGTCGGCCCAGCTCGCTGGTGGGCTCCGGATCGCCGGCCTCCGGGTCGGGGACACGTTTGCTGAGGTCGCCGCGGGCGATCGCGGCGGCGGTCCGCTCGATCTCGACCAGGGGCTTGAGACTGGTACGGACGATCGCCGCGCCGAGCGAGGCAAGCACGATGAGTACCGAGCTGCCGACCAGCACATCGATCCAGACCAGCCGGTGCACCGCCTTGTCGACGTCGATGAGGTTCTGCCCGACGGCGATCATCTGCCCGGTGGGCAGTTCGGTGTAGAGCATCCGCCACCGGATCTGGCTGCCCCGGGCCCGGACCGTGAACGGATCGCCCTTGAGTTCGGCGAAGCCCTGGACGGTGTCCGGCCACGGCGGCAGGTCCGTCGGGCGGAACCGAACCATGTCGTACGCGTGGTCCCGCTCCTGATTGCCGGCACCGGGCACGACCAGCACGTAGTCGGTGGCCAGGTTGACCTGGATCCGGCTCACGTCCGGGATGGACGTTGCCGTCTCCAGGGTGTGCACCTGGTCGCGCAGCTCGGAGTCGACCTGCTCGACCAGGTAGCTGCGCAGGAAGAAGGCGGTCATCACACTGATCACCACCAGGGCGGCGGCCACCAGGGCCAGGACCGCGGCGACCAGCTTGACCCGTAACGGAATGGCGCGCAGTCCGCCCTTCAGGATCCCCGGGCCGGTCACGCCGGCGGCTTACGCAGCACGTAGCCGACCCCGCGCAGGGTGTGGATGAGCCGGGGCTGGGTGTTGTCGATCTTGCGACGCAGATAGGAGATGTACGACTCGACGATGTTGTCGTCACCCCGGAAGTCGTAGTTCCAGACGTGGTCCAGGATCTGCGCCTTGGACAGCACCCGGTTGGCGTTGAGCATGAGATAGCGCAGCAGCTTGAACTCGGTCGGCGACAGCTGCACCCGCTGCCCGGCCCGGGTCACCTCGTGGGTCTCCTCGTCCAACTCCAGGTCGGCGAAGGTCAACCGGGACGGCGCGTGCTCCCCGGTGGCGGTACGGCGCAGCACCGCCCGGATCCGGGCGGTCAGCTCCTCCAGGCTGAACGGCTTGGTGACGTAGTCGTCCCCGCCCAGGGTCAGCCCACGGATCTTGTCGTCGGTCGCGTCCCGGGCGGTCAGGAAGACCACCGGGGTACGGGTGCCGCCCTCGCGCATCAGCCGGATCACTTCGAAACCGTCTAGGTCCGGCAGCATGACGTCGAGTACGACCAGGTCGGGTCGACGTTCCTTGGCGGCGCTGACGGCCGCGCTGCCGCTGGTCGCGGTGGCCACCTCGAAGCCCGCGAAGCGCAGGCTGGCGGAGAGCAGTTCGAGGATGTTCGGATCGTCCTCGACGACGAGCAGTCGTGCCTCGGTCTGCGGTGCGGCCATGCCCTCATCCTCCGTCGCGCCGCTGCACGGCCGCTGATGGTTTCCTGGGGAAAAGCTGAGAACGACCTCTCCGGTCGATCATCTCACCGCAGGAGGCGCCGCAGGCCGTCGATGGTGCCGTCGAGCATCCGGATGGCGGTACCCAGTTGGGCCTCGGTGAGCTGACGCTCCCCGACGAGGGATCGAACCTCCACGACGAAGGCGGCCAGTCGGTGATCGAGTTCCTCGGTGCCGGTCGGTGTCGCGCCGGGTGCCGCCCGGGGAGTCAGCCGGGTCAGCCGAGTTGGCTGGATCGGCTGGGACGGCCGGGAACGCCGGGCCGCCCCGCGCGACTCGCCCGGGCGTTCCCGGACCGACAACTCGTCCGGGCGTTCCCGGACCGACGACTGGCCCGGGTATTCCCGGGTGGGTTCGGGCACCTCGGTCTGGGTCTCCCCGGTCAGGCCAGCCAGCTCCGCGACCACGGACCGAATGTCCGATTCGAGGTCGGCCACCTCTCTGGCCCGCTGGCGCAGCTCCGCCCGACCGGCATCGGTGATCTCGTAGACCTTCCGGCCACCGGCGGCGGTGTGAGTCACCCGTCCCTCGACCTCCATCCGCTGCAGACGGGGATAGATGGTGCCGGCACTGGGCGCGTAGTAGCCCAGGAACCGCTCCTCCAACCGCCGGATCAGCTCGTAGCCGTGCTTCGGCCCGGCATCGAGGAGTTTGAGCAGGTAGAGCCGCAATCGGCCATGGCTGAACACGGCGGTCATACCGGGTCTCCTCCCACAGGGTCGCGTCGGCTCGGAGCGTGACTCTCGCCCACGGCACCGATCATAACGCGATACATCGCGATGCCTGGAGATCGTGCGCTACCGTCCGTGGGGATGTCCTGCTCGCGTAGGACCGTCTCCTGCCTGGGTAGGAGACCAAATTCGGCATTACTCATGATTGTCTTGCCCAGCAGATACGTCACGCTGTGCAATGGCGCGTCCGCCTGGAGCGAACACGCCGTCCACGGAAGGAGTGAGATGTCCGACGGGCAGTCAAGGCCCACATCCGGAAGCGGTCAGATAGTCGTCTCCGGCCTGACCAAGCAGTACCGCAACCTACGCGCGGTCGACAATCTGTCGTTCACCATCGCGCCCGGCCGGGTGACCGGCTTCCTGGGCCCCAACGGTGCCGGCAAGACCACTACCCTGCGGATGCTGCTCAACCTGGTCACGCCGACGGCCGGCACCGCGACCTTCGGCGGCCGGCGCTACGCCGACCTGCAGCAGCCGCTGCAGCACGTGGGCGCGGTGCTGGAGGCGTCCAGTGCCCACAAGGGCCGGACCGGCATCAACCATCTCCGGGTGATCTGCGCCGCAGCCGGGCTGCCCCGGCAGCGCGCCGACGAGGCCCTGGCCATGGTCGGACTGACCCCGGCGGCCAACCGCAAGTTCAAGGGCTACTCGCTCGGCATGAAGCAGCGGCTGGGCATCGCCGCGGCGATGCTGGGCGACCCACAGGTACTGGTCCTCGACGAGCCGGCCAACGGGCTGGACCCGGAGGGCATCCGCTGGATGCGGGGCTTCCTCAGGGCGCTCGCCGCCGAGGGACGCACCGTGCTGGTCTCCAGCCACCTGCTCTCCGAGATGCAGTTGCTCGCCGACGACGTCGTGATCATCGCGGCCGGCAAGCTCGTCCGGCAGGGCCCGGTCGACACGGTGATCGGCTCGATGGCGCACAGCAGCCGCGTTCGGGTCCGTACGCCGCAGGCTGACGCGCTCGCGAACGCGCTGGCGGCGCAGAGCGCCACGGTGACCCGGGATGCGGACGGGGTGCTGCTGATCGACGGGGTGGACGCCCCGGCGGTCGGCCGGGCCGCGCTGGCCGCCCAGGTCGAGCTGCACGAGCTGACCACCGAACGCCTCGACCTAGAAGGCGTCTTCCTGGAGTTGACGTCCGGAAAGGCGGGAATCCGATGAACCTCGTCCGATCCGAACTGCTCAAGATCCGTACGACCAACACCTGGTGGCTGTTCGGTCTCGGTGCCCTGCTCGCGTGGGCGCTGACATTCGCGCTCAACGCCTTCAGCGCCCACGTCACATTCGACCTCGACATCCCCGAAGGTCTGCCGCCGGAGCAGGTCGAACAGCTTCAGGCCCAGAAGGATGTCGTGGTACAGGCGACGAACCTGTTCACCTCGGGGCAGTTCTTCGGCCTGCTCTTCGTCACGCTGCTGGGCATCCTCGTGGTGACCAACGAGTTCTACCACCAGACCGCGACCACCACCTTCCTCAGCACGCCGCGCCGCACCGCCGTGGTACTCGCCAAGCTGGTCGCCGCCACCCTGCTCGGTGCCGTCTTCTGGTTGGTCACCACAGCAATCAACATCCCGGCAACGATGATCTTCCTGTCGGCCGAAGGGGTCGATCATCATCTCGGTGATTCGGTGATCATCGAGGCGCTCCTGCTCAACCTGCTCGCCTATGTGCTCTGGGGGATCTTCGGGGTCGGCTTCGGCGTGCTCATCCGCAGTCAGATCGGTGCCACCATCACGGTGGTGGTGCTCTACCTGCTCGGTACCGTGGCGGCCAGCGTCCTCTTCGTCGTCCTCCAGCAGATATTCGAAGCGGACTGGATCCTCGAACTCCAGGTGATCGTGCCGTCCATTGCCTCCCAGCTGATGATCACGGGTGACGAACTGCCCGGCAGCCCGCCGCAGTGGGTAGGCGCGGCAGTTCTGATCGGCTACGCGGTGGTGACCGGAGTGGCGGGCACCCTACTCGTCCGCAAACGCGACATCTCCTGACGCGTGCGGTATGCGACGGGGGTGCCGACGGCACCCCCGTCGCGCCATGTCCGGTTGCTGGCTCCATCACCCCATCCGATCAGCGGAACCCGGGCGTCATCGACGCGCCACGCCTTATCAGCAACTGTCGGAACACGCAGTATCTGGCGGACTTCTGGCATCTTCTGTGAAACGGAGCACGCAACGGAGGCGGAAATGCCTGCGGCAACCGCACGGCGTAGCCTGGAAGCCGTCTTCCAGGCCCACGTGGGCGGCAGACCCCGCGTGCTACACAACCCGCTTGAAAGAGGCGATTACCGGCCGTGTCGACCCAGCAGACTTCTCAGGACAACCCACTAGCGGGATTTGGCCCGAACGAGTGGATCGTCGAGGAGATGTACCAGCGATACCTCGCCGATCCCGCCAGCGTCGACCCGGCCTGGCACGAGTTCTTCGCTGACTACCGTCCGGCGGCTGAGCCGACGGCGGGTGCAGCGGCACCCGCTGGCGCTCCGGCCGACACCAAGGCGGCAGCGAAGGTTTCCCCGGCAACGGCACCAGCCCCCGCCAAGACCGAGCCGGCTCCGAAGGCCGTACCACCGGCCCCCACCCAGCCCACCACCAAGATCGAAGCCGCGCCGAAGGTAGCCGAGAAGACCGTGAAGACCGCGACCAAGCCCGCCTCCGGGGGAGCACCGAACGGCGCCGCCACCAGCCCGCTGCGCGGCGTGGCGGCAAAGATCGTCCAGAACATGGACGCCTCGCTGTCGGTGCCCACCGCGACCAGCGTACGGGCGGTCCCCGCCAAGCTGTTGGTGGACAACCGGATCGTGATCAACAACCACCTGACCCGCGGTCGGGGTGGCAAGGTCAGCTTCACCCACCTGATCGGCTACGCCCTGGTCCGGGCACTGGCCCTGCACCCGGAGATGAACAACTCGTTCGCCGAGGTGGACGGCAAGCCGGTGCTGGTGCAGCCCGAGCACGTCAACCTGGGCATCGCCATCGACCTGGTCAAGAAGGACGGCTCGCGCAACCTGGTCGTGCCCTCCATCAAGGGCTGCGAGCAGATGGACTTCCGCCAGTTCTGGCAGGCGTACGAGGACGTGGTCCGGCGCGCTCGGCGTAACGAGCTGACCATGGAGGACTACGGCGGTACGACGATCTCGCTGACCAACCCGGGCGGCATCGGCACGGTCCACTCGCAGCCTCGGCTGATGGTCGGCCAGGGCACGATCATCGGCGTCGGCGCGATGGAGTACCCGGCCCCCTACGCCGGCATGTCCGAGGAGACCCTCGCCGACCTCGCGGTCAGCAAGATCATCACGCTGACCAGCACGTACGACCACCGGATCATCCAGGGCGCCCAGTCCGGCGAGTTCCTCAAGGTCATGCACGAGCTGCTGCTGGGCGAGCACAACTTCTACGACCAGCTCTTCACCTCGCTGCGTATCCCCTACGAGCCGGTGCGCTGGGTGCGGGATGTCGCGGTCAACTCCGAGGGTCAGATCAACAAGACCGCGCGGGTGCACGAACTGATCCACGCCTACCGGGTGCGCGGGCACCTGATGGCCGACACCGACCCACTTGAGTTCAAGATCCGCAAGCACCCGGACCTGGACGTACTCCAGCACGGGCTGACCCTCTGGGACCTGGACCGGGAGTTCCCGGTCAACGGCTTCGCCGGCAAGCAGCGGATGAAGCTGCGTTCGATCCTGGGTGTACTGCGGGACTCCTACTGCCGTCGGGTCGGCGTGGAGTTCATGCACATCCAGGACCCGGAGGAGCGGCGCTGGATCCAGGAACGGATCGAGCGCAAGTACGAGAAGCCCCCGACGGACGAGCAGAAGCACGTACTCAACCGGCTCAACGCCGCCGAGGCGTTCGAGACCTTCCTACAGACCAAGTACGTCGGCCAGAAGCGGTTCTCCCTGGAGGGCGGCGAGTCCCTGATTCCGCTGCTCGCCGAGGTACTGGAGGCGGCAGCCCAGGACCAGCTCGACGAGGTGGTCATCGGCATGGCCCACCGGGGCCGGCTCAACGTGCTGGCCAACATCGTCGGCAAGCCGTACGAGAAGATCTTCTCCGAGTTCGAGGGACACCTCGACCCACGAAGCACCCAGGGCTCCGGTGACGTCAAGTACCACCTGGGCCAGAACGGCAAGTTCAGCACGCCGGACGGTGCCAACTCGGTCAAGGTCTCGGTGGTCGCGAACCCGTCGCACCTGGAGGCGGTCAACCCCGTCCTGGAGGGCATCGTCCGCGCCAAGCAGGACCGGATAGACCTCAAGCTGGAGGGCTACACGGTACTGCCGGTACTCGTCCACGGTGACGCCGCGTTCGCCGGTCAGGGTGTGGTCGCCGAGACGCTCAACCTCTCCCAGCTTCGCGGCTACCGGACCGGCGGCTCGGTGCACGTGGTGGTCAACAACCAGGTCGGCTTCACCACCGCACCGGAACACTCGCGTTCCAGCCTCTACAGCACCGACATCGCCCGGATGATCGAGGCACCGATCTTCCACGTCAACGGGGACGACCCGGAGGCCGTGGTACGGGTCGCCAGGCTGGCCTTCCAGTACCGGCAGGCGTTCAACAAGGACGTCGTGATCGACCTGGTCTGCTACCGGCGGCGGGGCCACAACGAGGGCGACGACCCGGCCATGACCAACCCGCTGATGTACTCGATCATCGATGCCAAGCGGTCCGTACGCAAGCTCTACACCGAGGAGCTGATCGGCCGGGGCGACATCACCGTCGAGGACGCCGAGGAGCTGCTGCGCGACTTCCAGGCCCAACTGGAACGGGTCTTCAAGGCCACCAGGGACGCCGCCTCCGTACCGAAGGCCGCCGGCCGTCCACGGCGCGAGGACGAGCCCGAGCCCCAGGTCGACACCGCGGTGGACGTCTCCGTGGTGCACGCGGTCGGCGCGGCGCACACGTCCCTGCCGGAGGACTTCACCCCGCACAAGCGGATCCAGCAGTTGCTCGACCGGCGGGCCAAGATGGCCGTCGAGGGTGGCATCGACTGGGGCTTCGGCGAGATCATCGCCATCGGCTCGCTGCTGCACGACGGAGTCACCGTCCGGCTGGCCGGCCAGGACTCCCGGCGGGGCACCTTCGTACAGCGGCACGCGGCGATCGTGGACGCCCGTACCGGCGCGGACCACATCCCGCTCTCCGCGCTGACCAGCGACGCCGCCCGGTTCTTCGTACACGACTCGCTGCTGAGCGAATACGCGGCGATGGGCTTCGAGTACGGCTACTCGGTGGAGAACACCGAGGCGCTGGTGCTCTGGGAGGCGCAGTTCGGTGACTTCGCCAACGGCGCACAGTCGGTGGTGGACGAGTTCATCTCCTCCGGCGAGGTGAAGTGGGCACAGCAGTCGTCGGTGACGCTGCTGCTGCCACACGGCCACGAGGGCCAGGGCCCGGACCACACCTCCGGCCGGCCCGAGCGGTTCCTGCAGATGTGCGCCGAGGACAACATGCGGGTCGCCATCCCGAGCACCCCGGCGAACTACTTCCACCTGCTGCGCCGGCAGGCCCTGTCGCCCAAGCGCAAGCCGCTGGTCGTCTTCACGCCGAAGTCGCTACTGCGGCACAAGCTCTGCGTCTCCTCGGTCGAGGAGTTCACGTCGAACAATTTCCAGCCGGTACTGCGCGACACCGGGGACATCCGGCCGGACGCGGTCAAGCGGGTGCTCCTCTGCTCGGGCAAGGTCTACTACGACCTGGTGCAGGCCCGGACCGAGCGGGGCATCACCGACACCGCCCTGGTCCGCCTGGAGCAGCTCTACCCGCTGCCGGCGGCGGAGCTGCGGGCCGTCCTCGCCGAGTACCCCAACGCGGAGGACTTCGCCTGGGTGCAGGAGGAGCCGGCCAACCAGGGTGCCTGGTCGTTCGTGGCGCTGAACCTGCTGGAGCACCTGGACGGCGTACGGCTGCGGCGGATCTCCCGCCCGGCCGCCGCCGCCCCGGCGGCCGGCTCGGTCAAGACGCACGACGCCGAGCACGCGGCGCTGATCGAGGCGGCACTCCCCCGCCCCTGACCCACCCATCCGTTCCGGCGGTCGGGCACCAGTCACCACTGGCGCCCGGCCGCTGGTCGGTTTCCGATCGAGAGACGAGAAGGCCATGTACTTCACCGACCGGGGCATCGAGGAGCTGGTCGAGCGGCGGGGTGACGAGTCGGTCACCCTGGAGTGGCTCGGCGAGCGGCTGCGGGACTTCGTCGACCTCAACCCCGAGTTCGAGACGCCGGTCGAGCGGTTCGCCACCTGGCTGGCCCGGCTCGACGACGCCGACGAGGACGATTTCTGAGACGTGGACTGGTTCTGCTGGGCCGCCGACGCGGGCCGGTTCGCCGCTGCCCTGCATGCCCGGGGCTATTCCGCGGACCTGCGGGTACCGCCGGAGATCCAGCGTGACCTGGTCCGGGACGGGGTCGAGGTGAGCTTCGCTCTGATCGCCCAAGACGCACAGGGACGGGTCGTGGTCGGCGGTGCCGGCCCATGGGCGGGATCGGCGTACCCCGACGGGATGCTGACCGGGCCGACTGGCCGCCTCGGTGCGGTGACCTGCCCGATCATCAGCCCGAGGGCACAGATCGAACTCAAGGAGATGTACCCGGTCTGGATGCCGGAGCGGCCCCGACGGCCCAAGGACCGCGACGACGTCGCCCGGCTGCGCAGTGTGCTGGACGGTTCCCCGGCATCGCCGAGTTGATCGACGGGGCAGGGCAGAATCGGAGCCATGCGCCGACGTCGTACCGGGCCCCTATTCGCCGCTGTCCTTCTCGCGGCGGGCATCGCCGGTTGTTCGACCCCTGCCGACCATCGCGATCCCGCCGCTGGCGGGCCATCGCCGACGGCAACGGCCCCGTCCGTATCGGCCACCACCGCCGCGCCCTTCGCACCGCCGGCCGGAATCGCGCCGTCCGACTCCTTCGCAGTCGGGGTACGGGAGTTGAAGCTCGCCCGGGGCAGCGACCGGCCACTGCCGACCACGGTCTGGTACCCCGCGGTTGGCCAGGCCGGCGGTACGGCGGAACGTTCCGCTCCGGTGGCGCGCGGTCAGTTCCCGGTCGTCGTCTTCAGTCACGGGCTGACCGCCAGCCCCGCCGACTACCAGTCGCTGCTCACCGAGTGGGCGGCGGCCGGACTGGTGGTCGTCGCACCCCGCTATCCGCACACCAGCCGGGGCGCGGCCCGGTTCGACATACTCGACGTGGTCAACCAACCGGCTGACGCCTCCTACGTGCTGACCGAGGTGCTGAAGCTGGACACCCGGGCGGGAGATCCGCTGCGAGGTCGCCTGGCTACCGACCGGGTCGCCGCCACCGGGCACTCAGCCGGTGGGGTCACCACCATCGGGCTGTTCACCGGCGGCCGGGACGAACGGCTGGACGCCGGCATCGTGCTCGCCGGCAGCGCGCTCGGCGTCGGTACGGCGTTCGCCGGCCCGACCGCGCCGCTGCTCTTCGTGCACGGACAGCTCGACGACGTGGTGTCGTACGCCTCGGGCAAGGCCGCCTACGACCGGGTGCCCTGGCCGAAGGCGATGCTCAGCCTGCCCCAGGGGGACCACGGTCAGTCTCTGCTGAAGTCCAACAACCCGGCCTTCGGGGTGGTCACCGGGACGACCGCGGACTTCCTGCGCTGGACCCTGTACGGCGATCCGGCCGCCAAGGGGCGACTCGCCACCGGGGCCAATCGGGACGGTCTCGCCACCCTGGACGACCGGCTCTGATCCGGTCTCGCTTCGGCTGACCATCCCGTTTCCCTCGGCTGACCACCCGCTTCGGTAGGGGTGACGCAACCGGCCGTGGACCCGTGTCGAGGGTCACGGGTCCACGGTGGGGCGGCCGCCTGGCCGGGCCGCCGAGGGGGTTATTTGACGACAGGCTTACGACTGTCCGCCCAGAGGTTGGTCGCCGTCTCCCAGTTGATGCCAGGATGCTTCGGCCGCGCCACGATTCCGAACCGGCAGTCCCGGCCGTACACGTTGCTCCGGATCTTTATGCTCGCCGCACGAAGATCTGCCCGGATCCCGATCGAGTAGTTTCCGCCGTTGCAGTAGTTCTGCTCGAACACCAGATTCGAGACCAGCGGACCCGTGGTGGAACCGATCATCAGACAGGCGTTGAGCGGGTCCTTGGTCACCGGGTTGTAGGCATCCAGAGAATTGCCCCGTACGACGATGTTCGCCGCTCCGGTGGTTTGCAGTGTGTCATTGTGCGAACCGGATACCCGGGTCAGGTGATGGATCCAGGAGTCTTCCACGACGGTGTTGTCGGCCAGCCGGGGACCGTCGATGACGTTGCTTATGTCTACCCGGCGGAGGGTGTAGTCGCTACAGCACACCGCCGCCGAATTGCGCCCCATTCCGTTGATCTCCACATCCTCGACCAGCAGGTTCTTCGCCCCGGTTGTCTTGATCGAGTACTGGCCACCACAGGTGATCCGCGACTTCCGGATGACCACGTTCTTCGCGGTCACCACGACGCATCCGCTGATGTTGAGGCCGCTGACGACCTGGCCGTCCCTCGATAGGGTGATCGACCCGGATGGCCGCAGCGTGGTGCCCTCCGGCACGCCGGTGTTGTCCGGCCCCGGGAAGCCCTCGGGGATCGCCAGCGTCCCGCTACCCGACTGCTTGGTCCGAGCATCTCCGGACGTGGCCGGTCGCGCTGGCCGGCTGGCGGCTGGCGCAGCCGACTTGACCGGCGCGGACGTCGCGGCCGAGGACGCAAGCGGCTCGGGCTCCGCTCCCGCCACCACCGCGCGTCCGTTCCAGGTCGAGTCGGTGATCGTGGCCGGGGACTCGTCCGAGTACATGAAGCCGTTCCGACACCCGTGGACGGTCACCTTCCGGGCGGTGTAGTCACCGAAGACGATTCCGTTGGTCTTCTCCGCCTCGCAGTAGACCCTGGTCGCCTCGATGACGGTGCCGACGGAGCCACTGAAGATCCGGATTGCGTGATTCCCGTCGTACCTGATCGTGGAATTCCGGACGGTGACATTGTCGGCCTTGATATGCACGTACCCCTTGATATTTCGACCCTCGACGACCGCGCCATCCCGGGTCACCGTGACCGAGCCGTGTTCGTCATCAGCCACCGCGACACCCACCCCCGTCACCACGACGCCGAGTGCCACCAGCCCCACCACCAATGAGCGCGTCGGGCGGCGCAGCCGCCCGTGCCCAGCCGAAAAGAAGCGTGGCGCTCTTCGTATACCCTTGCGTGCCGCCGAGAACTTCAAGATCTGATCCTTTCGAAACGGGATATCGTTTGGGCGATCAGCAGCAGAACGGCCTGACTGTACCCAACGGCCCAATTCGATCAGGATGCTTCGAGAAGAGGCGGAAACCGCAACCTTTGGTTTTCCTGAAGAAAGTATTTACCGAGACTTAGCTCCGCGTTTTCAGAGACACATATTTCCCGGTCCTGCCCGTTTTGAACCGAGAAAAGGTCCGGATTTTCAGGATCCGAACCGCGCGTGTTCGATCGACCGCACACAGCAACGACGGTGGGGTCCAGCGGTTTCCCGCAGGCCCCCACCGCTCCACAGTGTCAGGAAGAGCTGACCGGATCACCGAGTGTGGTCCAGCACCACCTTGCCGAAGACATCACCGGAGTGCAGCCGGGCGAACGCCTCGGTCACCTGGGAAAACCCGTAGACGGTGTCGACCATCGGACGTACGTCGTGGGTCTGGCAGAACGCCAGCAGGTCGCCCAACTCGTCGCGCGTACCCATCGAGGTGCCCAGGATCTCCAACTGCATCGCGAAGACGCGGCGCAGGTTCACCTTCGGCTCGTGCCCAGCCGTCGCACCCGACACGACGATGCGGGCACCGGTCGCCGCCGACTTCATCGAATGCTCGAACGTCGCCGCGCCCACCGTCTCGATGACCACATCGACTCGCTCCGGCAGTCGTGCCCCCGGCTCCACCGCGGTCGCACCGAGCGCGATGATCCGCTCCCGCTTGGCCGCGCTCCGGCTGGTCGCGTACACCCGTTTGCCGGCGGCGACGGCGATCGCCACCGCGGCCGTGGCGACACCGCCACCCGCCCCCTGCACCAGGACCGCCTCGGCCTCCGCCATCCGTCCCCGGGTGGTGAGCATCCGCCAGGCGGTCAACCAGGCCGTCGGCAGGCACGCCGCATCGGTGAAGGACATGCCGGCCGGCTTGGGCACGAGGTTCGCCCGGGGCACCGCCACCTGCTCGGCGAACGTGCCCTGATGATGCTCGGAGAGGATCGAGACGCCGCGCGGGTCCGCCGGATCGGCGACCACCGGGTAGACGACGACCTCGTTGCCGTCCGGATCGATACCGGCGGCGTCACAGCCAAGGATCATCGGCAGCCGCTCCGGCGACAGTCCCACCCCCCGCAACGACCACAGGTCGTGATGGTTGAGGGAACTGGCCCGGACCTGCACGGTCACCCAGCCCGGATCGGGCAGGACGGGCTCCGGCCGCTCTCCGACGGCGAGCGCGGCGAGCGGGTTGTCGGCATCGAACATCGAGGCGTACGCGGCATGCATGATCCGCACGCTAACAGCGCACACGGCTGGGTGGGAGGTTAGGAAGGGCCCCTCTTCAAGGGCAGAAAGCGATAAGAAGAGACCCTTCCTGACCTCAAGGCGTGACGCCGTCGCGGCGGGCCGCGTCCGCCACGGCCTCGGCCACCGCTGGAGCCACCCGGGGGTCGAGCGGGGACGGCACGATCGCGTCCGCCTGGAGCGACTCGGCGACCACGTTGGCGATGGCATCCGCCGCCGCGACCTTCATGCCCTCGGTGATCCGGGTTGCCCGCGCGTCGAGTGCTCCCCGGAAGATCCCCGGGAAGGCGAGCACGTTGTTGATCTGGTTCGGGTAGTCGCTGCGGCCAGTCGCTACCACCGAGGCGTACCGGGCGGCCACCTCCGGATGCACCTCGGGCGTCGGGTTGGCCAGCGCGAAGACGATGCCGCCGGGGGCCATCCCCGCCATCGCCGACTCGGGGATCTGCCCACCCGAGACGCCGATCAGCACGTCGGCGTCGCGCAGCCCGTCGCCGATGCCCCCGGTACGACCGGCCGCGTTGGTCAGCGTCGCCAGCTCGGCCTTGACCGGGGTCAGGTCCGGCCGGTCGGAGTGGATGAGCCCCCGGGAGTCGCAGAGCACCAGCTCGGCTGGGTTGACCCCGCCGGCGATCAGCATCTTGGTCACCGCCACCCCGGCGGCACCCGCCCCGCTGATCACCACCCGCAGGTCACCGAGTTTCCGGTTGAGCAGGGTGGCGGCGTTACGCAACGCGGCCAGCACCACGATGGCCGTACCGTGCTGGTCGTCGTGGAAGATCGGGATGGGCAGCGCCTCGTCCAGCCGCCGCTCGATCTCGAAGCACCGGGGCGCGCTGATGTCCTCCAGGTTGATGCCACCGAACGAGGGCGCGAGCGCGGTCACCACGGAGACGATCTCGTCGACGTCCTGGGTGTCGAGGCAGATCGGCACGGCGTCGACCCCGCCGAACTGCTTGAACAGCACCGCCTTGCCCTCCATCACCGGCATGGCGGCGCGGGGCCCGATGTTGCCCAGTCCCAGTACGGCCGATCCGTCGGTGACCACGGCGACGGCACGCGACGCCCAGGTGTAGTCAGCGGCCAGGCGAGGATCGGCGGCGATCGCCTCGCACACCTGGGCGACTCCCGGGGTGTAGGCGAGGGAGAGGTCGTCGCGGCTGGTCAGGGGGACGGTCGAGGTGACCGCCATCTTCCCGCCCCGATGCAACCCGAAGACGCGATCGGTGAACTCCACGGTAGACGATGACATTGATGACTCCAGACGGCTTCGAGCGAATTGACCGAGCCGGCTCGGCGCAAGGTCAGCGATGACCGGCGGTGCGTTGCGGGGATCGCCCGAGCACTTCATCCAAAGCATAGTGTCGCCCAGCGCCATCTTCTGTGGGCAGGGTCATACCGGTCGGTAACCGAACCATCGCAACCGGGGCCAGTAGCGCAGCACCACCCGGCCCCGCACGTCGGCCACCCCGAAGCTACGGGAATCGTCGGTCACCAGATCGTTGTCCCCACGTACCCACCAACCGCCCTCCGCCGGGCGGACCGCGCGCTTGACCACCAGCAGCTCCGGACGGCTCCGGAAGGTGGCCACCACCAGATCGCCGGGACGCACGGCCCGACCGCCCCGACGCACCAACAGCGCGTCACCGTGCCGCAGCGTCGGCACCATGGAGGGACCCGTCACGAGTACGGCGAACAGGGGGCCAAAAGTCCCTGCATTTGGTGCCGTCCGACCCGTGGACACCAGGTTTCACCTCCGCTCGGTAGGGGACGTACCACAGGAGTAGTGTCGGCTTGGATCATCGCAAACTTCCTTGGAGGGTCCTGATGCGACTTCCGCGCATTTTCACCCCGCACCGCACCGTCAGCGCCCACTGCGACCTGCCGTGTGGCGTCTACGACCCGGCGCAGGCCCGGATCGAGGCCGAATCGGTCAAGGCGATCGCCGAGAAGTACCAGGCGAACACCGACCCGGAGTTCCGCACCCGGGCTTTGATCATCAAGGAGCAGCGGGCTGAGCTGGTCAAGCACCACCTGTGGGTGCTCTGGACCGACTACTTCAAGCCCCAGCACTTCGAGAAGTACCCGCACCTGCACCAGCTCTTCAACGAGGCCACCAAGCTGGCCGGTGGCACCGGGGCCAAGGGCTCGACCGACCCGGCGAAGGCCGACGAACTGCTCCAGAAGATCGAGGAGATCTCGAAGATCTTCTGGGAGACCAAGCAGGCGTGAGCCTTCCCCCGGCACCGACGATCCGGCCGGCACGTCCCGAGGACGTGTCGGCCATCGTCGCGATGGTGCACGGGTTGGCCGAGTACGAGAAGGCACCGGAGCAGTGCCACCTCACCGAGGAACAGCTCACCGTCGCCCTGTTCGGGCCACAGCCGGCGCTCTTCGGTCACGTCGCGCTCGGGGGCGACGGGGAGCCGCTCGGCTTCGCCCTGTGGTTCCTCAACTTCTCCACCTGGGCTGGCCAGCACGGCATCTACCTGGAGGATCTCTACGTACGACCGGCGGCTCGGGGCACCGGTGCCGGCCGGCTGCTGCTCGCCACCCTGGCCGCCCTCTGCGTCGAACGCGGCTACCCCCGGTTGGACTGGATGATGATCCACTGGAATCCGGCGGCCGGCTTCTACCGGGCCATCGACGCCGTACAACTGGACGAATGGCTGCCCTACCGGCTGACCGGGCCGGCGCTGCGGGCGCTCGCCGCCCGCGCCCCCGCGCCGGAACCGGCCAACCGGTAGAGTCCGGAACGGGGGGATGGCACCGGTGACTTACCTGACGGCCCAGCAGGCGATCGATGACGACGTCGTGCTACTAACCGTGCCCGCTGACGGCGGCTATCTCAGCGTGTTACGGACCGCGACCGCTGGGCTGGCCGCCCGGCTACAGTTCGCTCTCGACGAGATCGAGGATCTACGGATCGCGGTGGACGAGGCGTGCGCGATGCTCCTCGCCATCGCCCGCCCGGACACGGAACTCGACTGCCGGTTCGCCGTGACCGACGACGCGCTCACCGTCATGGTCACCTTGGCGACCACCCCGGGTGCCCAACTGCCCGCCGAGTCGTCCTTCGCCTGGAAGGTGCTCACCGCACTGACCGCCGCCGCCTCGGCCACCGTAGACAACGGGCGGGCGACGATCTCGCTGCGCACCCGTCGGCCCAGCGTGCGTTAGCCCGCCGGCTGACGCTCCATCTGGCCCATCTGCCCCATCTGCCCAGCTTGCGTTAGCCCGCCGGCTGACGCCCCATCTGGCCCGCCGGCCCAGCGTGCATCGGCCCGTGGCCCGGCCAGGCTGCGTTGCTCGCCGGCCGTGGGCACCCGGGCCCCGGGTCCACCGCGACGACCCGCAGCCGTCAGCCGACGCCGAGGGCGCGGTTCGTCGGCGCGCAGACCAGCAGCCCGCAGACCAGGGCCCCGAGCGCCATCAGTGGAACACCGAGCCAACCCAGGCCACCCTGGATCATGTAGTAGCCCACCGGGAGGAACATCAGCTGCAACACGATGGTCGGCGCGCGTGCCCCGGCCCGGCGACGGCCGAGCGCCGTGGCGAGCGCCCACAGCACGATCGCCCCGCCTACCGCGAATCCGGTTACGAAGAGTGCCGACGCGAGATCGTTGGCAGTCGCGGTGAGGTCCTTGTAGATCAGGAAGACGGCCAGCAGCCCGAGGGCGACCGCCTCACCCCGGAGCAGCAACACCGCCCAGCGCAGCGACCCGGGGCGGGTGTCGGAGTCGGTGGTCACCGACCAAACGATACCCGCGGCTGATCGCGGTACAGTGCCGGCCATGCGGGCCGTCCTGGTCGTGAACCCGAAAGCCACCAGCACCAGTGAGCGCAGCCGGGACGTACTCGTCCGGGCGCTCCGTAGTGAGGTCGACCTCACCGTCCGGTACACCCGTCGCCGGGGGCACGCGGCGACCCTGGCCCAGGAGGCGGTGCGGGACGGCGTCGACCTGGTGGTGACACTGGGTGGTGACGGCACGGTCAACGAGGTGGTCAACGGGATGATGACCGCCGAGCCGGCGACGATGGCCACCGGCCGTACGTCGGCAGAGCGGCTGCCCGCCCTCGCGGTGGTCCCCGGCGGTTCAACCAACGTCTTCGCCCGTGCGTTGGGCCTGCCCCGGGAGTGGCCGGAGGGGACGAGCATGATTCTGGAGGGCCTGCGCGAGGGCCGGACCCGGACCATCGGTCTCGGGCGGGCCGACGATCGCTACTTCACCTTCTGCGCCGGGCTGGGGTTGGACGCGGCGGTGGTCCGCCGGGTGGAGCGGGCCCGTAGCCGTGGTCAGGTCTCCACCGTTGGGCTCTACGTACGCGCGGCGCTCAACCAGTACTTCGTGGGGAGTGACCGCCGACATCCGGCGATCAGGCTGGAGCGGCCAGGTGAGCCTACGGAGGGTGAGTTGGCCACCGTGATCATTCAGAACACCGCCCCCTGGACCTATCTGGGTGAGCGGCCCATCAACCCCAATCCCGGGGCTTCGTTCGACCGGGGACTGGATGTGCTCGCGCTCCGACGGCTCCGCGTACCAAGCACTGCACGTACCGTGACGCAGATCCTGTCCCGCAACTCCGACCCGCGTGGCGAACAGGTGCTCCGACTTTCCGATCTTGACGATTTCACCCTGGTCACCGCCCGTCCCCAAGCGTTCCAACTGGATGGCGACTATCTTGGTGAGCGAGAAAAAGTTCGTTTTTCCTCCGCACCAGCAGCACTAAGAGTAATCTGCTGACCCTGGGGTACTACACAGACCGGGCGCTCGCCCCCCGAACTCGAACAAGAAAACCCGCCGCCTGAAATGTCTGCAATGTCGCCTGGAGTGTACTATATTGACTATTGGCTGTGGCACGGCGGGTCTCGGCAAGCGCCGAAATCCGGACAAAGGGGTCGTGAGCTTGCTCACCCGCTCAGACATTTTCTGAGCGCTACTCTTGACATCACGCAAGTTCGTGAAAGTATTCACAAGCGAACTTGAGTTACCGGGTCATTGCTGGGACATGCCCGCTTTTTTGCGGCAGGTTCCGGGCAGGTCCCACGGGCCCAACAGCCTGCTCTCGCGCTGCCAAAACGATGGGTGCCCACTATCGTGATTGGTACCGCGTCTGCATATGAGAACGATCAGCAATACAACACCGCCACCCATCCAGAATGAGGAGTGTTGCCGCCATGGACTGGCGTCACCGTGCTGTCTGCCGCGACGAGGACCCGGAACTGTTCTTCCCGATCGGGACGTCCGGACCGGCTCTCCTGCAGGTCGAGCAGGCCAAGGCCGTCTGCCGGCGCTGCTCCGTGACCGACGAGTGCCTTCAGTGGGCACTAGCGTCCGGTCAGGACGCCGGCGTCTGGGGCGGGATGAGCGAGGAAGAGCGACGCGCCGTCAAGCGCCGCGGCGGCCTTCGGGTCCTCCGCGCTCACTCTGCCTGATCACACCACCACAGCGCGCGAAAAACACCCTGGGGAACCCCTCCCCAGGGTGTTTTTCTGCCCACTATCGGTATTTCATCCGCGTCGGCATTCCACCGATCCGCTATTCACCACACCGTGGTATTCCGCTCGCTATCCGCGTTCCGATCGGCATTTTGCCGACGCGCTAGGTTGCGCCGCCCATTGCCGTCGCGGCCATCGCGAGTAGGTTGCCTGCCACCGACTCAGCGGACCGCACTCGGGCAAGCACCAACCGGGCCAGCTCCGGCAGCTCGCCCAAGGGGCCCGCAACCACCACCGCACCCGCCGCCCGACCGGACGTCTCAGCGACCCCGTAGAGCCGCCCAGGGGCGAGGAAGTAGGCCGCCACGGCCACCCGGCGAGCCCCCGCCGCCCGGAGGTGGGACACCGCCTCGGCTACCGTGGGTAACGCCGCTGAGGCGTACCCGGCCAGGCAGGGCAGCGCCAGATCGGCCCCGAGGGCCGCTGCGGCAGCGTCGACCGTACGCCGGGCGGCCGCGTCCCGGGTGCCGGCCGCAGCCAGCACCACCCCGTCGTACCCCATCCGGTCGACGCTGGTGCTCTCGGCCAGCCGGCGACGCAGTCCGGCGACCAGCAACTCGTCGACCGTCCCACCCACCGGGCCGACCACCCCGGTGATCCGTACCGGCATCCGTAACCCGTCCGCCCGAGCGGCGGCGACCGCCCCGGGAACGTCCACCCGCCCGTGGTAGGCGTCGGTGAGTAGCAGCGGCACCACCACCGCGCGCCGATGACCGGCCGACTCCAGTTCACGCAACACCTGGGCCGGCGTCGGCGCGGTGTGATCCAGATAGCTGGCCCGTACGGTCCGGCCCGGCCGCGCCGCCGCCACGGCCCGGACGAGGCCCCGGGTCGCCGCAGCGGCCCGGGGATCCCGGCTGCCATGCGCGACGAGCACGACCGGGGCCGGCAAGCCGTCGACCGTCACCCGTGCAGACCGCACTCGGTCTTGTCGAACATCGCCCAGCGGCCAGCTCGGGGATCCTCCCCCGGTCGGGTCCGCCGCGTGCACGGCCAACAGCCGATCGAGGTGTAGCCCTGCTGGAACAACTCGTTGACCGGCACGTTCCACCGGGAGATGTAGGCGTCCACATCCGCCTGGGTCCAGGCCGCGATCGCATTGACCTTGACCTTGCCGCGCCGGGCGTCGAAGTCCACCACCGGGGTACCGGCCCGGCTGGACGAATCGTCCCGCCGCAGGCCGGTCCCCCACGCGTCGTACTCGGCCAGCGCCCGTTCCAGTGGCTCCACCTTGCGCAGGGCGCAACACTCGTCGGGAGCCCGGGCGAACAGCCGAGGACCGTACTCGCCGTCCTGCTGGCCCACGGTCAACCGGGGACGGACCGAGTGGACCTTCACCGGCAGCTCCCGGGCCACCGTGTCCCGTACCGCCAGGGTCTCCGGGAAGTGCAGGCCGGTGTCGAGGAAGACCACATCCACCCCGGGAGCGACCCGGGACACCAGGTGGGCGAGGACCGCATCCGCCATCGAGCTGGTGACACAGAACCGATCCCCGAACGTGCTGACCGCCCAACCGACGATCTCCTCGGCCGAGGCTGCCGCCAGGGCCGGGCCAGCCGCCTCGGCCAGGGCCCGGAGTTCGTCCGGGCTCCGCCGGCGCGGTGCGTCCGCAGGGATCGGCACAGCGGACACGGCCGCCGGCTGCGACACGGTGGCCGGTACGGGCTGCGACACGGTGACCGGTGCGGGCTTCGGACCAGCAGCCGGTGCGGGCTTCGGACCGGCGGCGGGCCTCGGGGCAAGCCTCACCAGATCGAGACCCACCGCCGAGACCAGCCCCGACGGCAGCACGGATTCACTCATCGCTCCACCTTCCGGGGCAGCAGACCGGAGAACCGCACCGAGAAGACCCGGGCACAGGCATGGCACTCCCAGGCACCATGCGCCCCGTCGTGCGGCCGCAGGTCCTCCTCACCGCAGTACGGGCAGTACAGCGGCGCGGCTCGGGTCTCCCCACTCATGGCGACACCACCCGCCCGGTCGCCGCGGCTTTCCTCCGCCCGGTCACCACCGCGGCTTTCCTCCGCCCGGTCACCGCAGCTCCGCCTCGTCGGCCCGGACGACCCACTGGGCGAACGACTCACCCGTCGAACGGGCGGCCAGATAACGGCGGGCCAGCCGCTCGACGTACCCGGGCAACTCCTCGGCGGTGGTCTTCAGTCCCCGTACCTTCCGGCCGAAGCCGGCGGTCTGCCCCTGCGCCATGCCCAGCCCACCGCCCAGGTGCACCTGGAAGCCCTCCACCTGCCGGCCGTCCGGGCCGACCACGAGCTGCCCCTTGAGCCCGATGTCGGCGGTCTGGGTACGCGCACACGCGTTCGGACAACCGTTGATGTGGATCGAGATGTCGGCGTCGAACTCGCGTAGCCGCTCCTCCAGCCGCTCCACCAGTTCCTGGCCCCGCGCCTTGGTCTCGACGATGGCGAGCTTGCAGTACTCGATGCCGGTGCAGGCCATGGTGCCCCGCCGCCAGGTCGACGGCCGCGCCGCCAACCCAATCCCGCCCAGGGCGGTGACCAGCGATTCGGTCCGGTCCGCCGGGACGTCCAGGACCAGCAACTTCTGGTACGGCGTCAGCCGTACCCGCCCGCTGCCGTGCGCGGCCACCACGTCGGCGAGTTGGGCGAGCTGGGTCCCGGAGGTCCGGCCGACCACCGGGGCGGCCCCGACGTAGTAGCGCCCGTCGCGCTGCCGGTGCACGCCGACGTGGTCGATCGGCTTCTCCGGTAGCACCGGCGGCGGCCCGTCGAGCAGGCGCCGACCGAGGTACTCCCTCTCCAGTACCTCCCGGAACCGCTCGACTCCCCAGTCTGCGACCAGAAACTTGAGCCGTGCCCGGTTGCGCAGCCGGCGATAGCCGTAGTCCCGGAAGATCCCCACCACCCCGGCCCAGATGTCCGGCACCTCGGCCAGCGGCACCCAGACTCCGAGCCGCTTGGCGAGCATCGGGTTGGTGGCCAGGCCGCCGCCGACCCAGAGGTCGAACCCGGGGCCGTGCTCGGGGTGATCGACACCGAGGAGGGCGATGTCGTTGGTCTCGTACGGGGTGTCGACCAGCCAGGAGATCGATGTCTTGAACTTGCGGGGCAGGTTGGAGAAGTCCTGGTTGCCCACGTACCGCCGGACGATCTCGTCGACCGCCGAGGTCGGGTCGAGCACCTCCGCCTCGGCCACCCCGGCGACCGGGCTGCCCAGCACCACCCGGGGGCAGTCCCCACACGCCTCGGTGGTCTGCAGCCCGACCGCCTCCAGCTGACGCCAGATCGCCGGCATGTCCTCGACGCGTACCCAGTGCAGCTGAATGTTCTGCCGGTCGGTGATGTCAGCGGTGTCCCGGCCGTAGCGGCGGGAGACGTCGGCGATGGTCCGCAACTGGTCGAGGTCGAGCTGCCCGCCGTCGATCCGGATCCGGAGCATGAAGTACTCGTCTTCGAGTTCGTGCGGTTCGAGCACGGCGGTACGGCCGCCGTCGATGCCGGCCTTGCGCTGCGTGTAGAGCCCCCACCACCGGAACCGGCCCCGCAGGTCGCTGGGGTCGATGGCGGCGAAACCGCGATGCGCGTAGATGTTCTCGATCCGGGCCCGCACGTTGAGCGGATCATCGTCGGCCTTGGTTCGCTCATTGGGGTTGAGCGGTTCTCGGTGACCGAGCGCCCACTGCCCCTCGCCCCTGACCCGACGGGCCGAGCGGGCCGAGCGGGCCGGAGGGGCCGGAGCGCCGGCGGTGTCGGGCGGTGCTGGGGTGCTGCTACTGACCGCCATCGCGGCGTCCTCCGTCTGCTGTGACAAATCGCTGGGTGTGGCGCGCGGAGGCGACGGCCAGCCTCGCTGTCGAGGCTGCGGACGACGGTGTCGGTGAAGCCGGCGCGAGGGCGCGCCCGGACAGATGGGTCGGGCGGCGTCTAGTGAGCCGGACAGATCGCGCTACGCACGCGGCCGTAGTCGACGTGGCGGCGGGCCACGAAGCGACGGTCAACGGCGGCGGTCATGTCCGCCATGCTGTCACACCCCCCGTGCCCCGGCCAGTAGCTCCCACATCACGGGCGACCGATGAACGACCCACCCCGTCGGTAGAAACCGCGGCAGTTGCGAGATGAAACGCCGTCTGCCCGCCACCGCACCCACTCGTTGACACGTTGTCACATCGGGTGACTTTGTGGTGACGACGATTGGACGGGCTATCGATGACCACCTGCTCCCGAGCCGGACCGGTGAGGGCGTCGACCCGCACCGACGGGGCCGAGGCTGACCTACCCCGCTTCCTGCGCCGTACCGTGTGGCTCTGGCCGGTGCTGTCGACGCTGGCGGTCACCCTGGTGCAGGCCGACCGAGCCCAACTCTGGCGCGACGAACTGGCCACCTGGAGTGCCGCCAGCCGCCCCCTCGGTGACCTGCTCCGGATGGCCGGCAACATCGACGGGGTCAGTGCCCCCTACTACCTGCTCATGCACGGCTGGATCCAGCTCTTCGGCGATTCCGTACTGGCCATGCGACTCCCCACCATCCTGGCCATGGCCGGGGCGGCGGGGCTGATCGCCGTACTCGGCGAGCGGCTGTTCAGTGCCCGTACCGGCCTGATCGCCGGGCTGCTCTTCGCCGTAGTGCCCAGCACCTCCCGGTACGGGCAGGAGGCCCGGCCGTACGCCTTCGCCACCTTCTTCGCGGTCCTGGCCACGCTGCTCCTGGTCGGCGCGGTACGGCGACCGAGCTGGCCCCGGTGGGCCAGCTATGCGTTGGCGGTGCTCGGGTTGGGGCTGGCACATCTGGTGGCGGTGGTCCTGATCGCCGGTCATGCCGCCGCTGTCCTGCTCGCCTGGCGGGCCGCCGGTGACCGCCGACTACCGCTGCGCTGGCTGGTCACCGTGTTGCCGGTCGGACTGGCACTGGCTCCGCTGGCCCTGCTGGGGCGGAGCCAGCAGGACCAGCAGCTCGACTGGGTCGACAAACCGGGCGTCCTGGAACTGCCCGGGCTCCCCGGTGCCGTCACGCAGGCCGGTGTGGTCGGCGGTCTGCTGGTCGGGTTGGCGGCGGTCGCCCTGGTCAGCCGAGGTCGGTGGGGAGTCGCCCTCGGCCTCTGCGCGGTGCTGCCGGTGGTGCTGCTCTTCGTCGGTGGGCTGGTCACCCCGCTGTGGGTGCCGCGTTACCTCGTCTTCACGGTGCCCTTCGTCTGTCTACTCGCCGCCGACGTGCTCGCCACGATCCGGCTGCCGTGGGCACTGGCGATCGTCGCGGTCACCGGTCTGCTCGGCACCCCGGAGCAGGCCAGCCTCCGGCGGACCCACGAGTGGCCACGCTCGGCGCCGATCGACTACCGGGGTGCGGCCCGGATCATCGCGCACCACCAGCAGCCCGGCGACGGAATCGTCTACTCGCCGCGTACCGGATGGAAGTTTCTCGACATCGCGACCGCCTACCACCTCGGTACGGACCGACCCCGGGACGTACTGGCCAGCCGTGACCAGCTGGACCGGGCCGACCTGTGGGCCACCGAGTGCGACCAGCCGGCCCGATGTCTCGCCTCGGTGGAGCGGGTCTGGTTGCTGGTGATCGGGGAAAAGACGGATCCGCTGCGCGGGTTGCCCGAGCCGAAGGCGAACGCACTGCGGACGGAGTTCCCGGCCAGTCGGGTGTGGACCGTGCCGGGGCTGACCGTCGCCCTGCTCACCCGGCCCGTCAGCTGACGCCGCCCTGCTCACCCGGCCCGTCAGCTGACGCCGCCCTGCTCACCCGGCCCGTCAGCTGACGCCGCCCTGCTCACCCGACCCGTCAGCTGACGCCGCCCTGCTACCCGGCCCGTCAGCTGACTGGCGCTCGGGTTCCGGGCCACTCAGCGGGGTCTTGCCGCGTTTCCGAGCGGGACGACGAGCACCGCCTCGGTTCCGCCCCCGCTCTCCCGGTTACGCAGCTCGATGGTGCCCCGTAGCTCACCGGTGGCCAGGGCCCGGACGATCTGGAGCCCCAGTCGGCCACTGCGTTCGGAGTCGAAGTCGGCGGGCAGGCCGCGACCGTTGTCGGCGACGCAGACGTGTAACTGCTTGCGGAACCGGTGGGCCGAGACGACGACCTCGGCCGGCTCGGCGACCGGGGCGTCACTCGGCTCGCCAGCCGTCTCGCCAGCCGTCTCGCCGGCCGGAGGAAAGCCGTGCTCGACCGCGTTGAGCAGCAGCTCGTTGAGCACCATCACCAGCGACGTGGCGATCTCGGCGGGCAGTACGCCGAACGTGCCGTCCCGGCGCATCCGCACCGTGGACTCGGTGGCGGCCACCTCGCTGGCGGCGGCGGCCACCCGGTCGACGATCCCGTCGAACTCCACCACCTCGTCGCTGGACATGGAGAGGGTCTCGTGTACCAACGCGATCGAGGCGACCCGGCGTACGGACTCCTCCAGCGCCGCCTTGGCGGCCGGGATGCCGACCCGACGGGCCTGCAACCGCAGCAGCGCGGCGACGGTCTGCAGGTTGTTCTTCACCCGGTGGTGGATCTCCCGGATGGTGGCGTCCTTGGTGATCAGTGCGCGGTCGCGTCGACGTACCTCGGTGATGTCCCGGACCAGGACCAGTGCCCCGATCGGCACCCCGGCCGGCATCAGCGGCAGTGCGCGGGTCAGCATGGTGGCTCCCCGCGCATCGATCTCCTTGCGGGGTGGGGCCTCGCCGCGCAGCGCGGCGAGCACCCGGTTGCCGGCGTCGGTGCCGTCCAGCGGATCGGCGGCGAGCCGGGTGTTGAGCGCGGACAGGTCCTCCCCGACCAGATGGGAGGCGAAGCCGAGCCGCCGGTAGGCGGACTGGGCGTTCGGGCTGGCATAGGTGACCTTGCCGCTGGCGTCCAGCCGGACCAGACCGTCGCCGACCCGGGGCGCGGAGGTGGTCTCGCCGGGGTGCCGGGGCGGCGGGAACGTGCCGTCGGCGACCATCTGCGCCAGGTCGTCGGCGGTGGTCAGATAGTTGAGTTCCAGTTGGCTCGGGGTACGCGCGGTGGACAGGTTGGTGTCCCGACCCACCACCGCGATGACCTCGCCGGCCTCCCCGGCGGCGGTACGGAGCCGGACCGGGATCGCCTCGTGCCGGGCGGGGGTGTCCCCGTACCAGACCGGGTCGCCCTCCCGCCAGATCCGGGCCTGCCGGTAGGCGATGCCCAGGTGGGCCACCTCCGGCCCGCCGACGATCCGCCCGACCTGGTCGTCCAGGTACGCCGTCGGCGCGGTGGTCGGGCGTACCTGGGCGACACAGAGGAAGGCGTCGTCGTCCCCGCCGACCGGCACCCAGAGCAGCAGATCGGCGAAGGACAGGTCGGAGAGCAACTGCCAGTCGCCGGCGACCCGGTGCAGATGGTCGATGTCGGCCGGGCGGAGACTGGTGTGCTCCTCGGCGAGGTCACGCAGCGTGGACACGAGGGCTAGCCTGCCACGACCGGGCCACCGGGCTGCGGTGGCCTCACGTCAGCGGGCCGGAGAGACCTCACGTCAGCGGGTCGCGGTGACCTTCTTCAGGCCCCTCGGCGCGTCCGGGTCCTCCCCCCGGGCCAGCGCCAGGGACAGGGCCAGCTGCTGCAACGGCAGAATGTCCAGCAGCGGGGCGTACCGTTCGTCCACCTCCGGCACCGGCATCCGGGCGGCGGCGCCGTCGATGTCGGCGGGGCCGATCACGGCCACGTCGGCCCGGCGCTCGCCGAGCCGGGCGATGACCTCGCGCATCGCCGTCCCGCCTGGCCCCGATCCGACGACCGCGAGCACCGGTACGTCCGGGTCGGCCATGGCCAGCGGACCGTGCAGCAGGTCGGCCCCGGAGAAGGCGAGGGCCGGCAAATAGGAGGTCTCCATCAGTTTCAGGGCGGCCTCCCGCGCGGTCGGGTAGGCGTAGCCACGGCCGGTGGTGACCAGTCGACGGGCGAAGCGGTACCGGGATGCCAACTCGCCCGGAGTCGGGTCGGCCAGGGTACGGGCCGCCAACTCCGGCAGGGTGGCGAGCGCGGCCCGCTCCGGTGCGTCGAGTACGCCGTTGCCGGTCCGTACGCCCTCGATCAGCATGAGCAGGGCCAGCAGTTCGGCGGTGTACGTCTTGGTGGCCGCGACCGCCCGCTCGTGTCCGGCGGCGATGTCCACGGAGAGTTCCGCGACCTCGTTCAACGGCGAGGACGGGTTGTTGGTGACCGCCAGGGTCAACGCGCCGGTGGAGCGGGCCACCCGCAGCACCTCGGCCAGGTCCGGTGAGCCGCCGCTCTGGCTGACCCCGACGACCAGCGCGTCGGACATGTCGGGCCGGGCGCCGAAGACCGTGATCGCGCTGGGCGAGGCCAGGCCGGCAGGCAGGCCGAGCCGGATCTCGGTCAGGTAGGCGGCGTAGAGCGCGGCGTGGTCGCTGGTGCCGCGGGCGGTGAACACGACGTGCCGTGGTCGACGTTCGGCGATGGTCGCAGCGACCTGCGCGATCGCGTTCGCGTGCTCCGGTTCGAGCAGTCGTGCGTAACCCGCTGGCTGCTCAGCTACGTCCGCTGCCATGCCAGCACCCGGCTGTGTCACAAGAACCTCCCGTCCTGCGCGATATCGCGCGCTTCATGCGCAGTCTTGCACGATTGAAGCAGAAAGAGCAACGTAATGAACAGCTTTGCGCACTAGGTCACCGGCGTAGGTCGGTATGGTCGACTGCCCCGCCCATCCGGCGGGAAACCCGGCGGGGCGGGCCCGCCGCGGTGGCCACGGCGGTAGGTTCGGCACTAGTCGGCCGTTCGGAAGCCGCCGAGGAGAGGTTCGTGAGTATCCGCCCAGACGACCCCCGGGCACCCGCCCAGCCAGCCGACCCGCGGTCCCGCATCCAGGTCGTCGCCCTACAGCTCTTCACCGAGCAGGGTTACGAGCGGACCTCCCTGCGGGAGATAGCCGAACGGCTCGGGGTGACCAAGGCGGCGCTCTACCACCACTTCCGGAGCAAGGACGAAATCGTCGACAACTACCTCGACGACCGGCTCTCCGACCTCGACAAACTGATCGCCTGGGCCCGGCAGCAACCGGTCGACACGCCGGGCCGGCGAGCGATCGTCGCCGGTTACGCGGACCGGTTCTTCACCACCGGGCTTCCCCTGGCGGTCCGGTTCCTCGAACAGAACCAGACCGCTGCCACGCACCTGACCACCGCGCAGCGGATGCGCGACCAGTTGGCACAGTTGGCCGGGTTGCTCGCCCGGGGCGACGAGTCACCCGGCGCCGAGCTGCGGGCTGGGCTGGCGCTCTTCGCCATCTACCACGGCTGGTCCGCTCCGCAGACGTCACGAATCACTGACGAGGAACGGAAGCGACTGGCGTTGGTGGTCGCCTACGAGCTGGTCGATCGGATCGGTCCCGACCCAGCCGGCGAAGACTGACCAGCCAGGTCCAGCGGCGCAGACTGACCGGCCAGGTCCAGCGGCGCAGACTGACCGGCCAGGTCCAACCGTAGGGCGAACAGATCCACCCCGGCCATCGGGGACCAGTCCCGCTCCGGCATCCGCTGAAATCCGAGCCGGGCGTAGAGCCGCTGGGCCGGAAGGGAGAAACTACGGGTGGAGATGACGATCGCCCGGCACCCCAGCTCGGTCGCCCGGCGGATACAGGCCCGTACCAGGGTGGCACCCACGCCTCGCCCCTGGGCGGCGGGATCCACCGCCAACATCCGGAACTCGGCCTCACCGGGGTCGGAGAGTTCCGCGTACGCCGTGCCGGGCAGCACGAACAACACCGAGCCGAGCACCTGCCCGGTACCGCCGTCCGCGGCCACCAGCAGTTCGCCCTCGCGCGCCCGGGGCGGCACGTCGGCGAGCACCCGCTCGTAGCCGTTCCCGCCGGCCAACTGCCCGTCCGCCGCGTACGCCGAGACGGTCAACCGGCCGATGGCGTCGAAGTCGGCCGGCTCGGCGCGCCGCACCGTAAGGTCGGTCATTCGATGACCGCGATGAGATCACCGTCCTGGACGACGGCCCCCTCGTTGACGGCCAGTTCCCGCACCACGCCGTCCGACTCGGCCACCACCGGGATCTCCATCTTCATGGACTCCAGGATGACCAGCGTGTCCCCCTCGGAGACGGAGTCACCGGCGGCGACGACGACCTTCCAGACGTTCGCCACCATCTCGGCTCGGATCTCCTCGGCCATGGTGTGGCCCTCCTTCATCCGCGCAGTGTGCGTGCGAACGGTATCCAATCATGTGGCCGCCCGCTCAACGAGTCCGACCGGGCGGACTAACATCAGCGGGTCACTCCCGGTCCCGGGAGAACCTGTCCAGCCACGCCCGGAGCGGGTGCGGCACAGCGGTAACGGGAGGCCAACATGGCGAAGAAGGCTCGGAAGAAGAAGGCTCGGAAGAAGAGCGGCGCCAACCACGGCAAGCGCCCAAACTCCTGAGCGACGGCTCGTCAGTGACGGGGCCGGGGCATGGTGATCGCGGATGCGCGATCACTGATCACCCCGGCCCCCGGCCGCCGATTCGCCCCGGTCAGTCGGGCAGATATTCGCGGGTCTCGGTCTCGAAGACCAGTTCGGCGAGTCGGATCCGGAGGCGCTCGCGCAGCTCGACCGGGGCGGTCTCGTTGCCGCAGCAGCGGGCGACCAGCGCCTTCACCTCCTGCTCGATGCCGTACTCGCGCAGGCAGGGTGAGCACTCGTCCAGATGCTGGCGGATCAGGATGGTGCGCTCCTCGGCGCACTCCAGGTCGAGATAGAGGTAGACCTCGGCCAGTACCTCGCGGCAGTTGGTCTCGTGGGCGTCACCACAGCTCACAGTGCTCACACCTCCCGGGTAACGGCCGTGGCGGCGCGGGGCGTCGAAGCCGACGAGAACCCCCGCTCGGCCGCGTACCGCTCAAGCATCTTGCGCAGGTTACGGCGACCCCGGTGCAGTCGGGACATCACTGTGCCGATCGGCGTCCCCATGATGTCGGCGACCTCCTTGTAGGAGAAGCCTTCGACGTCGGTGAGGTAGACCGCCAGCCGGAACTCCTCGGGGAGCTGCTGCAACGCCTGCTTCACGTCGGTGTCGGGAAGCCGGTCGAGCGCCTCGGTCTCCGCCGAACGCAGCCCACTGGAGGTGTGCGACTCCGCCTCGGCGAGCTGCCAGTCGGTGATCTCGTCGGTCGGTGCCTGGATCGGCTGACGCTGCCGCTTCCGGTACGAGTTGATGTAGGTGTTGGTCAGGATCCGATAGAGCCAGGCCTTGAGGTTGGTGCCCTCTTCGAACTGGTGGAAGGCGGAGTACGCCTTCAGGTAGGTCTCCTGGACTATGTCCTCCGCGTCGGCGGGATTACGGGTCATCCGCAGAGCGGCGGCATAGAGCTGGTCAACGAAAGGCAGCGCGTCGCGCTCGAACCGTGTCCGGCGCTCTTCTGTCTTCTCCGGCTGGGTCAACCGCACGTCCCCTCGCGTCGTATGCCGTCCCGCTGAGGATACGCGCAACCGAGCGGAGGTAGATCCAGTTTCGGCCGATGTGCCAGTACTCACCCCGGCCGATCCGGGCGGCTCCGGTAGTGCCGACCATTCCGGTCCGTGTAGCAGCCGATGGAGCTGCCGCGTCCCGCGATCATCGCGTTCCGGGCTCCGTGTCTCGGTCCGCACCGGTCGACCCCCCTCGCCGTGGATAGCTTCCAGGAGCTGTAACACCACGCCACCGGTCGGGCATTCCGGAACCGATCTCCCCATTCCTGGTCCCGGCCGTGGGCTTCCGCCACCGCTGGACGCCATGGGCTCCGCCACCGCTGGGACCAGGAAGGGCCTGGGAGGACGATGCCGCCTCGATCCGGGAAACCGGTGAAAGTTCCCCGGCGCGGATCGGCACCATGGAATGCAACGATCACCTACGCCGGGGGAAACGGTCCGGCCCAGCCGTACTCCCGCAACCAACCCAGCACCACCGCCGCCACCGCCTCGGGATCGCGCCGGAGGTCGTGCCGCTCCCCCGGTCGGATCTCCACCCGGACGCCTGGCCCGGCCGACGGCACGCCGAACGGGTCACGGTCGCCGTTGACGACCAGGGTGGGCACGCCCGTGGCCAACTCGCCGGCCCGGGACCGCTCCGGCTTGCCGGGCGGATGCAGCGGAAAGGCGAGCGCGACGATCCCGAGGGCACCGACCGACGCGGCGGTACGACAGGCCACCCGGGCCCCGCTGGACCGGCCGCCGACGATCGTGGGGACGGTGGGATGCCGCGCACGCAACACCCCCACCACCGTCGACCACGCTTCGTCGAGCTGCCCGGCGGGCGCCGGCGCTCGGCGGCCGGCGACCCGGTAGGGCTGGGTGACCCGGGCTACCGCCACACCGGCGGAGACCGCCGCGTCGCGTACCGCGATCAGATCGGGCGCGTCCACGCCGCCACCGGCCCCGTGCCCGAGGACGAGCAGGCTGGTCGGCTTTGCCGCAGGCAGGTCGACGTCCATCCGTGCCGACCCTCGGGGCGTCTCCACCTCTTCACCGTGACGCACCGGCTCATTGTGCCGGCGGTTCCGAGCCGGAGTACGGCCAACCTGGCCCGTCAGGCCAGGGGCACCAGGGTCAGCATCCGGTCGTGTATCGGTGGCAGCTCGTCGTCGGCCGCCTCCGGGTCCGGTCTCACCTGGCCTCGCCAGGCCACCAGCATGGCCCGCCGCTCGCGTGGGGTGGTCGCCCCCCAGACCCCGTGACAGTCCCCGACCTCCAACGCCCAAGCCAGGCAGGAGCCCTGGACGTCGCAGGTACGACAGAGCGCCACCGCGGCCTCCACCGGCTCACTCGGTGCCGGGAAGAAGGTCTCCGGGTCCACGCTCCGGCAGGCACCCCTGGTCCGCCATGCGTCATCCAGGCTCCGCTCGCTGACCGCCCGAAGCAACCTCGGGTCTCGTCGTGCAGCGGCAACCTCGTGCGGGCGTGGCATCCGCGCCCGTGTCATTCACCCACCTCCCCCGTGGGACCGGCAAAAATAGGGAAGTGTCCTTCGCCCTGGTGCGAATCGACATCAAATGCCGGCGCTGTGTTCTATCGCACTTACACGGTCGGTGACAAGGGGCTACCGCAAAGCTGACGAAAAGACGGGCCGACGTTTCACCCACAACTCTGGCAAATTAGTACGCGACAATGTTGCGCGGCACGTTCAGAACAACGTCAAATCGACGTGCTCACGCGGCGGTGTGCCGAGCGGTTCGGCGTCGACGCGTTCGATGAGTCCCGGACCGTCGTTACGGACGTCGCCGATTTGTCTACCGACCGGCCGGATCTCGATTTCGGCCAATGTCCCGACGCTCGGCGGGATCAGCAGCTCGTCCGGTTCGCTCCCGTCAGCCAGCCAACCGGCCCACCGGTCAGGGGGCAGCAGCAGCGGCATTCGGGCGTGCACCAGCGCCAGGTCACCGAGTGCCGGGGTGGTGAGGACGCTGCAGGTGAGCCGCGCGTCCGGCCCGTCGCCCCAGCGCGACCAGATGCCGGCGAACGCGAGCACACCCCCGTCGGCCGGGGTCAGGAAGTAGGCCTGCTTCCCGCCGCTGTCGCGGCGAACCCACTCGTACCAACCGTCGGCCGGAACGAGGCAGCGCCGTCTGGCGAACGAACTGGCGTACGCCTTCGTGGTGGCGACGGTCTCGGCACGTGCGTTGATCATCCGGGCCGCGCCCCGGGTGTCCCGGGCCCATCCCGGCACCAGACCCCACCGGGCCAGGGAGAGCACCCGACGTCGGCCGTCCGCGTCATCCGGGGCGGTGGCCATCCGGACGATAGGCACCGGATCGGTCGGGGCGACGTTGTAGTCGACGGCGAGCCCGTCGCCGGTCTCGTCGGACGACTCGAACAGGGCGCTCAGGTCCGCCGCGTTCCGGGTCGTGGCATACCTCCCACACATGCCGCCCACGCTAGCCCGCCCCTGGGACATTCCACCGCTGTGCCAACTCCCGCAAATCCCGACAGTCGAGAGAATCGGTACGGCGATCACTGGCCGCCAACGGGACACGGCAGACTGTAGGGGTGGCGAACCTGACCGCGACCCGTCCACCGCAGCCGTGGACCGCGCCCACCGCGACCGACCCGGTCTCCTCCACCGTGCGCCTGCCCGGCTCCAAGTCGATGACCGCCCGGGCCCTGGTGCTCAGCGCCGTGGCGGCCGGTCCGTCGACCCTGTATCGACCGCTCCGGGCCCGGGACACCGAACTGATGGCCGGTGGCCTGCGGGCGATGGGCGCTCACATGTCCACCGTGGACGACGAACGCTGGCTGGTCCGGCCCCGACCGCTCCAGGGTCCGGCGCACGTCGACGTCGGACTCGCCGGCACCGTCATGCGGTTCGCCCCCTCCGTCGCCGGGCTGGCCGAGGGGCCGGTCACCTTCGACGGCGACCCGCACGCCCGGACCCGCCCGCTCGGGCCGCTCGTCGGGGCATTGCGCTCCATCGGCGTACGCATCGACGCCTCCCCTGAGGGTGGGCTACCACTGACCGTGCACGGCACCGGCAGCGTGACCGGTGGCGAGGTGGTGATCGACGCCTCCGCCTCCAGCCAGTTCGTCTCCGGCCTGCTGCTGGCCGCCCCCCGGTTCGACCGGGGCGTGGTGGTCCGGCACCAGGGTCCGCCGGTCCCGTCCGCCCCCCACCTGCGGATGACCGTGCAGATGCTGCGTGCGGCCGGCGCCGGCGTCGACGACACCACGCCCGACGTCTGGGTGGTCGAACCGGGCCGGCTCTCCGGGCGGGGCTGGGAGATCGAGCCGGACCTCTCCGGTGCGGCCCCGTTCTTCGCCGCCGCCCTGATCACCGGCGGTACGGTGACCCTGCTCGGCTGGCCCCGCAGCAGCGCCCAGCCGGTCGACCGGTTGCGGGCGTTGCTGCACCAGATGGGGGGCGAGGTGACGCTGGGTACCGACGGGTTGACCGTACGGGGCACCGGAGTCGTACACGGGTTGGCCGCCGACCTCTCCGACGTGAGCGAGCTGACCCCGGTGCTGGCCGCCCTGGCGGCGGTCGCCGACTCCCCGTCCCGGCTGACCGGGGTGGCCCACATCAGGGGGCACGAGACCGACCGGCTCGCCGCGCTCGGCCGCGAACTCACCGGCCTCGGCGCGGACGTGGTCGAAACCCCGGACGGACTGGAGATCCGGCCTCGGCCACTGCACGGCGGCGTCTTCGAGACCTACAACGACCACCGGATGGCGCACGCGGCGGCGGTGATCGGCCTGGCCGTACCCGGGGTCAACCTGAGTGATGTGGCGTGTACCTCCAAGACCCTGCCCGAGTTCCCGGCACTATGGTCTGCGATGGTGACCGGTACGAGTTGACCGCGTAACGAGGGGGCGATCCTGGCGGCCAAGCGGCGGGAGTACGACGAGGAGGACGTTCGGGTCCGGCCCGGTCGTTCCTCGCGCCCGCGTACCCGCACCCGACCCCGGCACGAGAACGCGGTCGAGGGATTCGTCGTCGCCGTCGACCGGGGCCGCTACACCTGCGTGGTCACCGATCCGGCCGATCCCGGGGTGCCCGGGGGCGGACCGGACGAACGGACGGTCACCGCGATGCGCGCCCGCGAGCTGGGCCGCAAGTCGGTGGTGGTCGGCGACCGGGTCGCGCTGGTCGGCGACACCTCCGGGGTGACCGGGGCACTGGCCCGGATCGTCCGGATCGCCGAGCGCACCTCGGTGCTGCGGCGCACCGCCGACGACGACGAGACCACCGCCGAGGGCCGGCTGGAACGGGTGGTCGTGGCCAACGCCGACCAGTTGGTGATCGTCAGCTCACTGGCCGACCCGCCACCGCGTACCGGGTTCATCGACCGCTGCCTGGTGGCGGCGTACGACGCGGACATCGAACCGCTGCTCTGCCTCACCAAGGCCGACCTGGCCGCGCCGGACGCCGTACTCGACTACTACGCCGAGCTGGACCTGCCGTACGTGCTGGTCCGGCCGGACTCCGACCCGGAGCAGGTCAGCCGGCTGCTGAGCGGCCACGTCTCGGTCATGGTCGGCCACTCCGGTGTCGGCAAGTCCACCCTGGTCAACCGGCTGGTGCCGGCCGCCGAACGAGCCGTCGGCACGGTCAGTGCGATCGGCCGGGGCCGGCACACCTCGACCAGTGCGGTCGCCCTGCGTCTACCACCGCCGGAACCGCCCAGTCGGAAACGGAAAGGAGACCCGGGCTGGATCGTGGACACCCCGGGCATCCGTAGCTTCGGGCTGGCCCACGTCTCGGCCGAGAGTCTCCTGCACGGCTTCCCGGATCTCGTCGAGGGGACCCTCGACTGCCCGGTGAACTGCGAACACACCGCTGGTGAGGTCGACTGCAAGTTGGACGCCTGGGTCGCGGCGGGGCACGCCGACCCGCGCCGGCTGGCGTCGTACCGCCGGCTGCTGGCATCCCGCGCCGGCGAGGTCGAGTAGGGCCAGACGGCCAGCGTCGCTGGCTCGTCGCTGTTCGTGACCGGCGTCGCTGGCTCGTCGCTGTTCGTGACCGGCGTCGCTGGTCCGGCGCTGTTCGTGACCGGCGTCGCTGGCCCGGTGGACACGCCGGGGAACACGCGTACCGGTCGTCCCTGATCACGCCCGGCACGCGGGATCGGATACCTTTCCGCCCATGGCCCGCTACGCCGACGACCTGTCCCTTGCCCACGTGCTGGCCGACACCGCCGACTCGATATCGATGACCCGGTTCCGCGCCATCGACCTGGCCGTCGAGTCGAAACCGGACCTGACCCCGGTGTCGGACGCGGACACCGCCGTGGAACGCGCGATCCGGGCCACGCTCTCCCGGGCCCGTCCCCGGGACAGCGTGCTCGGTGAGGAGTTCGGAACCGCCGAGGCGACCGGCGTCGCCGGCACCGAGGCGACCGCCGACGGATCGGCCCGACCGGGCACCCGCCGGTGGGTGATCGACCCGATCGACGGCACCAAGAACTTCATCCGGGGCGTACCGATCTGGGCCACCCTGATCGCGCTGCTGGAGGACGACCAGCCGGTCGTCGGGCTGGTCTCGGCGCCGGCGCTCGGCCGCCGCTGGTGGGCCGCCACCGGCCACGGTGCGTACGCCGGTAGGCATCCGGCCTCGGCCGCGCCGATCAGGGTCTCCGGCGTACGTCGGCTCGCCGACGCCAGCTTCTGCTACTCCTCGCTGGACGGGTGGGAGGCCACCGGTCGGCTCCCCGCGATGCTCGACGTCCTGCGAACGGCCTGGCGGACCCGGGCCTACGGCGACTTCTACGGTTACATGCTGGTGGCCGAGGGTGCGGTCGACGCGATGACCGAGCCGGAGCTGTCGTTGTGGGACGTGGCCGCCCTGATCCCCATCGTCACCGAGGCCGGCGGCACGCTCACCGATCTGTCCGGGAAACCAGGTCCGGGCAACGGGGGCAGCGTGCTGGCCACCAATGGCCGGCTTCACCAGGCATTGCTCGATCGGCTGGGTTAGCCTGTCGAGCAGTCTGGGCAAGCACCCTCTATCCTCGCCAGGTGGCGTCCTCCGGCTGGTGGTTCCTGGCAATGATGATCATTGCCTACGGTGTTGCCAACATGCTTCAATCGGTCGCGGCGACACGTACCACCCTGCATCACAGCTTCCATCCCGGCTTGCTGCTGCGCCTGGCCTGCCACCGGACCTACCTGGTCGGGCTCACCTGCCAGATGTTCGGTTTCGTACTCGCCTTCCTGGCCCGGCGGGACCTGCCGCTGTTCCTGGTCCAGGCGAGTGTCGCCGCCGGGCTGGGCGTCACCGCGGTGCTCGGCGTACTGGTGTTGAAGTGGCGACTGCCCATCGCCGAGGTCGCCCTGCTGGTCCTGCTCTTCGCCGGGATCACCGCGCTGATCCTCTCCGCTCAACCGGCCCCGTCCCGACCACTCGGGACAGCGGGAACGATCGCACTGGCCGCCGCTCTCGGCCTGATCGGGGTGCTCGGTTTCTTCGCCGTACGACTACACGGTGCGCCCGGCTCGGTGGCGCTGGGCTCGCTGGCAGGGCTGGCGTTCTCCGCCGCTGCCGTGGCTGCCCGGCCGCTGGCCTCGGTCCAGTCGTTCGAGGGGTTCCTGCGCGACCCGTTGCTCTACCTGCTGATCGCCCACTCGATCGTCGGCCAGTTGCTGCTGGGGCTGGCGATGCAGCGGGGCTCCACCACCGCCGCGGTCGCGGCCATGGACGCGGCCGGGGCGGTACCCGCCGCCATCGTCGGTCTGCTGCTGCTCGACGACAAGATCTGGCCGGGCCGGGAATGGCTGGCCGCCACCGGCTTCCTGGTCACCCTGGCTGCGGTGATCGGATTGACCAGGTACGCCGAACCGCAGCACCACCACACCGTTGCGCCCACCGAGGAGCGCCCTGCCCTGCCGTCCGGTGCTAAAAAAAGCCCCTTCCTGTCGCCTTCCGCCTTGGAAGGAGCCCTTCCCAACAGCAAGGACGGGGCCGCTCAGCGGGGGCGGTTGAGCACCCGCTCGTAGAGCCGCTCCAGCGTGCCAGCGGCACGGTCCCAGGTGTAACTGCATCGTGCCCGGTCCACTGCCGCATGGCCGTACGCGAACCGTTCCGCGTCGTCGGCGAGCAGCCGACGCAGGGTGCTGCCCAGGCTCCGTACGTCGCCCGGGGGCACCAGCCGTCCGCTCACCTCGTCCACCACCGTGTCCGCCACCCCGCCAAGGCGGTAGCCGACCACGGGGACTCCGCAGGCCATGGCCTCCAACGGCACACGGCCAGCCGAGGCGTAGCGCGGCGCGCAGGCCACCACGTCGGCTGAGCGGTACCAGGAGGCCATCTGCTCGTGCGGTACCGCCCCGATGAGTCGTACCCGGTCGGAAACCCCGCACCGTCGGGCGATCTCGCGGAGCCGGGCCGCATCGGTGTCGTCGGTCAGCTCGCCATCTGCCGGGCCACCCACGATGATCAGCTCGGCGTCGCCGACCAACCGCATCGCCTGGATCAGGTCCTCATGTCCATGACCGGGTGCCAGCCCACCCACCGACAGGATCCGGGCCTGCCGTTCCCGGGAAGCCGACTCCCCGTCCGGGCTGAACCGGTCGGTGTCCACCCCGGCCGGCACCACGGCCACCGCTGCCCGATGCAGACCCATCCGGGTCAGCTCCTCCACCTCGTCGGTGGACTGTGCCACGGCCAGGTCGACCGCCCGGGTCAACGCCCGCTCCAGCGGTATCCGCTCCCCCGGGCCGGAATAGGCACGACCAAGATGACGTAGTTGCTCGACGCCGATCGAATGGAAGGTCTGCACGACCGGGATGCTCATCTGCCGAACGGCGCTGGCCGCCGCCAGGCCGCCGATCCAGAAGTGACCGTGCACCACGTCCGGCGTCCAGTCCCCGGACCACCGGTCGGTCAACCACCGGCCCAGGTCGGGCACGTACGGCACCAGGGCGGCGGTCGGCGTACGCGTCGACGGTCCCACCGGCACCCGCTCCACCCGGTAACCGCCGTCGTCGGTCACGGCCGGCAGGTCCGGGTCGTCCCGCCGTTCGTAGACATGCACGTCATGTCCCCGGATGGCCAACTCGGCGGCGACCCGGGCGACGTGTTGGTGGGTTCCGGCCACCTGCTGGTCTGCGCCGTTCGGTCCGGGCGGACGGGGCGGCCTGGCGTGCGCGCAGACCAGGCCAACGCGCATGGTTCACCTCCATCGGACCAAGGGGCTTCCGATCAGAGGCTCCCATTTAACCGGGCCGGACCGAGCCGAAACCTGCAACTCGATCCGGCTCCCGATCGCTCAACCGATCCCACATGCCGCGCGGCTGAACTCACGACCGGACGATCGTGACAGATGGCTGTCCACATCTGGATGCGTTCGATCCGCATGACGGGTGGTGCTGCCGGGTACGGCTAGGGAATGCGAGACACCCCCAACGTCAACTGTGTGATCACGACATATGCGCCCGTCGCGCAATGGAGGCATCATGTCCATCGAAATGCGCTGGCTGGTGGAAACGAATGAGGCGTACTCACTCGTCCGGTTCTTTGGTGAGTTCGATCTTCCGACGGCGCGGGAGGTACGAGGGGCGCTGCTGACCTGTATCGCCGACCGGCCGACCACGCTCCTCGTCGACGTCTCCCGCCTCCGGGCGGACGACCCCGAGGCCATGGCGGTCCTCTTCTCGACCGGTCGTGAAATCGCCGACTGGCCCACCGGGGAACTGCTCTTCCGCGGCCCAGGACAGCGAGCGGCCTTGCCCCTGCCCAGCCGAGAGGATAGGAAGGGCCCCTTCCTGTCGCTTTCTGCCTTGAGAGGGGCCCTTCCCCACCCCGGCCCCTCCGCTGGCACCCCCGCAGATGCCATCGACGTCGACCTGGCCCCTGCACCAGGAGCGGCCCGACATGCCCGGGAACTGGTCACCGAGGGATGTCGTCGCTGGGCGCTACAGGATCTGGCCGCCTCGGCCAAGGTCGCCGTCACCGAACTGGTCAGCAACGTTGTCACGCACGCGCGTACTCCGATGACCCTGCGGCTGGCCCGTCGGGCAAAGGCCCTGCACGTCGCCGTACGGGACTACTCGCCGAAGCGGCCCGACTTCGCCGGGCCGGTGCCGTCCACCTCGATCGGCGGTCGTGGCCTGCTCCTGATCGACAACATGGCCACCCGCTGGGGCACCAGCCTGTTGGAGAACGGGAAACTCGTCTGGGCGGTACTGACCGCCGAGGACGAACCGGTCGAAGGGCGGTTACGGTCGCAGACATGGGGTAGTGACCTGACATGCGCGATGACGACTACCTGACCCCCGTGTCCGACCCGGAGGCGGAAGGGCTGCCCGGGATCGCCGACGACGACTCGACCGCCAACGACGACGTCGCCACCGGCCGGGAGGCCGACGGGCTGGATCCCGCCGCCCTTCCGGCCGACCGGCCGATGGCGGTGGACCGGTTCGGTAACACCGCCGAGGAGCAGCGGGAGGGAGAATCCCTCGACTACAAGGTCGCGCGAGAGCAGGGAGAGCGCGCCGTCGACGACCCCCTGTCCGCCTCCGCCGATCCGGCGGTACGCGGCGAGGCCGACAGCGACGAGGCCGCCGCCGAGGCGCAACTGGACGCCGACGTCATGAATCCCGGCCCGACCTCGGACCCGAACTCCGCCGTGTCCCTGTACGACTACGGCAAGCTGTCCGGTTCCGAGGGGGCTCCGGTGGGCCGGCTGATGGAACCGGACGAGGGCATCAGCCCGGACCGGGAGCCCGACTCGGTGGCATTCGACGCCGGGGTCGCGGGCGGTGGACAGGCGGCCGAGGAGTTGGCCGTGCACGAGACGGAACCGCCGGACTGAGGATCACCAGCATGGTCGGCACTGACCGCGGTACGGGTCAGTCGTCCAACCCCTGTGCGATGGCGTACCGGGTCAGCTCGACCCGGTTGTGCAGTTGCAGCTTGCCCAGGGTGTTCTGTACATGGTTCTGCACCGTCCGGTGGGACAGGCTGAGCCGTTCGGCGATCTGCTTGTACGACATGCCCTTGGCCACCAGCCGCAGCACCTCGGTCTCCCGATCGGTGAGCCGGGGCGTAGGGCCGGCGGCGGCCGTGGTCGGGGTGGTCGTGGCGAGCCGGCGGTACTCGCCGAGCACCAGGCCGGCGAGCCCCGGGGTGAAGACGGTCTCGCCGGCGGCGGTGCTCCTGACCGCGTCCAGGAACTCCTGTTGACCGGCGGACTTGACCAGATAGCCGGTGGCCCCGGCCTTCACGGCGTCGAGCACGCTCTGCTGCTCACCGCTGGCGGAGAGCATCAGCACCCGTACCCCGGGAACCGCTGCCAGCAGGCCCCGGATCACCTCGACGCCGGAGATGTCCGGTAGCTGAAGATCGAGTACGACGACGTCCGGCCGGACCGCCGCGGCGATCCGGACCGCCTGACCGCCCTCCCCGGTGGTGGCCACCACCTCGTGCCCGGCCTCGGTCAGGTCGCGGGCCACGCCCTCCCGCCACATCGGATGGTCGTCGACCACCATCACCCGGATCGGCGTACCGTCTCCACTCACGCGGCCCACCCTAGACGCCAACGTTCCGCCACCCAGCATCGTCGTACGGCTTCCACGGCCTCCGGCGGCGTGGGGCAGCCGTCACCGCTGCCCATCATCGGGGCTTGGGCAGTCGCAACTCGACCTCCGTACCCTGCCCGGGCACCGAGGTGATCTGCGTCGAGCCGCCCAGGCTGGTCATCCGGCCCTGGATCGACTGTGCGACCCCCAACCGCCCCTGCCGGGCCGCCTCGGCGAGCCGCCCGGCGGGGATGCCCGGCCCGTCGTCACGTACCGACACGGTCACGCCATCCGTCTCCTCCTCGACCAGCACCCAGGCCTGGCCGCCGCCGTGTCGGGCGACGTTGTCCAGTGCCGCCCCGACCGCCGCACCGAACTCCCGGGCTGCCGGGGCGGGCAGTCGGACCGGGGTCGCCGGGCTGGCGATCGACACCGTCGGGGAGGCGTAACCGCCGAGCACCGTACGCAGGTCGACCTCCTCCGCTTCCGGTGGCCCGGCGTCGTCCTCGGCTGCCCGGGTGGCGATCAGGGCACGCAACGCCGCCTCCTGTTCGCCGGCAAGCCGGGCCAACTCACCCGCCTCACCATCCAGATGGGCGCCCCGCCGCTGCACCAGGGCCAGCACCTGGAGCACCGAGTCGTGGATGTCCCGGGCGAGGCGTTCCCGTTCCCGGGTCGCCGCGGCCAGTTCGACCGCACGGTGCAGCTGCTCCTCGGCGATCACCGCCAGCCGGGCGACGTGTCCGACCGCCAACCCGGCGAGCAGCATGAGCATGCCGGCGGTGAGGGACGACTGGGTGAGTCGTTCCCGTACCGCGAGGTCGGCCGCGGCGAGGACCAGCGCCGCCGCGACCCCCCGGCGGCGTCCGCCGGAGACCGCCCAGGCGAGCACCGGTCCACCCAGCCAGGCCACCGGGAGGGTGGGTAAGCCGGCGGCCAGCGCCGCGCGCCCGACCACCCAGGGGGTGGCCAGCAGGACCCCCAGGGTGACGCCCAGGTCGGCGATGAGCAGCGGCCAGCGTCGCCAGGCCGGTCGGGCGTACGCGTACGCGGTGACCACGGTCCAGCCGGCCATGATCAGCAGAACGGTTCCACCGGCAACAGGATGCGCGTAGTCCCGGACGTTGCGCGCGACCAGGACGGTGACGTACGCCAGCGAGGCGAACCGGAAGACGGCGATGGAGCGCCAGAACGGCGTCTGCAGGCTGCCGGGAGGTGACGGCATGGCCCTGACCCTGCCATATCCGGCCGTCCACCAGCCGACGGCGGGCCCCGGGGCTACGCAGCCGGGGTGGCACGGCTCGCGGGGCGGGATACGGGCACGACTGGCGGATGGTCATGCTCTAACGTGAGGTCACCTTCGACAATGAACAGGTGGCCGGAATGGCGGACACGGCGACGGTGGACAGGCTGGCCGCAGGTGATCACGCGTGTCTGACCTTTTCCGACGCTGACGAGCGGATGGACCTGGTTGCCGCATTCGTACGGGACGGCCTACGGCGCGGTCAGAAGGTCGTCTGCTGGACCGACTCGGTCGCCCCGGACCGCCTCGTCGGCGAGCTCGCCGCCCGCTCGGTACGCCCCGGTGCCGCCCTGCGTCGGGGGCAACTGGTCCTGGCCACGATCGGCGATCCGCTGGCCGGGCCGCACCGCAACGGTGCCGCCGGCATGGTCGAGGTACTCGCCGGGGAACTGGCCCGCGCCGGCCGGGAGGGCTACCCGGGACTGCGGGTCACGGCGGACATGTGCTGGGCGACCCGACCGTCGGCGGCGGACGAGTTGCTGGCCTTCGAGACCGAGGTGGCGGGACTCTTCGCCGACGGCCGGTTGTGCCTGATCTGCCAGTACGATCGGGACCGGTTCGATGGGGTCACGCTCGCCTTCGCGGCCAAGGCCCACCCGAGGGCGGTGGCCGCACAGGTCTACCACGATCATCCTCTGCTCAGGATCTGCCGTCAGTACAGCCCGCCCGGCATCCGGGTCGCCGGCGAACTGGACTATCGCCACCAGGACGTGCTGGAGCAGGCGCTGGCCGAGTCACTGCGACTGGACCGGCACATGCACGTCAACCTCAGCCGGCTGGACTACATCGACGGGTCCTGCGCGGGAGCGATCGTGCAGACCGCCCTGCGGCTGCCGCCGTCCCGGCGGATGACCGTCACCTGCCGCCGGTTGGCCGCCACCGTCCTGGATCTGGTCGGTGCGGGTAACGTGCCACAACTACGGGTACAACGAATTCATGACCAGCCCTGACCCGCCCGCGACGGCTTCCAGGCGACCGGCGCGGGCGGTCGTACCGGAGGTGGTCAACCTTGATCAGCGCTTCGACTCCGACGCGCTCTATTCGCTCCGGGCCGCCCTGACCGCTCACGCCAGCGATCTGGGTGCCAGCCCGGTGCTGGTGGAACAGTTGCTCATCATGGCCAGTGAACTGGCCACCAACGCCGTACGGCATGGCGGCGGCGCCGGCCGGCTGCGCATGTGGCGCGATCACGGACAACTGCACCTACAGATCAGTGATCGCGGTCCAGGGCTGGCCGACCCCACTGTTGGCACCAGTCCTCCCGACCGGTTGGCGATCGGCGGTCGGGGTATGTGGATCTGCCGGCAGCTCTGCGACGACCTGGTCATCGACACCGGCGTGGGTGGGACCACCGTCACCGCGGTGGTCCGCCTGGACGGGCCGGACGGTGACAACGGGACCGAACCGGCACCCCCCGCGAGACGGCCGGTGGCATGATCTCCCTGGGATCGGCGACCGATCCCGGCGGGCAAGAAGTGCGAAGGTGCATACGTTGACGTAGGGTTGAAAAGCCGCTTATGCCCTCGACATCGACGGCGGGACGTGCAATGGCTGAAGAGGATCCTCTCGCACCCAACAAGGTGCCGCCCCTTGGCCTGCCTGTCCTGGTCGCCGAGGCGTTCGACGGAGCCCACGTGACCGGCTTACGGCACGCGGTGGCCTCCTACGCCGAGGAGTCCGGGCTCGCCGGCCAACGGCTGGACGACTTCGTCCTGGCCGTCAACGAATTGATCACCAACGCGGTTCGGCACGGTGGTGGCCGGGGCTGGCTACGGCTGTGGCGCGAGGACAGCACGGTCCGATGCGAGGTGTCCGACACCGGCGAGGGCATCGCCACCGATCAACTCGGCAACCGAACCCGACCCGCACCGGACACCGCAGGCGGTCGCGGACTGTGGCTGGCCCGGCAACTCAGCGACGACCTGGTGGTGCTGACCGGGGCGCGGGGCACCACGGTACGGATCAGCACCGCGGTGGCCCCGGCCAACCAGGAACGCGCCGACTGGCCCATGCCGTACGGCGACCTAAGCTGACGAGGGCGACCTCAACCGCTCAGCGCAGATTCAACCCGCTCAGCGCAGATTCAACCCGCTCAGAGCAGACTCAACCCGCTCAGAGCAGACTCAGCCGAACAGAGCAGCCTCAGCCGAACAGAGCACTGACCGATTCGCCGTTGTGGATGCGGCGCATCGCCTCGGCCAGCGCCGGTGCCACCGAGAGCACCTCCAGCTTCGGCACTCGCTTGTCGGCCGGAATCGGGACGGTGTTCGTACAGACGATCTCCAACACCCCGTCCTGCTGACTGAGCCGGTCGAGTGCGTCGCTGGAGAACAGCCCGTGGGTGCAGGCCAGCCGGATGGAGCGGACCTTCTGCTCCCGCAGATGGTCCATCAGCTCGATGACCGTACTGCCCTTGGCGATCTCGTCGTCGAGCACGATGACGTGCCGGTCCACGACATCCCCGATGACCGCGCTGATCTTGACCCGGTCGTCGCTGAACCGCTGCTTCGCCCCGGCCGCCACCGGCGTACCGAGCATCCGGGCGAAGGCCGCCGCCTCCTTGGCGTTGCCCAGGTCGGGTGAGACCACGACGGTGTCGGTCAGGTCGTAGCGCTTGAAGTAGTTGGCCAGCTCACGCAGGGCGTGCAGATGGTCGACCGGCACGCTGAAGAAACCGTGTACCTGCGGCGAGTGCAGGGTCATCGCCAGCACCCGGTCGGCCCCCGCCGAGACCAGCAGGTCGGCGACGAGCCGCCCCCCGATGGAGATCCGAGGAGCGTCCTTCTTGTCCGACCGGGCGTAGGCGTAGTGCGGCAGGACCACCGTGGTACGCGCCGCCGACGCGCCTCGGGCGGCGTCGAGCATCAGTAGCAGCTCCACCAGGTTCTCCTGCACCGGCGGCACGAGTGGCTGGATCAGGAAGACGTCGCGCTCCCGACAGTTGGCCTGCAACTGCACCTCCAGGCAGTCGTTGGCGAACCGTGAGGTGCGCACCGGCAGCAGCGGTACGTCGAGGTGGGCACAGATCTCCGCCGCGAGTTCCGGGTGGGCACTTCCGCTGAACACAGCGATCTCTTCACGCACAGCGGCATGTTAACGGCCGCTGTGCCCGCACCCCGGGGCGGTCCCACCGATTACCAGGCACATCCGGTGTGCCACGGTCACCAGATACGCCCGGTGAGCCGCTGGTAGACATCGACGTACCGGTCCCGGGTCGCCTCGACCACCTCGGCCGGCACCTCGGGAGCCGGCCCCCGCTTGTCCCAGCCGGTGCCGACCGCCCAGTCCCGGACGTACTGCTTGTCGAAGGAGAACTGGACCCGGCCGGGCTGGTACGACTCGGCCGGCCAGAACCGGGACGAGTCGGAGGTCAGCACCTCGTCGGCGAGCAGCAGCTCCCCCTCCGGCGTCCAACCGAACTCGATCTTCGTGTCCGCCACGATGATGCCCCGCTCGGCGGCCAACTCGGCCCCCCGGCGGTAGACGGCCAGGGTGAGGTCTCGCAGCTCGGCCGCGGTCTCCGCGCCCACCTTGGCGACCACGTCGGCGAAGGTGATCGACTCGTCGTGCTCGCCGATCGGCGCCTTCGACGTGGGCGTGAAGACCGGTTGGGGCAGCTTCGACGCCTCGACCAGACCGGACGGCAGCTCGACACCGGACACACTGCCCAGCTGGTCGTACTCCTTGCGGCCGGAACCGGTGAGATAGCCCCGGGCAATGCACTCGACGGGCACCATGCGCAACCGCCGGCAGCGGATCGCCTGCCCGGCGAACTCGGCCGGTACGTCGGTTGCGGAGATCACGTGGTTGGGCACCAGGTCGGCCAACTGCTCGAACCACCACAGGGAGAGCGCGGTGAGCAGTTTGCCCTTGTCCGGGATCGGCGTCGGTAGCACCACGTCGTATACCGACAACCGGTCGGAGGCGACCAGGATCAGGTCGTCCCCGTCGGCGTACACATCCCTGACCTTGCCCGAATGCAGCAGTTCCACGGGCACTAGTAGAGCACGGTCGACCGCGACGGTCGTTTTCGCGTGCCCGGACGGCCGTTGACACCCACCGCAGTGGGCTGTGTAAATGGTCAGGATCATCCACATGTTCATGATCACCGCGCCGGTGGCCGGGTACCGTCAGGAGAATCCGTGTCCGCTTCCCTTCCCGCTCCGATCCACCGACCGGCCGGCGCGGGACCGACCCGGCGACACCTGCTCCGGACGACCGGCGCGGGAACGAGCCGGCGACACCTGCTCCGGACGACGGCGCTCGCCGGTTCGGCGCTGCTGATACCCGGCGTGCCGGGCTGCGCCAAGGAGCCCGCCCCGCCGGTCGACGGACCGGTCCAACTGTCGGTCTTCTGGTGGGGTGGCGACGAGCGGGCCGATCTGACCGAACGGGCCCTGCACCTCTACACCCGACGGAACCCGAACGTGACCTTCCGGACCACCTGGCAGGGGGCCACCGGCTACTACGACCGGCTGGCCACTCAGGCGATCGGCGGAAACGTGCCGGATCTACTCCAGATCGACGACGGACACCTCAGTGAGTACGCCCACCGCCGGATCCTGCTGGATCTCACCGACTTCGTCGTCCGGGACCGGATCCGACTGGGCGGCCTCCCCGCCGGCCTCGTCGACTACGGGCGGGTCGGGGGACGTACGGTGGCCGTCGCCGCCGCCAGTGACACGCCCGCGCTGATCTACAACCGGGACCTACTGCGGCGGCTGAGCCTGCCGGAGCCGCGCATCAGCATGCCGTACGACGCGTTCCTACGCTGGGCTGCCACGGTCACCCAGCGCAGTGACGGCCGCGTCGCCGGCACCATCGATCCGTCGGCCGACTACAAGGTGCTGTGGTTGTGGCTGCGGACGCATGGCAAGGAGCTCTACCACGGCCAGCAGATCGGCTGTACCGCCGAGGATCTGACCCGGTGGTGGGAACTGTGGCGAGGTGCCCGGACCAGCCGGGCAACCCTGGGCTCCGCAGCGCACCGGGGGACCGTGTCGACCGACCCGGCGAAGCACCCGATCGTGACCGGCCAGGTCGCGACCGTCTTCGCCTGGTCCGACGAACTGTCACGGTTGCAGCGGCACACCCGGGACGAACTGGCGTTGGTCTGCTATCCCGGGGCGCCGGAGGCCCACTGGGAACGAGCACCGATGTACTGGGCCGCGTACCACGGCACTCGACACCCGGAGACGGTCGCCGACGTGATCGATTTTCTGACCAACGAGGTCGAGGTCGGGCAGATCCTCGGCAACGAGCGTGGTGTCAACGCGAACCTGAGTGTCCGCCGGGCTGTCGAGCAGACCCTGACCGATCCGGGATTGCGGCGCACCGCAGCCTATGCGAACGCGATGAGCAGCTGGTTCGGGCCGACCCCGCTCCCCCCACCGAACGGCCATGGCAAGGTCCAGGCTCTGCTGGCCACCGCCGCGGCGGATGTCCGGTCCGGGCGACGAACCAGCCGGACAGCCTCGGTCGAATTCGTCGCCCGGGCAAACGCCACCCTGGCCAACTGAACGCCCTCGGAATCACACCGGTCGCACGGCACGCCAGAGTCGTGCCTGCGGACGGTGTCGCTCCGTCAGCGACGCCCGTTTCGCCGTCCCCGCATCACCAGCAACAAGATCACTACCACGATGCCGACGACGAAGAGGCAGCAGATCGCGCCGAAGAAGCCACCGAATCCCCGGGGTCGCCGCCTGGCCGTCTCCAGAGCGAGTACCCCCACGTCGGTCGACGCCCACGCCGCCGCCGGCACCAACACCGCCAGCACCGCGGTGCCGACAATCGTGCTCACTCGCGCCCACCACGTACTCAATGCAGACATGACCTCATCCTGCCTGGTCGGCGCAAGTCCGGCACCTGGATGAGCGCAGATCGGCGGGACGGCGCCCGAGGTGACACCGTCCCGCCGATCTGCGGGCATTGCCGCCTAGTCGGCCAAGGTCACGATGGACTCAGCCCACCGGAAGTACTTGTTGGTGCCGAAGTCGCGGACGGTCTTGATACCGAAGGCCTTGAGCAGCAGCTCGGCGTCGCCCGCCGAGACCCCCTGGATGGCGGTGACCGGGGCCTCCGCGAGTTCCTGAGCGCTCCTGCCCTCCCACTCCTTGGACAGCTTCGCTTCCAGTCCCAGCATGTGCACTCCCTTCAGATGGCCCGGCCCCACGCCGGACCGTTGTGCGGGCCACGGTCCCAGCGGCACCCGAACGACCGCTCGTCCAGTAGGGACAGCGTCGACCGGCGGACCTACCGCGGCCGTGGCCAGATCGGAGAGGTGACGGCTCTTAGCCAGCTCGGCATCGACCAGGTGGTCGAGTCGCGCCACCGTCGGCGTCGGCCGACTCGTCGTCACCGTCGACTTCAGCTCACTCGTCGTCACCGTCGGCCTCGGCCGACTCGTCGTCGCCGTCGAACACCTCGTCGATGAGCATTCCACCGGCGAAGCCGAGGGCCGCGCCGCCGACCGCGCCCGCGACGACTCCGCCCATGCCCGAGCCGCGATCGTGGTGCTCCTCGTAGTGGCCGCCGTGTCCGTACGCGGGCGGATAGCCACCGGCGTGCGGGTAGCCGGGCGGGCCGTATCCGGCCGGCGCCCCGTACGGATTACCACCGAACGCGGCAAGGGCCGCCTGGTGCCGGTCGACCGCCTGCCGTACCCACCCGTCGACTCGGGCAACCCAGTCGACGGTGTCCGCCTCGGCGTGCCCCACCGTGTACCGGCTGATCGCGTCGTGGCTGCCGCCACCGAACATCCCGGAGCGCTTGTCGAACTCCAGGATCACCTCGACACCGTGCGGCGTGGCCACGAACGTCAGCTCGGCCTCGGCGATGCCGTGGTACTGCGGCGGCCCGAAGAACTCGATCTCCTGGTAGAACGGCAGCGTCTGCGGCACGCCGTACAGCTGGCCCCGCTCAAGGTCGGCCCCCTTGAACTGGAAACCGAGCCGGCCGAACGCCTCCATGATCCGCTCCTGTACCGGCAGCGGATACACGTACACCGGGTCCAGGTCTCCCTTGTCGATCGCGCCCGACACCGCGACCTCGGTACGCAGCCCCATCGTCATCCCGTGCAGCCGCTGCCCGTTCAGGTCGGTCACCGGGGTCTCCCACGGCATCAGCACCTGGAACGGGACCGACACCTGCTGCCCCGCCGCCAGGTGCAGCGGTCCACCGACGCCGACCCGCAGGAACTCCACCATGGCGTCGTATTCGGCGTCACCGCCCTCGACCTCGATGCGGGTCACCAGGCTCACCGTCAGGTGCTCGATGTGCACGTCGTGACTGCCACCGGCGAGGTTGATCTGCCCCTGTAGCGGCAGCCCGGGGCGGGTATTCGGGTTGGTCAGGACCGTGTCGACGCTCGGACCCCCCACGCCGAAGGCCCCCAGCATCCTCTTAAACACCACTCAACTCTCCCAACAACGGGTGACACCTGCCCGCTCCATCTCCCCGCCGTGAGCGCGTGAGTCGACGCAGTCGAGATCATCATCGTCCACTATGGAGCACTTCGTTGTGGACCGTACCAATCGAAGCTGAATGGATGCTGTGAGCTATGCGAAGGTAACGTAGCTCGCCGGAGACAGCGGCGGCTCGTCAAAGCTCAGGAGCGGACCGGAAGACCGGCGACTACCAAAAGGCACACAAAAACGCCGCAGGCTGATCCTCCAACTTGCGAGAACCAGCCTGCGGCATTTCGATTGGTAGCGGGGACAGGATTTGAACCTGCGACCTCTGGGTTATGAGCCCAGCGAGCTACCGAGCTGCTCCACCCCGCGTCGGTCCGTTAACAGTAGCGCATCGAGTGACATGGCCGCGCGGGGGGGTGGTGGGAAGAAGCCCGGTTGAGCTGTCTTCGAAAAGAACGTGGACTGACCAGCCCCGGGAACCGGCGGCTTCGTCGATACGCCGGCAGCAGGAAGAGACACGCACAAAAGAGAACGCCCTCGTTTCAGTTTCCCTGAAACGAGGGCGTTCTTCGTTGTAGCGGGGACAGGATTTGAACCTGCGACCTCTGGGTTATGAGCCCAGCGAGCTACCGAGCTGCTCCACCCCGCGTCGGCCCGCTAACAGTAGCGCATCGGGTGACCTGGTCGCAAAACAGGTCGGAACCCACCCGAATTCGCAGCCGGACCGGCGTACGGGGACGGAGCCGGACGGTCAACCCCCTGGCGAGGGCGTCGCGCTCGGCGGGGGTGTCCCGGTCGGCGCAGCAGGGGAACCGGACGGGGCCGGGTTGGCCGCCTGCTGGGCCGCCTGGAAGGCGGTCATCGCCTCGTCCAGCGCCTTCAGCGCCCGGCCGTACCGCTCGAAGTCGCCGGAGGCCTGCGCCGCCTTGACCTCGGCGATAGCCGCCTGGACCTTGGCCGCCGCCGTCGCCAACTCCCCGATCATGGGCGGGGTGTTGGTGTCCGACGGTGGCGGAGTACCGCCGTCCGGCGGCGGGGGCGTCGTCGCCCCGGCCTTCTTACCCTGCTCGACGAGCGCCTTGATGCCATCGGTCATGTTGTCGGCCAACACGACGTACGAGCCGCCGTCGCCGTAGGACAACAGCACCTTCTGCAACAACGGGTAGGCGTTGGTCTGGTTGCTCTTCACGTAGACCGGCTCGACATAGAGCATGCCGTCACCGAAGGGCAGGGAGAGCAGGTTGCCGTACTGCACCTGCGCCTGGTTGGAGGAGAGCAGGTTCAACTGCTGCCGGATGGTGGCGTTGTTGGTCATCCGCTGGTGTACCTGCACCGGGCCGGAGACCGCTGTCTGGTCCGGCAACTCCAGCACCTCCAGGCGCGGCTTGCCGTCCACGTACGACCCGGAGATCAACGCGGCGAGGTTCTGCCGACCGGCCGGGGTGACGGTCGAGGTGAGCTGGAACCGGGCACCGTCCTGGCCGGGCAACTGGGTCAGCAGGTAGTAGGGCGGCTGCTTCTTGCCGCTGTCCGGCGCGTCCGGGACGTTCGGCACCTCCCAGAAGTCCTGCCCCGAGTAGAAGTCGCCCGGGTCGGTGACGTGGAACTTCGCCAGCAGGTTGCGCTGCACCTTGAACAGGTCCGCCGGGTAGCGGAAGTGCTGCGCCAGCTCGGCCGGGATCTCCGCCTTGGGCACCACGAGGTCCCCGCCGAACGCCTTGTTCCACGCCTTCAGCACCGGATCGGTGTCGTCGAACTGGTAGAGCTTCACCGTGCCGTCGTACGCGTCGACGGTGGCCTTGACCGAGTTGCGAATGTAGTTGACGTTGGCCTTGGCGAGCTGGAACGTGCCCAGCCCGGTCAACTCGTCGGCGGTCTCCGTCTGAAGGTTGACCTGCTGGGCGTACGGGTAGGTCGCCGAGGTGGTGTACGCGTCGATGATCCACTGGATACGCCCGCCGACCAGCGCCGGGTACGGGTCACCATCCAGGGTCAGGAACGGGGCTACCTTCTCCACCCGGTCCCGGGGGTTGCGCACGTACAGCAGCTTGGAGTCGTCGTTGATCGCCTCGGAGAGCAGGAAGTTGGTCTCCTGCTCCTTGATCGCGTAGAGCAGCTTGCGAGTGAAGGAACCGATCTCCACCCCGCCGCTGCCGGTGTAGGTGTAGTGCTGCTCGCCACCGGCGCTGGTGGGCCGGTCGAACTCGACGTGCCGGTCCTTGTCGACCTGACCGACGATCGCGTAGTCGCCGTCGCCCATCTGCTCGCCGTAGTAGATACGTGGCTGCTCGGTGGGGATCTCCTCGGTCGGCGACGAACACCCCTCCTGCTGCGAACGGTCGCCGAGGAAGCCGGAGACGAAGAACGGCTGGCCGCCGCAGACCACCCGGTTGGCCGGGGCGGCGACCAGGCCGTACCCGTGGGTGAAGACGGTGTGGCGGTTGATCCACCCGCGCTGCTGGTCGGTCAACTCGCCGTAGTTGACCTCGCGGAGCCCGACCACGTAGTCCTGGGTCTTACGCTGGTCCGCCGCACCCAGCGTGTAGCGGTCGATGTCCAGCTTGGGACCGAAGTCGTAGAAGCCACGGACCTGCTGGAGCTGGGTGTAGGTCTCGGAGACCAACTGCGGGTCGAGCAGCCGGACGTTGGGCACCACGGTCGTGTCGGTGGCCAGGCTCGCCGGCGGCTTCAGGTTGTTCGCCGCGTACGGCGTCATCTGCGTCGCGTCCAACCCGAACGCCGCCCGGGTGGCGTTGATGCTGCGCTCGATGTAGGGCGCTTCCTTGTCCTTGGCGCTGGGCTTGACCTCGAAGGTCTGCACCGCCCACGGGTAGATGCCGCCGATCGCCACGGCGGATACCCCGAGCAGGGCCAGCGAGATACCGGGCCAGACGAGGTTGCGCATCACCGCGTTGGAGAAGACGATGATCGCCACCGCCACCACGATCGAGATCAGCGCCAGTGTCTCCTTGGCCGGCAGCAGGGCATTGACGTCGGCGTAGCCGGCACCGTAGAGCTTGGTGCCCTCGTTGTACTCCAGCAGCATCGCCCGCCGGTCCAGCACGTAGGCGACCGCCTTGAGCAGCACGAAGACGGCGACCAGGGTGGTCAGGTGGGCCCGTGCCGCATTGGTCATCCGGTCCCCGGCACCCTGTAGCCGTACGCCACCGAAGATGTAGTGCATCGCCAGCGAGCCGATCACCGCCAGCACGATGACGGTGAAGCCGAGCCCCAACAGGTAACGCAGGAACGGGTACTGGAAGACGTAGAACCCGATGTCAATCTTGAATTCCGGGTCCTTGGTGCCGAAGTCCTGCGCGTTGCGGAACAGCATCCACTGGCTCCACCGGCTCTGCCCGGAGAGACCGGCGAAGACGCCGACGATCAACGCGAGCGCCACGATCCAGATACGGATCCGGGGGGAGAGCAGCATCCGGTAGCGATCCAGAGTGGCCTGCTCGACCGAGTGCGGTCGCAGCATCGGCCGTAGCCGGTGGGCCAGCCACAGGTTGCCGCCGATCACGAGCGCCATGCCCAGCCCGACGGCCAGGAAGAGCAAGATTCGGGTGACCAGCACACCGGTGAAGACCTGGGTGTAGGCCACCTCGTCGAACCACAGCCAGTCCGTCCACGCCTGCACTCCCCACCCGAGGAGGGTGAAGAGCAGGAACACCCCGAGCAGTACGCCGATCGTGACACGGCCGCGTCGGCTCATTCTCGGTAGGGGACTGCTTCGCATGACCACTGTTGGCTCCGCATGCTCGGTGTGACCGGCTCCGACCAGGCACCCAGAGTACGGGGTGTTCCTGAATGTCGTCGCCCAAGGTCAGCGTGCCCCGTCGGTGTGCCTGGTCAGCATGCCGGGTCAGCAGCGCGTCGGCTGCCCGCCCGCCCGCAGAGTCTCCAGCGCGGTCAGTGCCTCGTCGAGGCTACCCACCTTGAGCAGCGGCAGGCCGGGCTGCGGGTTACGCAGCGCCTCGGCGCAGTTGTCGGCCGGGACGAGGAAGACCTTCGCACCGGCCGCCTTCGCCCCGACGAGCTTCTGCGGAATGCCACCGATCGGTCCGACCTTCCCCTCCTCGTTGATGGTGCCGGTACCCGCGATGATCTTCCCGCCGGTCAGGTCCTCCGGGGTCAGCTTGTCCACGATGCCGAGCGCGAACATCAGCCCGGCGCTCGGGCCACCGATGTCACCGAGGTCGATCTTCAGCTCGAACGGGTGGGGTTGCCGCTGCTCGATGGTTATCCCGATGCGCGGCTTGCCGCCGTCGTCGGCCCGACTGGTGACGGTCGCCGTGCCCGGCGCCCCGCCCCGGGTGTAGCCGATGGCCAGTTTGCTGCCGGCTGGCTTGGCCTGGACCAGGCTGGTGAGCATGCGGCCGTAGGTCACCGCCTCCCCGTCGACCGAGGTGATGATGTCGCCTGGTCGCAGTTGACCAGCCGACGGCCCGTCGGCGGTCACCGTCCCGACCACCACCTGGACCGGGTAGCCGAGCTTGCGCAGCGCCGCCGTCTCCGCACTCGTCTGGGAGGCGGCGAAGTCCTCCGCGTTGCGCTCGTCCACCTCCTGCTGGGTCTGCCCCGGCGGGTAGATCAACTCGCGCGGCACCACCGCCTCGTCGCCGGAGAGCCAGCCGGCGATCGCCGACAGCAACTTCACGTTCGGCTGCACGCCGACCGTGGTGAGCCGGAGCTGCCCGGCGGAGTGGGAGGTCTCCCGACCGGAGACCTGGATGATCTGTTTGCCGTCGGCCGTGCCCAACGTGTCCACCGTCGGCCCGGGGCCGAGCACCACGTACGGGATGGGCGCCGCGAGCACCCCGATGCTGAGCAGAGCAGTGACCAGCGCGCCGAGGAGAACTGTGATGCCGCGACGTCTCATGCGCCAGAGCGTACCGAGCGCCCGGGACACCCCCGGCGCATGAACCCCTACTTCTCCCTGAGCTTCGCTCTGGGCGCATCACCTGGACCGGCGATAAACGTTCCGGCGCGCGTACCGTAGATGTCGTGCCTGATATTCCGTTCGGCTTCGCCCTTCCCGGTGGTCAACCACCAGACCCCAACGACCCCGTCGCCATGCAGCAGTTCATGGCGCAGCTGCAACAGATGCTCGCCGCGCCGGGCAGCGGCCCGGTCAACTGGGACCTGGCCCGCCAGGTAGCGGCCAGTCAGCTCGCCACGACCGGCGACCCGGCCGTCACGCCGTACGAACGCAACGCGGTGGAAGAGGCGCTCCGGCTGGCCGACCTGTGGCTGGAGCCCACCTCCGCGCTGCCGTCGGGCATCCACGCCCTGGTGTCTTGGAACCGCAACGAGTGGATCTACAAGACCCTCGACGTCTGGCGCAAGCTCTGCGACCCGGTGGCGGCCCGGATGGTGGGTGCCATGGGTGACCTCGTGCCGCCGGAGGCCCGCGCCCAGCTCGGCCCGATGCAGTCCATGGTCGCCACCCTCGGTGGTGCGCTCTTCGGGGGCCAGCTCGGGCAGGCGCTCGGCTCGCTCGCCGCCGAGGTGCTCTCGGCCGGCGACATCGGGCTGCCGCTCGGCCCGGCCGGCACCGCCGCGCTGATCCCGGCCAACATCAAGGCGTACGGCGAGGGCCTGGAGCTGCCCGAGGACGAGGTACGCCTCTACGTCGCCCTGCGCGAGGCGGCACACCAGCGGCTCTTCGAGCACGTGCCGTGGCTGCGGGGACACGTCCTCACCGCGGTGGAGATGTACGCCTCCGGCATCACCGTCAACCGGGAGGCGATCGAGGAGGCGATGGGGCGGGTCGACCCGACCAACCCGGAGTCGATGCAGGCGATGGCCATGGAAGGCATCTTCACGCCGGAGGACACCCCAGCACAGAAGGCCTCCTTGGCCCGGCTGGAGACCGCACTGGCCCTGGTCGAGGGCTGGGTCTGCCACGTCGTCGACAGCGCGGCCGGCGAACGGCTGCCCAACGTCGTCCGGCTCGGCGAGGCGTTCCGCCGCCGTCGGGCCGCCGGTGGCCCGGCCGAGCAGACCTTCGCGGCGCTGGTCGGACTGGAGCTGCGCCCGCGTCGACTTCGTGAGGCCGCCGCCCTCTGGGCCGCGCTGACCGAGCACCGGGGCATCGCCGGCCGGGACGCCCTCTGGGGCCACCCCGACCTGCTCCCCTCCGGCGAGGACTTCGCCGATCCGGACGCGTTCGCCCGGTCCCAGCTCGACCTCGGCGACCTTGGCGACTTCGGCGACTTCAACTTCGACAAGCCCGAGTGAGAGGAAGGGTCCCTGCCCAGCGTTTCTGACCGGGAAGGGACCCTTCCCAACACCTCAGTGGGCGAGCAGTGCCCGGGTGAGCTCCCAGCCTTCGACGGCCGGGTCGAGGGTGGGCAGATCGGCGGGACCACCCAGCCGACGCCAGCCGGGCGTCGCCGCCACCTCGGCGGGGCGGGGCGCGGCCGCCCGCACCCCGGCGAGGTCCGCCGTGTCCAGGTCGATCTCCGGCAGCCAGTCCGGCGCCGGTAGGCGTACGGCGACGCCGAGCAGTCCGGCTCCGCCGCTGTTCGGTGCCAGCGCCACGGTACGACTCGACAGCGGGCGCAGCAGCTTGCCCAGGATCAGCCCGGGTACGTCCGGCGCGTCCGTAACGATCACGGCCACCTGGTCGTACCCGTCGGCGGTGGCAGCAGCGGCGACGGCGTTGACGGTCCGTGCCGGGATGTCGTAGATCGGCATCCCGGGCCAGGCCACGGTGTCAGCCAGGGGTCGGTCGGCGGCGACCACGGCGATCGCCGGCTCCACCTCGTTGAGGGTGGCGATCAGATCCACCACGTCCTCGGCCAGCGCGGTCCGCCAGGTCGCCGGATCAGTCCCGGATGGTCCCCAATCGACCCGCCCCGGCAGCGCCACCACCACACGTCGCACCATCCGCTGAGGGTAGCCAGTGGCGGGCTGCTCTCAGGGACGCCGCGCGTTCGGCTTCCGTAACCGCGCCGCCCACACGGCAGTGATCATGATGCCTCCGCCGTGTCGTCAGGGGGCGGGCTCGATCCCGGATGCGGCGATGCCCTCCAGGTAGCCCCGGGCCCGTTCGGCCTTCGGGTAACGCCCGACCAGCGCCCAGAAGCGGGTGTTGTGGTTGGGCACCACGAGGTGGGCCAACTCGTGCAGGAGCACATAGTCGATCACCCAGTCGGGCATGTCCTGGATGCGGTGCGATATGCGGATCGTTCGGTCGGCGGGGGTACACGAACCCCACCGGCTGTTCTGGTTGGTCACCCAGCGGACGCTGTCCGGGATGGCCCCCGCACCGTGTTCGCTCAGGTAGCGACTGATCAGGCGACGGGCTCGTACCAGCAGTTCATCGTCGGTACGAACGAGCCGCTTCTCGCGGGCGGCGAGTCGGGCGAGCATCCGGTCGACCCACTCGCTCTCCTCCGCCCGGGAGAACTGGTCCGGAATGAGCACGACGATCCGCTCGCCATCGCGATAGGCGGACACCGTCCGGCGCCGACGCTGACTGCGCCGTACCTCGACGACCGGCTTTCGCGCCCCAGCCATTACCGGCCCGCGCAGCCCCGGGTTCCGCTCACGAAGGAAAGCTAATGGGTAATGGCCAGGGGACCGCAAGGGTCAACGCGCCGACACGCGTCAGAAAAATCCTGGTTCGGGATGAATCATCCCAGAAAATTCCTACCACTAATTCGGAAATGATCTTTCCGACACGGGTCAGCCACCCCACCTGCCCGGGTCAGGGCCACCCCGACCCGTACGACCCGACTGGGCGCTCGGCGGTCGTACTACTTCACCGTAAACGATCACTCCCCGTGCTGATTCCGAAGCCCGCCCAAGGGGCAGATTGGGCGGTTCACCCGGCGTGTCCCTGCGAAACTGACTTATCCGACCTATTACGGCATGCACACTCTCGTCGTCGGCTTCCTCACAGTGTCGATGCATTGCCGACATGGGACCACCCGTATCTGGGTAGGGTCCGCGGACCGGCGGTCACGTGGGTGGCCGCGGAGAAACCCCGGCGCCGGGCCCACCTGGCCCGTTGCCGGAGGCCCGCCCGGATTAGCAAGATCTGGCGAGCCAAAGGACGAGGAGGGCACCGTGGCTGAGAAGGCCCAGACCTACAACGGTTACTGCGTCAAGTGCAAGGAGAAGCGCGACTTCGAGGGCACCGTCGAGGTCTCCAAGACCGGCATGAACATGGCCAAGGGCAAGTGCCCGGTCTGCAGCACGACAGTCAACCGGATCCTGGGCAAGGCGAAGGTCTGACCAGGTTCCGGTAAGCACGAACCGCGGGAAGGGGCGGCCGGTGGGCCGCCCCTTCCCGCGTCCGGTGGCTCGCCTCCCAGGCGTCGCCGTCACCCTGCGGTCCGCCAGTGCCGCCCCGCGTCCGTCACGGCCCCTCGGCAGCAGTGTCGCGATGGGGACACGAGGAACGGTGTCCCGGGCACGACAGAAACTACCGGCGAGTTGTGGATAACCCGGCAATCCCTGTGGACAAGGCTTCCCGCGAGCCCGATCGGCTGTGGACAACGAGGCACGAACCGCGCAGTGACGGTGACAGCGTGTCGCCTCATGACGGCTTCCCACCACCCGACCGCCCCCGTCCCCGATCCGGTTCCCTCCCCCTCGACGCCACCGATACCCCGACCGATACTCCTGCCCGGCCTGGCCCGGCTCTGGCGCGACCGGCACACTCTCCAGCTCGGCCTCGCGCCCGGTCGGGCGGTCCTGCTGGAGGTCGCGAACCCCAACACGGTACGGCTACTCGATCTGCTCGACGGCGCACACAGCGAACGCGCGGTCCTCGACCACGCGGCGAGGATCCAGGTCGCCCGGGAGGACGCACGCACCATGATCCACACGCTGCGGGCCGCCGGGCTGGTTCTCGGCGGACCCACCCTGCTCCCCCACGACCTGCCCGAACCGGCCCGGCAGCGTCTTGCCACCGAGGCGGTCGCGATCGCCCTACAGGGACCAGAGGCATCGGGAACACCAGCCCAGGTGCTGCGTCGCCGCGCCGCCGCCCGGGTCGTGGTGACCGGGCAGGGCCGACTCGCCGCTCCGGTGGCGGTCGCCCTCGCCCAGGCCGGCATCGGACATGTCCACCCGGAACTCACCGGCTTGGTCGAACCACCGGACTCGGTAGCCAGCAGCCTTTCCGCCACCGACATCCGCCGGCCGCGGGCCGAGGCGGTTGCCGACGCCATCGCCCGAGTGGCACCCGGCACCGACACCCGCCCGATCCGGCGCGGCGGAGCCAGCCTCGTGGTGCAGGTCGGCACGGACCGCCCCGCCGGGCTACTCGCCGCCGGATACGCCCAGCGTCGCCAGGCACACCTGCTGCTCGGCCTCCGGGACGGCGTACCCGTCGTGGGGCCGCTGGTTCCCGCCACCGGTGGACCGTGCTTGAACTGCCTTGACCTGCACCGGCAGGACCGGGATCCGGCCTGGCCAGAGCTCGCCGCGCAACTCGCCGGGGACACCTCCTCAGAACCATGCGCCGCCTCGACGCTGATTTCGGCGATCGGTTTCGCCGTCGGGGAGATCCTTGCCTTCCTCGACGGCGGAACCCCGGAGACGGTCGGCGGTGCCGTGGAGATCAAGTCGCCGGGTCGATTCCGGCGGCGGACTTGGCCGCCGCATCCGGCCTGCGGGTGCGCCCGCCGTCGGCGATAGCACGCGACATGTCCGTTCTGTCGCGCAATAAGTACCGTCGAGGGCATCAGACGTGGCCCGGGCCACCCGTTCGTGGCGGCGGCGACCTGACGAATTCGGTAACAATGATCTGGTGACCGACATCCCACGCCGGGCCGTCTCCCGGACCGCCAAGCTCGCCGCACTGCCGTTAGGCTTCGCCGGGCGCACCGTCCTCGGAATGGGCAAACGGGTCACCGGCCTGGCCTCGGAAGTGATCTCTGCCGAAATCCAACAGCGGACCGCCGAACAGCTTTTCAGCGTGCTCGGTCAACTCAAGGGCGGCGCGATGAAGTTCGGCCAGGCGCTGTCGGTCTTCGAGGCCGCACTGCCAGAGGAGATCGCCGCACCGTACCGCCAGGCGTTGACGAAACTCCAGGAAGCAGCCCCTCCGCTGCCGGTAGCAAGCGTGCACAGGGTGCTCGCCGAACAGTTGGGGCCGGACTGGCGGTCCCACTTCGCCGAGTTCGACGACACGCCGGCGGCAGCTGCCAGCATCGGCCAGGTGCACCAGGCCATCTGGCAGGGACCGCCAATGGACACCGCTGGCCCACCGGCCACCCGGCGGCGGGGCAAGACCGTCCGGCGACCGGTGGCGGTGAAGGTGCAGTACCCCGGCGCGGGCGAAGCGCTCCTTACCGACCTCAAGCAACTGTCCCGGCTCGGTGGCATGTTCCGCGCCATCCAACCCGGGCTGGACATCAAGCCGCTCCTGGTCGAGCTGCGCGAACGAATCGCCGAGGAACTCGACTACGAACTGGAGGCGGAGTCGCAACGGGCCTTCGCCGCCGCGTACGCCGGGGATCCGGAGATCTTCGTTCCGGAGGTGGTCGCTGCCGCGCCCCGGGTACTGATCACCGATTGGGTGGAGGGCATCCCCCTGTCGGAGATCATCCGGGACGGTACGGAGAGCCAGCGGGACCAGGCCGGCTATCTGATGGCCACCCTGCACCTCTCCGCGCCCGCCCGGGCCAAGCTACTGCATGCCGACCCGCATCCGGGAAACTTCCGACTCCTGCCGGATGGACGGCTCGGGGTCCTCGACTTCGGCGGGGTGGCCCGGCTCCCGGAGGGCGCTCCCGAACCGATCGGCCGGCTGCTCCGGCTGGCTCTCGCCGGAGAGGCTGAGGCCGTGGTGGCCGGGCTCCGAGAAGAAGGGTTCATCGGCGAGGACCCCATCGACGCCCAGGCGGTGCTCGACTTCGTGCTGCCGATGCTGGAGCCGCTCTCAGTCGATGACTTCCGCTTCACCCGAGCCTGGTTGCGGGCCGAAGCCGCCCGACTGGGCAATCCCCGGTCACCCGCCTACCAGCTGAGCCGCCAGCTCAACCTGCCACCGTCGTACCTGTTGATCCACCGGGTGACCCTCGGCTCGATCGGAGTGCTCTGCCAACTGGACGCGAAGGCACCCTACCGGTCGATCCTCGAACGCTGGCTGCCCGGCTTCGCCCACCCGGCCTGATCGAGCACGGCCCAGCCGCGTGAGCGACACCGGCGACGAAACGACCGAGGGCCGGCCGGGACGACGATTCCTCGTCTCCCCGGCCGGCCCTCGGATGCCGGACTGCCGCATCCGCGCGACAGTTATCGGATGCCCAGATCGCGGGCCGCGCGACGGCGGCCTTCCAGTGCGACGGTACGGGCGGATCGGGTTGCCTCAGTGCTCGTGGTGATGCGACCGGCCTGAGGCCGGCGCATTCGAGTCTTGGACAACGCTTCGTGGAGTAAATACATCTTCGCGGCTCCGCTCAGGGTGAAATTCTCGGTGTTCGGCTCGCTGATCAGCGCCAATGGGGCACTGTTGGTAAAACGGATCGGGAACATGTCAGGCCGCCAGCCGGACCGCGCTGCGCGATTCGGCGAACTCGTTGCCCGCCAGCCGCGCCTCGGCCTCGACCCGCAGGACGGCGTCCCGGGCGACATCCTCCTTGCGCGGACGGCCACGGGGCCGCTTGCGCGGGATGACCGCGCCACGCTCGAAGATCTCGCCGCCCCAGACACCCCACGGCTCGGCCCGCTCGACCGCACCAGCCAGGCACTCGACGCGCAGCGGGCAGTCCCCGCAGAGCGACTTGGCCAGCTCCAGCTCGGTAGGCGAGTCGGAGAACCACAGGTCAGGGTCGAACTTCCGGCAGGGCAGGTTTGCCTCAAACTCGACGCTCACGTCGAGCGTGGCCAACGCCAGACTCATCGCCCGGTCACCTCTCTCTCACTTCGATCTCGTGGATCGCTGTTTCGACGTACTTGGCGGTGTAAAACACTGAGGCCGCGGATCCCGGTAGCGGGTTCCGCGGCCTCGAGGTGAGCCGGTGGGTCTGAATCAGACCGGTCTACCTCGAGGTGGAACACCGCGAACATCCGTCCGCCGCTTGTTGCTGACGCGAATGCCCTCGCCCATGGACCCAGTGGTCCCCTTGTTTCCGGCTGGCGCAACCGCCAGGAGCAGCTCGGACTGAGCCTGGACCTGGTGCACCTGCGAAGCCGAGAAGACCTCGACAGCCCGATAGACCCGGACGGCCGACGCCGGAGCTTGGACAGCAGGCAGCGCCACCGGCAGTTTGTTCATGTAGATCTCCACCGGGACCACCTCCTGTCGAATGCTCGTCACTTACTCGGTCGTGCCCTCTGAGCAGCGTTAATGCCGCCACTCGCGAGGTGCGTCATGAGGCTATGCCTGATACCACCGCGAGGGCAAACGGTTTTACGGCTCCGTTGCGGAACTTTTTTCCGGGATTACCTCATCCACCGCCGCGCCATCGACCAGCGCGAGCACAGCGGCACCGTACAGCCCCAGCTTCCGAGGCCCGATCCCGGCGATCGCCAGCAGTTCCTCGTCCCGGCCCGGCCGCCGCTCGGCCAACGCCGTCAGGGTCGCGTCGGTGAAGACCACGTAGGCAGGAACCTTCTGCTCACCGGCGACCCGGATCCGCCACTCGCGCAGCCGCTCGTACAGCTCCTCGTCCAGGTCGGACGGGCAGGTCGGACACCGGCCGAGCTTGCGGTCGGTGCCGGCCATCAGGGTCGCGCCGCACACCCGGCAGGAGACCACCTGGATACGCCGACGGTCGGATTTCCGACCGCCGCCGGCCCCGCCCGCCGGCCGCTCACCACCAGAACGATCCAGTTGCGGCAGGAACCGGCACGGGCGGCGGGCCCGACCGCCCGGCGATCGGGCCGAGGCGTACGACAGCCAGAGCCATTCCCGGGCCCGGGTCACCCCGACGTAGAGCAGCCGGCGCTCCTCCTCGATCTGCTCGGCCGTCTTCGCGTACGTGGTGGGCAACGTGCCATCGGCGAGCCCGACCAGGAACACAGCGTCCCACTCCAGCCCCTTGGCCGAGTGCAGGGAGGCCAGGGTGACCCCCTCGACGGTCGGCACATGCTGCTGGGCGGCCCGTCGCTGCAACTCCTCGCAGAAGTCGGCCAGCGACACCGGCCGCTCCGAAACAGCAATGCCCTCTTCGCTCACGACTGCGGGGCTCGCAAGCTCTTCTCGCATTTCGGCTCGGCCGCGTCCCACGCGAGCCGCCCCGAAACGCTCGCTCCTCGCGCTCGGTGAGTACTCCTCGGCGAGTTGGACCAGGGCGGCCAGCGCCTCCCAGCGTTCTCGGGCGGCCCCGCCCGGCGGGGGTTGGCCCGGGGCCCAGCCGACCGCCGCGAGCGCGTCCACCACCGCCTGGACCAGCGGAGTATCGCCCGGGGTGGAACGGACGGCGGCCCGCAGCGCCACCATGGCCTGCCGCACCTCGGTCCGCTCGAAGAACCGTTCCGCCCCCTGTACGACGTACGGCACCTCGGCCTCGGCGAGGGCCTTCTCGTACGCCTCGGACTGCGCGTTGGTCCGGAACAACACGGCGATCTCGCGGGCTGGGGTGCCCCCGTCGATCAGTTGCCGGCAGCGGGCCGCGACCGCCGCCGCCTCGGCCGGCTCGTCGGTGAAGATCCGCACATCCGGCTCCGGGCCGGATGGACGCTGCCCGACCAGTTCCAGCCGTAGCCGTGCCTCCGCCCCTCGCGCCTGTTGGATGACCGCGTTGGCCAGTCCCACCACCTGGGGCGTGGACCGGTAGTCCCGGACCAGACGGACCACCAACGTGTCCCGCCGCTGCCGGGGGAAGTCGATCAGGTACGCCGAGGTCGCCCCGGTGAACGAATAGATGGTCTGGCTGGCGTCGCCAACCACGGTCAGGTCGTCCCGGCCACCCAGCCAGGCGTCCAGCAGCCGCTGCTGCAACGGGTTGACGTCCTGGTACTCGTCCACGACGAAGTGCCGGTACTGCGCCCGGATCTGTTCGCCGACGTCGGGATGGTCCTCGATGCCCCACACTGCTGCCCGCAGCATGTCCTCGAAGTCGATGACCCCGTTGCCGCGCTTGATCCGCTCGTAGGCGGCGAAGACCTCGGCGACCCGGGCCGGCTCGTGCGGGGTCTCCCGCAGCGCCTTGGCCGCCGCCACGACGTACTCGTCCGGCTCGACCAGGGACGACTTGGCCCACTCGATCTCGCCGGCCAGGTCCCGGGCGGCGGCCCGGTCGGTACGCAGCCCGGCGCGGGCAGCCGCCAGGGTAACCAGTCGGACCTTGCTGTCCAGTAGCTCGGGCATGGCGCGGCCATCCAGCAGGCGCGGCGCGAAGTAACGCACCTGCCGCAGTGCCGCCGCGTGGAAGGTACGCGCCTGCACCCCGGCAACCCCAAGGCTGGCGAGCCGGGTCCGCATCTCGGCGGCGGCTCGGGCCGTGAAGGTGACGGCCAACACATGTCGGGCGGCGATCTCTCCGGAGAGCACCCGGTAGGCGATGCGATGAGTGATCGCCCGGGTCTTGCCGGTACCGGCTCCGGCCAGAATGCAGACCGGTCCGACGGGTGCCGTCACCGCCGCCCGCTGTTCGGCGTCCAGCCCGGCCAGCACCCGTTCCGCGCTTGAGTCAACCGCCACAGCTAGGAATCATGTCAGCCGTTCCTGACGTTGCAGGCATTAGCCCATCAGATCAACTAGCCAAAGGACCTGATCATGCTGACGATGTACTCCACCCCCTGGTGCGGCTACTGCGCACGGCTCAAGTCGCAGCTCGATCGGGAGAACATCGAGGTTACGGTGATCGACATCGAGCAGGACCCGGCCGCCGCCGAGTTCGTGATGAGCGTCAACGGTGGCAACCAGACGGTGCCGACCGTGGTCTTCACCGATGGCACGGCCCTGACCAATCCGTCGATCGTGCAGGTCAAGCAGCAGTTGGCGACGATCGCCAACGCCGGCTGACGCGACCGCCGGTTCGGGGCGCCGTGGGCCGGTACGGCCGGCGGTGCCCCGGCACCGACCGGAGGCCGGAGAAGCAGGTACAGATCAGGACCGATGGTCCGAACTGTCGGGCAATTTCCACCTGGGACACGCTCAGGGCCAGGTCGGAGCGGGAGACGGACATGGGCATACTGATCGTGGGGGATGCATTCCGGACGGTGATCTTCGCCGTGCCGGGCGATGCCGGGGCCGACACGATCGAGAGAAGAGGTTTTCCGTGCCTCCAGCTCAGCCAAGCCCGACCAATCCTGCCGAGCCAGATCGGACCTCGCCACCAGACACAACGGCGCGGTCCGGTCCGACCACCGCACCGCCCGCCAGCGGGCACGCCAACCAGGGTGGGCAGCCCAGCCCGATGTCCCGACGCAAGCGCCTCGGTAGCGCGCTGCGTCAACTCCGCGAAAGCGCCGGACTGACCGGCGACCAGGTGATCGAACGCGCCGGTTGGGCATCGGCCTCGAAGCTCTCCCGACTGGAGAATGCGCGTAGCCGGCCTGACGAGCGCGACATCCTCAGGTTGCTCGACGTCTACGACGCCAGCGAGGAGACCCGTGCGGAACTGACCACCATCACCCGCGAAGCCGGTGACATCCGCAGCTGGTTACGCCGATTCCCGGCCATGACCGAGAGCCAGCGGGTCTATGCCGAACTGGAGTCCGGCTGCGCGGAGATCCGGGAGTACAGCCCGGTGATCGTGCCTGGCCTACTACAGACCGAGCTGTACGCGATGACCCGGATCACGTCGATGCGACCGTTGACCAGCATCTCCGACAAGCCGGAGAAGAACGAGACGGAAACCCCGGAGAACGAGGTCAGGGCCCGGAAGTCTCGGCAGGACCTGCTGCGTCAGTCGTTCGAGCCGCCGCATTATTACGCGGTGCTGGAGGAGGCAGCGCTGGGCCGCCGGGCTGGGCCGCCCGAGGTGATCCGCGGCCAACTGGCGAAGCTGCGCGAGGATGCGGAGCTGCCCAACGTCACCATCCAGGTGCTCCTCCGGGACGCGATCATCGCCGAGTGGTACCTCGCCCACACCGCGTTCTCGCTCTACCGCCTCGCCGATCCGCTGGATCCGCAGACCCTCGCCATCGAGGGCATCTCCACCAATCAGGTGCTGACCGACCACGAGGAACTCCACCGCTACAGCGTGGTCTTCGACTGGCTGCGGGCTGCGGCGTTGACACCCGAGGAGACCAGGGACTGGCTGGCCGAGAAGGCGAAGGAGTTGTCCACTCGATCGAGCCGATCCACGTTGCCGCTGGGTCAGCGGACCAAACCGCCCACCCAACGTAGTCGGCGTAGCGGCGAAAGTTTGGCAGAGCAGTAACCTCTCGACGATCACGGTCCGCCACGGACCGAAGGCTCCACCGGAAGGCTGGCACCCCCGTCACGGGGGTGACAGCCTTCCTGCATATGGCTGGCATTTGGCCATTGACCAGGCATCATCCGAACGGACAAGGTAAAAATCCGATCGTGGGGTTCGACTTGCCGACTCCGGAACGCTGCGTAACATGACGGAGAGAACGGCCGTGGAAGTTCCACGCGGCAACCACAAGATGTAGTCGCATGATCATTATCCGTCACGGTTCATCCGGAGACAGCCATGCGGTTTCTAATCGTTCGGACCGAGATCCGCGCCGCCGCTGAAGGCGATCTGGTCGCCGCATGGACCGGTGGCCGACGACTTCGGGACGAGCAGACCAGCCCTGAGCTACGCCGGCAGACCGTCCACGCGGAGGATCGAGACGCTGCCATGCTGCTGGCCCGCGCGCTGTCCACGGTCGGCGCGGTGCGCTCCGGGCGTCAGCGGGTCAAGGTATTACCCCTCCCCGACCAGTTCCCCGCCACGGCACGCCGGTGGGATCGGGAGGGCTCCCTCGGCCCCGGACGGCCAGTTCATCCCACCTAGACGACCGTCGTCGGCCGGGCCGGCTCCCCCGCCGCGCATCCGCGCATGTCGCAACCCGGCCCCGACGGCCTGAGATCTTGGTCCGTGATCGTCGCGGCAACGGCGATCACGGACCAAGACATCTCAACACCGGAGCAGGACAGCTCAATGACAGGGCAGGACCGCTCAGCAACCAAGCAGGACCGCTCAGCAACCGAGCAGGACAGCTCAGTGACAGATCGGGACCGCTCTGGCTATCGGAGACCGGCGGACCGGAGACCGCGTTCACCGACCGCCTCGTCCAGCCACCGGTGCAGCAGGAAGTGCGCGATCGACGCGGGCGTCGGCAGGCTGGCCCGCCGACCATCGCCGGCATCGACCGGCTCACCAGCCAGTATTGTGGCGATCTCCCGACGGGTGAACCAGCGCGCCTGGGAGATCTCGGCGGGATCGGGCTGGATCGGCTGCTCCGGATCTGCCTGGGCCAGAAACCCCAGCATCAGCGAGCCGGGATACGGCCAGGCCTGGCTGCCGGCGTACCGGATCTGGCTCTCGTCGAGGGCGAGCCCGACCTCCTCACCGACCTCGCGGACCACCGCCGCCTCCGCCGACTCGCCCGGCTCGACGTAACCCGCCAGGCAGGAGAACCTTCGGACACCGTCCCGGTCGGGCCAGGCGGTGTTGTTGCCAAGCAGGCAGCGCCCGGCCGGGCCGGCTCCCCCATCGTGCACCAGGACGATCATGGCCGGGTCGGTACGCGGCCAGGTCTGCCCGCCCGCGTCGTCCGATCGCGACCAACCGCCCTCGCCCGCCACCGTGGGCAACCCGGTGTCGGCCGAGTACGTGTGTCGCAGATGCCAGTTGGCCAGCGCCACGGCGGTGGCGAACAGCCCGGCGTCCCAGTCGGACAGCAGGTGCCCGACCTCGCGCAGCGCCACCGCCCGGGTCTGCGGCACCGTCGGTAGTGGGGCGTCGATCGCGAACACCGGTGTGCCGTCGGACGCCACCCCGAGGAACAGCCGATCACCGACGTCCCGGACACCGACGGCACCGGCGTCGAACAACACCAGCTCCGGACTGCCCTCCGCTGCGGTGACCAGGGCCAAGCCGCCGCCCGCGGTGTCCACCACCAGCACCCGGGCCCGCTGCCAGGCCGTGGCCAGCCACTGCTCGTCGGTCCGCCGATGCGCGGCCCGATCGAGGGTCGGACGGGCCAGCGGCAGGCCCGCCCGCTCTCCCGTCATGACGGCGTGGCCGCCCGTCCGACCGTCATGACGGCGTGGCCCTCCGCTCGACCGTCATGATGGCAGGGCCGCCCGTTCGATCGGGGTCAGGACCGCCAACGAGGGCTCGATCCGCTCGGCGTCACCGAGTACGACGGTGACCGCCCGCGCCGGCGCGAGGTAGGTCGCCGCGGCCCGCGCCACGTCGTCCCGAGTGGCCTTGGCCAGCCGCTCGGCGTGCTTGGCGAGGAAGTCCAGGCGCAGCCCGACCCCGGCGTACGCGCTGGCCACCGCCGCCAGCCCGGCCTGGGTGGACATCCCCAGTTGCAGGGTGCCCAGGGCGTACTGCCGGGCCTGCTCCAGCTCGTCCTCCTTCGGTGGCAGCGAGGCCAACCGGCCGAGTTCGTAGGTCGTCTCCAGCAGCGCCGGCCCGGTCACCTCGGTGGCCACCTCGGCGGCGATGACCAGCGCGGAGCCGGCCACCGAATGCTCGACCATCGAGTGCGGCCCGTAGGTGTAGCCCTTGTCCTCGCGGATGTTCTCCACCCAGCGGGAGGAGAAGTAGCCGCCGAAGACCAGGTTGGCCAGTTGCAATGCCGCGTGGTCGGGGTGGGTACGCGGCACCGCCGGCAGCGCCAGCCGCATCGACGACTGCACCGAGCCGGGCCGGTCGACCAGGAGCAACGGTCCCGGCGTCAGCGGCGGCGTGGGCGGCAGCTCGGTCGGACGACCGGTGCTGTCCCAGCCGCCCAGCGCCTGCTCGGCGGCGTCGATCGCCCGCTCCGGGTTGAGGTCGCCGACGAGCAGCAGCACCGCCCCGTTCGGGTGCACCCGCTCGGCGTGCAGTTTGCGCAGGTCGGCCGGGCGGACGGCGCGTACCTGCTCCGGCTCCGGGGTCTGCACGGCGTACGGGTGCGTGCCGTACATCCGCTTGAGCAGCGCCTCCCGGGCCAGGTGGGCCGGCTGACTCTGGGCAACCTGAATGTGGTCGACGAGCCGGTCCCGCTCGATCTCCACCTCGTCGTCGGGGTACGCGGCACCGGTCAGCACCCCGGCGAGGAGTTCCAGGATCCGGTCGAGGCCGGTGGCCAGGCTGTTACCGGCGACCATCAGCCGGTCCGGGTCGAGCCCGGCCGACAGGCCGCCGCCCACCGCCTGCAACTCGGCGGCGATCTCCACGCTGGACATGGTGTCGGTGCCGGCGAGCAGGGTCTGCGACAGCATCACGCTGCGGGCCAGGTGTCCCGGGCCGAACGGCAGCCAGAGCCGTAGCTCGACCAGGGGCACGGCCGGCCGCCGGATGGCGATCACCGTCAGCCCGTTGGGCAGCGTCCGTTCCACCTCGGTGGGCACCTTGAGCTTGCGGTTCGGCCCGAGGGCGGGCAGCGTGCGTACCGTCATTTGCCACCTCCGGGGACGACCTCGATCGATGCCCGGCGCTGCGGCTTCAGGGCCGCCGCCGCCGTGCGGACCTGCTCCTCGGTGACCTCACCGACCAGCCGGGGTAGTTCGTTGAGCAGCCCCGGCTCGCCGCGCTGCTGTTCGAGGACGGCCATCTGCAACGCCCGCCCGAGCACCGCGTCGGTATCGCGCAGCAGGTGGGTGGCCATGCGGGCCTGGATACGGTCGAGTTCACCGTCGGCGAGCCCGTCGGTGGCCAGCCGGTCGAGTTCCTCGTCGACGGTGCGCAGCACCTTGTCCACGTCGCCGCCGGGCGGCAGGTGCGACTGGAGCAGCAGCACGGTGGGGTCCCGTACGTCGAACGGGTCACCCATGAAGCCGAGGTAACCGCCGACGCTGGTGACCGTACGGTCGCGCAGCACCAGGCGCTCGACGAGCCGGGAGGCGTCCCCGTCGGTCAGCACCTCGGCGAGCACCACGTAGGGCAGGTAGTCGGCGAAGTGGGTGATCGGGTCGGGCACCCGCCAACCGCTGGCCACGGCGGGTAGCGGCGCCAGCCGGTCGACGTACGACTCACGCCGCTCGGCGGTGAGGTCCGGCTCGGCGAAGTCCGGGCGGGTCGGGGCGGGTCGGGCCGGCACGTCCCCGAAGTGCCGCTCGACCAGCGCGGTGGCCTCAGCGACGTCCAGGTCACCGCTGACCGCGAGGACCGCGTTGCCGCAGGCGTAGTAGCGGTCGAAGAAGTCGGCCGCGTCGGCGACGGTGGCGCTCTCCAGGTCGTCGAAGGACCCGTAGCCGTCGTGGGCGTTGGGGAACGTGTCGAACATGACCGGGGGCAGCTTCAGCCAGGGGAAACCGCCGTACGGCCGGTTGAGCACGTTGACCCGGATCTCCTCCTTGACCACGTCGACCTGGTTGCGCAGGTTCTCCTCGGTCAGCCGAGGGCCGCGCATCCGGTCCGCTTCGAGGAAGAGCGCCCGTTCGAGAGCGTTGCTGGGCAACGTCTCGTAGTAGTCGGTGTAGTCCAGGTGGGTGGAGCCGTTGAAGGTGCCGCCGGCCCCCTGCACGTGCCGGAAGTGCGCCAGCTTCTCCAGACTCTCCGAGCCCTGGAACATCAGGTGTTCGAAGAGATGCGCGAAGCCGGTCCGCCCCTCCGGTTCGGATCGGATGCCCACGTCGTAGACGACCGCGACCCCGATCACCGGGGCACTGCGGTCGGGGGTGAGCACCACCCGAAGGCCGTTGTCGAGGGTGAACCGCTCGACCGGATACTTCGTCGCTGGAATTCTCGATCTCCGCGCCGCCACGCACCGACCCTAGCGTGTCCGCCCGCTGATCTACGGACCCCGGGTGGTTTGCCCGACTTCCCAGGATGTGGATGACCGCTTGACCGAGCCAGCCGATCAACCCACTCTTCCTATCAACTAAGTAGGAAAACTATGGATTGGATGGCGCGATGAGACGTCTCCCGTACCGCCGACTCGGCACCCTGGCCGCCCTCGCGGCCGTGGCCGTCGCGACGCTCGGCACCACCGGGTGCGGCAGCGACGACAGCGCGACCGCCAACGGCGGCCCGGTCACCCTCCGGCTCGGCTACTTTCCGAACATCACCCACGCCCCCGCTGTGGTCGGCGTGGAACGCGGCATCTTCGCCGAGAAGCTCGGCAGCAACGTCAAGCTCGACACCAAGACCTTCAATGCCGGCCCAGCCGCCATCGAGGCGATCTTCTCCGGCGCGTTGGACGCCACCTACATCGGCCCGAACCCGACGGTCAACGCCCACTCCAAGTCCAAGGGCGACGCGGTACGCGTCATCTCCGGTGCCGCCTCCGGCGGGGTGGCCCTGGTCGTCAAGCCCGGGATCGACAGCGCCGAGGACCTACGCGGCAAGAAGATCGCCACTCCGCAGTTGGGCAACACCCAGGACGTGGCCATCCGCCACTGGCTCAAGGAGAAGGGACTCCGGACCACCAGGGAGGGCGGCGGCGACGTACAGATCGTGCCGCAGGAGAACGCGCAGACCGTGGAGACCTTCGGCACCGGGGCCATCGACGGTGCCTGGGTCCCCGAACCGTTCGTCTCCCGACTGGTCAACGCCGGCGGCAAGGTGCTGGTCGACGAGCGGGACCTGTGGCCGGACAAGCGGTTCGTCATCACCAACCTGATCGTCAGTACGAAGTTCCTCAAGGCCCACCCGGACGTGGTACGCAAGCTCGTCGAAGGTCAGGTGGCCGCCAACGAGTTCGTCAACAGCCGCCCCGACGAGGCGCAGCAGGCGATCTCCGCGCACATTGGCAAGATCACCGGCAAGCCGCTCGACCTCGCACTCATCAAGCAGGCCTGGACCACGTTGGAGTTCCTCAACGACCCGATCGCGTCCTCACTCAGGACCGGACTGGACCACGCGGTCGCCGTCGAGCTGACCCAGCCGGTCGACCTCGACGGCCTGTACGACCTGAGCTACCTCAACGAGGTACTCAAGGCCCAGGGCAAGACCGAAATCCCCCAGCCATGACCACCCGTACCGCACCGCAGCGCACGACCACCGCCGTCGCACTCTCCGGCGTGACCAAGGTGTACGGCCGGGGCGACAACGCCGTACTGGCCCTGGACGGGGTGGACCTCGACGTCCGGGCCGGCGAGTTCGTCTGCCTCGTCGGCGCCTCCGGCTGCGGCAAAAGCACCCTGCTCAACCTGGTCGCCGGGCTCGACCAGGTGACCTCCGGGGCGGTCCAACTCACCGGCGACTCGCTCGACGGTCCAGCCGTCCGGCCCGGGTTCATGTTCCAGGAACCGGCCCTCTTCCCCTGGCTGACCGTGGCGGCCAACATCGAGGTGCCGTTGAAGCTGCGCGGCCTCGCCCGCGCCGACCGCCGGGCCCAAGTCGCCGAACTGCTGGAGACGGTCCACCTGACCGGATTCGGCCGGCACCGCCCGCACGAACTCTCCGGCGGAATGCGGCAACGGGTGGCGTTGGCCCGCACGCTCGCCCTGGACACCCCGGTGCTGCTGATGGACGAGCCGTTCGGGGCGCTGGACGCGATGACCCGCGACCTGCTACACGACGAACTGGAACGGATCTGGTCGCAGCGGCGACTGACCGTCCTCTTCGTCACCCACAACGTACGCGAGGCGGCCCGCCTCGCCGACCGGATCGTGCTGCTCTCCAGCCGGCCCGGCCGAATCATCCACGACACCCGGGTCGATGTACCCCGGCCACGCCGGATCGACTCCCCCGAGATCGCGGCCATCGCCGCCGAGGTCACCGACCGACTGCGTACGGAGGTGGGCCGCCATGGCCAGTGACACGATCACCACCACCGCGACTACCGACGCCGCCAATCGGGAGGCTGACGCCGCCACCCAGGAAGCCGACGCGGCCGCTCGGGGAGCTGACGCCGCCACCCGGGGAACCGGCCGGGAGACCATCTCCGGGCTCGACGCCCTGGAGATCGCCAGTCGGGAGAAGACCGCCTCTCGGGCCCGGCTGCTCTGGGCCTCGACCTGGCCCAAGCTCACCGCTCTCGGCCTGGCGGTGCTGGCCTGGCAGGCGGTGGTCTGGAGTGGCTGGAAGCCCGAGTACGCCCTGCCCGGTCCGGTGACGGTCGGCCGGGACCTGGGCGGTTACCTGGTCGACCCGGCACTCTGGAACGGCCTGGCGACCACCGGCCGGCGGGCCGTCGTGGGCTTCGCCGCAGCGGTGACGGTAGGTCTGCTCCTGGGCCTGGCCGTGGCCCGGGTACGGGTGTTACGCGCCGCCCTCGGCTCCATGATCACGGCCTTGCAGACCATGCCGTCGATCGCCTGGTTCCCCCTGGCGATCCTGCTGTTCCAACTCAGCGAACAGGCCATCTTCTTCGTGGTGGTGCTCGGCGCGGCACCCTCGATCGCCAACGGCGTCATCCACGGCGTCGACTACGTACCGCCCCTGTTGCTGCGGGCCGGCCGCAACCTGGGAGCCCGGGGCATCAGCCTCTACCGGTACGTCATCGCACCGGCCGCGTTGCCGGCGATCGTGGCCGGCCTCAAGCAGGGCTGGGCGTTCGCCTGGCGCAGTCTGATGGCTGGTGAACTGCTGGTGGTCATCGCGACGAAGACCTCCATCGGCGCACAGCTCACCTATGCCCGGGAACTGTCCGATGCCGAGCGGCTGATCGCGATCATGATCGTGATCCTGCTGGTGGGGCTGCTGGTGGACGCGGCATTCGGCGCGGCCGACCGGGCCATCCGCCGACGTTGGGGGATATTGGACAGCACGGCCGGCTGAGGCATCGGATACGGGTAGCGCAGTTCCAGACCGTTCTAGACCCTGGTGGATCGTGGCCTCCCGAGGGGTCATTTCCCACCAAGGTCTGCCCGGCGGGCACTAGCGGACCCGCACCGAGTTCAGCACCTGGTCGACCACCGGGTCGTACTGTCGGTGGGTGCCGGGAATCGAGATGTAGAGGATGGCGGCGGTCGGCCGACCAACGTCGATGCAGGCCACCGCCGCCAACTCGTCGGTGGCCCGTAGGCCCGGCCGGCTGAAGTGCAGCCGGAACACCGCCACCCACGCGGGTCGACCGCCGATCGTGGCCCGCTCGTCCCGGATCGGCTCCATCCGGTTCGGCTGCGGGTAGTACTCGGCGCGCACGTCGTCGGCGACCCGCCGGCCGACACACTCGATGTCGAGTATCAGGGCGTCGTTGTCGGCGGCCGGCACCGCGGCGGACAGGATCGAGGCGTGGTAGTCGCTGAAGCCGTTGTACTGCGGTTCGGTGACGAAGTGCTGCCCGACCTTGTACGGCACCTCCAGCGCCCCGGCGTTCCACAGCACGTCCCACGGTTGCCAGGGTGCACCGAGGGCGGCGTACGAGATCCCGGCCTCCTGGTCGACGGTCCGGGCACCGGACGGCGGCGGGCCGGGGTCAACGGGGGGCTGGTCGGTCCTCGCCGGGGGCGAGGCGGGCGGGGGGCACATCCGAGCCAGCTGGGGTCGGGTGTCGGGCGGTGCCTCGTAGTCGTCGCCGAGGATCCGGGGATCACCGGAGAGCACCATCGCGAGGACGACGGCCAGGCCGGCCGCCAATACGGCCAAGGCCGCGCCGCCGAACCACCACAGTCGACGCCGCTGACGGTTACGCGGCTCGGATGCCGGTGAAGCGGCGTCGGAGCGGGCGGTCACCGACGGCGTCCCCAGCCGGGTGACCATGCCCGCCGACCAACTCGGTCCGGACCTCGGTCCGGACTCGGGGGGCGGGGGCGTGGTGGAAGCCATCCCCTCTAGTGAACACCACCGACTGGCTGACCCGAGTCATCGGATCGTCAGCTCGGGTCAGCCGGCCGGGAAGGCGGTCAGGTCGGACCTGGACCCGGAGTGTTCCGTCGGTCGTACCGGCGTTGGAGACCGACCCGGCGCGTACATCTCGACCACCACCGGCAGATCGGTCGAGGTGGCTGCGTCGTACCACGGGGTGAACGCGGCGAGCAGGGCGAGCAGGAGCCCGACGAGGGCGAGCGTGAGTACCACGAGAAGTTCCCGCACCGCCTCACCAACCATGGCCACCTCTCCAGACTTCCTGGGACGCCGGGCCTTCCCTAGGGGAACAGGCTCGCGGGTCGCCCGTCCCGGCACAGTCGTCCATCCGACTTGACTTCACGACGAACCGGGTGTCAGCCTGATCCGACAGGGGTGTCAGCTATTTCTGACACCCGGGGAGGACGTGGGACGGGATGCACGACGAAGCGGGACTGCCCAGCGACTCAGGACTGTCGGGCGACTCAGGACTGGCCGGTGGCTCAGGACCTACCGACGGCTCAGGGCCGTCGGGCGACGAACTGCTGCTGGTGCTGGCCGCCCTGGCCAGTCCCCATCGGCTACGGATCATCGCCGCGCTCACTCCCGGACGGAACTACGTCAGCGAACTCGCCCGCCAGCTCCAGATGAACCGCCCGCTGCTCTACATGCACCTCCAGCGCCTTGAAGCTGCCGGCCTGGTCAACGGCACGTTGGAGACATCCCGGGACGGCAGCTCGGTGAAGTACTTCGAGGTGGTGCCGTTCGCGATGGCACTCACCCCGGAGGCGATCGCGGAAGCCGTACGGACCCTGAGCACCGAAAGCCCCGAAAAGAAAGGGAAGTAAGTGGACACCACACCTGTCATCGCGTTGGACCTCGCCCAGACGGCCTCCATCGGCTCGATGGTGATGCTCGTCGCGCTGGTCGCCATCGTCGCGTTCGTGGGCCTGAGCGTCTACCGCACCCGGCACTCCGCCACCCGGGAGACCCACTACCGCACGCTCGCCGAACAGGCCACCACCGCCGAGGCAAGGTTCGCCGACGGTACGCAGGCCACAGTGGTTGAACTCCAGGGCGTACGCGCGGAGCTGAAGAACACCCACACCGAACTGGCAGCGGTCAAACAACGCCTGGCCGCCCTGGAGAAGCTGCTCAGCCAGATCGGTTGAGCAGCAGGACGATCGGACCAGACGGGGACAAAGATGAAGATCCTTGCACGCCTGGTGACAGGCGTGGCCTTTCTGGCCGCCCTACTCACCTCAGCCCTGCCAGCGGCCGGTACGCCGCCGGCCGACGAGTTCGCCGAAGTGGACTCGTACCTGAGCCGACAGCTGGCCGACCTCCAGACACCGGGCAGTGGCGTGGCGATCGTGCGGGGCGACCAGGTCGTCTACCAGCGAGCCTGGGGTGTCGACGGCGACGGCCAGCCGGTCACCGGGCAGACGCCGTTCCTGTTGGGCTCGGTCGCCAAACCGTTCACCGCACTGGCGGTGCTGCAACTGGTCGAGGCGGGACGGGTGGCCCTCGACACACCGGTCCGGCACTACCTCCCGTGGTTCCGCGTCGCCGATCCGGCGGCGACGGAGCTGATCACCGTACGGCAACTCCTGACCCACACCAGCGGCCTGCCCGGCATCGAGGGCAGTAACCTGACCGACCGGGCCGACAACACCCCGGACGGCCTGACCCGGTCGGTACGGGACCTCGCCCGGCTACGCCCTACTGCCGCCCCGGGGCAGACCCACCAGTACAGCAGCGCCAACTACCAGATCCTCGGTGCGCTCGTCGAGGCGGTCACCGGGCAACCGTTCGGGACGTACCTGCGACGCGACGTGCTCGATCCGCTGGACATGCGGCACACCGCCACCACTTCGGCCGAGGCGGCGGCGGTCGGCCTCACCGCCGGCCACCGTTACCACTTCGGTCGCCCGCAACGCTTCGACCTCCCGTACGACACCTCCGGTGTGCCGTACGGCTATCTGGCGGCGAGCCTCGACGATCTGACCCACTTCGCCATCGCTCAGCTCAACGACGGGCGGTACGGGAATACCCGACTGCTCTCCGCTTCGGGCATCGCGCAGGCGCACACCAATCAGATGCCCGTCGGTGGCGGTGGCCGATACGGGCTGGGCTGGCGGGACACCGTTCTCACCGGCACCGGCACCGACACCGACACCCGGATCGTCTGGCACGCCGGGGCCGTCCCCAACTCCTTCAGCCACGTCCTGCTCGTACCCGGCTCGGACCTGGCGGTGGTCGTACTGTCCAATGTCTACAGCCTGGCGATGGACCCACCGCTGACCGGCATCGCGTTCGACGTCGCCCGGATCCTGCACGGCGGCGCCCCCACCATGGCGGAGCCGGACCCCCTCCTGACCGGGGCACTCATCGCCATGGTCACGATCGCCGGCCTGCTGCTCGCCGGTCTGGTGTGGACGCTGGTACGGGCAATCCGGCGGCGTCGGTCGGCAAATCGGCCGAGCGGGGCACCGACCCGGGGCCGGCTCCTCGCCACCACCGTCGGCTGGCTGGTCGGCTGCGCCGCCCTGGCGATCGGGGCAGTCTGGGGGCTACCCGCCGCGTCGGGTGCCGGCCCGGCGCAGGTGCTGCTCTGGGCACCGGACCTCGGGCAGACCAGCGTGGCCGTCGCGGTGCTCGCCACCACGCTCGCGCTGGTCCGCATCGTCCTCGCCGGACACGCTCTGGCCGACCTGCGCCGCGCTAGGTTGTCGACTGCTGACCCGGGCGACGCCGGGGGCGACGCGGCCGACCGGAGCCACGGTGCGCGGATCGAGCCGCCGGTGCCGGTTTAGCCGCCGCTGCCGGCTGGGCCGGTGGCGCAATGGTCGCCGGCACCCCGGACGGAACGCGCGCCCCGGTCACCCGGACCAACTCCGGGTCACCGGGGCGGACCCGAATCGACTCCGGCTTGATCCCGGCGGTGCTCATCAGCCGGGACACGTCCCGGCGCTGCTCCGGCAGCACCAGGGTGACCACACCGCCCGACTCACCGGCCCGAGCGGTCCGGCCGCCCCGGTGCAGGTAGTCCTTGGCCTCCGTCGGCGGGTCCACGTTGACCACCAGGTCGAGCCCGTCGACGTGGATGCCGCGCGCCGCCACGTCGGTCGCGACCAGGGTGGTCACCTGGCCGGTGCGAAACTGCTCCAGGATCCGGGTCCGCTGCGGCTGCGACTTGCCACCGTGCAGGGCCGCCGCCCGTACGCCGGCGGCCAGCAGTTGCCGGGCCAGGCGGTCCGCACGGTGCTTCGTACCCATGAACAGGATGGTGCGGCCCTCGCGGGCGGCGATCTGGGTGAGCGTGGCGGCCTTGTCGGCCAACTCCACGTGCAGGACATGGTGGGTCATCGCGGTGACGGTGGCGGTGCCCGGGTCGACCGAATGCGACACCGGGTTGGTCAGGAACCGCCGGACCAGCCGGTCGACCCCCCGGTCCAGGGTGGCGGAGAAGAGCATCCGCTGCCCGTTCGGGGCGACCTGCTCCAGCAGCTTCGTGACCTGCGGCAGGAAGCCCATGTCGGCCATCTGGTCGGCCTCGTCCAGCACCGTGATGGCCACCTGGTCGAGCCGGCAGTCCCCCCGGTCGATCAGGTCGTGCAGCCGGCCCGGTGTGGCCACGACGACCTCGGCACCGGCCCGCAGGGCGTCCGCCTGACGGCGCAGCGACAGGCCACCGACCACGGTGGCACACCGCAGCTTGACCGCCTGGGCGTACGGTGCCAGCGCCGTGGTGACCTGCTGGGCGAGTTCACGGGTGGGCACCAGCACCAGGGCCAGCGGCTGGCCCGGGCGGGCTCGGCGACCGGCGGTCCGGGACAGCAGCGGCAGGCCGAAGGCGAGGGTCTTACCGGAACCGGTACGGCCCCGGCCGAGTACGTCCCGACCGGCGAGCGAGTCGGGCAGGGTGGCCGCCTGGATCGGGAACGGCTCGGTGATGCCGTTCGCGGCCAGCGCGGCGTGCAGCACGGGCGCCAACTGTGTGTCGGCGAACGTATTGATGGCAGGGGTAGTCATGTGGAGCCTTCCTCGATGGCGGCACGTGTCGAGGAAGGCTCGTCAGGCGGAAAGCCGCACAGGCGAGCGCTGCCGCTGGGGTAGGACCACCGCCAACGGTCGCAAGCACGAACCGGAATAGAAGCGCGGGATCCGACCCGTGCCGGTAGGCACGGGTCGGCCGCGTCACCGCGCCCGGAGGGCGCGGTAGGACTGAGCGATGCCCAGCTCAGACGGGGCGGATGTTCTCCGCCTGCGGGCCCTTCTGGCCCTGGGTCACCTCGAACTCGACCCGCTGGTTCTCCTCCAGGCTGCGGTAGCCGGAAGACTGGATCGCGGAGAAGTGGGCGAAGACGTCAGCGCCGCCGCCGTCCGGGGTGATGAAGCCATAGCCCTTGTCAGCGTTGAACCACTTGACGGTGCCAATTGCCATTTGTTTCGTCTCCTTGACGGAACGATCGGGCCCGCTTGTGCAGCGGATCCGAGGAGGGTCGTCCGCGCCGACTTGCGCGGATCGGTGTCGCGCTGGTCGCCCCGCCCGGAGAACTCCGGACACAACAAAGCGCGCCTGGGGCCACAATCCCGCCAGGCGCACACAGAGTCTCTGGGAACCAAAACTGCAACTCGATCATCCTAGCACAGACGCCCATCTCCGCCAGGGCTCGCCCACCCCGGGCTGGGTCGGCTCGGCTCGCTCCAGCCCGACTTACTTGGGTCAGTTGGGGTGTCCCGCCTCGGGTAGCCCCGCCACCAGCGCCGCCAATCCGTCAACGTCGAGCAGGTCGGCCGGACGTACAGTGGTGCCCTCGCGGACGTAGTGGAATGCGGCCCGCACGTGCTCGACCGGCACCCCGGCCAGTTCTGCCCAGGCCAGCCGGTACGCGGCCAACTGCACCGCCGCAGCGGCGGCCTCGGGGCCGGACGGTTGCCGACCGGTCTTCCAGTCGACCACGTCGTACCGGCCACCGGGGGCGGTGAACACCGCATCCATCCGGCCTCGAACCACCACCCCGGCGACGACTGTGGCGAACGGCACCTCCACCTCGATCGGCACCCGTTCGGCCCACTCGCTGGCCAGAAACCGCTCCTGCAACTCGATCAGGGCCTCGTCGGGGGCGGCGTCCTCGTCGGCCGCGCCCGGCAACTCGTCCACGTCCAGCAGACGATCCGCGCCGAACCGCTGCTCCAGCCAAGCGTGGAAGGCGGTGCCTCGGCGGGCGTACGGGTCGGGGCGGACCGGCATCGGGCGACGCAGCGTACGCGCCAGCGCCTGCGGATCGCGGCGCAACGCCACCAGTTGCGAGACCGACAGGTGGCCGGGCAGGGCCACCTCGACCGGGCCGTGCCGGTAGGCCAGCCGGTCCCGCTCGGCGAGCAGCAGGGCGGCCTCCTGCCGCCATCGCACGATGTCCGGATCGGCCTCCCCCGCGGCCGGCCCCGCCACGCCCTCCGTCGTCGGCCCCGCCACGTCCTCTGCTGTCGGCCCAGCATCGGGCGAGGAGTCGACCTCTGCCGTCGGCCCAGGCTCGAACGGCGGACCAGGCTCGGCCGGCAGGCCGGTCGCAGGCGACGGACCAGGCTCGAACGGCGGGCCAGGCTCGGCCGGCGGGCCGGCGACGAGGAACTGTCGGACCAGATTCGCCGCCTCGGCCATCACCGGTCGGCGGGCACCCAACGGATCGGCCGGCCACTCGGCCCGTAGCACCACCTCGGTGGTCGGGTTGACCGCGTCCCCGGCCGGCTCGGGTGCCCAGGTGTCGATCACGTAGCCGTCGTCCGGGCCACCGGCGCGCTGGCCGTCGAGGCAGCAGTCGTACACCTCCTGCAGGAACACCGACGGGCCTCGGGGCCGCTTCGTGCCCTCCCCCCACCAGTAGCCGGAACAGAGCAGCAACCGCCGGGGCCGGGTCACCCCGACGTACGCCAGCCGGCGCTCCTCACGTTCGTCGTGCGCCCACCAGTGCTCGGTGAAGGTGGTCAGCGCCCGCGCCACCCCCTTCTGGTCCTCGGCACTGTCGAGATCCAACTCGGGCAGCCCGTCCGCGTCGCCGCGCAACGGAAACGGCAGCACACCGAGCCCGCGCAGGTAGTGGTCGGAGTTACGGACCGGCCCCGGCCAGACCCCTCGGCTCAGCCCGGCCACCGCGACCACGTCCCACTCCAGGCCCTTGGCGGCGTGCGCGGTGAGGATCTGCACCGCCCCCTCCACCACCTCCACCTCGCCCGGAGCCAGCCCGCGCTCCTCGTCCTCGGCGGCGGTGAGGAAGGCCAGGAAGCTGGAGAGCTGCCCGCCTCCGGAATCGCTGGCGAACCGGGCGGCCACGTCACCGAGCGCGTCGAGATGCCCCCGGGCCAGGCCGGCGTCACCGCCGCGCCCGTCCACGCCGGCCCGGACCGCCACCTCCACGTCCAGACCGATGGTGCGCTCCACGTCGGCGAGCAGGTCGGGCAAGGGCTGGTCGAGGCGGTAGCGCAGCAGCGCGAGTTCCCGCCCGTACGCGCGCAGCCGGGCGTAACCCTCTGCCGAATAGTTCTGCGCCGCCCCCAGATCGGCCAGTGCCTCGACGAGCGTGGCCTCGTCCAGCCGGTCGACCACGATCTCCGGCTCGTCCGGGGAGCGACCGGGCATCTCCAGCCGGGCGGTGGCGATCTCCTTCGCCCGACGGTGCAACGCCACCAGGTCCCGAGGGCCGATCCGCCACCGGGCACCGGTCAGCAGCCGCAGCAGCGACGCCCCATCGGTCGGGTCGGACAGCACCCGCAGGGTGCAGACGACGTCGCGTACCTCCGGGGTGTCGAGCAGCCCACCGAGCCCGACCACCTCCACCGGCAGACCCCGGGCCCGCAGCGCATCCTCGATGGCGGGAATCTGACTGCGTACCCGAACCAGCACCGCGCTGCTCGGTCGCTGCTCCACCGGAATGTGCTCGGGCAGCGCGTCAGGCATCCGGGCCGCACCCCGCCACGCGGTGAGCAGGCTCTCCGCGATCCACGCCGCCTCGTCCTGGTACGTCTCCAGCAGCGCACAGCGGACCGTGCCGCCGGCTGCCCCGCCCGGGGTACGAGCCGGAATCGGCTCGGCCACCCGGAACGCGGCGGCCAACTCGGCGACCCGGGCCCCGGCCGCCCGCAGCGGGGTGGAGAGCCCGTTGGCCACGCCCAGGATCTCCGGGCGGTTGCGCCAGCTCGTCGTCAACGTCAGCACCTCGGCCGGCCGGCCGTCGCGCGGGGTGAACTCGCCCGGAAATCGGTCCAGCGTGCCGGCGCTGGCTCCCCGCCAGCCGTAGATGGACTGGCACGGGTCGCCGACCGCGGTGACCGGGTGACCATCACCGTAGAGCGAGCGCAGCAGCACCACCTGCGCGTGGCTGGTGTCCTGGTATTCGTCCAGCAACACCACCCGGTAGCGGTCCCGCTCGATCACCCCGACCTCGGGATGATCCCGGGCGACCCGGGCCGCCCGGGCCATCTGGTCGCCGAAGTCCATCGCCTCGAAGTCCAGCTTCCGCTGGTCGTACGCGCGAACCAGGGGCAACAGCCGCAGCCGGATCTGCTGGATGGTCAACGCCTTGCGCACGTCGGCGTAGACCTTGCCCGGTCGGGACTGCACGTCGGCGAAGAACCGGCCGGTCCAGGCGGCCAGTTCGGCCGGGGTGACCAGGTGCTCGGCCAGCTCGCCGGCGAGCGCCAGCACGGCGTCGGTGATCGTGCCGGGGGCCCGGTCCACCTCGGACATGTCCCCGTCGTAGTTGCGCACCAGCAGGTCGACCAGTTGCCAGCGGGACGCCTCGGTGAGCAGCCGGGTGGCGGGTTCGTATCCGGCACGTAGCCCGTGCTCGGTGACGATGCGAGCCGCGTACGAGTGATAGGTGGCCACCGTCGGCTCGCCATCGAGCTGGTCGCCACCGGGAACCCGGCCCTCCCGGCCCAGCCGCCGAATCAGCTGGTCGAGCCGGGTACGGACCCGGTGGGCGAGTTCGCCGGCCGCCTTGCGGGTGAAGGTAAGGCCGAGGATGTGCTCGGGGCGGACGTGCTCGTTGGCCACCAGCCAGACCACCCGGGCGGCCATCGTCTCCGTCTTGCCGGAGCCGGCACCGGCCACGACCAGCAGTGGTTCGACCGGGGCGGCGATGATCGCCGCCTGTTCCCGGGTGGGGGCGGGCTGACCGAGCAACCGGGCCAGCTCCACCGGGGTGAAGCGTGGGCCGGCGTCGGCCGTTCGCTGCGGCGGGGCCGGGGCGAACAGGGACGGCTGAGTCAAGGTTTCTCCCCCGGCTTTCGCTGCCCTGTCTGATGGGGCCCCGGCTGACGCTGCCCCGGCTGTCGCTGTCCGGGCGGCTCCAACCGGGTGGGCGGTTCGCCTGCCTGCTCCAGCCTGGCGGGCGGTTCGACCACCTGCCGGCCCTGGCCGGAGACCGGGCAACTGCTCCGTACCGGGCAGACCCGGCACTTCGAGTTGGACACCGCCGAGAAGGTCGCGGCGGCCATCGTGTCGGCGGTACGGCGCACCATCGCCTGCGCCCACCCGGCCTCCGCCGTTTGGCTGGTCGCCACCTGGGACTGTTCGCGGGCGTCCTTCGTACCCGTACCGAGCTGCACCAGGGCCGCCCCACCGGACTCGTCGCCGAACTCGGTGAAGGCCCCCGCCTCCACCGCCGCCTGATAGGCCCCGAGCTGGGGATGCTCGGCGAGTTCGGTCGCCGTCACCGCCGTCGACTTGCCGGTCTTGAGGTCGATCACGACGAGGCGGCCGTCGGCGTCGATCTCCAGCCGGTCCACCCGACCGGTCAGGTCGATCGGCCGGCTGGGGTCGTCGAGGCGTACCGCGAACTCGTGCTCGATGGCGAGCAGCCGGCGCGGATTGCCGGCCAGCCAACGCAGCAACTTGTCGACCATCGCCTCGGCCCGGCTGTGTTCCGGGCCGGCCATCCACCGGGCGGCCAGCTCGATCGCGTCGAATCGGGCAGCCACGTATTCGAGCAGTCGCTCCCGATCAGCACTGGCGTCCTCGGCGAGCATGGCAGCGGCGTGCACCAGGTTGCCGACGCCCTGGGCGGCGCTGGCCGGCGGGCTGCCGCCGTGCTTCTCCAGCAGCCAGCGCAGGCTGCACCGCAGCGCGCTCTCCATGCTCGACGGGGTGACCTTGACCGCCTCCCCCTCGTCGATAAGGGGTCGATCGTCGGAGAGCGTCCGCAGCCCCCACCACTCGTCCGGGTGCGCACCGGGCACCCCGGCGGCGGCGAGCCGGGCCAGCTCGGCGGCGGCCGCACGCCGCCGGGCCGGCGGGGTCACCGGGTCCACCACAGCGGTACGCAGTTCAGCGACGAGCGCCGGCAGGGTAAGCGCCCGAGGTGGCCGCCCGACGGGCAACGTGGTCGACTGCTCGCCCGGCCCGGGTTCGACCGGCCGTGCACCGTCCGAGCCGGGACCGTCCGAGCCGGGACCGTCCGAGCCGGGACCGTCCGAGCCGGGACTGTCCGAGCCGGGACTGTCCGGACCGGCGTGGGCTGGCGTGGCGTGGGCTGGCGTGGCGTGGGCCGGCGTGGCGTGGGCCGGCGTGGCGTGGGCCGGCGTGGCGTGGGCCGGCGTGGCGTGGGCCGGCGTGGTGCCGGGAGACCAGACCGGGTGCAGTTCGTGGAGGAACCGACTCGGCTGCTCCTCGTGGTCCGCGCCGCCGACCGCCGCCGAAGCCACCGCGCTGACCAGGAGCCGTCGCCGGGCACGGGTCGTCGCCACGTAGAAAAGCCGCCGCTCCTCGTCCAGCAGCGCCGAGGTCTGCCCGACCAGGGTCGCCGCCATACCGGCCCCCTCGCCCCGACCGGCCAGTACGTCGACCAGTCGCTCCGAGCCGAGCAGGCTGCCCCGCAGGCGCAGGTCCGGCCAGATCCCCTCCTGCACTCCGGCAACGGCGACGAGATCCCACTCCAACCCCTTCGCCGCGTGCGCGGTGAGCAGTCGTACCGCCTCGCCCCGGTCGGCGCTCGGGGCGAGCGTGTCGGCGGGGAGCTGCTGGCCCAGCACATGGTCGAGGAAGACCTCGGTACGGGCACCGGGCAACCGATCGACGAACCGGGCGGCGGCGTCGAAGAGCACCACCACCGCGTCCAGGTCCCGGTCGGCCGCCGACGCCCGCCAGTCCGGCCCGCCGCCACCCTCACCGGGCATCGGGCCCACCCAGGCACCGACCCCGTCCGGGGAGAACTCACCGGCTCGGGTGGACCCGCTGGCCCGGGAGATCGCGCCGGCCCAGCGTTCGGCCAGCCCGCTGGCCCGCCACACCGCCCAGAGCACATCCTCGGCGGTGGCCCCCGGCTTCGCGGCGGCCTCCCGCGTGGTGGCCAGGAGTCCGGCAACCGCCTGGGCCGGGGCCGCCCACCGCCGTTCGATGGCGGCCAGCTCCGCCGGATCGCACAATGCTTCGACCAGCAGCTCGCCGGAGGGGCGGCGATCCCCACCAGCCAATGCCAACGCCCGCAGCCCCTGGCGCAGTCGCCGCTCCCCCAGCGGATCGGCGCCACCCAGCGGCGAGTGCAGCAATGCGACCGCCGCCTCTTCGTCCAGCCGGTCCGGTTCCAGGGCGCAGCGCAGGAGCAGCAGCAGCGGGGCGACGCCGGGTTGCGAGTGCAGCGGCAGGTCCTCGGCGTGCACCACGGTCGGGACCCCGGCCGCATTCAACGCCCGTTGTATCGGCGGCAGTTGCAGGGCGGTGGAGCGGACCACCACCGCCATCCGAGACCAGGGCACCCCGTCGAGCAGGTGCGCTGCGCGCAGGGCGTACGCCAGGTAGGCGGCCTCGCTGGTGCTGGACCGGAAGGTGCTCACCTCGACGGTTCCGGGCTCGGTGTCGGGCAGCGGGGTCAGCTGGCGGTGGGCCACCGGACCGCGGAGCCGCCGGGCGACCCGCCCGACCGCGGCGAGCAGCTCGCTCCCCGCCCGGTACGAGGTGGTCAACACGACCGTGCGCGCGATCGCTCCCGAGACCGTCCGGAACCGGTGCGGAAACGCGCTCACCCCGGCCGGGTCGGCACCCCGGAAGGCGTACGTCGAGGAGTCCGGGTCGGCGAAGGCGACCAGGGGCTTGCCGCCACCGGCCACCAGGGCGAGCAGGTCGAGCTGGGCCGGGTCGGTGTCGGCGAGTTCGTCGACGTAGACGTACGCCAACCGGCGGCGCTCTGCCGCCAGCAGTTCGGGGTCGTCGGCGAGCAGTCCGGCGGCAGCCCGGACCAGCTCGGCGTTGTCGTAGGCGACCGAGCCCCGGGTGGTCACGTCCCGCAGGGCCAGTACGGCGACGTACTCCCGGAGGAACCGGGCGGCGGCCGGCCAGTCGGCCCGACCGAGTTTCTCGCCCAACCGGGCCAGCTCCACCGGCCCGACCCCCCGCTCGGCGGCCCGGAGCAGCAGGTCCCGCAACTGGGCGGCGAACGCCCGGGTCCGCAGCGCCGGCCGCAGGTCGGTCGGCCAGCCGAACGGGTCGTCCGCACCCTCCTCGCCGACCACGTCCAACAGCTCGCGGATGATCAGATCCTGCTCCGGGCCGGTAAGCAGCCGGGGGGACGGCTCGCCGCGTTCGGCTGCCGCCCGGCGCAGCAACCCGAAGGCGTACGCCGGAAAGGTGCGGACCAGGGGCTCGTGCACCACCCGGTGCTCGCCCTGCGCCACCCGCCCCTCGATCCGGTGGCGCAAGGCGGTGGCTCCCCGACGGCCGAAGGTCAGCACCAGGATCCGTTCCGGGTCGGTCCCCTCGGCCACCCGGGCTGCCACCGATGCGACCAGGGTGCTGGTCTTGCCGGTGCCCGGACCACCGAGCACCAGCAGTGGGCCGTCGGTGTGTGCGACGACCTCCTGTTGTCGGGCGTCGTCGAGGTGCGCCGGCGCGGCGTCAGCCGGCCGGCGGACCAGCCGGTACGCCTGCATGTCGCTCATCTCATCACGTGCGTGTGACGGGCCCGGGGCAGGTCGCCCCTTCCCGGGCCCGCAGCCGTCCATGCGTGGTCGCCGAACTCGACCCCAACGATGCGTGGTCGTCGAACTCGACCCACGATGCGTGGTCGTCGAATTCAGCCGAGCCGAATTCAGTCGAGCCGCGCCTCGATCGCGTCCAACGCGGCCGGCACCGAGTCGACCACAATCAACAGGTCCATCGCTCCCGGCTTGGCGAACGCCTGATCGGGCAGGCCTCGCAGCCAGTCGAGCAGCCCCCGGTAGAAGCCGTCCGCGTCGACCAGCACCATCGGCTTACGGTGCATCGCCAGGGTCGCCGTGGTCCACACCTCGAAGAGTTCGTCCAGGGTGCCGAGCCCACCGGGCAGGGTGAGAAAGGCGTCCGACTTGTCGATCATGACTGTCTTACGGGTGGCCATCCCGTCGGTGACCATCAGCTCGTCGGCACTCAGGTCGGCGACCTCCAGGTCGACCAGCGACTGTGGGATGACCCCCAGGGTGTGCCCGCCACCGGTTCGCGCCCCATCGGCCACCGCACCCATCATGCCGACGCAGCCACCGCCGGAAACCAGGGTGTGGCCCCGCCGGGCGATCTCCGAACCGGTCTGCGTGGCGAGGTCGAGCCAACGCTGGTCGAGGGAGACGGAGGAGGCGCAGAAGACACAGACCGCAGCCATCCTCAACGCTCCCTGGACGTGGCGGAAGGCGCCTCCTGGCTGGCCTCGGTCTGGGCGACGGCCGTCTCCCGGACGGCCTCCCGCTCCGCGCCGAGTGCCGCGTCCGCGTCGACGATGTGCCGTACCGCCGCCGTCACGTCGTCGGTGACGCAGATCAGGTCGAGGTCCACCGGACCGATCTTGCCATCGACCATCATCGTGTCGCGCAGCCAGTCGAGCAGCCCACGCCAGTAGGTCTCCCCCATCAACACGACCGGGAACCGGGTGACCTTGCCGGTCTGCACCAGGGTCAGTGCCTCGAAGAGTTCGTCCATGGTGCCGAAACCACCGGGGAGTACGACGAACGCCTGGGCGTACTTGACGAACATGGTCTTGCGGGCGAAGAAGTACCGGAAGTCGATGGCCAGATCGACCCAGTCGTTGATGCCCTGCTCGAACGGCAGCTCGATGCCGAGCCCGACCGAGAGTCCACCCGCCTCGCTGGCTCCCCGGTTGGCTGCCTCCATCACCCCGGGTCCACCGCCGGTGATGACGGCGTAACCAGCGCGGGCGAGCGCGCCCCCCAGCTCTTCGGCCAACCGGCACTCCGGGCTGTCCGGCTTGCTCCGGGCGGAGCCGAAGACGCTGACCGCGGGTGGCAGATCGGCCAGGGTGTCGAAGCCCTCGACGAACTCGGAGAGGATCCGCAGGGCCCGCCAGGCGTCCTTGGTCTTCCATTCCTCCCGGCTTCGGGAGTCGAGCAACCGCTGGTCGGCGGTACTCTTCGGAATGACCTGCCGCCGCAGCGTGACCGCCCCTCGATGCCGCTCGGGGCCGGGTTGACGGTCGGTGTTCCGACTCTTGCTGTGGCTCATGGGCTCAACGGTAGTGGTGCTGGCCAGACCCGGTAACTCGGCCATCCACTCTCTTCGGGAGAACATTCCCTTCTGCCGGAAGAAAACCGCTGGATTATCGGTTATCAGTGGCAACTAAATCGGTGGTTCACGCGTCTAACGATTTACATACTGGGTATGTACGGTGCCGGGTGCACTGTCGGGAGCGCCTTCGGGGGAGGGCAACCATGATGAACAACAGCGAGATGAGCCGCATCCGCCGGCAGATGCGGCAGCGGATCCGGGATGTGGTGGCCGAGCGCCGACTGGCCCGCGAGAACGACGCCAACCTGGTTGAGGCCACCAACCAGACGGCGCAGCTGGCGGCGGACTCGCCGATCGACGAAGGATCCCTGATCGGCGGTTAGGCAGGACGATCAACCTCCGGGGTCGGGGTCGGGCAGCCGACCCCGACCCCGATCCCGATCCCGATCCCACCCAACTCAGGATTGCGCCAGCCAGCGGTGCAGGGTCGCGGCACCATCACGGATCTTGCCAATCTCGACGTGTTCGTCCGGGGCATGCGCCAGGTTAGGGTCGCCCGGTCCGAAGTTGAGTGCCGGGATGCCCAGCGCGGCGAACCGTGCCACGTCCGTCCAGCCCAGCTTCGCCACCGGTGCCGCACCGACCGCAGCGAGGAACTCACGCGCCGGCTGGGCGGTCAGCCCCGGCAACGCACCCCCCGCCGAATCGGTCACCGCCACGTCGAAACCGGTGAACACCTCGCGTACGTGTGCCTGCGCCTGCTCCTCGCTGCGGTCCGGCGCGAAGCGATAGTTGACCTCGACCTCACACCGGTCCGGGACCACGTTGCCGGCCACCCCACCCTGGATACGGACCGCGTTCAACCCCTCCCGATAGGTACAGCCGTCGATCTCCACGGTCCGCGCCTGGTACGCCGCCAGCCGGTTCAGCACCTCACCCGCTGCGTGAATCGCGTTCACCCCCCGCCACGATCGGGCCGAGTGCGCCCGTCGCCCGGTGGTGCTCACCATCGCCCGCATGGTCCCCTGGCAGCCCGCCTCGACCACGCCGTACGTCGGTTCGAGGAGCAACGCGAAGTCGGCGGCCAGCCACTGCGGATGCGCCTGGGACACCAGGAACAGACCGTTGTACCGAGACTCGATCTCCTCGGCCTCGTAGAAGAAGTACGTCACGTCGTACCGGGGGTCTGGCACCGTCATCGCCAGGTGCAGCGCGTACGCGACCCCCGACTTCATGTCCGACGTACCACAGCCATAGAGCAGGTCGTCGCGTAGCGTCGACGGGAAGTTGTCGTTGTGCGGCACGGTGTCCAGGTGTCCCGCCAGCACGATCCGCTGCGCCCGGCCCAGCTCCGTACGGGCCATCACCGTGTTGCCGTGCCGCTGGACGGTCAGGTGCGGGGCCGACCGGAGCACCTGCTCCACGCAGTCGGCGATAGCCTTCTCGTTGAGCGACACGGACTCGATGTCGACCAGAGCACGGGTCAACGCCACCGGGTCGGCCAGCACCTCGGGGGTCAGCGGGTTATCCATGCTGCACAACGGTACCGTCGTCACCGTGAGGGCGAGGAGCGAGCTTGCGAGCCCCGCAGTTCACGAACGAAAGGCAAGCACCGTGAGGGCGAGGAGCGAGCTTGCGAGCCCCGCAGTTCACGAACGAAAGGCAAGCACCGTGAGGGCGAGGAGCGAGCTTGCGAGCCCCGCAGTTCACGAACGAAAGGCAAGCACCGTGACGAACCCGCAGTCCGCCTGGGGCATCGGCCTGGCCACCATCACCGCGGATGACCAGGTGCTCGACACCTGGTACCCGACCGGCAAGCTGGGGCTCGGCCCGCTGCCCCTGGTGCCCGGCGAGGATTCCGGTGACGTACTGGACCTGCCACCGGGAGCGATCGGGGATCGGGCACTGCCGGGTCTGCGTACGGTGCAGGTGGTCACCGAGATCAAGTCGCTGGACGATCCGATCTCCGGCGCGTCCGACGCGTACCTGCGGTTGCATCTGCTCTCCCACCGCCTGGTCCGACCCAACGAGCTGAACCTCGACGGCGTCTTCGGGGCGCTGGCCAACGTGGCGTGGACCTCGGCCGGACCGTGCCCGCCGGACCGGGTGGACGAGCTGCGGGTCGTCGAACGGGCTGCCGGCCGATACCTGGCGGTCTACGGGGTGGACAAGTTCCCCCGGATGACCGACTACGTGGTGCCCTCGGGGGTACGGATCGCCGACGCGGACCGGGTTCGGCTCGGTGCGCATCTGGCCGCCGGGACCACGGTCATGCACGAGGGCTTCGTCAACTTCAACGCGGGCACCCTCGGCACCTCGATGGTCGAGGGGCGGATCGTGCAGGGTGTGGTCGTCGGCGACGGGTCGGACATCGGCGGCGGCGCGTCGATCATGGGCACGCTCTCGGGTGGCGGCACCGACAAGGTCCGCATCGGCGAGCGCAGCCTGCTCGGGGCAAACTCCGGGGTGGGCATCTCCATCGGTGACGACTGCGTGGTCGAGGCGGGCTGCTACATCACCGCCGCCTCCAAGATCGCACTGCCGGACGGGCGGGTGGTCAAGGCCCGCGAACTCTCCGGCGTCGATGGGCTGCTGTTCTGGCGTAACTCGGTCACCGGGGCGCTGGAGGCCAAGCCTCGTACCGGCCAGGGCATCGCGCTGAACGCCGCCCTGCACGCCAACGACTGAGGTGTTAGGAAGGACCCCTTCTTATCGCTTTCTGCCTTGGAGGGGGCCCTTCTCCTAACACCCAAAACATCAGATCAACCTGTATGCCCTGATCACGCTCTGCGTGACGGTGTTACCGGCCGAATCGACCGCCTTGGCGCGCAGCGACACATAACCGGGCTGGCCCGGGTGTTGGACGCTGGCCACCCAACCCTTGTCGGCCGAGCAGACCTTCGCGTTCTGCCAGGTCCTCCCGTCGTCGTAGGAGACCTCGACTGTCAACGACCGCACCAACGCAGCCGGGGCGCCCGGCTGACGTACGACAGTCACCGGAATGTCGAACACCCGACCGGCCGGAGCCGCATTGGCAACATCCAGCGTCAGCGCGTACCGCACCACCATCGCCGGCAGCCGAACCGGGCCATCCCCGTCAACATGACCGGACCGGAACGTCCAGGCCGCCTCCACCCGGGTGCCCAACTCGCTCACGCTACGGGTCGCCGACGCCTCCAGCCGATAGTTGGCCTGCCCCGACGGCACCTCGAACTCGCCGAACCCGGGTTCGGTGTTTTCCCCGACCAACACCCCGTTGCGATACAACGCCGTACGCGCGGTGTCCGGCAACGACTCGCCAAGGTGTCCGGCGTTGTCACTGAACAGCGACGGGTTGGCCCCGATCTTGTCGCCTTGCCGAGTGAGTCCGTCGGTGGGCCGGTAGTCGGGAAACGTCGGGCCGTACGGCGCGGCATTCCAACGTTCCTGATAGTGCTGACCGGCCTGGTAGAGCGTCGGCGCCGAGGCGAGAACCGTCTCCGTCACCGCCCAGGAGTCCGGATCGTCCCGCCGTTCGAAGTACACCTGGGCCCGCCACCGCACGTTGTTGGTGTTGTAGTACTCGACGCGCTGGCCTGGCAGGTCGGTCTGGACGTACGCCGTCACGCTACCGGTTTGTTGCGGGTGCACCGGGATGACCTCACGGAAGACCTCCCCGTTGGGTCGCATCGCGCCCCGCAGATCCTGCTGTACGGTGGCCAGGTCCTGCTGCCGATAGTGCCGGACGAACCCGGTAGGCACCTGCCCGGTTACCACCTCGGAGACCGAGTACAGGTAGGGACTGTTGTTGATCGTCCCCTGGTCGTCCGGCTTTCCCCACTGGCCGGCGAAAGTCGCGTAGAACCGACTGGCCGGGGCCGTCGGACCAGCGTTTCCGACGCTGAGGTTCGTCAGGCCACCGCGTACTCCGCTTGTCACGCTCCACGGCCCGGACGGCGTCGGGAAGGTGAATGCCACGTAGGCCGCGGCCAGGACTGCGCCCGGCTCCGGCACGGTCAGCTGGACCGGCTTGGCCTGACGCGCGTCGAAAGTGACCGTGGTGTCCTGGCTCAGCGTCAGCTCGGGCAGGGCGAGCATGGCCCGCTCCTGCCCAGATTCACGCGGGGTGTCCAGCCAGGTGTGCAGTCCGTAGCGTCCCTTGGGCAGGCGAACGGTCACCGTGCCGTCCGCGTCGTACAAGTAGTCATGTCGATATTCGTCAAGTCCGAGAAGGACGGACTGATAGTTACCGGTTACCGCACCGTCCGCGTCGACGTGGGCGACGGTGAGGTTGTAGCTTTCCAGTTCCTTGTCGACCGCCAGCGGGGTGTTGACCACGGTCGAACCGGCGGTGGCCAGCAGCCGGCCGGTGTACTGACCGTCCGGGCTGGTCACGCTGGTGTCGGCGGTCACGGTGACCTCCGCCTGACCGCCGGCCGGCACGGTGACCTGCGTGGCACTGACCTGGAACATCCCGGCCGGAGCGCTGGCCCCACCCGGGCCGGTGACCTGCGTGCCCAGTTGCAGGGTGATCGCCTCAGCACCCGGGTTGCGGTAGGTCACCGTACGGGTGACCGGCTCGTCGTCATCATGCGGCCAGGCGGGCCGACCATAGGAGATGCTCACCGGGTTGCCGGTCACGGTCTGGGTGATCGCCCGGGCCACATCGACCCGACCCGCACCCTGCTGGTACGCGGTCAGCGCCGGATTCGGCTTGGCCGAGGCGACCAACGCCGCCTTGAGCTGATCCGCCTTCCAGGTTGGATGCTGCTGCGCCAACAATGCGGCAGCCCCGGCGACATGCGGCGCCGCCATCGACGTACCCGACATCGCCGCATAGCCATCCCCGGCCGGGGTACCCGTATCGGTACCACTGGCCCGAGCGGCGACGATATCCACCCCGGGCGCCGTGATGTCCGGCTTGATCGCCTCATCACCAACCCGCGGACCCTGACTGGAGAAGTCCGCGAGTTGCTCGTCCCGATCGACCGCACCCACGGTCAACGCCGCGTCGGCGCTACCCGGCGAGCTGACCGTACCCTCGCCACCATCGTTGCCCGCCGAGATCACGAACAGCGTGCCGGTCTGCGCGGTCAACGTGTTGACCGCCTGCTCCAGCGGATCGATCTCCGGGGTGTCCGTAAAACCGAGGCTGAGGTTGACCAGCGTGGCCCGCTTCTCCGCCGCCGCCCACTGCATTCCGGCCAGGACCGCCGAATCCGTACAGGAGGTCGACACACAAACCTTGCCGGAGAGCAGGGTGGCGTCCGGTGCCACTCCCCGATACTTCCCGCCGGAGGCCGCACCACTACCGGCGACGGTGGCGGCGACGTGCGTGCCGTGCCCGATGATGTCGCTGTCCTCCGGTGCCTCACTGAAGTTACGGGACTCGGCCACCTTGCCAACCAGATCCGGATGCTCGACATCGACACCGGTGTCCAACACCGCGACGGTGACCCCGCGACCCGTGAACCCCACCTGATACGCAGCCGGCGCACCGATCTGCGCCACACTGCGGTCCAACGACACCCGACGCTTACCATCGAGCCAGATCCGGTCGACACCACCCGAGGTGTCGGTCCGCGCCATCTGCGGGCCGGTGGCGATCGTTGCCCAGAACTTGTTCGCCTGGCTCTTTCCGACGCTTACCGCCGCACCACCGATGGCCGGTAGCTCCCGGGTCACCTCGGCCTCGGCGGTAGTGAACGTGGCGGCAGCCCGGCTGGCAACCCCCGGGCGATAGCTGACGAGCAACGGCAGACTGTTCCGAGCGGCATCGTGGTAGCCGTCCCGGATCAGCCCCCGCACGTCGAACAGCCGGCGATCCAGCTTCCCGTCCCGGACCAGGAGCTGCGCATCCTGCGGAATCACGTACACCGCATCCCGATGCTGCTCCGTGAGGAACTGGATGTGCTGGCGGCCCTTCGCGGGCCGGATGCTGGTGGCACCGGATGGGGTCAGGGTGACCCGGTCACCGGTGAGCAGGGTGACCGTACCGGCCCCGGCCCGGGCCGTCCCGGGTGGTGATCCGGCCTGAGTCGGCACGCCCAGCGGGCCGGTGACTGGGCTGGCTGGCTTCGCCCAACCGGCCGGCGCGGTGCCGAGCACCACCCCCGCCGTGAGCATGACAGCCGCGAACTTCCTCGGTAACTGCAACGCGTACCTCCAGGATCGGCGTAAGCCGAAGGAGAAATTGATCTATCGAAGGTAGGACGGTGGCAACCCTCGAAAACATTGCGCGCCGTTGGGAGTTTTCCAAAAAGGTTGGCCCGGGCCGCCGGCTTGCGCCGATGGTCCGGGCCCCTTCCCGAAGGAGATCAAATCAACTTGTACGCCCTGATCACGCTCTGCGTGACCGTGTTACCGGTCGAGTCGACCGCCTTGGCGCGAAGTGACACGTAGCCGGGCTGACCCGGGTGTCGGACGGTCGCCACCCAGCCCCTGTCAGCCGAGCGAAGCTTCGCCTTCTGCCAGGTCTTTCCGTCGTCGTAGGAGACCTCGACCGTCAACGACCGCACCGCCGACGTGGGCGCACCGGCCTGGTGCGCCACGGTCACCGGAATGTCGAACGCCCGACCGGCCGGAGCCGAGTTCGCAACGTCCAACCTCGGCGCGTACCGCACCACCATCGCCGGGACCGCGCTGAAGTCGTCCCCGGGAACGTGCCCCGACTTGAACGTCCACGACGCCTCCACCCGGGTACCCAACTCGCTGACATTCCGGGTGGCGAACGTCTCCAGCCGATAGTTCGCCCGGTCCGACGGCACCTCGAACCATCCGTACCCGGGCTCGCTGTTCTCTCCGACCAGCGCACCGTTGCGATACAACGCGGTACGCGCGGCGGTGGTCAGCGACCCGCCGGGGTGCCCGCCGCTGTCCCCGAACATCGGCAGGTTCACCAGCATGTTGTCGCCCTGCCGGACGATCCCGTCCGTAGACCAGTACCCGGGGAAGGACAGACCGTACGGTGCACCGTTCCAGCGCTGCTGGTAGTGCCGGCCGGCCCGATAGGTGGCCGGGATGGCTTGCAGGACCGTCTCCGTCACCGGCCACACGTCGTCGCCCTGCCGGGAGATCTGCAACTCGGCGGTCCAGCGTACGTCCTTGGTGTTGTGGTATTCGACGCGCTGACCGGGCACCGGAACACGCAGTACGGCGGTCCACGTACCGAGGTTACCGTCGTGTACCGGCAGCACGAGCCGGTCGGCCCACTGCCCCGGTAGCAACGTGCCCCGGAACTCGTTCCGTACGGTGGCCAGGTCCCGCTGTCGATAGTGCCGGACGAAGCCGGTGGGCATCCGGCCCGGAATCGCCTCGGAGACCGCGTACAGGTATGGGCTGTCCTGGAAGAATCCGGAGCCGTCCGGGCGGGCCCACTGGCTGGCGACCGTCGAGGCGAACTGGCTGCCCGGTACGGCCCGGCCCAGTTGCCCGACGGTGACGGTGGCGAAGTCGTCGGTCAGCACCGAGAAATTCCCGACCCAGAACGGCGTGCTGAAGGCGTAGCCCACCGTCCCCAGTGCCAGGGCGGCGGTCGGCTCCGGCACGCTGACCTCGACTGGCTTGGTCCGACGCGCGTCCAGGGTGACCGTGGTGTCCCGGGTCAACACCAACTCCGGCTGTACGAGCACCGCGAGGTCGACCTCGTCGCCCCGCTGGGTCTCCAGCCAACTGCTCAGGCCATACCGCCCCTTGGGCAGACGGATGGTCGTCGTGCCGCTCGCCGCGTACGGCATCTCGTGGCGGTACGCGTCGAGCCCGACCACGTACGTCCGATAACCCGTACCGGCGTTGCCGGTCGCGTCGACGTGCCGCAGGGTCAGGTTGTAGCTCTCCGGTTCCTTGTGCACGGCCAGCGGGGTGTTGACCACGGTCGACCCGGCGGTGGCGCGCAGCCGACCGGTGTAGTGCCCGTCCGGACTCGCCACGCTGGTGTCGGCGGTGACGGTCACCTCGGCCTGGCCACCGGCCGGGACGGTCACCTGCGTCGCGCTCACCCGGAACATCCCGGCCGGCACGGCGGCCCCACCCGGGCCGGTGACCTGGACGCCCAACTCCAGGGTCACCGCCGTCGACCCGGTGTTGCGATAGGTCACGGTCCGGGTGACCGGCTCGTCGTCGGCGTGTGGCCACGCCGTACGACCGTAGGAGAGCCCCACCGGGCTGCTGGTCACCGTCTGGGTGATGGCGCGGGCCACGTCGACCCGACCGGCCCCCTGCTCGTACGCGGTCAGCGCCGGGTTCGGCTTCGCCGACGCGACCAGGGTCGCCTTCAACTGCTCGGCCCGCCAGGCCGGGTGCTGCTGGGCCAGGAGGGCCGCCGCACCGACCACATGGGGCGTCGCCATCGACGTACCCGATGCCGCCACGTATCCGTCCCCGACCGGCTCCCCCATCTCGGTGCCGGTGGCTCGCGCAGCGACGATCTCCACCCCGGGCGCGGTGACGTCCGGTTTGATCGCGTCGTCGCCGACCCGGGGACCACGGCTGGAGAAGTTGGCAAGGTTGTCGTCCCGGTCCACCGCTCCCACGGTCAACGCCGCGTCGGCGCTACCCGGCGAGCCGACCGTGCCCTCGCCACCGTCGTTGCCCGCGGCGATCACGAAGAGCGTGCCGGTCTGCGCGGTCAGCGTCTCGACCGCCTGCTCCAACGGATCGATCTCCGGCGTGTCCATCCCGCCGAGGCTGAGGTTGACGAGCGTGGCCCGCTTCTCCGCCGCCGCCCACTGCATCCCGGCCAGGATCGCCGAGTCGGTGCAGTAGGTCGACTCGCAGACCTTCCCGGCGAGCAGCGTGGCGTCCGGGGCCACTCCGCGATACCTGCCGCCCGATGCGGCACCACTGCCGGCGATGATCGAGGCAACGTGCGTGCCGTGTCCCACGGTGTCGCCGTCCTCTGGTGCCTCACTGAAGTTGCGGGACTCGGCCACCCGCCCAACCAGATCCGGATGCCCGCCGTCGATTCCGGTGTCCAGCACCGCCACGGTCACCCCGCGACCGGTGAGTCCGGCCTCGTGGGCGGCGGGCGCACCGATCTGCGGCACGCTGTGTTCCAGCAGGACCTGCCGCTTGCCGTCCAGCCAGATCCGGTCGATGCCACCGGTGGTGTCGGTGCGCATGGCCGCTGATCCGGTGGTGGCCGCTCCCCAGAACCTGGTGGCCGTGTCCTTTCCGACGGTCACGGCTGCGCCGCCGACCGCCGGCAGGTCCCGACCCAGTTTCGCCCCGGCGGCACCGAAGGTCGCGCCGGCCTGTCGAGCGGCCCCGACGCGGTAGGTGACGATCAGCGGAAGGCTGTCCCGAGCGGCATCGTGGTAGCCGTCGCGGAGCAACCTGCGTACGTCGAACAGCCGGCGATCCAACCTGCCGTCCCGGACCAGACGCTGCGCGTCCTGTGGGACCACGTATAGCGAGTCCCGGTCCTGGTCGACGAGGAACTTGACGTGTTCCCGGCCCTTGGCGGGCTGGACGGTGGAGGAACCGGACGGGGTCAGGGTCACCCGGTCCCCGGTGAGCAGGGTGACGGTGCCGGCCCCGGTCCGGGCCGTCCCCGCGAACGGTCCGGCCGGGACGCCCGCATCCGGTGGTACGGCGGTCGGAGCGGCTGGTTTCGCCCAACCGGCCGGGCCGGTGCCGAGCACCAGGCCGGCGGTGAGCATGACGGCGGCGAACTTTCTCGACAAGTGCAACGTGTACCTCCTGGATCGACGCTGAGTCCGAAGAAGCAACGGATCTATCGATGGGAAGACACTCCTCGCCACAAACACGGAAAGTCAAGACTTGACCACGGAAACGTAAAATGCATCGACATGTGCGGGCGGCCGGACCACTGTCACCTGGCCAACGTCCACTTCTGCCACCTGGCCGGTATCCTGCGGCGGTACGCGACCGGCATGATGCCTTCATGGACCTGACGAGCGCAGCGAGGGCCAACCGCGACACCGAGACCGTGAAGGCGAAGCTCGCCCGCCTGGACGAGCCGCACATCGCCCCGATCAGTCGGCTCGTCGAGGAGATCCGCGTGCTCGTGGGCCACCGGGAGTTGCCGTACGTCGACCCGACCTTCGGCGGGGTGGCGGCGGAGGTGCTGTTCCTGTCCGACACCCCGTCCCGGACGGCGGCGACGAAGAGCACCCTGCTCTCCCTCGACAACGACGAGGCGACCTCGGCGCACGTGTGGGAGTTCTATCGGGCCGCCGGGTTGGCCCGGGAGCGCTGCGTGCACTGGACGGCCCTGCCCTGGTTACCGGCCGACAGTCGGCGCAGGATCGAACGCGCTACCGTCGAGTCGGCGCTGCCCTGGCTGGCTCGGCTCATCGACCTGCTGCCCCAGCTCAAGCTGGTGGTGACGATGGGCGAGGTGGCCCGACAGGCGTTCTCGCTCTACCTGTTCCGCGAGGATGCCCGGCTGGTCCCGTGGCTCGCCGTGGCACCGCCCACCGGCCGGACCCGGACCGCCAGCCCGCTGCTGTGGAACGACATCGAACGGGCCTTCGACGTCGCCGCCCGGGTCGCCGCCCCCGAGCGAGGCCGACCATAGCCCCGCTCCCGCTGTGCCGGCCGTAGCACCGCTCCCGCTGTGCCGGCCATAGCACCGCTCCCACTGCGGGCTACCCCACCAACTGCCCCACACTCTGCCCCACCAAAATGACATTCATCCGGCTATAACCGACAAGCCGATCGGTGGAATCGACCGATCACCCTTTGCGCGCACGCTGGGCACTTGAGCCGTCACCCTTCGGGAGGTCCTGATGGCTGGACGAGTGCTTGAGCTGCGCGTACACGGAGTTTCCAACACGCCCCCGGCGGAGATCCTCGGTCTCCGAACCCGTCCCGGCGGGTCGCCCGCACAGCCTCGGCTCGTCGCCGGTGACGCCACCACCGGCTTCTACCGGCCCCGGACCGACCCGGCCGAACCACCGACCGTCGAGGCGTACAGCTGGGGGCAGCTCACCTCCGGGGCCCGGACCGCCAAGGACATCAGGCGCGCGCTGTGGACCTTCCTGTTGCCGTTCACCCTCGCCAACGTCGCGTTGTACGCCCGCCCGGAGATTCCCGCAGACCCGAGGCGAGAACGCCTCATCAGCCGCACCGGGCTCAACGCCTGGCTGGTCCGGATCTTCTGCCTGAGCCTGACCGGCACCCTGGTCCTCTCGGTGACCGGGGTCGCGGTGGACCTGATCGCCTGGCAGTGCGTGGACGAGGACTGCCTGAGCCAGGTTCCCGGCCCCTGGGAGTTCCTTGCCTCCGGCTGGTGGGGAGCGGGAGCCCGCCCACTCGCCGTCGGACTGCTCGTCCCACTGGCGGTGCTGGCCGTCGTGGGGCTGCTCAGCTGGCGGACCTACCAGTACGAGGCCGAGATGCCCAGTGGCCCAGCCGAGCCGGACGACCGACCCCAGCTCGACCACCCGCTCCAGGATGCCGACTTCTGGTGCGGCGAGGGCCAGGTGCGACGGCTCGCCATGGTGCACCTGACCGCGGGGGCGACCATCGCCGCCATGGTCCCGCTGGGCGCGGTACTCGCGATGGACCCACCCCAGGGGACACGCGCGATGCTGACCTGGGGCGTCCTGGGGCTACTCGGCACGGTCGTACTGCTCGGCATCGGGACCCTCGGCCATCCGTACACCACCCGCAAGGGCGGTCGCTCCTCGATCCGGCCGTACGGCCTCCTCCTCAGCGCCTTGGCGGCGCTGGGCGTACTCGGCACGCTGGTGGTGCTACTGCTGCCCGACGGACCGGCCGGGGTGCCCCTGCACGAGCTACGCCCCTCGCCCGGCTGCACCGTGGACAGCAGTCGTAACGGCTGCGTCGAGGACCGCTCCCTTCCCGGCTACGACACGATCCTCACCTGGCTGGCCGTCATCCAGGTGCTACTACTCATCGCGATCGCGGGCGTGTCCCGGTCGGGCCGTCGGGCGCTCGTCGTACCGGTGGTCACGGCCGTGCTCGTACCAGTGGCCTGCGGATGGGTGAACGGGTGGCTGCCGGGCCTTCCATCCGCCCCCGACCAGATGCGTAGCTGGATGGTCGCCGCCCCCGCCCTGGCGGTGACCGCGGCGATCACCCTCCTGTTTCCCCGGGCCCGGACGGAACCGACCCCGCCACCCGTCGACCGGTGCGTTGCGGCGGCCTGGGGCGGCCGGGGACCGGCGGTGCTGGCCGGAATCGCCTGGCTGCTCGCCATCTCGTACAGTGCCGGACTGCTCTACTGGACCACCGACCGGCTCAACAACGGGGCCACCCCCAGTGGACTCTCCACGATCACCCCACCGATACCGGTCATGTGGGCCGGCATCGCCTACCTGGTCACCCTGGCCGCCACCGCCGGTGCCGCCGGACACGCCTGGCTGATCCTCGCCCGGTTACGTCGTCGCAGCCTGGCCCAGCTCGTCCCACCAGGCAGCGCCCTCTCCCCCCACGAACGACGCCGGGCCTACGACGTGGCCACCTACCACGGTCTGCACCAACTCGTCGGCGAGCACGCGTTGGGGCTGGTCGGCCGGTTGGTGCTGGTCGCCGTGGTGCTGGCGGGCGCGAGCGCCGCCGCCGCCCTTTCGCTGAACCGGCCGGTCCCCCAGGACGCGACCGGGTGGTTGCTGGCCGTCAAGGCCGCCGTCGACATCGGCAACTCCCTGCTGGGGCTGCTGCCGGTGCTGGTGGCCGGTCTCGGCCTGCTGGTCTACCGCAACGACACGGTACGCCGTAGCGTCGGGGTGATCTGGGACATCGGTACGTTCTGGCCCCGCTCGGCGCATCCGCTGGCCCCACCCAGTTACGCCAGCCGGGCGGTGCCGCAGTTGCAGACCCGGATCGCCGGGCTGATGGCGCTACCCGAGGACGATCCGCGCCGGGCGGACGCCATCATCCTCTCCGGGCACAGCCAGGGCTCGGTCATCTGTGCGGCGGTCATCCTGCAACTGCATGCCCGGTGGCGGCGACGAATCTGGTTCTTCTCGTACGGGTCCCAGCTGACCCGTCTCTACGGTCGGGCGTTCCCCGCGTTCTTCGGCCCGCATCGACTGCCGACGGTGGCCACGGCACTGACCACCGCGCCTGGCCGGACCTACTGGACGAACTTCTGGCGGGAGACCGATCCGTTGGGCTGGCCGGTCGCGGCGGCCGAACGTGAGCTGCGGGTACGGGACCCCGAGGGGCTACATCCCACCGACGGGGAGGTCAACGACCCGCCGATCCGCAACCACAGCGGCTATCCAGACTCGGTCGAGTTCCACCGGGAGAAGGACACCATCGTCGCGATGTTCACCGGGACGGTACCGGCCCCGCGTGGCCACCCCGACTGAGGTGTGAGGAAGGGTGCCCTGTATCGCTTCCCGCCTTGGAAGGGGCCCTTCCTAACCGGTGTAGAGGCGTGTCGCGTACTCCGCGCCGTAGTAGCGCTCGAGTTCTTCGAGGCTCTGGTCCCGGCGGGTGGTCTGCTTGGCGATGGCAGCCTGGGACGGCACGGCCGTCGGGTCCCAGGTTTCCGAGGACCACAACGCGGACCGCAGGAGCGCCTTCGAGCAGTGGTAGAAGACCTGTTCGACGTCGACGACGAGAGCTAACTGCGGGCGGTGTCCCTTGACCGTCATCTGCTCGAAGAACGGGGCGTCCCGTACGATCCGGGCCCGACCGTTGATCCGCAACGTGTCACTCCGGCCGGGAACCAGATAGATCAGCCCGATGTGCGGATTGTCCAGGATGTTGGTGAACCCATCGGCTCGCCGGTTGCCCGGCCGTTCCGGTACGACGATCGTGGTGTCGTCGAGGACCAGGGTGAACCCGGATGGATCCCCCTTGGGCGAGACGTCGCAGGTGCCGTCCGCGCCCGAGGTGGCCACGAGACAGAACGGCGACGCGGCCAGCCACTGCTTGTCGAGGTCACTGAGGAAGGTCCGTTCCTTGGCCATCACCGCCCGGGTCGGCGCACCGAGGATCGCCCGCAGCTCGTCGTGCGAGGTCACCTCGGCCAGAGGGATGGTCTCCTCCGCAAGCGGAATAGTCTCCTCCGCCGGTGGAACGGTCCCCTCCGGTGGAACGGTCCCCTCCGGTGGAACGGTCCCGGTCACCGCTCGACCGGCCGGTCGAGGTCCGGCTCGCTGATGCTGAACCGCGCCTCGACACCGGCCTGCACCGTCTGCACCTGCGGATCGAGGTCGAGTTGCGGCGGCCCACCGAACTGTTCCGCTCCACCGCCGCCGTACGCCGCCCGGGCCATCATCATCGGTTGCGCAGACAGTCCGGTGTCGGCGATTTCCAGCAGCGCGGTGACCCGGGCGCCGAGCGCCTCGGCGTACTCCCGGGCGCGGACCACCGCGTCGCCGATCGCGGCCCGCCGCGCCTGGCGATGTACGGGGCTGTCCGGCCGCAGTTCCCACCAGGGCCCGGAGACGCCGGTCTGGTCCTGGTCGGCCAATCGCATCATCAACTCACCGAGCACCGTGAAATCGACGACCGTCACGGTGGTGGAGACGGTGCCGTGGTAGGCCACCACCCGCTCACCGGAACGCTTGGTCTCCGGCCGGACCCACAGTTGCCCGGTCTCCCGCCGCTCGATCGCCGGGCCGTACTCCTCGATCAGCCGGCGGACCGCTTCGGACCGCTCGGCGAGCCGCGCCAGCGTCGCCTGGCGATCCTTGTCGCGCGCCGTCACGGTGACCGAGAAACGGGCGAGTTCGGGCGGCACCTCGCGGTGGACCTCGCCCCGTACTGACACGACCGGGCCATCTACCATTTCCCCACCCTAGCCGGATCGGCGTGGGGTCGCCGGTCGCGTGGAGGCCGCTAGGCCGGCTGGAAAGCGGTGTAGCTGACCGTTGCGGAATCGGTGGCGCAGCCGGTCAGATAGCCACCGGCCTCGCCCAGCCGCAGCAGGAAGTCGAGTTCCAGCTCGTCCGGTCCGGCCACCGGAAACCGCTGGGCGGATCGGGTCATCGGCCGGCTCAGCAGGGATTCCCGCAGGCCACGGCTCTGGTTCAGATGAGCGGTCAGTGCCTCGACGTCGTTGGCGCGTAGCGCGGCCGACAGGTCGGCGAGGAAGGTGTCCACCAACTCCATCTGTCGCAACACGAAGTCCCGGTTGTTGACCAGCATGTCGACGGTCCGTCGGCTCGGCGTACCGGCGACCCGGGTGCCGTCGCGGAAACTCCCGGCGGCCAGCCCGAGGATCGCCTCACTCACCGGGGACCGGGCCGCCGCCCCGGCCAGACTGCCGGCCAGCAGATGCGGGATGTGCGACGACAGCGCCACCACCGAGTCGTGCACCGCCGGGTCCATCGGCACGATCCGCGCCTCGAAGACCTCGATGATCAGGCGGGACAGTGCCCGGAACTGGCTGATCAGCCCCTCCGGGGAGGGGCAGAGCACCCAGGCCGCGCCGTCGAACATGGCGGGGATCGCGGCCGTCAGCCCGGCCCGCTCGGTGCCGGCCATCGGATGCCCCGGTACGAACCGGTGGGCCAGTCCGTTCTCCAACGCGAATGCCGCCACCGTCGACTTCGTACTGCCCACATCGGTGATCACGCACTGGTCACCGGTGGCCTTCGCCACCTTGACCAGGGTGTCGGGCAGGCTGGACAGTGGACCGCCGAGGAAGACGACATCCCGGTCCCGTACCGCGTCGGTGAGGTTCTCGGCGAAGGTCAGGCCCTGCTGGTCGGCGTACCGCTGGGTGTCCGGGTCGGGATCCCACCCGCAGACGTCCAAGCCCGCCTCGCGCAGGCGCAGCAGGATCGAGCCGCCGATCAGGCCGGTGCCCACCACGGCCACCCGCGTTCCGCGTACGCCCGTATCCAGCATCAGTTCCCTCGGCGGTTCGGTCGGTACAGGTCAAGCGTCCCCCGGGTCGGCTCGTCGCCGAGGATATCGCTCTTCCAGTAGCCCTTCATCTCACCCGGCGAGAGCGGGGAGAGCGTCAGCATGCCACTGCGTGGTTCGTAGTCCCCCTGGGACAGGCCGACCTTGTAGATCAGTTCGACCTGACCCCGGTCGTAGGTCACCCCGACGGAGGTGACGGTCGCGAAGCACTTCGACGCGAAGCCGGGCTCGTTGCGGGCTGCGGCCATCGCGTCCGCCTCGGTGCGGTAGAGCTGCACCGAGTAGTTGAGCTCACCACCCCGGAGATCGATGCTGGCCAGCCCCCAGTTGCCGGACGAGGACTCGTAGACCCAGATACCGAGGACCGGATGGGCCCAGATGGTCAGGAACAGCCGCTGCACCACGCTGGCGACCAGCGCCAGGCTCAACACCGAGATCACTACGGCCACGATGATGGACCAGAGGCCACGCAACTGGGCCTGTTTGAGCACCACGACGTTCAGGGTGCTGAAGATGATGGCCGCGACGGCGAACGACGACTGCCGGACACCGTCGATGTTGCGGTCCCGCAGCAGCGGATGGAGGAAACGCACCGGTCACCTCACCGCCCGCCGGCGGTTCGCTGATCCCCGGAAGATCCGGGTGAGCTGATCGATCTCGGCGAGACCGAGACTACCCGCCGGTGGGGTGAGCGGCCGGTCGGGCGGCGAGCCTGCGAACAGATGATCGGACGGGTAACTGCCCAGGTATTTCACCCGCACACCGTCGTAGAGCAGGCTGGTCACCGCTCTGGCCAGGTCCGGCGAGTCCCGGTGGTGATCCACCGTCACGACGAAGACGTACCGCCCGGGGAAGCCGGGCAGCGGTCGGGACGACAGCGAGATGATGTTGATCTCCCGGTCGGCGAAGTGCGTGCACAACTCGGCGAGGACACCCGGACGCGACCAGATCGGGGTCAGCGCCATCATGGTCTTCCAGCTCGTCCCCGGGCCGACCGGGCCGGCGTCGGATGCCGCTGCCGCCGTCCCCGCACCGTCGGCCCGGCCCAGGCAGACGAACCGGGTGTACGCCCCGGGCCGGTCCTCGACTCCGCTGTGCTGCACCGCGACCGGGTAGTCGTCAGCCAACCCGGCCGCACCGATCGCGATCAACTCGGGACGGTCGGCGGCGGCACGGACCGCCTCGGCGGTGGAGCTGAACGGCTCGGTACGCAGACCGAGCCCCGCCACGTAGCGAGTGCACTGCGCCAGGGCGTGCGGGTGGCTGCCCACCACTGCCGCCGCTCCCTCCGCCAGCGGAGACCGGTACGACGTGAAGGTGATCGGCACCGACACCTCCCGGAGGATCACCAGGTCGGGGGCGTGGAAGACGAACTGGTCGAGGCTGGCGGTGACGACTCCCTCGACGGTGTTCTCGATCGGTATCACGGCATAGTCGGCCCGACGGTCCAGCACGGCGGCAACCGTGGCGGGAATGTCCTCGGCCGGTCGCAGGACGGCATCAGCGGGCCAGATCGCCCGCGCCGCCCGTTCGGTGAAGGTGCCGACCGGTCCGAGGAAGGTGACCAACGGCGGCGAGCCGCTGCCGGCCGACACCCGCCCGCCAACCACTCCGTGCGCCATTGGACCCGCTCTTCTCGCCGGCTCGAACGGTCACCTCAAGCGGGACCGGAACCCGGTGGGTTCGACGAGGCCGTCATTATTCGTCGTCACCCTCGATGCCGTCCACCCCGGCTCGTCACCCTCGATGCCGTCCACCCTCGATGCCGTCCACCCTCGATGCCGTGGATCCCGGCTTGTCAGCCGCAGCGGCCGTCCACCCCGGCTCGTCAGCCGCAGTGCTCGCCTCAGGTGGCGAGCCGGTCCGCGACGGCGGCGACCCGCTCGTCGGTTTCGGTGAAGGCGATCCGGACGTGCTGCTGCCCGCCCGGCCCGTAGAAGGCACCCGGTGCGACCAGTACGCCCCGCCGGGCCAGCCAGTCGACCGTCTCCCAGCAGTCCTCGCCCCGGGTCGCCCACAGGTAGAGCCCGGCCGCCGAGTGCTCGATCTCGAACCCGGCTCCGGTGAACGCCGCCCGCAGCGTCTCCCGCCGGGCGCGGTAGCGTTCCCGCTGCTCGTCGGCGTGTGCCTCGTCGGAGAGTGCGGTGGCCATGGCCGCCTGCACCGGGGCCGGCACGATCATGCCGGCGTGCTTGCGTACCTTCAGCAGCTCGCCGACCAGGGTCGGGTCACCGGCGACGAATCCGGCCCGGTAACCGGCCAGGTTGGAGCGCTTGGAGAGCGAGTGCACCGCCAGCAGCCCGTCGTACGACCCGCCCCGGACCTGCTCGGAGAGGATCGACACCGGCTCGGCGTCCCAGCCCAGCGGCAGGTAGCACTCGTCGCTGGCGACCACGGCCCCCCGCTCCCGGGCCCAGTCGACCACCTTCCGCAGGTGCGCGGCGGGCAGGACCTGCCCGGTCGGGTTACCGGGTGAGTTGACCCAGACCAACCGGACCCGACTCGACGGGCCGACGGCGGTCAGCGAGTCGGCGCGTACGGCGGTGGCGCCGGCCAGGCGTACCCCGTCCTCGTAGGTCGGGTAGCAGATCCGGGGGATGACCACGACGTCACCGGGGCCGATGCCCAGCAGGGTCGGCAGCCAGGCCACCAGTTCCTTGGAGCCGATGGTCGGCAGTACCCCGAGACCGTCCGGGGTGGCGTCGCAGGAGCGGGCGACCCAGGACGTGACGGCGGCCCGCAGCGACGGAGATCCGGCGGTCAGCGGGTAGCCGGGCGTGTCGGAGCCGTCAGCCAGTGCCTGCCGCACCACTGGCGGTACGGGGTCGACCGGCGTGCCCATCGAGAGGTTGATCGGCCCGTCCGGATGGCTGGCGGCGAGCTTGCCGGCCTGGTCCAGCACGTCCCAGGTGAAATCGGGCAGCCGGGCCGAAACCGGTGGCTGCCCGCCCACAGTCCGGCTCAGTGCCCTTCTCCACGCGGCGGCTGGGCCGCGACGAAGGTGGCGTCCTTCTCCACCTTGCCGATCTTGGAGGCACCGCCCGGCGAGCCGAGGTCCTCGAAGAACTCGTAGTTCGCCGAGGTGTAGTCCTTCCACTGCTCCGGGACGTCGTCCTCGTAGAAGATCGCTTCGACCGGGCAGACCGGCTCACAGGCCCCGCAGTCGACGCACTCGTCGGGGTGGATGTAGAGCATCCGGTTGCCCTCGTAGATGCAGTCGACCGGGCACTCCTCGATGCATGCCTTGTCGAGCACATCCACGCACGGCTCGGCGATGATGTAGGTCACCGATCTTCTCCTCCGAACTCGGATTCCGGCGCGACCGCATCGTCTCACGCGAGCCGACCCGGAACCCTCGCCAGCCACGCCGCGATGAACCGCGACAGTTAGAGCCTAGTATCTCGCCGGGGAGGGGGTCGATCGTGCTCCGACGGCAGGATGTAGGACACCGGATGGTAGTCCGGCGAATTGTGGGAATTCGGGACGGCCGTACGGTCTTTTCCGACGCGTTGGGCGAGCTCGTCGAGCTGACCGAGACCCATCTCACCATGGCAACCGCCAAGGGCGAGCTTCGCGTGCCGCTGACCGAGGTGCACCGCGCCAAGCGGGTGCCCCCCGCGCGCCGACCGACCGCTACCGCAGTGGTCGGCCTGGAGTTGGCCGCCAACGAGGCCTGGCCAGCCCCGGTGCAGGATCGGCTGGGCGACTGGCGGCTACGGGCGGCTGGCGGTTGGACCGGGCGAGCCAACTCCGCCCTGCCGATCGGCGACCCGGACCGCCCCCTGGAGGCCGCCATCGACGCGGTCGTCGACTGGTACGCCGCCCGACACCAGCCCGCCACGATCAACGTACCGCTGCCGCTGGCCGCGCCGATCGGCATCGCGCTCGACCGGCGGGGCTGGACCGCCCGTCCGCCAGTCCTGGTGCAGACCATCCCGCTGACGGCGCTCCTGGCAGCCGTACCGCCCCGGACCGACCTCCCCCCGGTGCGGCTGGACACCGAACCGTCGGCCGCCTGGGTCGCGCTCGCCGCCGCCCGTAAGGCCGCCCAGGCCGCCGAACTGCCGGCAGCCGCGCTACCGGCCGCCCAGGCCGCCGAACTGTCGGCTACCGCGCTACCGGCCGCAGAACTGCCGGCCGCCGCGTGGCACGTGCTCACCGCCGTGGACCAGGTCCGCTTCGCCCACCTGTACGCCGACCTCGACGACGCCGATCCGCAACTGCTGGGCGTCGCCCGGGGCACGGTCACCGGCGAAGGGCGGTGGCTCGGCCTGACCCTGATCGAGGTGGTGCCCGCCGCGCGGCGGCAGGGACTGGCGCGGCAGTTGGTCCGGGCGCTCGCCGACTGGGCCGTCGAGCGAGGCGCGAGCCACGCCTTCCTCCAAGTGGAGGAGCACAACAGCGGCGCGGTGGCGCTCTATCGGCGGCTCGGTTTCACCACCCACCACACGTACGTCTCCCGGGTGGCACCGGAGATCGGCCGCTGACCGGTGGATGCAGGTCGCCGGCCGAACGGTCAGCGCCCGGGTGCCCAGCCCGGTCAGCGACTTCCTGACGTCGGTCAGCGACGGACGATCTTGCGCGGCTTGGCCTGCCGGCTCTCGGCGTACCGCTTCAACGACTGGGAGCGGTAGTCCAGGCCCAGTGCGGTCAGCACCAGGAACCCGATCAGGGCACCGCCGAGGGTGAAGCCGGCGTAGAGCCAGATCTGGGAGAAGAACTGTCCCGCGCCGTTCGCGAACGGTTGGGTGCCGCTGATGAACGGGCCGACGAAGATGGTCAGGGTCAGTGCGACCAGTACGGCACCGGCGACCTCCGGACTCCACTGACTGACCGGGCGACGCCGCCCCCAGAGGAAGGCGACCGTCCCGAGGATCACCCCGATCAGGGCGAACATCCCCAGTGACATCCGGTCGGCCGCATCGACGTCGTCCGCGAACCCGAACCGGATGATCAATCGGGCAACGACGTTGACCGCGAACAGCACCCCTGCGAGCACTCCGAGCGGCAGCCAACGGTCCTTCATCACGCATCCTCCCGGATCATGCCCCGCCGTCACCTCGGCCTCACTGCCCAGATGTCTACCACTTCGGACGCTGCGGAGCTATAAGCCGCAAGGTCAACGACGCGGTGCCAGAATCAGCCGGAAGGCCATGACGGCAAAGGCCATCGCGCCAGCGACGATCATCGCGAGTCCCACCCAGTTGTTCCCCGCGAGCAGGATGTCGCCCTCCGAGGTACCACCGGCCACCACCACCATCAGCGCGAACCAGGTCAGTGCGGGCAGCGCGACCGCCGCCTTGCTGCCGACGGCGCGGTGAGCGAACCAGCTCAACCCGACGTTGGCAACCACGGCGATGACCACCGACACCCCGATCAGATAACCGCCCACCCGGGCCGTCACGAAGACCAACTCCAGTATCGCGGTCAGTATCGCGCCGGCCACCGCCAGCGCTCCCCCGATCACCCGCAACGCCATGTCGAGCGCGGGCTCCAGGGCGGACCACCGGCCCGATGGCGGGTCGGGTTCGAGTTGCGGCGAGGCGGACATGGACGGACTGGTCAGGCTCACCGGACGCCGGCCTCTGCCGACGTACCGACCACCGGGGTCGGCTCGCCGGGCTGCACGGGGGCACGGACCGCGCCGGCTGGTGCCGCCACCGGGTCGACGTCGAGCGCCAGGCCCGCGAACAGGTCCTCCTCCCAGCCGTACGGGCCCACGCCCGGTCCTTTCTCCCCCACGGCGAGCGTGTAGTACTCCACTCCCATGAACTCGTTGCCGAAGTTGCCGGCGATCGAGTAGAGCCACGAGTTGTCCGGGATCTGGGTGGCGTGCGCCCGCATCGCCGCCTCCTTGGCAGTGTGCTGGTCGGTGCCGTCGATCTGGGCCGCGATCTGCTCGTCCGGAGTGCCGAACGGCAGGTCGTCGGCGTGCTCGATGCCGGCGAACGGGTTGTCCGCCGACTCGGCGAACGTGGTCATGCCGGCTTCCAACACACTCTTCGGCATCGCCGTCCAGTAGATCTTCGCCGGGCCGACCCCCTCGGCGGCGGCCAGTTCGGCGGCGCGCATCGCCACCCGGTGCGCCTGGATGTGGTCCGGGTGCCCGTAGAAGCCGTTCGGGTCGTAGGTGACCAGCACCTGCGGGCGTACCTCCCGCATGATCTCCACCAGGTGCCCGGCGGCGGTGTCCAGGTCCGCCCCCCAGAAGGCCCGGGGGTGGTCGTTGGTGGGCAGGCCCATCATGCCGGAGTCGCGGTAGCGCCCGGCACCGCCGAGGAACCGGTGGTCGGCGACGCCCAGCGCCGCACAGGCGGCGGCCAACTCCGCGATCCGGTAGCCACCGAGCTGGTCGGCCTCGGTGGCGAGCAGTCCGGCCAGCGCCGGCACGTGGATCTCCCCCTCTTCACCGAGGGTGCAGGTCACCAGGGTGACCTGAGCGCCGGCGGCCACGTAGTGGGCCATCGTCGCCCCGGTCCCGATGGACTCGTCATCGGGATGTGCGTGGACCAGCAGAAGCCGGCGGGCAGCGAGAGTCGTCACGCCTCGACACTGTACGCGGCCAACGCGGATCACCTTGTTCCAGGAGTTATCGGACGGGCACGCCACGGAGTCCTCGAACGGCCACCCTCAGCGAGGTTCCACGTCCGGAAGTCCCTATGTAACCGGACGGGTACCGATCGCCAGCTCGGCCCCACAGGCGATCCCACCGTCTTACGATTCCGTCGTGGACTACCCGGAGCTGGCCGCTCGTACCCGTCGATTCAGCTACGGCGCGCCCCGGATGCTGACGGTGGCCAACGACGGCTCACGGGTGTTGTTCCTCCGTTCCGCCGGTCCCGAGGATCCGGTGGACGCGCTCTGGTCACTCGACGTCGCGACCGCGACCGAACGCCTGGTGGCCGACCCGGCGCTGCTGCTCGGTGCCGAGCCGGCCGCCCCGCTTCCGGCGGCCGAACGGGCACTGCGGGAACGGCAGCGGGTCAGCGCCGCCGGCATCGGCGGGTACGCCACCGACCCGGCAGCCCGGGTTGCGGTCTTCACCCTCGGCGGCCGACTGTTCCGGGCCGACCTGGCGCACGGGGACGTGGTCGAGGTGGCCACCGCCGGGCCGGTGGTCGACCCCCGACCGGATCCCACCGGCCAGCGGCTCGCCTACGTCACCGAAGCCGGCGGCGGCAGCCCCCGGGGACAACTCCGGGTGATCGACCCGGACGGTACCGATTCACTGCTCGCCGGCGAGGACTCCGGGGTCACCTGGGGGCTGGCCGAGTACGTCGCGGCCGAGGAGTTCGACCGGTTCCGGGGCTACTGGTGGGCCCCGGACGGGCGGTCGATCCTGGCCGCCCGGGTCGACGAGTCCCGGCTGCCCCGCTGGCACCTGGCCGATCCCAGCGATCCGACCACCGCTCCGACCACGGTCGCCTACCCCCGTTCGGGTGGCCCCAACGCCGAGGTGAGCCTGCACCTGCTGGACCTGGACGGCGGCTGGGTGGACGTGCACTGGGATCGGGAGACCTATCCCTACCTGGTGTCGGTGCACTGGAGCGAGGGCGGCCCGCTGATCACCGTACTGCGCCGGTTGCAGCAGCACGGCCTCGTCCTCGCCGTCGATCCGCGTACCGGCGAGACGCAGGTGCACGCCGAACTCGCCGACCCGCGCTGGGTCGAGCCGGTCGCCGGCACCCCGTGCCACCTCTCCGACGGGCGGGTGCTGGTCGGCGGGGAACTCGCCCACGACGGCTACGACGCCCGCTGTCTCTTCGCCGATGGCACCCTGCTCACCCCGCCGTCGCTCTACGTACGCCGGGTGGTCGGCCGGCTGCCCGGCGGCAACGGTGCCCCCGACCTGCTGGTCGAGGCGAGCAACGGGGAGCCGAGCCAGCAGCACCTGTTCCGGGTCCGGACCGCGATCGGGGTGGCCGGGGCCGACTCCCAGCGGCTGACCGCCGATCCCGGCTGGCACACCGCCGCGGTGGGTGGGGACGTGGTCGTGGTGGGCTTCGCCTCGCTCGACCACCCCGGCACCCGATGGACGGTCTGGCAGCGGGACCGTGAGGTGGCCGCGATCCGGTCGCTGGCCGCCACCCCGCCGTACGCCCCGCGTCCGATGCTGGTCCGGGTCACCGACCGGCGGCTGCCCTCGGCGGTGCTCTATCCCAGCAGCCACGTCACCGGTCGACGGCTGCCGGTGCTGCTCGACATCTACGGCGGACCGGGGCACCAGGAGGTGCTGGCGCTACGGTCACGGTGGTTGGAACGGCAGTGGTGGGCCGACGCCGGGTTCGCCGTGGTCACCGTCGACAACCGGGGTACGCCTGGTGTGGCCCCGTCGTTCGAGAAGGTGGTGCACCGGCGGCTCGCCGACGTGATCCTGCTGGACCAGGTCGACGCGCTGGCCGCGTTGGCCGACAAGCACCCGGACCTGGATCTGCGCCGGGTGGCGATCCGGGGCTGGTCGTTCGGCGGTTGGCTGGCCGCCCTGGCCACCCTGCGCCGGCCCGACCTGTTCCGCTGCGCCATCGTCGGCGCCCCGGTCACCGACTGGATGCTCTACGACACCGCCTACACCGAGCGCTACCTCGGTCTACCCGTCGACGGTGGGGAGATCTACGCCCACCACTCGCTGGTGGAGTTGGCCGCCGATCCGGTACGCGATCCGGCGGAGGCCCGGCCGATGCTGCTGGTGCACGGCATGGCCGACGACAACGTGGTGGTCGCACACACCCTGCGCCTGTCGGCCGCGTTGTTGGCCGCCGGCCGTCCGCACTCGGTGCTGCCGCTGACCGGGGCCACCCATATGGCCGCCGGGGGTACGGCCGAGCGCCTGCTCCGCCTGGAGCTCGACTTCCTGCGCCAACACCTCGCCTGAGCACAGGCCTGGCGGCAGGAGGGATGCGCGGAAGGGCCCCTTCTTATCGTCTTCTGCATAAGAAGGGGCCCTTCCTAACACCACAATCCACGCGACGCGGCTACTGCTTCATGTGCGACGCAGCTACTGCTCCGCGCGGCGCGGCTACTGCTTGACGTGCGCGTCCACGAACGACGTCCACCCGAAGACGCTGGAGACGAAGAGCCCGCCGGCCTTCGAGCCGTGTGCGAAGTAGGCCACGTTCACATAGAGCGGCACCACCGGGGCCAGTTCGGTCATGATCCGCTGGTCCAGCTTCGCCCACTCATCGGCCTGGGCCGTCGGGTCCAGGGCGAGCACCCGGTCGAACTCGGCGTTGATCGCGTCACTGTTGATGAACGACGAGTTGCTGTTGCCCTCGGGCTTGATCGTGCGACCGTCGTAGAGCACCGGCAGGATGGAGGCACCGCTGGGCCAGTCCGCCGCCCACTGACCGAGGTAGAGGTCCCACGGGTTGTTCTTCTTCTTGACCTCGTCCAGGCGGGCATCGGTGGGGATGCTCCGGATCGTGATCTTGAAGCCGGCCTTCTCCAGGTTGGCCTTGATCTGGGTCGCGACCTCCTGACCCTCGGCGTCGTCGGCAGCGCCGAACACCAGTTCCGGGGTCTTGCCGGCGAGCAGTTCCTTGGCCTTCTCGATGTTGCCGCTCTTGCCGGCCGGGTACGCCTCGTACTGCTTGAAGCCGATCGTGGCCGGCGGCAGCAGCGTGGTCAGCGGCTGGGCAACCGTCTCACCGCCGAGGGTCTTGATCAGACCGTCCCGGTCGATCGCGTAGTTGAGCGCCTGCCGGATCGACAGGTCGGTGACCCGCTGAGTGTTGATCACCAGGTTGTTGGTCTGCGGCGTGGGCGCAAGCAGGGTGCGGCTCTTCAGCGCCGCGTCCCCGGCGACCCGGGCGACCAGCGAGGAGGGGATGCTGTTCCAGGACAGCGCGGCCTGGTCGGCCCCGCCGTCGGCGATGACCCGGTTGGCTGCGGCGGACTGGTCCGGGCCGAAGGTCCAGACGAACTTGTCCGGATACTGGTGGCGTACCGCGTCAGTGGCCGGGTCCCAGTGCTCGTTGCGCTCCAGCACCAGCTCGGTGCCGACGGTGTGCTTGGTGACCTTGTACGGGCCGGACGAGAACGGCGCGTTGTCCAGGTTGACACCGGTGTCCTTGTCGGCCGGCAGCGGCGCGGTGGTCGGCAGGGACACGGCGAACGGCAGGTCACAGCGGGGCTTGTTGAACTCGAAGCGCAGCGTCTTCGGGTCCGGCGTGGTCAACCCCGGCGGCAGCGAGTCCTTGTTGGCCTTGAAGTTCCACTTGGTGTCGAACTGCGGGCTGTCGACCAGCCATTCCTGGATGTAGGTCGGGCCGCCGGTGAGGTCGAGGTCGAACGAGCGGGCGATGCCGTACGCGATCTCCTTCGAGGTGATCGGCCGGCCGTCCTCGAACTTGACCCCGTCCTTGATCTTGAATTCCCAGACCTTGCAGTCGTTGTTGACGTTCTTGCCCGGGGTCTCGGCCAGGTCGCCGACCAGCGTCAGCTTGCCCTTGCCGTCGTCCTTCCAGGTGGTCAGGTAACGGCTGTAGAGCGGGGCGTTCATCAGACCCACGAACGAGTACGTCCGCTGCGGGTCCAGGTGCACGATCTTGGTTTCCCGAAGGATCGTGAAGGTGCCGCCCTTCTTGGCACCCGGCACCTCCGGCGCGGGCCCGAGGGAGTCCTTCGGGTCGGTCGCGATGACCCCGGTCTGGGTACGGTTGATGTCTACATTGGTGCCCTCGCCGGTGTTCTCCGTGCACGCACCCAATGTCACCACCAGTGCGATAGCGCCGCCTGCGGCGGCCGCCACCCGTGGTCGCATGATGTTCCTCCTCCACCGAATGTGCTGCGTAGCCGCCGGGCGAAGACCGCCGACGCCCCACGGATCGTAGTGAAGGAAATCTACGAATTGTGTAACAGTTAACGATAAGTTTTGCCACGATCGTGGCCAGGTCAGCACCGTTCCCGACCGATGCGGGACATCCCAGCACCCCGTACCCGCAGCGTCACCAAGAGAACCGGTCGACTCGATGCACCGGGCACTGAGCCCGAGGTGTCGCTAGCGCCAGACGTTGACGTGTCGCTAGCGCCCTCCGGCGAAACCGACGAAGGCGCGCCAGACGTCGGCCCCGAAGGCAAGCGTGCCGCCGTCCCGATCCTTGCTGTCCCTGACCAGCACCACACCAGGCAGGTTGTCGGCGACCTCGACACAGTCGCCACCGTTGGAGCTGCTGCGGGTGCTCGTGCGCCAGCGGGCGCCGGTCATCTCAGCCATGTTCGCGCCTCTAGATGCTCTCTGGACAGGTCACGCGGGAGCGCCACCGACCTCAGAGTGTCCCAGGTGTGCCAGAGCGGGGCAATGTCCTTGACGATCCGCCCCTCGGCCTGGTCGTCGATGTATCCGACGTCGCCGTCACCGTCGACACTGGCGATGACGAACGCGCCGGCCTGGCCGGGGTGGAAGCCGGCCCGCAGGGGCAGCACGTGCACCAGCACGTTCGGCCGCTCGGAGATGGCGACCAGGTGGTCGAGCTGAGGTCGCATGATCTCCGGATCGCCCCGCCACAGCGCCGCCTCGTCGATCACGAAGATGGTCAGCGGCGGGCGGGGTCGGTCGAGGACGGCCGCCTGTCGCTCCAACCGGGTCGCGACGTATCCCTCCACCTCGTCGGCGGCAAGCGGACCGCTGCTCAGCACCGCGCGGGCGTAGGCCTCGGTCTGCAACAGGCCGGGTAGCACCGCGACCTGAAACGACCGCAGCGCCGTCGCCTCCCGTTCGAGGTCCGCCCACGGCCGGAACCATGCCGGTACGCGGGGCCGCACCGCATCCGGCCAGAGCTCACCGATCTCCCGACCGAGGGCCTTGGCCGCTGCCATCCGGTGCCGAGGGTGGGGCACCCGACCTGGTGAGAGCCACCGCCCGACTGTCTTCGGGTCAACCCCGACGTGGCCCGCCAACGACTCGGCCGTCTCGCCCGCCTCGGCCATGGCAGTACGCAGCAGATTGTTCATAGCCATTCTCCCGGTGGACGCCCGGAACGTCCTCGGACGTCCACAAGACGCATTGCTGCACGGTGTGATTTCTCCACTACGCGCAGCACTTTAGGGCGCATAAGTGCAGGTGGCAATGGCACGCCGCCGGCCGACGTCTACACGGGAGAGACTGGACGATGCTCCTATTCAGCGCGCCCAGAATCGGCGAAACATCGGGCGTGCCTGCGGAAGGCGACGCACGCACTGGTTTGGGTGCATTGATTGTCGCTCCCGCGACAATCAATGCACCCAAAGACCTCGATAGCGGTTGGCCTACGGCGGAAGGTCTGGTTACCCGAGGCGGACGCGGGGGTCGATGACGGCGTAGAGCAGGTCGACCACCAGGTTGGCCACGACCACGAAGAACGCCGCGATCAGCACCGTTGCCATGATGGTGGGCAGGTCACCGCCGCGCACCGCCTCCACCGCCGTACGACCCAACCCCTGGATGCCGAAGGTGGTCTCGGTGATGACCGTGCCGCCCAGCGCCCCGCCCACGTCCAACCCGGCGATCGTGACCACCGGGGTGATGGCGGCGCGGAGCGCGTGCCGGCCGTACACCTTGGATTTTGGCAGGCCCTTGGCGCGCGCGGTCCGGATGAAGTCCTCGGAGAGCGTCTCCAACATCTGCGCTCGGGACAGTCGGGCATAGATGGCGGAGAAGAGGAAGGCCAGGGCGAGCCAGGCCAACACCAGCCCACTGGCCCACTTGGCCGGATTATCGAGAATCGACGTGTAACTCGGCACCGGCAGGAACTTCAGGTTGTAGACGAAGACCAGCAGCAGTACGGCACCGACGAAGTAGAGCTGGAGCGAGGCCCCGGTGAGCGAGACCCCGATCGCCACCTTGTCCAGCAGGGTGCCCCGGCGCAGGGCCGAGATCATGCCGAGGCCGACCCCCAGCACCAGCCAGAGGATGGCCGCCGGGAGCACGATGCTCAGTGTCACCGGCAGCACCCGGGCCATGGTGTCGGTGACCGCCTCGCTGTTGACGTAGGAGTAGCCCAGGCAGGGGGCGTCACACCGACCGCCCTGGGCG